>NZ_LXEP01000001.1 GCF_001654835.1 Buttiauxella gaviniae ATCC 51604
GCTGTGAGCGAGTTGCGGACGTAAACTTGGTAAAATGATCTACATAGCAACATTTAATTGCAACATAAAGGAAGCTTGTTTATAACATTTAACACCGAGTGTAATAGTTTCTAAAACGGAGATGTATGGACATTCAAGTAGTTCATAAGGTTACTGAATATGACAGAGAAGAACTGCTTGCGGGGTTACGAAGCTATAATGGTCAGTTCATCGATTTTAGTAAAAATGGACAGCTCGGAGTCTACTGCAGAAATGAAAGCGGGGAGATGGTAGGTGGATTAATTGCGGATAGGAAAGGTCCATGGCTGTGTATCGATTATCTTTGGGTAAGTGAATCAGCAAGGAGTGGCGGTTTGGGTAGCAAACTTATGAGCATGGCTGAGAAAGAAGGTGTGCTAAAAGGGTGTATTCATGGCCTTGTCGATACGTTTAGCTTCCAGGCTCTCCCCTTTTATGAAAAAAAGGGTTATATACTTCAAATGTCATTACCGGACTTCCCTAAAGTAGGTTCACAAAGGCATTATCTAATAAAAACTAATTTATAGTATTAGTGCTTTCACTTTATCAAAGCTGCAAACAGGCAGCTTTTGGCACTTATCTGCCTCTCGAAACATCTCCGGCAGCTATGAGCGATCTGCGGACGTTATGCTGATCTCCTCCCTGAAAACAGTGCCAGTCTAAACTGAAGTATCCGGTCTTTCTTCCCTCGCACAGGGAGGCATATCAGCCAAAAATACCCGTTGTACAGAGACGGTTGTTTCTGGATCATATTTAACTAATATCATTCGCGAATTTCCTCTCAGGCGTTGCTGTCTCTGCAACGCCTGAATTTGGGTCCTAACTCTTAACCACCGGAGTCAGTACCCCACTCCATTTTCTGCGATGTCCATTGCGAAGTAGGAGAGAATAATATCAGCACCGGCTCGCTTGATGGCACCTAATGTTTCGCGAACGACTTTACGTTCATCAATTGCACCGGCTCTGGCGGTAAATTTAATCATCGCATATTCGCCGCTTACCTGGTAAGCCGCCAGCGGCAGGCGTGACGCGGCACGAATATCGCTGATCACATCCAGATAGGTACCAGCGGGCTTGACCATCAGCACATCGGCACCTTCATTTTCATCAAGTAACGATTCTCGTACTGCTTCCCGACGGTTCATTGGGTTCATCTGATACTCTTTACGGTCTCCCTGCAGCACACTTCCCCCCGCCTCCCTGAAAGGTCCATATAGTGAAGACGCTAATTTTGTTGAATAAGCCATAATGGAGGTATCGGTAAAACCTGCCTCATCAAGTGCGTAGCGAATAGCCTGAACCTGGCCATCTGCAGCTGCTGAAGGCGCAATAAAATCGGCACCCGCAGCAGCGGCAGCCACTGCCTGACGGCCCAGGTTCAGAAGTGTTGCATCATTGTCGACACCGTGATCATGTAGTACGCCGCAGTGGCCGTGCGTAGTGTATTCACAAAAACAGGTGTCAGACATCACGATCATTTCAGGAACGGTGTTTTTGCAGATCCGGGTCATACGCGCTACAAGCCCGTTTTCATTCCAGGTATCGCTGCCCGTCGCATCCATATGATGAGAAATACCAAAAGTCATTACCGAGCGAATTCCGGCTCTGGCGTAACGTTCGATTTCATGTGCCAGCCTGGATTCAGGGATACGTAGAACGCCAGGCATGGTGGGTATTTCTGCAAACTCTGACGTATCTTCTTCAACGAATATTGGTAACACGAAGTCGTTAAGGCTGATTTCTGTCTCCTGGAAAAGCGCACGCATTGAATGCGATTTTCTAAGGCGGCGTGGTCGTAATGCTGGAAATTTATTATTCATGATTTCTTCAGTGGCCTGATTTGTTGAGTGGAATGTTTAGTTAACCGGTAATGAACCTGGTTATTAATGAAATGAACAGAGTGATCTGGTGCAATGTATAAAAATTTTTTATTATTTATGACCTAATCTGTACTGCCCGGTTATTCCTGCCAGAAATATAGGTTGATATAAAAACACTGATACTAAAAAGGATGCATATAAAAAGATAGTCAACCAGAGCGGTTTTCATTGGTAAATGATCCATCATTGTACTCAGAGAAAATGGCAGCCAGTTACCAACATATCCCACGATATAGAGCAGGTTTATTATGTGCGTCTGCTGACTCTGTCTGGCAACTATATTCACGATAGTTACTGCACCGACCAATATTGCCCCATAAGCGAAACCTTCCATCATGACGGAAATGAGAAGAAGACCAGGGCTGATAGTGTAAACGCTGACAAGAGCGATCAAGACTGCTGCCAACTGGGCTGTAACACCGATCCTCAGCGAGAAGTAATGGTGTTTTTTTCTCATCACCAACTGGGTTGCACCGGCAACCAGCAGGAATGCGGACAGTGAGTAGCTTACCCGTTGCACGCTGGTAACGTTGAAATAGATGTGAGCCAATATCGGCCCCTGAGACATAAAGGTAGAAGCCATCGCCCAAGAAAGGAATATTGCCATACAACAGAAAATGACATCCCTGAAAGAGAGCATGTTTATGCTTTCAATAATGATTTTTTGTCGTTCAATGAGTATGGGGATAATGGGTTTATTCACCACCTGACGACTGCGCCAGACTCCGATAGTTGATATTACAACCAAAGAAAGAAGAATAACGTAAGGAGCCTTAAGCTTATAAAAGTCATGATGGACTATATTACCCGTAATTAATGGCCCAATCGCTTGCCCCAAAATCAATGAGGCTGTTGCTGTCAGTGCGGCAGCGTTGCTTATTTCAGTATCGAATATTTTTATAAGCGACCGGTTAATATATGCCATTAAAATACCCGAACCTAACCCCGTTATAAATCGGGCCAGAATCAGAGTGATAATGTTATGTGCAAACATCATCAGCAATGATGAAAGAAATACGCATCCTAGACCTGCATATATAGGAATTGTATATGACTCAGGTCGGATATTAATTTTAGCGGTAACTATCAGCGCAAAAAGAACACCGGCGGCGTACACGCCAAATACCGTCATTATTTGAGACGCGCTAAACCCATATAAACTGATGTATACAGGATACAAAGGAGTGGGCAGACTACTACTGAGCATGCCGGAAAAAAATGCCAGAGCCAATGCCAGCCCTGCCCATGATGATCGTATATCTGACATAGTAATTTCTGCTGTCTCTGAGGAATGTAATCATTCTGTGGAAATCGACAAAACGGTACCATAAACCATCATGTAAGGGATTCGAGCAGCAGTCATACCCACTGTGAATCAGTTTCACAGTGGGAGGGAGCATATTATGGGGAAGATAATCATGAAGGTTAATCGGCGGGATACTCAAATACTCCAGGGATGCAGAGCTATCTGTTTTTCCATGAATTCGATAAAACACCGGATGCGCGGGCTGAGATGCTGCCTTTTTGCGTAGATGGTATAGAGAGGTTCCCTGATAGGAGACTGGAACGCTTCCAAAAGCGGAATTAACCTTCCCTCTTTAATATCCCGGTGAATATGAAAGTCAGCCAGCCGGACGATACCCTCTCCCTGAATGGCCAGATCGCGAAGTAAATCACCCTGTGACAACGAGGCAATGGGTTTCACCGGGAATACGATGCTCTGATTGCCTTCTGCAAATACCCACTGGTTCCAGTGGCTTTCAAAATTAAAGTGAAAACAGCGGTGATCCATCAGTTCACGTGGATGGGAAGGATTACCGTGCCTGTTGATGTAAGCGGGAGAAGCACAGGTAATCCACTGGCTCTCACCGATACGACGGGCGATACGAGAGGAACTGGCAAGTACACCACCATAAATCGCCAGATCAAGGCCTTTATCAAAGTCATCACGGTAAACCGGCCCTGTTTCTATATCCACACTGAGAGCTGGGTAGGATTCAATAAAATCAGGTAACCATGGGAGTATCTGATGACGAGCAAAGCTCGTCATGGTGCGGATTTTCAGCTGCCCACTGATGCGTGTTGGCATATCTTCAGCCAGTGAATTAGCCTCTGCCATTGCATCGACTACTGCCCGGGCACTGTGCAGATAAACGTGTCCCTCTTCGGTCAGCGTTAATGTTCTCGTCCCGCGATAGAAAAGCCTTACCTGCAGTCGGGTCTCAAGACGGCTAATGAGTTTACTCATCGCAGAAGGCGTCAATCCGTTTGCCCGCGCGGCAGCAGAAAAGTTTCCGTGTTCATACGCCCATATGAATGCCAGCAACTGATTGTAATTATCCATTATGTTCCAGATTATTTATTTGAAGATGTCTTTCTCTTTCCAGCCTGTAGCCAGTTACTTTAGTGTTGTTGTACTCGTCATCAGGAACTGCGTTGGGGATAATTTAACCGGAAATAGGTCGCCTTTGAAATGCAGTTTTATTCATGATGCCTTTAAAATTTCTCCAAAACGTGTCATGAACGCGTCAAAATCCTCTTGAGTGTGTAGCTTGTTACCTCGTCCACAGCTGAAGTCTGAATAGACTTCGGGGCGATATTTCTCAGGATTTCTTATTACACGTTTCATCTTAAGAATTTTTTGGGAATGGAAACTTAAGTGACACCCTGAAATAAGACAAATCCAACGTAGGCATTGTGGGATTGCGATTTGATCCACGGTCTGATTTCTCGCTTTGACTCGGGAAATTGCAAGCAATTTGTAAGTACTCCGCTAAAACGAATCATTCACTGGACTACCCCTACATTTATATTATCTCCGGTGATACACCTTAGGTGGTGTTTGAACGTCCGCACCTGGCACATTGAAGACATTACAATGGGCGATTTTTTCCCTCGCACGCGTGCATGTAAATATTAAAAATTTTCTAGAAAATAAAAACTTACTTCCCAGAACAGGTTTTAATAAAACCTGAACTGAACGAACAAAGTGAGTGAAGTTCACCTCGAACGAAGTGAGAGGTTGTCTTTTCAGGTAATACTCTCCCAGGGAGGTGAGTACAAAATTTCCTCACCAACCTGGTCGTTACATAACCTGAAAAGTTATGACCTAAGTCTACTGCCAGCTTAGGCTTGGGAAGTTATGGATGACAGCACCCCAGAACCGAGATCTTCCCACACTTTATGAAGGGGAGTACTGGATTCAACCTCTCGAAACACTCCAGACTCGACAATCATAAAGTGACCCTTCTCTCTGCTCACTTTGCTCAGGTCGAAGCCGCCGTCAGTGTCGTGAACGATCTTGCAGTACGCCGCGACGGACTCGCCCAGGCTGTCTATTTTGCTGGTCTCCGCAGTACTGGCAGTGCCTTCCATCATCGATGCCTTGCGGATGAAGTTGCAGACGACACCCTTCGCGCCCATTGTTTTCAGGACGTTCTGGAGTTTGATGCCTTCTTCATCGCTCTCAACAACGGCACGGAAGCGCACGTAGTTACCGCGAATTTGGTCGTCTTCCACATCGTCCTCAAGGTTGACGAACTTGGGTGCGGAGGTTTCGTGGTGGGTGAAGGTGCCGTCAGGGTTGACGATCATGAAGCCAGCCAGCGAGCCAACATCGCCCCAATTCTGGTGCGTCAGCGCCCCGATGCTAACCACTCCAGGCAGCACTTCTTTGTGGTTGTGGTAGTGTCCGGACAGCAACAAACGGAAGCCGATATCTTTCAGTTCCTGTGCGTCGATGCCGACATCAGGCATGGTGGGGATCGCTTTGTTGATCGAGGTATGCACAACGACATCGTGGTTGTCGCCATCCAGCCCGGAACGCAGTGTTTTGAGGTCGCTGATAAGCTCTGCGTGGTTATTGCGCCAGCTAATCAGGTGGACGGTAACATCGCCCATTTTGATGGAGTGAGGACGTTTGCCGCAGACGATTTCCACACCGATTGAGCGCAGAGAGGCCGCTGCATTGGCGCTGTATACGGAATCGTTGGTTTCGAGGTCGTGGTTGCCGGCCAGCATAACCACTTCGAGGCCCAACTCTTTGATGATCCACTCGTAAGTTTCAGTCACGAAATGCAGGACGGAAGGCGATATAGCACCACGAACATGGAAAGTATCACCAGCCACCAGCATGTGTTTGCAGCCCGCAGTTTTCATGGCTTTGGCAGCTTCTTTCGTGGCGTCCAGTTGGATCTCCAGTCGAGAGTTCAGCCCGTCAGCGTTTGTTGTCGCAAAAGCATCCCAACGATGATAATGGGGATCTGATATCACCCCGTATGGCAATGTCATGTGTTTTTTCCTTTGTGGTTATTTTGATACAGATATTAAGCGTGTTTGAGAGGCGAGAAACCCAGACAACACGGCACAGAAGAAAATCTACAGGCACACGATTATGACAAAATATATAAGTAAGTGAATACCTATTTATGAAGCGGCAAAGATTTCTAAATGTTACAAGCCACTCTATAATCGCAGTCACTCATTGATGACAACCAAACGAAAAAGGAGAACAGACGGTGAAACGCGTAATTATAGGGACGATGGCCATTGCTCTGATCGGATGCGTGCCAAAGCCGCCTCAAGATGAAAAGTCAGCTGGCGGGTACGTTGATATTTATTCCACTTCAAGCGTAGCAATTGCCCAGGACAGAGCCGACAAATTGTGTGGCAGCCATGCCTATTATGTCTCCAACGACAATGATTCAACCAAAATCCTGGGTAGATACGCGCCTTCATTCCCAAAAATCCGTTTCAACTGTGATCTTGAAATGGCCGCTTATCTTGGAAGCGAAGAGGCTAAAAAAATCAAAATGAAGCGCATAGAGGAAGCCTACAAGGATATGTACAAGGCCCAATATGAGCTGAAAGAAGTGCGTCGTAAGAACGCTGATCCGAAGAAGCTGGAGTCCTACACAGAAAGCGATCCGGACGGCACTATTCGCAGCTACAGTTTCTTGAACGGTAAGTCGTGCGAATCCATCGTATACCCAGACGGCACTGGCAAAACTACGTGCGATTAATTCTTCAGGAGCACCTCGTATGGGGTGCTTTTTACTTTGGATCGCGAAACAGCATCTGCGTGCCTTTGGGTGACGTGTTGAAAAGGTGAAAACCTCTGCGTTTTAGCATGTCGGCCATTTGCGAGGATTTGACGTAGCACTTCGCCATCATCGGCTGGCTCGAGTTTGAAGCGATCATGTCGGACACCAGCATTGACCCATAGCCTTTCCCGCGTAGCTCTTTGACGATACTAACGGCACAGCAGGATGTAGATATAATGCCCGGAGTATTGGCCCTGCTCGTTCGTCTTGATGGCCAGCTTGGTCTGCTTCTCAAAGGTTTTACCCCCCTTTGATGTGAGAATCTCTTCATAGAAGTGACCCTTGCGCGTGCCGTCTTCGAACTCACCCATGATGAATGGCATGTCTGCCACAGTTGCTGCCCTTGAATAAAATTCACTCATGTATTAATCCCTAAAGCTCTCAGTGTCTTTCTAAGACACCATATTTTATGCCCCGGTAAAACCATGAGTTTACGTTTAAAACGTCTCAGGGGGCTTCTGACGCGCTACGCTGATGTCGATTACCCCAGCTTTTGGGCGAGGGTCGACAAGATTCAACTCTTCAGCACTGTGATACTCCGTATCGAACTCCCGATCGACATGGCGAATGTAGATGGCCGTGAGAAGGCTGTCGTCTTTCAGGAAGTGTCCGTAGGATTTGCGGATCACTTCGCCAACCTTCTCGATCTTCTCTCCACCCATGCAGAGATGGTTAAACCGGCTGTGTTTTCGCAGCATCTCATCCACCGGGCCGGAGTAGACCTTATCGACTCTCCCGAACCGGATGATGTTTCCAGTATCAGCCTCAACCAGACAAACGAGCTTGCCAGGTTCGATCCGGTCTCGCCACGTTACACCAGAGCGGAGTGTGTTGAAGTAGGGAGCGTCTAATCCGATGATCGGTTTACGAAATGCCAGCAGTGGCACGTAACGTATGCAGCTGTTCAGGTGGAAGTGCGCACCGGCGTCGTGGAGTTTGAGCCGGGTTTCGTTAATCGGGCACTTCGACGCAATGCCACACAGGTCGCAGAGCAACTTCTGTTTGTTCAGGCTAGTGTTCGATTCAATGGTGTAGGAGCCATCTTCAAGACGGCGAACCCAGCGCGTGCGTTTGAGATCCATAATTCTTATTCAAATAGTTTTGTCCGGGGCAACGATAACTGACAAGGCGCATCGATGTTTGCAAATGCCTGTTTACTTATACCCATTATTCACAGGACCGATCCAATAATTAGATCCCCAGAGAGATCCTATAGAAGATCAAAAGAGATCCCCGATCGTCTCCAGCCGTTGCGGTTACTGGCCTGAGAGGGGGTTACTATCCACTATGGGGAGCAAAGTAACCTCTGTAGAGAGCATAATAACCGCTATGAAGAGCAAAACAACCTCTATGGAGAGTGGTCGGTATCCACTGTAGGGAGTAGGAGACATTATCTTAACTGGATAACTCAGTGCCTGTTTTTCTACGGCAGATGGCTGATATTCATGGAAATGTTGTAAGTTTTGTGTTCAGGCGTGTTTGTTTCGACCACACATATCCCCAGAAGGGGAGTGATGGCTGATTTTGCAATTACCTGATTTTTATACACAGGCCCGATCCAGTAATTCAGATCCCTAAGAGAACCAAAGAGAACCACAAAGACCCAAAAAGATCCCCGCACCCCGCAAACCGTTGTGCCACATGGCTTTAGAGGTGGTCGATATCCACTATAGAGAGAAGATCAGCCACTATGAAGAGTAAACCCACCACTGTAGAGAGTAGAAAAACCACTATAGGCGGTAGGATAACCGCTGTGATGAGTGCTACTATCCACTGTAATCAGTAAAGGCCATCAAAGCCGTCGAATAAAAAGAGACACTTGGAATGAGCGAAAACGGCAATAAAAACATAGCGATCGTTGAAGCATTCTCAGAAACAGACAAAAAGACCGGCGAAGTTGTTACGTTAGTTCCTAACACCAACAACACAGTTCAGCCCGTTGCTCTGATGCGTCTTGGTCTCTTCGTTCCGACGCTGAAATCGACCGCCAGGGGCAGAAAGGGGCAAATGGTCTCTATGGACGCCTCTGCTGAACTCAAACAGCTGTCTCTGGCCAAAGCCGAAGGGTACGAGGACATAAGGATCTCCGGCGTTCGTCTGGATATGGATAACGACTTCAAAACGTGGGTAGGCATCATCCACGCTTTCGCCAAACACAAGGTTGTTGGCGACACTGTCACGTTACCGTTCGTCGAGTTCGTCAGGCTCTGTGGCATACCAACGGCCAGATCGTCCGCGAAGTTACGTAAGCGCCTGGACAGTTCTCTGACTCGTATCGCCACAAACACTATCTCATTCCGCAGTAAAGGCTCTGATGAGTATTACGTGACGCACCTTGTGCAGACAGCAAAGTACAGCACCAAGAACGACACGGTCTCGCTGCAGGCTGATCCTAAGATTTTCGAACTCTACCAGTTTGACAAAAAGGTTCTTCTGCAACTCCGGGCAATTAACGAACTCTCCAGAAAAGAATCCGCGCAGGCGCTCTACACCTTCATCGAAAGTTTGCCACCTGACCCGGCACCAATCTCGTTGGCTCGCTTACGCGCCAGACTTAACTTAACCAGCCGCACCATTACCCAGAACGCGACAGTCAGGAAGGCGATGGAACAGCTGCGGGAGATCGGCTATCTCGATTACACCGAAGTGAAGCGCGGCAGCTCGGTCTACTTCATCATCCACTATAGGCGGCCGAAGTTACGCTCGGCACTGCCACCAGCTAAAGCTGCGCCGGTAGAGCCCGAAGATATCTTGCCAGGCGATGATCAGGAGGAAATTATCGATGTTGTTCCTGAAGAAAAAGACGGTGAGATGGTCATGTTGAGCAAGGAAGAACTGGCGATTCTCGGAGAGCTACGCAAGGCTAAAACTCGTAAATAGCCCAACCACTGTAGAGAGTATAAAGGCTCACTATCCACTGTAGTGAGCCTTTTGTTTATCTGGAATCCGCTATCCACTGTAGTGAGTAACAGCAACCGAAGAGTAACCACTGTAGGCAGTGGCACGCAAACAACGAAATAAATGTTAGTGGTTACAAACCTAGATGAATCAAGGGCTGCGAGGTTAGTGGTCACTGGGTATCTTGTTAAATCCACTTCATATAGTGGTTATCGCTACCCCTTTATTAATGGCCATCCACTATGGAGAGCAGAATCGGTTGGCTGGGTTTACTAACCACTGTAGTGAGTAGATATCCGCTGAAAACAGTGAAGGTTTACTCTCTATAGTGGATACCCGCTGGAGAGCGCATTCCATCACTCGCTATAGTGGTTGTTTGGTGCGAATGAACGCCTATTTACTCCCTACAGTGGATAGCGGCGTCGATAATCGCCACTTTACTCACTACAGTGGTTACTGGATGTCACGGCAGCTGTTTTACTCACTACAGTGGTTGGATTGCATACCTGAATGGTGTTCTACTCATCACAGTGGTTATGAGCCGGATACGCACGCGGTGAGCTGGCTACTCACCGCAGTGGTTAGTGTTATCAGTGGATTTTCTTCAGCAGACCCCAGAGTGTCCCGGCCTTCGTCGTGAGCTTACCTGTTTCCGGATCGTACATGCGCCATTCGCGACGCTGGTGGACAATGACACCGTCCTCACGTTCCAGACGCTCCAGCACGCCGGGTTGCTTAAATCCTTTGGCACGCCAGTAGCCGCTTGTTTTTTCGATTTCCAGACCCGCCAGTGTAACCGCCATCAACCAACCTCCTTGCAGTCATCGAAAAGGTAGCTGGCGTTCTTCGCGTGAACGCCGTAGACATCACCTGATTTGTTGTAAACGAGCTTATCTTCGCCCACGCCAGACAGTTTGCCGTTACGTTTGGTGAGATAGGGGGAAGACAGGACGCGATCATCGCGCACAACATAAAACTGTTCGCCGCTGTCCACAACCATCGCGCCGTAGTTGGCTTTGACGACATTGCGGATCACGTCGTTTTTCACTTCGGCCACTGCCATCTCACACTCATAGACGTGCGTGTCCGCGTAGACAGGGAGGGAGAGCAGCGCCAGAGCCAGGGCTATTTTCTTCATGCCACGACTCCTTTGATAACGCTGAATGCTGAGTCGAATACCAGCACTACGGCCAGCGCATTAACCATCGCGCCATTAACAGGCGCCAGCGCTTTACGGATTGCTCCGGTGAAGATGCAATCGACCACAAAAGCTATCGAGACAATAAGTAATAAAGTGTCTAATACAATTTTCATGATAGGTAGATACTAACTTATATATTTTGCTGTAAATATCACTCAAAAGTGCTGATGCCTAAAATGCGCTCAAGATGAGCCGCGTCTTCATCGCTTACCGGCATCGTGTCGTCGACGTACCAACAACTACCGTTGTGCCAACAAACACCGTCATCATCGACATACACAGAATCTGCATCCATGCCTGTGTACTCAACGAGATTGCGCTCAATTGCCGCTTGAATTTCTTCATCGCTCAGCCCGTCGCCCTTAACCATGAACAACGGGTAAACGTCATAGTCGGTGCTGGCTGAAATGCGAACCAAAATCTTCATGTGTTTTCTCCTTGTTGGTAAGTACTTATTTATATTAATGTGTGCCATGCGGCGCACAATCATTGTGTTCAGGCTGGTGGAAAGAACTTCTCCAACGTGCGGTCGACAGCCTTATCAATGTGCATCAGATGCCAGACGACCATATCTTTGTTTCCCAGACCGCGGGTGTAGATCACGTCGAACTTACGCCAGGCAGCGTGAAACCAGTGCGGTGTATCATCAACCGGCAGATTATCTCCAGCCTCCTTGGAGTACTTGAGCAGCATGGCCTGTTCAGCGGTTGGCGTCGGGCCAATCTCTTCCGCGTACATTCTGATGAAACGCTGCCAGTCGGCTTCATCTTCTGAAGGTTCCGGTGCGTTCATCTCTGCAATCGCCTCACGCAGCTGCGTCGCCCATTCTGGCTCCGGGAAGCCCTGAGCAATTTCGGTATCCACTACATCCAGCGCAGCGTTGGCCGCGTCATACAGTTTCTTCACGCTTTTTCTCCTGCATTAAAAGGAACACGGTCATTGCCGCTCTCAAGGGTTAGGGTTCTGGATCAGATTTTGTGGCGTTGAGCTATCCACCTTTCTGTGGGCCGCTCTCCACTCGCCAGGCTGTCTGGCAGGGATTACGCCGATTCTGTGTCGGTAAATAATGTCCCACGCATCTTCCGGATCGTTACACCAGTCGAAGGTTCCGGCTCCGTTCGGGCCGATGGCGACCACTGCTGTGTAATCGCCTTCCTGTGATCCTTTCCAGCCATATTGTGAGATAAGCGGTCGATGGCCGGTGGCTTCCGCGACCAGGCAGTTAATCTCAAAGTCCGTCATCTCGCTGTAATTTTTCATTCCCGATCTCCTTCTCATCCATTGCCAAACAACTATGTGGCGTTGTCACTTTGTACTTCTACGGATGCTAATTCCGTATTAGTAACCAATTTGTTTTCTTGTTGGTGATAATACGGAAATAAAAAAGGCGTCCAAGTGGACGCCGTATCTTTGAAAAGGCTGTTACTTCAACGCGATAAACGGAGTATTAGCCCCTTCAGTCATGTACTGAGGCAACTGGCCATTCCATTTGTTGATGGCTTCCAGCTCCATGACGTTCGGGTTCTGACGTAATGCTTCACCGCGTAACTTAATGGCATCAGCTTCTGCTTGAGCACGTTTGCGGATAGCGTCGGCTTCACCTTCGGCTTGTTCACGCAGCATGTTCGCTTCTGCCTTGCGCTGCTCAACTTCTTGCTGGCGCTGGAGCGTTTTCTGGTTCGCGGTCACTTTGGCATTGATAGATTCGATAACTGTGTCCGGGTAGTCTGGTTTGCCCACCCATGACAGGCTAATAACCTCAATACCTACCGGTGACATTTCTGCCTGAATGTCTTTCAGCGCATTGTCGAGCAGAGACGCCTTGCCACCGTCGATGAACGTGTCGGTAGTCATGCGGCTGGCCAGACGGTTTAGTGAATCCGCAATCTTCTGGCGCAGATCAGTGTCGGTAATGTCATCAACACCTTTGCGATAGGTCTGGAATACGGTAGTTACTTTGTCGCGATTAACCAGATATGCCACACCAATTTTGTGGCCGATGGCTGTACCGTCGCTCATCTGGAATGTGAACGGCTCATCGTAGGTTTTCATCTGTTTGAAAGTGGGGAAGGTGTACAGCTCGGTATTCAGACCAGTCCACTGACGGCCAACGCCGACAACTTCACCGATACCTTTGTCTTCACCCAATTTGTTTACCTTAATGCCAACGTATCCCGGTTCCACGCGATCGCAGCCGGTCAGACCCATTGTGCAAATAGCAGCCAAAGCCACCGCCAGTAAACCTTTCTTCATTACTTACTTCTCCTTAGTTTTATTGAGTGAGTTGATATACCTGCGGCCAGCTTTTAACAAGGCAACCGGGAAGACTACAGCGATGGCAAGTCCGATAAATAAAGCCAGATCGCTTTTAGCTGAGATAAGCGATGGAACCAGCAAACCGTAGATAGAGCAGAATGATATCACCGCTCAAACAGCCATGAGATAACCCTTGACCATGTGTTTCCTTTTGTCGTTTTGGCGCAGAAATGATAAGTAAGTGATTATATATTTTCAAGTGTAAAAAAGGCGTCCACTGGACGCCTTGTGATTACGCTTCTTCTGTCTCTGCTGGGGACGACTCTTTCGCTCGCCGTTCGTCTATCGACTGGAGTGCTGCGATGATTTCCGGGAGTGGCTTCTCGCGGTACATCTCGACGATCTGCGATTTGGTGTATTTCTTATCGCCAATTTCCACACGCCCGCTGGCGTTCTTGGGCAGGTATCCTTCCTCCAGCATGTACTCAACCAGAGATTCGATGACGTCCAGCCCGCGAGTCGGGTCGAAGTAGAATTTCCATGAGCATTTGCCAAACGGAGGCGCGACTTTGTTTTTAATGCACTCGGCGCCAACGTCCTGTCCGATCTTCTCTTTACCATCCTTCATGACGGATGCGCCCAGACGGATGCGCACCGACGCGTAGAACTTCGGAGAGTCGCCACCCGGAGACGTAGTCGGATCGCCAAACATCACGCCAATTTTGGTACGCACCTGGTTCAAGAAGATGATGCACGCGTTGTACTTACGCGCCCAAAGCGCCAGAGTAGGGAAGTTCGCACTCGTCGCGCGCGCCAGCGCCGTGTTGTCGTTCATGTTCAGCTGATCTTTGTCCTTCGCAGTGCCTTCTGCCATCTTGTCGAACTTCTCAGCCTTCGAGTTCGGAACCATCGACGCCAGAGAGTCGGCAACGATGCAGATAGGGGCTGTTTCCGGGATAAGCTCTTCGTCGCGCACCAGCTTGAGGATTGTGCCGATCAGCTCGACGGAGTCTTCGAAGGTATCCGGCTGTTTGTAGACCCACTGGCCGTCATCTTCGTCGGCGTTCAAGCCATTCGCCACCGCAAGACCAACGTCGAAACTGTTTTCGTGGTCAAGGAACACGGCCAGACCATCCTGTTTCTGTGCTGACACCATCGCAGCCGTCGCCAAAAAGGTTTTACCGGCGCTTGGTGGACCGAAGACTTCAACGATACGCCCACACGGAAAACCACCGTCATAACGTCCGGAAATGGCTTTGTTCAGTGGAGGGAAACCGGAGTCAATCCAGTGGGAGACCTTCTGGATCTCGTCATTGCTGCCGATTTTCTTTTTCAGCGCCAGTGCCAGTGCGGATTTGCCTTTTGCCATGATTAGGCTCCTTTTGATTCGTTGATTCGCTTTGAAGCAGCGGCTTCGTCAAACTTGATTGCGTCGTGGTTCAGGTGTTTGGCTACGCGAGCGATGATCTTCACGACCTGCTCGCTGACCATCGCGAACTCACGCTCAGTAGCAGAAATGCCAGCAGCGCCCAGAATGTTCGGCAGTGCCACCACAGCGTGCTCGCCGTGGCAGAAGACAATCTCTTTAGCCAGCATGGTTGGCGTAGTTGCCCCGCCATTAATGATGGATTTCAACATCAGCAGTACCTCTCAAACGGCAGAACAAACACTTCCAGATCTTCCAGAAACGACCGGAAATTCAGCTCGTAACACATCTGTTCGAAGGCATTCATGTCGCGTGCGCCTTTAATCGACTCGATTTCGCTGGGTGGGAATTTTGTGTCGATAAGGTTCATCAGCATCATGTTGCGCTTAAAGGCTTCGAGCATCCGGCAGCCCGTCTTCTCGTTGAAGGCGTTCTTTGCCAGCTTGTTGAATGCCGTCTTATAGCGACCTTTGTTGATGACAATGGAGCCATCGTTAATGCCGCGTACCATTGCGGCCACGCTTCCCCATTCATGAAGCAGCTCTTTCGCGCCACCATCACCAATGCCACCGACGCCTTTGATGTTGTCCGAGTTGTCGCCCTGCAACGCTTTCGCTTCCAGAAACGCGCGTGGCGTTGGCAGACCGGTCAGCTCTGCGAACTGTTCGAAGTTCACCTGCTTGTGCTTGGCATCTTCACGCAGGCTTACCCAGCTAACGTTCTCGCGAACCAGCTGGAGCCAGTCGCCATCACCCGTCAGCAGGTAGATATGTTCAACGGTCGGCTGCGGAGCCAGGCGAGAGACCAGCATTCCAGCCAGGTCGTCCGCTTCTGCATCCTTTGCAATGAGTTGGTTAACGCCCAGCGCGGTCATCATTTTCAAGATGTACGGCTTCTGGATGGCAAAGCCTTCTTTCATCTTCTTCATATCCGGGTCGTCGTCGCGGTTCGCTTTGTACTCCGGGTAGAAGTCGCGACGTTTGTCGCTGAATCCATCCCACAAGATCATTGGCCGGGCATGGAGAATTGAGGCGTAACGACGAACGTTCTTCACGAAGCCAAATGCGGCCTGAACTTCCATCTCGCCGTTGTGTAATTTGTCGGATTGCTGGTGGTAATAGCCCAGGCTGTTACCGTCCACAAAGAGATAATTCACCGGTACACTCCTTCCAAAAAGTAAGGCGTCCGTAGACGCCTTACTGGTCACGTTATGGGATTACAGAGCGTCCAGTTCAGCCAGCAGGTCATCGAGACCTTCGTCAGCTGGTGCAGATGCAGCGGCAGCAGATGCTGAAGCACTTGCAGCTGCGGCGGCTTCCGGAGCTTTAACTTCTTCCGGTTTAGTTTCCGGTTTGAACTCAGCTTCAGCGGCACGCAGGATCTCTTCATCAACCAGGCTGGTGGACTCTGGAGCCGGAGTGTGTGCTGTAGCGACAGCAGCTGCACCTTCCGTATGACCAGTGATAGAGCCAAAGCCTGGCAGTTCAGCAGCGGCTGATTTTGCAGCGGAAGAAATGGCCGGAGACGACATTGTTGCTGCCGGAGCCGCGATACCAATCAGACGACCCATAGTGCGAGCTGTAGACAGCAGACGGGTTTCGTCAGCCTGGTTCGCGTATGCGATCAGATCGTGTTGAGTAGTCCATAGCTTCTCAGGAATGTCGCCTTTGTAGACTTTACGTTTCGGGGATACGTCGTACTTGGTGTCACGACCGGAACCGGTACGCTTAATCAGGAACGCATAGCCTTCTTCTTTGCTCAGTGGGTTGCCGATATCATCAGCAATATCTTCGGACATCACTTTGCAGATATCGTCGAAGACCGTAGACGGCAGCTCAATCAGCTGGCACTTCTCTGCGTCCGCAAAGTCTTCACGCGCAGACAAAACACCGTTGACCAGATAACGCGGTGTAGCACGCATACTGTTAATGCGCTCTTCCATCGCTTTGTTGCCCTTAAAGCGAGCACGACCTTCCATAACCATCTCACACAGCTGGCAAGCGTGGCCGTGGGTGTGCTGTTCGCAGATGTAGGCGGTGGTTACATCTTTGCCTTCCTCATTCTGATGCTTAACGTAGTGCATACCGAAAGTCTGGAAGAACACGCCATTCGGGTCGTCCTTGTTCGGAAAAATGCGCAGATAGTTATTGCCGTCTTTCAGACGGGTCAAATCAACGTTATTGCCACGTTTAGAAGCAATATCGCCACGGGTCTTGTTAAGCAGATCAAGTAATGACTTAGACATGTATTTCTCCTTGTTGTGATTGTGGCCATTGGCGCTATGCGCGTTGGGCGTTCGTTTATTCGTGGCTCTTTCGAGTGAGAAGAATGATAGATCAGTACTTACTTATGATCTAGCATAAATTAACGGGGGGAGTGGAAACGTTCGGCGCCCAAACGTTCAATCTCCACGATAGCCATTTTGGACGCCTGGACAATCATGTCGCGGCGGTGAGAGAAGGCGGCTACAGCGTGCTTGTACAGATCTGCAATGTGTCGGGCATCGTCGAGTTTCTGGCGCTTTGCGAGATATTGCGGGTTGGTTCTAACCTTCGCCTCCAGTACGGATTCATTGAACTTGATGCCGTTCATGCTCAGGTTCTTACGCTCATTGTCGTAGATTTTTGCCTCAATCGCATCGAGGGAGAGTTTTGCATCCGCGACCTCACGCTCTGCCCGCGCCAGCTCAGAGCCATACTCCATCAACAGGCGCGGTTGCTGACGCCAGACTTCCTCCAGATTGTCGCGGTCGAATTCAAGATCGGACATGATTTTTTCGTAGATATCTGTACTCATTTTGATAGGTTCCTGCTTACTTTCATGTATCTGATTGTATCAAATAAAAAGAGATTTACTGCTATGATTGGCGGTAGACAGTATGGAGGCTAAAGAGCAGAATCAGGGTATAGAGCGAACAGAACAAAGTGAGAATGAAATCAATGAATAAAGCTAAAAATCAGGCAAAAGCAGAAAAGCCTGTGCCGACTAAAAAACTGTCCCCACCCCCAAAAGTTAAGACTGCGAGGTCAGAAGCAGAAAAAAATAAAACTGAAGGCATGACATATCCGAAGACCAGTGCAGAAGGACACGCTGGTGAGTACTTATTTGCTTATTGGATTTCCCGTTATTTCAAATGGCCTTGTCGACTGCTGGATATTGATATGGGGTTGGATGCACAGGTTGAAATCTATGAAAATGAACTTTCTACCGGTATGTTTATTGGCGTTCAGGTAAAAACCACCTCACGCACAATGAGTAGTAGTCTAGGAGTACAGATCCCCTATAAAAATTTAAAGTATTGGGGGGAATGCGATTTCCCTATAGTGATCGTTTTAATTTGTCTAAACGAAGATAATAAGCTTGAAGAACCAGATATTTACTGGCGGCATTTAGACAAACAAACCATCGCATCATTATTAGGTACTGCTGGTGATAATGACACCGGAAGCACAGCAGTGTCATTTAACGAAGACCAGTATCTGAAATCTCCAAGGGATAGAGAGAAATGGCTTAGATTATGGCTATCTAGTGAAGATCTGAAGATCATTAAACGATGCGAAGGTATTGAGAGAAGAATTACTTCATTAGGGGGATTCTTTGAAGAAACAATTGTGGACGGGAATTTAAAACAGGGACTACCAACTTTCGATTTTTTTCGTGATTTAAACGATTTGTTGGACTCATATGATGAGGTGGAATTGGCTATTAGAGGTAACAATCGACTAGAGTATCTATCAGAGGAAGTTAAATCACTTAAAAAATGTCATGAGCGCTATATGCCTAAAATTATGTATGCCTTTGAACAGGCGTGCGAATCAAATAGTGTCATGATGAGTGATTTCGATCCGTATTCCCCTATAAATAACAAACTCCATCCTATACTAGTTAAAAATAGAATTCGTTAACTAAAAGGCCCGTTATATAACGGGCCTGTTTATTATATTAAGCGACCTTCTTACCAAAAATGTTGGATAGGGTGACTCTGGTCTGGCGTTTCAGCCTGTACTGTCTCACATCGCCAATCTTGTTCACTTCCATAAACTCTTTGGCCACCTTCAGTACCAGCCGATTGCGGAACACTTTGAACGCCTCCAACTGTTCCTCTGGGTTATCCGATTCGTAGATCTCCAGCAGATACTGGCACGCCTTCGGATCTTGCGTTTTAAGCGCCAGCGCTCTGGCACATTTGCGCAGACGACTGACTTTATCGGCACCATCCAGCCCTGCGAACGCCAGCGCCAGATCTAACGTGACCGGGCAGTCGATGATTTCCCAGAACTGCGACCGCATGGTGGCCGCAACTGCTTTATCCTGAAAATCCGCTGGGATAGCTGCCAGCGCTTGTGCAATCTTCTGTGCCTCGTTCATGGTGTTCTCTTTGTTCATTTACTAATAGTCTCCGCTACCTCTGCCAGAATTGCTTCCAGCTTTTCGCCTTCCTCTGGGCGAAAGTACAAAATGTTCGGGTTAAATCCGTAGAAAACGGTCACATCCAGCTCCGGCAGATACTCTTTGCGCCCAATCAGGTCGGATGGTTTGCTTTTGTTGTTGAAGAGCGAGGTCGCCCGGCTGCCACACGTCAGCACATAGGTCGGACGCACCAGATTGATCTCTTCACGCATAAAGTCTGTGAACTGGCCGATCTCGTCTTTGGTGTAGTCCTTCTCTTTGTCCTTCACCTTTTTGCACACGCCGGTGACGTAGAGATCGCCCATGCGCAGATCGCCTGCAGTAAGCAATTGCGCCTTAAAGTCGTCGTAGCCGTTCTCCATGAAGTAACCGGTACGCCCATCATTGCCGTTCGCATTGTCCAGAATGACCATTAATTTCGGCTTAATGCCAATGCTCGGACGTATCAGGTCGTCTCCCAGACCCATTTCGGCCGCCATGCGAGTCATCAGTACATTCACTTCGGCAGAGCGCTTAGGGTTCATCTCGAATGGTCGAGAGGCTTTTACAGCGTCGATCACCAGATTGCCCATCAGCTCTGCCTGGTCGCGCAGACGTTCCGTATCTGTCGCTGGCAGACTGCCAGGCTCAATCGATGCGAACGCACCTACTTTTTGCAGTGACTCTCGTACCCGGCTGTTACATGCACGCTTCTCGACCGCTTCCTCGAATTGCGCCAGCGATTCGAATTTTCCGCCAACTTTCTCACGTGCTCTCATGATGGCCTGGCATCCGTTCTCAGAGCAGCCTTTCACAGCAGAGAATGGCGCATACAGAACCTGGCTGCCGTCTTCCAGCGTGCGGATCTCAATTCGGTTAGATGACACGTTAACGTCTGGTGGCAATACACGAATGCCATAGGTTAGCGCATCCTTAACCAGCCCCTGGTGCTTATCCTCGCCCAGAATGGTGAGCGCAGCGGCGAAGAACTCAGCAGGGTAATGTGTCTTTATCTGGACACGCCAGACAAGCCCGGCCAGTTCCAGACGCTGCGATAAGAGAGCCGAAACATCCTTTACGCACGATTAACCGAAGATCTTCTGAACCACTTCACGCGCTGCCTGTGCAGACGTGGATGGAAGTTTATTGATAAACGACTTTTCGATGCCGGCAGAGAAATCACCGCGCATCATTCCGATTTTTGCGGACAGCAGCAGCTCGCGAGGGCCGATTGGCTGGCTGATCAGATGCTGTTCATAACCTTCACGGACAAGGTTCGCGAATTTCACCATCTTCTCGGCGTATTCGCGGATGACGCCAGCCTCAGCCAGCATGTTGACTTCAGCCTTAGTGCTCATGTACTTCACGTTCGAAACAATACCGAAGCGCGAGAAGTTCGCCGCGTTCTGGATGTTCGTACCTTGATAGAGACCCGTTTCGTCGCCAGAGCCGTTAGTGTTGCCAGTGCCAATGAAGGCAAAGCGTTTATGCGGAGTGATACGGCGCCAGTCCGGAGTTGCCTCTTTGATGATCAGCGGTTCTCCTTCAAGAACTGGCTGGTACACACCCAGAATCTGCGGGAACGCGAAGTCATATTCATCAGCGAGGTACACCCAGCCATTTTTCATCGCCAGCGCCAGCAAACCCGGCTCGAAGTAGGTGGAGCCATCGCGAGCGAGGATCTGGCCTGTAACGTGTGCCTCTTCCATAGACGCCGTATGCTGGGCGCGGATCAGTGGTCGATTCAGCAGGGCGCATAGCTGCGTAGGCAACGAGGATTTACCGGTTCCTGCGTGACCCCAGAGATAGCCTGGGATTCCGATTTCCAGCATCATGAAGATGTCTTTAATCAGGTCGAAGTCGCCATACACATAGTTCTTCTTCGCTTCCGGTACGAACTCCGGATATGGCGTGTTGACGTTGACTGTCACCTGTAGTGGCTTTCCGCGTGGCGTTCCCAGCTCTTTGATCGTTACGCCAAGCAGCTCGTGCGCGGCCACCAGTTCGGTCTTGTATTCGACCGTTCCTGCGTAGCCCGGATGTGCGCTAATCTCCGCTACTTCTCCTTCGCCTGAATGTTTTTCGGCACGCTTCTCATTGAGTTTGGCCAGTGCCGTGCGAGAGATCGTTGGTTCATCCGGAAACGCAGAGGTGTACATTTTCACCACTTCGTCCACGTCCAGACCCTTTGCGGACTCAGGAATGTTCTCGCAACGGCCCATAGAGATATGGGATTTCAGGTAATGAAAGGATTTGCCACACCACTTGCAGACGATGGCTTCCGGCAAATGTTCTTCTTGCTGTAGTGCAGTAGCGGTCATGTGTTTTTCCTTACTGTTTGTCGTTCGTGGGGTATATCTTATATAAATATATTAGGCTGCATAGTAAGTGATTACTTATTTTTACGGGTAAAAATATTACCAAAGAATGATACGAGCTAGCTCAGTGACGACTGACGGCCCTAACTCTTCTACGCTGTTTACCAGTGCGTAATTTTTGTAGTAACGCCGTGGTGCGTCGGTCAGAACGCCGATAGCCATCAAATCGATGTCACTTAACGTCTCAATTTCTTTGGTGATGGTTCGCAAATGCTGATGGAACCCATCGCCTGCAGCACATGGCGCCCCGTCGCTCATAACCAGCATGATCTTCTTGTCCTCCATTCGCCCTGCAAACAGAGTCGCCAGCTGCGCGACGCTCTCACCATCGACGTTATTGAGCTGGGGGAACGTCTCACACACGCAGCCCATCCGGGCGCGGATCTCTGGAGAGTTAGCTTTCTCATTCCAGTTTTTGATAATGGGCAGCATGAGCGCCTCGAAACGTGTAAACCCGCGCTTCGACATGGTTTCATAATCAGGGCTACCAAACGTGGTAAAGCCGGTGATGATGTTAGGCACATTGATACGATCTAGAGCATCCGCAATGGTGTAGGCGCTGGCGAGCGCCAGTTGAATCTTCCTGCCACCCATTGAGCCGGACAAGTCGATCACCTGCTGGACGCACGCGTTCACCGCTCTGTGGTCTTCTTTCTTGCGGAACACTCGGTCGTCGTTCATTGCCAGACGATACAGGTTCGCGCCATGTATCCGCCCACGTCTCTGGCCTGGGATAAACTGAACTCGGTTGCGGCTGGCGATGGCTCGCTCCAGGTCTTTGGCCAGAGTCGAAGAAACGCCTGCTGACAGATGTTTTTCGATTTTCAGTTCAAATAGCTTTCTACCTTCCGGAACCATGCGGTAGCGATCGACCGGTGAGTGCATTGGGATTGCGCCGAACGTCTTTCTGGTGCGTTTTACATGCTCTTCAGCCTCATCAATCAACCCGATAAAGTCGTATGAACGATCGTATGGGCGATACTCAGAAAGTGAGGTGCTCATAAGCTCTTTGCTGATGGTGGCCGACAGTGCGTCTTCGGTCATTTCGCCTGTTCCTTCTTCCATCTCGTCGAGCGCGTTGAGTGCGTCCTCCAGAGTCATTTCATCCGGAGCAGGAACAAAGCCTGACTCACTGTCTTCAGGCGCTTCCGCAGCATCCTCATTTTCTTTGCCTTCGCCGTCTGTGTGATCGGCGGCGTCATCTTCCTCTTCGCCTTCTCCTTCGGACTCCCCATGACCGGCATCGGAGTCTTCGCCGTCATCACTATCACTATCACCAGCGGCTCCAGAGCCATAACCATCGGAGTCATCGGCGTCTTCGCGAATGCCATCACCAGGTGTTGGAGAGCCAGTGTCATCACTACCACCTTCGTCATCAGAATCACCTGATTCCATGTCGGCATCATCGGATTCTGGGGTGTCTCCTGATTCCTCTTCGCCTGCTTCTGTATATTTACTTTCTGTATCACTAATTTCTTTATCTTCTGTAGGTAAGTCCTTATCTACTGATTCGGGCAAATCAGAATCCCCAGACTCTTCCTCTTCTGAGGCATCATCTTCTTGCTCTTCCTTGTCGTCGTCTTCGCCTTCGCCTTTGGTGCGCTTTGGTGCTGATTCACTATGAGTCGGTTCGTCACCGGCTTCTGGGGTGTCCTCACTCTTCGACGGCTTCCTAGCAGAAGATTTAAGCTCTGGTAATTTGCCCTCTGGCTTGTCTTTCATATCCTGCATGATTTGGGCGATAGCAGCTGCGACCTTCACGCAGTCTTCTGTGTTCGACATATTGCGAACGGCCACGTCGATACCATGCTCTTTGAGCAAGGCTACAGGCTTCTCGATGAGGTGCCAGTGTTCTTCCATAAAGTCGATGAAAGGGCTTTGGCCATCCCAGGCGCGGACGACAGGGCAAAGGAAGAATTTCAGGAACAATTCACGCTGGTTGCCGTGGCAGATTGAAACCGCCTCTGACACTTTGCCCTTGAAGTATTTGTCGATCACCAGGTTCTGTGTGGCCAGCAAATTGCGACGGGTTCCGTTGAATACCTGTCCTATTCTGCGTTCAATAAAAACGTCTTCCAGCGCGTTCCAAAGCCCGGTAGACGGAGCCTTTCCTCTCTCGCGCATTTTCATTGCGACTTTCGGATCAGTAAAGAGGATATGGGCTACCTCATGGTCGAGAAAACCACGTACTGCGTTCATGAGGGTTGGCGACGCGTCGTCCGGTATAGATGGGATGTTTACCAGCACTGGTTCGCCGCGGCGGTTGTAGCGGACATATGCTTCATTGCCTCGCTCTGCAACAGGTATCTGTTTGCCTGATAGCATCGCTACAACTCGTTTTACGCAGTCGCGGAAGTCCTGTACCTCTTTCAGCACAGATCTGGTCATGGCTTTGGACATGAAAATTTCCTTGTTATTAAAACAATTTGTTTTCTGATGTGCGTAATTTATCACTGTACGAACAGGCGACTAAGCTGTTCGTACAGGCTTCTATCGGCAGAAATGTGTGTTAAATGGTTCTCACGGCAAGGGAGCCGCAACCAGTATTGATGAGAGTGAAATGTTTATTTTTTAGCTCAAAAGTGAAAACCGTCGTATCAACCATCTCCACGGGAAACTCTTCAGATTCTAGCTCTGTCAGGATCGTCGCAACGCCATCCAGTCCAATCGCATATGCGTGCCCAACCTCAAGGGCGGTCAATTTAGAAGTTATATTTTTCATTTCATATCATCCAACTGAACACATTTGAAAGTTCGGCAATACTACTACCTATTGTATCAATATGGAATGCACATATATCAGATGCGTCTTACTTTTTTCTGTAAGCGAATAGTGAATAATTGCCTAAAAACCATAGTATAATGGCGATATTCCGGGGTTTTGTGCCTATCGAAATTAAATAGATAAGTCTTTACAACTCTGGCCTTTGCTGTAATATCAGTAAGCACTTACCAGAGATAAACAAAACACGCAAGGTTCACTACATGGCTACCAACGAAACAGATATCAAACAAGGTCGCTACGCAGCTTACATTAACTCTTTAATCACAATCTCGCCGAAAAGTCAGGCTACTATCGCGAAAGAAGTGGGCTATAAAAACGCCAATAACCTGTCTCTTATCAAAAGCGGCAAAATCCCACTTCCAGTAGATAAGGTTCGAGCTTTGGCCGAAGCGCTGGATGCAGATCCGGTTCGACTGATGCTGATGGTTCTGGAAGAACGTCATCCTGAGCTGCTTGAGTTTTTTCGCGAAGAGGGCACTGCACCTCTCTCCGCTGATGAAAAACTCGTCCTAGAAGCGTTCCGTAACCGTTTTAACGGTCAACAGGGTGCGTCAGAAAAGGTGGTAGAGGCCATCAAGTCACTGTGAGAAATTTACACGAATAAGTTCGGTGGCTAGACGATCTCCCTTGAATTTGTGGTCTATCTCGTCTAAGTCTGTTTGATTAACGATAGATGCGATGTACGTCGAGAAGTTGTTCAAGGCGTCTCGCATCTCATCCATATAATCGTGGCGATCATAGACGCGATCTATCCCTTCAAGACTGTGGTTCATAATCTTACGGGCCACCTCCTGATTAATCCCCAGAGCAGGGAAATAACTACGCGCTGTACGTCTCAGATCGCGTGGGGTGAATGACTCAACCTCCATCAACTCAGGTCGTTCCAGTATCCTTCTCAGTGCCTGGGCAATGGCCACCTTAGACATTGGCGTATCCACGCCCTTCTTCTTATTCGAAGGAACGAGCCACTGACTGCCTTTCCCGTACTCGAACAACTCTTCTACGCATTGACGCATCAATGGACTTAACGGCAGTGCGTGCTGTCTGGCCGATTTGTTTCTCGTACCTTGATTCCATATATCACGTTGAAGGTTGAACTCATCCTTTCTGGCCCGGAGCACTTCATCGGGTCGTCTGGCAGCGACAAGACAGAGCCTGGCCGCCCACTTTGTACCTTCGCACACGTTGAAGTAATCCCAGACGTTCCAGAACACCCAGACCTCGGCGTCGGTAAGCTTACGTTCGCGTGGTTCTGGCTTCGCGCCACCGGCAACTCTATTGAGCGACATATCATTCAACGGCGATGTATCAATCAGCCCCTGAAAGGCGCACCAACTCAGGAACTGTTTCATCAGGGAGAACACGCGTCTGCCCTGGACGATCTTGCCTTCCAGTATCAGTGGGTTCACCAGTTGGTTAACCAAGAGCCTACTTATATCACTTACCTTTACTTCAGAGATACGCGGCATTACATGTATCAATACACAATGAACGGCTATTTCAGGTCTACGTCTCGTTATCAGTAAAGATAAGCGAGTGAATAACATGAAGGCGGAAGAAAACGACATGTCTCCGTCGAAATTGGCGGTCGACACTGCCGACAAACCGGAAGTGCGTTCGAGGTACTCGATGGCTTCCCGAGAGGTGTTTTCAGCTGCGCGTGCTTTATCAAAGGTATTTTTCATCATCCACTCACTGAGCGAAGCCTTTTTCTGTATACATCATCAGCAAATCAGGCGTAATTTTTATTGGATTGACACCAAAATAGCCGTTTTTGACTAATGATTCCATACCTATTAAGTATGGAATCATTAGAGGTCGATTTCTTTAAATCTGAAGATGTTGGGAGTATCGTTTTAGCCAGACCTCAAAAGAGGCATAACCATGCATATGAACGTGGGTTAGGGTACAATACGCCGACTTATAGTAATAATAAGGGATTCAAGGTAGATGCACTCGCATAAGTTAGTAACCCCAGGCTTGGCTTCGCTTCCTGGCGGTCTGTCCTACCTAGATATAGAGTTTGTTTTTTCAGGCAATGAAGCTCGTAAAGCTCAGTACCGTTTAGTCTTCTGCCCACCTTCATTAGATCCTGTTGCCGCGGAAACCATGCACGGTATGTTGGGAGCCGATGTTTATACGTTATGTGTATCCGTTGTTAGCTTTGTCGACATGGTTCAACTTGACAGGGAGCAGGAACAATTACAGAATCCATTTGTTGGCGAAGAACCAATTAACGTGTTTGCAAAACCCGAAGGTTCTTTTAGTCTTACTCTGAGTGAGCTACAGTATCTTTACGGTACATTAGTTGACTTCATGATCAAAGTTGCCGACAATGAAGGTATACAAATTTTGTTCTTTGCAGCAGAACGCGAAGAATTGATAGCCACATACGAAAGATATGTGAAGAGGCTTACACGAGAACGTGGCCTAACTTACTCAAATGACGGAGCTTCCTATGCGATACGAACACAACACTACTCAGAACAAGGGTAAGATTGATTTCAAAGCGATCCATGCTAGCAAAGTCGAAATGATGAAACAGTTCATGACCGCTAAAGCTGAAGCTGAACGCAAGGGTGAAGTGGTCTTTAAACCACTGTAATCATTCGCTAGCAGTTATGAAAAGGCCCATTTGGGCCTTTTTTGTTTTATAGCGTACTCACCAACGCCGCAAACTCCGTATAACCCCCGATATGCTCACCATTTACTAACACCTGCGGTATGGTCTCCACCGGCTTGCCAACCAAGTCGCTCAACTTCTCTTTGTCGATCCCGGCAGACACAATATCGATGTATTCATAATCGCCAAAGTCGTGGCCGTGCAGCTGCTTCGCCAGCTCGACCGCACGTTTACAGTATGAGCAATTATCGCGTCCGTAGATAACGACCTTCATCACTTCACCTCGTACAGCTGCTGCTTGAGAAAATAGCCTTCCAGTGACCAGATTATTGGCTTTCCCTTACTGATAGGCTTCCAGTGCAACTTTGCATAGTTCAGAACGCACGCAGTCTTCGGTCGCAGACTCAATAAGGCCAACATGGGAGGAAGGTTTAAAACGCTCCAGTGCATCTTCCAGACCAGACTTAACATTGGCTGGCAGGTCGCATTGCGTCACATCCCCGTTAACAATGACGGTTACGTTCTCACCCATACGGGTCAGGAACATTTTCATTTGTGACGCCGTAACGTTTTGCGCCTCATCAAGAATGACTACAGCGTTCTCGAACGTGCGTCCACGCATGTAAGCGAAGGGGGCAATCTCTACTTTGGCCACCTCTGGCTTTAAGCAATATTCAAGGAACGAGCCACCCAAACGCTTCTGTAGCACGTCATAGACGGGCCGGAAGAACGGAGCGAACTTCTCGCTCATGTCGCCCGGAAGGAAGCCCAGATCTTCTTCTGCTTGCAATACCGGACGCGTCACGATGATCTTCCCGACTTCCTTATCCAGCAGACGCTGCGCTGCGACGGCAGCAGCCAGGTAGGTCTTGCCGCAACCGGCTTCACCAGTGGCGAACGTCAGAGGTTTGGTATCGAGGGAGATAAGATAGTGGGCCTGAGCCTCGTTACGCGCTTCGATGGGGGAGTTGTCGCGTTTAGGTTTTGGTGGCAGAGCAGGGGCGGCAGCCAGCTCGTCAACGATGATTGTGTCAATTTCGTAGCCGTGGATGCGTTCAGTGCCTGACGAGCTGCGCGACGCGCCTGTTTACGTTTGTTTCCCATATTGAGTCCTTTCAAGTGAGTAACTGAAAGAACTATACCCCACAAGTGATAGGTAAGTCATTACCTATCACTTGTTTTTATAAGACCCTCATAATGAGAACTGAGGGTCATTGGATGTGCAGTTACTCTAGTCTGGCGCGAACATCCAACAGTTTTCGTGCTGTTAGGCAGATATCTCGTGCAAGATCACGAGTGTCTTCTATGTACTGATAGTAGCGCTCTAACTCTCCCGGAGCCTCGCGGCGGACTTGGGAAATATCGATGTAGTTCAGACCGGCACAAAATCTTTTGAACAACCGAAAAAAGTTATCTACCTTTTGGTTCAGTTCTAATCTGATTTGCTCTAAAAATCGGTCATTAAATGAAGAAAACGGGTTACTTACCGTGCTCTCAATCCAGTCAAGAGGGTATATAACAGCCTCTGGGATAACTGCTCTGAAAGGTTCATTTTCCAATGTCCACAGATAGTTAAAATTCAACTTATCGGTGAATTGTTTAAGAATGCCTATGTCCCTATCACTGTACTGAGGTTGAGTGAGCTGCTGGGATATTCTTTGTAATTCGGCTTGTTTCGCCTCAGCAATCTCCTTCCAATTTTTCAACTGTTCAACAGAATAGGAATGGTGGTCATTGTCGATAAGCCCGGCATGGTATGCACACATCCAGATGCCATTAGAGATGCTTTTTCTCTCTTCAGATGTCATGTTTGGGTCGTATCGTGGCCCTCCAGCAGCTGCAGCGGTAATATGTGCCGCTTCGCCACTGTTTACGCTTCCCATAGGGTTTAAACCGTCAGGGCCAATCGTGACCTGATTACATGGCTGGTATGAGCATCGATGCCCGGCTCTATTCGCCAGAATTTTTTTTACTTGAGCATTAAAGTCGTCTCTGCTGCTTCCCACATTAACCTCGCTGTGCAAATGATTTTAGGCTCGTCATAAATTTCATTTGTCTTGTTCCAGACGTGCCATTTTTAAGTGTTTATCAGTGAAGGTCAGAATAGTGACACCTTCATCTTTATTCATGAAACCGGCACCGTTTATCATCATGATCAGGCGCTCTTTGCCGCGGAATACCTCATAATACTTACCCGCTGCACATGACATTGTCTTGGCGCATTCCAATCCATTCAAGGTTGTTTCATCAAATACCTGATCTTTAGTGGCAACCGGCTTCCCGTATTCTTTCGTAAGCATTTCGTCGAGCTGCATAAAGGTATATTTGCCGACGTTAGTCGTCATGCTCGACTCAACTTTGCCGTCAATTAATCCACCAGTGGTATGTGGCTCCTTGCCTTCAGCCGCAGTTTTATCGAACAGAGCGAAGGCTTCGATATTTGGGGTTCGTTTTTCAAAATGGGTTTTGTACTGGCTCTCAAGGGAGTTTTTGTCTTGGCCTATCAGTGTAATTTTATCTACTTCAGACTCGTTACATCCCGTTAGAGCGAGCGCGATCACCAGAGAGGCGAGAATATTGAGGTTGCGCTCTTTCATTGGTTTATCTCCATGCTTTACTGCCACATCCTATCACCCACATGCAGGTAGTCTAATGCTACCGTCGCTAAATGAAGGCCCAAAGGTGGTAAAACCATACGTGGAAATATTCTGGAGTCAACCCAGCAAAAAAGGGGCCTAAGCCCCTTTGATTTTTGCGCTAAAAAAGTGTTGCTACGATGCTAAGAAACAATGGTTAAGAACGTCTGCCGTGTCTATCACAGCGCTGAACGGTCTGGCGACATTTGCGGAGTCTTTCCGTTCGGACGGTGGTGGCGAACTCCAAACCGTTCAGCGCTGTGTTGGCGATGGTGGGTGGACTCGAACCACCGACCAGTTGATTAACAGTCAACAGCTCTACCACTGAGCTACACCATCCTTTTCGCGGCGGTACTTGTTCATGGACAACCAAGTAACCAAGAACTTTCCCGCAACTTGCACTTTACGTTAGTGCCAGACGAGGCTTGTGGCTCGCTCACATAGAGCAAAGATCTGGAATCTTTCTCGGCGGTTGATGGCCGCCAGATTCTTCGATCTTATTAGATGTATGGAATCATCCATGTTGTGAAACCAGGGGCGATATAGGCAACAATGATTTCACCAGAGGGTTAACGAATCCTGCTTTCACAACGTTGAGGCCACTGAGCCGATTTATGTTCGCCCCAACATATTGATCAGTCACTACAGCTCTGTGGAATCACCTGTATGATTAAAAGAAAAACAGTGACCTCAACGTTGTGCGCTGGCTAACCAAGCCAGCCGGGTTACGTCGCCGCTTTTAACCCAAGATTAAACGACATAAGTAATGGAAATGACGTAACAGGATGGACGGTCAGCTGGCTGAAACCGGGATGATGGAATGGAATGAGGAAACCAACCGCCCATCCTGTTACTTCATCGAATAGGGCATGGGTGGTGCAACATGCCCTATCCTGCGTTCTGCAATCACACTCGCTCAGTGTGTCCCATTTCGGTGACGAGGCTGGAAACTGACCTCGCTGGTGTTTGGCTTCTTAGGCTACTGCCAGGTACGAATCTTCGTTTGCAGTTATATTTAACGTTCAAACAGTCGCGTCTCAACGAAAACAAATGAATCTTATAATAAATAAATAAGTAAGTACTTATTTATCTGTAACTCGTTCAGTTGCTATCTTTTTGTTCAAGCTCCCCTTCTGTTCCGGCGTTCTCGTGATGATCGCGGTAAAACGCTTCGCTTGAATAGTGATAGTTTCGTTCTCCTTGAGTTAGCCGTAGTGAGTCTCCAGCAGAGAACCCAGGCGCCACAGACCGTCGTCTATGCGTTTATGGCTGGCAAATCTGATCAGCAGTAGCTTTACGATTAACTGACCAATGTAAAAGGCATATCCGAAGCCGGCCGCCACAAGGTAGGTTGCCAGCCACCAGTCGAAAGAGGTCAAATTACTCATTTCCGCACTCCCGTCTCGTGAACAACCCGATATCTACGCTCGCTCAATAAACTCATTGCTTCAGGTCTCATTTATGAGGCTATCAACACTCACACAGAGCAGAATCGACTATTTCGCTTTACTGAAGAGTTAGAGACTCTTTTAGGGTTTCTCTTCCACAGTGATGATATGTTGCCAGCAAGTCTGGGTATGGAAACAAAAAAACGCTATGACGTTATTCTTATTGAAAAAGATGAGCCTTTTGATGAATTTTGCCGTAAACGCGTTTATTGTGAATTGGAGGCTAGCGGTTATAGTGTCCATGTCGCGAAAAACGAAAATGCCATATCAGACATAATTGCAAGCTGCTACGTTTCAACCAGAACAGGAAATGGGCTGGACGACACCCCTTATGGAGTTATTGAGTTATTTGAGCATTCAAACAAAAGCAGTGACGGCTTCAAAGGCTATCGTCACTCTGAAACATTTGATCCAAATAACTTAAAATTTACCAGTGATGGTTCAATTGATTCGGAGGAACTTGCTACCGCTATCGATAGGATAGTCGCTTACGTCCGTCACCTACTACCGACTTCGATTTAATCTACTTCATCGCCTTAATACCCAGCACCTTACTTTGCAGTTCAAGCTGTCTAGTGTATGGTTTCGCGCGATAATAGGCTTTGAGGATCTGTTCTGGTGTCGCGTCGCCCGGATCGAGACCTTCTTCGCCCAGACAGGCCACTTTGACATTCAGTCCGATGCTGGTGAGTCGTTTGGCCGCCGACATGGTGCTGCGGATCGCTTGCTTTTCGCTGTCCCACATCATTATTACGTTGCGTAAACCTCGTGCCTTTAGCGTCAGGAACGCGCCCAACTGATCTTCAGCGTCCTCATTCATATTTCCGGACAAGTGCATCCCGAACGTGCCAATTGGCTCTACATAATCCCGCAGCGACTCTTCGTCGAAGATGGCTCGCTTCACGCCCATTACGTCAAATGCCCCTTCACACACAACGACCGTTTGTTTTCCGACTGCATTGTGGCCGTTGTAGAGAAACTTGCCCGACGCCGGCAGCTGCATGGGGAAGAGATAACGGCGTTCTGCTGCACCGGTAATGTCACGCCCCTGGAAGGTCTTCATCACGCCATCCAGATCATAAACCGGTATCAGGATGCGCATATCAAACACCTGCCCTTTGACCTGGTCTGTGTACGGATCGACGTATGCGTGCTTGCCTTCGACGCAGTAACGCAGATCAAAGTATTTGGCCAGCTCCGGGGAGATATGGCGATCCACCAGATAATCAGGAAGACGACCGTCAATGGGGAGTTCGTAATGTCGCGGGAGAGCTACTGGCCCTTCGAGTTCAACCTTACTGGCCAGCACGACCTCTTCCTTCTTCGGCGCCCATCCTTGTGAGATCAGCGCGTTCTGGACGTACTCTTCAAAATCACGACGGGATTTGCCGCTGTAGTGCTTGAGGAAGACCAGCTTGTTGAACTGAATCTCTTCGGGATGATCACCAGCAAAGCATTTGCCGACGCCATTGGTCAGGTTGAAATAAACCTTCCAGTTTGAGCTGCCACATACCGGGCACTCCTTGATATTCACCTCACGTCCACGAGTACTGACGCCACCACGACGGTAGATGATTCCTTCCATATCGAGCCATTGCTCAAAATCCAGCTCGGTCAGTAATTCTTTCAAGTCGCTCACGTTCTTAACCCTACTTTTTTCAGGTAATGTACTGATAATCCTCGGTATTTTAATACCATAAAGACTCGTGTGTTTTTTCTTTTGTGGCTTTGGCAAAAGAGAAAATTTGTTCTCTTATGGAGACCGGCGTGGAGAGCGTTTCCCCACGCCTTCTTTTTTTTAGAGGACGTCCATAATGCGTTCGATGAATCGCATTTGTTCGAGGTTCTGCTTAACGCGGATGCTTACTCCGCCTTTCTGGTTACGTGAACCAGCGAAGTACAGACGCGCTTCACCTTTCGCTTCTTCCTCTTCCGTTTTGTTGATAGTGATAACGAGGTCAGCGATACGCACCTTCTCGATGTTGTCCGCTGCGTGCATCATTGTGGCCACCTCTGAAGCGCCACCTTCCCTGTTAGTCTGCGATGCAGTGATGCCGGCAACGTTGTGTTTGTCGTACAGCGCACGCAGGTCAGTGTAGATGCTGCGAATGTTGGCGCGGTCGTCGCGGAGGTCGTAGCTGGCACGCATCAGATCGGCGTAGTCGACCACGACCATGTCGGGGATCATGCCATTGGCTTTCATGCTGCCCAACATACGATCCAGATCTGCAGGCGACATGCTTCCGGACGGTCGCTCAACAATCCACAAGCTCCCCACGCCTTTCGTCGCGCCCAGCTCCGCCAGTTTGCGATGGACGTCGTCGCGACGCTCCACCAGCTTGGACATTTCGGTCTCAGACAGACGGGCGTCAAAGCGATCTGACAGAATGGAGGTGTGAACTTCCAGCGACAGATACAGGACGTTGTTACCGGCAAGCGTGGCGTTGATGGAGAATTCACCCATCGCCGTCGATTTACCAGACTTCGCGAAGCCCATGAACAGCACCATTTCACGCTTTGCCCAGCCTTTCTGGTAAAGCAGCTTGTCGAGCAGCGGTAGACCCGTTGTGATGCTGTTTGGCACGTAATCGTCGGACGCTTCGTACTCACGCGCCTTGTAACGCTCTGCTGATTCAGAGAAGTAATCGTAGATGCCGGTCGCTTCGTTAGAGCCGATTTGCTGGACTTTGCCCATGATTGCCATTGCGCCCTGGAAATCGCCCTTCTCTTTCATCTCAGCCGCTTTAATCAGCGCGTCGTCGAACGCTACGCTTTTGGCAAACGTCGCGACCTGGTCGACCATGTACGCCGTATCTGACAGCTTCTCAGCGAGAATCCGCTTAAATGCCTCAACAACGTCAGGGAACAGCTCTTCGCGGATCGTCTTATCGCGCTTGGCGCGTTTGAGCATGTCGAGGATGGCCGACGATGATGGTGCGCTCTTATACATTCTGTAGTAGCCCGACACCATGTTCACCAGAATGGCGTTGGCCGCATTGGAGAACTGGTTTGGCGCAACCAGATCACCGGCGCGAGTCAGAAATTCATGGTCGCGACAGAAGTAGGCTGCGAGTCGATTCTGGAAGTCGTCGTCGAACTCTTCAGACAACCCTCGTCCTGTGTGGCAAAGTTCGGTCATGTGCTTTCCTTTGGTGCTTAAACAATTTGTTTTCTAATGCTAAAAAAGCCAAATAGGGGATCAACAAAATCGCCGAGCTTCTTCCAGTTCTTCCGGGAAGTGCGCGTAAATCACACGCTCAGGCACGATTTCCATCAACCAGACAGCGGAGAAGATAATGCGGACGCGTTTGTCTCGGGTAATGCCACGTAGACGCTCCAGAACCCACTCAAAATAGCGCTCTTGAATCGGGTCGTGTTGCATCTCTCCCAGATGCTTAAAACTCACCAGAGAGTCATCCAGACGGGTTACAGCGCGTTTGGCTAACTTCTCTTCAAATATCTCGATCAGCTCGGGCTGCCAGAGATGCTGGGGGCGCGGTAATTTATCCCACAGACGGCGTGCAGCTGCGGAAAGAACGGTAGAAATGAAGTAGTCATAAGAGCAGCAGTACTGGTCGGCAAACTGGCGTGCTTTCCAGAGAGACGTTTTGTTGGCCGTCGACAGCTCCTGATACGGCACACGTTTCAAACCGGTAGTGAATTGGGCCGTCTCATAGTGTTCGCGGCCATGCGACAGCATGATGTATGAGTACTGGCGCTTGTATGCCTCAGTGAAAAGGCATGTGGCCATAAGCGGGTGCATGTCGCGGTAATCAAACCACTTTGTCTCGAACAGCTCAGCCTCATCCTTGCAGCGTGACAGCCCAATATTCTCGGCCACCCACTTGTCCATGACTGTGGTGTCCCACTCGGTCATGAAGTCGTACTGGTCGTTGTTAATAGTGTTAAAGAAGATCTGGCTCATGTGCTCCGACCGATAGGTATTTACTTACTTATCATAATGGGCAAATCATAACGACTGGAGATGTTTTTTGGAAGTGGAAACGGAAGGGAATGTGTCTGGGAAGTTGGCATAGAAAAAGACCTGCTTCCGTATAAATAATAATAAGTAACTTAGTATTTATATACAGAAGCAGGTTCTTAATTGAAGCTGCCAGAACTAGTAACCTTGAAAAGAAAGGTTCTTGTCCAGCTCCACACGCTTCAGTTGGTACGAGTCAGTCGGGCAAAGCATTTTGTACACGGCCAGATTGCTGTCCAGCAGCTCGCGGGCAAATCTTTCCAGCTCTGGATAGGGTTTGCATCCAATAGAAATCTCTTTGATGAGCGAGGTGTCGAACTTCTTAAGCCCTGGCAGCTCAGAGATAATCCGGAACTCTTCTTCGTACTTCCAGCTCTCACCCTTGTGCAGAAAGATGGCCCTGACAATGTCGTACACATCAGCGGTATAGAAGTTCACTTCAGGCGGCGATTTCACGTACTCTACATCACCGTTTAACGCTGTGTGTCGGTCATCCAGCGCTTCCACAATAGCGTCATCAAACCCTATGCAAAATCCAGAGTGGGATCTGGCGTAATGCGACCACATCAGGTGATTAGTGTCAGTTCTGGTGAGGCATATCACACCGGTATTTAAAAGCAGATTTCCGCGCAGCATATAGGCGTCAAACTCTTCGGCGTTTTTGGTTCGCCCTCTTAACCAGTTCTCACCGTCATCGTCGCTTTTGCCGGGCCACATTTCATGATATCGAACACGCTTCTCCGGTATCGTGGCGTCAAAACTAAATTTGGCTTTGAATTCGGCAGGGTCATTGAAGTCGTGTGGCCGGGTGGCTCGGATGGTTCCATCTTCGATGAAAAATTTGAGAATTTTGATTAATTCGTTTGGGTCTTCATGCCCTACGTATTTGTATAGCATTTTTATCCACTATTTTATATTGAAACACAGAATGGCACACGTAATTATCTCAACCAATAAACAGGCCATTAAAAATATTAACAGCCTGTTCCAATAGCATTGGTTAAATTTACTTATCCGTAACTCTTTGTTCAACTTCCTTGACTTGGTTGTCAGTGAGATTCGCTATATGCTCACTCAATAACTTGTTAATCAAATACCGTTTTTGTTCATCCGACAAATCTAGACGCTTATCAATATGCCTCAAAGAACTGCCAAACTTCTCGCTGATTGCATCACCATTGAACACTTCAATGATTGTTTTGGTATTCATGATCAAAACGCCAACAACAAAACAACCAGCGTTATATATCCAGTCAACAACAAAGCCTTTGGTAAGCAAGAATGGTGTAAAAATATGAAGTACGACCCACAGTAGAGCGCCGATAAGCGACCCAAAAACAGTTCTAAGTGGATAGCCTAATAGCAAAATATCCATTGCCCTGTTGAGATATCTACTTGTCAGATCTTTATCTGGCATCCAAAGCCCCCTCTCCCAAATGAGAATTTGGGATTTCTTCTAAAACAGGGTCATTCAATATCTTACGTTTGCCACCACTGCTACCAGTATCGATGTTGTCGATATTGGTCTCAATAAATTTAAGTAACTGGATAGCTTCAGCACTATTATTACCGAAAAAGCCTTTAGCTATACGATAAGCCAAAACTCTCTCTTTTAGCTCTAGTAAAGCAAAGGCTACAGTTCCAGTGATGGTAACGATAGAGCTATAGCCGAATAAGTAGCTCAGCGCTGCGCCGAAAAATATCATCATCACAGAGAGAAGCTTAACCTTGCTGAAGGTTTTCTTTTCATTCAAGAGATAAAGTTCGACGATTGTCTTCCTCTTTAACTCTTCTCGCTCTTTCTTGACACTTTCGTCACGTTTCTCTTTATACTCTTGTATTTTTAATCTGTATTCTTCGGATTTAATATACTTTAAAGTGTTGCGGTATAATCCGCTACATATCATTCCAATCATTGAACCTGCAATAGAAATAACACCTTGGTTTGAAATTCCTAGCAAGCCGATAACTTTGCCAAACACAATTGCGGCTAATATGGCCAACGCTAAGCCAATAAGCCAACCTAAATGCCTAGACAAAAATTTAGCCATATCAACCTTTCTTCATCAGCTCACGCTTGATTTCATCGGTACGCGTCGTGACATCGGACGGCGTAATCGCCTCGTTCAGTTTCACGATGTCTTCGATTTCCTGCGGTGACTTCTCTGCCAGATGGAAAATGGCTGCACGAATCACGTCAGAACGAGTGAACTTCTCGAAACGAGGGATGAACTTCATCATCTCCAGCAGATCGAAGTACTCGTCTTCCAGCGACATTGTGCGGCTCTTAATTTTCTCTTTACCACGAGTTGGACGTCCCTGTGGTCTGACTGGCTGGCGCATAGGTGTACTGCTTTTAACCGACGCATCCGGCTCTTTGCGCTTGGCAAGGTCTCCCATTTTCATGGACATTATTCTTCCTCCAGACTCAAGATGTAATCTACCAATTCTTCAAACTCGGCTTCCGCCTTCTTGTCGCGTTCTGCACCTTTCATTTCAAAGATAGAACGGCCAGCTTCTTCTGCATCGTCATACACGTTGCGGTTATAAAGATTAACCGGTGCTGCCTCGATGCCGAATGTTTCCACAATCTCTTTTGCGGCCAAAATACGTGATGCCTGGGAAGGCAGTGACGGACACTGGTTCACTACCGCGCGGATCTTCACAGTCTCGTTCACGTTGCGAACGTTGTCGATAATCGGGTCTATATCGCGCAGGGATTTCAAATCACGACGTTTAGGGCGCAGCGGGATGATGATCACGTCAGCCATAAGCATCGCCAGACGCTGAATTTCGGAGTCAAAGCCACCAGCATCCACCACTACATAATCGGTGCGTCCCTGAAGTGATTTAAGATGTTTGACGATGTCATCCTGAACATATGCGAAGGGAATCAGCTCAAGATCATCATTCTGGCGACGGTCTTCACACCAGCTCGTCGTGGTGCGCTGGATATCGATATCGGTTACATGAACCTTCTTTTTCTTTTTAACTTTGAGGCATACCGCAATTTGCTGGGCAACGGTAGATTTGCCTGGGCCGCCTTTTGTGCCGCCAACCACAATGATCTTGGTCATTGGTGAGTTCCCTTTGCGTGAATTATTGTCGTATGAAACAACTTGTTTTCTTATATGTGATATAGCCTAAATGCCTACGGCTGCGGTGTAAAGGTTAAATGATAGGTACTTGGGGAATGTGGGCGTGGGATCAAAAAACCCGCCGTAGCGGGTTTATGGGAGAGAGATGATGTTGACGATGTGCGTACAAGAGCCTTTATCAAGTCGCAGCTCGCGGTCTCCCCACTCGTCTGTTACGCGACTTAAAGGCAAACTGCCAATATCCCACGGCAGGAAGCCGGTGGCAGAACCCTTTGCCTTGTCGCCGAGTTGGTCAAGACAACATTTTTTCACGGTATCGTAGATCATAACCTCGCCATATCTCCGCATAGTACCTGACCACATGGACGCACCCAGAATGGTTTGCAAATTGTCGCAAACGAGGTGTCGGTATTTATCCAGTATGAAGCGATATGCTGTAGAGCCTATGCGGGCTGAGTCAAAAGGCGGTTCGAGATAAGCGCCTTTGATTTGCTTACCGAGGTATTCATTCCCATCGACGCCGATAAACGGAAAATCGTTATAGGCAAACCGGCCCACAACCTTCAGCTCTTCTGGGCTAAGAGTCGCATCCACGATCTCAATTTTGATGATGTGCTCGGCGGCCTGAAACGCATTCAGCCCCTCTTCATCCATAACCCGCGTGATTTCGTCAAATTGATAATCTGAGTTATAGGAGGGCAAAAGATACACAACGAGAAAGTTGTCGAACTCACCATTATCGGCACGCATCTCCACCAGACGAACAACATCGCCTCCTGGTGTCGCGAAATGAAAGGTCTCTAAAATAGTATAGCCGCCCATAGAGAGCGGCATTTTGTTCAACTGCTTGTTGTAGCGTTCATCAATTAAAGAAGGTGCCATTGTTCTTTTTTGCGTTCTGGTAAAACGCTTTCCTTGAGGTCGTTGAACTTATTCTTCATGAATTGTACAACGGCTTTCTCAATTTTTGGAACAATGGATTCTTTAACATCAACAATTTCGGGGTACTGTTCTTGCGGCTTGAGGACAAAGCGCAATTTGTTATTGCTCACAACGACCTCTGCCAACGGAGTTACAGTTGAGGTGCTATTGGAGATGTTCTCTGCGCGAGCAACATCACTTTTGAAAGTGACAATGAAGTGCTGGCGGTCAGCTGTTTCGCGACATAACATGCGGCGCACTTCCACTGAGTCTTCACTGTTGTGAAAACGCATAGGGAAGCTATCGACTACCGCAGTGTTCGTGCGGATCGTTTGCATAGTACGTGTTTTGTCATGATAGTTGAGCATGTTTCCACCTTAGCCGTTAAGACGTTGATGTCGTGCGGCGACCCCATCGGGGTTTAGAGGCTACGAGGATGCAGCGCATCTTTGAAATAATGTATGAATGTCTTGACACTCTTTGATTAAATCTACATCAGTCACAAACTAATTGCAACCTGACCAATGCCCAAAACCCCGCTAACCACGGGCGCTTACGCGCTTTCGTCTGCTTTTTTGCCGCTCCATTGGCACAAACGCTCGCCCACCATATTGTGAGTCAAGATCTGCCGCTCTGTCTCTTCGGTCATTAAATCCTCATTACTCACATAGATAGGGTTGGTTACATCGCAGAAGAGCACGCCTGATGTCTGTGTCTTAATCACGCACCCACTTACCATGCAGCTCGCGATGAACAGCAGAAGCGCCTTTCCGCCGCACTTCATTAAATGTCTCATTTTTGACGTCCACTGTACTTTGTAGCCTTTTCCTGTCTTCCTGCCTTGCCCTCTCTTCGAGCGCTTGCCGAGCCGCACGACCACCCATCGCATAAGCACCGACAAGCACGAAAAGAACGGCAGCCAGAGTAATTAGAGCAATTTTCAACTTCGAAACCAGGCTGCCGAACATTTTAAACCATCCCTTTCTGGTATTTGCGTACCTGCGACCAGGCAATAAAGCCGGCCACAATGATGGTGGCTATGCCAAAAATGATACGAACCGTATCACCGCTGGTGATATGACCTTGTGCCTTATCCATCGCCACAGACACTTGGGGCATTACGTCGGCCAGTTGCGCCAGACCAATACCTGCCGTGACAGTTGCGCCAGCCGTTTCTTTGGTCACAGGAACCGCTTTAACCGTCTTGATTGGCTTCACGACGCCAGCGCGACGCAGACCTTCCTCAATAACTTCTGCCGCATACCAGGTGTTTGGCGTTTTCAGTGGGCCACAGCCGTTCTCGTGCCGAATGATCGCCTCTACCAGCGGACGCAGAGTGTCGTAGTCGTGTAGATCGATGATCATGTCCGGGGTGACACCAACGGCTTTAGATACCTCGTTCACGTAGGCACTGGTGTTGTTTTCATTTGGCGGTGCCCAGCGCTCGATGACCTCGCGAATGGTATCGATGCTTGAACCGTCCTTCGCCCGGCGCTTGTCGTGGTAAGTGATGAGCGTTACCGCCAGCGCTCGAATCCCCCATACGGGATCTTTGAACGTGCAGAAACGTGGTTCGGAAGGGTTGCTAATAAGCCCCTGCCACGGCGACCCCTTATCGAGATTACCTGGGTTGTTGTTACGAATACCTCTTGGAGTTTTCATCCTTGATCTCCTTTATTGCAGTCCATTCTTGACGCCGTAGGCGGCTAACCCCAGCAGCAGCGCGGTAATCAGGAACGACGTAATCTTTGAGACAATGCCGCCAAAGAACCCACTGGAGATGGTGTCGAGCCGGTTAAGAAGTTTGTCCAGGTTGGAGTGCTGAATGCTGTGTTGTGCAGGCGTCATATCGCCAAAGTAGGTTTTGAGCTGGTCATTGACCTCCTGGCCAATTTCTTCACGCAACTCCTTACCTAATTTGCCAACGACTTCACGCGCAACGATTGCGGCAATGCGCTCTACCTGCTCTGGCGTTACGCCTGCCATCTCGTTCGACATGATTTCCTCCATGAAAAGTCAAATCGGGATGGCAGTTTTATATCACAATTTAATTGTATTTAGTAGGTAAGTACTTACACCCGCGCACCATAAATTGCACCGACTTTAGTCCATGTAGGCACGTTCCCCGTGACAGCCTTACCCGCCGCGCCACCTCCGTACATTGTCCCCAATCGTCCAGTAGCAGCGGCACCAGCAGCACCAACATTACCACCGGAACCACATGTATATTGAACGGCAGAAGCGATAGCATATTGAGCGCCGATACAGAAAGCCCTTCATCCTTCATCTGCCGTTGCAGCTCGCGCAGCACAACGGATTTGCCGGAACCGGATTGGCCGGTGATGTACACCACATCGCCCTGCTTCACTTCCAGCTCCAGATTGTCGTAAAGCGTCCACTCTTTTTTGTCCAGGCCAAGACCGAACGATTCGGCAATCTCCAGCGTGCGCGTGGTTTTGTTCACGCGGGTCTGAAACGATACGTTGATGGTGTATTTGCTCATGCAGCCAGCTCCCCAGAAGAAACTTTCTCCGCATACGCCACGAAAGCGTCTACCCCGCTTTCTCCCGTGATTTCTTCCATGTGGGCAAGCAAATCCCCAACCACAATGGCAGAGCCAGCAGGGAGCGTTTTAAAGCCCAATACGTCGATGACGCGGACTTCTTCAGAGACCACTTCGCGACTGATCTCGGTGTGCTCTTCTTTCTGGCGTTCCGTCTCTTCGCCCAGATCGAGCACCAGAGAGCCGGTTTCCATCTCATCGGTCATGCTGCCGACAAGCACGTTCAGCTCGCGCTCTTCAAAACCGAAGACCTCGACGTCGCCCAGCACCAGTGATTCCAGTTCCTGCTGCAATTTGATGGCGTCGTAGTCAATACTGGCCAGGCGGTTGTCTTCCAGACGCTTCGCCTTCACTTCTTCTTCGCTCAGATCGTCGCGAACGATGACCGGCACACGCTCCAGACCAGCCAGAAGTGCCGCCTCGCGACGACCGTGGCCAGTAATGATGACGTCGTGCTTGTCGACCGTGATCGGCTGGTCAAAACCGCGCTTTTTGATGGCGGCCGCCAGGTCGCGGATCTGCTGTTCGTCATGTTTTTTGGCGTTCATCTCATACGGGATGAGTTCTGCCGGGTTTCGATAGACGATTTCAAAGTTTTTGGTCATTACATACGCTCCTTGTAGTAGTCGACCAGCCACACCAGGGCTTCCCCGGCGTTCTCCATTTCGTTACCGGTATTGATTCCCTGCTCTTTGATGATGGTTTTGATCGTGCCGGCGACGCGATCTGACGCATCAAACGTCACTTTGAAGCGCATCGTCTGGTGTTCAGCGCCGACTCGCTCGGTTTTCTCGCGTTTGTCCTCATCGACCGGCTCGTCATCGCCACGGGAGAGCGCTTCCAGCGCTTCAAGATCGATAACGGACGCTTTGGCGAGTGTTGCCGCCATTTCGTCGTCATACGGGGCGATATCGGACAACCGGTAATCGATTTCAGACTGGATTTCTTCGATTAAGCGCTGCAAAGCGACCTGATCGTCTTCGCCGTAGCGCTCGTTATCGACGAGGGACATCTGTTTGGCCACCAGGTCGTTAATTTTGCCCACGGAGATGACGGGGACCGTTGAAATGCCCTGCTCCATCGCGGCACGCCAGCGGTGTTCGCCACCGAGGATCTCAAAAACGCCTCCGTCCAGCTCCCGCGCCAGAATTGGCTTAAAAAAGCCCAATTTTTCGATAGAGCCTTTCAGTTTTTCGAAATTTTGCGCCCCAACGGAGTTGGTATTCCAGGGATTCGGACGCAGGTTCGCGACTTCCACCTGCAGAATCGTAATTTTCACACCCATAATTCTGATACAATCCATTGTATAAGTACTTACTTACTATAATAGCCAATTACCATACAAAAGGCACGAAGGAAAGAGGTTTATGACAGTTCGGATTGTATCGAATGCAGTCAATGCGCTGATTTCTGGCGCTGATGACAACGTGAAGCGGCTCGTTCAGGAGATGTTGAGCTATGAAGTGGAGGCTGGTGACTGGAAAGGAACCAGCACAATGTTCAACTGGAGCAAAAACGCGTTCCCGGCTGGGTTTGCGAAGCCAGTTGCAGCCAACCTTCTGAAAGCTGGCATCAAATGCGTGCATGTGCGAAAGGAAAAAGCCCCCGCGCTGGGCAAGCCGAACCCGATAGTTAACCCATTCCCGTATAACCCGGACTATGCCTATCAGGATCAGACTGTGGAAACACTGGTGCGCGAAGGGATGATGATTGCCCAGATTGCGACGGGTGGCGGTAAATCGAACGTAGCGTGTAAGGCAGCTGCTCGCATTGGTCGTATGACGCTGTTTTTAACCACGCGCTCGGTTCTGATGTTCCAGATGGCAGAGAACTTCCAGAAATCCATCGACTACCGCGCGGAGAATGGCGAGCCGTGGCTAAAAGGTCAGAAAGTTGGGGTGATTGGATCTGGTGAGTTCCAGGTCTCGCGCCATATCAACGTTGCCACGGTGCAGACCCTGGCCAGTTTTCTCGAAGAGCCGCCGCGCGACGCATCACCGGAGAAAAAACAGTACCACCTGAAGCGCCGGGAACTGGTTAAGCGCTTCCTGTCCAGCGTTTCTCTGCTGATTCTGGAAGAGGCACACGAATCATCTGGCTCAAACTTCTACGATATCGCCCGGTTGTGCATCAATGCCGACTACCGTCTGGCGTTGACAGCTACGCCGTTCATGAAGGACTCGACCGAAGCGAATATGCGTCTCATGGCCGTTGCCGGTCGCATTGAGATAAAGGTCACGGAGAAATATTTAATCGATCGAGGTATTTTAGCCAAACCCTACTTTCTATATCATAAAATCGCGTACACTCCAGACGAGGTGCGGATTAGAGCCGAACTTGCTTCAAAACATCTGAATTTTCGGGTTGGGATGAGTACGGCTTACCAGAAAGCCTATCAGTTAGGCATCGTTTATAATCTGGGTCGCAACGAAGCTATTGTGCGTGAAGCGTTAATGTACAAGAGCCACGGTCTGAACTGTATGACGCTGGTTCGTTTGAAGCGTCATGGTCAGATTTTGATGGAAATGATGAAGGAAAGCGGCCTGAAGGTCGATTTCATCTACGGAGAATCAAACCAGACTACCCGACAAGCAAAGCTCAACAGTCTGGCGGCAGGCAAGATAGATGTTCTGATTGGCTCTACCATCTTAGATGTTGGTGTCGACGTTCCCAGCGTCGGGGCAGTAATTCTGGGTGGTGGCGGCAAAGCTGAAGTTGAGATGCGCCAACGTGTTGGTCGCGGTCTTCGAGCCAAAAAGAATCAGGCTAACGTGTGCTTTATTACCGACTTCATCGACGTGAGCAACAAATACCTCATGTCGCATTCATATGAACGGAAACACATTATCGACACAACGCCTGGGTTTGCCGAGGGAGTATTGCCGGTGGGTAGCACATTCGATTTTACTGTTTTGAATAGAGAGTAAGCATGAGCGAGAAACGCGCTATACACTGCCAGGTTCAGTTAACCGAAAAAGCAAACGACAAGCTTGAAACCTTCCAGAATCGACTGCGTGAACGCAACATAAAGCTGTCAAAGGCAGACATCATCAATCTGGTGCTGTCCAATATGACGATGGGTGATTTTGATAAGGCAGCTACGTCATTAGAGGCTTCTGCAAAGGCTCGTGAAAAGGTCATGAAGATTTTCGAATCCTCTGGCATGACCAAAGAAGATCTGGCCGATATTCTCAAACGTCTCGATTAAGCATTAAGGGCGTCGCAAGACGCCTTGTTCGTTGAAGTGATAAGGATTTAGTTCAAGCCATGAAACACGTTCTACTTCCACTGATTACCATCCCCGTTTTACTCCTGAGTGCATGTTCATCCCGCCCTGTGTCTGTAGCCGATGCAAAACCAGCTCCGCAGGCCAGAGTTTTCAAATACCAGACGTCTGCGCCAACCACGCTGGTGGTTATGAGAGACAAAGGTATGATAGGTGCTGGCTGCAACGCATCCATCTTCATTAATGGTGAGACAGTTGCGAAACTGGAGACCGGTGAAAAAGCGACGTTCCACCTTGATGCCGGGCAATGGATTGTTGGCGCATCACTGGAAGGCTCAGGACTGTGCGCACTGAACCCTGCTTGTCAGGAACGAGAGACCATCACCAAAGCTGGCGAGACGAAAGTCTTCCGAGTGTTCACCAGCAACGCAGGTGACATCGATATTCTACCAACGACACTGTGACGATATGACGAATAAAACTGACATCACCTACGGGATTCCTGCAGAAGTCTGGCCGCGCGATTACACCAACGTGGAGAAAGCGCTGATGTTCTGGCGTAAGTCTCTCATTCCTGTAAGGGTCACGATGGAAGATGGTCAGGTGTTCTGCATGTACGTTCAGGGTCTCATGTCGTCGCGCAACAAAGTCGACCTTTGCCCTGCCCCGTTCGACAAAGAAAATCGTATAAGGCTCCCACTTGAGCGAATCAGCACGATTGAATCAGGTGTGACAGAAGGCATTGCGCACGACTTCACGGGTCGGACAACGGTACACCCAGACTATGTGGACAATCGGCCATCTCGCCGTGATTTCTTCAAAATTTGTCGCCAGGCTCATGAGATGCAGAAGTCTATAAGGGTATATATGGCGGATGGCCGTGAAATTGAAGGTGTGTCTTCAGGCGTTGACGCTTGTCAGGTCACGCTCAACATGGGGGACGGTCGGAAGACAGTCGTCATGTTCGATTGGGTCGAACGGATTTTACCGTTTTAAATCTATAAGGGTAATAACCGGCTAAGTCCGGTTATTATTTATGTGTCACTTCCCGTTATATTTATTCCCCCTAATCTCGATTCCACTTTAAATATATAAGGGTGATTGACCGAATAAGTAATTTATTTAGGCAACACCTTCGAGAAAACGCGTTTTATTTCTAAGACTTTGATTATTATTGAAGAAAAATTTTTTCCATTCCCGCGTAAAAAACTCTTGATTTTAATTTTTGAATATCGATAATTAATCACATCGAAAGCAGACACGCTAACGATAAATAAATAACAAATTAAGTTATCAATATTACATAAGGATTAATATCATGTCTAACGTTGCTATCTCTAAAAAATCTATCATCGACGCTGCTGTAGTTATCGCTAATGAATTGCAAGTTGCAGCCAACAACGCTACTCAGACTTATAACAATCATTATCAGAATGGTACGCATACCAAAGCAGATAAAGCTAACATGCTTGCAGCGACTACTAAACTTGCATACTTCACCAACAACGTTTTAAACGCTGTTAATGATGAGAAGTTAGCTGGTGTCTTTTACTACGCGATTAAAGCAAGCAAACAAGCGCCTGAAGCGTTTTTCCGTGAAGCTATGACAAATAGCTACTCACTCGAAAAACTGGTTTATCTGGTTAAATCTATCAAGTCTGGTAAATGCGTTTATTCAGTCGCTGATATGTCTGGTTCTCGCGTATTCGCATTAATCGAAATGATTAATGATGAATTAGAAACATTCACTAATGGCGCTGTTTTCGATTTGATGAATGAAGCGAAAAAAGAAAATGAAATTAAATTAGACGCTGGCTATACGCAAGCCAACCAGCTGATTAATCTTTGTGAACGTCTCGGACTGGTCGAGAAGATCAAAGGAATGGGCGCTGCTAAAAACGGATCTCAGCAATATCGCTTTATCAAGAATGATTTTTACAACTATCTGGCTGATGCTTTCAAAGCGTAATTAGATGGATATAGCGCCCACTATGGGCGCTTTTTTCGTTTCAAGATCCGTACACCATAACGCGCCATTGTTGGCGCGTTTTTTATTGTCTGAAGTCTGCCAAAACAGACCAAAAATAAGCGCCATAAACGCGCCAATTTAACGCGTTTTTATGTGTGGTGGTACATATCCATTACCCACAATAAAAAACACGTTATAGCGCGTTTCACAGCGTTTTAGCGCGTTTTAGCGCGTTTTAGCGCGTAGCTTATTTTGACGTGTCGTGGGCGTGATCGTCTGGCGATATCTGGCGACGTGATCCGCGCTATCCTTCGGGACGTGTCGGCAATGTTGGCGCTATCCGTGGGCGCTCGCGTATCATTGGCACGTTGGCGCGACGTGTACGCGCTTGCAGTGGGTTTCCCACGGATTCACATAATCACATGGCGAAAGCTATCTGGATGGCTCAGGAGCTGAAACTCCACCAGCAACTGACCCAGCGCCGCTACGCAATTTCTGGAGCGATTTTTGGCTTCTCCCGCTCGGTTTTCTACATAAAGGCAAACCCAGCCGTTTCCCGAAAATTCCCTGGCCGTTTCCCTTCGGTTCCCCGGACAGCTCTCTGGCCGTTTCTGAATTTCCCTGCGGCAGTTGGTGGACGAAAAGAAAGGGGCGTTTCCACCCCCTCCCCTCTTACTTGCCAGCCATGATGTGAATGCGGTTCTTTCCGTACACCTCTTTCACGTATTCCCCGCACGAGACACTCCACGAGTCGATTCCCGCTTCGTAGGTGACGTTTTTGCATTTGATGGCGTTGTTGGCGATACGCATCCCCTCCCCCACTGCTTCCTGTTCGCTGAAGTCGAATCCGGATTCTGTTTTAATCCATAGCGCGATCTGCATGGCGAACTCGATGAGTTTTGACTGACAAAAGCGACCGCTGCGTACCGAGAAGATGAATAAGCCAAATTCCGAAGTGGAGACATACGCTTTCTCAAATACGCGCTTATGGCGACGGTTGCAGATAATGTCATTGGTGATCTGCTGTTTCTCTTTCCCGGACAGCTCGATGGTTACATTGTCACGCCAGGCGCCCAGCACGCTTTTCTCGTTATCAGAGAACGTCACAGAAATATGGCCATGTGCAGGGGTGTTAACAGTAGCGATAAAGTTCATGGTGATAATCCTTTAAACAACTTGTTTTCTTGTTGGTTTAATTATCGCTACGCGCATAAGGCGTCCAAGCGTTCTGTTCAGGTTGCTGGTGGCCGGAAGGGAGTCAGAGGGTTGTTCGGTAGCCTGGCGATAAGAGGTGGGTGTTTTTAGCCTGCGGGGTGAATCTCAGATTTGCTCACACTCGATATACAACATTACATATAATCGCCTCTGGACTAATTACCAGGAGACCCTCATATGTCCCACCGTGATGTGAAAGATTTTTTAGACGGCATTTCTGACGATTTCGGTATCGGCGCTGAATTCCTGGCTCGCGCCATGGCAATCAGTACCGAATACGCGACAGCTCTATTGGAGCAAAGAAAACCTATTACCGATGAGGACGCATATCGGCTTTCGTATGTAGTGGGCAAATCTCCCAACTTCTGGGCACAAAAGCCCGAACTGACGCCGTTGGCCGAATTACCCATTGATTTCGCCAAAATGATGAAGGTTGTAAAGATGTCGTAAAAGACCACCAGCATGGGTGGCCTCGTTCTCTTAGTGGAGCAGACCGACATCGATGGTATCGCCGGAGCCATCCACTCGGATCATAAGCATGGCGAAGGCATTTAATGGGTAGCCTGCGTGCCAGTCCGGGAAGCGGTCATCGCGCATGAAGTCGGCAATGTCATAAACGCTGTCCTCAAAGTGGAAGAAGCGGGCATCACATTGTTCGTCCTGTTCAACGTGATCCATTTCCTGCTGCTCTTCCGGCGACAGGTCGAGCCAGGATTCCAGCCATACGTTTTCAGCTTTAGGGGAGATAGTGAAATCGGTCATGTGCATATCCTCCATGCGTAAACATCTTGTTTTCTTGTTGGTGTAATTATCGCAATGCGGATAAGGCAAAAAACATTTTGTTATCGGGTATAACAAAATGGCGCGGGATACGCGCCATTGGAGGGGTTAAGCGAATACGCTTTCCGGGATGTAGTTTTCAACCGGTTCGTTGGACACGATGCGCAGACCGTACTGTCCAAGCCAGGTGTTGCTCGGGTTCAAGTAGGAAGTGTACAGCTCGTCTGCTTTCACCATCATCTTCTCAAACATCTCTTTGTCTACGCCGCGGAAATACGTTTCCAGTTTCAGCAGCATTGGTTCGGATGCGTTGCTGATGCTCTGGAAGCCTACGGTGTACACCCCATCCTCTTCTGTCCCGGTGCGGATCAGGGTGGTGGTGAGCACTTCGGTCCCGTTCGTGCTGTCACGCAGAACAGCGGTCAGCTTTGCAACTTTTCCGCCTGAGGTTGTCTCTGACGCATAGTACAAATCAAGAACCAGGTTTTCACGAATTACAGTCATTTTTGGTCTCCCTGTTGTTGACCTGATTATATTATTGTCATAGGTAAACACTTACAATACAGACAAACAAAAAAGCCCCGAAGGATGGACGGGGCTGTCGTATGGACGACTAATCGCTTTTGCACATGTCAGGCTGTCGCCAGGAGAGAGGCTCGCTGGATTTCTTGCTGGGCTACTTTATTCGCCTCCAGGAGCGCCTGTTCCAGTTCTCCTTCCGGCCAGATGATCTGTTTTGCCATCCACCCTCTTCCACATTGTCTGCGCACATTCAATATGTAGCGCTTTTTAACCCCCTCATCTATTGAGGCGAGGGTCTCCGTGAACAGACGAATAGCTGTTCCATTTGCGATGATATCCAGGAGTGTAATCTGCCCAACAATTGCCGGACGCTCTTTACGCACCTGTCCTACATTGAGTTTTAAAATCATCGCACTTTTCATGATCATCTCCGTAAACAATTTGTTTTCTTGTTGGTGTAAATAATACCAATATCAGCCAGGGGACAAAGTGTGTAATCAAGGGAGATAAGTGTCTGGAAGGTAGTGGTTAAAAGCAGAAAACAAATTGTTTAAGGAGGCAAGAAAACAACCAGTATTACAAAACAGCCAATTCAATCGCAGGATGACATTATGAAAAAGCCACTTTGCTGGTGGCGATTTCCATAATTAATTATTCTGCCTTCAGGAGCGTAATGGACTAAAAGTCTTTTCGTCACATGCAGAAGTCAGCTCTACGTTTTGACGAGGTATCTTAAACATGTACACACGCATCCCGGTTTTCAAAACCATCTTTTCGAAACGAATCGACCCCTTCGGGCCCACATATAGCAACGACCCGTTTTCCGTTGGAGTCATTAACCCGCTAGCCACAGGCACAACTTTCGGTGATCTGAATTCGATTTTCACAAACATGCCGTGATCGTAAATGTCGATTATGGCCAATGAGTGTTCCCCATCAACCTTCAGCATTGCCTTGCAGTTTTGAAATGTACCGCGAGTTTTAGTATCCGGATCAAAAAAGTATTTGGATTCTACGGGTTTTACAACCGGCTTTTCTTCGGTTGTGTTGTTCAGCACAGAGGTAGCTGGTGTTTCAGCGCAGCCGGACAACGCTGAAACGATCAGAAGCGGTAATAACATTCCTTTCATTTGTATCTCCTTTTTAGTCCTGAAATAATATCGACATATAAGGAGATAACTTGAGTTTTTTTTTGAGTTAACTCACAAGTTGCGGTTATCGCGCCTGCTGACAGGCAAATTGTTAAATATTATCGCCAGGAAACTCTAGTTTTATCGCCTCCACCAGCTCATGTTTTTCCTCATCGTTTAACAGAGACCAGACATCTCTACCTTTTGGCGTGTCACCCTTAGCTGGCACGAACGAACACAATTTGCGGTAGAGCGATGGCCCAACTCCATCCAGGCACTCAGCCAGTGAATCTACACTCCACGTCTCAACTACCACAGGCATCTTAATCATCTTGTTCCTCACTTTGATTCTGACGTTGTGCAGTTCCACGCGACAGACATTGGGTTGTCTTCAATATGGAAATCAAACGTCCCTTCTCTGTATCCTTCAGAGATGAGCGTCGCCACGCGACCAGCAACATCCTGAGAGCGGATAACGTCATCGAGGGAGATATCACACTCGGAGGACGCTTCCTCGCCACAGAGGGTGATGCTGATATTCAGATGCTTGTACATATGTTTCTCCTTTGTCTAAACACGTTGTTTTCTTGTTGGTGTTATTATCTCAATAAGACATAGGCGAAAAAGCATAACATCAAGGCCAACAACTATTTTTGCATTGCTGAAGCGACTCATAAGTTGTACAAACTAAGCAATCTAATGAGGGTATAAAATGGTCGACTGGCTCTACAAAAATGGCTTTCTTTCGTGGGATGCCTTGCTTATTGTTTTCACAATCGTTTACTGCTCATGGCGCGGATGGAGACATTCCAAAACACCACTTGGCAAGAAACAAAAAGCACGAGATGAAGAAATCAAACAATTGGCTCGCAGGTTGCGAGAAGAGAAGAAACAGAAGAAAACTCCCCCGAAAACCTACTGAAATCGCTTGAGACCCGAGGATGGTCTGGCAAAATGGAGTTCAGCAGCTGCACGAGAGGGAACGACACTCCCCCGCGATTTTCAGGCGAGCGAAGAGTAAGGCGAACTCCCGAAGATTTCCCGCACCGCTCCCGTAGTCGTCCCTCGCTCTGTACCGTGATGTACCCGTTTCCCGACCGGCAGCCAGCCTTTTCCCTGCGGCGACGCTCCCGTTCATGAAAAGGGACATGGCCTTTTCCCTGGATGGCCCGAAGGCTGACCGAAGGGGTGGATAGGGTCGTTACGGGGATGAAAACTATGGCTTGAATTTCTACGGAGAAAGTAGCGATACCCCTCTTCCCCTTCCCACTTATACCTCCAGTTAAATCTCTAGGGATTTTCTCTCCTGTTGACGTGCAAACCTTCCCCCTGATAACGCTCTATACGACGACTATGCCTTTGGGCGAAATGGGTGGTTTGTTCTCTCTACCGGCGTATGTGGTTTCGTTGTTCTTGAGGTGGTTCTTCTCTGTGTTTTCGTCAGGGTTGTTCTCGTCGTTTTGGTGAGTGTTCTTCTCCGTGTATGGAGTAATTGCAGGTGCGCTTTTCTCTTCGTTTACTTGAAAAGATGGAAGTGTGGGTAATGGCAGTAGGGTGCTTTAGTTGTTCTCCGCATATGAAGTAATGGCGTTCCCTGTCATTCAGTAATTTGCGTTCTCTTCCGGGGTAATAGTGGGTAAGCGAGATTGCGACGGTTCCTGTTCTGATCTGGGTTTGTCCGGGGTTTCGTTCTGGCTGTTCTTCTCCGTGCATTGGGTAATGGCATGTAGGGGTTTGCGTGCGCGAGCTGCGTTCTCGGTTGCCTGGGAAGATTAGGTGGGTGGTCTGTAGCCTGGGCCAAAGAGGTGGGTCTTTTCGGTAGCCTGACAGGAAGAAGTGGGTGTTTCCGGGAATGTGGGCAATGGCGTCTCTGGGTTTCCTGTGGGTGTGGTTAACTTGCTTTCTTATGCCTGAAAACAACTTGTTTAGATATCCAATATAGCGCAACGGGAGCGCTTCTGAGCGTGTCTGTTTTTGGGTGGTATCACGAGTCGTTTTTGACGTTTTGGTCGCAGGGAGATGGATTCTGGTGCGCAGGATTTTGGGTATAAGAGATGGCGTGCGAAAACGTCAACTTTTTAGACCAAATCAGGGGAAAGCGTTGACTTTTCGTTGATGTGTTATTTATTTGTTTTCTTATGGGTGTAATTGGCTTAAATGCCTTGTCACGCCTGGGCTGGGGTAGGTCAGAGGGGTGGGGAAAGTGGCGATCAACGGACTCTTACAGAAATCCTCAATTTTTGACCGCCAACGTCAACAATCGAATTACGTTACTGGAATGGTTTCACCATATAGTTCTTTGTATTTGGCCATCACTTCGTCTATGCAAACGGATGAAACATCTAATAACCGTGGATTGGCCTTATGGGCTTCTTCAAATGTCTTAGCGATCTTAGGGTCAAGTTTGTTTGCTTCAGCAGAACTCTTCCAAGGTAACTGAGTTTCAGGGTTCCCATTTGCGGAAATATCGAAAACACATGTACGAGAGATTTGCGAATAGAGACTACCTACTCCTGACGCATAAGACATAACAGGCAGTATCAGTAACAACGACGCTATCGATAATTTTTTCATGATTCCCTTTCTTTTAGGCTTGAGTTTTATTTTCTTTAACAGGTTAGATGAGCTATCACTTAAGGTTGTCGAAAACAGTAAAAACTTTAACTTATCAGGTGCTTTTCTTAATTTCACAAATCCCAACCAATCCAACAACTAAGAGGATTTAAACCATCCAGCTAACTAATTTCACACTTTTGTTATTAATTTGTTTTCTTATATGCGTAATTAATAAATTATCCAATAGCAGCGACATTCAGTTGCGATTGTGACCTATGACGCGAGAAAGCAGGATACGTTTCCAGTGGCTTTCGCGCCGGTTGATTTCATGCTTGTCGCTGTTAATGTCCATGATCTCCAGAATGGAGAACGTAACCTTTTTAAGCCTGTCCTCGTCGCAGGTACCGAACGCTTCAATCAGTCCGGCGTTGCCACCGTGCCCGGTCGTAAAATAGGTTTTCCACCGTCCCCATATGCCATCTTTGCCATTAGCCTGGCCGACATAAAGTTTCCCTCCATCGACGTCAGTCAGCAGGTAGATACCTTTGACAATATTCAGTGCCGTTCTCCACGACTTTAATTCCTGCTGGATGATGGTGCCCAGACTGACTCTGTCCAGTGCCACATTTTTGTAGCCGGGAAACTCGCCAAACGAAAGACACGTGGGGGCAATCTCGACGATGGGCATCTTCCCGGCCAGCGTCTCACCATTCAAAATGTGTTTTCGATGGCGAACGGCGTGGATATACATACGCCCACGATACTCGGCCAGTTCGGGAACATGGAGTAGTTGATAGAGATGGTAAACTTCATTCCGACCGGGGACAATAATCGTTGCTTCCGAAGCACATCCCTCGTTGAGATAGGTGCCAGCGTAGAGCCACCGCTGATTTTCTTCAGTCTGAATGAGAGAGATAACATAGGTGCGATTGAAGTTTTTGTTCTTCTGCAGGCATTGCCAGCCGTCGAAGGTCTCGTTCAGAAACTCCTTTATTGGGTTTTCTTTGTACTCGTTGGTGCTGGCTAAATGAATTTTACTGTTCTTTGGGGTCAGCTGCGGGTATAGCGACTGAAGGTACTGGAATAGTTCCATGCAGAAAATGTCCCTGATGAGATCGGCTCTGCTATCTGGTATCTCACACTGAGAGCCGATATGTCCACAACAAAACAAAGACTTACCAGTCCCAGGCTGGTAATCCGTCGACCAACTCAGCATCACAATCAAATTGCACCGCGTCATACCCGGCATCCAGTATGGCCTGTATGTTGGAGATCGTCTCTTCGGAAATGCCATACTCACGCAGCTCTTCTTTCCAGTCATTCCCTCGCATTCCAGCACTAACAATCCAGCCGTACTGTGTACCGTGTACCCAATTCAACCCGCGATCAGTAAGTGGGTCGAAGCAGGCAATGGGTAGCCGTTCTGAATCAGCTGCCGTGACGTGGGCGGTGCTGATCACCGCCGTCTTATACGATTCGGTGATTTTCAGCATCATGCCTTCTCCTTTGGAAACAGAATGTCGGCCGTGTCAGAAATGCCCCCCCAATTCACGCCGACGCTGGCGTCATGGCACTCTTTGATTTTTCGCAAAACCTGAACGCACTGTTCGTCAGTCAGGTCTGGTCGCACTTCACCTACATCTTCCTTGTGCCACATCACCATCAGCAGCGGCTCGTCTTCTGTGTAGTTCTCCAGCTTTTCGATGATGTCTTTTGCGGTTCCGAACATGATTAACTCCTTAAACAACTTGTTTTCTTGTTTGCGTTATTATCTCAAATAACAAAAGGCAGAAAACAAGATGTTTAAGGGATGATTAGGTGAGTTTGAAGTCATCGGCATCGTCGACGAACTCCATAAATCTGGCCTCCACGTTCGAGTGCGTTATCAGAAACTCAAGACCTCTTCCAAGCGAGGTTGGTTCTTCCAGCAAAAACTCGAACCCATCTTCATGAGTCCTCCCCAACCAGTATCCGCCGCCATACTCCTTCAATCGTTGAAAGAAAACGTACTGACCCGGTTTGAAATTTTGAAGAGTCTCGCCCCTATAGACGATCTGATAGTTTGAGTCTTTGAGTCCCATTTTCCCGCCCTCAATACTGTATATATAAGCAGTAGTATTTATTATTATACCGGTCAACTTTGCGGGTTAAGGGAATAACAAGGTGGTGAAAACAATTTGTTTCGGCACTTGAGATTTTGCAAATCGCACATACATGGAAGACGGCAATTTTTGAAACCTGATTTGACCCAAGTGAAAGGAGGAAACGATGAAGACCTATGATCGCAACCGTAACGCTATCACTACCGGCAGCCGAGTGATGGTGGCAACGAATGGGGCAACGGGAGTCATCAAGGAAATCTGCGGAGAAGGCAAATCAGAAGAACAATTACGCCGCTCTGACTGCGTGTCTATCGAAGGTGTGGAAGGTCTGTTCTGCCCAATAGATTTAGTTCGCTTGGGGTTCCATTAATTTCACCATCTATAATACAAATTGTTAAAGGCCACAATTAGTGGCCTTATTGATTTCTGCTTAGTGGCTTCTGAATCCACTACAACCGCGAAGAAACTCAACGATATAGCGCTTCATCTTCTCTGGTTCGTCTCCCGACCATCCATCTGTCCGAGTTGCCCTGCAGGACAATGGTGAATGGCGTATCAACCAGACTCGCAGAGGATATAAATTGCCCTACAGTATTTTTCATGTTTCTCCCTCAATCATCTGTGCTAATACCTACATAAATTAAGTATGTATTTACCTATCATTCGACGCGTTTGAAAACGTATACGCTGACAGTGATTCCGGTGTCTTCAAACTCGTCAGTAAACGACTTACCTTTGGCATAAACGTAATTATACAGCGTCATCCAGTTCAGAACTGGCGCATCACCCGGCAGTACTGCCACCAGTCGCCCGCCGACTTTAAGATGCTCCAGCGCGGCCAGCGTATGCTCTCTGTGACGGCCAAGAGAGTAGGGCGGGTTCATGACGATTTTGTCGAACTGATAGCCTGCATTGTCCTCAGACCACTTCATAAAGTCGCAGCAGACCGTATTTGTGTACCCCTTGCCAAGCAGGATATCAACGAAGAGAGGTGCGACTTCTATGCAGGTAACGTCTTCCGGATTGACGTCGATGCAGACCAGCAGATCTCCGCGCCCGGTTTCAGGCTCCAGCCACCAAGCAGAAAAATGGCGAGGCCAACAATCATCGCGGTGACTTTCTGGAAGCTCCATTTCATGCAATAGCCTCAGTCACAGCAGAAGGAAGATCCGGAGTTGCAGGTCGAGCTGGAATCGTGTCCAGCAGCATCCCATCCAGAGAGACAGGAGGTCGTTCTGGCAGGGGTGTCGTCTGCAAGGTTGTGGTGGAAGTAGTTGTGTCCGGTATCAACAGACTCTGACCGGCTGGTACGGCTACCGCTGCCAGGGTTGCTAAAATTACTCCGTAGGCCATTGGCTTCAGTCGATTTCGTTGAAAATTTTCCATGAGAACTGTCCTTGTGTGCCTGGGATTCACGCAACACACGAGAGGCGACGGAATCACGCACCTTCTCCATGCCTACTGTCGCGCCCAGATTTGCTATGGCGGTAGCTTGCGCATCAATGCGCTTCTCCAGCTCAAACACTCGTTCTTCCAGTTCCACAAGGCGTGCAGAAACACGACCGCTAAACAGCTCAGCCAGAACCAGGCGAATTGAACGGGGACGTTTATTGAAAGAAGTGAAAGGCGTTTGACGTGCCATTTGGATTCCATTCAGTGTCAGAAAGAGTTGCGGCTGGCCAAGCCAGCCGCCTTTTGGCGTTCCATCCTGGAACAGTACCTAACCGGTACTTCGTCATCCTGACGAACGGTAAGATACCTGATTTTAAATAATAAGTAAATACTTACCTATCTCTTTATGGCAAAAATCCAATGTCACGCTTGTGAGGCATATCGGCTGCGGGGTAGGCGGCGATCATAGCTGGCCGTTCAATAAATCTGCCATGAGAGAGGATTGGACCAAGCCCTGGATAACGAGAGAGCACAGTGCTAATACCCCAGGCGACAACAGATGAGTTCATGGCAACATTTTGGAAGGTATCTTCGTATCATGATGTGGTTAAATAGACATGATTTAACCCAATGGAATTTTAGCCATGCTAGCCTTCTGGCACGAATATTCAGATCTCATCTCCGCATTTTTAGCGGCTCTTTTAGGCGGCTGTTTCACGATGAAAGGGGTGACAGCACAAGTGAAACAGCAGGCAAAACAGCAGGCAACAGCGGCCAGAGAGAAGCGTATCACAACGCTATTAGGTGTCAGAGAGGAAATAGACTCACTGATTAAACTGTATCAGGCCAGAATGGCAGAAGAAATCGAAAAATACGACCGGAACTCACCGTTCGATAACATTTTCCCCATTACTCAAAACTACTTCACGTTCTATGAAGCCAATTCTGCATCCCTACCTGAAGTTCATAGAGAAACACTCTCAAAAATTGTGGCTTTTTATACAAGCGCAATAAGCCTAATTGATTCCTATCGCGGTAATAATGCACTTATCGAACGGCTGGACTCCACGCAGGTTGCAAGTGACATTACTGGCAACAAAGAGCATCTTGCACACCTGAAAAGATACGCAATCCTAGCCACAAAGTACGGTCGCGGATTAATGATGATTCATGAAGAGGTCATGCTGCGCTATAAACAGGTTATAGAAGCCATCGATGGTGAAATCTCACAGCTACAATGCAGTTAGCACTACAGTCTGTCCGCATATTACTCGATGCGGTCGGGCTTAGTGGGCTGAAGGTCCGC
>NZ_LXEP01000002.1 GCF_001654835.1 Buttiauxella gaviniae ATCC 51604
TTGTAGTGGCACACTGAATTTGGCCACCTGAATAGAGGTGATATCATCACCTCATAGTCAAAACAGGTGACATTATGACCGGACGTAACAGACGCAATTTTAGCCCTGAGTTTCGCCTCGAGGCTGCCCAGCTTGTACTCGATCAGCATTACACCGTTGCCGCCGCTGCCACTGCGATGAATGTCGGCAAATCCACGATGGATAAATGGGTTCGACAATTGAAAGAAGAGCGAGCGGGAAAATCACCCATAGCTTCACCCATGACACCTGAGCAGATTGAGATACGTGAGTTGAAGAAAAAACTTCAACGCGTTGAAATGGAAAGGGATATATTAAAAAAGGCTACCGCGCTCTTGATGTCAGACTCCCTGAACAATTCTCATTAGTTGAGAAACTCAGGGCGCGGTTTCCTGTTGCCGTTGTGTGCAACGTGTTTGGGGTTCATCGCAGCAGTTATAAATACTGGCGGCAGCCCAGGAAGCCTGACGCCACGAGAGTGGCATTACTGAGCCTTGTGCGTGAAGTTTATCGCGAAAGTAACGGTTCAGCAGGAGCGCGAAGCATTGCCGCAATGGCCACCACCAAAGGTATAAAACTGAGCCGCTGGCGGGCAACAAAGCTGATGAAAGCGCTCAATATTATCAGCTGTCAGCAACCTGGTCATCGTTATAAGAAGGCGTCTAAGGAACACATTGAGATCCCTAATTATCTGGATCGCCAGTTTGCTGTTACCGAGCCTAATCAGGCCTGGTGCGGTGATGTGACTTATATCTGGACGGGAAAACGCTGGGCTTATCTGGCTGTTGTACTCGATTTGTTTTCCCGTAAACCGGTTGGCTGGGCGATGTCATTTTTCCCTGATTCTGCACTGACAGGTAAAGCCCTGTCGATGGCCTGGGAAGCACGGGGAAAACCGGCTAATTTACTGTATCACTCGGATCAAGGCAGTCACTATACCAGCAGGAATTTCAGACAGTTACTGTGGAGATATCAGATAAAGCAAAGCCTGAGTCGCCGGGGAAATTGCTGGGATAACAGCCCAATGGAACGGTTCTTCAGAAGCCTGAAAACAGAGTGGGTACCGGATAATGGCTACGCGAATTTTAGCGAAGCCAGCACGGCAATAACGAATTACATCACAGGATATTACAGCCAGCTCAGACCTCATCAATATAATGGTGGTTTGACGCCGAATGAATCAGAACGATTGTTCTGGAAAAACTCTAAAGCTGTGGCCAGTTTTTGTTGACCACTACA
>NZ_LXEP01000003.1 GCF_001654835.1 Buttiauxella gaviniae ATCC 51604
TTCTCATATCCGCTATAGATGAAGTGGCACCAAAGAGTGCAAGATTAAAATAAAAATTAGACATCATTCCTCTTCTTTAAAATCACAGGTTAGTGATCCTACCCACGTAATGTGTACACCGCTCTAAGCGCGATTCTGGTTTTCAAATTGTTCAGGGCTGAGACCACCACAAGCGCTGTGACGACGCCAGCGATTGTAATCACACGCGATATAATTAAACACCGATGTCCGCATTATTTCCCGATTGATAAAGCGCTCACCGTGGATACATTCGACTTTCAGTGAGTGGAGGAAGCTTTCCACACAAGCATTGTCATAACAGCAGCCATTCGCACTCATATTTGCCACGCGGGTTGTGTCGCTTCAATTTGGGTTTGAATTAACGAAAGAGTGGGAAGGCGATCAGCGGGGCAGTACCATCACTGAGCAGCAGTTCACCCGCAACATCATATAATTGGTGAGTTTTCAGCACTGTCCGCTTTTGGCACTAAGCCGACCTTCAGCCCCTCTAAATTAATGAACAAATCTAATAAACCCTAGCTAATTACCCCATCTAATCGAATAAATCAGTTTGCGTTATGCTTTTCCTACACAACAGCTGAAGGACAACGTCATGCAAACTGTAAAACTGAACAACGGTATTGAAATGCCCCTGCTGGGCTTTGGTGTCTTCCAGATGACGGATGCCGGAGAATGCGAAAGAGCCGTTATTGATGCCATAGATACAGGATACCGCCTGATCGATACCGCTGCGTCTTACCAGAATGAAACCCAGGTCGGGAACGCACTGAAACAGACCAGTATTGCCCGTAACGAACTCTTTGTAACGACCAAACTTTGGCTACAGGATACCAATTACGAAGGCGCTAAAGCACAGTTCGAACGCTCCCTGAATCGGCTGCAACTTGATTACGTCGACCTGTATCTGATTCACCAGCCTTATGGCGATGTCCATGGGGCATGGCGTGCTATGGAAGAACTGCAGCAGGCAGGCAAAATTCGCGCCATTGGTGTCAGCAATTTCCATCCTGACAGACTGGCCGACCTTATCGCCTTCAACAAAGTTGCCCCTGCGGTAAACCAGATTGAAGTTAACCCCTTCAACCAGCAGCTGCATGCTGTTCCATGGAATCAAAGCCGTGGCATTCAGCCGGAAGCCTGGGCACCGTTTGCTGAGGGTAAAAATGGCCTGTTCCAGCATCCCGTGTTAACGGCAATTGGTCAGAAGTACGGCAAAAGCGTGGGCCAGGTTGTACTGCGTGGGATCTTCCAGCGAGGCATCGTTTCACTGGCCAAATCGGTGCGAAAAGAACGAATGGAAGAGAATATTAACATCCTCGATTTTGAACTCAGCTCTGAAGATATGCTGCAAATTGCCGCCCTCGACACCGCAACCAGTGCCTTCTTCTCTCACCGCGACCCGGCGATGGTGGAATGGCTGACTGGCCGCAAACTTGATGTTTAAGACGCGATAAAAGAGGTATTTATTCAATGCAAAAACGTTATCTGGGTCAATCCGGGCTCGAAGTCTCAGCGCTTGGACTCGGCTGCATGGGCTTAAGCCACGGCTACGGCCCGGCGACCGATACCCGTCAGGCTATCGAGCTCATTCGCGCTGCGGTTGAACGTGGCGTCACCTTCTTCGATACCGCCGAAGTATATGGCCCCTTCCTTAATGAAGAGGTTGTCGGCGAAGCCTTAAAACCGTTTCGTGACCGCGTGGTCATCGCCACCAAGTTTGGTTTTACTTTTGGCGACGACAACAAGCAGCAGATTTTAAACAGCCGTCCGGAGCATATCCGTGAAGCTGTTGAAGGATCATTACGCCGCCTTAAGACTGATGTCATTGATCTGCTGTATCAACACCGTGTCGACCCGGATGTCCCCATTGAAGATGTTGCGGGTGCAGTGAAAGACCTGATCGCGGAAGGCAAAGTCAAACATTTCGGTCTGTCCGAAGCAGGTGCACAAACCATTCGTCGGGCGCATGCTGTACAACCAGTCACTGCACTGCAAAGCGAATATTCCATGTGGTGGCGCGAGCCTGAGCAGGAGATCCTGCCATTGCTGGAGGAACTGGGTATTGGTTTTGTGCCTTTCAGCCCATTAGGCAAGGGCTTCCTGACGGGTTCGATTATACCAGGAACGACGTTTGGCAAGGATGATTACAGAAGCCAAGTGCCGCGTTTCGCCGAGCAGGCGATTGAAGCCAATGAAAAGCTGGTCTCATTGCTGGGTGAACTGGCTGCAGAGAAAGGCGTGACGTCTGCGCAAATTGCGCTGGCATGGCTGCTGGCACAAAAGCCTTGGATTGCTCCTATTCCTGGCACCACCAAACTGCACCGGCTTGAGGAAAACCTGGGGGCTGCCGACATCATGCTTTCCCAGGATGACTCACGTCAGATAACCCAGGCGCTTGAAACAATTAAAGTCGTCGGCGAACGTTACTCTCCTGAGCACCAGGCCCGCGTAGGCCGTTAATATCCGGACGGGTCCGCTGAGATTGGCGGACCCGTTATTCCTGGTAGCGAAGCGCATCGATCATCAGCGCAAAAGCGGGCGGATGCTGCTTACGGCTCGGGTAGTAAAGATAATATCCGGGGAAAGACGGACACCAGTCCTGCAGAACCTGAATCAGCTCTCCTGACTTTATATAATCCTGCACCCTGTCTTCAGGTATACAGGCGATGCCAAAACCGGATAAAGCCGCATCAATTCTTTCCGCCTGCAGATTAAACGTTACCTGCCCTTCTACTCTGACCCGTAACGGTTTCCCATCCTTCTCAAACTCCCAGTGGTAAAGTCCGCCGGCTGTCGGCAGGCGCATATTGATGCACCGGTGATTTTGTAGCTCGTGCGGCGTTTCAGGTACAGGGTTTGCAGCGAAATAAGACGGTGCTCCCACTACAGCCATTCTCATGTCCGGCCCAATTCTTACCGCAATCATGTCCTTATCCACGCTTTCGCCCAAGCGAATCCCGGCATCAAAACGCCCTTCAACAATATCGACAAAACCGTTATCAACCACCAGTTCGAGATTGATTTCCGGATATTCCCTGAGGAAGGGTTTTAACTTCGGCCATACCAGACTTCGCGCGGAATGCTCCCCGGCAGATAAACGGATATTGCCGGAGGCAGTGCCGTTCAGTTGAACAAGCGATTCCAGCTCCTGCTCAAGATCGGCAATACGGGGTTCAAGGCAGGCGATAATTCTCTCACCGGCTTCTGTAGGGGCAACGCTTCGGGTCGTGCGGGTCAGAAGGCGGATATTCAGCCTTTCCTCCAGTGCCTTCATCGCGTGGCTGAGTGCAGATTGAGAAACGCCCAGTTTACCCGCTGCTTTGGTAAAACTTCGCTCCCTTGCTACCACAAGAAAGATTTGCAGTTCGTTGAAGTTTTCTTTGAGCATCGGCAATTTCCTTGTGGAGACATTCCCTTCAACGCGCACTCATGAAGGGTGTTCATAGACACAATCATTTTAGCCCTATTACTGACAATAATGATAATTGATATTCTGACCGTATCGAAAATAAGTCTGAATTATCAGAAGGTTTATCATGAAAATACTCGTTGCAGGAGCGACAGGAAGTATTGGTCTTCATGTCGTGAATACCGCTATTGAAATGGGCCATCAGCCCGTAGCGCTGGTCAGAAATAAACGTAAAGTAAAATTGCTTCCTCGTGGAACGGATGTTTTTTACGGCGATGTTTCAATGCCTGAAACACTCACCGATTTGCCGAAAAATATTGATGCCATCATCTTCACTCTCGGTTCCGATGGCCAGGGTCGTATTGGTGCCAGAGCGATAGATTACGGCGGTGTGCGTAACATTTTAAGGATATTCAAGGATACGCCTGTTCGCATCGGCTTAATGACTACGATTGGCGTGACTGAACGGCTCAGCACCTGGAATCAACGCACTGAGGTTCATGACTGGAAAAGACGTGCCGAGCGTCTGGTCAGGGCGAGTGGTCATCCCTATACCATAGTCAGGCCCGGCTGGTTTGATTACAACAATGATGATGAACATAGAATCGTTATGCTCCAAGGGGATCGACGTCATGCAGGAACACCGGATGATGGTGTGATATCCCGGGAGCAAGTAGCCCAAGTTCTGGTCAGTGCCCTGACCAACGATGCGGCAAAAAATAAAACGTTCGAGCTGGTGGCTAAACCAGGAGAAGCGCAGCAGGATCTTACCCCACTGTTTGCAGACCTGCAGACTGATGATCCACAAAAAAATGATGGAGTTTTAGACATAGACAATATGCCTCTACGTGAAGAACCTGAGTACATTATTAACGAGCTGAACCTGTATTCAAAAAATTAACCAATCTACAACCCTGACAATGTTGTCATATAGCGGTCAGCCTCATGACAGCTTAGAACTGTATATTTGAATATACAGACGGATGAAGTTACTCCTGATAAAACCCAGTTTCAAACATATTGTTAAATGAGGTGCTAGATATGAAAACACTACTTATTACTACTTTGGTCATGGGATTTATTTCAGTGAATACCGCCTCTGTTGCTCAGGAAATTAATCATGCAGATGGGAAACAAAAGATTGGTGTAGTCTCAGCCAGCAATGCCTATACGCTTGATGAGTTATCGGATGTCCTTTCTCGTAAGGCTGATGGGGAAGGAGCAACGTCGTTCAAAATTCTGTCAACCACTGGGAATAATCGGTTGCACGGGGTTGCTGAAATATATAAGTAAATCATTAGTAAATAGAAAAGGATGTGTAAGTATCTCACAATATCTCTCTGGAACAGAACAGTGTAAATATATATTTGAATTCTCATATATGAATGAAGATAGCGTCGGGAAAAAGTCAGCTGAAGCGCCTAAGCCAATCAGTATGTTGATGTTCTTGTTGTATATATCCAGTGGCTGAATCGCCCCAAACATACTTACCTCCCTTATTTTCTGTGTTGAAAATAACATCAGTGTATAGGCAGACCAAGTTTTGACTTAGGCAAAAATTTGTAGCAATAGTCACTACTACTCTGGTTTTTCAACTATTGCAGTTAGCAGCATATATTGAATTAAACCCGTCCAGACGTCTGGACGGGTTTAATTACTTTTCGAGACTGCATTTCAACATATCAGCTTGTAATAATCCCTTTTTTTCCTAAATTACTAGTAAAATCCCCGTACCACTGCATCATATCCCTTCTCCCTTCCAGATACTGAGCGTGGTTATATGTCCCACGAATAGAGTTCTTATCGACGTGAGCCAGTTGTAGCTCAATCCAGGCCGAGTTGAATCCCTGCTCATGCAAAATGGTACTCATCGTGTGACGGAATCCATGCCCCGTAACGAGTCCGGCATAGCCGATGCGCTTGACCAACACAGTCAATGCCATATCACTCATCGGTTTCTTGGGATTATTACGTCCAGGGAACAACAACGCTCCTGCTCCCGTCATGAGTTTAAGCTGATTAAGTAGGTCAATTGCCTGGCTTGACAATGGAACTAAATGGGGACGGCGCATTTTCATGCGTTCTGCGGGTACGTTCCAAACCTTTCGCTCAAAATCAAATTCCCGCCACTCTGCTTGTCTCAGTTCTCCGGGCCTTACTCCGGTCAAAATAAGCAGCTGCATGGATAACTTAACAAGCACACTACCAGTATAGGTGTGCAGGATACGAAGAAACTCTGGCAATTCGTCCTGGGTTAAAAAAGCATAATGCTTTTTCTCATGAGGAGTTACGGCACTGGCTAAATCAGGCGCTGGGTTGTACTCAGCCCTGCCAGTGACTATTGCATACTTCCAGACCTCTCCACACCTTTGACGAACTTTACGGACCTTCTCTGTTGCACCTCGAGCCTCGATCTTAGACAGAACGGCAAGCAACTCCATCGGCTTGATATCTTTGATTGGTCGGTGACCGATATATGGAAACACATCCGTCTCAAAGGTTCTCATCATCTCTTCACGATAGGAGACAGACCAGCGATCATAGCGACGCTGATACCACTCCCGAGTGATAGCTTCAAACGAGTTTTCTGCGTCCTGTTGACGACTAAGTTTCTCAATTTTGCGCTCAAGAGAAGGATCGTTGCCAGCCGCTAATGTCCTTTTAGCATCCTCACGCTTACTTCTGGCTTCAGCTAAAGAAACATCGGGGTAAACGCCAATCGCAAGCAGCTTCTCTTTGCGTAGCGAACGGTATTTGAGACGCCAGTATCTCTTACCGTTGGGATTAACCAGCAAGTAAAGACCACCATCATCGGCCAGTTTGTAGGGCTTCTCTTTGGGTTTTGCAGTTTCAACCTGACGAGCAGTTAACTTCATTGGGGGTACCTCTCAGCAGGGGTACAATTATACCCCCATCCATACCCCCACATTAGGGTTGACCCTGAGGGAGTACTATTGAGTTCAATTGACTAATAGAATGCTATAGCTGCTGATTTATCAAGGGAAAATTGAGTTAGGTAGACTTCAGGAGAGTTTAGTTTGGAGCGGTCAGCGGGAATCGAACCCGCATCATCAGCTTGGAAGGCTGAGGTAATAGCCATTATACGATGACCGCTTTGGTCCGCCACCGGAGCCTCGAACCCCGTACTACAACCTATGATTGCCGCTCTTCCCGATGAGCTAGTGGCGGTTTGGTAATTCTACCGACACATTCGATTTAATAATCACACACTCTGGAGAGGGTTAACGGCCGGCGCGGCATAATACATAAGTGAAATTACCCATGCAATCTATATGTATTTATTTAGGTGGTATTTTCACGCTACTGATTATTATAACAACAATTGCGCAAAAATAAGCCAACTAAGCAAGAGAGTCCGCATATTTCATCATTGTGAATACAGGAAGAGATAACCGCAGCAAATACGCTTCATTTTTGTTCCCGAAATCTGGCTGGATGAGCAAAAACTTTACTATTCACTATCGTCAATGGAGCCCGAATGGAACGCAGCTGTAAAACGTGCTGGCATTCGCGGTGGCAATCCGTACCATACACGCCACACTTACGCATGCTGGATACTTACAACGGGAAGAAACCCGTCATTTATCGCCTGCCAGATGGGCCATGAAATACCCAAATGGTTTATGACATTGATTCAACCTGGATACAGGATATGAACGGCGATCGATTCGGCATGCTAAACCAAAAACTCGCGCTATAGGCTGTGCCCCTGTGGTGCCCCTGAAACAACCGGCAAATCAATAAAATGCAAGATAAACAAGAAATTACAAAGAAAGATCAATACAACCTGAACAAATTACAGAAGCGCCTGCGTCGTAACGTGGGTGAAGCGATCGCCGATTACAATATGATTGAAGAAGGCGACCGTATTATGGTCTGCCTGTCAGGCGGCAAAGACAGCTACACCATGCTGGAAATTCTACGCAACTTACAGCAAAGCGCGCCGATTAATTTCAGCCTGGTGGCCGTTAACCTCGATCAAAAACAACCTGGCTTCCCTGAACATATCCTGCCTGCCTATCTGGAAAGCATCGGTGTTGAGTACAAAATTGTTGAAGAGAACACTTACGGCATCGTTAAAGATAAGATCCCGGAAGGCAAAACTACCTGTTCTCTGTGCTCTCGTTTACGCCGTGGCATCCTTTACCGTACAGCGACTGAGCTGGGTGCGACGAAAATCGCTCTTGGTCATCATCGTGACGACATCCTTCAGACGCTGTTCCTGAATATGTTCTACGGCGGGAAGATGAAGGGTATGCCACCAAAATTGATGAGTGATGACGGGAAACATATCGTCATTCGTCCGTTGGCTTATTGCCGTGAGAAAGACATTGAGCGTTTTGCAATTGCTCGTGAATATCCGATAATTCCTTGCAATCTGTGTGGTTCGCAGCCGAATCTACAGCGCCAGGTCATTGGTGAAATGCTGCGTGACTGGGATAGACGTTATCCAGGCCGTATCGAAACCATGTTCAGTGCCATGCAAAACGTTGTGCCTTCGCACATGTGTGACACGGAACTGTTCGATTTTAAAGGGCTGCAACACGGTGCTGAAGTCGTTAATGGCGGAGATTTAGCATTCGACCGCGAAGAGTTGCCGATGCAACCTGCTGGCTGGCAGCCAGAAGAAGATGACAGTGAAACGCCAATTCAACGCCTCGATATCCTCGAAATCAAATAGTTATACCTTCCCTCTCTCGCCTGAGAGAGAGGGAAACCTCAACGCTAACTATGCGGTGGTGGTTCGATAATCGGTCTTTGGTCGGGATCTAGTGGTGGGTCTGGTATCGGCTGAGGTCTGGGGATCGGATCAGGTACTGGGGTAGGTTCACTCGGAAACGACGGGTCACTCATCTCTAATCTTCGATAAACAGTCATCATTGCCTCCTTTAAATACTCCTTTTAAGCATAGACCACATATTGCAGACAAAAAAAAGCCGACTAATAGTCGGCTCGTACGAATCAATTGTGCTATGCAGTAATTCTAAAAAAGGAAGTAAGACAATATGGAGCGCAACGCCCATCGCTTGACGTTGCATTCACCTGCGAGAGAGATATTGCCTTGAACCGGCGTTCCATTTATTGACCTTGCTCAACTAACGCAGCCTTTTTTAACCTGCAGCATGTTAAAAATGTTAAATTTTACAGCCATTTACTACGATGTAACCACCAGGCAACACCGCCTATAAGAACCACCAACATGATACAAAATAGGCTGAAGCCAAAATGCCAGCCACCGCCAGGAATACCGCCCAAATTCACACCAAATAGCCCTGTCAAAAAAGTGCTGGGTAAAAAAACCATCGCCATTAGTGACATGGTGTAGGTTCTTCTTCCCATTGCTTCCTGCATAACCTGGGCAATTTCGTCAGTCATAACCGCAGTGCGCGCGATACAAGCATCAATTTCATCAAGCCCGCGCCCTAACCTGTCGGAAATATCCTGCATACGACGACGATGATCATCAGTCATCCAGGGTAAACGCTCACTCGAAAGGCGCGCATAAACATCTCGCTGAGGTGCCATGTAACGGCGCATGACGATTAACTGTTTACGCAGTAGAGCAAGGAAACCACGCGGCGGAATTTGCTGATCTAGCAAGTTATCTTCAAGGTCGATGATTTTGTCATGTAGTTGTTCAATAAACTCACTTGCGTGATCGGTCAGCGCATCACAAACATCCACCAGCCAGCTTCCACAATCGAGTGGGCCGGCGCCTTCCTTAAGATCATTCACTACATCGTCGAGCGCCAAAACTTGACGCTGACGCGTTGACACAATAAGCCGCTCATCAATATATAAACGCATGGCAACAAGTTGGTCCGGGCGTTCATCGGTACTGCCATTAATACAGCGCAACGTAATCAAAGTCCCCTCGCCTATGCGCGTAACTCGCGGACGAACGCTCACTCCCGCCAGGGCATCACGAGCATAATTTGGCAGCAACGGCGTCGTTGCCAGCCAATTTGCACTGGCACTATTGGTATAGTTCAAATGCAACCAACCAGGATGTTCGGCATCAATGGTATCGTTATCCTCGATGGTATCGACACCGCCTTTACCATCCAATTGCCAGGCAAACACGGCATCCGGCACATTTAACTGGTATCCCTTAATGGTTTCCACTGCATTATCTCCACGTGTTACCACAATATTGTTGTCAGTCTAGCTGTCTTCATTTGTTATGTAACTCGGAAAAATATGCAAACACGCTGAATTTGCTGAATAAAAAATGTTACATTTCCGCAGTTTTTTAGACCCAATCATGCCTCGCGGCATTCGGAGATGATGTTTGTCAGAAAGACGTAGGGCTTCACCCAATTTAGACCTTCGCCTAAAGACCATGCGCCAACGGGCAATCACTGTCAGTGGCCCGTGGTTTCTATGGATTAATTTGTTGTTCTGCTTATTTATTTTAGGCAGGCATTACTTCTCACCCTCGCTGCAAATCGCCAGCGTTACGGCATCAGTACCCATACTGGAAATTCTTATGGGGCTAATTCTCGCAGTCTCATCATCAGCCATTTTCATTTTGCGCATGGCGCACGATCAACATGCTGAGTGGTTAAGCAAATTTCTGTACGGAGCATTGCTTTGTATCAGCGCGTTATGGGTAGGATGTTTTTATGTATTTCTGGCGAGCGGCGATTCGCGGATTGTTTTCCCGTTCGCTGCCTTGCTGATTTTCACTGCGCTAATTTCACTTTATTTTGATGGCCGAGTGCTACTGAGTTTCACCCTGCCAATCTGGATCTCGATTCTGGTCTGTAATTTTATTTATCCATCTGATCTGACCGTACTGAACGCGCTGCTCTATCTACTTCTGGCGGGTCTATTTGAGTCGGGACGTCGAATCTTGCGCGGTTGGTTTGTGTTGGCGATTAGTCGTGAACAAGAAAATAGAGAATTGATTAAACGGCTACAAGACCTGGCGAATAACGATCCACTTACCGGTATTGCCAATCGTCGTTCTTTTCATCTGCTTCTAGAAAAAGCTATGCAGCGCCAACAACAGTGCGGTACGCCACTTTCATTGGTCATGCTGGATGTCGATTACTTCAAGAAGTACAACGATCATTATGGCCATCAGGCTGGTGATGAGTGTCTGGTGAAAATCGCTCAATGTCTGGTGGAGGCTACTCGTTCAACACATGACGCTGTTGCTCGCTTTGGCGGAGAGGAGTTTATTATTTTGCTGCCAGATGCAGTGGAGAAGCAGGCAATTGAAGTCGCTTAACGAATCAGGCTGAACCTACAGGCCCTCTCTATCCCACACGCAGCCTCACCCATAATGCCTTATGTTACTATCAGTCTCGGTATTGCCACTCTGATACCCGGAACCACCGCGACACGCCTTATCGCACAAGCAGATGCCGCGTTGTATAAAGCAAAAGAAAATGGCCGCAACCGGTGGCAAACGTACCAACACTAGCAAAGAGAGAAAAATGAAAATTGGCGTACTGTTTCCAATAGCAATCATTGTTGCAGCGATTGTATTCATCACCTGGTTTATTGCTGGTGGCTACGCGACATCCGCTTCTTGATAAAGCAAACCACAGAGATGGTAAAGAATATATGTTCAAAGAGCCGGTCAGTTGCGTAACTGGCCGGCATCACGAAGGATGGGCTAAATCTAGTGAGCCACGATATACATCGTGCGGCTATATGCGACATCTTCAGGGTTATTAATTGGATAACCTTTCAACCATGGCTTGATTAAACGGCCATTAGTGTACTGATAGATAGGCGCTATTGGCGCTTTTTCCTGGATGATTTTCTCAGCCTGGTTGTAGTCTTTATTACGCGCTTCATCCGTAGTTTCCTGGCTCGCTTGCTGCAGGATTTTGTCATATTCCGGCGAGTTGAAGCGTGAGATATTGCCGCTGTGGGATGAAGTTAACAATGACAGGAAGGTAGACGGTTCGTTGTAGTCACCTACCCATGAAGCGCGGATAACATCGAAGTTACCGGTGTTACGGCTATCGATATATGTCTTCCACTCTTGGTTTTGCAGCTTCACATCCACACCCAGATTTTTCTTCCACATTGAAGCCACTGCTATAGCAATCTTCTGGTGGTTTTCCGAGGTGTTGTACAAGAGGGTGAGTTTAAGCGGATTGGTCGGTCCGTAGCCTGCGGCCTGCAATAAAGTTTTCGCCTGTGCATTGGCCTCTTCCTGGCTCATTTGCTCAAATGGCGAAGTTTCCGGTTTAAATCCAGCGGTTACATCCGGAGTAAAACGCCATGCAGGTTTTTCGCCTGTCCCCAGCACTTTTTCAGCCATTATATGACGATCAATGGTCATACTCAGGGCAAGACGCACTCGTTGATCGGCAGTCGGGCCTTTTTGAGTATTGAAAGCGTAATAATACGTACCCAACTGCGGTGGGGTGTAAACCTGACCTGGAATATCTTTTAGCAATTTCTGGTAGAGGTTTTTCGGGAAAGATTCAGTAATATCAATATCCCCCGCCAGATAACGTTTTGTTGCCGAAGATTCTTGGTTGATCGGAATAAACGTCACTTGGGTAATAACTGTTTTACTATTATCCCAGTAATGAGGGTTCTGTACCGCCACCAGCTTTTCGTTAACGATGCGATCTTTAAGTGCGTATGCGCCGTTACCCACCAGGTTACCAGGCTTAGTCCAGTCGTTACCGAATTTCTCAACTACAGCTTTAGGAACCGGGTAGAGCGAGAAATTGGCCGTAAGATTTGGGAAATACGGTACTGGTTTATCCAACTGAATTCGTAGCGTTCTGGCATCAACTGCCGTCACCCCCAACTTATCCGCAGGCATTTTTCCATCAATGATGGCTTGCGCGTTGTTAATACCTGCAAGAGCTGCGAACCATGCAAATGGTGAGGTGTTTTTAGGGTCAACCAGACGCTGCCAGCTATATACAAAATCTTGCGCGGTTACAGGTGTTCCATCAGACCAACGCGCGTTATCACGCAGAGTAAAGGTCCAGGTGCGGTTATCATTACTTTGCCATTTCGTCGCAACACCAGGTTCGAGTTGCCCTTTCTCGTTTTGATTCACTAGCCCTTCAAAAAGATCACGGATTACCTGAATTTCCGGTAACCCTACTGCTTTGGCTGGATCAAGAGACGCAGGCTCATCTTTGATATGGCGCACCAGACTCTGGTCGGCGGCAAGTTTAGTACCTGCGGGAACATCCGCAGCCCAGGCTTGAGAAAACAGGCACGTAAGCGTTAATGCACAACTCGTTATACGAAAAGGTATTCTCATGAGTGACCCTGTAGTTGTTAATTTTTAGAGAGGGACGTATCACGCCCAGAACAGACCAGTAATGTATCGCAATTACTTGTATTGCCAATAAGAAAAATAGCATCCCTACATAAGCGAATAGATGAAAATAGCAATTGTCTGAATTTGTCATTTCAACTGTCTAAACGCATTTTTTATATCATCTTTTGTTTTGCCTTTCTCGTATGATTCGCACCAAAAACCACAATCAATAACAGGGAAAGAAAATGACACACAAACATCTCCTTTTTACAGTACTCATCAGTTGTATTACCACAGCATGGGCAGCAGAACCAACACCAGCAATGCTGGGTAATCTGAAAGCCTCTTTGCATCAGACATGTGGTAAAGAGATTGTTGTTCAGATTGCTGAAATGGAAGGTTACGACGAAGGGCGAATCATTCTTGGATTGAAAAACAATCAGACTGGCAATATCGATCTCTTCACTTCTCACAACACCAGTAACAAGCAATATGATAAATATCAGCTGGTTAATTATGATAGTTTGTCCAAAACTCTGGTCATTCTGGAAAATGATCGCCCAGCGGTTGTATGGGGCGGAGCCGTGGCCAACTTGAAAGGAATGGAATATAGCCTGGCACTAGGTTCACATGTCTATCCGTGCACTCAGCTTGTTCCGTTTGAGAATGAGATTGCCAATGACCTTTATGGTGAAAAAGACCTCCCTGCTCATTGATTAAGCACTATGGCCTGGCGGCTATTTGTTTCAGATGAGATTTTTGCTAAACACTGATATTAATAACGTATTGCAACTCATCACAGTAAGGACATTTATGTCAGGCCACCGCCCTCGTTCGCAACGAGGCCATTTGCCTCCGGGCAGCGAACGTTATGGTAAATCTGTTTTCGGCGCACCGCTTATTTGGTTCCCCGCAGCACCCAGCGAGCAGCGCAGTGGGTTAATTATTGCCGGTACACATGGCGATGAAAATGCAGCGATGGTTACGCTGTCTTGCGCATTACGCACTCTTGAGCCCGAATATCGTCGTCATCATGTGGTGCTGGCCGTCAATCCAGATGGTTGCCAACTTGGCTTACGCGCCAACGCCAATGGTGTAGACCTGAATCGTAATTTCCCCGCAGCCAACTGGAAATCAGGTGAAACGGTTTATCGCTGGAACAGTAGCGCGGATGAACGTGATGTGGTGCTCTCTACAGGCAAAAAACCGGGTTCTGAGCCAGAAACCGCAGCCTTATGCCAACTGATTCATACTTTACAACCTGCATGGGTTGTCTCTTTCCACGACCCTTTAGGTTGCATTGAAGATCCTGATAACTCAGTGTTCGGGGCTTGGCTTGCGAAGGAATTCAAACTGCCGTTGGTTACAAGTGTCGGTTATGAAACGCCCGGCTCTTTTGGTAGTTGGTGCGCAGATTTAGATTTGCCTTGTATTACCGCAGAGTTCCCGCCCATCTCGGCTGACGATGCGAGTGAGCGGTATCTGGATGCCATGATGGGCTTATTGCACTGGCAAAAATAATTATCCGTTACGGATAAAGCTTACCGGTTTCAAAATGCAAGCCAGGCTCAACATCCACAGCCAGCCAGGTTGGGCCATCGAGGTCGGCAAAGCGGACTTTAGCTGCCAGCGGTAACGCTGCGGCTATTGCTCGCGAGGTACACAACATACAGCCTAACATCACATCAAAACCGTGTTCGCGCGCGGCCTGAGTTAACGCCAGAGCTTCGGTTAAGCCGCCAGTTTTATCCAGCTTCACATTTACCATCTCGTAACGACCTTTCAGCTCTCGCAAACTTTCGCGGGTATGGCAACTTTCGTCAGCGCAAATAGGTAACGGATGAATGAAGTTAGACAGCGCACTGTCTTGTCCGGCCGGTAAAGGCTGCTCAAGCATCGCAACATTGAGATCGGCCAGTAGCTGGCAACGCGCCGCCAACCCATCGCTGTGCCATGCTTCGTTGGCATCAACAATTAAAACGGCTTCGGGAACCGCGGCACGAATCGCCACCATACGTTCAGTGATTAGTCGGTCATCAATTTTGACCTTCAAAAGACGCGCGCCCTTATCCCACAATAGTTTTGCCGCCGCCGCCATTTGCTCTGGTTCGGCAATGCTGACCGTCTGTGCTGTAGTAATTAATTCAGGAAGCTCAACGCCTGCAGTATATGACAGCGTACGCTTGTTCTTTCTGGCTTCTAAATCCCACAAAGCGCTATCGACAGCATTTCTCGCGGCACCAGCCGGCAAACCATCTTGCAGCTGCGCGCGCGTCATCCCTTTTTCCAGTTGAGGTATAACCGTGGTGATTTGCGCCAGCACCGATTCCACGCTTTCGCCATAACGCGGATACGGCGTGCACTCGCCCACTGCCTTGATACCGTCTTCTTCCAGCTCAACCACCACAACTACCGCTTCGCTGCGAGTTCCGCGTGAAATCACAAACGGTGTATGGAGAGGCCATGCTTCCTGGTAAACCTTGACTGTTCTCATTATTGTTTTGCCTGTGGTCGTTGTTTGTATCCTTCGCAGAGTATACCCAAAATAATTCAAGGTGCATCGAGGCGGCAAGGGAACGAATCCCGATGAGCTTACATAAGTAAGTGATTCGGGTGAGAGAGCGCAGCCAACAAAGAGGCAGCATGAAGTATGAAGGGTATATAGCCAGCGAACACTTTTACTTGCACTATCAGTTTTTTATATTCAGACGAGGAATACTGACATACACTGTTAGCGGCGTTAATTATATGTAAACAGGAAAATCAAACATGTCACAAATCGTTCATTTCCAGGGCAACCCTGTAGCGGTTGCAGGTCAGATCCCACAAGCTGGCAACAAAGCTGAAGCTTTCACTCTGGTAGCAAAAGATCTTTCTGATGTTGCACTGAGCCAGTTCGCCGGAAAACGTAAAGTACTGAACATTTTCCCAAGTATCGATACCGGCGTTTGCGCGGCATCTGTGCGTAAATTCAACCAACTGGCAACTGAGATGGATAACACTGTTGTACTGTGTGTTTCTGCCGATCTGCCATTTGCACAGTCTCGCTTCTGCGGTGCAGAAGGTCTGAGCAATGTGGTAACGCTGTCTACTCTGCGTAACCCTGAATTCCAGCAAGCTTATGGCGTTGGTATTTCTGAAGGCGCACTGAAAGGCCTGACTGCCCGTGCGGTTGTGGTTATCAATGAGAAAGATGAAGTGGTATTCAGCCAGTTAGTGAATGAAATCACTAACGAGCCAGATTATGCTGCGGCGCTGGAAGCTCTCCAGGCTTAAGTGTTAATGCCCCCGATAACCGGGGGCATTCTTACTACTCTTCTGTTTTACGCTGGCTCAAACCATATTCACGTAATTTGTTCGCAATCGCCGTATGTGAAACACCCAGGCGTTTTGCCAGCTTACGCGTACTTGGGTAAGTACGATAAAGCTGTGTCAGTACCGAGCGCTCAAAGCGGCTGGTAATATCATCCAACGACCCTTCCATCGCCTCTTCGCCAACAGCCAAACTGACGGTGTCAAAATCAGGCAGCAAAATATCTTGTGGACGCAATTCGTACCCTTCCAACTGCGTTAACGCGCGATAAATTGCATTTTTCAACTGACGCACATTACCCGGCCATCCGTAACGCGTAAGCACATTACTCAGGTCATTTGCCAATTTCGGGCGCGGAACCCCTTGTTCATCGGCAAATCGTGCCACAAACAATTCAGTCAGAGGCATGATGTCTTGCGGGCGATCACGCAAAGGCGGCAGATTCAGCGTCAGTACATTCAAGCGGTAATAGAGGTCCTCACGGAACTCCCCTTTTTGTACCATTTCAACCAGGTTCTTCTGAGTGGCGCAAATCACACGAACATCAACATGTACTTCGTGTTCTTCACCCACGCGGCGGAAAGTCCCATCGTTGAGGAAGCGCAGCAGTTTAGTTTGCATACGCGGCGACATCTCACCAATCTCATCCAACAGAACCGAGCCACCGTTAGCCTGCTCAAAGAAGCCTTTCTTACCTTCAACAGCGTTAGCGTATGCCCCTGGTGCGTGGCCAAACAGTTCGCTTTCAACGACGTCATCAGGCATTGAGCCACAATTGAGTGCCAGATAGGGTTTCTGCGCTCGCGGGCTACCAAGATGGCAAGCATGTGCAAGTAAATCTTTGCCCGTACCTGTATCACCAACTATCAGCAAAGGTGCATTCAGCAATGCCAGTTTATGTGCCTGATCAACGACATGGCGCATTTTCGGGCTGACAGCGACAATCTGACTAAAAGCGCTGACATCAGTGTTAGAGAGATTTTGTAGCTGGCGACCCATACGCACAGTGGAGCGCAGCATAACAACCGCCCCCACCAGTGAAGACTCTTCGTTTTCACTATCCAGATGAACCGGCGTAATCTCCATCAGGAAGTTCTGCCCGTTGATGACCACATGTTCGGTATGCGACTCAGCCGGAGAACTTTCAAGCCAACGCATAAAATTGAAACCATTCACCAGACTTGCGGCATTGTGGTTACGCAGCTTGTCTTCATTCTGTCCGAATAGCGCACAGCTCGCTGGGTTCGCCAGCTCTACTTTGCTTTTCATATCCAGCGAAAGTACAGGCTCAGGTAGCGCTTCAAGCAATGCACTAAGTGCACGATGCTCACGTTCGGAAGGCATCCACGGCACAGTACGAACATCCGTAACGCCTGGAATACGGCGAATTTCAGCCATCAGACTGCTGAACGAGTCAAATTCAAGTGTCGAGAAATTCAGGTAAATTCGCCCAATTGGATCAATTTCGATTCCTCGCAAATCGATACTACGCAGCACAAGTAAATCAAGTAATTCTCGAGTCAGACCAAGGCGGTCCTGGCAAAAAACTTCCAGACGCATGGAGGTGTCCTTCAATTGCAAAAAGCTGAGTCATTGGGTGGAGTGATGATACTCCAGATAAGTTACGGTCAGAAGAGATGTGTTAAGAAAAGTTGACAGATAAGTCTATGAATGGAGGTGATGCCGTAAACCTTAAGGCTCACGGCATCATTAAAGTGTCACTCGACAGGTTTATTTTTGCTCTTACTCATCGTCTCTTTGAGCTGAACCAACAACTGCTTACGGAAGTCACCCAGACGAGGCTTGTCACCATCAATCCATGGCAACGGACGGCAAAGCTCCATTGCTTTAATCCCAAGGCGAGCCGTCAGTAAACCTGCGCCAATCCCCTGCGCTGCACGAGTAGACAGTCGCGCTGCGAGATCCTGACCTAGCCAGTCCATCCCCACCTCACGCACAAGTTCACTCGCTCCAGCAAAGGCGATGTTCAGTAGCACCAGACGGAACAAACGAATACGGCTGTAGTATCCAAGTTCGATGCCGTAAAGCGTGGCGATTCGGTTAATCAGTCGTAAATTGCGCCATGCAATAAACGCCATATCCACCAACGCAAGCGGACTTACAGCAATCATCAATGTTGATTCAGCAGCGGAGCGACTTATTTCCCGACGCGCTTGATTATCAAGCACTGGCTGAACCAGACGTGCATACAACTCGACCACTTCCCGGTCATTTTGCGTTTCGTGAATTGCCGCATACCAGCGTTGCAGCGCAGGATGTCCGTGATCAAGCCCAGCCTGACGTGCCAGTTTTTCACAAAATGCCCGGCCTTTGCCCATGCCGTGACTGTTCATCAAATCACGTGCTTCATCGCGTTCTTCGGCTCGTTGGCGTAAACGCCATAAACGTCGCCATTCGGTAGCGACTGAACCAATCCCTGCGGCAATAATTAACCCACCGGCAATACCGCCGCCGAGCGCAATCCAGTCCTGGGTTATAAATGCGTTATGCGTCCATTGGATACCTTGCGCCACAACGCTGACACCGAATAACCCAAGCCCAACCTGAACCATGCGTCGCCAGAGGCTACGTTTAGGATGTAGCGCCGCTTCAATCACCGCTTCCGCCTGCCCATCGTCTTCCATTTCATCGAGTTGAGTTAGTGCTGGTGTGAATTTTTCTGCTTCAGGCTCGCTAAATGCGTGTGGTGCTTTATAAATGGGTTCTTGTTCCACTTCCAGTGGTTGCGCGAAATCTATACGCGGTTTTAATGGTTCATTCATCGCAATTTATCCCCGATTAAAAACTCCAGTGCCGCATCCATCCGAATATGTGGCATCGGTCTGTCTACATCCATGACTTGCGGGCGGAACTGTTCAAACTGAAAACCTTGTTTCTCCCAGAATGCACTGCCTGGCAAACGCGCCGGGACTTCGCCTGGGTAGACAGTCAGCGGTGCACCATCACCTAAACGGTTACCACGCAGTGCCGGGATTTGCTCGCCTTTCACGTCAACCAGTCCACTTTGTGTTGCCTGTACTGACGCAAGCCCCATGCAGTCCATGTCGATACCTTCAAATGCCGCATTCTGCCAGGCGTCCTGCACCAGTTGCTGAAGTAGTGCGACCATGTTGGCGTGTTGGTCTACCGTAACGTGATCGGCCTTAGTGGCGGCAAACAAAAGTTTGTCGATAACCGGCGAAAACAGGCGGCGGAATAGCGTGCGCTGGCCGTAATGGAAACTTTGCATCAGTTGCGTCAGCGCGAGGCGCATATCGTTGAATGCTTGCGGGCCACTGTTGAGCGGCTGAAGACAATCCACCAGTACAATTTGACGGTCAAATTTGAGGAAGTGGTTCTTGTAGAACCCTTTGACCACTTTTTCACAGTAGTATTCAAAACGTGTACGCAAGGTGCCGATATTGGTGGTTTTGTCTGCCTGAGCGAGTTTCGATTCGCCAATGCTATCCACATCTGGCCACGGGAAGAATTGCAACGCCGGAGCGCCAGCCATATCGCCAGGTAAAACAAAACGACCTGGTTGAATAAAATGCAGACCTTCTCGTTTGCAGTGCAGCAGATATTCAGTCCATGCCTCTGAAATGGCTGCAAGGCGGTTTTCATCGGCAGGAGCCAGCGGATCCAAACCTTCACATAATTTGCGCCACTGCGCAGACCATACGGCTCGATCGCCGGTAAGCAGACTGGTCATCTGGCGCGACCAGCTCAGGTAATTTTGCGCCAGCATCGGCAAGTCCAACAGCCACTCACCAGGATAATCGACAATTTCCAGATACAGCGTTGATGTGTCTTTGAAATGGCGCAGCAGTGAATCGTTAGAACGATAACGCAGCGCAAGGCGCATCTCGCTAACACCGCGAGTCGGAGTCGGCCAGTTCGGTGGCGAACCGTATAACTGCGACAGGCCTTCGTCATAGGTAAAACGTTGAATACCTAAATCACGCTGCGGCACACGTTTCACGCCAAGCAGGCGTTCTTCACGTACCGCATTAAGCAACGGCAAACGCGCGCCGTTATGCACGCTCAATAATTGGTTCACCATCGCGGTGATAAAAGCCGTCTTACCGCTGCGGCTTAAACCGGTTACGGCAAGACGTAAATGTCGGTCCACACCCCGGTTCATCAGGGCATTCAGTTCATTCTTGATTCTGTTCATATGCGTCCTGGTTGCGCCCGTTGTCTCTCAACTGAGGAGAATCTTCACTGATTGTAATAAATATGGATTGTTAATACCGAATCAATGGCAAATGAATTGAAAATCAAAAGTGTGGAGAAAAGATTACTTTGCGGTGCCGCCTTGAGTGCGAGCAGAAATTTTGCGCAGCACTCGTGCCAGCAGTGGCTCAAGGGTTAGCGCCAGTAGCATTTTCAATGGACGGCGCGCGACAGATTTAACCGCCCAACCCGCGACGCCTGCAGGGCCGTAGCGCAGGGCAGTCAGCAATACTAACTTACCGACAATTTTCAGGCCCGGCTTAGCCTTGTTCGCAGCCGTCTGGAATTTAGACATGGTTTCTCCCGATTACAACGGGGGCAATCGCCCCCATAGAGAACATTAAAGCTGACGGAAACGGCTACGTAACGTGAAGGTATCAGAGGTTATATAGCGTTCCATAGAACGTAAACGCTGCTCCCCTGCCGCAAGTTCAGCATCAACTTCGTCGAGCAAATCGCGCGTGGTCGGTTGAGGCGTTGCCTGGTCGGCACCCGCGGGCATTGGGTCAAGAATAAAAGTCAGTGCGATGTAGGCCACCATCACAAAGAAAAATAGGCCAAAAATCATCGCTAACACGGTAATCAGGCGTACCAATTTGACAGGCACATCAAGGTATTGCGCGATACCTGCACAAACCCCCTTCACCATCCCTTTTTCAGGGATACGCCACAATTTACGACCGGAAATTGAGTTCACCATTATTTGTCTCTCCAGTTCGGATGTTCTGCGTCAAGGATCTGCTCCAGCGTCTGAATTCGTTCACGCATACGGCGTGATTCTTCAGTTAGCTGAGCCAGCCGCTGTTGCTCGCCTTGAGAAAGCTGCCCGCCATTCGCGGCACGGTTGTTGTAGTGCAACCACAGCCAGATGGGGGCGACAAACAACACAAATATGGTTAACGGAATGGCAAGAAAAAGCGCGCTCATGTGTACTCCTTTTACAAGTCAGGCCAGCTGCGGCGCGCCATGCACGCCGCAGTTAAAGTGAATTACCCACGTTCCTGGTTATTCATTTTAGCTTTCAGCGCAGCCAGCTGTTCGCTGATCTCGTCGTCGGCTTTCAGTTCAGCAAACTGTGAGTCGAGATTTTTCTGTTTGCCAAAGCTGTGGCTTTCCGCTTCTGATTCCATCTGGTCAATACGGCGCTCAAAAGATTCAAAACGAGCCATTGCTTCATCGATTTTGCCACTATCCAACTGGCGACGAACATCGCGTGAAGAAGAGGCTGCTTGATGGCGTAGCGTTAACGCCTGCTGGCGCGCGCGGGTTTCGCTGAGTTTATTCTCAAGCTCACCAATCTCTTTTTTCATACGCGCCAGGGTTTCATCGACGTGCACCACTTCATCTTCCAGGGTGGCGATCAGGTCGGTCATTTTTTGTTTTTCGATCAATGCCGCACGTGCCAGATCTTCTTTATCTTTACGCAGTGCCAGTTCGGCTTTTTCCTGCCATTCGGCTTGCTGGGCGGTCGCTTGCTCTACACGACGGGAAAGCTGTTTCTTTTCAGCCAGCGCACGAGCCGAGGTGGAACGCACTTCAACGAGTGTGTCTTCCATTTCCTGAATCATCAGGCGCACCAACTTCTGTGGGTCTTCCGCTTTCTCAAGCAGTGAGTTGATGTTGGCATTCACGATGTCGGCAAAACGAGAAAAAATACCCATAATTCAATCCTCTTTAGTCATTATTTCAGGTGCCCGGCACCCAGCACGACAAGAATATTGCAAGCGGTGTGCCAACTTTTTATCGCATTGATTTTTAACTAAATTATTAAATTTGACTCATTATGCATAACGTTTATAGTGGTTATATTCACTAACTATTGGTTAATTTAATCATGGCAGACAGCAAAGATAACCTGATTGGCGAAGCAAACAGCTTTCTTGAAGTGCTGGAACAAGTCTCCCGCCTGGCACCGTTAGAGAAACCCGTATTAGTGATTGGAGAGCGCGGAACAGGTAAAGAGTTGATTGCCAATCGCCTACACTTCCTTTCGCGCCGTTGGCAAGGACCGTTTATTTCCCTTAACTGCGCGGCACTCAACGACAACTTGCTGGACTCAGAACTATTCGGGCATGAGGCTGGGGCTTTTACCGGCGCTCAGAAGCGCCATCCAGGCCGCTTTGAACGCGCCGACGGCGGTACGTTGTTTCTTGATGAACTGGCAACTGCACCCATGATGGTGCAGGAAAAACTTTTACGTGTCGTGGAATACGGTGAGCTTGAGCGTGTTGGCGGCAGCCAGCCGTTGCAGGTCAATGTGCGATTGGTTTGTGCGACCAACGCCGATCTGCCAAAACTTGCTGAAGAAGGGAAATTCCGCGCTGATTTGCTCGACCGTCTTGCTTTTGATGTAGTGAAACTGCCACCGCTGCGTGAGCGTCAAACCGATATCATGTTGATGGCTGAACATTTCGCGATCACCATGTGTCGCGAGTTGGGCTTGTCCTTCTTCCCGGGTTTTACCGAGCTAGCACAGTTAACACTGTTGAATTATGCCTGGCCGGGAAATATCCGCGAGCTAAAAAACGTGGTTGAGCGCTCTGTTTACCGCCATGGCAACAGCGAGGAGCAGGTCGATGAAGTGATCCTCGATCCCTTTGCGCGTAAGCCCGCGCCTGGTGTGAAACACGAAGCGTCACAACTCTCGTTGCCGATGGATCTGCGCAAATGGCAAAACGAGCAGGAAAAAACGCTGGTGGAACAGAGTCTGGTGCAGGCGAAGTATAACCAACGAAAGGCCGCCGATTTGCTCGGTCTCACCTACCATCAGCTACGGGCATTGCTTAAAAAGCATGATGTGGTTCAGCCCGATTGACTCTCTGTTTACGGTTTTCGCCATGCTACAAAAGCCGTAACTGACGCAAAAAACAGCATCCCCCTGCCTTTTTTGCAGGCTTTGTTTAATAAAAAAGCAAAATAGCCTGACATATTTTGGGAAGCCCTACAGAGTGCGATACACTTTGGCTATCACCCGAGAAAACTCAAAAACTTATGCGCGGAATTGTCTCCTCCCTGTTACTGGCGGTTAGCTGCCTGAGTGGCGCGGCATTTGCTGCAACACCTGTTGAAAAGCCAGCTGATATCCGTAGCAGCGGATTTGTTTATTGTGTCAACGGTCAGGTCAATACCTTTAACCCGCAGATGGCTAGCGGTGGTTTGACTGTGGACACCCTTGCCGCACAGCTATACGACCGGTTGCTGGATGTTGATCCTTACACTTATCGCCTGATGCCAGAATTGGCCGAGAGCTGGGAAGTATTGGATAACGGTGCGACTTATCGTTTCCATTTACGCCCGAACGTTCAGTTCCAGACCACACCATGGTTTAAACCCACTCGCGCACTGAATGCCGATGATGTGGTATTCAGCTTCCAACGAGTGTTTGATCGCAAACACCCATGGCATAACGTTAACGGCGGCAACTACCCTTACTTCGATAGCCTTCAGTTCCCTGATTCGGTAAAAAGCGTTCGCAAGCTTGATAGCAACACTGTTGAGTTCCGACTGGAAAAACCAGATGCCTCTTTCTTGTGGCATATGGCTACACATTACGCATCCGTGATGTCTGCAGAATATGCAGATCAACTGACTAAGGCCGACCGTCAGGAATTAATGGACCGTCAGCCGGTTGGCACAGGGCCATTCCAGATAAGTGAATATCGCGCGGGGCAATATATTCGCCTCGCACGCCATCCGAAATTCTGGCGCGGTGTTCCATTAATGCCACAAGTTGTTCTGGATTTGGGTTCAGGTGGTACAGGACGTTTATCGAAACTGATTACCGGCGAATGCGATGTGCTGGCCTATCCTGCAGCCAGTCAGCTGACAATTTTACGTGATGATCCGCGACTGCGTCTTACTTTGCGTCCGGGAATGAACATCGCTTATCTGGCGTTTAATACCAACAAAGCACCATTAAATAACCCAGCAGTACGTCATGCTCTGGCGCTGGCCATTAACAACCAACGCCTGATGCAGTCGATTTACTACGGTACAGCCGAAACAGCCGCTTCTATTTTGCCTCGTGCTTCCTGGGCTTATGACAGTGACTCCAAAATTACCGAATACAACCCGCAGAAAGCTCGCCAGCAATTAAAAGCGCTTGGACTTAACAACCTGGAGTTGCGTCTATGGGTACCGACTAGTTCTCAGGCATGGAACCCAAGCCCTCTGAAAACGGCAGAGCTTATCCAGGCTGACATGGCGCAAATTGGGGTGAAGGTGATTATTGTTCCTGTCGAAGGCCGCTTCCAGGAAGCTCGCTTAATGGATATGAACCACGACTTAACGCTTGCAGGTTGGGCAACAGACAGTAACGACCCTGATAGTTTCTTCCGCCCCATGCTTAGTTGCGCCGCTATCCGATCGCAGACCAACTATGCTCGTTGGTGTGACCCTAAATTTGATGAAGTGCTGCAAAAAGCGTTGTCGTCACAGCAACTGGCCTCACGCATCGAAGCTTACCGCGAGGCTCAGGACATTCTGGCCGAACAATTGCCCGTGCTACCACTGGCGTCATCACTGCGCTTGCAAGCCTATCGCTACGACATTAAAGGGCTGGTGCTAAGTCCGTTTGGTAATGCATCGTTTGCGGGTGTTTCCCGCGAGAATGTTGAGGTGAAAAAACCATGATTATTTACACTCTTCGCCGCATATTATTGCTGCTGGTGACGCTGTTTTTTCTGACCTTTATCGGCTTTAGCCTCAACTATTTTACCCCTCATGCCCCGCTGCAAGGTGCATCACTGTGGAATGCGTGGGTTTTCTGGTTTGAAAGTATTATGCACTGGGATTTCGGCGTATCGAGCATTAACGGTCAGTCGATTAATGAACAGCTGCGTATTGTTTTCCCTGCCACCATGGAACTATGTATCCTGGCATTTGGCCTGGCATTACTGATAGGTATTCCGGTAGGAATGCTGGCCGGTATTATGCGCAATAAGTGGCAAGACCGGCTGATAAGCGCTCTGGCACTGGTTGGTTTTTCTATTCCTGTATTCTGGTTAGCCCTGCTGCTAACAATGTTTTTCTCGCTCACATTAGGCTGGTTGCCAGTTTCCGGGCGCTTTGATTTGCTTTATGAAGTGAAATCAGTGACTGGCTTTGCGCTGGTTGATGCCTGGCTATCGGACTCCCCTTATCGTGAAGAGATGATCGTCAGCGCCATACGTCACATGGTGCTGCCAGTGGTGGCATTAGCCGTGGCGCCGACCACTGAAGTGGTGCGTCTGATGCGTATAAGCACCATTGAAGTGTTTGACCAAAACTACATTAAAGCAGCAGCAACCCGTGGTTTATCACGCCTGACAATTCTTCATCGTCATGTGCTACACAACGCGTTGCCTCCGGTCATTCCACGCCTCGGCCTGCAATTCTCAACCATGTTAACTCTGGCGATGATCACTGAAGTTGTGTTCAGTTGGCCGGGCCTTGGGCGCTGGCTTATCAACGCAATTCGCCAACAAGACTACACGGCCATTTCTGCTGGCGTGATGGTCATTGGCTCATTGGTAATCATCGTGAACGTTATCTCCGATATTTTGGGTGCCATGGCAAACCCTCTGACACATAAGGAATGGTATGCCTTACGATAGCGTCTATCGCGAGAAGCGCCCGCCGAGCACTCTGCGCCTGACATGGCGAAAATTTTACGGCGATACTACGGCAATGATCGGCCTATATGGTTGTGGCGCTTTGGTACTGCTGTGCATTTTTGGCGGTGTTTTTGCGCCCTACGGCATCGACCAACAGTTCCTGGGTTATCAACTGTTACCGCCTTCATGGTCACGCTATGGCGATGTCTCTTTCTTCCTGGGTACAGATGACCTGGGGCGTGATGTATTAAGCCGTCTGTTAAGCGGTGCCGCACCAACAGTTGGCGGAGCGTTTGTCGTTACGCTTGCGGCAGCAGTATTTGGCATTATTCTGGGCGTGTTTGCCGGTTCAACACATGGCCTTCGCTCTGCTGTGCTCAATCATATTCTCGATACGCTGCTGTCTATTCCGTCGCTGCTGCTGGCAATTATTGTCGTGGCATTTGTTGGGCCACATTTGTTGCACGCTATGTTTGCCGTGTGGCTCGCCCTGCTGCCGCGTATGGTGCGTTCTGTTTATAGCGCCGTACACGACGAACTGGAAAAAGATTACGTGGTTGCCGCACGCCTTGATGGTGCATCAACACTGAATATTCTGTGGTTTGCGGTAATGCCTAATACGGCGGCGATTCTGGTTACTGAGATTACCCGCGCACTCTCGATGGCGATTCTAGATATTGCTGCACTAGGGTTTTTGGACCTTGGGGCGCAACTCCCATCACCGGAATGGGGCTCGATGCTGGGTGACGCACTGGAGTTGATTTATGTCGCTCCGTGGACAGTAATGTTGCCCGGAGTGGCTATCATGATCAGTGTGTTGCTGGTCAACCTGCTGGGCGACGGTTTACGCCGCGCAATCAATGCGGGGGTGCAATAATGCCATTACTTGATATTCGTAACCTGACCATCGAGTTTATGACTTCCGAGGGTTGGGTAAAAGCCGTCGACCGCGTCAGTATGACTCTGAATGAAGGTGAAATTCGCGGTTTAGTGGGCGAGTCCGGTTCAGGAAAGAGTCTGATTGCAAAAGCGATTTGCGGCGTCACCAAAGACAACTGGCGCATCACCGCCGACCGTATGCGGTTTGATGATATCGATCTACTACGTCTGAGTTCACGCGAGCGTCGTCGCCTGGTCGGCCACAACGTTTCGATGATTTTCCAGGAACCGCAGTCGTGTCTGGACCCATCAGAACGAGTCGGTCGTCAGTTGATGCAAAATATTCCCAGCTGGACCTATAAAGGCCGCTGGTGGAAACGATTTGGCTGGCGCAAACGCCGGGCCATTGAGTTGTTACATCGCGTGGGGATTAAAGATCATAAAGATGCGATGCGTAGCTATCCCTACGAGCTAACTGACGGTGAATGTCAAAAGGTGATGATAGCCATTGCTTTGGCAAACCAACCGCGTTTGTTGATTGCGGATGAACCAACCAACGCGATGGAACCAACCACGCAACTGCAAATTTTCAAACTACTGACGCGGTTAAATCAGTACAACAACACCACCATTTTGCTTATTAGCCATGACTTGCAGATGCTGAGCAAATGGGCCGATAAAATTAACGTCATGTATTGTGGGCAAACCGTGGAAAGCGCAACCAGTGAAGAGCTGATTGCCACCCCGCACCACCCTTATACACAGGCGCTTATCCGCGCAATCCCTGATTTTGGCAGTCCGATGCCGCATAAAAGCCGACTCAATACCATGCCTGGTGCGATTCCTTTACTGGAACAGTTGCCGATGGGGTGCCGACTGGGGCCTCGCTGCCCTTACGCACAGCGTGAATGTATTGAAACACCTCGCTTGATGGGGGCAAAGACACATCTTTATGCCTGTCACTTCCCGCTGAATATGGAGAGTCAGTAATGGCTGAAACGCTGCTCGAAGTTCGTAATTTAAGTAAAACGTTTCGCTATCGAACTGGCTTGTTCCAGCGTCAGCATGTTGACGCCGTTAAACCACTGAGTTTCACTCTGCGTGAAAAACAGACACTGGCGGTTATCGGTGAGAATGGGTCAGGAAAGTCGACACTTGCAAAAATGCTTGCCGGGATGGTTGAGCCAACCACTGGCGAAGTGCTAATTAATGATCATTTGCTGCGGTACGGTGACTATACCTACCGAAGCCAGCATATCCGCATGATTTTCCAGGACCCGAGCACCTCGTTGAACCCGCGCCAGCGTATTTCGCAGATCCTCGATTTCCCGCTGCGCCTGAATACCGACCTTGAGCCGGAAGCACGTCACAAGCAAATTATTGAAACGCTGAGAATGGTCGGTTTGCTTCCCGATCACGCCAGCTACTACCCGCATATGCTGGCTCCAGGGCAGAAACAGCGTCTGGGTTTGGCGCGCGCGTTAATCCTGCGCCCGAAAGTGATTATTGCCGACGAAGCGCTGGCATCTCTTGATATGTCGATGCGTTCGCAATTGATTAACCTGATGCTTGAATTGCAGGAGAAACAGGGCATTGCCTATATCTATGTGACTCAGCATATCGGCATGATGAAACACATCAGCGATAAAGTGATTGTGATGCATCAGGGCGAAGTCGTTGAGCGTGGCAGCACCGCTGAAGTTCTTGCCTCCCCGCTTCATGACCTAACCAAACGCCTGATCGCCAGCCATTTCGGTGAAGCGTTAACAGCAGATGCGTGGCGAAAAGATCGATAAAGCCAACATATTAAGGGTGGATGCCGTTCGCGAAGAGCCACCCTTAACACGTTATTTTTTCGCTTCAACATAGCGAGCAAAATTATCCAGGATAGCCTGCCAGCCATTCTTCTGATGCTCGATGGGGTATTGAGTATCAGGGTCAAACTCTAGATATACCTTCACACCGCCCTCCTGCTCCGTAAATTCGACTTTCGCTTCGCGGTCACCAAAAGTGTATTCAATCAATTTATTCGGAATGATGTTCGTATAAACACCTGCAAAATCAAACCCCATACTGCCGTCCTTCGCTTCCATTCGTGACGAAAACTTACCTCCGGGCTTTAAATCCACCTCCGCATTGACGGTATGCCAGTCTGCCGAAGCAGTATTCCATTTTTCAATATCTTGGGGGTGATTGTAGGTATTCCAGACTTGCTCAATGGGTGCATGAACCTGTGTTTCAATAGTGATTTTCATCATTTATCTCCGGTGATTATGTTTCCAGGCAAGTGCGAATTAACACCCTAAAACATAGTATCCATCAGGCATGTCGGCAATGCGTCTACCACGACCGCCACACAACCATCTGTTCAGACCTCTGGTGACACGATAACCAGTCGTCCGGCGTAAGAAAAATAACCTGACACAACAGGCGTTGAGTGGGATATAATTTCACTTTCGTGTTGAAAAATTGTGACTAGTCATCGTCAACTTGATGATTATAAAGTCATAAAATTAGCAGAAACTATAAGGATTCAAAGCTATGGGTTTTCTTACCGGTAAACGCATTCTGATCACTGGCGTCGCCAGTAAACTCTCCATTGCCTACGGTATCGCACAGGCTATGCACCGCGAAGGTGCTGAACTGGCTTTCACTTACCAGAATGAAAAACTGAAAGGCCGTGTGGAAGGGTTTGCTGCAGATCTGGGTTCAAGCCTGGTTCTGCCGTGCGACGTTGCAGAAGATGCGAGCATCGAAGCGATGTTTGCTGAGCTTGCGAAAAGCTGGCCGAAATTTGACGGTTTTGTTCACTCTATCGGTTTCGCACCTGGCGACCAGTTAGATGGCGACTACGTGAATGCGGTTACCCGTGAAGGCTTCAAAATTGCTCACGACATCAGCTCCTACAGCTTTGTTGCGATGGCAAAAGTTTGCCGTGAAATGCTCAATTCAGGTTCAGCACTGCTGACTCTGTCTTACCTGGGTGCAGAACGCGCTATCCCTAACTACAACGTTATGGGTCTGGCTAAAGCATCTCTGGAAGCTAACGTGCGCTATATGGCAAACGCGATGGGTCCAGAAGGTGTGCGTGTGAACGGTATCTCTGCTGGCCCAATCCGTACTCTGGCGGCATCCGGCATCAAAGATTTCCGTAAAATGCTGGCACATTGCGAAGCGGTTACCCCGATTCGCCGCACTGTGACCATCGAAGATGTGGGTAACTCCGCAGCGTTCCTGTGTTCTGACCTCTCTGCTGGTATCTCTGGCGAAGTGGTACACGTTGACGGCGGTTTCAGCATCGCAGCAATGAACGAACTGGAACTGAAAGACTAATTCGGTTCATCACGTGGGCAGGCGTCTGTCTGCCCCGTTAACACCCTCGCCTCACCCACAATCTTGCCTGTTAATTCTGAAATTCCTCTCGTAGTTATACTTTTCCGATATTTATTATCACCGATCATTCTTTTGTCACCTCCCGCGCTTACGCCAGGATAAAGCAGCAAACCAGGCCGTCAGGTGTTTTCCCCCGGGCTTGTAAACTCTTTGACCAAGGAATGACCATGGAACAACGCCGAATCTCAGGCAAAGGCCACTGGTACCATGAAACCCAGTCCAGCCGTAACGATGCCGCCGTGCTTCCGTTAGTTCCCGAAGCCGCGTTTCTCGAAGATCGTTTTTTACTTGATTTGAACCTTAGCGCTGACCAGCTCACCTCTGAGTACGCATGGCTTTCGGCTGCACGTGATATCAGTGAATGTTTGTTGCCTGAAAACAGCCCTGTGACCCGCTTACATACGCTGAGTTGCTATGACCGCCTGAGTACAGCGCTCACTGTCGCACAGGTCTACGGTGTTCAGCGTCTTTGCAATCATTATGCGGCCCGACTGGCCCCCCAACCTGGGCCTGACTCATCGCGCGAAAGCAACCGTCGTCTGACGCAAATCACCCAATACGCCCGCCAGTTGGCCAGTCAACCGACGCTGATTGATGATGTCTCGCGTCAGCAACTTGATGAGGTTGCTCTTTCAGTAAATGACATGGTGACATTTAACCAATTGATTGGCTTTATCGGGTTTCAGGCTCGCGTAATTGCAATTTTCCAGGCACTACAAAGTTTACCTGTGCGCTGGCTACCCGGGCTTGATACGCAGCAGGATGCCCCTACCGAGTTATTCCTTGATGGCGACAAGCAGTGGCAACCGGGTTTACCTGAAGTTGAGCCACGCTACGCAAACACACTGCAATTGGATGTACACAACGACTGCCTACCGCAAAATATCTTGCAAGGGATGAGTTGGCTGCTGCTTCACGATGCCACGGCATTTTCCCTATTCGGCCAGATAACTCATTTAATGCTCCCTCCGAGTGCTCAAGCCTGTGATGATCAGATTTTGGTTGGTCTGTTGACCGCACGTATTAACGGAAGCGTCAGTTGCTTTACGGATTTTGCAAAAGCATGGCGTGGTGAAAGTGGTTTACCTGAAGCAATGCGCAACGGTGAAAGAGCGATACAAGCCTGGAGCCATAACCGTCCACGTGAACGCGCGATAATCCATGCTGTCCGCGTATTAACTCGCGCACCTGGAAGTTTTAGCGCAGCCCAGCTTCAACTTTTATTCGAACAGGGTTTTAGCGAAGGTGAAGCTTTGCAATTACTGGTGAGTTCAGGGTTGTACGGCTGGCTAAACCGATTGAAAATTGGACTTGGCAATAATCGCTAGACATTGATAGCACGTGCCTTTGCGGCAAACAGCGCTTGCCGCAAAGGGTGGTTTCGCGTAAAACTGTCAGCCGCTCTTTTGGCCACGAAAACTAAAAAATATGTTCCAGGATAACCCGCTGCTCGCGCAGCTTAAACAGCAACTGCATTCCCAAACTCCACGCGTTGAAGGCGTGGTAAAAGGCACGGAAAAAGGCTTTGGCTTCCTCGAAGTGGACTCCCAAAAAAGTTACTTTATTCCGCCACCGCAGATGAAAAAAGTGATGCACGGCGACCGCGTGAGCGCGGTGATTCATACCGACAAGGACCGCGAAACCGCTGAGCCAGAAGAGCTTATCGAACCGTTCCTCAGCCGGTTTGTTGGTCGTGTACAACGTAAAGACGACCGCCTGTCTATCGTTCCGGATCACCCATTATTGCGTGATGCGATTCAGTGTCGTGCCGACCGCAACGTCACGCATGATTTCCAGAATGGTGACTGGGCAGTCGCGGAGATGAAACGCCATCCGCTTAAAGGCGACCGCGCTTTCTACGCTGACCTAACACAATTCATTACCTGCGGTGACGATCATCTCGCACCATGGTGGGTGACACTGTCACGTCACAATCTTGAACGTGAAGCGCCAGATGGTGTAGCGACTGAGATGTTGGATGAAGGCCTGGTGCGTGAAGATTTGACCGCCCTTGATTTCGTCACCATCGATAGCGCCAGCACCGAAGACATGGATGATGCACTGTACGTTGAAGAGTTAGCTGACGGTAAATTGCAGCTGACCGTAGCCATTGCTGATCCAACCGCCTGGATTGCTGAAGGCAGTAAACTCGACAATATTGCTAAAGTCCGCGCCTTCACCAACTATCTGCCGGGCTTTAACATCCCGATGTTGCCTCGCGAGTTGTCTGACGATTTATGTTCACTGCGCCCTAATGTTACTCGTCCGGTTGTCGCGTGCCGCATGGTTATCGCTCAGGATGGCAGCATCGAAAAAGACATTAACTTCTTTGTTGCGACCATCGAATCCAAAGCCAAATTGGCCTATGACGCTGTCTCCGACTGGTTAGAAGAAAAAGGCGACTGGCAGCCACCGAGCGACGCTATCGCTAAGCAAATTCGTCTGCTGGAACGCGTCTGCCTGAGCCGTGCCGACTGGCGCCGTACCCACGCGCTGGTATTCAAAGACCGCCCTGATTACCGTTTCGTATTAGGTGAGAGAGGCGAAGTGCTGGATATCATTGCGGAATCACGTCGCATCGCTAACCGCATCGTTGAAGAATCAATGATTGCGGCAAACGTCTGTGCGGCCATTGTGTTGCGCGAGAAATTGGGATTCGGCGTTTATAACGTCCACACTGGTTTCGACCCGGCAAACATTGAACAGTTGGCGACTATGCTGCAAGGTCACGGCCTTGAAGTTGACGCGCAAGAAGTGCTGACACTAAACGGTTTCTGCAAATTACGCCGTGAACTTGATGCGCAGCCAACCTCCTTCCTTGACACTCGTATCCGTCGCTACCAGTCGTTTGCTGAAATCAGCATTGAGCCAGGCCCGCATTACGGTCTGGGTCTGGAGGCTTATGCGACCTGGACTTCACCGATTCGTAAATACGGCGATATGATCAACCATCGTCTGTTGAAAGCGATCATCAAAGGTGAAACCGCATCCCGTCCGCAAGACGAAATCACAGTACAGATGGCTGAGCGCCGTCGCCTGAACCGCATGGCTGAACGCGATGTCGGTGACTGGCTGTATGCTCGATTCTTGAGTGACAAAGCTGGAACGGATACTCGTTTTAGTGCTGAAATCATTGATGTGAGCCGTGGTGGTATGCGCGTACGTCTGATTGAAAATGGTGCTGTTGCCTTTATCCCTGCCCCGTTCATCCATACTGTCCGCGATGAGATGGTATGCAGCCAAGAGCTAGGAACCGTACAGATTAAAGGCGAAGTGGCTTACAAAGTGACAGACGTCATTGATGTGACAATCGCAGAGGTTCGTATGGAAACTCGTAGTGTGATCGCACGTCCAGCAATCTGACGGTTAGTTTGTCATTTAGATTTAAATGCTGAGCCTGGTGCTCAGCTTTTTTTTGATCTTTTTTTGTGGTGAATACTCTTAGGATCATAATCACAACGAGGTAATGATTAGCACCATAACTCGTTTTCTTCTTGTTATAAGGTAGGAAAAACTATCAACAAGGTGCCGAAGATTCAGATTTTTCACATCTTCAGCAAAAACAATGTCTTTAACTCACTGTTGTCGCTTTAAGATCGGTTTATATTGCTAATATGAATAACAGACTGACACGCTATGTCGGGCACTGTTCAGGAGAGAGCATGAAAGACGATTTGGAGCAAAATCTGCTCTACCGTTATTTAGGGACAACCAGCCCATACTGGCGTTTACCAAACGATAGCAACGCTCTGCAATTAGCAGCCAGCGAAAGCTCTGATATCAGCCAGGTGGTGGCTCTTGAGCCCGAGCAGGCGGAACAAATCCGCCAAATGACGGTAATAACATCAAGCGTCACTATGTCGATTTCATTATTTGGTAATGAAGTTTCCGTACATTTAGTGGGCCGTAAGGTATCCAAAAAAGAGTGGGCGGGTTCGGCATCGGCCTGGAATGACACCCCTTCTGTCGCCCGCGATTTGGTGCAAGGACTCTCATTCGCCGAACAAGTCGTCTCGGAGGCAAACTCTGTCATCGTTATTCTCGACAAATTAGGCAATATTCAACGCTTCAACCGTTTGAGCGAAGAGTATACCGGTCTTAAAGAACAAGAAGTTATTGGCCAAAACGTTTTTAAATTGTTTATGAGCCGTAGTGAGGCCGCCGCTTCCAAGCGCAATATTAGCGGGTTCTTTCGTAACGGAAATTCTTACGAAGTTGAACGTTGGATAAAAACACGAAAAGGCCAGCGGCTGTTTTTGTTTCGCAACAAATTCGTCCATAGCGGTAGCGGTAAGAATGAAATCTATTTGATTTGTTCTGGTACTGATATCACCGAAGAGCGCCGTGCGCAGGAGCGCCTGCGTGTATTGGCGAACACCGACACCATTACCGGCCTACCAAATCGTAACGCCATCAACGATTTAATCTCCTCCGCGATTGAAAACCGTGGTGAAACCCAGGTAGGGATCGTTTATCTCGACCTTGATAACTTTAAAAAAGTGAATGACGCTTACGGGCACATGTTCGGTGACCAGTTATTGCAGGCCGTGTCATTAGCGATTCTAAGTTGCCTTGATGAAGGGCAGATACTCGCGCGTTTGGGTGGAGATGAGTTTATTGTTCTCGCCACTGACACCTCTCAGGCTACACTCGAAGCCATGTCGTCGCGTATTCTTGCGCGACTAAAACAGCCCTTCCGCATTGGTTTGATTGAAGTCTACTCCGGCTGCTCGTTAGGTATATCGCTGGCTCCGCAACATGGTGAAGACCGTGAAAGTCTAATTCGAAATGCTGATACCGCGATGTATACCGCCAAAGAGAGTGGTCGTGGCAAGTTCTGCGTATTTGCTCCAGAAATGAATCAACGCGTGTTTGAGTACTTGTGGCTCGACACCAACTTACGTAAAGCGCTCGATAATGACCAACTTGTTATTCACTATCAGCCTAAAATGACCTGGAGAGGTGAAGTCAGAAGCCTGGAAGCACTGGTGCGTTGGCAATCGCCGGAGCGCGGGCTGATTCCGCCGTTGGATTTTATCTCTTATGCAGAAGAGTCCGGGTTAATTGTGCCTCTTGGGCGATGGGTAATGTTAAGTGTGGTTCAGCAGGTGGCGAAATGGCGTGATAAAGGCATTAATTTACGCGTTGCGGTCAACGTTTCTGCCCGCCAGTTAGCCGATCAAACAATCTTCACCGATCTGAAGCAAGCTCTGAAAGATCTTAATTTTGAATACTGCCCGATTGATGTTGAGCTTACAGAAAGCTGCCTGATTGAAAATGAAGACCTTGCGCTTTCGGTTATTCAGCAATTCAGCCGCTTGGGTGCCCAGGTGCATTTAGATGATTTTGGGACGGGCTATTCCTCACTTTCTCAGCTTGCCCGCTTCCCGATCGATGCGATAAAACTCGACCAAAGTTTTGTGCGCGATATTCATAAGCAGTCGGTTTCCCAATCCCTGGTGCGTGCAATCGTTGCAGTCGCCCAGGCGCTTAATTTACAGGTCATCGCTGAAGGGGTTGAGAACCAAAAGGAAGACGCCTTCCTGACTAAGAATGGCGTCAACGAACGGCAGGGGTATTTATTTGCGAAGCCCATGCCCGCAGCCGTATTCGAACGTTGGTTAAAGCGCTATCAGGCCAGAACGGCGCGATAAGCTCTGCGACCAAATTAGCCAGGGAAACCTGGCTATTTTATTTGCGCAAAAACTTCTTTCGCCGCAAATAGACCATTCAACGCGCAAGGAAACCCTGCATACACCGCCATTTGCATGATCACTTCAATAATTTCCTGTTCCGAACAGCCAACATTCAGCGCGCCCTGGATATGGACTTTGAGCTGTGGCGTCGCATTTCCAAGTGCGGTCAGTGCTGCAACAACAGCAATTTCTCTGGCCTTTAAATCGAGACCTGTTCTTGAGTAGATATCACCAAATGGAAATTCAATCAGCAGACGCGCAAAATCCGGTGCTATATCACTCAGACTCTTAATGACATTTTCACCAGCATGCCCGTCAACCTCTTTTAATTTTTCCAGACCTCGTAGATAACGTTCACTTTCCATTTTCGAATCCCCTTCTGTTATGTAGTGAACGAACTCTAAATTTTACTAAGCAACGCATCCAATACCCTTTTTGTGATACCTTTTTGGTATGAATGAATCCATCGATTTACGACAGTTTCGTTATTTTCTGGCTGTGAGTGAAGAGCTCAACTTCAGCCGTGCCGCGTTGCGTCTGCATATTTCTCAACCTCCTCTGAGCAGGCAAATTCGGCAATTAGAAGACCAACTCGGAGTGCAGTTATTTCTTCGTAGCAAGACGGGTGTCACCCTCACAGATGCGGGGGCCGCATTCTTACCAGAAGTGAAACGCACACTCCTTCAGGCAGAAAAAGCGATTGCCGTCGTAAAAGAGATGCAAAGTAACATTGGAGGGAAATTTGTTGTTGGTTACACAACAGTGTTCGAACGAAGTGCAATCCCTGATGTGACTGAGGTCTTGCACCAACGGTTTCCTGCCTGGCAAATCCACACACCAGGAGATCATTCAATAAATCTCATTCGTGAAGTGAAAAGAGGGACGATGGATGCGGCATTTATCGGCCTGCACACGGACGTTCAAGGTCTTGCTGTTGAACAACTTTTAGAAGATCCACTGGTGGTGGCTTTGCCCGCAGGACATAAACTTGCGCACAAACGCTTCATCAGTTTTGACTCACTACGTGACGAGCCGATGTTCTGGTTTGAGCGGAAGTTAAATCCCGGCTTTTATGATTACTGCCAGGCGTTTTTCCACAAGATTGATTTCAAGCCTCATATCATTCCGGAACCGCAAGATCATCACATCATGCTGGGGCTTATTGCGGAAGGAAAAGGTATTGCTCTGGTCCCTTCATCGTTGCAGTGCATCAAACGACAAGGGGTTATTTTCCGTAAACTGAAGGAAGAGACTTATCCTCTGACGATGGGTATTGGCGTTGCCTGGGATAAACAAAATCCTTCACCTGTTCTGCAGGCATTTCTTGAGTTGCTGAGGCGTTAACACCTGAAAGAAGACGCCTTTCTTTAGAAGAATGGCGTCAACAAACGGCAGGATTTAGACCAATGCCCACAGCCGTATTCGAGCGTTGGCTCACGTGTTAACTGGCTTTACGCAAAGCTGTGGCGCTGTGACGATTTTGCATTTGCACTAACCTTTCCATATAAGCGATATCCTTAGCTTCGAGGCAAAATGCTGCGTCAACCCAGTCTTCGGTGATATCCATCAACTCCGATCGAGGGAGTTGAAGTACACGCTGACGGGCACGCAACATAGCCCGTACACCATTCAGTTTAGGCTGCAATGTATCAATGAAAGTACGAGTAGCAAGATAACCCTGACCGGGTTCAAACAGTTCATCAACCAGTCCAAACTGCTGATGCCACTCAGCGGTGTGAGACTCTCCTTTATAAATCAGCTCTTCAGCAAGTTTCATGCCTGAGCGGCGTGCAACCAATGAATAGGCCCCCATTCCCGGGAAGAGGTTAAAAGCAATCTCCGGGAAACCAAGACGGGCATCTCGTTGTGCCAGCACAAAATGATGTGCTAGTGCTGCTTCAAATCCCCCGCCTAATGCACTGCCCTCAACCATCGCAAGGCTAATTGCACCGCTATCAAACCCTCGTGAGGCTGCATGGACACAGTCGACACAAGCCCTGGCATATGCGCGCAATGCCTCACGACGCCCCTGCTGTATTGATTCAACAAAAAAGCCCAAATCGCCGCCAGTGTTATACATTCCCTGCACCAGAGAGCCTGTCACCCAAAAATCAACCACAAAACCCTCCTGTTGAACCAGATACCGCAGGTTCATAATTTCTTCGATTAGCTTGTGGTTGAAGCAAGGACGGGGCTGTGCTCTTAACATCATCCACACAGTGCGACGTTCCGCCTCGTAGTAACCCGACAACTGGGTGAATCGAGTAGTGTCCGTGAACAATTTGCAGGTTGGCTGGTTAATTACTGTCATTATCTTATCCTCATGTTATGAAAGCGTGTTACACGCAGGATCAGACTAATCCACTACCGCACCAGGATGAATGTATCGGAGTGTTTAATAATTATTACTTATATGTTGTTCAATAATTGATTGATGTGTAAGGGTAAAAATTCGCAATTGAGCCTTCTCTTTCCAGACCTTTTTTTGCATTATGAAGGCAACACTTTTCCGCAACTGACCAGGACGCACTATGCCTTCAGTGGACCCTCTGCAACTCGCAAAACGTATTGATACCGTGCTGGATATTCTGGTGGGGGGCGATCATGCGTCTGCTATTAACAATCTTGAAATCCTGAAAACGGAATTGCTGAACATCGCTAATGGTGAAGAGATAAAAGAAGGCGACTTGAAAAAGTCGCCCTGGGAGATTTGAATCTAACGCCGGTGAAAACCGGCGTTTTTATAGGCTCAATGAGCCGAATGCACCTTGCCAGTCTTTCTCGAAAGTTGCAATCGCAGCATTCACGGCCGGTGTCGTTAACAGTTGTTCAGTGACATCAACAGGTAGCGTAATTGCTTCACATCCTGCCAGTAAACATGACATGGCCTGATGTGGTGTACGGAAACTAGCGGCCAGCACTTTAGATTGTGGGGCGTGCAGAGTCAGCAACTGCTGTAAATCCTGCACCATTTGAATACCATCACCACCCTGCGCATCCAGGCGGTTGACGTACGGCGCAACATACTCAGCCCCAGCTAATGCGGCAAGTAATCCTTGAGCTGCACCATATACCGCAGTGCCCAACGTCGGAATGCCTATTACCTTCAACTGCTTCATCGCCGCCAGGCCTTCTACCGTGGTAGGGACTTTCACAACAAGACCCGGGACACGCTTCACTAGTAATTCAGCCTCTTTCACCATTTCGTCAGCCTGCGCGGCAATGACCTGAGCAAATAGTTTGCCTTCACCACCTAATGCATCCTGCAAGGCCGGTAGTACTTCCCACAAAGAAATCCCCGCTTTGGCAACGATGGAGGGATTGGTTGTTACGCCCTGCAACGGCAAAACACGCGCCAGGCGCTTCACTGCGGCAACGTCAGCAGTATCTAAATACAGTTCCATAAACTCTCCGGATTGGTCATCTATCTGATTCCCGACATCATAACGCCACTGTCTGTTCTTTATCTGATCAAAATCAATAAAACTTTCATTCGAAAGTAATCTAATTTACGAAAGAAGATTAAGGTGGGCTTATGCTATTTAATATCCAACGTTACTCAACACATGATGGTCCAGGGATTCGCACAGTCGTATTCCTTAAAGGCTGCTCTCTGGGCTGCCGCTGGTGCCAGAACCCTGAAAGCCGTGCTCGTGGGCAGGATGTGCTGTTTGACGAGCGTCTATGCCTTGCTGGTTGCGATCTTTGTCCACAGACAGCACCACATGCAATCAGCCGTATTGATGACGTTTTGATTATCGCCCGTGAAAAGCTTACGACTGACGACATGACTACGTTGACGGATTGCTGCCCTACCCAAGCATTAAGCGTATGCGGTGAGACACAAAGTATTGATGCAATCATGCAGAAAGTGCTTCGCGACAGACCATTTTACGACCGCAGCGGTGGAGGAATTACACTTTCTGGCGGCGAACCATTCATGCAGCCTGAAATGGCTGAGCAACTGCTGCGTAAAAGCAAAGAGGCAGGAATTCATACCGCCGTTGAGTCTTGCCTCCATGTGCCGTGGAAATACATAGAACCGTCGATTAACCATCTGGATCTCCTGCTCGCCGACCTTAAGCATGTTGATGCGCAGCGCTTCAAACAATGGACCGACGGCAACGTCGAACGTGTAATGGACAACTTTCGCAAATTGGCTGCACGCAACGTAGAAATGACGATTCGCGTGCCGTTGATCCCAGATTTTAATGCCGACGAGCAATCAATTCGCGCAATCGCTGATTTTGCTGCCGATGAAATCGGTGCGAAAGCGATTCATTTTTTGCCTTACCACACCTTAGGTATCAACAAATACAAGCTCCTGAGTATCCCTTATCTGGCCGCGCACCAACCCCTTGATGCGCCAGAACTGCTGCAGTTTGCTGAGCAGTACGCAAGCCAAAAAGGGATGACCGCCTGGATAAGAGGATAAACCGATGACCCAACTGAACCTGAACACCTTAAGCCAACGTATCAAAGATCATAAAGAAGCATTGATTCATATTGTTAAGCCACCAGTTTGTACCGAGCGTGCGCAACATTACACAGCGATTTATCAACAGCACCAGGATAAACCATTACCCGTGCGCCGTGCTCTCGCACTCGCCCACCACCTTGCTGAGCGCACTATCTGGATTAAGCATGATGAATTGATCATTGGTAACCAGGCAAGCCACGTTCGCGGGGCACCATTCTTCCCTGAGTACACCGTGGGATGGATTGAAACTGAAATTGATGAGTTGGGCGACCGCCCTGGTGCTGGTTTCTCAATTTCAGATGCTGATAAAGCGGTGATGCATGAAATTTGCCCATGGTGGCGTGGGCAAACCGTGCAGGATCGCTGCTACGGAATGTTCACCGACGAGCAAAAGGAGTTACTGGCAAGTGGCATTATTAAAGCCGAAGGAAATATGACTTCAGGCGATGCGCATCTGGCGGTCAACTTCCCACTGTTGCTGGAATTAGGCATTGATGGTTTACGTGCAAAAGTAGCCGAACGTCGTTCACGTCTACACCTGACCGACTGGGAAGATCTGCACAAAGAGCAATTCCTGAAAGCGATTGATATTACTTTCGTTGCATTAAGCGAGCATATTCTACGCTACTCGGCGCTTGCCAAAGAAATGGCGAGCACAGAATCACGTGTTACACGCCGTGATGAACTGCTCGCCATTGCCGAAAACTGCCAACTCATTGCTCATCATAAACCAACCTCATTCTGGCAAGCTTTGCAGTTGAGCTACTTCATACAGCTGGTATTGCAGATAGAATCTAATGGCCACTCCGTATCTTTTGGCCGCCTCGATCAGTTCCTCTATCCGTGGTATCGCCGTGATGTCGAACTTGAGCAAAGTTTAGGTCGCGACCAGGCTATCGAACTCCTGCAAAGCTGTTGGTTGAAATTATTGGAAGTGAACAAAATCCGCTCTGGTTCTCACTCCAAAGCCTCTGCCGGCAGCCCGCTTTATCAAAACGTCACCATTGGTGGCCAGACACTGGTTAATGGTGAAGCTGTAGATGCGGTGAATCCACTTTCATACGCCATCCTTGAATCATGTGGGCAGTTACGCTCAACACAGCCGAACTTGAGTGTGCGTTACCATGCTGGAATGAGTAATGACTTCCTTGATGCTTGCGTTCAGGTGATTCGCTGTGGTTTCGGGATGCCTGCATTTAACAACGATGAAATCGTGATTGAGGAGTTTATTAAACTCGGTGTCAGTCGTGAAGATGCATACGACTACGCAGCGATTGGTTGTATTGAAACAGCTGTCGGCGGCAAATGGGGATACCGTTGCACAGGCATGAGTTTCATTAACTTTGCTCGTGTCATGCTGGCTGCACTCGAACATGGTCGTGATGCTACCAGCGGTAAAGTTTTCCTTGCGCAAGAACATGCGCTCTCAGCCGGAAACTTCACCCAGTTTGATCAGGTGATGAATGCGTGGGATGCTCAAATCCGCTATTACACCCAGAAATCCATAGAGATTGAGTGTGTTGTGGATACGGTTCTGGAAGAAAATGCTCACGACATTCTGTGCTCAGCCCTAGTGGATGACTGCATTGAGCGTGGTAAAAGTATTAAACAAGGCGGCGCAAAATATGACTGGGTTTCTGGCCTGCAAGTTGGTATTGCCAACCTTGGAAACAGCCTTGCAGCAGTGAAAAAATTGGTGTTCGAGCAAGGAGTGATTGGTCAACAACAGCTTGCTGAAGCACTGGCCAATGACTTTGAGGGTTTGACTGGTGAACAGCTACGCCAGCGCCTGATTAATGGCGCCCCAAAATATGGCAACGATGAAGATGAAGTCGATTTACTGTTAGCTCGAGCTTACCAAACCTATATTGACGAGCTGAAGCAGTATCACAATACTCGTTTTGGCCGTGGCCCTATCGGCGGAACTTACTACGCGGGTACTTCATCTATATCTGCGAACGTACCATTCGGTGCCGCAACAATGGCAACCCCGGATGGACGTAAAGCAACGACGCCACTGGCAGAAGGTGCAAGCCCGGCCTCAGGCACCGACCGTCTTGGCCCAACCGCAGTTATCAGCTCCGTTGGCAAATTGCCAACCAGTAAGATTTTGGGTGGCGTGTTGCTTAACCAGAAGCTGAATCCGGCAACATTAGATAACCCACGCGACCGTGAAAAATTGATGCTTATGTTGCGTACTTTCTTTGAAGCGCATAAAGGCTGGCATGTTCAATACAACATTGTTTCCCGTGAAACACTTATTGATGCCAAACAACATCCTGATAAGTATCGTGACCTGGTGGTGCGCGTAGCAGGTTATTCTGCTTTCTTTACTGCCTTATCTCCAGACGCGCAGGATGATATTATAGCCCGCACAGAACATACACTTTGATAATCCGGCGGTGCATTAAGCACCGCCTCAAAATTGGCTGACATGAACTCCAGACAACAAATTATTTTACAAATGGTGATAGATCAAGGCCGCATGAGTGTGGCGGATCTCGCTAAAAAAACCGGTGTCTCAGAAGTCACTATTCGCCAGGATCTCAATCTTCTGGAGAAGAAAAGTTATCTGAAACGTGCTCACGGTTATGCCGTTCCGCTAGATAGTGAAGATGTCGAAACCCGAATGATGAACAATTATTCGTTGAAGCGTCATCTTGCTGATTTTGCCGCAACATTGGTAAACGACGGTGAAACGATTTTTATCGAAAATGGCAGTTGCAATGCACTGCTGGCTCGCGCGTTAGCCGAGCAGAAAAAAATCACTCTGATTACCGTCAGTAGCTACATTGCGCATCTTTTGAAAGATACCGATTGTGAAGTTGTGTTGCTTGGTGGCATTTACCAGAAGAAGAGTGAAAGCATGGTTGGCCCTCTGACGCGCCAATTTATCCAGCAAGTCCATTTCAGCAAAGCATTTATCGGTATTGACGGTTTTTTACCAGAAACCGGATTTACCAGCCGCGACATGATGCGCGCTGATGTGGTTAATACTGTGCTGGAAAAAGGTAGTGAAACCATTGTACTGACTGACAGTTCTAAGTTTGGTGCGATACATCCCTACACTCTCGGCCCGCTCTCACACATTAACCGCGTCATTACAGACGATGCGCTTAGCGGAGTTGCTAGCCAACAATTGCAGGACACGGGGATACAGGTCAATATTGTTAAACAATTTCCGATCGCCTGAGAACCTTTTTAGCTGCCTGCGGCCCAGTAGGCAGCTCTCTTATCAGAATTATCCTGCCTATCCTTTAAGATTATTTACCTATTGTTATTTCCAATACAAATTAGAATATTTATCAGCGATATAACAGGAAGTGATAATCACCGTAGTTATCTTTTAGGTCTTATATCGTTATGCAGTTTCGCGGAACGCTCTATAAGTTGGTTTATTGCCACTATACTTAACTAGAGACTATTTCCGTGAATCAATAATTCAGGAGAAAGTATTATGACCTTAAATAACAAAAAAATTGCTGCCGTTGTGCTGGCTTTAACTGTTGCTACCTCTCTGAGCGCCTGCTCAAACTGGTCCAAACGTGACCGTAACACCGCGATTGGTGCAGGTGCCGGTGCTGTTGGTGGTGCTGTCTTAACTGACGGTAGTGCACTTGGCACATTAGGTGGTGCAGCTGTAGGTGGTATTATCGGTCATCAAGTAAGTAAATAAAGCTTGATACCAGCAAAAGCGTAAATGCTTTTACACATTATAAAGTTTTTAATATTCAGGTCTGACTTTCAGCAGTCATAATAAAAGGCCACGGTATATTTACCGTGGCCTGATTGTTTCTATTATATCTTAAACGAATCAACCACCTGCTAATTTTACTTTCATACCTTTTGCTTCAAGCAGAGATTTAATCAGGTCACGTTTATCACCCTGAATCTCAATAACGCCATCTTTTAGTGAACCACCACAACCACATTTTTTCTTCAATTCGGCGGCGAGCGTTGCTAATTGCGCGTCATCCGCATCGATACCGGTAATCAAACAAACACCTTTGCCTTTACGGCCACTGGTTTGTCGTTGAATCCGCACCACACCATCACCTTTTGGGCGAACGGGTGCCGACGCAGGCTCATCAATGCGACCTGTTTCAGTTGAGTAAACTAAACGGCTGTTATCGTCTTTCATCATTCACCTTGCAGCAATGAAGCGCGGATATCACGCAGCGTCTGAGAAGGATTTGCAGATTGGGTGATCGGACGCCCAATTACCATGAAGTCTACACCCGCCGTTTGTGCTTGCTGCGGAGTCATGATGCGGCGCTGATCGCCTGCATCGCTTCCAACCGGGCGAATGCCAGGTGTAACGAGCTTAAATGATTGGCCCAATTCGCTCTTGAAACGCACAGCTTCCTGAGCAGAACAAACTACACCATCTAAACCACAATTTTGTGTCAAACGAGCCAGGCGCTCAGCGTGTTCAGCTGGAGTGGCAGCAATGCCGAGATCGACCAGATCGCTTGCTTCCATGCTGGTAAGGACAGTAACGGCAATCAGTAATGGTGCATCGTTGCCAAATGGCAGCAAAGCTTCACGTGCAGCCGTCATCATACGAGCCCCACCGCTGGCATGAACGTTCACCATCCAGACACCAAGTTCTGCCGCAGCGGCAACTGCATGTGCCGTCGTATTCGGAATATCGTGAAATTTCAGATCAAGGAATACGTCAAAGCCACGTACCTGAATATCTCGCACCAATTGCGGTCCAAACAAAGTAAACATCTCTTTGCCCACTTTTAGACGGCAATCACGCGGGTCGATGCGATCGATGAATGCTAAGGCTTTATCACGATTATCGTAATCAAGTGCGACAACAATAGGAGAATCGGTGGCAACAAGGGAGGAGGATGATGCAGTTGAATTCATGACTAAACCTTCTGATGTTGGACAGCACTGCGCCGCATAGAGATAAACGGCAAGCATTCTACTCGTGGCACACGCAAAATTACAGTTGCCATTATACCCTGCCAGGCATAATTGACTCGATGCCGAGGTGTGTTTTACAGAAAAGATCATTAGTATGTTGTAACTAAAATATCTCTTTTTTTTATAAATATCTGTTATTGCCCATCCAGGCCTCGGATAGGTTTAATCGTCGACCATGCCCGGCAAGAAGGACAATGCCAATAGAGCGTAAAAGCCGTGAAGCCACATTTCTGACAACGATAGCGCGGTTTAGTGCGAACCTGTTCACCAACCATGTCACGAAGCACCATCAGGCTCTCTTTTGCACGCCCTTCTTCTGCTTCCTGCAAGTGGTAATCCATCAGACGATGGAACACACGCATAGTAGGATGACGCTGGAGCTGTCGGTTGATATAAACTTGCGCGACTTCAGACCCCTCTTTATGTTCGAGAATCTCAGCCAGCATCAACTCTGCACCTGCTCCGGTGTTTTCTTCAACACAGCGTTTTAAGAACGCTTCCCACTCTTGCGGTTTATTTAATTGCTGATAGCAGGTCTGTAGCATTTCCAGCGTTTCGCTGACTAATTCGCTATCTTGATCAATAACGCGCTGCAATGTCTCAACGGCTTTTGCATATTCGTTACGAGCCATGAAGATGCGACCCATCATGATAGATATGCGCGCGCAATTTTTATCGGCAGCAGCCCCTTTCTTAAGCAGAGACATGGCTCGATCAAGATCATCGCTCCCCATCAATTGCACCGCTTGCTCACAATAGAAGTGGGCAATTTCTGTACGCTGCTTATCTTTTCCGAGCTTGACCAAACGTTCTGCTACTTCAATGGCTTTTTGCCAGTCGCTGGTTGCCTGGTGAATCAGCAACAATTGTTGCAACGCGCCGATTCGGAAATCAGTTTCATCGATCAACTGGGCAAACATATCTTCAGCGCGGTCGTACAATCCCGCAGCCATATAATCACGGCCCAACTGCTGCACGGCCAGCAAGCGCTGTTCGTAGGTTAGTGAAGCACTTTCCATTAAAGACTGGTGGATACGGATAGCGCGGTCGACCTCACCACGAGAGCGGAACAGGTTACCAAGCGTGAGATGGGCTTCAACTGTATTCGTATCTTCCTTGAGCATATCGAGGAAAAGATCCACAGCTTTATCTTGCTGGTTTGACAGCAAAAAGTTAACCCCCGCCACGTAGTCACGCGACAGGCGATTAGCCTCTTGTTGTTTATCTTGTTGTGCGCTTCTTCGCCCCATATACCAGCCGTAGGCGGCAGCGATAGGGAGTAGCAGAAACAACAATTCCAGCATGGCAGGTTATTCCTTCACAGCCGGTACAACAGCCGCAGTAACATCAGAATCTGTAGTAATTTGCTGCTCCAGGCGTTTAATTTTACGATCGGCGCGCGCAAGTGATACCCGCAGGCGCAACCAGAACAGGCCACAAATCAGCCAGCCCAGTAAAAAACCAGCAGCAAAAAGAGTCGCCAACAAAGTGGAGACGCGGTATTCGCCTTGTGCCAACAGATAGTTGAAATTGACTACCTGATCGTTTTGCGCGCCCAGAGTGACAGAAATCACAAAAATCGCTAGCACCAGTAAGAAAATGAATAAGTATTTCACATTACTTCCCGTCATGTGGTCTTACGCGACTAAATTATGCCCGAATGCTTTTACCCAACGGTATAAACTACCATTTCCCGGGTGTTCGGGGAATCCATAGAGAGCGTCCAATTCATAAGAAATGGGGATTAAATCAATAATCTCAAGGCTCATCATCCCGTTCGGCTATTTCATCAGCTTCTTGCGGCGGCGGTGAAAGCGGGCCGCATAATTTTTGTGCAAGCCAGGTTGCCAATGTTATCAACGCCCAGGAGATGATTGTGGCTACCACTAAATCCCGTGGCCAATGCATCCCGAGAAGCAACCGGCTGCCCATTACACCTGTTGCCCAAACTAACAGCAAAGCAATTGTCAAAGTTCGCCTGCGAGGCCACAGCAGTCCAACACCCAATAAGGCCCAACTTGCCGCAAACATCGTGTGCCCTGACGGAAATGCAAAACCGGTCTCTTTTTGCCAGTGTTTACGTAACCAACCTGGTACTTCCTGTTGCGTTTCCAGCTGGCTTTTTACCAGTTCGCTACGCTGCTTACGCTTTAAATTGTAGAACTCATCAGTTGGAATATGTTGCGTCTTTTCCAGCCATACAACAAACGGACGCGGTTCCTGCACTTTATCTTTGATGACAGATTTTACGCCCTGCCCAATAAGGATAGCCGCACCGAGTATGGCAAATAGCATTAGAGCTGCTTTTAAGCGAAACCTCAGGCACCACAAAAACCAACCGCACAACACAACATGAGTAATAATGCCCCAGGGCTGGGTTACAGTTTCGGTCACCCAATACATCATTTTAAGCCAGACACTATTTCCTCCGGGAACCCACTGCCACCCCGAAATCCATACGGCTAAAGGCATGATTAACAGTATTCCAGCACCAATTGTCGTTCGCTTTGCTATTGCCCGCATCACTTATCCTTATGCAATTTGAACATTAAGAATACCTGAAAAAGCGCACCGATGGGAAAACGTAGCGTAACGCAAAGCGTAAAAATAGGAGCCGTGGCAGTCAATTAGGTGAAGTACCCGCCGTTGTGGCAAAATAGCCAGAAGTAATTAAACAAGCCAGACAGCTGGCAGGCACGATGAGTGCCAACATAAGTACCTGGAGAATCACATGCAGCTTAAACGTGTGGCAGAAGCCAAACTGCCAACCCCATGGGGCGATTTCCTGATGGTGGGCTTTGAAGAACTGGCAACTGGACAAGACCACGTTGCTCTGGTTTTTGGTGATATTAGCGGGAATGATTCTGTTCTGGCGCGAGTGCATTCTGAGTGTCTGACGGGGGATGCCCTATTCAGCCTGCGCTGTGATTGCGGTTTCCAGCTTGAAGCAGCTCTTTCCCAGATTGCAGAAGAAGGCCGCGGTATTTTGTTATATCACCGTCAAGAAGGTCGTAACATTGGTCTGCTTAATAAAATCCGCGCCTATGCATTGCAGGATAAAGGCTACGATACGGTCGAAGCCAACCACCAACTCGGCTTTGCCGCCGATGAACGTGACTTCACGCTGTGTGCTGACATGTTTAAGCTATTAAGTGTCGACGCGGTACGCTTGTTGACCAACAACCCACGTAAGGTAGAAATTCTCAGTGAAGCGGGGATTAATATCGTTGAACGTGTGCCACTGATCGTGGGCCGTAATCCGAAAAACGCGCATTACCTGGATACTAAGGCCGCTAAAATGGGCCATTTGCTGTCCGAAGATTAAGAGATTTCTCCCCCATCGCTGGGGGAGATTTTTGTCTAATTTAGCATGTTGCGAATAACGTAATGCAGGATGCCATCATTTTTGAAGTATGTCAGTTCATTGCCGGTATCAATACGGCAGCGGCACTCCACCACCTCTTGTCTACCATCGGCGAAGGTTAATTTCACCGGAACCGTAGCGCCTGGCGTCAGATCATTGAGCCCACTGATATCAATAAACTCCTCCCCCGTCAGACCTAACGTTTTACGCGTCACTCCCTGCGGGAACTCCAGTGGTAAAATACCCATGCCAATCAAGTTTGAACGGTGGATACGCTCAAATGACTCAGAGATAACCACTCGTACCCCAAGCAGACGCGGGCCTTTTGCCGCCCAGTCACGGCTGGAACCGGAGCCATACTCTTTACCGGCAAATACCGCGAGCGGAATGCCTTTGTCGCGATATTTCATTGCAGCGTCATAAATTGAGATGACTTCGTCGCCAGGTAGCAAACGCGTCATCCCCCCTTCAACACCCGGCACCATTTCGTTACGGATGCGAATGTTGGCGAAAGTCCCACGCATCATCACTTCGTGGTTACCCCTACGCGATCCATAGGAGTTAAAATCTTTGCGCTCAACACCATGGTTTTGTAGGTAACGCCCTGCCGGACTATCAGGCTTAATACTTCCGGCCGGTGAGATGTGATCAGTAGTTACTGAATCCCCCAGCATGGCCAGCACGCGGGCACCATGAATGTCCTGCAATGGTTTCGGCGTAGCTTCCATTTCATCAAAGAATGGCGACAGACGAATATAAGTAGAATCACTCTGCCAGCCATAGGTATCTGAATGGTCTACCTCGATACTTTGCCACTCAGGCGTTCCCTCAAAGACTTCAGCGTACTCTTTGTGGAACATTTCCGTTGATACCTGCGCGACTGCACGGGCGATTTCCTGGCTGCTCGGCCAAATATCTTTGAGGTAAACAGGATCACCTTTGCGGTCATGCCCAAGTGGATCGGTGGTCAAATTAACGTTCATATTCCCGGCAAGTGCATAAGCCACCACTAACGGTGGCGATGCCAGCCAGTTAGTTTTCACCAGCGGGTGAATACGCCCTTCGAAGTTACGGTTTCCTGACAACACGGCACCAACGGTCAGATCACCCTTCTTAATTGCCTGTTCGATGGGATCTGGCAACGGCCCGGAGTTACCAATACAGGTGGTGCAGCCATAACCTACCAGGTTAAAACCTAGCTCATCGAGATAAGGAGTAAGTTTTGCCTTCGCAAGATAATCCGAAACAACTTTAGAGCCTGGTGCCAGTGAAGCTTTTACCCACGGCTGGCGTTTTAAACCTAAAGTCACGGCTTTTTTAGCCAGCAAGCCCGCCGCCATCAGGACACTTGGGTTTGAAGTGTTAGTACAAGACGTAATGGCCGAAATAACCACCGCCCCATCTGGCAACTGATAGCTCTTCCCGCCCATGGTGTAATCCACGGGTGCGCGATCTTTATGGCTGCTATTTACTTCAAGCTCATTACTAGCGCTAAAGGCTTTTGGCACATCACCCAACGCTACACGATCCTGTGGGCGTTTCGGCCCGGCAAGGCTTGCTTCAACCTCATTCATATCCAGTGACAGTGTACTGGTAAATACAGGCTCATCACCCGTATTACGCCACATCCCCTGAACCTTCGCATAGGCTTCCACCAGTGCGATTTGTTCTTCGCTACGCCCGCTCAGGCGCATGTAATCCAGCGTGACGGTATCAATCGGGAAGAATCCGCAGGTTGCACCATATTCTGGTGCCATATTGGCGATGGTTGCGCGGTCGGCCAGTGGCAATGAGTCCAGGCCATCGCCATAGAATTCAACGAATTTACCAACCACACCGTGTTTACGTAGCATTTGCGTGACGGTAAGTACGAGGTCGGTCGCAGTAATGCCCTCCCGCAATTTGCCGTTAAGTTTAAAGCCTACAACATCCGGGATCAGCATCGAAACAGGTTGTCCAAGCATGGCCGCTTCGGCTTCTATACCGCCAACCCCCCAGCCCAGAACACCAAGGCCGTTGATCATCGTGGTGTGCGAATCGGTGCCCACCAGCGTGTCTGGATAAGCTACCAGCTCATCACCCTGCATTTCGCTCCATACTGCTTTGCCAAGATATTCCAGGTTGACCTGGTGGCAGATTCCAGTACCCGGCGGTACCACACTAAACCGACTAAATGCTTGTTGGCCCCAGCGCAGGAAAACATATCGCTCATGGTTACGTTCCATTTCCAGGCTAACGTTTTCTTCAAAAGCATCGTCATTACCGAAATGATCGACAGTCACGGAGTGGTCAATAACAAGGTCAACAGGGGAAAGTGGATTAACTTTGGCAACATCTCCGCCCAGACGTTTTACGGCTTCACGCATGGCGGCTAAATCAACCACTGCCGGTACGCCAGTAAAATCCTGCATCAAAACACGCGCCGGGCGATAAGCAATTTCACGATCGGCATGAGCATTCTTCAGCCAGGCGGCCAGGGCATGAATATCATCTTGAGTGACGGAGTTTCCATCCTGCCAGCGCAGCAGGTTTTCAAGCAGAACTTTCAATGACTTGGGTAAACGAGTGATATCCCCAAGTTCCTTTGCGGCCAGCGGCAGACTGTAATAGTGATAGGTTTTATTCAGCGCCTGTAAAGTATCCTTACTGGCCTCTCGTAGGGTTAACGACATAGCTCCTCCGTAAATTTCTTAGGATAGCGGTATCCCTGACTAAGATCAGGGACAGTATTAAAGATAACACAAAGATATCGTAACGATTTGATAACAACCCAAATTGATAAATCGGATTGTGTAAAGACAGAGGGGGAGATTTGATTACACCCCGGAGGTGACCGGGGTGCTGGAATAATTAGTGAGTCAGCATCCAGACCATGTGGGCCCAAAATGCAAACGAAACGGAAAATACGCTAAGCCATGACCAGTATTTGGCACTACAGTGAGTATCCATAATCCACTCTCTTTATTTTTGGTAAACACTATGACTGAATAATTAATCAGTCTGTTTGAATATTGCTGTGTGTAGTGATTACTTAAAGAGTGAGGTGTTAATCACATATAATAAAAAAGTGTGATTGACCGCAAGTTAAATAAAGGTAAATAAAAATAACTCTTATTGTTCTATATGTTCGTCTGTTGAAAACAGATCGATAAATTCTTTTTGTTCTTGAGTCAACTGCCACGACTCAGGAACCTGTACTTCTCCAGATTTTGCTTCTTGCTGAGGCTTGTCATCTTGCTGAAGTACACTTTTTTGCACTTGTGTTTGAGCAAGGGCTGTCATAATTACCCCCAAAAATGCCAGGCTGCCAACGCTACCACAAGCCAGAACAGACCTGATACGAGAAACACCGCCATCCAGGCTTTACGTTTAAGCCCTGTTTCCTTTTGCGGTTCTTCACTTCCTGAAGGCATTGCTAACCTCATACAATCGGCACCACTTATCATAAATCATTAAACAATCGGTATAATTAATCGCCAGCTGGGATTAATCCTAAAGAAACTCTAGTACAAAAGCCAGCGAAATTGCTTTCCAGATACAGGAAAATATTTAATCTTTTGACCTGAAATAAATAATTGAAACAGTAAATTTGCGCAGAGGTTATTTATTATCTACGTTTGTCTCTTAATTGAGACACATTAACCATTCATATGGTGTGGGAAATTAGCGATTTAAGAAGGGAATAAATACGGAGAGAGGTAAATCATATTCTTTATGCAAATGAGAAGAGGTATCTTTCGCGCATGGAAAGATACCTCGCGATATTATTTTGCTGGTAGTTTAATATCTTTAAACATCGCTTCAATATCTTCGTTAGATTTTAATGCTACAGCGGTATCAACCACATCACGAGTCAGATGCGGGGCAAAACGCTGAATGAAATCATACATGTAACTGCGCAAGAACGTGCTGCGGCGGAAACCAATTTTCGTCGTGCTGTGGCTGAACACGCCTTGTGCTTCAATACGCACCAAATCAGGGTCTGACACCGGGTCCACCGCCATGCTGGCAATAACCCCTACCCCTAATCCCAGGCGCACGTACGTTTTAATCACATCAGCATCAGTTGCTGTGAACACGATACGTGGTGTTAGTCCTGCACGATTAAATGCCGTATCTAATTCAGAACGCCCGGTGAAGCCAAAGGTGTAGGTAACCAGCGGATATTGCGCCAGCTCTTCGATAGAGACGGACTCTTTTGATGCTAGCGGGTGATCCGGCGTGACAACAATCGAACGGTTCCAGTGATAGCACGGAAGCATCACGAGATCGTCGTAAAGGTGCAGTGCTTCAGTCGCTATCGCAAAATCGGCATTGCCTTTAGAAACTGCTTCAGCAATTTGTGTTGGTGAACCCTGGTGCATATGCAGCGAGACACGAGGGTAGCGCTCAATAAACCCTTTAATCACATTTGGCAACGCGTAGCGAGCCTGTGTATGGGTTGTAGCGACATAGAGCGAACCTTTGTCCGGCCAGGTGTGCTCACCGGCGACGGACTTAATAGCATCCACTTTTGAGAGCACTTCGCGGGCAATTCGAATAATCTCTTGTCCAGCAGGAGTCACCTGAGTCAGGTGCTTGCCGCTACGTGCAAAGATCTGAATCCCCAGTTCGTCTTCCAACATACGAACTTGTTTACTGATCCCCGGCTGAGAAGTGTAAAGCCCTTCTGCCGTCGACGAGACGTTGAGGTTGTGATTTACCACCTCTACGATATAACGAAGTTGCTGTAGTTTCATGGCGTTCCATCCGCAGTAAAAGCAGCCCCGGTATGAACAACGGCGGGGATCAGACGAGGTGAAAATCTCTGAAACCACTATATCAGTTATACCATCTATGTATAGTTAGAAAGAAAAAATAATAATCAGGTTATATAAGAGGATATAAAAAAGCCGGAGCAATAGCCCCGGCTTTTCACATTAAAGGCGGTTACTTCTTGCCTTCAACCCATTTACCATCCACAAAGAATGCTGACCAACCCGTCGCTTTACCTTCTTTCTCGGAAGAGACGTACTGCTGTTTAGTCTTACGGCTAAAGCGAACAACCGCTTTGTTACCATCCGCATCTTGTTGCGGAGCATCAGCCAGATAACGCAGTTTTTCTGGCAGACGGTCACGGAAGCGATACAGTTCTTCCACTAATGGCGCACGTGTTTCACGCGATTTAGGGAAAGTGTTTGCCGCAAGGAAAACACCCGCCGCGCCATCACGCAGGACGAAATACGCATCTGACTTCTCGCAAGGAAGCTCAGGCAACGGAACAGGATCTTCCTTCGGAGGAGCCACTTCGCCGTTACGCAGGATCTTGCGGGTATTTTTACAATCGTCGTTAGTACAAGCCATGTACTTACCGAAACGGCCCATTTTCAGGTGCATTTCAGAACCACATTTCTCACACTCAACGATTGGGCCGTCATAACCCTTAATGCGGAACTCGCCCTCTTCGATTTCGTAACCATCACACGTTGGGTTATTACCACAAACGTGCAGTTTACGTTTTGGATCGATGAGGTAGCTGTCCATCGCCGTGCCACATTTGGTACAACGACGTTTCGCACGCAGTGCGTTAGTTTCCGCGTCATCGCCTTCGAGCACATTGAGGACTTCGTTTTCCGGCACCAGGTTAATGGTGGTTTTGCAGCGCTCTTTAACAGGCAAAGCGTAACCAGAACAACCGAGGAATACACCAGTACTTGCAGTACGAATTCCCATTTCACGGCCACAAGTTGGGCAATCGATGCTGGTCAGTACCATCTGGTTTGGACGCATACCGCCTTCTTCCGGATCCAGCTCAGCTTTACCAAGCTGCTCACTGAAATCGCTAAAGAAGTTGTCCAGCACCCCTTTCCACTCGGCCTGATTATTGGCCACCTGGTCAAGGCTGCTTTCCATTTGCGCGGTGAAATCGTAGTTCATCAGCTCACGGAAGTTTTCTTCCAGGCGATCAGTAACAATTTCGCCCATTTTTTCAGCATAGAAACGGCGGTTTTCTACACGCACATAACCACGATCCTGGATGGTGGAAATGATCGATGCGTACGTAGACGGGCGACCAATCCCACGTTTCTCCAACTCTTTAACCAACGAGGCTTCACTAAAGCGAGCCGGTGGTTTAGTAAAGTGCTGACCTGGAATGATTTCAACCAGAGCGAGTTCATCACCCTGCTCTACAGCTGGCAATGTACGGTCTTCATCACCCTTACGCAGCGCAGGCATCACTTTCGTCCAGCCATCAAAACGCAGCGTACGGCCACGCGTTTTCAGACGGAAATCACCGGCTTGTACCGTTAAGGTGGTGGAATCGTACTGCGCAGGTGTCATCTGACACGCGACAAACTGGCGCCAGATCAACTGGTAAAGTTTCTGCGCATCAGCTTCCATGTCTTTGAGCGACTCGGCAACAACACTCACATCAGAAGGACGAATCGCTTCGTGCGCTTCTTGAGAGTTTTCTTTGCTGGAGTAATGATTCGCGGCTTCTGGAAGATATTTCTTACCGAAACTCTCTTCGATATAACCACGTACCATGCTCACCGCATCCTGGCTCAAGTTAGTTGAGTCAGTACGCATGTAAGTAATATGGCCCGCTTCATAAAGACGCTGTGCCATCATCATGGTTTTCTTCACGCCAAAACCAAGACGGGTACTTGCAGCTTGCTGCAAAGTGGAGGTGATGAAAGGCGCACCAGGCTTGCTGCTGGTTGGCTTATCTTCACGCTCAAGCACCGAATAACTGGCTTTTTCCAGCTCGCTAACCGCAGACATGGTCTGCTCACGGTTAACCGGGCGGAATGGCTTGTCTTTATGGTGGCTGACCTGAACAGGTAGACTATCGCCTTTCGGCGTCGTCAGGTTCGCGTCAACTTCCCAATATTCTTCCGGCACAAACGCTTTAATTTCGCGTTCGCGGTCAACAACCAGACGCACAGCAACAGACTGTACACGACCGGCAGACAAACCACGGGCAATCTTCTTCCACAGCAGCGGAGACACCATGTAGCCCACAACGCGGTCCATAAAGCGACGCGCTTGCTGTGCGTTAACACGGTCAATATTCAATTCGCCCGGCTTTTCGAAGGCCTGTTGAATTGCATTTTTTGTGATCTCGTTAAATACAACGCGGCTGTAACGCGTTTCATCACCACCGATAACTTCCCGCAGGTGCCATGCAATGGCTTCCCCTTCGCGGTCAAGGTCGGTTGCGAGATAGATATGGTCTGCTTTCTCAGCCAGTGATTTCAGTTCCGAAACCACTTTTTCCTTACCAGGCAGCACTTCGTACTGTGCTTCCCAGTTGTGCCATGGATCGACACCCATACGATTTACGAGCGCGCCGCGTTCATCCTTTTTGACCTTTTTGGTCCCTTTGGTGGAGGCGGAGTCAGCGCTCTTCTTGGTGGTTGATCCACTGGTCGGCAAATCACGGATATGACCGACGCTGGACTTAACCACGTAGTCATTCCCGAGATATTTGTTGATCGTTTTGGCTTTTGCCGGGGACTCAACGATGACGAGAGCTTTACCCATATTCACCTTTACCTAATGTAATTCTTCCAGGAGACGTCGCACGCTAGTTGCACCTTCCACTGGCGACGCGCTTTTCTATATTGCGACAGCGTCAATGGATATCAACTCTTTTTTCATCACCGGCCAGATTAAGCGAACATTCGCAGGTGATTGAGATAACGAGTCTTTCGCATCGGTGACATAGCACGACGGAACTTTGGTTGAATGTCAAGCAATTCCGTTGCCAGATTTGCGAAAGCGTCACACTCTACCTGATAAAATGAGTTACGCAACTTTATTAGCATGCAGCTCCGATTCCTGCCAGCACACCAAACTGATTAAATCACCTTAGGTTTACTCAGGAGATATTGCCCTTTGCAGTATAGCGGAAGTACACTACTGCCAGTTTTTAAAGGAGGAAATCATGAAACCGACCACTCAACCTATCGATAAACAGTCGCTAATTATTGAAGCCAACAAAGTTATCCGTGCCCATGAAGATTTCATGCATGGAATGGAAGCAACTGACGTCGAACAAAAAAACGGGGTGCTGGTATTCAAAGGTGAATACTTCCTTGATGAGCAAGGCTTACCTACCGGCAAAAGCACCGCCGTATTTAATATGTTTAAACATCTTGCGCATGTATTTGCTGAAAAATATCACCTGCAAGACTAAACAAAAAAACGAGGCCAAAAGGCCTCGTTTTTAATTACGCGCTGAATTTAATTACAACAGCGGTTTTTCACCACGTTGCCACCAGCGCAGCAACAGATTATCAAGGCTGTTTGCCGCACTACCGGTAAAACGGTCCATCATTTTTTTACGGCGCGTATAGTGAACGTTGATCACTTCGCGGTCTTTCATCAGATTAATCAGCAAATCATCGCTGGTGCTCACTGCATCGACCAAACCTTTTTCTAAAGCTTGAGTGCCGTACCAATGTTCACCTGTCGCGACGGAATCAATATCTAATGATGGGCGCATATCATGGACAAACTGCTTAAACAGCTGATGGGTTTCGTTGAGGTCTTCACGGAATTTCTCACGCCCTTGCTCAGTGTTTTCACCAAACAGTGTCAACGTACGTTTGTACTGCCCGGCAGTATGCAACTCAACATCTATATCATTGCGTTTCAGTAAGCGATGGAAGTTTGGAACCTGAGCAACGACACCAATCGAGCCAATAATAGAAAACGGTGCAGCGACGATTTTGTCGGCCACACACGCCATCATATAACCACCGCTGGCAGCTACTTTGTCCACAGCAACCGTCAGACGTACTTTGCTGTCGCGCAGACGCTGTAATTGTGACGCAGCAAGCCCATAACCATGAACAACACCGCCAGGACTCTCCAGACGCAGCAGAACCTCATCTTCAGGCTTCACTACGGCCAATACTGCGGTTATCTCTTCGCGCAGGGAAGTAACCTCGTGAGCATCCATACTTCCTTTAAAATCCAACACATAAAGTGTTGGCTTGCCAGAAATAACCGTTTCACCTCGTTTAGCGCGAGCTTTTGCTTGTTTCGCTTCGAGTTTGTGTTTTTTCTTTTGAGCTTTATGCCAGAGTTTTTGCTGATGGTCATCAAGCCTTGCCACCTGCATTTCTTCCTGCATTTCCTGGTATTGTTCACTTAAATTGGTGAGACGCAGCTCACCTCGTTGATGTCTTTTGCGACCGGCAACATTCACAATAATCGTGACAAGAATGCCAATAGCCGCAACGACCGTGACAATTTTCGCCAAAAACAGCCCATAGTTTGCAATCAGATCCACGCTTTCCGCCTTCCATTCAGAGCATTAAATATCTATCGCCCAGTGTAACCGAGCCGTGATTCTACGTCTGTAAGCAACTATAAATGCTGCGAGCCCTCTTCCTGAATGCCTTTAGCAAAATGAAACTTTTGCAAAATGTTAATCAAAGGTATTGTCTCCTGTTGCCTGATTGAAATAAGCAGTCCTTTCAGGCATAAAGCCTAAAGGTTATAAATCCGAGAAATAAGACGTGAGCAAAAGCATCGCGCGAGGAGTTGAGAGTGCACTATCAACCGAAAACAGATTTACTGCAAAATCGCATCATTTTAGTCACAGGCGCCAGTGATGGTATCGGACGGGAAGCCGCCTTAACTTATGCACGTTATGGTGCAAACGTCATTCTGCTTGGCCGCAATGAAGATAAGCTCCGTAGAGTCGCCGATGAAATCAACACCCGTTATGGCAGCTTACCGCACTGGTTTACGTTGGATTTTTCCAACGCAACACCTGAAGACTGTCATGACCTAGCGCATAAACTTTCAGGGCTAATTCCGCGTTTAGATGGTGTACTGCACAATGCCGGCATCCTCGGCGATATTTGCCCAATGGATGAACAAGATCCGCAAATATGGCAGAACGTGATGCAGGTAAATGTTAACGTCACCTTCTTCCTGACTCAGGCATTGCTTCCTTTATTACTCAAATCTGATGCCGGTTCGCTAGTCTTCACAAGCTCAAGCGTAGGCCGCCAGGGTCGTGCGGGTTGGGGTGCCTATGCGGTATCAAAATTCGCCACCGAAGGTATGATGCAAGTGCTGGCGGAAGAATATAAACAACATAATTTGCGCGTCAATTGTATAAACCCCGGTGGCACACGTACTGCAATGCGCGCTAGTGCATTCCCCACAGAGGATCCTGATAAGCTGAAAACGCCACGGGACCTCATGCCGCTCTATTTATGGCTGATGGGCGATGATAGCCGTCGTAAAACAGGCATGAGCTTTGATGCTCAACCCAACCGTAAACCAGGAATTTCGGAATGAGTGAAGATCGTTACCAGCAGCGCCAACAGCGCCAAAAAGAGAAAGTCGATGCCCGCGTCGCCGCAGCACAAGATGAACGCGGTATTTTGATAGTCTTTACCGGAAACGGTAAGGGGAAAACAACAGCGGCTTTTGGCACTGCAACCCGTGCCGTTGGCCACGGTAAAAAAGTAGGTGTAATCCAGTTTATCAAAGGTCAGTGGCCAAACGGTGAACGTAATCTACTTGAACCACTGGGGGTTGAGTTTCAGGTTATGGCTACTGGTTTTACCTGGGATACTCAAAACCGTGAAACTGATACCGCAGCGTGCCTTGAAGTGTGGGAGCATGCAAAGCGAATGCTTGCAGATGAGTCACTGGATATGGTTCTCCTCGACGAAATCACCTATATGGTCGCCTACGATTACCTGGCCCTTGAAGAGGTGCTGAAGACGCTTACACAGCGTCCTGCAAACCAGACGGTTATCGTGACCGGGCGCGGATGTCATCGGGATATTCTTGAAGTGGCGGATACGGTGAGTGAGTTAAGACCGGTCAAACATGCCTTTGATGCAGGCATTAAGGCGCAAATCGGTATCGATTATTAATAAAAAAACCCCTCAATTTGAGGGGTTTAATGTTTTAGCTACTGCGCCCACCGCGACGGCCGCCGCCGCTACCAGTAGTTTGCGTATGGCGTTTCACCGCACGACGAATCTGGTTCGCTTTCATGCGGCGACGGTCTTTCTCTACCGCCACTTTGCTTTCTGTCTCTTCCTGCAACTCTACCAATTTACGCAGGTAGTTAGTTTGACCCAGGTCGAGCTCAGTGTAACCACCACGTGGCAGGCCTTTCGGCAACTGGATGTCACCGTAACGCACACGAATCAGACGGCTAACCTGCACACCTACTGCTTCCCAGAGGCGGCGCACTTCACGGTTGCGGCCTTCAGTAAGAGTAACGTTGTACCATTGGTTAATGCCTTCACCACCGGTAAATTTGATGGTTTTAAACGCGGCCGGGCCATCTTCAAGCTGCACACCACGACCCAGTTGTTTCACTTTGTCGTCGTCAACTTCGCCGAACACACGTACTGCGTATTCACGTTCTACTTCACGACTTGGGTGCATCAGGCGGTTTGCCAGCTCACCGTCAGTTGTGAAAAGTAATAAACCACAGGTATTCACATCCAGACGACCGACAGCAATCCAGCGCGCACCGCGCAGTTTTGGTAAACGGTCAAATACGGTTGGACGCCCTTCTGGGTCATTACGCGTACACAATTCGCCTTCTGGCTTGTAGTAAGCCAACACACGGCAAATCTGTTCTGCAGATTCTTTAATGGAAATCAGGTGACCATCAATACGGATTTTCAGGGCCTGTGTTACTTCAACACGATCACCTAATTTGGCAACTTTGCCATCCACACTGACACGGCCGGCAGAGATAATGGTTTCAATCTCACGACGGGAACCATGGCCTGCACGGGCCAAAACTTTTTGTAACTTTTCGCTCTTATCGCTCATTGAGCTTCCTCGGGTGTCGCCTTCACAGGCGTCGAATTGGGATAATGAAGCATGTCAGCCCCATTTTAGGCCGCACAGTATAGCCGCAGACGCACTTATAAGAAAGGCTTAGCGTCACCGGCACCTTCACGGATAACAACAGGTGCATCCTCAGTTAAATCAACAACCGTTGTTGGCTGCTGCCCAAGGTAACCACCATGGATAACTAAATCGACAACCTTTTCGAGACGGTCTTTAATTTCTTCTGGATCTGACTCGGTAAACTCACTGCCTGGAAGCATCAGCGATGTCGATAACATCGGTTGATCCAGCACTTCGAGCAACGCCAATGCTATCGGGTTGGATGGAACGCGTAAGCCAATCGTCTTACGCTTTTCCTGCAACAAACGGCGCGGAACTTCTTTGGTGCCTTTGAGAATAAAGGTGTAATTACCTGGCGTGTTATTTTTGATTAAGCGAAACGCCACGTTATCAACAAATGCATACGTTGAAAGCTCGGATAAATCCCGGCACATCAATGTAAAATTGTGCCCATCAGGCAAATGACGGATGCGGCAAATGCGCTCCATTGCCGTTTTATCTTCAAGTTTACAGCCCAATGCATAACCCGAGTCGGTTGGGTAAACAATAACGCCGCCCTTACGAACAATTTCAACTGCCTGGTTAATCAGACGCTGTTGTGGGTTATCCGGGTGAATATAGAAAAATTGACTCATACAACTGCCCTCTATTTTGCGATGTGGCCGACATCCCAATTCTGCCAAACAGGTACTACGCCTGCAGGCAGCCAGAGCTTGCGCCCAAGCTCGATCCACGCGCAAGGCATGTGGAAATCTGAGCCTTGCGACGCCAGCAAATTAAATTGCTGTGCGTAACTCGCAAGTTGGGTGCGCTCATTGGGAGCTTGCTGGCACTGCGCGACTTCCATGGCATCGCCACCATTTTCGGCAAACTGCGCCAGTAACCTTTTCAGCCATTTAGCACTAAGGTCATAACGGCCGGGATGCGCCAGAACCGCCTGCCCGCCAGAATGATGAATTACATCAATAGCTTGTTCTATTGTACACCACTGTGGCGGAACGTAACCGGTTTTCCCCTTTGCGAGATATTTCTTAAACACATCTGCCATTGTATTGGCCTTTCCACACTCCATCAAAAAGCGCGCGAAATGGCCACGAGTGACTTCGCCACCGTTGGCATGGCGCATCGCACCTTCCAGTGCACCGGGGATATGTGCTTTTTCCAGACGTTCAGCGATTAATGTTGCTCGCTGAACACGGCGCTCACTTTGCTGGGCAAGGAACTCAGCTAATTGCGGATTGTGCTCATCAACACCTAATCCAACAATATGTATTTCATGGTTTTCCCAGATGGTTGAGATCTCAACGCCGCTAATTAAACGCAATGGCAATTGCAGGCGTGATACCGCTTCCCTTGCTGCAGCAATTCCGGCTACTGTGTCATGGTCTGTTATTGCCAGAATGCCAACACGCATTTCAACGGCTCGTTGTACTAACGCCTCTGGCGTTAGTAGGCCATCAGACGCGGTGGTATGGCTATGTAAGTCGTGAATCACCGCTAGTGTTGGTTGGCTCAAAATAACTCCGGGTGTGTTAATAAAATGAAAAACGCCGCTCATGATAGCGATTTTCCTTCATAACTAAAAATCGCTATTGACTTTGATTCATCGAACTAGTTAACTAGTACGCAAGTTCACACGAGAAAGGTATCTGATAATGAAAGCGATAATCCGCATGCACAGCTGGTGGCGTACTTCCTGATAACGGGCAGTGTAATCGCTATGGCTGTATTTCAGCCCAGATACCAGGCCCGCCAATGAAGCGGGCCTTTTTTTGAACAAAATATGAGAGCAAAAAATGCAAACACAAAAACCAGCGCTCGAATTACTGATTAACGACGCGCCATATCGTGATAACCCGACAGCCGTTTTCCACCAGCTGTGCGGCGCACGTCCAGCAACCTTACTGCTCGAATCCGCCGATATCGACAGCAAGGATGACTTAAAAAGCCTGCTGTTAGTTGACAGTGCGCTGCGTATTACCGCCTTGGGTGACACCGTCACGATTCACGCCCTTTCAGAAAATGGCGCCTCACTGCTTCCATTGCTGGATGCGGCTTTACCTAGCGGCGTAGAAAATAAACATTCACCACAAGGCCGTGTGTTGCGCTTCCCGGTAATCAGTTCGCTGTTGGATGAAGATGCTCGTCTGTGTTCACTGTCGGTATTTGACGCCTTCCGTCTGATGCAGGAATTGGTGACGGTGCCGGAAAACGAGCGTGAAGCGATGTTCTTCGGCGGCTTGTTTGCATACGACCTGGTTGCAGGATTTGAAGACTTGCCCGATCTCAAGCAAGACAACAACTGCCCTGACTACTGTTTCTACCTGGCAGAAACGTTGCTGGTTATCGACCATCAGAAAAAAAATACACGCATTCAGTCAAGCTTGTTCACCCCATCAGCTTCGGAAAAACAGCGTTTGATTCAGCGCTCTGAACAACTGAGCAAGCAGATGCAGCAGGAACCTTCTGCGCTGCCGGTGCAAAAAGTGGAACGCATGACCTGCGAATGCAACCAAAGCGATGAAGAGTTTGGCGATGTGGTACGCAAAATGCAGAAAGCCATTCGCATCGGTGAGATTTTCCAGGTTGTCCCATCACGCCGTTTCTCACTGCCATGCCCTTCTCCACTTGCCGCTTACCAGACACTGAAAAAGAGCAACCCAAGCCCGTATATGTTCTTTATGCAGGATAACGATTTCACTCTGTTTGGCGCATCCCCTGAAAGCTCGCTGAAATACGATGCGAAATCACGCCAGATAGAAATTTACCCAATTGCCGGGACTCGTCCACGCGGTCGCCGCGCTGATGGCTCACTTGATCGTGACCTCGACAGCCGTATTGAGCTGGAGATGCGTACCGACCATAAAGAGATGTCCGAGCATCTGATGTTGGTTGACCTGGCGCGTAACGACCTGGCACGAATTTGCACACCAGGCAGCCGTTATGTTGCTGACCTGACTAAAGTTGACCGTTACTCCTTTGTGATGCACCTGGTATCACGTGTGGTGGGCGAACTGCATAAAGATCTCGACGTACTGCACGCTTACCGCGCCTGCATGAATATGGGCACCCTGAGCGGCGCACCAAAAGTACGCGCTATGCAGCTGATTGCCAAAGCTGAAGGTGTGCGCCGTGGCAGCTACGGCGGCGCCGTCGGCTACTTCACCGCTCATGGTGATTTAGACACCTGTATCGTTATCCGCTCCGCCTACGTTGAAAACGGCATTGCCACCGTACAGGCCGGGGCTGGCGTAGTACTAGATTCCGTACCGCAGTCCGAAGCTGACGAAACACGTAACAAAGCCCGCGCTGTACTGCGCGCTATCGCTACCGCGCATCACGCACAGGAGATTTTCTGATGGCTGACATTCTGCTGCTCGATAATATCGACTCGTTTACCTATAACCTGGCCGATCAGCTGCGTGCTAACGGACACAATGTCGTCATCTATCGTAACCATGTTCCAGCACAGACCTTAATTGAGCGTCTGGAAACGATGGACAACCCGGTTCTGATGCTCTCACCTGGTCCTGGTGCGCCGAGTGAAGCGGGCTGTATGCCTGAGCTGTTGACCCGTTTGCGTGGTAAGTTGCCGATTATCGGTATCTGTCTGGGCCACCAGGCTATTGTTGAAGCTTACGGCGGTTATGTCGGCCAGGCGGGTGAAATCCTGCATGGTAAAGCATCAATTATTTCCCATGACAGTGAAGCCATGTTTGCCGGTTTACCTAATCCATTGCCGGTTGCGCGCTACCACTCATTAGTCGGCAGCAATATTCCTGCGGGTTTAACCATTAACGCCCATTTTGATGGCATGGTGATGGCGGTTCGCCACGACGCTGACCGCGTATGTGGTTTCCAGTTCCACCCTGAATCCATTCTGACCACTCACGGCGCGCGCTTGCTTGAGCAGACTCTCGACTGGGCATTGCTGAAGTTAAAACAAGCCAACACGCTGCAACCGATCCTCGACAAACTGTATAAAGCTCAAACTCTGAGCCGCGAAGAAAGCCACCAGCTGTTTGCCGCCATCGTGCGCGGCGAGCTGAAACCAGAACAGTTGGCGGCAGCGCTGGTCAGTATGAAAGTACGTGGCGAGCATCCAAATGAAATCGCCGGCGCGGCGACCGCAATGCTTGAAGCCGCAGCGCCGTTTCCAAGCCCGGATTATCCTTTTGCCGACATCGTTGGCACCGGCGGTGATGGCAGCAACAGCATCAATATTTCCACCGCCAGTGCCTTTGTGGCCGCGGCAGTTGGCCTGAAAGTGGCGAAACACGGTAACCGTAGTGTTTCCAGTAAATCTGGCTCTTCCGACTTACTGGCCGCGTTTGGTATTAATCTGGAAATGAGTGCTGAAGCGTCCCGTCAAGCGCTAGATGATTTGGGCGTCTGTTTCCTGTTCGCACCGAAATACCACACTGGTTTCCGCCATGCGATGCCCGTGCGCCAGCAGTTAAAAACGCGCACCCTGTTTAACGTGCTTGGGCCATTGATTAACCCGGCACATCCACAAATGGCGTTGATTGGCGTTTATAGTGCGGAACTGGTGCTGCCGATTGCAGAAACACTGCGCGTGTTGGGTTATAAGCGCGCGGCAGTAGTGCATAGCGGCGGAATGGATGAAGTTTCTCTGCATGCCACTACACAAGTTGCAGAGCTACATGATGGCGAGATCAAAAGCTACCAACTGGAAGCAACTGACTTTGGCCTTCCTGCTTATCACCAGGACCAGCTTGCAGGCGGCACACCGGAAGAAAACCGTGACATTCTCAGCCGCCTGTTACAAGGTAAAGGAGAGACAGCTCATGAGTCCGCTGTAGCGGCAAACGTCGCAATGCTAATGCGCCTGCATGGGCAAGAAGATCTTAAAGCGAACGCACAACGAGTTCTGGAAGTACTGCGCAGCGGTGCTGCGTATGACCGGGTTACAGCGCTGGCAGGAAGAGGATAAGTCATGCAGGAAACAGTATTAAAGAAGATCGTCATTGATAAGGCGATTTGGGTTGAAGCACGCAAGCAACAACAACCCCTGGCAAGTTTCCAGAACAACATCGTACCGGCAACACGTAATTTTTATCACGCACTGCAAGGTGCCCGTACGGCCTTTATTCTGGAGTGTAAAAAAGCCTCTCCATCTAAAGGCGTAATTCGTGATGATTTCGACCCGGCGCGTATTGCTAATGTTTATAAACACTATGCTTCCGCTATTTCAGTACTGACTGACGAGAAATATTTCCAGGGCAGCTTCGATTTCCTGCCGATTGTCAGCAACATCGTCACGCAGCCAGTATTGTGCAAAGACTTTATTATCGACTCGTATCAGATTCACCTGGCCCGTTTTTATCAGGCCGATGCTTGTCTGTTGATGTTGTCCGTTCTTAACGACGAGCAGTACCGCCAGCTCGCAGCTGTAGCACATAGCCTGAATATGGGTGTGCTGACAGAAGTCAGCAATGAAGAAGAGCTTGAGCGCGCAATCGCCCTGGGTGCCAAAGTTGTCGGTATCAATAACCGTGACTTGCGCGACTTGTCCATCGACCTGAACCGTACGCGCCAATTAGCGCCTCGTTTAGGGCATGGTGTGACGGTTATCAGTGAGTCTGGCATCAGCAATTACGGCCAAATCCGCGAGCTCAGCCACTACGCTAACGGCTTCCTGATTGGTTCTGCCCTGATGGGTGAAGACGATTTAAATGCCGCAGTGCGTCGTGTAACGCTTGGCAATAACAAAGTATGTGGCCTCGCCCGCCCCCAGGATGCCCGCGCGGCATATGAAGCAGGTGCTATTTATGGTGGACTGATTTTTGTACCGACGTCACCGCGATTTGTTAGCGATGAAACCGCAGCATCGGTGATTGCCGCAGCCCCATTGAAATTTGCAGGCGTGTTCCGCAACACTCCGGTAAGTGAAGTGGTACAGAAAGCCGAAAAATTCACTTTGTCTGCTGTGCAACTGCATGGTGATGAAGACCAGAATTACATCGACGAGTTGCGTGCCATCCTGCCAGCGAATGTGCAAATCTGGAAAGCACTGAGCGTTAAAGAGAGTTTACCGGCGCGAGATTTAAACCACGTCGACAAATATCTCTTCGACAATGGCCAGGGCGGCAGCGGGCAAAGCTTCGATTGGTCCCTCCTGGCAGGCCAGAATCTGGAAAACGTCATTCTGGCTGGCGGACTGGGTGCAGATAACTGCGTCGAAGCGGCAAAAACAGGCTGCATAGGTTTAGATTTCAACTCGGGTGTCGAAAGCGCGCCGGGTATTAAAGATGCTAACAAGCTGGCTGCCGTCTTCCAGACGCTGCGGGCTTACTAAGGAAAATATCATGACTTTACTTAATCCCTATTTTGGTGAGTTTGGCGGCATGTACGTGCCGCAAATCCTGATGCCTGCACTGCGTCAGTTAGAAGAAGCTTTTGTTGCCGCGCAAAGCGATGCTGAGTTTCAGGCTGAATTTAACGACCTGCTGAAAAACTACGCAGGCCGCCCAACTGCACTGACCAAATGTCGTAACCTGACAGCTGGCACCAAAACCACCTTGTATTTAAAACGTGAAGATTTACTGCACGGCGGCGCACACAAAACCAACCAGGTTCTCGGCCAGGCTTTGCTTGCTAAGAAAATGGGCAAAACTGAAATCATCGCCGAAACTGGTGCCGGTCAACATGGTGTGGCATCAGCATTAGCCAGCGCCCTGCTTGGCTTGAAATGTCGCATTTATATGGGTGCAAAAGACGTAGAGCGCCAGTCGCCGAACGTGTTCCGTATGCGCCTGATGGGTGCGGAAGTGATTCCTGTACATAGCGGCTCTGCCACGCTGAAAGATGCCTGTAACGAAGCATTGCGCGACTGGTCTGGCAGCTACGACACCGCGCATTATATGCTCGGCACCGCAGCTGGTCCGCATCCATTCCCAACCATCGTGCGTGAATTCCAGCGCATGATCGGTGAAGAAACCAAAGCGCAGATCCTTGAAAAAGAAGGCCGCCTGCCAGATGCAGTTATCGCCTGTGTAGGCGGCGGTTCTAACGCAATCGGCATGTTTGCAGACTTTATTAACGATGCCAAAGTCGGCCTGATTGGTGTTGAACCAGCCGGGCACGGCATCGAAAGCGGTGAACACGGTGCGCCACTGAAACATGGTCGCGTAGGCATCTACTTCGGGATGAAATCCCCGATGATGCAAACTGACGAAGGCCAGATTGAAGAATCTTACTCTATCTCTGCGGGTCTGGATTTCCCGTCTGTCGGCCCACAGCATGCGCACCTGAACAGCATTGGCCGTGCCGATTATGTATCAATCACCGATGACGAAGCGCTGGAAGCATTCAAAACGCTGTGTCGCAGTGAAGGTATTATTCCGGCTCTGGAATCTTCTCATGCACTGGCTCACGCGCTGAAAATGATCAAAGAGAATCCAGAAAAAGAACAGCTGCTGGTAGTAAACCTCTCCGGCCGTGGTGACAAAGACATCTTCACCGTTCACGACATTCTGAAAGCGCGAGGGGAAATCTAATGGAACGTTATCAACACGCATTTGAACAGTTGCAAGCTCGTGGTGAAGGTGCTTTTGTTCCCTTCGTTACTCTGGGCGATCCATCGCCAGAGCAGTCACTGAAGATTATCGACACGCTGATTGAAGCCGGTGCCGATGCACTGGAGTTGGGGATTCCCTTCTCCGACCCGCTGGCAGATGGCCCGACCATTCAGAACGCCGCTCTGCGTGCATTTGCCGCAGGCGTTACACCAACGCAGTGTTTTGAAATGCTGGCCGTTATTCGCCAGAAGCACCCGACGATTCCGATTGGCTTGCTGATGTATGCCAACCTGGTGTTTAGCCGCGGTATTGACGAGTTTTACGCGTTATGTGCCAAAGTGGGTGTCGATTCGGTATTGATTGCTGATGTGCCAATTGAAGAGTCTGCGCCATTCCGCCAGGCCGCGATGCGCAATAACGTAGCACCAATCTTCATTTGTCCACCAAATGCTGATGATGCGCTGCTGCGTGAAATCGCCACTCATGGCCGCGGATATACCTATCTGCTGTCTCGTGCAGGCGTGACCGGTGCTGAAACCCGTGCGCAGTTACCGCTTCACCACCTGGTGGAAAAACTGACTGAGTTTGGTGCGGCACCTTCACTGCAAGGCTTTGGGATTTCCGAACCTTCGCAAGTTAAAGATGCAATTGATGCCGGCGCTGCCGGAGCGATTTCGGGTTCCGCGATTGTGAAAATCATCGAGAAGAATCTGGATAACCCTGATGTGATGTTAAGCGAGCTGAAAGCGTTTGTTCAGAGCTTGAAAGCCGCGACTCGTCGTTAATTTTCATTGTTGCCGGATGGCGCTAACGCTAATCCGGCCTACAACTGCTCGCGTAGGTCGGATTAGCGCAGCGACATCCGACATTACCGTTCTATCAGAAACGATAACCTGCCGAGAACATAAAGACCCACGGGTCAATCCGCGTCTTGATATTCTGCTCTTCACCACCAGCTTTAAACTTCACTTCAGTGTCGATATCCATGTACCACACCGACATGTTCAGCAACCAGTTATCATTAACCATATAATCCAGCCCAACTTGCCCTGCCGCTCCCCACGAATCTTTCACACTCAGATCGCTCAAGCCTGCATCTTTGCCAGTCTGATTAAAGTCGGCATCAAAGAAAGTGGTGTAGTTAATACCTGCGCCGATATATGGCCGTACTTTGCTTTTCGCATCTCCAAAGTACCACTGCGCCATCAGTGTTGGTGGTAGTTGACGAACGGTAGCCAGATCGCCTGTCGGACCTAAACCAACGCGATGGCGAAACGGTGTAGCCGCAAGCAGTTCGATACCGATGTTATCGGTCACCATATAGTCAAATGTCAGTCCCAGTTGGGTATTGTTGCTGACGCTAAAACCGCCCATCCCAAGCACATTGTCAGAACCTTCCGTTGGGCGCACGGTTGCTGAACCCGCACGCATGAAGAATTCACCTTGTTGATGTGCCAGTGCTTCACCAGATAAGCAGGTTAATGCAAGTAACGCCACAGACAATTTTTTCATAGCCCTCTCCTTGTTATGGTTTTAACAGCGGGCTGAATATACTCATTATTGAGTACAAAGTGATCCAGGCTCGATCACACTTTGCTGGCTAATTTAACATTTAATGATCTGGATTAATTTTTCGCATTTTTCTTAACGTCACAATTTTGGTGTCGTTTGATCCATAGCCCGACATAATCTGGCACGGGTAATATTATTCAGAACCAAAATACAAAATGGGCAGAACTGCTCAGTAACAGTGCTGCCCATTTGCCTAAGATGTGATGGACGAATCACGCCATCACCACCATCCATTTCGCCGCTCCAGACTCCTTGGTTGATTCGCAATAGCCGAGTTTTTATTACCAGCTTCCTACCATTTTGGGGGTAAATTCACGAATCTCATATTCAGCGAGATTGGGGTAATAGGCGTCTTCTTTCAGAATAGCTTCCAGCTCTTCCCGACTGTCGGTCTGAGCAATAATCACCCCTGCTCTTTCGCGATCCGAATAGGGGCCGATGAGAACAAAATTGCCTGTATTGAAATACTGCTGAAACCAGCTGACATGGCTTGTGAAAAGCGCTTCATGCTGTTCAGCCGTAATATCGTCATTCACCGTAATATTGATGAGATACATTTTTGCCTTCTCTTTTAGACAGCCATTTTTAAAGCAGGTATTGTTTCTTTAATAGCGGTAACCAGGCGATCGGCGTGATCTTTAGCCATTGCTTTCTGTTCCCGAACTTTAGCTTCATCACGCCCTGCATAGCTGATCCCAAAGGTGTAAACGGGTTCCTGCAATTGCAGATTGCACATCACTGCTGTGGTTTCAAACTGTGTCATGTACTGACCAATATCGTGACCAAACAAACCTTCAGGGGAATACAGGCTCTCTGGTGCGCCGGCGGTAAAGGAGATAATCAGCTTTTTGCCACCCAGTTTTGCGGTTGAACCATGGGCAAAACCGTGAACAAAGACCTGGTCAATCCATAACTTCATTAACCCCGGCACTGAATACCAGGAAAAAGGAAACTGCCAGACGATCACATCGGCATTAAGCAAGGCTTCCTGCTCCTGCGCCACGTTGATTTGGTAGTTCGGATAAAGCGCATCAAGAAAGCGAATTTCGGCCTCGGGCAGCGCTTTAGCGACTTCGCCCAGGATGGTGGCATTGCCAATGGACTCATTAAGATTCGGATGACCTGAAATAATCAGTACATTTTGCATTTTTGGCTTCCTTAACAGTGGTTTGTTTAACTGGAAGTGAGTATAAACAACCCTGATTCTGTTTTTTAGAGCATCAATAGCTCATACACTCTTAGCCAGTAGCTAATAATCTAACTTTTGTTTCTACTTCTGGATGACGCCATGAACAATGTCATTTACAACCAAATCCGTATTTTCCAGAGCATCGCCCGTGAAGGCAGCATTACTGCAGCGGCCAGGAAACTTGAGATCACACCACCTTCTGTTAGCAAAGCGCTAAAACTACTTGAGCAGCATATTGGCCACCCGCTTTTTGTTCGCACCACGCGGCGTATTGAACTGACGGATGCCGGGGAACAATTATTGCAACAAACGTCGCGGGCTGTGGAATCACTGGAAAGTGCAGTGGAAAGCATCAAAGAGCTGAATCAGGAACCATCCGGGCTGGTCAGAATTACTCTGTCACGATTTGCCTATCTGCTTATTCTGAAGCCCTTTATGGCTGAGTTTTGCCAGAGCTATCCGGGAATACAGCTTGAGATATCCGTTTATGACGGAACCGTGAATATGATTGATGAACGTTTTGATTTGGGCATTCGTTTTGGCGATATCCTGGAAGAGAGCGTGGTGGCCCGCCAGTTAATGAAACCGTTTCGTGAAGGTTTGTATGCATCACGAGCCTATCTCGCAGCACACGGTACCCCCGAACTGCCGACGGATTTGCATCAGCATCAACTCATCGGCTATCGCTTTATCACCAATAACCGCATCCTCCCTTTAATGCTGGAAGATAAAGGTGAGCAATTAACCGTTGAGATGTCAGGACAACTTATCAGCAGTGATATTGATGTTATGGCAGATGGAATACGCAGCGGTCTGGGAATAGGAAGAATGTTTGAGCCAGTGTACGAATTGCAGCCCGATAAAGAACAATTTATCCCAGTGATGATGCCTTACTGGAAAACCTATCCCCCGGTTTATCTCTACTATTTAAAAAGTACCGGCAAGGCAAAGCGAGTCAAAGCGCTGATTGATTTCTTAATGACGAAAACGAAAAAATAGCCATTAATATTATTTAAGTGATTTAAACAGCAAGCCAACATATTTCTTATCCCGGCTTGCTGTTTAAAATGAATACCATACGGTACGTGGAAATTATTTTAGGCGGCGATTGTTACTGATAAGGTCCGTCGTTTTGCTATTGTTGCCATGACAAGTACTAACATCATCAGGACTTCCATCCCGAGTACACCAATCATCGCTTGCGGATAGTTCCCATGATTTTGTTGTTGCATGTGAAGGAATAAACCGCCGAGTACCGCTGGCCCCAGGGCCAATGTAGATTGCTGTAGGGTGCTGAGAATTGCACTGGCTGCTCCAGCATCATTCGGTTTGATATCTTGCATCCCGACACGGTAAAACGTATTGACGATTAAAGCCTGACCATAACCAATGAAGACCGTTGCTGGCGCAATGATTAGCGCACCGGCAGCATCGCCATAATGATATAGGGTTGCCATAAGACCGATAAGGCCAAAAATTTGCAGTGAAATACCGGTTAACAAAATGGTGCTCATTGAGTAACGAGCAATAAGTTTTGGGGCATAACAGGCCGAGATAAAATAAGAAACGCCAAGCGCAATAAAACTATTACCCGATTGCCATGGCTCCATACCCATACCGGATTGTAAAGTCACTGCCAGGCAGAACATAAAACCTGACCAACAACTGAAAAATAATACTGCAATTAATAAGCCAAACCGAATGCTCGGGAGTTTAAGCAAATGAGGTGCCACAAGAGGTTGCAGGCCTCGCTTTTGTTGCATTAAAGCAGCAGCGCGCATTAAATAACCAAGAGGCAGTACCATTACCAGCATTGCCTGCATATACCATGGCCAATTTAATTCCGGGCCTAAGGTCATCGGAAACAGTAAACAGCACAACATGATTGCCAGAATAGATGTTCCTGGCCAGTCAATACGTGAAGGTGCTTCGCTACTTGTTTCTGGAATATATGAACGGCTCAATAGCAGGAATAACACGCAAATTGGCACATTAATAAAGAAGGCGTTACGCCAGCCAAGTCCCGCTATATCTGCTGAGACCAGCCACCCGCCCCCCATCTGCCCGATAATAAATGCAATACCACCAATTCCGCCATATAGACTTATGGCCCGTGCACGAGCGGGACCTTTTAACGTCACATGAAGCGTGGCAAGTATTTGCGGGACGATCAGTGCTGCGCCTGCACCCTGAAGCACTCGGGCAGCCAACAATTCATTTACAGAACCAGATATGCCGCATAATAAAGAGGCTAAACCGAAAATAAATACACCTAATTGCAAAATACGGCGACGACCATTGTTATCACCCAGTTTACTTCCCACGGCAAGACAGACGGCAAAAGCAACACCATAAAGCGCAACAATAAGTTCCAACTGAGTCGATGTCGTACCAAGCGAGTGAGTAATTGAATCGAGGGCAACATTAGTGATCGAAGTATCTATCATTGGCAACATCTGCGCTGTTAATAATAACAACAGGCCAGCGCGGCCAGGCGAAACATTCATCAAGTACTCCACTGCATAATTTAAAATTCGAATACAGTATTTCTGATGAATTAACACGGTACCAGTATTTGGTTATACTGGTATTATCACTGCTACGATATTGGAATTTTTAATGCCCCTCAAAATCTCGCAAGAGATGCCCGCCAACCTCCTGGATGATAGCAATAAAATATTGGCTCTGTTTCTGCGTACACGGCGCGAAAGCCTTGATCCCGCTCGTCTTGGTTTACCTCGTAGCGGCAGACGCCGCACGCCAGGTCTGCGTCGCGAAGAAGTCGCTATGCTCGCGAATATCGGGGTCACCTGGTATACCTGGCTTGAACAAGGGCGGAAAGTCAATCCGTCAACGGCTTCCATGGCTGCCATTGCTGATGCTCTGCAATGCACACCGGCTGAGACACGTTATTTGTTTATTCTTGCAGGCCTGCAACCTTCAGAAATGCCCGTAGCATCAAAGTATGAAGAGGTCAGCGCTGCATCGCGGCGGATACTGGATACGCTCATGCCGCTCCCTGCCAGTATCGTCATGCCTAACTTTGATATTCAGGGTTATAACGCTAATTACTGTCGTTTGATGGGCGTTGATCTCGATAATGTGCCACACGATGATCGCAACTCAATTTACCAATATCTCACAAATGACCACTGGCATAATTTACTGGGTGACGACGATATTGTTTTGCCCATTTTTATCGCTTATTTCCATGCTGGTATGACAGAACACCGCGGCGACCCTCGTTGGGAAAATCTTTTAGAGCGATTTTTCGAGGCATCTCCGGTATTCAAGCATTTCTGGGAACAGAGACACGAGGTTCGTTATATCGAAAATCACACTATGACTTACTACCATCATGAATTAGGGCCTTTCAAAATACAAAAGGTTAACTGGTTCTCAGCCCCCCGCGATGGGTCACGTCTGCTAGTTTATGTACCGGTAGATGAAAAAGGGGAACGGATTATTGCCATGCTCGAACATAAAGAGATGAACTAATAGCCCATGGTCCTACGAGTGATATTCACTCCTGGCCTGTGATGTAGGCTGGTCATGATATCACTCGTTGTAATGACGGGTTTATATAGCCACATTATATATTTCACGAGAATCATCCAGGCGAACAAGTTAATAATGTAGTGGTTATCATTTATTCAAAGGCGAACCGGTAAGTTACAGCTCAGTCCTGGTTCCTGCCGCCCTTATTATTATGAATCCTGTAACCGTACCAACATGTTGGTCCTGCAGGCGTAAATAATCACGCACAACAGCAGGCTGAGCAACGCAGTGCTGATAAATACTCCCGCTCCGGTCATCGCCAGCATCACACCACCGATTAACGGCCCGACAGCGAGCCCAAGCGTCGACAGCGTTGATGCACCAAGGTAGGCTCCGCGATGCTCAGCCGGGGCCAATTGATCGAGCAAAATGTTCAGGTTAGGCATCAGAATCGCTTCCCCCATACTGAATACGCCGGTAACAGTCAGCCATACCCAAATATCCGTCGAACGTATGGCAAAAAAGCATAGCTGCGAGAATGCAAAAATTGCTCCCCCCAGAAGAATGCGTTTTGGCAGATTGATCTGTGCCAGAAACCGCATAACAAACGTCTGAAACACCAAAACGGTACAGGCATTCGTAACCAGGATCAGAGTAATCAGTTTAACCGCCGCGTTGCTGTCCAGTAGCAGCAGGTACTGGGGCAGTACGGCTTCATAATGGATAAATACGATACTGCACAAAATGCTACACAGCAGCGCCGCTACGTAGATTCTGTCTCTGGCGATTATCCCCATCACCTGATGCAGCTTAATCGCGGGACCGCTGCAACTCTGCTTCTCGCCCAGCAATTTACCCGCAGGGATAAACAGCAGCACGTAGACGAAAAAAGGCAGATAGGTCAGCCCGGTTATCAGGAACGTCCCCTTCTGAGATGTCAGGCCAAAGACTATCCCCACCAGCGGGCCAAACACCGCTGCAACGTTGATCAGGTAGTAGCGCATTTGAAGGGCAAGAGCACGACGACGGCGGTCACCAAGTAAATCACTCATCAGCGCACGCACCGGGGGATCAACCCATGCAAAGCAAACGCCGATGATCATCAGGCCAGTAATAAACAACCCCATCCCAGTAGCCAGCGCCAGGGTCATGTATCCCACAGCAGAAAATCCACAGCCGAGCAGTAGAATAACCCGTCGCCCCAGCCTGTCCGAAAGCTGCCCGCCATACATACCGAGCACTACGGAGATCAACGCGCTGCTGGTCATCGCCACGCCAATGGCAATAGGCGACATGTGGTAACTCTGCGTCATGATCACTGCAATAAACGGCCATGCCATAAAATAGCTAAATCGTATAATGAGCGTAAAAAAGAGCAATGCATGGACTGTTGCCGGGAAGGTTTTTAGCGTCTGGAATAGACCCGGTGTCGCACAGATTTCAGCGGCGGGCTTAGTCGTCATACGTCATCCTGTTCAGTATTTTTATTAACATCTGGATTGCATGATCCTGAATATTAAAAGCACCTATCGAGCAGGTGCTTTTGCCTAAATAAAATAAATCAAACTCTGCCAAGCAGAATATTCAACATCCGGCGCAAGGGTTCCGCGGCTCCCCACAATAGCTGGTCGCCTACAGTCAGAACTGAATAGACTGGCTCATTGTTGAGCGCCATTTTCTTGTAGCGACCGATGCCCACCTGGAGAGAACCGCTAATGTATGCAGGGGTCAATTTACTGACACTCTCTTCCTTGTTATTTGCCACATAGTTAACCCAGGGGTGGGAATGCGTAACGAGCTCCGCAAATTCTGCTTCACTGACTTCACGTTTGAGCTTCAGAGTAATTGCAGCACTGTGGCATCGGATCACGCCGACGCGGATACACAAGCCGTTTACCGGGATCGTTCCGGGAGAAAGACCCAGAATTTTGTTCGTTTCTGCCTCACCTTTCCATTCTTCGCGACTATTCCCATCCCCTAAATCGCTGTCAATCCATGGAATGATGCTGCCCATTAAAGGCGCGCCGAAATTCTGAATTGGCATGTCAGCACTGTTAATTAGCTCACTGACTTTATTGACTAAAGGAAGCACTGAACCTGATGATGCCAGTTCATCGGAAGACAAATGTTGGCTTATATAAGCACTTTGAGCGATTAATTCCCGAACATATTTAGCACCCGCACCGGATGCAGACTGATAGGTCATCACACTCATCCATTCAATCAAGTCAGCCTTTATCAGCCCGGCCAGCCCCATAAGACTTAGCGTTATCGAACAGTTGCCACCGACAAAAAGTTTAATTCCATCTTTGACTGCACAGTCAATATTTGGGCGGTTGACGGGATCGAGAATAATGCAGGCTTTTTCATCCATCCGCAGCGCTGAAGCAGCGTCAATCCAGTAGCCTTCCCACCCATGGGCAATCAATGCAGGATAGACCGCTTTAGTATAATCCCCGCCCTGACAGGTTATGATGATGTCCATTTCGGCCAGGGCACTAATGGAGTTAGCATCTTTGAGTATATAGCTGACTCCACCAATGACCGGACCGGCGGCACCCGCACTGGAAGTGCTGTAAAAATGCGCAGAAATATCGTCAAAGTCGTTTTCTTCGACCATGCGCTGTAGCAAAACAGAACCGACCATTCCTCGCCAACCAACAATGCCAACTTGCTTCATTTGCTTAACCTTAACAACGTTATGAGAATGTTAATTATTTTCGAAGCACGTTATATCTCATCCCTAAATAAAGGTCATTACGAAGTGCATCAGATTCTGTCATTATTAAAATGTTTCATATGGATATCAGGAATTTTTATCCGTTTCGCAGAAAAACAACACGCCCATCTGAATGGGTTAAGGAATAATATTGAAGTGGGTATTACACGACAGAAACAATTATAGGAGAGAAAACGCGCAAATGGAGTTGGATGTTTCTCTCTCAGATTCGCGCTTCTGGCAAGTGGCAATTAGACTGAAACACTATTTTGTCAGGTATGAGCGTGAAGAGGATATGCGAGTCAGGATAAAACGTAGTTAGTCATGCCATCAATATTGCTGCTTTATCGCGTCTATAAATGTTTGGGAGGGTTCAATGTCTTCAGCTTTACAACATCGTTTCATTCTGACGGGTGGCCCGGGGTCAGGCAAAAGCAAGATAATTGATACGATCATAAAACGAGGGTATTGGTGTTCAAAAGAAGCTGGAAGAGGTGTTATACAGGACCAGATTAACATAGAGGGTGATGCATTGCCGTGGGCCAATCGAACAGCTTTTGCAGAGCTCATGCTATATTGGGAAATGCGTTCGTGGCACGAAGCGGAAGGGAAAACACGACCATGCTTCTTCGATCGTGGAGTTCCTGATGTTGCGGGTTATTTAAGCCTTGAAGAGCTTACCATACCGAGGCATCTGGATAACGCCATTGCGAAATTTCGTTATAACCGTACCGTATTTATTGCACCACCCTGGCGTGACATATATGTACAGGATACAGAGCGCAAGCAATCTTTCGATGTCGCCGTCGCGACATATCACGCGATGGTGAAAGCATACCGTATATATAACTATCAGTTGATTGAATTACCATGCGTTTCTGTAGAGGAACGTGTGGATTTCATCCTTTCCAGGATATTACGCTGATAGAACGGTAACTGCCCTTAATGATGAATCACCATGCCTGAACCTGCCATATTCTAGTGAATATAGAACTTCCGCTCCTGGCACAGACCTGCCTGTGAAAAAATCCAGGGACTGCGTTGAACGGGATGCCGACGTTATTCTCCCGTTGACTTAATTGACTGCGCCAATTCAGGACTCCGTTTGGGAAACGGAAAATATTGTACGTTATGATGGTTTTCTGTACTGACTGATTTCAATCAGGCGAAAAGGTCAATACTTTCCTTCAACCAGCTTTCTATTGTTTCGCCAAATATTTCCGCATCAATGCATTTTGTAGTGTCACGCCACGACGGACAGGAAAACCCCGTTCCACTACATGAAAGCCGTGCCGTAGAAAGAACTCTTCCGCAGCCTTACTCACATTTGAAGTAAGTTCAGCAATTCCAAGTTGTCTAGCTTCTTCATGAATGCAATTCATCAGTAGCGTCCCTACTCCCTGTCTCGGGTAGGTTCCTGAGACAAAGAAATGGTCAATGTACCCATTCGGCTGAACATCTGCATATCCAGCTATTTCCCCATCCATTTCAACAACAAAGGGGCGCAGCTCCTTCATGTAATTGGCCCATTGTTCCGGGTCGATATCTGGTGGAGCCCAGGCCTCTATTTGTTCATGTGTGTAGTAGTGTGATGCGATGGTATGTACAGAAGATAAAAAGACCCTGAATAACGCAATTTCATCCCCATTAGTGAAACTTCTGATTTTCATAAAACCTCGTTAGTCGTAACGCGTTCTGCCTGCCGGTAAAGGGTCTGGATGCTACATACTTGAGAGCAACTATAGCCTGTGGCATCTGCTGTTTCCCGGATATTCAGTTTTTTAACCTGTCGGTAGTACAGCACTTTCTGGTGCCTAATGGTTTTAACAGCAAGCGAGCTGTTTTTAGTCTGAGTATCTGCATACGTTCATCTCCTTACTCAGAAGGAGTACGGTTTTATCGTAGTTACTCAGGCACCACTCATGCTTTTTGATAACCGCCGGTGGGATTTTCTCTATATCTTTGACGGTACCAAATCCCATTGACCCGTAAAAACCTTCAAGCTCAGCAAAAGGTAAACAGTAAAGAACTGACAGACCTGAGTTCTTAATCAGGAAATCTACCACCTTACGGGCGATCCCCAGACCCTCATTGCCGGGAAAAACATAAATTCCCCCAAGCTCGCCGCTTTCTGTATCGATTGTTACAACTCTACCTTGACCAACAATATTATCGCCATCAGTCGCCAATACGATTAATTCCCCTGCAAGTGACGGTACAAAATCAATCTCAGCATAGCGCTCGTTAACGATGGCGAGCTCAGCGTTGGTGGCGATTCTTAAAGAAATTTGCATCATTCTTCCTACATCTCTTTATCTGTATTTTTCAGCTTTTGATTTTCAACCATAATATTTGGTGTAAATATCAAAAAATAACGGTCAAGAAACATATTAGATATAGCCTAAATGTTTGAATATTTTCTGATAGATTTCACGCACCACTTTGCTTTTATTTTCGTGATATTGTTGAATATCTAAGCTACAACCTTTAATTGCATCTAATTTAACGTCAGCATATAGCTGGCAGTCCTTCTTTGACTGTCGCAACCAGTCTCGAAAAAGCACATGTCGGATTGTTTCAGGAGTGTCTTGAGTGAAAATATGAAGGTTAACTCTGGGATTATCGTAATGAAAAAGACGATGTCCATGGAAGCGAGGCTCACGCACAATTAGTTTATACCCAAGACTCTCAAGTGCTAATACATAAGTTTTTTCATCTGTAGCATCAGCAACTGTCAAATCAATATCAATAACGGGTTTGGCAGCCAGACCTGGTACCGCCGTAGAACCTACATGATCAATTTTTAGTACATGCGAACCTAATTTATTCTTAATTTTAGATGCCAGTATTGAATATATATCCGGCCACAAAGGATCATACGCAACGACCACTACACTCTCAATCGGCGGTACGCCATTAACAAAATAACTATCCTGAGGATCAATGACATAATGCTGCATTATTTCTTTTGGGCTAACCATAAACCAACACCTATCGACCATACAAATTATGAACAATAGCGTACAGGAGATGGGTTTGGATGTCTCTCAAACGTCCGCTCCTGGCTCAGAGCACACTACCAGGACTTACAGTCCGCTCTGAGCGACAACATAACTAAACTGTCTAATCACTTATCCAATTCGCTAATTGCCAGCTTAGCAACATTTGATGCAATTGATGTTGCATCATTACTTTCGAGGGACCATGTTGTTGAAAGCCCGCACCATGCAATTATCCATTTGAGAAGGCGATCTCTGTCCAGTTCTGCCGTCTCGGCAACAACACTTAGACGCTGTTTAAATATCTCCGGCAGCGTCGCGACACGAGGCACTGGATTACCAAGATCCGGATTAGTAAAAATATTGGCAAAGTCGAATCCCCGTTCACATATTAGTCCTTTTGGGTCAATGGCCAACCAGCCAGATGTTTCAAAATCAAGCACGTTACCGTGATGTAAGTCACCATGTAATGCAACCACATCCCGTGGAGAAGAAAGCAATTCTTCTGAGATTTCTGCGCAACGTGTCAGGATACTGCCATATTTCAAGGCTGCAGGTTTTAGAGGATAAAACCACTCATGTAGAGGCGTAAGCTGGGGTAATGGTTTTTTTGGGAATGTATGAAGCCTGTTCGCAGTAGTACACATAATACGACAAGCTACATCATCCTGACCTTCTCGTGACATAGCTGACAATGACGCGGAACCAGAGGCTCTTGAGAGAAGAATTGCTTCATTTTCATGTGCAATAACCTGCGCCGCACCATTCCCTTCCCACCATGCCATTAGTGCATTACCGGCTTGTTCATCTGTATTATCCGTAACTTTTAACATGGCTTTAATACCATGTGTTGCTGTTTTAACCGGATATAACTGTGATGTATGAGTTATAAATGGGGTGCCATCAGGAATGAGATCCCAGCGATTTAGCCAATGTTTTAACTTGAACGTTTCCATAAAATTTTCTTTAATATCCTTATATTAAAAGTGGGGAAACAGAGATGCATTCAAGTATTTTAACCCATAGGTGATGAGCTTTCCTGCATGCTGTTTTCTAGTAAGGTATGGGGGAATTAATTATGAGTGTCTCTCATGAACGAGGCATAGCTGCTCAGCCCCAAATACTAATTAGTCTTAAGTTGTAAATATGGCCGGGTTGTGATTAAAACACTTTGTTTAGCTTATGGACTGAGGTCTTTTCCTGAGCATCTAAAATTTACAAAATTTTGACTTGGCTCAAAACATTTTTACCAATGAAGAGCTATTTATTTGCCGTTAAATCATCTCGTATCAATACAACAAAAAAGGAGGAATGATGATGTTGACCTATGATTGCTACCGTAACGCTATCACAACTGGCAGCCGCGTTATGGTGTTCAATAAAGGTCTGACTGGTGTCATTAAGACCATTCACGGCGAAGGTAAAACAGCCGAACAAATTCGTCGTTCTGAATGTGTTGAAATCGAAGGTTGTGAAGGTGTTTTCTGCCCGATGGAGTTAGTTCGACTTGAACTTCACTGATAGGGCTTATCGAGTCAGCACATTATTTTACATATAAGATAAACCCGAAAATATATTGCTTAAGGCCACCAAATTGGTGGCCTTAATTGATGAATTACTTAGCAAGGCTGACCTGCATCTCGAAAATCTCCATCAGCTTTGAGCGAAGAATGGACAATACTCTTTCTAACCTTGCGCCCACCAAAGAAAGGTCGGGGTGATACCCGCCGCTGGAGTTACATGAACGGTGGGTACAGCGTGTACATTATTGTAAATACTGATATTACTTGAGCTGAATTTTCATTGATGGAGATGCATAAGGCATTTACCATTATCATCTTCTATCCTGACTAAGAACTTTATAAAGGGTATCGCATGATAACAGTAGAGAAATCAGATCCACTTTCACCAGATTCTTATTCTTTAATTGAAAAATTGTCAGCAGAGCTTGCCGCTATAACTGGTGATAGTGGAAAAAGTAATTTCGCAATTGACTCAATGGATGGTGACAGGTCGCTTTGGGTACTGGCAAGAAACAAAAAAGGCGATGCAATAGGATGCGGTGCTATCCGACCGTTAACAGAAAATATTGCCGAACTTAAAAGAATGTTTTCAGACCGAAGCATCCCGGGAGTGGGAAAAGCTTTACTCAATTTTCTTGAGAAATCTGCGAAAAACATGGGATATGCAGAGCTCTGGCTTGAAACTCGAAATGTTAACCATAAGGCTGTGAATTTTTATAAGAATAATGGATACGTTTCCATTGAGAATTACGGCCCCTATATCGGCCGAGAAGAAGCGGTGTGTTTCTCGAAAGTATTGCGGGACTGATACACAGCCTGTTTAGCATAAGCGTTTTCTACTCATACCTTTATTTGCGCAGCGTCCCTGCGGGCGATTTGGCCTTCCCCAGGCTATAGATGCAGATGTATGAGCGCGCTGATCGAAAAATGTTAAATGTCCATTTAATCAAAATCTTAAATTTGACAAGATTTACACCTGAGATTCAACAGCATCAACCAAGGCGTATGAGCCCTGGCCTTTTAAATATTACTCTCTAATCCGGGTGTAATTTATTGCTTCACCCAAACCAACTGATCGACCTGGAAGCCGAGAGTGCGCGCAGTGTTTAGGTAATCCTGCTTCACCGCATCCGGAATGGTTGGTGTACGCGACAAAATCCACAAGTAGTCACGGTTTGGGCCACTCACCAGTGCGTACTGGTAATCATCATCGAGCCTTATCACGTTATAGCCGCCGTAGAACGGACCAAAGAATGAAACCTTCAGCGCGGCGGTTGTAGGCGCACCGGTAAATGAGGCTTTCCCTTCGCTCTCATTCCACTTGTTCTTAATCGGATCATAGCCACGATTGAGCACGCTAATAGCGCCATCGCTGCGCGTGCCATAGGTAGCAGTCACCTTCTCAAGGCCGCGTTCGAATCGGTTTTCAAGGCGAGCGACTTCATACCATTTGCCAAGATAGCGGTTGGCATCAAAGTTAGTTATCGGTTGAACGCCTTTCGGTTGCGTGGGAGATTTACAAGCAACCAGTGTCAGTGCGATAGCAACACCAGTTACAACGGGCCATATCTTCATAAGACCTCCTTTTATCTGAGCGGTTGGAAGTAAAGTGTAGTGCAAACACCCTGCTCTTCATTCAGGCTGCAAATATTCGTAGTATATTGAGAATATTCTTTGTCATCAGGTGTACCTCATGCCCTATTCCATCGGTGAATTTGCCCGGCTTTGCGGGATAAACGCGACCACACTACGCGCCTGGCAGCGTCGTTACGGTTTAATCAAACCGTTGCGCACCGATGGCGGACACCGCCTGTACAGTGATGACGATGTCCAGCAGGCACTTAAAATTCTCGACTGGGTGAAAAAGGGAGTCCCCGTCAGCCAGGTGAAGCCCTTGCTGGCCCGTCCAGAAACTCGCCGTACAAACAACTGGCTCACCCTTCAGGAGAGCATGTTGCAGAAGTTGAAAGAGGGAAAAATCGAATCTCTGCGCCAGCAGATTTACGATTCGGGCCGCGAGTATCCGCGCCCGGAGATGGTCAGCGAAGTTCTACGCCCACTGCGCAGTAAAGTCTCAGCCAATATTCCCGCGATCATGACACTGCGTGAAGTCCTCGATGGCATCATCATTTCCTACACCTCGTTTTGCCTCGAAGGTGATAAAAAAGCGCCGGGGGATAATTACCTTATCACCGGCTGGCACCTTAGCGACCCATGTGAAATCTGGCTCGAAGCACTCAAACGTACGGGGCAAGGGCATCGCATTGATGTGCTCCCTGTGCCGCCTGCCATGCTGGCACCCGAGATCTTCCCTGAGCGAAAATGGCTGCTGGTCACTACCGGTAAAGTTACCGCAGCCCGTAAAAAACAGATTGAACTCTGGCAGCAACAGGTCGTTTCACTCGATGTGATCCCACTCTAAAACCGTACCCCCGCCCCTTTTTCCTCTCGATGATAAGCAACCGTAAAAAGTTGCGTATCTGGCATGTTTTTATAAAAACCCAATCAAAACCAGCAAAATAACACCTACATAATGCATTGAATATATAGAACAATAAAAACACATTCACTTTAAACTTGTACAAATATTAGTAATTGTCTAAGTTTTAATTATACGATTACTTCACGTTTTCTACAGCCAGGGTGAGACTCATGAGCACAATGCCATCCGTCATCGAGCGTTTTTTTGACTATTACACCACCCTGGATAACCAGTCTCCGCTGGCGCTGGCGGCGCTATATCACCCGGATGCCGAACTGGTCGACCCCTTTGGCACACATCAGGGGCTGTATGCGCTACAGCGTTACTTTACCCATCTGCTGGCTAATGCGGAGCACTGCCGTTTTTCCATCGATTCACCGCTCAGCGAAGGCCAGCGTTTTGCCGTGAGCTGGACAATGCACTGGTCGCATCCACAGATTTCTAAAGGAGACACGCTCGCTTTGCCAGGGTGTTCAATCGTGGATGTACACGGCAACCTGATTATTCGTCAGCGCGATTACTACGATGCGGGAGAGATGGTTTACGAACATCTTCCCCTGCTGGGCTGGCTGGTACGCAGAGTAAAAAGGAGGGTGCGCTCATGATGACTGTCCTCATCACTGGCGCATCCTCCGGCATTGGGGCGGGGCTTGCAAAATCCTGGGCTGATGACGGCTGGCACGTCATCGCCTGCGGTCGCGATCCTGCCCGGCTTGAGGCCCTTCACGAGCACAACCCGAACATCACGCTACGCCTGTTTGATATGACGGACAGGGAAGCCTGTCGCCAGGCGCTGGAAGGATGTTACGCCGATCTGGTCGTTCTTTGTGCGGGAACCTGCGAGTATCTCGATGGCGGCATAGTCGATGCCGCGCTGGTAGAACGGGTTATCAACACCAACTTCCTCGGGCCGGTAAACTGCCTTGCGGCACTTCAGCCACAGCTGGTTTCGGGCAATCGCGTGGTATTAGTTAGCTCAATGGCACACTGGCTACCCTTCCCAAGAGCGGAGGCGTATGGCGCGTCCAAGGCCGCGCTCACCTGGTTTGCCAACAGCTTGCGCCTGGACTGGGAACCTAAAGGTATCGCGGTAACGGTGGTGTCGCCGGGCTTTGTCGATACGCCACTTACCCGTAAGAATGATTTTTCCATGCCCGGCCGGGTCAGCGTCGACAGCGCAGTGGAGGCCATTCGCAAGGGCCTGGCAAATGGAAAAAACCATATCGCCTTTCCCACTCGTTTGAGCCTTACCCTGCATCTGCTGGCAGCCCTACCGTCCTTTCTACAGCGAGCATTGCTGCGCAAGATGGTGCGATCATGAAAATCGCTATTATCGGCAGTGGTATCGCTGGTTTGACCTGCGCATGGCGGCTGGCAGGGCATCACCAGGTTACCATTTTTGAAGCGGAATCCACTCCGGGTGGGCACACCGCCACGGTTGATGTAACCACCCCGCAGGGTATATATGCCATTGATACCGGGTTCATCGTCTATAACGACCGCACCTACCCACGTTTTATGGGCCTGCTGAGCGAGCTTGGGCTCAGCGGGCAAAAAACGCAGATGAGCTTCTCGGTGCATAATCCACGCAGCGGCCTGGAGTACAACGGGCATACCCTCAGCTCGTTGTTTGCCCAGCGCCGGAACCTGTTCAACCCCGTGTTCTGGAAGTTGCTAAAAGATATCGCGCGCTTTAATCGCCTGGCGAAAGCTACGCTTGCGGGCGAAGTTGAACCAAACGCCACGCTGCATAACTTTCTTGAGCAACACCGCTTCAGCCCGTTTTTCGCACGCCATTACATTTTACCGATGGGCGCCGCCATCTGGTCATCATCGCTGCAAGAGATGCGCTGTTTTCCCCTGCCCTTGTTCTTACGTTTCTTTGAACACCACGGCCTGCTGGATATCACCCATCGCCCGCAGTGGTACGTGGTGCCAGGCGGCTCTCGAGAGTATATCCGCGCCATGCTTTCACAGCTGGGCGACCGCCTGACTCTGCACCTCAACTCGCCAGTACAACAGGTCATCCGCAATGCACAGGGCGTTAAGATCCAGCTTGAAACCGCAAGCCACACCTTCGACCAAGTGATCTTCGCCTGCCACTCTGCGCAGGCTCTGGCGATGCTTGACGAACCGACAACCAGCGAGCGCGAAGTGCTGGGTGATATCGGCTGGCAGCGTAACGAGGTGGTTTTACACAACGATCGACGCTGGCTTCCGGTACGTGAACGCGCCTGGGCAAGCTGGAACTATCGTCTGAGCGAACGGGATGAAGCCCGCGCCTGCGTGACCTACAACATGAATATTCTGCAAGGGTTGCCTGCGGGGAGTCCGCTGTTTTGCGTGACTCTGAATCCTGAAACGCCGGTGGATGAACGCTTTGTCCTGAAACGTTTTGTTTATGAGCACCCGCTGTTTAACCCACAAAGCTGGCGTGCTCAGGCGCGTCGCAGTGAGATTAATGGTCATCAGCAAAGTTGGTTCTGTGGCGCTTACTGGTACAACGGTTTTCATGAAGACGGGGTACGCAGTGCGCTCGACGTGGTAAAGGGAATTGCCGCCGGGAGGGGTTATTAAGATGAACAGTTGCCTGTATCAGGGTGTGTTACGTCATCGCCGCCTCCAGCCAAAAGTGCATCATTTCCGCTATCGCGTATTTATGGGCTGGCTGGATTTGGATGAGCTGGATGCGCTTTCGTTGGTGGGGATCCGGCGCAATAAGTTTGCCGCAGCCGCCTTCTACGACGCGGATTACCCGCTCGGCATGCCGCTTAAAGAGAACGTTCTCAACCGGCTGGAAAGCCTGACCAGAGAGCGCCCTGGTGGCCGCGTCATGCTGCTGACCCAATTGCGTTACTTCGGGTTCCATTTTAATCCGATTAACTTCTACTACTGCTACGACCGGACGGACACGCTGCTATGGATTCTGGCAGAAGTGCGCAATACGCCGTGGAACGAGCGCCATTACTACGCGGTGGACGGCCAGGTGGCGCATCCAATTGAGAAAGCTTTCCACGTCTCGCCCTTTAACCCGATGGACATGGTTTATCACTGGCGCTTCAACAAACCCGGCAAAACGCTATATATGCACATCGAAAATCACCAGCAATCGAAAGTGTTCGACGCAACACTGGCGCTGAGCCGCACACCGCTGACGCGTACCAACCTGGCCTCGGTGCTGCGGCGTATACCGTTGATGACGCTTAAAACGGTGTTCGCCATTTACTGGCAGGCGCTACGGCTGTGGATTAAGCGCGTGCCTTTGTATAGCCACCCCGTTAACAGGAGTGATCGCTCATGACCGATCCTGTCTTTGCGTTTGAAGCGAGCACCCCACGCAACGTACGTCTCGCCCGCTGGATGCTGTTTCGTGTGTTGAGCGGTATTCGCGGAGGTTCGCTTACCGTGCGTGACGGGACACATGCCTGGCATTTTGGTGATGCCTGCGCCCCGTTAAGTGCCGAAGTGCAAATCCTCTCGCCAGCCGTTTACTGGCGTTTGCTGACCGGTGGAAGCCTCGCCGCAGCTGAATCCTGGATAGACGGCGAGTGGGAAACGCACCAGTTAACACCACTTTTGCAGATACTTGCGCTCAATGGCCCGGTTTTGGGCCAGCTGGAAAGAGGTTTCCGCCTGCTTGGCAAACCTATAGAGCGGCTTCACCACTGGACACGGCGCAACCATCGCCAGCAGGCACGTGAAAACATCGCCGCACATTACGACCTGGGCAACGAATTCTACGCCCTGTTTCTTGACGAAGAACTGCTCTACTCCAGTGCCCTTTTTAGCGCCGATGAGCTGGATCTCACCCGCGCTCAGCAGGCCAAAATGGCACGCCTGTGCGAACAGCTGGCGCTGACCTCCAGCGACCATCTTCTCGAAATCGGCACTGGCTGGGGGGCGATGGCCGAATATGCCGCTCGCCACTACGGCTGTCGCGTGACCACCACCACGCTTTCTCAGGAGCAGTACCTTTGGGCGACACAGAGGATTGCTCGTGCAGGATTGCAGGATCGGGTGCAGGTACTGTTGTGCGACTATCGCGACCTGACCGGAGAGTTCGACAAGCTGGTGTCCGTCGAGATGATCGAAGCTGTGGGCCAACGCTACCTCCCCGGTTTTTTCCGTACCTGTCAGGCGCGTCTGCGTCCAGGCGGAAAAATGGTGATTCAGGCCATCACCATTCAGGACCAGCGCTATCACGCATACAGCAAAAGCGTCGACTTTATCCAGCGCTACATTTTCCCCGGTGGCTTTCTACCGAGCATCACGGCAATGAGCGAGTTGATGACGCACCACACGGATTTTGTGGTGCGCAATCTCTTCGATATGGGGCCAGACTACGCCCGCACGCTGGCGCACTGGCGGCAGCGTTTTGTACACGCCTGGCAAGATATTGAAAAACTAGGTTTTGATGACCAGTTCCGCCGTATGTGGCTCTACTACTTCGGTTACTGCGAAGCCGGATTTAACGCACGCACTATTAGCGTCGTCCAACTCACGGCGGAGCGCGTATGAAACGCAATCTGCAGGTTTTTGTCATGGCCATCGCGTTCGATCTCTACTGGACGTTGGTGGTGCTGTTTCGCGAGCACGGCCTGTTTCTTTGGCTCGTGCTCGCCATCCTGGCCTGCCTGATGCTATCGCCTGCTCATCGTTTTTACGCTCTCTTGCTTGCAGCTGGGGGCAGCGGGCTGGATGCACTATGGGCGCTAACCGGGCTAATCGATTTTAATGGCGATGCGCTACTTCCCCTTTGGATGATGGCGCTATGGCTGATGTTTGCCGTCGTCTGGACCAGGTTGACCTGCATAACGACGTTGCCGGGGTGGTTGCTGACTTCAATGGCGACTATAGGTGCACCAGTGGCGTACCTGATAGGTGAACGCCTCGACGCGATTACCTTCCTTGAGCCGACGTTTATCGTCATCAGTTGGATGGCGACGGGCTGGCTGGTTCTGATGCTGTTTTTCCACATTCTGATAGGGCGGCGTGCATGAAACTCTCTCAATTATTGTTGCTCTGGCTGGCAGCAGTTTCGCCCTTCGCCCCTGCCGCCGATTGGTTAAACTGGCGAAAAGTGGGTGATGCGACCCTCACATGGGGGCCGTTTAGCTGGGGCCCCGCCAATCTGAAGCTTTGTGGGCATCTGGCTCGATCCTGGTACTCAATATCCCGCACTGAGCCAGCAGTTAATTGGAGGTGACGAATGAAACGTATTCTGGCACTCGGTATAGCACTGATTCTGTTGCTGGCGGGATGTAGCGCAAACATTAACGACTACCGTCAACAGACGCCGCCACTTGATATCTTTCAATACTTCCAGGGCAAAACCGAGGCATGGGGCATGGGGCATGGTACAGGACCGCAGCGGTAAACAGTTGCGCCGCTTCCATGTTGACATCAGCGGCGTCGTCGTCGGCGAGACCCTGACGCTCAATGAACACTTCGTCTATGACGATGGCGAGAAACAGCAGCGAGTTTGGCATATCAGGCGCATCAGTTCTGACCGTTACGAAGGAACCGCGGGCGATATTGAGGGCGTGGCAAAGGGTGTGACTTCAGGGAACGCCTTTAACTGGCACTACAGCATGAAGGTGAAAGCCAACGGCAGTACCTGGCTGCTGAACTTTGACGACTGGATGTACCTGCAAGACGGCATCCATCTTTTTAACAAAACCGAGATGAAGAAATTCGGGGTCACCGTGGGTACGGTCACGCTTTTCTTTACCCGCAAAGAGCAGTAAGAGGATTACACCATGAATACTAAACCTATCATTGGGATCAGCGGATGTTTAACCGGCTCAACAGTGAGGTTTGACGGCGGTCATAAGCGTATGGGTTTTGTCATGGACGAGCTGTCTCAGTGGGTGACCTTCAAACCCATCTGCCCAGAGATGGCCATCGGCCTGCCCGTTCCGCGCCCGGCGCTGCGCCTGGTTCAGACTACCGAAGGCGATATCCGGATGCGCTTTAGCCATGCCCCTCACGATGACGTAACGCAGAAAATGGCCACATTCGCTGACGCCTGGTTACCACAGCAGGCTAATTTGTCAGGCTTTATCGTCTGCGCGAAATCACCGAGCTGCGGCATGGAGCGCGTAAGGCTGTATGATGAAAAAGGTAATCGTGGACGCAAAGAGGGTGTGGGTCTATTTACCGGTGCGCTGCTGGAAAAATTCCCGTGGTTGCCCGTAGAGGAAGATGGCCGCCTTCACGACCCGGTGCTGCGTGAAAACTTTGTCGAACGGGTTTTCGCCTTACACGAACTCAACACCCTGCGGGCAAACGGCCTGACTCGCCGCGCACTTATGGATTTCCACAGCCGCTACAAACTCCAGCTGCTGGCGCACCACCAGCCAGGCTACCGGGAAATTGGGCCTTTCGTCGCCTCGTTGCACGAATGGGAAGACCTTGATGCTTTCTTCGTCGAGTATCGCGAAAAGCTCATGACGATCCTGAAAAACCCTGCGTCACGTAAAAATCACACTAACGTGCTCATGCATATTCAGGGCTACTTCCGCAAACAACTGAATACTCGCCAGCGCGGGGAGCTGCGCGACGTGATCCTTCATTACCGCGATGGGCTGTTACCGCTCCTCGCCCCACTCACCCTATTGAACCATTATCTGGGCGAATACCCTGACAGCTACCTACTGACGCAAAACTACTTTTCCCCCTACCCCGAAAATTTATGCCTGCGTCTGTCGGTTAACTGAGCACGCAATGCATTCAGACCTGACGGAAAATAGTGACCCTTAAGTCAATACTTGAGGGTCAGCCAGCTTTTGACGCAGTGAATGGATGCAGCCAGCAAAGATGCAACTTGAAGTGTGACGGATATATCAAATAAACGACGATCCATGATCTCTTATTAAATTCGCAATGTATCAATGACGAGTCTCAGAGCGGGTGACACATTGCGATGAGGACAATAAAGGAATGATCCCTCCAGGCGCTGACTGTGAGGTTGTAAGACTCTGATGAGTCTACCCCGCTCTAAATCATGAGCGACCAGTTCCTCAGGGACATAAGCCAGTCCCAGGCCAAGCCTTGCGGCTTCCGCCTCCATATAGCTGTCAGAAAAGACCCACTGGCCCTGTGGTCGGTGGGTTATTTTTTTCTCGTTATGATGGAGTTCCCACTGGTACAAACTGCCGTCGGCAAACTGATAGGCAATACAGGGATGAACCACTAAATCAGCCGGTGATTGTGGAAAACCGTAGCGCCGAAAATGTTCGGGCGTTGCAACAACGGCCATCTCCATATCGGGCGTAATACGCACTGCAACCATGCCACTGCCAACCTCTGGCCCAAGTCGAATGCCCGCATCAAATCTCTCCGCGATAATATCGACAAACCGGCTTTCACTAATCAGCTCCAGCCTAATGTCAGGGTAGCGCTGCTTAAATATCGCCAGTTTTGGCAAAAGGACTTTATCAATGGCGTGAAGACTGGCATTAATACGCACCGTGCCAGACGGGGTCTGACGGTAATGAGCCAAGGTGGCAAACCCCATATCTATAGCATCAAACCCTGATTCTGCTGTCTGGTAGAGCTGCTCACCGGCCTGTGTTAACGATAGCCTGCGCGTGGTACGGACCAGAAGCTGTACACCCAACCTTTCCTCTAGTTCGCGCACAGAGCGGCTAATACCCGACTGAGCAAGCCCAAGCCGCTGTGCCGCTGCAGTGAAACTGCCTTCCCTCACGACCTGCATAAACAGGTAGAGCTCATTATAGTTTTCCCGTTTTGCCATCAAATCACCCTCCGGACTGATATCAGCGGATAGCACTTATGCCCGCAGCATAACTTTCATTTATAACAATATGATATTAATCCTAGCATTTATCACCCTCTAATCAGAACGATACTTGCTAACTATAATGAACGCATTGAAAAAAGCGCAGCAGTGTTGTCCGTATGAAACCTGTACCTTCATCTTGATTTTCAGGGATTATTTATGAGCACTTTCACCAGGAAACTAAAAGCCTCCGTACCTGCAATGCTGCTATGCGCATCATTAAGTGGAGTTTCAACAATGAGTCATGCCGATGCAATAAACCCAAATGCGCCCATTTCGGTGGTAGAAAAATGGGACAAAACTTTCGCCGAAAGCAATAAAGTGGACCATCGCAAGGTGACATTCCAGAACCGCTACGGGATTACTTTAGTCGGGGATTTGTACCTTCCAAAAGAACGTGGCGACCGCAAACTTGCAGCAATTGCTATAAGTGGCCCGTTTGGAGCGGTCAAAGAACAATCCAGCGGTTTGTATGCACAGACTCTGGCTGAAAACGGTTTTGTTACGCTGGCTTTTGACCCGTCTTATACAGGCGAAAGCGGTGGCTATCCACGCAACGTCGCTTCTCCTGATATCAATACCGAGGACTTTAGTGCGGCGGTCGATTTCCTTGGATTACAAAAAGAGGTTGATCGTGCGCGTATCGGTTTACTCGGCATCTGCGGTTGGGGTGGTATGGCGCTAAATGCAGCGGCCATGGATACCCGAGTGAAAGCAGTCGCGACTAGTGTGATGTATGACATGAGCCGCGCCATGGGTCACGGCGTTGGGGATGGAAAAGACCGTTATTCAACGGCCGATCGCCGTGCCGTGTTGCAATATCTGAATGAGCAGCGATGGAAGGATGCGCAAAGCGGAACTATAGCCCACGCAGGTCATGATATTTATGTCGACGATAAGGGAAAAGTCAGCACTTCTGAGCGCATTTTGCCGGAAACATTGCCTGCGAATCCAAACCCGGTACTGAAAGAATTCTTCGATTATTACCGGATGCCACGCGGTTTCCATGCCCGTTCAGTTAACTCTACAGGCGCGTGGACTGCCACAACGCCATTATCGTTTATGAATATGCCACTTCTGAGCTATGCAAATGAAATTGCCATCCCTACGTTGATCGTTACGGGTGAAAATGCGCACTCACGCTATTTTGCTGAAGATGCCTTTAAAGCGATTGGAAGCAAAGAGAAAGAACTGGTTATTGTACCGGGAGCCAATCATGTTGATTTATACGACAATGTCGCCGGCAAGATACCTTTCACTAAATTTGAACAATTTTTTGAAACTAATTTAGAGTAAGCATCTCAGTCAGAGTAATTTCAAATACCACCTGTTATAGGCAGGTGGTATTAATTTAACCCCACACTTTCTTAATCAGAAATTTTACCGCCATAAATTACCTACGAGCCTTAGTCGATTATCATTTAATAATGATTGGGGTAATATTCAGAGAAAAAGATAATGCCCACACTGAGCTATAAAACATCCTGTTATAAAGATCGCGCGTACTGGGGCGGCGTTTTTTCAATGACATTATGCATATTTGTATTGATTGCATCGGAATTTATGCCTGTCAGTCTGCTGACGCCTATTGCCACGGATTTGGGGGTTACCGAAGGGCTGGCAGGCCAGGGAATTGCCATTTCAGGAATATTTGCGGTGTTGACCAGCCTGACTATATCTACCATTTCCGGGAACCTGAATCGTAAATATCTACTGCTGGGGATGACAATTCTGATGGCGATGTCCGGGACCGTTATCGCACTGGCTTCCAGCTATCTGGTTTATATGGTGGGGCGGGCCTTAATTGGTATTGCTATTGGAGGTTTCTGGTCAATGTCTGCTGCGACGGCCATTCGCCTGGTGCCCCTGCATCAAGTCCCCCGCGCATTGGCGATTTTTAATGGGGGAAATGCGTTGGCGACTGTCGTTGCTGCACCGCTTGGCAGCTATCTTGGTGCAACTATTGGCTGGCGCGGGGCCTTTTTGTTTCTGGTACCTGTTGCGATAGTGGCCTTCATCTGGCAGTGCTTCAGCCTACCAAATATGGCAGCAGATAAAAGCCGCCAGTCGCATAGCGCGATATTTCAACTATTGCGCCGCCCAATAGTTTCAATTGGCCTTCTGGCCTGCGGATTATTTTTTATAGGGCAATTCGCACTATTTACTTATGTTCGTCCGTTTCTTGAAACCGTACCCCAAGTGGATATCACCACCCTATCGCTCATTCTGTTCACCATCGGCATGGCAGGTTTTACGGGTACCCTGGTCATCGGTACATTTTTGAAAGCAGGGTTTTACCAGACACTGGTAGCCATCCCGTTAATCATGGCCTGTATTACTGGGATGTTGATGTTGACCGGATACAATGTCGGAGTTGTCACTTTACTGCTGGGTTTATGGGGACTTGTTGCTACAGCCGCACCCACTGGATGGTGGACATGGCTGGCACGCACGTTGCCCAATGATGCTGAAGCAGGCGGAGGACTGATGGTCGCAGTTGTCCAGCTCTCTATTGCGCTTGGTTCAACGGTAGGCGGCATTGTATTTGACAACAGTGGCTGGCAAAGCACTTTTAGTTTGAGCGGTGTATTTCTGTTATGCGCAGGGGCACTAACATTGTTCATATCCCGGTTAGAAGGCGTTAAATAAAAACGACAGTCTGCGCGCAGCGGAATATTCGCTATGGTGCAATTTTGTGCCCACGGATGGGTTAAACGACAATTTCCATGTCGTTTTACCCATAAGCTGACATAAGCCTGATCGAATAATCAAATAGTTACGTTTGGCTTAATACCCATAAGGTGACAATAAAATTACCCATAAGCTGGCATAGACTAACTAATAGTCCAGATGCTGATTTTATATGTAGTAAAATTACACCATTAATCTATGAAAAGTTCTTCCCTATAGCGTTCAACCGTGCTCCATAAAACGATTTACGGTTAAGTCTCTGCATAATAATGAAGAGACTTAACTTTAAAAATTAATCAACGGTACCCGGCGGAGAAATACCAACTTAACAATTTCAGCCTACTAACTGCTTAAAAATGGGTTAAATGTAGAACACTTCAATGGTCGCGGAACCTTTTATCTCAATCTCGTCACTGACGTTTAAAGCTCTTGTCGGTGCAATTTCAACATCGACCGTTAACAGGGTGTTAAGTTGTTCAATTGGGCTCGGACCGGTGTTGCTGCCCGCACGTGTAGTAAAGCCTGAAAGTGAATCTTTACTCAGTGCCATACGCCCACTGACCGCCTCCGACCAGCTACTTGCAGACAACGGAGCCTGGGTCAAATATAAGTCGGCATGGCTATCCGCCTGGCTGCTGGCACTATCAATGCTCAGTGTATATGAACCTATCGGATTGGCACTGCTATCGTTGCCAAGTCCGAATTGTTCATTCCCACTTCGCGCCGCAGTACCTAGTTGGTTATCAATAGTTTTTAATGCGAAGCTGACAGGCGCTTCGCAAGCAACGCTAAGTTGAATGTTGCGCGATTGTAGCTTCTTTGATTCGTTCACACTCAGATCGCGATGTGATATTTTGCCCAACTTAACCGTGCCACCATGGCTCAGCATTGGCACACAAGAAACAGGTAACGTCCTCGCTCTGAGATTGAGATAACGGCTTTCACCGCCGGGTGCCAGCTCCAGCCTTCCACTCCCCTGCCATTCAGTCGCATTGCGTAACTTTAGTTGTGATTCTTGTGCACTGGCACTCACATCTATCGTGGCGTGTAAATGAGATCCATTCATAGGCTTACCATCACGAATCATAGTTATCCCTTGATCGCCTTCCCATGCCAGAGAAGACTCGCTATTTGCGGGTAGCTGACCCGATGCAGACACATGACCAAGTGTCACCTGCTGGCCGTCCAGGGTCACGTCACGTAAATTAAGCTGATAATGACCACCTGCACCAAAAATGTAACCGGGCTGATTAATGTTAGCGGCCGCGCGATAAAACAACGTCATATCAGTAGGCGTATCGCATTTGACGCTCAGATTAAGAGTCCGTTGGCCTAATGAAACGCGCTGCTGCGTTCGGGTTAAGAGGTTACGATTAAGCTGACCAAAATCAATGTCGCTATTATTTAGCGTCATCGTACACTCCGGGGTCTGGGCTACTGCAAGGTTTGCCTGGGTGAAACCCGCCACCAGCAGCGAACCCAGCATGCTGGTGCGCAGCATCCATGATGATAACTGGGGATTCAAACAAACGAATTTCTTTATCATATTACCTGTTTCACATTGCCCGACAGATGGCCGGAATTGTTTCATAATAGTTAAGTTCATCGGCCTGTTGCGGTAGGTTAATGTCTACCCGGCAACGTGGCATATCAGCTCCGGTAATCCACAACGTTTTGAGATGTGTGGCATCCTCCAGGAACACTTCACCCGGCCGTTCGACCATACTTAACGGTTGATTATTATCGTCAGTTATTAAGGCCCCACTCGGTAAAGGCTGACCGGAAGGTATCGTAATTTTCATTAATACCCGGCGGGTTGTTGTCGCTTTAAAATCGACACGCTGGACCGCGCCTCGCCCTGCCCGCACTTGCGCAACACCTTCATGAATATCAACATTCCGCGGCAGACTCTTATTATTTATTTCCACCGTATTGCGCCCGTATCCGCTGAGCTGCGAGATAACTGCATAGCCTTTACTGTCTGTCCAGACCGGGCCACTGGGTGTATTAACTTTTACTCCGGATACATCCCCAACGCTGACCAAACCAAAGGTTTCTTTAACGGCGTAAGGCGTGGCGGTGAGACCTTTACTGTGCGCAACCAAGCCGCCGCGCATCCCGCCACTGAAGCTATTTTGCTTGTTTCCGTCGCCGCTGTAGTCAATATCTACCGAGCTGTAGCGTGGAATGAAGGAGGCACCCGCATTGAATGAGGTCGTCTTATCTCGGAGATTCTGCTCCCCTCCGACCCGATAACTGAAAGCATCGTTCACAGAATCACTGGCAGAAACTCCGAAACGGCGTGCCCCACCACTTTCACGCATCGTAGTTGTAATGCGCGGCCGGTCGCCAAACGGAATATTCAGGCTGACGTAATAGCTATTAGTGTCTTTTGACATACCTTCGGGAAGTGTCGAACTGCCTAAATCGCGTTCTGCGGAAAGGCTAACGGCCACATATCCAAAAGTGAGCCCCCAGGTTGCCGTCGCGCGACGTGTGGTGCTGCCATCAGAAAGTGAACCCTGTGAATAACCACCGCTTAGACTCCCCAACCATGGGTGGCTCCAGCTTAGGCGGGCGTCCAATTGCTGATGATGACGAACCCGTGTTTCATCTTCGGCAGGCGTATAGCTGACATCCAGCAAATCGCGGAAACCCGGACTTTGCCAGCTACCGGCCACTTCAGCACTCCAGCGCGAACCGACGTTTTGTGTTAACGCCAGGCGCATAAGCCCGCCCTGCACACCTTCACGACTGGCCCACGAGCCGAGCAAATCCCACTGCACCATCGCCCCTTCCCACGGCCTATGACCAATTCCACTTCCCGCAGACAGGTAGTTAGTTGCCAGCATCGCGCCGTTAGCATTCGAAGTATCAGGCCCAAGAGCACCGGTCCAGCCCGCGCTTGCCACCAGTGGTTTTTCCGTTGCCCCTGCCACATTACGAACCTGACCTATCGCATAGGCATACCCACTTTCCGGCGATGCAACACCTGCAGCCGCAGGAGAAACGGTGAAGCTGTGCTGACTGCCGTCGGATTCAATGACCTTAACGTCAAGATCAAATCGCTGGCTGATACGCGGAACATCCGTCAAGACAAACGGTCCTGCTGGAACCACGGTGGTGTAAATCAGGGACCCCATTTGCGACACTTCAACTCGAGCCTGACTTTGAGCAATACCCTCAACACGGCCGAGCATATTCTGCTGGGAAAGTGCCTGTTCATTCAGCCACTGCATACCGTTAATTTGAGCCCCGCTTAATACCGGGTTCGCCAATCTTATTTGCCCCGCCTGAAAGACAGCCCCAAGCCCGGCAAAACTGCGCTGAGCATAGGCTTCCATATGCTGAAACTGCTTCTCGCCATTGTTACTGCTATAAATCTGGCGGCTACGCACAATCCAGTCGGCGGCATTGAAACCCAGTTCCGTACTAGCTGAATAACTTCGGCTGGATCCACCATCATATTCACTGTTAATACCCAACAGTTCATAGTTAAGCAGTGCCGCCGTACCGCCAGAGGCATACCCACTTGCATCCCGTGTGACACGCAAAGCTTCAGAGGGCACAACCAGTTCAATTTCGTTGTCACCCACGCGTAATTCCACCAGCGTCAGTGGGTATGCTACAAGAAATGCCTGGCAAGACTCGCTGGTTGCGTCGCTATCTGCTGTATCCGGGTCTCGATTTAAAGGGTCGTTTAATCCCACATCTGCCAGTAGCGACGGAGCGAAACACAGTTCTCCCTGCTGATTAAAGCTTGCATTAATTTTGCCTTTATCACTGCCATTGACGATAAATCGGACATTATGTTTACCGGGGGAAAAACGCGCGCTGTCACGAAAATAATCAGCCAGTTCCGGGTCGATGCCACGCTGTTTGAGAATTTCGACAGAAAACTCTTCCTCTTCTTTTCCCATCGTTTCGTTTTCATTAGCCAGCGCAGTGGGCATGACTACACTTACAGGAATAAGCATACCAGCCGTCAGCAGTCGTCTGGTTTTGGGTGTCAAAAATGCAGTCATAGCGAGAAGCGTGTTCCTGAAAGAAAATTATTGAGATACGTTTTTGCCATTAAGAGGCGCGTCATAATGGTTAACGGCATAGCCATAAACCGTTGCAGGCGCAATACGTACCCCACTGGCAGAGGAAGCTGCACTAGTGACAGAAACGTCCAGTTTTTCACCTGGCAGGATGTAGCTTTTAGCGATCTGCGCGCGCGTCTGAGAAGGGAGCAATGTCACCTCAGGAGAAAGACGCACGACATAGGCGCTAGGGTTACTGACTGTCAGCTTTCCGTTGGACAATGACCATTGCAGGCCGATCCATGGTGAATCATTACGTGCAAGCCCACGCGGATGAATAATCACCGGCAGGTTCTGTCGCACGCTAACCCCCACTCGTGACTCATTTTGTGTGGCTTCACGTTTCTGGGAAGGAATACCTTCAAAACTGGCTCTTTTCAGTCGCTGAGTTTTTAACGGTGTATTGCCAGTACGTAAAATAAAACGAACCTGTTGTGCTTTCCCTGCTTCCACTCGCGTCACAGAAGGAGTCACCAGCAGCAAAGGTTCTTTATCTTCAGGGATATCGAGCACTTTGACATGCAGCAGTGAGGCAGTAGAGTCACTATTGGTCACCTTCATGGTCGCTTCACCGTCGGCTTCGTTAACGATAACCACCGATGTTTCTGGCACCATGCCATCAGCTATTACGGGTTTCGCCACAGTTAAAACGAGCGCACCAAACAACGTCGCAGTCAAAACGGAAGGGTTATTTTTAAGCATAAATTTCATTATCTGAACTCTTTCATGATGTGAGTGAGGCTTCAGGCGTAAGCCACTCCCTGCCGCGCCAAAGCAATATCCGCGTTAAACATCACCTTGATGTTAACGAATCAGAACGCCGAACAAATGTTGCCCGATATCCTGATGTGGCGGCATCCTACGTATCAGGCATAGTAAGGAACACGGAATAAAGCTGAAAAGTTCTTACCTGAATTACTATCTAAAAATCAATAAACTACAGGGGTTCAGCTCCGATCTTGCTGGACCTTCCCGTTGCATTGCGTTTGAAGTATCAGGTTCGTTGCGGGGATTAAAACTCTTGGGCAGCTATCGGGGAATATGTATTGTTTTTACCGAAACATGGCCTGGATACCTGCCATCCTCAATACCATTTGATTTACCCGACAGCCTGCAAACACGGAATTGACCGGGCAGCGGGCCGAGACAGAGTTATTGACCGTGCCCCCTTTCCTTTCTACAACGATATTCCAACAAGATTTTCAGGGGGGCATTCTCATTTCCGTCCATTACCCGGGTCTATTACAGGTATCTCACCACCACGCTCGCCGAGCCTTCCAACCGAATGACGCCTGACGTATCCAGCTCGTCACGCGGATTAATGCTCATCCGTAAATGCCGGGGAATATGCATTTCTTTTACGGTTGGGTGGTAGATGTAATAACCATCTTCCGCACCATTATAGAGACCCCCGCCCTCATATGAGCTGCCAGCAGGACAAGATAGAGGGATCTGGCGGCCTCTCTGTATTCTGATGAACGATAGAATTGCAATTAGATTGCCGTCCCCCGCATCTACCTTTATTAGTTCATTGTCCTGTAAACCAACACCGCAACCAGCAGCCACCGCCTTGTTCGCTGAGGGCAGCCACCATGCCAGCACGCCAGTATCCTTCCCACTTGCGTGGGGCGCTAACTGGCCGCCATTATCAAAGGGGAAGGCCACTAACAACTTTGTTGGTGCCGGGCAGACTATCCTGATGGTTTTTGCACGTAGTAGATGGGTGGAGTCATTACTGTTCAATTCATCAGAATGGATTGAACCGAACTTAAACGCGGCACCATCGGGCACGACAACGCTGCATGTACTGGGCGCAATAGAGCCCACCACATTAATATTGGCTTCACTTGCAGCGAACACAGGCGATGTAAGTGTTGCGAGCAGTGCTGTCGCAATCAGAGTTTTTAGGGTTTTCATAGTAATTCCTACAAGCGAATCGACCCCGGAGACGAGATCTATGGCCGGTCACGATGGACCGGCACACCCTCTGATTAGAGGTATTCCACAACGAGAGTAGCGGAACCTGAGAAGTCAAAGTTGGCAGTGGTATCAAGCGTATTGAGCGGGCCAATTTCTGGGCGAACCTGCAACGTACCGCTTAAGGTAGATAGTGGTTTCACTGCGGTAGCTGCAGCCGTGTCTGCAAACCCGAGCAAGGTACCATCGTACTTTATTGCAGGGCCACGATCGCCGGAAACTGGAGCTGCGGCCCATGTGGTACCATCAGTTGAGATAAGACCAACCACCGCTGCGCCATCACCCTGCACATCGTTCGCGAGGTTCAACGTGTATTGCCCAATGCTGGCTGTTCCTTGTCGACCCAGACCGAAATTTGCACCTGTGGCAGAATCCAGTGCCGTTCCAATGGCATTATCTACCGCTTTAATGGCAAATGGAGCGCTTGCCCCGGCACAATCAACATTGAAAGACACGGTTTTCATATCTAACGAAGTTCTGGCTGTCTCGGAAAGATCGGCCACAGAGATATTGCCATAGTTAATCCCGCTCGTACCCAGTGTCGGAGTACAAGCGACTGGGGTGATAGTGCCCGTAACATTCAGCGTAACATCGCTGGCCGCAAATGCCTGGGTCGAAGCCAGCATGCCAAAAGCCAATGTAGACAATGCAAATTTGTTATTTTTGAACATATTTAAATTCCAGTAAATGGAGGTTAGTTAAATAAGCAGCTAGAGCCGCTCCACTCACCGCCTCATAAAAGCACGTGAAAGTACATGAACTGCGGTAATGGCGAAAAAAGTATCACGCAGAATATGGTGCAAGAACTGAAAAAACCTTATTTAAAATACTGATATTTATCAAAGCATTAAGGTTGCAATTTCAGGTTTAGTAAGGCGGTTCCTGGTGTTATCCGGGTATCTCATGGCAAAACAAAAGTTCAAAATCACCAATTAGACATACTACAACAAGGCACTTATCAGTCGCGGTTCACCCACAGCACTATTCCGATATGGCCATCACCACCGTTTTGATGTTTAAACGTGTGTTTCACCTCACGTTGCGGGCTGTACAGAGCTTTATCAATTCGTTTAATAAACTGAAAAGTGCCGATTCGCTGTCCGGATTATTTCTGCGTAAGTAAGCGGGCTAACTCCATCAATCTCTATTTCAAAACCCCGACATGCGGCGAAATTGCAATCTGATTATCGATTCCACCTGGCTGAAATGTTCGGGGAAGGCGAGTGGTAAGTGAAAAAACACGGGCAGGAATAGCGCTGCATCTGGTCGTTGACGCCGCTATCGCCTCCGGCTTATTCAGCGCATATCAGAACGGACCCTGTTGCAACGCGAAACCGCCAGACTGATTGGTGTCAGCGTGCGGCATTTCTGAAAGAGAAAGCATTTTAAATTAATTTAGTCTGCAAAAAATCTATGAAACAGGCCTATTGTGACCTCCGCACACCCATTATTCCAATTAAAAACAACAGACACAAAATCACATGATTGTATAGTTTCCATCTTCATTGATGGCATAATAAAAACAATCATTTTAATTTCAAATACAATTATAAAAATGCACATGCCTATGCTATACAGCACATGCACTTTTAATTAAATTAACACCTGCTAGTAGCAATAATTTACACTTTTATAAATCATAAACTAGCTAGATTCCCCACCAAGCACATGCTTGCGGAAGAAATACCCCCTTTTCTCTTCAATAGAGTTTGAGTAGCTTGCTCCATCACGAGATACACGGTGACGTTCCGCACGTTGTAAAAGTGTTTCACCTTTCTTATTTACAACTCTTGTTGTATCGAGAGACTTGAGAATACTAATTGAGTTAGAGTGTTTCAGGTAAGACTCAGGAAATAGCAATGCCGTTTTCCTTGAAGTGAATTTCACTCTTGCACCTACACTTTTCTGATAAAAATTTATGATTTTAAAAGGCTCCATACTTTTTATCATATGGTTCCTGGCGACGGGTCTTTTAGCAATGGTATTAGCCAGTGAAAGTGAAAACATTCCACAATCTGCAGGTGATGATTGGATCCCCATTTCACTAAATGAAACGCGCATTTTATCATAATGCTTCTTTCTATATTGTTCACACAAATATTTTAACTGATCATAACCATAGTCAGCGCCAGCATCAGGATTACCAGACAAAGTAGCAGGTTCGAAAAACATAAAGTAATGAATTCCCTGTTCATTAACATAATCAGGCGCGGCATAGTGTATTTGCGACTTATCACCTTTCCGTTTCATACGTACCACGGCCTGAGCACACGCCCCTAAACCACGATTAAATGCAGTATTGAATAAGCTATTTAAATCATCAAAGTAACGTAAATTAAAGCCTGCACGTTTGGCATTAATACTTTCAATGATTTGAGGCAGATACATTTCATCTATAAAGTTGATTTCAGTATCATGTTGTAAATTATTTGCGAGCCCATCACTTATTGTACGTTGTGAAGGTTCCCGCAATGCATTATGAAATGTACTCAAAATTTTATCCCGAGTCACTTCATGCTTTATCAATTTTGTGTTGGTGTATGCATCCCATTGTTGGCGCTGAGATGCATTTTTTATTTTTTCTGTCAGTTTCGTGACGGTTTTAATTGAAATATCACTTTGTAACTCTTTCTTTGCTAATGCTTGAGTCAGTGTATCACTTTTAGATATTTTACTAAAAAAGCCCATTATTCACCTCGTGAATTAGTTTAAATTTCCGCGCAGTAAAATCATTACATAGAGAACCATGATATAAATATAGTCAATTAGCACATTGGCATCAAATCCCTCCGACTGCGGACAAACAATATTGCACTAAGTTGGGTGTGGCTGGAAAAATCTTTGGAGATTTTTTCCTTGATGTCATCGTAAATGCTATTTTTAAACCCACACCATTTGTAGACCCCATCATTAGGATCGTAAAAATAAATATTTTTATCATTTTTATTTTTAAATATAACAACGGCATGTCCTCCACCGCAGTCTAACCTCCAACCAAGCAAGCAAAGAATACTGTTTTCACTTTCACCAGGGATACGGGAAACTCTATTTTTAAGTTGGGTATCATTTCCAAATATGCTGAAAGATGGCATGTACACGCTATAGGTTACCCCTTCTATAGATGAAACCTGTTTTCCAAGTGTTTCAAATATCATTCTGTCAGAGTTAATTTGCTGCTCTACAATTTCATAAACACCCTGAAATTCAAATGCGGTACTATTTAGATGGCTTACCGGGGTTAAATCTTTCTTGCATCCACTGGCTATATCAAGAATCCAATAGGATGCCAGGCCGAAACAAATTCCTTTGGATTTTTTAAACTGCATATATTGTTTATAGCCAAATGCCTTGTGTTTCAAAAAAAACGCCATTCATATACTCCATATAAAAAATCACCAGTCAGTTAAGATGACTTCTCGTGTTAATTTTTTAAGTTGATTATCGATAGTGTTGTTTAATGCTTTATTTTCTATGTCAGGAGAATGCGGTTTTTGTAAAAGTAGCACGCTGACCGGTGTCTCCATACTTTGCAGAGCCTGTTTCATTGCGTAAACTTCGGTTTTCAACTCCGAAATTGTGATATAGCTGCGCTGCTTTCTTTCTGACTGCTGATGCAGCATTTTCTTCCAGTTATCTGGCGCAGCTTTTTCCAGACGTTGCGCGAAGTTATTCCCCTGGCCAGGGGCCATATTAAATAAGCGCACAACTATAAAGTTATGCACTTATTCATTAGCGCTGAAAGAATGAAATTAAATACTCTAGGACTCAGCAGTATAACGTGAGCCTTTGAAATTTGTTACAGTATTTCCTTTCACTATGTGGTATTTCCCTTTATGCATTTTCTGCATAAATGATTTAGCCCCTGGACGACTTGCCCAGCGATAAAATGGCCCATAGACATAATAACCAATGGCTCCACTCACCCAACCAAAACGAACCCCTATAGCCATCAATTGTATAGCGAAGTCATCAAGCCATGTATTTTTACCTAACTCACATGAATGGAACTTAATAACTCCAACATTTCTTAAACCATATTGCATCAACCTCTGCACCAATTTGGTTAGCTCAATTTGTCCCAACCCATCAGGATTAGCATGAGAAACGATGATCAGTTTATCGGACATTGTCAAATCACTCAGTAATGTTTTCATCTCTGGTGAGTTTGGTTTATTCAGGATACACACTGGGTTTTTATAAGCCGAGTCCAAATATTTCTTCTCATATCCTGAATAGTCGTAAGCATAAACCACTCGCGTTCGCCCGTACTTCCAGTTCGCATTAGGATGCAAATATCCGGCCATTTTACAAAATTTATTAACAAACAACATAACACCTCTTTAAAGTAGTTAATTTAAATATAAAATACAAGGCACCCCAGTCAACAAACAGATTGAGCCACGCCCACTTCACTATCAAACGAGTCACACCACTTTTGTTTAGCGTGTAACTTTTCTTTGTAGAGCCTTCAGTTCAAGTGATGTTCTAAAACGTTCCACATTCGGATTTTTCATGGCAAGCGAATTAAAAACTTGATTGCTGGCAAGTTTATTACTCGATGCAAAATTAAAAACGCCAATAACTTTAATTTTACTTGTTGCAGGAAGGCCAGCGTAAACATTGACGAATGGGCGACCTGCGATCAATATCTCGTTATATTTCGCCCCACATGCCATTTGCCCATTAATCAAATCACCAGGCATTAACAACTGCCTAAAGTTGCCTATATTTATTCCTTTTTTGTTTATTCCACTATGTAATGATTTAACTAAGCTTCCATTCCTTTCTGTTTTAGAAGCATATCTTGCATTAGCTTCCTTCCCTTTATGATTGGGGAACCAGATATCATGCTTATGTGTTCCCAGAATGTTCTGCTTGGGTACTTTTAGAATAAACCCTGTTGCATCTATTGATTGCAAACATAAAGTTGCATCAATTAGAGAACAAGATATAATGTCCCATGTTGCGAAAACCTCCTCAGCAGGTCGCTGAAATAACTCCCCCGTATTATACCTGACAGCATGAATGATAAAACCATACTCTGAAAGATTTTCATAGTTCCAACGTTTTAGCACATTAATTTCTTTACTGCTCATAATACAACCCTCATAACTTATAAAAAGTAAACAATTCGCTCTCGGCATTAATCACAAAAAATGTAGATGGTATGATTTTTAATACTGCATAAATGAAAAAACCAAGAAATTAGAACCCTAATCATTAATATAAAAACCCACTCCATTACTTACTAATAGCAATCGAGATAATTAAATGCACCCCACCAGAACTTCATTTTTTAGTATCATCTCTTGACTGCACGTATTGTTTAACCAATCGATTAATTCCTTCCTCAATAAGAATATTTAATCCTTCTTCGCCACCTCCTTCTTCACGCCCCCCTTCACGCTTCAACAATAAAACACTGATCGGTGTTTCCATATTACGCATCGCCTGCTTCATTTCATAAACATCGGTTTTCAGCTCTGAGATGGTTATATGGCTGCGCTGTTTTTTTTCTGACTCAAGCAGGCGTTGTTCCAAATTATTCAAACGCCGTTCAATTTCAAACCACCCTTCCGCTCGCTCCAGACTTGCGGTATTTTGCGCCAGCGATTTTTTCCAGTTAGCGGTCGCAGAATTTCCCGGTGCCACTTCTCCTAGTCGTTTAGCCAGTTGATTTCCCTGTTGTAACAACCAGGTTGAAGGTTGCTGCACCAACTCCTGTAGTTTGTTGTCGAGCTCGTCCAACTGCTGGGCAGTGAGTTTCTGGTGGCTGAGTTCAGGCGAGTTGAAGAGCTTTTCCACCCGTTCCAGAGCTGTAAACGGGGCAAGTGCCGCAGGTTCAGCCGCTAAACGCTGGAATAACCACAGTCCGCCAGCAGGAAGTGTTATCAGCAAGGTTGCCGCTAGCGCGCCAGCCGCCAACCAGTGCCAGCGGCGATCAGGAATATCATGGACCAACACCGGAGTAGGCTCTTCTACTGGCGAAGGTTCAGCAACAGGGTCTGCCGCTACCACCACGGTGGGAGCTTTGCACACCAGCTGAATTTGCTGTGCCGGATCGACATTCAGAACAATATTTTGCGAGGTGCGTGCTCGCACCTGCAAAAAGTAACAAAGGTTGTTAAGTGTATCGGCACCTCGCACCTGAAGTTTTTGCGCCTGGCGACCAATGATCTCCAGAGCCGACTCTGCACGTGAAAGAGACTGCGCATCATCCATCGACTGTGCCTGGGTATACATCGGTGTGATCACGTGAGCGGTGAACCACTCCAGCGCATAGCGCCGCAGCCCGAGGTCGGCGACCTCACTGCCATGGCGTTCTCCAAAACTCAATGCCGAAGCCAACAGCTCCATCGATTTCGCGGCCCCTGCCCACCCGGCAATTCGCAACTGGATAAGGCAGAACCATGCGCCGGTATGCAGATCGTACCCATGCCGCAAAAAGATGCGTTGGCAGAGCTTGTCGAGTTCATTCCAGTTGAGCGCGGCGTTGGGCGTACGGCTAAGTTTGCTCAGTTCACTGCTAAGCAGTAAAAAGGCTTTGCTGTGTTTTGGCACCCCAGGGTTAAATTTTACTTCGCTCAGCGTCGTCGATTTCTGGTTCATGCCGCATCCTTCCGGGCTTTTTTCACCAGTACCATTCGACCTTTTACTACCGACAGCAACAGCGGCTGCCCACTGCCATTATTGAGTAACGCATCTGCCAGTAATGGCATCACCAGCTTATTGATGACCGCATCAATATCACGAGCACCGCTTTGCGCCACCAGACACTGTTCAGCGATCGTTGCCACGACCTTAGGTTGATATTTCAGCTCGCATTCACCATTTATCCCTGCCAGGCGTTTACCCAGTTTATCGAGCTTCAGTCGAATGATTTGTTGTAGGCTTTCCCCACGTATTGGCAGGTAAGGGATCAGTTGTACGCGCCCCATGAGCGCCGGACGAAACACACGGTCAAATTCCGGGCGAATTAATGCACACAGCGCTTCGCTTGTGACGTCAGCCTGCTCACTGGCCGCCATAATCTGCTCAGAGGCTAGATTGCTGGTGAGGATAATCAACGTGTTGCGGAAGTTAACCTGCTGGCCCTCGGCATCTTCCATCCAGCCTTTATCAAAGACCTGATAAAACAGCTCCATAACATCAGGATGCGCTTTTTCCACTTCATCGAGCAGTACCACACTGTAGGGATTACGGCGAACGGCTTCGGTCAGCACACCGCCCTGGCCATAACCCACATATCCCGGAGGTGAGCCTTTTAAACCGGAAACAGAATGTGCCTCCTGGTACTCCGACATATTAATCGTGATCAACCCGCGCTCCCCGCCATACATCAGTTCAGCGAGAGTCAGCGCCGTTTCGGTTTTCCCGACACCGCTTGGCCCAGCCAGCATAAACACGCCTGTCGGTTTTACCGGATCGTTAATGCCAGCCTGGGCGATACGAATCTGTTGGGCGATTGCATTTAAGGCACTGTCCTGGCCGATGACCCGCTGCTGAAGGCGCATTGGCAACTCATTAATACGTTCTGACGATTTTTCCAGCATGCGTCCCAATGGAATCCCGGTCCAACCGGCCACCACATCCGCCACACAAACATCATCAACACAATCAAATACCAGGGCATAACTTTGCTGCGAGGCTTTTAACTGCTCACGCAATTGCACGAGCCGTAACTCATCACTGCAATGACGAATATCTTTCACCAACGCACTTTGCAACTGCCAGACCGGCAGCAATGCATTCAGGTTGTCGGTTAGCTCGGCTTCACGCTGGTCAATCCATGCCAGGCGGGATTGATGCCCCCCTTCGGCCAGCAAACACTCGCGCTCGCTCTTGAGGTTGTTAAGTAAAGCGTGAAGATCTTCAATCTCTTTAGGGTGATGGCATTGTGATACCGCAACCCGTGCGCAGGCGGTGTCCAGTAATGACACAGACTTGTCCGGCAACTGGCGGCCAACGATATAGCGTGACGAAAGCTGAACGGCTGCCGTCAGTGCGCTGTTCATGATCTGCACATTGTGATGGCGAGCCATGACAGGGGCGATGGAACGCAGCATGGCGGTGGCCATTTCCTCATCGGGTTCCGGGACTTTCACCACCTGGAAACGACGCGCGAGTGCAGCATCTTTCTCGAAATATTTTTTGTACTCAGCCCAGGTCGTGGCGGCAATCACACGGACTTCTCCCCGAGCCAATGCGGGTTTTAACAGGTTAGCGGCATCGTTTTGGCCCGCAGTACCGCCTGCACCAATCAAGGTATGGGCTTCATCAATAAATAAGATGATTGGCTGCGGGTGCTGTTTAACCTCTTTGAGCAGCATCTGTAGGCGATTTTCAAATTCACCTTTTACGCTGGCACCTGCCTGCAACAAGCCCATGTCAAGTGTGAGTACTTCCAGCGCTTTGAGCGCATCAGGCACGCTGCCGGCCACAATACGCTGCGCCAGCCCTTCTGCCAGTGCGGTTTTGCCCACACCCGGTTCACCGGTTAACACCGGATTGTTCTGGCGACGACGCAGCAAGATATCGATGGTCTGACGAATTTCGGCCTCACGGCCTAACACCGGATCAAGACGGCCAGTACGCGCCTGCTCACTTAAATTGTGGGTATATTTAGCCAGCGCGCTGTTTTCGTTGAACTGCACTCCCGCTTCAGCGTTTTTTACCGCCGGAGCACTCTCTTGAGCGACACTTTTTAGCAGGGATTCAGCCTCATTAACATCGCATTCCAGCGCACGCTGAACCTGGGCTGACAACTGCTGTTGCAGACCTTTCTCATCAGAGAACACGCAGGCAAACAGTGCAGCACTGGCAATAGAATCCTGGTGCCAGTTAACGCTGGCGTGCAGCCAGGCAGCCTCAATAAACTGGGTCAGTGTTTGCGAAAGAACCGGCCCACGCGTGTTACCGCTGCGCAATCCATCAAGTGATTGTTGCAAGGCACTCACCAGACGGTCTCCTTGCAATCCTGTGTTCAGGCACAAGCTTTCAACCCACTCGCTGTGATTACTGACTAACGCCAGCATCAAGTGTTCAACGTCTACTTCGTGATGAGTGCGGGCGACAGCCAGTTCAATAGCTTTATCCAGCGAACGTCTGGCATCGGCGCGTAGAAGATGGACAATGTTCTTTAAATAGTTGCTCATGATTTCACGTATTCCTTAGTTAACGCACATCGCGACAGAGGTCGGTAATGCGGTGAGTTTTCCCTGGAAGTAACCGGGCTGCTGGCGGCTCCGCTGGTGTTCAAGCTGTTCTTCGCGCAGCGCCCTGAGTGTCTCAATTTCTACATTGAGATCTTTCCACTGTTGCCACTGCGCCTGCACCGCCTGCTGACCGCGTAAACTGAAGCGCACCAGCACCTTTTCAATCGCCAAATCCTTTAACGGCCCAACGCCCGCAGGTAAAAATTCATCCAGCGTATAAGCGTGTTCCCCGCCGTCGAAATCCGCCAGGAAATCACTCCATGCGCTATCACCGAGATAACGGTGCTTGATATCCGCTCCGGGGAACTTCACCGTCACAGTGACTGCGCTGCATTGATTCGGCGACCAGTTAAAACGGGCTTCCTCACGTAAATTGCTGCTATCAAGTTGTGAAGCGCCCTTCGCGCAGTGCAGTTCCAGTCGGGTTCCCGTTGGCATCAGCCGCGCTCCGCCGGGAATCGTGGCGGGTAAACTTGCGATATCAACCGTCAGTACCTTCTTTTCCAGCGCCGTGATTTGTTTTTCACGCTGCGCTATTTGCTCTTCAAGACGGCTGATTTCATCGTGGCTGCGCGTCTGCCCACGCTCTGGCATCAGCGCCAAATCATCTGGCTCGACCACATGATTGATGACCTGCATAAAATCAGCGGTAAACGGGATAACGTGTCCGTTAAAGCCAGCAGCCCGTAACCCCATAGCCGTGGGCTGCATCATGTTGATTGCTGACTCCTGAATAAAATCAGAAAGATAACGCCAGGCTTTTTCCTGCTGCTGTTGTGGGTCCCGGTGTTCCGCACGGTTGCCCAACGGCTGTAGCACCTTGCTTTGCCAGTTCTGCTCTATCCAGCAAGCTGACGTGGCCATCGCATGGCTTGTCAGGGTATTAAGCTGGCTTTCTAGTAGCGCCCACACAGCACCTGTCCCAATTTTGTTTCCCGTCAGTTCCATCTGCTTACGCAATTGGGTAAAAGTGAGCCAGAGCGAGGTTAAAGGGTTGGTTTTACCCACCACACCCTGGTTAAACAGGCCCTCGGTCAGGGCGGGTGAATTGCCATTTGTCGCTATCGCCTGATTGATGGCCTCGTTTAACGCGTTGTTCCATTGCTGCCAACTTACTGTTTCGCTACTGCTGACCACCGCCATACTGGTGTCTTTGCGGAGTAAACGTCGCACTGCCACACGCAGATATTTCTCTTTATCATCCCAGGCCCGGACCCATGAAAATGCAGCGGGCGGGCGTTTAAAAAAAGTGACTCGCCGTAATTCCACCAGCCAGAGATGGGCGTCACGATCGCGAATATCGGCAAGTTCACGGTGTGCCTGGCGTATAAATTCGCTGACGGGATCCTGTTCTCTCGCCAGTGCCATCAGTTGAGATGAGCTGGCTTTTTGCCCTGGAACCAGCGGCTTCTGGCGTGACATCTCAAGCACAAATTCAAGCCAGGCATCCTGCTTTAATCCGGCCCAGTTCTGCCAGAATGCAGTGAAAATCGGCAAGGGTTGCTTTTCGCCACTGGCGCGTTGGATAAGCTCAATATATTGAACAAGGGCGCGGGAGCCTTCTTCCAGCCAGATACCTGATAACACAACGTGACTGTTTGACTGTTTCCAGAATTGTGTTATCCGCAGTGCTGTGAGTTGACTGTCATCAGCCACTAACCAACGCCACTGAGCGTCACTGTTAACCAGTTCTTTAAGGATCAACTGCATCGCCGCAATGCCACTGGTCTGTTTGCCGAAACGTAACATTGCGCGTTCAAGCGTCAGATGCTCGTTGTCGCCTGCGTTATGCATAGCGGATATAAGCTGCAAAGACTCTGGCGTCTTGGGTAGATGCGCCAGTGTTGTCAGCGCCTCTCCTTTAAGCATGGCCTGACGGGTCAGAATGCCTTGCGCCAATTCAAGGATCATCCGGCGCTGTTGTTGCGGCGGGGCCGCATAAAAATCACGCCGATAGATTCTCAACTGGCTATAAATATCATTCACAGGTACGTCGTTGGCCTCGACCAGCGCCATTTCCAGCGACTGGTGACGCTTGCGCAATAAAGGCAGAAACGGCGTGTAATGTAAGGGTTCCGCCATCCACTTTTCGTGTTGCGCAATGTGCTGAGTCAGCGTCGACACATCATTATTAGCGACAGGCACCATCAATTTTCGGGTTTGCCAGGCACTCAATAACAACGCCACCGCCAGTACTGTTACCAGCAGCGGAACTGCCCACTTATCCAACCACTGCTGACGTTTGCCAAAGGACTCCGCTACACGATTTCTGCTGTTAGCTGGCAGGACCTGCGAAATTAAGTTTTGAACAAACAGCGCCTCACGCGCCTGGTGATGCTGCGGATGTTCGACACTTGCGGTGAGCCATACTGCTGCCAGTGAACCACTGGAGAAATAGGCATCAGGTTCGCAAAGTGCTGCAACGTAGTGATGTAATGGACCTTGCAGTTGCGATATGTTTTGCGGGAAATTCAGCAATTCACCAAAATCCGTCCCCGGCAAAGCCCCATTCATCATGCTAATGCGACTCAGATCGATGCCCCGTTTTAGTGAAACGAAAAGCGGGTCCAGTAGCGTATTATCCTGACGGTCAATGACGGGCGTTTGCCTCCAGCAATAGCCCAGAGCTTGCTGTCTTTGTTCTGGGGACAGCTTGCTGGCCCATAATGTAAAGCCATCAAGATGGTCACATTCCGTCAGCACCACATAGATGGGTAGCCTGCGGCGAACGGATTTCATCATCGGTTCAAGCTGGGTGCGCAACTGGCGGGCCTGCTGATGCAACTCCAGCATCGATTGCGTTTGCAGGTCGCGGCAGGAAACGCAAACCACCACTCCAGCGGGGGCTGTTAATCGCCCGCACCAGTTTGCAAGCTTTAGCCAACCAGCTTTTGCTGCAGGTTTACCGTGCAGAAAATAGCTCGAGGTATCGAGGAAACCCGCCGTTTTGAAGAACCACCAGCGCAGGGTTCGGGTAGGGGTTACCTGCTCGCTTTCCGGCTGGTGAGACATGATAGGCAGCTTCGCGGTTGCCATTAATGTGGTTTTACCGCAGCGTTCGCCCATTAATAAAAACCACGGCACATTGCCCCGTTTACGGCTAATACGCTTAATTACGGCCGCACCACTTCGCCAGTGTTCAAATAACACCTGTTCCAGGCGCGAGAATCGCAAAGGCGCATAAAGACGGCTCAGGTTACGCTTTTTCCATAACGCAGAAATACCCGCCCATAGCGCGCGAAATATTAATACAGCCAAGAGCTGCACCAACCATATAGCCATAGCCAAATAAAGGCTGCCATCGAGCCATATTGCTATAGCCACGGATATTAATAATAGAATGCAGAGCAGCGTTGCCCACCCCGCAAAGCAGAGTAATTTCTTTAACATAATTCACTCAGAATAAGGTGAGCAGCATACCGCTCAATAAGCCATACTCAACAACCAGAAAAAATACCATTGAGTACTTTCTCTTTATGACACGCGATAGTATTCCGTTCTCTTTTTTATCTTCTGAAAGATAGACCTGGGTCATCACCGCATTGTTAGGCCATTCATGCCAGGGAGCAGGTAAGTTAAGGCGTTCGACTGCAATCCTTTTCAGTAACTCACTGCTATCCCTATGATGATATTTGCCATGAAAACCCAGCAGCAAACAATTGAGATAGACCATCCGCAACGCAATATTTTCATCGTCAATATTATCAAGGCGTGAAAAGAACTCTTCACCGCCAATAACCGTATTAAAAAAGTGCGTCTGTAATAACTGATTACGCCAATAGTGTTTAAATGGCAGTTCAGAACGCAATACCATTTCATCAAACCATACCGTCATCGCAAATAGGGCATCATCAGACTCAGTTGCTGATATTGCTAATTGCTGAGAGGCAACAATGGACTGTTGAAATATTTCCAGCGTCTGTTCTCGGAAATCGTCATATTCTTGATTCTGCCGCTCTGGCTGCGAAAACTCGCATACCAACCGTAATACTGGATGGTAACAATCGATTAAATACATCATGACGCCACCATATAGAGCAGTTGTACCTGTAAATCATCGGGTGCCTGAGGCCAGAAAAAGCCCGCTTTTTGGTCACTCTCAAGTTTTTTCCACAACTCACTGCTCCGGTCAATCTGCAGGTAGCGAGAATCGCTGCGTTTAGGTACCCCGCGTGGCGCGTGGCTGCAAAGCGTGAGGGGTACGCCCGGCAGCGCGTGCGAAATAAGGGCATCCAGCGTATGGCGAGACGCCAGCTTCATACTCTGCACACTACTTTGCTGCGTTTTTAACTGACTAAACTGAGCAGAACGCACCAGCAGATATACCGCTCCCGCCTGCTCACTTTGTTGCCTGTCCACGGCGGTGCAGTAAATATCATGCTGATCACGCTGCAAGGTAATGTAGGTATTTTCCTCCAGAACCAGGCTGTTGAGCAGCGCCATTAATACTCGCCGCGCACTCTCAAAACAGGCAATCAGATTGTGATGATCGTACGGCAATAGGGCATCGTCACCGTGGCTCCACTCGCCACTGAAATTGCAATCGTCATTAAACGAAGACAGCTCGCCTATCAGTTGGCTTAGCTGGGCATACATCATCCACGGATGCAAATTCGGCGCGCTACGATACAAAGTCAGTAGTGGCAGCGCACGGTTCAGGGAACGCATTGCCAGCAATTGAATCACCGACTCGCTATTTTCATCACTGTTCACCAGACGCTCGGAACGTTTGTACTCTTCGAGCAGACGTGCGCGGCTGCTTAGCTCGTAGTAAATATTATCCAGTAACTGAGCCAGACTGGCAGAGCCTTGCAGGCCAATCGCTGGCGGAGAGAAACTGCGGTCAGCAACCACGTTCTGCCCATCAAAGCGAAAGCGTGCCAGCGGGAAGCAGGCATAATCAACGGCTTCGGCCTGCTCCTCGTCCCACATTAAACGCACGTTGTAGGTCACTCGCGGCACGGAGGTTTCCGGGCCCAGATGATAGACATCCTTCATCATGTGTTCGTCGCTATTATTTATCCAGCGCGTCACCGCCTGCTGCTCTGCCCCAATCATGCTGACGTTTTGGCGCTGCGGGTCAAATTTGCGCAATGCCAGCCACAGGGTGAAGGGGCGATCGCGATATTTCCATGCATGGCGGAAATTACGCTTTTCGACCTGGCAATTACCCGGATACTCGAGGTACAGCCCTTCAGGCAACAGCAGGCGTAACTGGCTAACTTCAGCGGTAAAATCAATCAGCGCTTCATTGTTGAGTTGATAATCCAGCACGCCATAATTCCACGGTTGTGCCAACTGATGATGGCGACTGTGGATCCAGCTCTGATGCAGATCGACCGACTGAAAATGCTGGGGCTGGAGATAAAGCCCTGAATACCAATAGATAGCTTGTTGTTCGGGCAGCATATCAATTCACCTCCTGAGGTTGGGAGGAATGTAAATTGTCTGCGCCATTGATACGCACAATGCTGCTATTGCCCAGCGTGAGTGCCACCTGCAACGGAGCCAGTTGGGCATCGACTTTCGCACTCCACCAATGTTTTTTGGTGACAGCGACAGGAATGGCAAAACGTGCAATATGCTGGCTCTCAGGGAACGGGTAATACCCCGCCACCACCGCGACCTGACGGACGTTTTCTGCGCGATCGATATGTAACGTATGCTGCTGCCCCGGCATTAACATGTAACGATCCACTTTCAGAATCGATTCTGGCATCGCCGCGCCATTAAATAAGGCGCGCAGCTCAGATTGATTATTCAGCACATTTTCCAGCTGTAATTTATTTGCGCCCTGAACCACGATAACGGCCAGACTATTGGGCATCTCTTTCCAGGCATTTAAGCCAGGCTCAGCGGTGAGTTGAATATGGACCGCACCTTCGGCGTAGCTGGCAGGGACATTTTCAGTCGCTGCACGGCGCTTTTCGCTGTCCAGACTACAACTGGCCAGAAAAGGCATGAACAGCATCAGCAATACATAAAAACGACTACTCTTGTTCATCGCGAAGGTCCATTCAGTACAAAGTTAATCTCAGCCAGGCTGCGTTCGTCACCCACCATCTCGACCAGCCATTCCGCAAGCGGCATATTGGCCCAGCGAGCGGCTCGTTCCATCAGCATCGGCACGGGGCTTGAAGGTTCTGTCTGACGAAAATAGTGCGCAATCGTTAGCATCTGGGTGATAGCCAGATCGCGTGACATCACCTGTTGTGGCTGTGAGCCACGGTTTGCTGCGCGCGCGTCAGCCTGCGGGGATTCAGGATCGAGCACATTGAGCATCATGATCTCTTCTTGTTGCGCACTGCTGTGCTGGCTGATTCTGAGACAGAAATCATGCATCTCGCCCAGGATCTCGTGGGTTTGATGCAGGATTCGTCCTTCTGCCAGGGGATTTAGCGCGGCATAATTGTGCTCAAGCTGGCTGATAAGTTGCTGGCAGTGGTCAATTTGCCCGACCACCGTCGCGACGCGTTCAGGGGCAAGTTTGCTTGCCCACAGCGTAAAGCTGGCCATGCTGTAATCTTCACCCGGCTCATCGTCACTGTGCTTTTGCCCCTGATGCTCAAAGCTGAGCACTTTTTGCCAGTAGGCAAGCGAGCTTTGCATATCGCCGAACAGGGGTTTTAAGACCCATTGCTGGCTAACGTCTCGGTCCAGGCGGTTAAGCATCCCGTGGCGATAACTGGCACCATCGTCGTCCAGTACAGGCCAGCTTGTATCCCACCAGCCTTCTATATAACGGGTCAACAGCTTTAAGCCCGCCTGTAAACCTGCACTGTGGTACAACTGCGTCCAGGCTTCTACCAGCCAGCAGACGCATTGCATATCTTTGCTGTGCGTCATCAGCACTTCTTCACTGAGCTTTGCTACCAGCATCCAGTCCGCTTTGCGCGGCGTGGTTGACCACTCGTCCTGTGGTAAATAATCAGGATCGCTTTCACGCGCCTGGCGAATACGTTCAAAAATCTGTTCGTACTCGATGTTACTGCCCGCCGGTTCCGCTGTGGAAACAGGTTGCAGCAGCGCATCAAGGTTAAATATTTTTTCCGTTGTCATCTGTTTATCTATCCAATTAATACTTTCGGGCAACCTGCAACAATCGTCCCGCCGTGAGCACACAAATCCCCCATGCGGGCAGCAGGTTTTCCGCCAATCATCACTTTGCTACTGCCTTTGGCGATGGTATCCGGAGGCCCGCTACAAACGGCCATGTCGCCAACCGTTGCGGCTGGCATACCGCCAATCAATACTTTTGCAATTCCCGGCCCGCTAATGGGGCCACCGACGTGAGGCACCGGCGGGACACCAGGAATCATCATCGGACATACGTGCATATCACCAACTCGCGCGGCGGGTTGACTCATGGTTTCTCTCCTCGTTAACCCAGCTTGATAAGGCCGCCGTCAATGGTCACCATGGCGCTGCCCTTCAAATCGACTTTCGCCCCTTTAACGGCAACATCCGCCTGCCCTTCAATCGTGATCTTCGTGCCTTTAAGCGTGATGCCCGATGAAGTTATGGCGATTTCATTGCCTCCGACCTTAAAAACAATCTCCTTGCTGGACTCTATGACGCAGGCCTTATCGGCTTTTAACAGGCTGCCACCGCCGGAAATCGTGGTTTTCTGCTCCCCGCCATCAACCTTAATGGTCTGATTGCCTTTGAGCGTCAGACCGTAATCCCCGTCATCAAGCGTGACGCTGTAAGCTCCCTTTTTCAGGTTCTGCGCGAAGTTGCCCTGCTCAAGCGTGAGTTCACTGTTGCCTTTTTTGAGTGTCAGCAGATCGTTACCTTCGGTTAATTCGCTGGTGCGGTTAGCAGCGATGGTGATTTGCGCATCGTTATTCACCGTTAGCAGCAGATCTTTTTGCGAACCGACAATCAGCTTCTCTTCATCTTTTTTGTCATCAAAGACAATACGATGGCCATCGGTTACCTCACCGTCTAAGGTGCTGCGCGAGACAAAACCCGTATGATTTTTGTCATCCGGTAAGGTCATCGGCGAAGGGTTCTCATTGCTGTAGACCGAACCGGTCACCACCGGGTGATCAGGATGCCCCTGAATAAAACTCACCAGTACTTCGCTGCCGATACGCGGTAAAAACAGTGCGCCAAATTTGTTGCCAGCCCAGGGTTGCGCGACGCGGATCCAGCAAGAACTACTGTCATCTTTTTTGTTTTCTTCATCCCACGGGAACTGGATTTTGATGCGACCAAATTCGTCGGTATGAATCTCTTCGGAATCAGGCCCGACTACGGTCGCAGTCAACATGCCGGCAATGCTCGGAACAGGTGTCACACGTTCAGGTCGGAAGGGCTGAGCCAGAGGCCAGCACGCCACCGTACAGGAATAGCCGTTCGCCGATTCGAGGTTACTTTGCACGCTTAAAGACAGTTTGCTGATGGCATATTTGGCATTGGCAGACGGATGCGCCGTCAATTCAAAACTTTCACCCGCACTTAACCAAAAAGCATTCATCTGCGCGCGATAACGCTGACTACCCAGCTCACTGCGCTGCTGACGTATTTCGCTACAGGCCGATTGACGCTCGCCATCTTTCTCCCCGTTAGCCTCAAGGTGGTGCAGTTGCGCTACGTTTGCGCAGCCGAAGTCATTCAGATTGTCGGCTGTACTGGCGATGAGCTGGTTATTGACCATCCAGCTCAGGACGCCAACATGGTCCTGGGTGCCGCTGGTTGGGTGAAACGGTAATGAAGCAATTTTCGATGCGGTCCATGCCTTATCGTGGTCAGCCAATACCATTTCATGCTTATCTTCACGGTGGGTGAAGAAATAGCTGATCCCGGCGTTTTCCAGCAGACGTGAAATAAAATCAAAATCACTCTCGCAATACTGAATAAAGTATTCCTGCTCCTGATAATCACCGCTCAGGCTAAGCTTAACGTCGGTGACGTCATGCTCTTTGAGTAAAGCCAGAACCAGATCCGGCACCGTAGTGCGCTGGAATACTCGCAGATTTTTACGTAACCGTGTCAAAACCAGGCGCGGCTCGATGACTGCATGGTAGTAATCCAGACCATCCCGGTGATGATCCTGTTCAAGCTGCATCACCACACCATGCACCCAACGTTGCTGTTCACCCTCACCAATACGGCAGGCGACTTCCTTGCCCAGCCACGATGTTGCATCAGCGCCGTTGGCGGTAGTAAAACGCGCGAGCCAGCGATATGGCGATGAGACCGCCTCTTCACCTTCAAGTGATAACAGCACCCACGCTTTCGCACAGTCACCTGTCCAGCCGATAAACCGGCTTTCCTGATTCATTAATACCGACATTCAGTTAACTCCTTAGATAAACGCAGACTGCGCGCGGGACGTGTCAAATCGCTGCCCAGGCAGGCATCCCGGCCTAGCTGGCTTTCAGCCAGAGGTTTCGCGGCTGAAGAGTGGTTATCGATTTGCAGTTCAATATCAAAATCCAGCCCCGGCCCGAGGTATTCGCGAAGCCTGCGGCACAAATGCGCAAAGTCATTTTCACCAGGAAAAAAACGCAGCGCCTGCAATTGAGGCAATGGGCCAATCGTGAGCAGAAAACGGCTCTGATGCTCCCAGCGGACTCGCCCCAGCATGGGTGCATTACTCAACGGCTGGGCGGATGCACCCAGTTGGCAACACCAGACGGCATCGGTTTGCTGCCAATGGCGACTAAATGGCGTAATGCTCATTGGGGCGGCAAAAGCGTGGCCCAACAACGTTTCCAGATTCACCATCGAGCGCACTGCCGGTGCAAGCAACGAAGCATAGCGACCGTCAGAAAATGCCGAAGATTCGTGCAGCACTCCGCACAGTGCTTGTGTTGCCTGGGCAAGCGGCATCTCGTCGCGTAGTTCGGCACGGGCGTAATAGTGATATTTTTCCCAGGCCAGATAACGCAGACACTGCAGGCGATGGGTGAAAATATCGAAAAAGGCTTTTCCTGCGCGATCGCCATAACGGTAATAACGTTCAATCAACCATTCGGTATACACCGCAGGTAAGGCACCCAGCGCACCGGTTAACCCTTGTGCCCACACTTCCACCTGCCAGCGCCCATCATCAGTACGGGAAATTTCCCCGACATCTCCCTTCGGGGCGTCCAGCGATAAAGGCGAAACAAAACGGATGGCTTCATCCAATAGCTGCTCTTTATCACCGGAGTGCTGGCACGACACAGCCTGGAGCAACAAACGCACCTGCTGGTAAAAATTGAGACGATTTCCGCCGCGACTTAAATCCATGACAACCTCCCGGCGCGAATGGGCCACAGATTTCGCGTCTGGGCATCACGGTCAATTTGCGTCACAAGGCGAGAGAAGCTGTTAACCGGCGCATACAATCCGAGAAAGCGGTCGAGGAAACGGCACAGTAAAAAATATTCGCTTTCGTGCTGCGCATCCGGGGAAAAAGTCAGGGTGATTTCCACCCCACGCGCCAGCGAATGTGGGTCGCCTGAGACCAGCCGCGTGTTAACAGGCGTCACGTGCAGTTCCTGAATCATCGCCACCAGGCGGCTGAATGCGTTGTTGTTCGTGAAGTTGTACAGCGCCAACGTCTCTTTCAGCACCTGGCAGCCCTGCGGACCGCTGAGCAACACGTGGTTGAGCGTTAACTGCGAAATAAGGCGCCAGCGTGACGGGCTATTTCCCGGCGGTGATTGCGGTTCGGTTGGGCGGGTGATGGCGTTAATAATGATCCCAGCCAACGGTAGATCTGCTTCAAAATCACCTTGTGGATCGCCATTAAGCATGCGTGTCGGCAGAGATCCGTTATGACAGGTTACATCCAGTTGAACCACATCACCTTCCGGAAGCAGGCTCTCGCCTTGCCTGTCGGCAAACGCAATCACGCTTTGATGGCGCACCTGGTTGTCCGCAACCTCTTCGCGCTGTAGTTGCTGCCAGAACAGGCCGTTTTGTTCATCAATGCCCGCCTCGTCCAGCCCCAGCAATGAATAGACATTCAACGATTGGGTTTGATTCTCACGGGTACGCTGGATCCTAACCCGATTGATTGACCAGACTTCCACATTCTGTTGCGCACGCACGTCCGCCACCACCGGATACTCGGCAATTTGCGCGTTCAGGTTGATAGGTTCCGCACGTCGCGTGTAGAGGTTGATCGCGGGCGTACAATTAAGCCGGAAGAAACCAGGGTCGAGCATCAATGCCAGGTTATCGAGTTGGCGCGCAAGCGAGCAACGGTTAAACACAATACGGTAACTAAACTGGCTGCCGCCAGATGCAGAAAAGCCTTCCGGTAATGGCAGATCAATAAAATGGAACTTCTGCGAGAACAGTAAATAGTCATGCATCAGGCTGTGGGTAGCCGCAACCCGTGCATCACGGTTGTAAAGCTCCTCCCCGGCGGCAAACCCGACTTCGCCAATCATTTTAACCGGCAGATCATGCGCCTGTTCATCCTGCACCAGGGTGAGCTGTTTCACTTGCGAGCCGATTAACGCATACAACGTATTGACCTGGTTTGCACTACCGTGCAGGTGAAGGCGCAATCGCTGGTCTTCGACCTTTGCTCCAGACCAGACTGAGAAATGCAGTTGCAAGCACCAGTACATCTGGTCTGCGTCGAGCGCGAGACTAAAATTGTCCAGCGATGCAGGCCACAATGTGAGCGGATACAGGGTTTCGAAACGGCACGGCTGGCCGTCAATGGGTTTTGTGGTCAACCCGAGACCGGCCGCCAGTTGCTTTTTGGCCGTCATCCCACTGGCTTTACGCTGTGGCGTTAGCTGAACAATGCAGGCTGAGGGAAAGGTGCGCAGCAGTTGCGGGGCCAGGGTTTGCATTAACCCGCTGGTCACCTGCTGCATATCGTCATCCAGCCGTTGATGGATTTGTGCCGTCAGCAGCGCGAACGATTCAATCATCCGCTCGATATGCGGATCTTCAGTACGCCCTTCAGAGAAACCTAAGCGACGAGCAACTTTAGGAAACAGGTGTGCGAAAGCTTTACCATGCTGATGCAGAGTGCTTAATTCTTTCTGATAATAGGAAAGCAATTTTTTCATCATAATAATAGCTACACTTGCTCGTTTAAATAAAAGGTACTCATCGCATCATCCCAGATTAATTTGTAGCTGAGTGATTGCGTATTCCACTGCGCCTGAATAACAAACTCCACGCGCGGTAAATTCGGTTGATATAAATTCACGCTCACATCGGTGAGACGGGGTTCAAAACGTTGCAGTAAATTAGTAATCCGTTCGCGCATTATTTCTGCTCGCGAAATTAACGGATCTTGCTGATAAAACCCTTCTTCAAGACCATAATTAATAACCGTATAATTAACATTGTTATTAGTTTCTAATCCTGGGATTCTTGGACGTGAATCAAAAAGCATCCGCAGCTCATCAAAAATCCAGCCACTTTTTAATTCCCATTCTGCATCAGGGTTATCTGGCGTATCATCAGCCAGTCGCTGTAGTAATGAACTTTTCATCATTTGCCTGGAAGAATGGCGCACCAAGATGCGCCATCCCACACCAGTAATTAAAGCTTGGTGTTCTCGATATTACTCCAGGACATCTCACCTTCTTTATTGGTTTTCGGGTCAACCGGCACAGCAACTTTATAGTTAACCGTATCGTAGGCCATATTTAACTCTTCGATTGGCACACCACCATTATTAGAGGCAGTGATTGCCTGAGCCACGAACAGACACTTGGTGAACGTCCAGCGAACCAGTTCTTTGTCATCGCTACCCAGTTTCGTCATCAGCTTAATAACGACTTCTTCCACTTCCGTTGCTTCAGCAACTTTAGTGGTGAGCTTAGGCGTACGCTCGTCAAGGTGCTTTCTCATTGGAATGTTTTCAAAATGAGGTGCGCCATCGTTGCTGATTTTGCCGCTGCTTCCATCAATTTTTGCAGAGCTGAAAACCTGCATTGACGTCTCTTCCAGTGGGATCCACTCTTTAATATCCGTAGGTGGTTTATCGCCAGTAAAACCTTTGATGTGAAGGAAAAGGGTGTTCGTTGACATATTTTAAAACTCCATGTTTTAACTTAATTAAGCACCAGTTGATGCAGGAAGTTCTGCGACCAGGCGCAGAGAAAGGGTTAACCCTTCCAGTTGGAAATGCGGTTTTAAATAGGCGACAGCGCGGTAATTCCCCGGAGCCCCTGGGACTTCAAAAACGTCCACACGCGCTTCACGTAATGGCTTTTTAGCTTTGGTGGCCGGGCCCACATCATCAGAGGCGGTGACATACTGGCTAATCCACTTTTGCAGATAGCGTTGGCACTCATCTTTGGACATAAAGCTGCCCACCTTGTCGCGCACAATCGCCTTCAGATAATGGGCGAACCGCGAAGTCGTCATGATGTATTGCAGCTGGCTGGAAAGACGCGCATTAGCGTTAGCCAAATCTGAATCGTATTTACGCGGCTTGTTCACCGACTGCACGGCAAAGAACGCGGCATAGTCGGTCCCATTGCAATACACCAGCGGAATGAAGCCCAGATCGGCCAGTTCTTTTTCGCGACGGTCAGAGATCGCCACTTCGGTTGGGCACTGCAACACGTTTTCGCCACTGCTGGCGGCATAGCTATGAGCAGGCAGAGATTTCACTAAACCACCACCTTCTACGCCGCGGATGGCAGCACACCAGCCGAACTCTTCAAAGGCTTCCACCATGCGGCCTGCAAGCTCGTAGGCCGCATTCACCCAAAGATAACTTTCGTTAACATCCTGCTCGTTATGGCTTTCTTCAAAGTTGAAGCTTTCGACAGAAATCGTCTTCGCACCGTATGGCAGGCGACCAATGACTCGCGGCAAAGTCAGGCCCACATAGCGAGCATCGTCTGTCGCACGGAATGACTTCCAGCGTGCATAGTCGGAGGTATCAAAAAGTTTGCCCAAATCACGTGGACGCGGCATTTCACCAAAACTATTCATGGCGAACATGCCCGGGTTTGCAGCACTCAGGAATGGTGCGTGCGCAGCGGCGGCAACGTGAGAAATTTGCTCGAGCAGCATGATGTCTTCAGCGGTGTTATCAAATTCGAAATCACCGACAAAGGCAGAGTAAGGTAGGCCACCAAAGGTGCCGTACTCGCTTTCATAGATGGCTTTAAACAGTACAGACTGGTCGAAATCAGAGGCTGATTTAAAGTCCTTGAGCAGCTCTTTTTTGGTGCAATTAAACATGCGGACATGGGTGTTTTCAGTCACGCTGCTTTGCACCAGCTTATGCAGGCCACGCCAGGAGGACTCCATTTTCTGGAACTCCGCCGCGTGCATAATGTGGCTAACCTGCTTTGACAGTAGTTCATCAATAGCGGCAATACGCTGTTCAATGCTGCCTACCAAATCGTGTGAAATGACGACAGCACCGGTAGCAACCTGCGCAAGGAAGCTGTCCAGTTGGCTTTTCACCTTAGGACGGTCTGCTTCTTTACGAATCGCCTGGGTGTTATTGATAATATCGTCCAGGTAATCCAGTTCAGTATCGGATTGCGCCGCGGCTGGCGTCACGGTCATATCGCTCATTCCGTGGCTCCTTTGGCATTCTGCTGACTGAGCATTTCGATAAGTTGCTCTTTCAGGCGATCGTTACTGGCCGTTCGATTGCGCAAATCACTCAATTGCTCTCGCAGTTCAAGTAATTTACGCAGCGGTTCAACCTGCGCGACAATATTGTCTGGAGTAAAATCATCCAGGGAATTAAATTTCAGCTCAACAGCCAGCTTGCCTTCATTTTCTGGCAAGGCACTGTCAACTAACAATTCAACTTTCGGTGCCATGCCTTCCATAACTTCATTAAAATTGTCTTTATCAATTTTAATGAACTGGCGGTCGCGAAGTTCATCTTCACTTTGGGTGAATTCACCCATCACACCAATTACCAGTGGCAACTCTTTACTTTCCTGCGAACCGCCAGTTTCGACGTCGTAGCTTATTTGCACCCGTGGTGGACGCGTCTTTGATAATTTACTCTGCGTGTTACTCATTAATCTTCACCAATACTGATATGAGGCTATGGATTATCCCTTCTCGCCTGATTGAGTACTTTCAACTGAGTTGAGGCGGTGAATATCCGAAGCCACAATAGTGCGTTCCAGCTTTCCCCTCTCGTTTGAAAGTGTGAGAAATTTACCTATCGTCCAGGAAAATTCCCACGCAAATAACCTGATTTAACCTTACTGCATATAATCCGTTTATTATCAATGTATTACTTTGCAGTCTTAAGTGCTTTATGAAGGAGTAAGAACCATTCAGGTCAGGTAGAAATTAGGGGGCGGGTAGATTACTGGCTATGACAATAAAGGCGAGGCATACCTGCCATGCTGACGATGACATCATTGTTGTCCAGTCGAGCCAACTGGTAATAGTCACGGTGCTGTTTTTTATAGGTAGGGAATAAATATGTTTCAGCTAATGGCTGAGGGAGATTGTCGCCAAACGCAGGGTGTACTTGCTGGGTCAACGAATGCAAATATCCTTCAGCCAGATGATAGTTTAGTTCGGCACGTCGGTTAATTCGCCAGTGTTTTTCTCCACTAAGTTGTGTTGCAGTCTGTACTAAACCCCCACTAATAAAACTGATCGCTGTTCGGTCGGGATAATAGTGAGTTTTAATCGTTCCTTGTAAGGTAATGGATTGCTGCTTTACAATTTTTATTTCAAAGGGCACCGAGCAATAGAGTTCCAGCCCGGTTTTAGCTGGATATGAAAAGAGCGCCAACCAGGGCGCAACATTTAATGTGACGAATACGCTCGCCAGTATTTTTTTGTTCATTTAACCACTCGAATCACCAACCATAATTGATGTAATGCAGCCATTATCCTGCTCTTTTATTTCCCGCCGACATAAAAAATAACTCTTCAGAGTTTGTTCAGCACTGTGGTTGATGTAAACATATTTTGCTGGGGTGCCGTCGGGCATAAGAGTGATAACACGTTGGTTGATATCATGCGCCGAGGAGTCCGGGTTTTGCACATAGATTGCTGTGTCCTGTGCCTGATGGGAAAAATGCCAGCCAGATTGCATTGCCGGTAACGGGACTGGGCCACTCTGATTCCGATAAATTAGCGCCAATAATAAAAGATTAAGTAACAGTAATGGCAGCCATACTGTTAACCAGCGGGCAGGTAAACGCGCCACCGGGGCCAGGGAGTGTAAAGTTAACAACTCTGTAGCGGCCGGTAACGTTATTACCTGCCTCAGTTTTTCTTCAGGTTCAATAACCAGTGCCGTGGAAAGTTTATAGCCAACACGTGGCATGGTAATAATTAGCCCACCATCAAGATTAAAATGCTCAAAGGCCTTACGCAGTTGAGAAATCATCTGCCATAAACTGCCTTCCGACACCACCGTACCAAACTTCCCCCAGCCATCATGCAGCAGATTTTTTTTACAGAGCACCTCACCCTGATGTGCAATAAACAGGGCGAGGCAGCGACTGGTGGTCGCACCTAATATAATGAAATTATTTCCATCATTTACCTGAGATAAGCAGTGTAGATCCTCATCAAAAAGGATCGTGCTGTTTAAAACTACTTTAACCATAGATAACCTGAGGCATGAATTATCCCACACACACTCACCAACCATACCTTATAATAGATAACACTACTCATTATTTCATAACGCCAGGTTTAAAAAACGCTTCTATATCATTGTTTCAAATACCACAGTAATATTCCCGGACCATTCAGAACCAGGCAATGCCATCATTTTATTTAACTCTGCGCCCGAAACTTCAACCGTTAATTTTCCTCTGGAGGTGGCTGGTGACAATCCTGAGAAAAAACGAGTTAACGATATATATGAGGGACTAGACATATAAATAATATTAGCATTATCTACTCCTTTCCACGGTTCGGGTAATGTCATTTTTACATTTAGTCTAGCCAATCCCCCGCTACCATCAGAAATTTGACAAGTTCTTCCTGTATAGTAGGTGCACTCCTCCAACCTTACGCTGACCCACCCCTGAGCACTGACTTTAAAAGGGATGTCGCGGTAAATGCGTGATGGAGTTAAACCACGGCCAACCCAGCTACTCCAGCCATCCTGAGGCGCTAATACTGCATGTTGTGCGCCTGGTGGAAATGTCACTTTTAGTGGCAGGTTAGAAACATGTACCTCGATGGGTATTTCTATTCTGTCGGTGTTATAAATGGCCTCCGGCCCCATATCAAAATTTTTGCCAGGCCCCAAATTATACGCAACACTCCCTCGATAAATACCTGGGGAGGTAATCGGTGACACAACATCCCAATGTTTTAATACTGGATCACTTGCCGTGCTAATTTTATTGTATGAAATTCTATCAGCACCACGAGTATTGTAATAGTAGCATGTTCCATTAAATTCAAACTGCAGTGAAAAACTAGTTATGCTATATTGACCACCTTTATTATGGCAGGTTCCACTACTAAAAGGGTATTGTGTTCCGAGATTTGAATAAGTAGCGTCCAACGTCCATAATACATCAGATCTTGTTGATAATGATATGATATCCCCACTTTCATTGGTTAATATTACTGTCGTACGTGGAACTTGTGTTCTAAACAACACCTGCCCCTCATCGCCTGCTGTGAAATCTTTTTTAACATCAATATTAACTTCATACTCCCCTTCGACCATCACACTGGAACTCTGACCAATAATATAATACCCTTTTAAACCGGAAGCATGTGTTTTAATTGACAGAAAAACATTGAAAATAATAAAAACAACAACATTGCATTTAAGGTAAAAATTCATAATCCCAACCATAAGTCATTAAAAATAGCATCAGGCAAACATTTAACTTTTCGCGCACTGAATATCACCCACCATCAACGCATTGTTTTCCTGCGGATGGGCGTTAATATCCAGCGTTAATTCACACAGTTGTTTATCATTATGGTGAATAGCCAGCGTAGGTGATGAGGCATTCATTTCAACGGCGAAAAAACCACCGTGTTCGGTCACGCTGCGGCTGGCGTGGTTAACTACCTGACCACCGCGTATCGGCTCACCGCTGGCATCCAGTACACGACCAATCACCGTGACAGTTTTCATCACCTGGATTTTACGGTACTCCACACCACCACGGTTAAGCTGGTAGCTGGTGCTTTGCGGCTTAATGGTGACCGCATGATCGTCTTTTTCTAAATCGAACTGCAGATGCCCGGTTTTATACGGCTCAACCGGGATAAAGTTACGCCCCGGGCGCAGAGGCGTACTACCACCGTTTAATTCTTCTGCACGCAAATGCACTCCCGGCACATCAGATTCAACATCTATAATCATACCCGCACCGCTATAGTGCGACTCACCGCTGGCCGCAAGCTTACTGCGCCCCATTGCAACGGTGCTTTCAAGGTTAATCCCACCACTAATCCCTGAGCTGTAACTGGATTTCTGGGCATAGGTATCGCCGCGCAGTAAGCTGTTCTGGAAACCTGCACCTACGTCGAGACCCATGCCATAACGGTCTGCGGTTAGCGTAGTGTTCAGGTTACGCACAAAGCCTTCGTCATAATCCTGCTGCCAGCCCAGAGAGGCGTTATTGTCGCGGCCACCATCACGTGCGGTTCGGCTACCAAGGCGCGCATTGACACTGCCCGATTTGGAACTGAGGCTCCAGCTAAGGTTAATATCAATGCCACGGTTGCGGCTGTTACCACTACTGTAACTCCCTGGACGGTCAAACAGCGACACGCGCCATAAGGCGTTGTTGCTAAACAATTCGCCATTATGCTGCCAGCCAATATCCACCCCGGTACCATTACTGTTACCGCTGCTGTTGCTGACACGGCTGGTCAGACTATTTTTCTGCGACAAGCGGTGTTGCAGGTTTGCTGAACTGGTGCGGGTCTCCCCTTTGTAGCTTCCGTAACGGGTGCGGGTATCCAGCCAGGACTGGTTATGACTGAGGACCAGGCTGCCGCTCCCATAATTATAAATTCCCTGCACATCGACCCCTTGCCCGTAATTTTGCGCCCAGGAGAGGTTGTTATAGATACTGACACTGTCGCTGATACGCCAGTCAAGGGTGGTGCCATATTGCATATTGCCCTGAACCTGCTGCACAGAAAGGCCGCTAACCAGACGCGGATTAAGCAAATAGTTAAGCATCACGCCAGCATTGAGCTTGCCTTCATCCTGCTTTTCCCAGTTGCTAATCAGCTGAGTTGATTTCCCGGCATACAGGTTATAGCGCCAGCGGTTGGTCGGGTCGGTCCAGTTCTCTGGCTTATAGATGGTTTCATCGCCGCGATAAGTCACATCCCCATCTTCCACCAACCGGACTTCAACCGGGTAAATCCCCCCCGGTAGAGTGCGCGTATCAATAGTCTGCAGCCCCGGCTGAACAGGCTGGCTGTTGATTAGCTGCTGGTTACGGTAAATTTCGACGATTCCCGGGCGGTTTACCGTCACGTAAATCGGTGTTGAACTCGGGCGGTCGTTACTGATAGCCAGCGTATCGGAACTGCCAAACATCACGCCAATGGTGGTGTCCGGGCGTCCACCCATGGTAATCGGCTGCAAGCTGATGTTGTTGCTGTCGGGGGTAAAATAGCCAAGGCGTAAAAAATGCCCTTCATATTCGCGCTGGGCGTACAAATGCTGCATGCTGTAATGCATTTCATCGTAGTAGCCATTGCTTTTCGCCATTTGCCAGCCACTTTGTGCGCTCCATGTCCCGAGGCTTGCGATGGTATCCAGCCAGTAATTACCAGAAGTGCCCCCTTCACCGTCGTTCACCAGGTTAAGCTGGTTGCGCATAATCAGGCCCAGCCCGCTTTCTTCTGGCAGCAGGTAATATTTCGCTTCTCCACTAATGGTTTCAGCATCTGCGGTGACTATCGAAAGCTGTGAGTTTTCGATGCTGTACTGAATTGCCAGCAGTTTTTCTGGACAGTCAGCGCTGCAATCCCCCAGCTTGCGTTCTGTTTGCAGGATTTGAGCCCACTGCTGCTGGCGCTGCAACATATGACCCTGTACATCCATGTTGTGGGTAAATTCCAACAACCGGACCCGCTCATCACGTGAGAGCGTGATCATCGCTTCCCCAAGCAACTGCCCGTTGAGCTCGACTCGCACAGCCAGAGGCACGTCGAAAAAGTGCTCGGCAAACCCAGTGGGCAGTTGTTCAGTTTGTTGCAATAAACTAGTGGTAGTCACTGGTGTTGCATGGGCAGAACCGACACTTAAAAGCGCTAAAGCGATACTGCCTGCCAACACGTTTTGCGGAAAATAACATCGGATATTCATAATCAGCCATTTAATGCGGGGGTATCTCTTGTGCCCACGCGACGGCAGGCACAAGAGATAAAAAGAGATACTGCTAATTAATTACGGGGTAGTCTCAAACAGCATACCAACCAGGCCGGTGTAGCTACCCGGTGCATAACCACCCGCAGGTGCATCGGCAGCACGGACCTGGAATGGCACTGTCTGACCAGTGGCCGAAAGCGTTGCACTCAGAACTTCAGCACTCGTCGTGGACAACGCTACGTTATTTACCAGTACGCTCAGACCGATATTTTCCGCTGGAGTACCATTGCTGATTTCAACCGGGGATGTCAGTTTTGCAGTAATCGGCCCAGTGGTGCTCTTCATATCCAGTTGACGGACGAAGGTTGCCAGCGTTTTGGTCTGCGCGTTGTAATCCAGGTTCTGAGGGTCGTTCATCCAGTTACCACCGCCTGCTGGCGTAACGTAGAAATCATCAGTCGGAACAGTAGCGGTCACGGTCATTTGGTGAGCAATTGGGTCCGCAGCCAGTGCACTTGCAGAAGCCAAAACCAACGCCAGTGGTGCCAGCGCAATAAACTTTTTCATAAATTTAAATCCAATTAATAAAGTTGAGGTTAATAAAAAGTTAATATCTCTTGGTTTTGTCACCTTCAATCAACTGAAAATGAAAAACCTGTCCTGCTTTTTTCGTAAAGTCACGACTGGCTCCCGGTAATATGTGGTGCTTTGCCGTGACATCACAATTCTTTCCGTTGCTATCACAAGTTTTGAAGTGGTCTAAAAAGATCACACTGTTTCCGTTATTACGCACCGTCATGCCACTTTCATTCTGCGTAATATCAGTATTAAAACTAACTTTACCTGGGCGTACATAAACAATAGTGCCGTAACCTGCGAGTATATTGACGCCAGCACTCAGCGTTGCGCCGTAATCACTGACTTCTTTTTGCGAAACATTAAAACCACCTTTACTGTCTGGCATTACCGGAATATATCTCACCCGGTAATAGCGTTCTTGCTGTCGATCACCCATCACAAGTAAACGCACGGTTTGCATACTTTTCGCCGGAATAATCAAACGTGCTGGGCTGGCTATGAGCGTATGCCCACCCGATGATTTCACCTGGTTAATATCCATCGCTGGCTTTTCGTTGCTTTCGCTTTTGTTTCCTGGAACGATCTCGCTGACATCAACCTTAACAAAAGCCGTGGCATCACCATCGTTGCGAATACGTTTTACAAAACTACTTTTGTCCGCATCGATGTAATCCTGCATCATGCCCACACTAATTTCTGGTGCTGCCGTGTAACCAATGACAGGCAATATAACCCCGGTTAGTAGCAAAGCGATTTTTTTCATTAAGTTCAATTCCCTTCAACATGGCGATTATTTACAGCGTTAACCAACCAATATAAATAATTTCTAATCTTGTTAGCGCGTTATTCGCACACCTCATTGAATAGCTCGCTCAATCGACGAGGTTCATAATAGTGTTTAACGGAAAAAAACAACACTCACTTTCACTGAATAAACCACACCATAATAATTTTTTAATTATATAAAACAACAGGTTAGCCAGTAAGGTAAAGTAAGGCAACTTTTAACCATGGTGCAACCCAATGCAATGGGTGTGTTAACCGTTTTAAATTTGATGATAACCAAAGCGCCCCAATAGATTACTGAACAGTTCTGTTTTATGAACATTGAGCTTTTTTAGTGCATATGATTTCTGCGAGTAGATAGTTTTAATACTACGCTGTGAGTTAGCTGCGATGGTTTTAATCGTCTCTCCCAGGGATAAAGCCATCAGAACATTCTTTTCCTGAGGCGTCAGGGAAAAATGCTGCCCATCTCGTTTACAGAACCTGACTTCTTGTTTTATACAATCGAGCAGTGCTTTTTCTTCCAGACACTTGTGATAATATCTGACACCCATAATCCCACTGTTATCAGTGCCGGAGGTGAAAATCATAAAAATCGCACTGGGAAATAAGTTGCTTATCCATTTAATGGCAAAATCACCGTAGATTTCCGAAAGATAATAACTATCTATATCGAGACAAATAACACCACTGAAATGTGAAGCAATGGATTTATGAAAAATGGCCAACTCTCCCAAACGAAAACTTATGACCTCATTGCACCTGGTGGCACAATTCTTCAGAACCTCGCTAAACTTGACGTCATCCGAAATAACGACCAGGTTATGCCTACTAAATAGTGATGATGTTCCCGTCATTTGTTGTCTCTCCTTAACACAACCAGTAATAAAATCGCCTTCCCGGTACATATAACTTAATGAATAAATGCAGAGACTATTATCATAGCCTTTTTATAATTAATCACAGTACTCTGATACATTCCAAATCAACACTTAAAAACCCTCAAAAAACCTGATTGAGGCGATTCAGAATACTCTCAACAGGAAAATTAGATAATTTCAGCTTGTTGGGTATGAAACCCCTTTATTATATTTAACTAAAAACATTTAATTACCCCCAAAGCTCTTCATTTGCCTGTATAAATCAGTTAAAATGTTAAGAAGTTGTTTCGTGTTTAGGATTAATCTTAATGGCACAATATCGTCTCAATGAAAGCTTACTTTTCGATGATGAGACATTTCAGCTCGGATCTTTAGCTTCGCCCCAATCACCTATAAAGCTCAGCGCTACGGCGTCGCGTTGCCTGAAGCTTTTTATTGAACGGCAAGGAGAAACTGTTGATAAGGAAACCCTTATGCATGAATGCTGGGGTAAATATGGATCACTAGTGACCGAAGGCAGTATGTGGAAGAATATTTCCCAGCTACGGCAAGCCTTCCAGAACCTGAATATTCCTTTCGACGTCATCGTGACTGTTCCGCGCCTGGGTTATACCTTTAGTTCGCAAATACAGGTCGAGTTGCTTGCTCCCTCAGTAAGGGTAACTGTAGATGAGCCACTCCCCGATTTAGCTGGGGTTTCGGAAGTAACGCCTTTAGACTCCCCCGTTAACGATACCCAGCCAGAGAGTATCCCCCAACAAACTTCGCTCCCGCATACTTCCGCAACAATCCCACGGCGCGGTATACCTAAAGTGGCGTTAGTGATTTGCACTATATTGGTGTTACTCAACGCTATCGCAGCAGCAGGTTATTATCTCTACCAGAGCGACGCCAAAAAGCTCGGGTCTTTTGATACCCGTGAGCAATATCGGCCAATGGCGTCAGATGGAGACACGAAAGTCTTTCTACAGTCTCCACTCACTGAAGAATCAAGTTATGCAAAAGTCGCTCTTAAGCGTTTTTATGACGAGAAACCGCAAACTCTGGCTGGCAAGAGTGTGAACTACCTTTATATCAACAAAGTTTCCAGCCATGTGGTCAGTAGCTACTTTCTTTGTGACCGGCCAATATCTGAAAACGATAATGGTTGCAGCGCGTATTTCAGCCTGAAAAGTGAGTCGACCAAATGAAAAGAATTCTTTCTGTCTTTATACTGGCGGTTTTACTGCTTTCTCCCTGGTTAGTCGCTCTAAAACTTGATAAGCGTAACGGTGTAGAACTTTATTGTCAGGTTCCTTATGTACTTAATTCAGACAAAGAAAACAGCATGCAGCTCAAGGGAACCATAAAAACACATTACTATCCTGATGGCAGCGGCATTGGCATTCTCAGTGGTAACATGCGCTACCTGGCGCAAGGCAGTTCCAAGCCCGTCAATTACACTATTCACCGGAATACCCGCTTTAGTTATCAGCTTGATCACTCTTACATTACGACCCATACCAAAAGCATGCATCCCGCCTACGGTGAGAACATTCCTGACGCAGTGGCCAACGAATACATATTCCCAAGTTTTAAAGACCATTTTAAAGATTACTACCAGATTCAAAGGACAAGTAATGGCGATATGATCGTTAGCGTTGCCAATATGCCGAGGTTGTATTGTCATACTGCTGGCTGAACGTGGTGATGATAAGACGTGTTTCAAATTCACAATGTGAACTATAGAGATACTCAGATAGAAAGGATGGTTTTTACTGAAGTGAGTGATGCCCATCCTGGGCATCGTTTATTTTAAATGGCGTTAAAAAGGATCAGAACTGCCACCTGACGCCGCCAGTGTAGCCCCAGCCTTTCGCCCCGTTGCTGTTGATCTCTTTGCGGTAATCCACTTCGACATACAGTGACAAATCATTTTTCCAGGTGATTGTCCCGCCGCCACCTAGCTCGCCCATCTGCCCAAATTTACCGCTGGTGAAGGTCTGGCTGATATCCATGTTTTGAGAACCAATGGTGGTTTTCGCTTCTCCGCCCCAGCCGCGATAATAGTTGGCGCGAAGATAAGGCGTGTACTGACGCCCTTTATCATCAAGCCAGGTGCGATCGGCGCGCACGCCTAAGCGCCCAATGGTCTGGCTATAATCCTGATACTGCACAGTCGTCGCATCCTGGTCGGTGAAGTTATCCATATTAATGCGGGTGTACATCAACTGAGCCTGCGGCTCGAGCTTAATGTCGTTGTCGAAGCGATATTGTAAGCACACCCGTTTTAGTTCCACGCACTTTTTGAGATTTCCGGTTTCTCAGCCATCAGCCGGTACTCTTCCGGTGTCAGGTTATTCAGGGATTCATGGGGCCGCTCACTGTTGTATTCGTTCAGCCAGCGTTCCGTTATTTCCCGTGCTTCGTTCAGCGTTCTGAACAGATAAAAATCCAGTATTTCGGTCCGGTATGTTCGGTTAAATCGTTCGATAAACGCGTTCTGCGTCGGCTTACCCGGCTTGATAAATTCCAGCATCACACCATACTCTTCAGCCCATTGCGCCAGAGTCAGTGAGATCAGTTCCGGCCCATTATCCATCCGCATCTTTAGCGGATATCCACGGTTTGCCACTATCCTGTCCAGCACACGGACGACGCGCTGCGCCGGGATATTCAGGTCAATTTCGATAGCCAGAGCCTCGCGGTTAAAATCATCCACGACGTTGAAAGTCCGAAAACGTCGGCCACATGTCAGTGCGTCGTGCATAAAATCGATGGACCAGCTCTGGTTCAGCGCCTCCGGCGTGGCCAGCGGAGCCGGATTGCGTACCGGCAGACGTTGTTTGACCTTGCGACGAAAATTCAGTTTCAGCAGACAGTAAATACGGTGCACGCGTTTGTGGTTCCAGATGAGCCCTTGTCTACGAAGCACCTGAAAAAGCTTCTTAAATCCGTATCGCGGATAGCGTTCTGCCAGTTCAGTCAACGCCAGGAGCACCGGTTCATCACGCCGGGTATCGGGTTGATAAAAATACACCGTCCTGCTCAGCGAAACTGTCCTGCATACCTGGCGGATGCTCATGGAAAATTGTGCAGTCAGATAGCTGACAAGCTCCCGCTTTATCGCTGGTTTTAAAGCTTTTTTTCGATAACGTCCTTCAGCGCCCGGCATTCCAGACTCAGATCGGCAAACATCTGTTTTAGACGACGATTGTCGTCCTCAAGATCTTTGATTTTTTTAATATCAGCGGGTTCCATCCCGCCATATTTCGCCTTCCAGTTGTAGTAGCTGGCTTCGGAAATAGCGGCCTCGCGACACACATCTTTGACGGTGCGCCCGGCTTCGACAGACTTCAGAACGGCGATGATCTGGTGCTCGGTGAATCGGATCTTACGCATAGCGATCTCCACAGGTGACATAATCAGTATGTCGGAAGATCTGTAAAAGTGAATGGCACGGATTACAGGGATACTTACAGAAAGTCAGGGTCTACAATAAGGTCGGAAGGTTTAACCTCTAAAAAATATGACCTATTATTACGGTCAGAAACACGGAAATCAGGGGTGTAGGGTAATTTTTGTCCCTCATAAAGATAATAGAAACCTTCAGGCTGTGCCTCAAAAGTTTTGATTAGTGGGGAAAACTCCAGATGAAAGCATGTATCGAACTCGAGTGATGATTCAACTATAAAGACACTATTCATCTTTGCACTGGCAAATTTGAAGAGGTTTTTTACTCGTGAGTGTTTAAGATGCCGACGGTACATAGTACCCCCAACGAGTTGTTGCTTTACTACAAATTTAGGTCATGTATACCTCTACTACAATGTATGTCAGCTTATGGGTCCAGTTTGTCAACTTATGGGTAAAACGACATTCCACTCCAGATCAATTTTCACATTGACAGTAACTTACTTACTGCGCGCATCTTGTCGGTGCCAGCGCCCTTCATCCAGGGTACAATTCCCGCTGTTTTTTAACCGAGCAACATCAAGGAGAGTGCATGTCTATCACGGCGGGTTCTGTGTACCGTGACACGGGGAATTTTCTACGCAATCAGTTTGTTACTGTTTTACTGATTGCTTTACTTTGTGCCTTTATTTCGGTTGTGATCGGTCACGCCTTTTCACCCAGCGACGAGCAAATGTCTATCCTTAGTGAGGGAGATAATTTATCGAATAGCATGGGGCTGTTTGATCTTGTGCAAAACATGACACCTGAGCAGCAGCAAATGTTACTTAAAGCCTCTGCGGCATCAACATTTGCGGGTCTGATTGGCAATGCAATCCTTGCGGGTAGTGTGCTGGTTTTAATTCAGATGGTGAGTGCCGGGCAACGCGTAAGCGCACTGCGTGCGATTGGTACATCTGCGCCTGTATTGCCTAAAATCTTTATTTTGATGTTCCTGACAACCTTCCTGGTGCAAATCGGCATCATGCTGATTGTGGTACCAGGCGTGCTGTTAGCGATTCTGCTTTCATTCGCGCCAGTTATGGTAGTGCAGGATAAAATAGGGATTTTCCAGTCGATGCGCGGCAGTATGCGTCTTGCCTGGGGAAATATGCGCCTTGTTGCACCTGCGGTGATTAGCTGGTTACTGGCAAAAACTGCACTCCTGATGCTCGCATCTTCATTTGCAGCACTGTCACCTGCGGTTGGCGGGGTGGTAGCAAATACGATAAGCAACCTGATTTCTGCGGTGTTGCTCATCTATGTATTCCGTTTGTATATGCTGGTACGCCAATAACACTCACTTACTCCTGAACCTCTAACTGAAGGTTCAGGAGTCATTTTACGGAACAGATTATGAAGCAGTTTCTCGACTTCCTGCCCCTGATTGTTTTCTTTGCATTCTATAAAATGTACGACATTTATGTGGCCTCTGGTGCGCTGATCGTCGCCACCGGTTTTGCACTGATCTATAGCTGGTATAAATTCCGCAAGATAGAAAAAATGGCGCTGATCACCTTCCTGATGGTGGCCGTTTTCGGCGGCCTGACGCTGTTCTTCCATAATGATGAATTTATCAAATGGAAAGTCACCGTGATCTACGGCCTGTTTGCTGCCGCACTACTGATTAGCCAGTTGGTGATGGGAAAACCGTTGATTCAACGTATGTTGGGCAAAGAGATCTCTTTACCACAAGGCGTATGGTCACGCTTGAACGTCGCATGGGCGTTGTTTTTCATCGTCTGCGGCGCACTGAATATTTACGTTGCGTTCTGGCTACCACAAAGCGTGTGGGTCAACTTTAAAGTGTTCGGCCTGACTGCTGCAACGCTGGTGTTTACGCTGTTGAGCGGTGTTTATATCTATAAACACATGCCTCAAGAAGAGAAATGATTCACCATGTATTTTTATCATTAAATTCATATAGATAGATAAAAGCATAAAGACAAAATCAACTAAAAGACACGCTATCGTGTACACATTGCAGATAGTGTGTCTTTTTTAAGCAGAGCATTAGCGCAAGACATGGCTAGTCATGTAGCGCTAATTTTTTGCCCCTTATATGCCCCATCACATAACCGGCACATCGTCGAACTCACCACTCCACATAATGCTTCTGATAAACTATATAAACCTAACCATTCCCTCTAGTATGTAGTCATTATTTAACAACCAAGAAGTGTCCCCCGCTCCCGCTGGGTCATTAATATATAAGACTGTCAGATCTCCGACCTTCGCATATGTTACTTTCTGTCCTGATATGTCTTGCACCCAACCATTCATAAGAATTGCTGTGCTGCTAAAGGATATTAATGGGTCTGATTTTTTATGCCACTTTAGTGCTACGAGTATTAAATTGGCTTCGCTATAAAATATGTCAGTGGATATATTAAGAGCGTTGGGGCCGGGAGCAAACACTGATCCAGTAACACCAATCGCTTTTCCGGTAACGACAGGTATCTGGCCAGACAACATTACAGGATGTGATATTAGATTTAAAGAGTCCTCCTTGACTAATACATGGTCGCTAGTCAACGTATCGCGCAAAAGCTGAACGTATGAATTTTCGTCATAAACAATCCCAGTATCTGCACTAGCTGTCGTTTTGTATTCTGTCAAATGGCTAGCAAGCCTAACATCTGCAATGCTTGATCCGAATTGGATGGACGACCGTTTTGCAGGGGAGTAGTTATACTGAGCAGCTTGCCATATTTCACTGCGCCCCTTTAGATTATTGAAGTGACCCTGTTTTTCCACTCCGTACGCCCATGAAGGCTTACCTATGAATAAATCAAAATGATCTGTTGTTGTAAACTCAAAAAGATTATCTGTTACTAGTTCTGCATACCACCCAGTATTTTGATACCCATAAGTTATGATTTTAGCCTGCACACCTTTTGTTACCCCTTCATAAGTACACTCAGTGTGCGATATGTTCTGACAATTTGGCACCGCCCCAGCATCAGTTGGTATTATGTCGTCGTCAATTAGTTCGCCGTACTTACGCCCGGCAACAGTAACTTTTTCGAATCGAACCTGATTGCATTGATGGCGCATCTGGTATGCGCTTACCTCTTCGAAACCAGATTTCACCCCCCTAATAAGTATATTCTTAAAGAACGGATAAAAAGACAGTCTTGCATCCCATGCAATCCCACAATCCTTAAATGTCAGGTCTTCCATTCCGCAACGTTCAGTAAAACAATTTAAATGGAATACTTTTGATACCCCTGAAAACATAATTCCCTTTATTAAAACACCGCGTAATGGTGCCTGCCCGATGGCAACCGCATCATCCAGTCCGTGATTAGTTACAATATTACCATCGCTGTCTTTATAAGCTGATTCAAAAATCCAATCTGGTGATGAAGACGTAATAGTGGCCCAGTTACCGATCAGGCGGGTATCAGTAGTAAGTAATATTTTTCCCTCAATCTTGTAATGCCCATCTACTATTATATTTGAACTAGTACCCCAGCCAAGCGCGGAACGGTTTGCTATTGCTGCATTAATTGCTGCGGTTGCATCCTGCCCCGGTGTGGCCCCCCACCCGCGTATATCACCCGTATCTCTCCATCTAGCCATCTGCAGTTCAGGATATTTAGTGGCTCCATCTGGATCTGAAATTTGTTTACGAAGCACATCACTTACATCTACCAGCTGCCATTTTCCATCACCAGTACCGCCAGCGGTTCCCGGCGTCGAACCAGCCGGTATTACTTTTGGCAGTGTTGCTAAATTATCCCAGCGATACCATGCGTCATCTGTGGTGTCCTGAACAATATCACCTGGGTTAGCTACGGTTGCGCCGCCCTGGAAAGTTCCGACAGGATTCAAGCCGAGATTGTAGATCTGCTGTAGCACAAGTTGCTTCAAGCCTTCAATAGTGTAGTGTTTGCCACCAAAGCGATCGATATATTGCTGTGCCAATGACGTTACGAATTCATCAATTTTCCCTGCGTTGAATTTCAGGTCTTGTGGCTTTTCGCTTGGAACTGGAAGTTGCGTAGGTGTGGTAGTCATAATTTTTCCATTAAAAAACCCAGCGCATTGGCCGGGTTCGGAGTTGGATTTAAGGGTTTAGTTAGGGGTAAATCAGGTCGCTGTATTCGCGAACTGTTAGAGCTGTGGTACCGTCAGCACCTGGGGTCTTGTCTGTTATCTCCCATTGCGTCGCATCCAGTTCTTCAGATGAGGCAATAAAGTAGCGAGACGGAGATTGCACATTCATGCCGTCATAGATGTTGAGTTCGATATTCGGAATTGCAGCGCTGAAGCCAAAAGACGTGTCAGGCAAAGGCTGCGCCGGATAGCGCGCTGTCGGTGTTCCGAGATAATCGGTAACCACAACGAACATTGAGCCAGCAAAGTTAATCCGCTCGCTGGTTTCGAAGGCGTTACCGATACGAGAAACGACATAGCCTGACTGCTGATTTGTGTCGTAGGTATCAACAATCTGAACCATGTCGCCAACCCCCACCCACTCCCCGTCTGCCAGTGCTGTTATGCTCATAGCCATTCGTGAGTAGATGAGGCGCTTGCACTCTCTTAACGCCCTCTCGTTAGACTGGAACGCGTCACGCACATACATCATCTCGAACTTCTTCGCTTTCACTGGCGCGCCGGATACGATTGCTCCGTTGCTTATGCGGTAGCGAATGAAGTCCTGCTTATTGGTTGACGGATTACGGTACTGCACCTCGACACCATCAAACCCACCGGGCAGCGTCATGTCGTAGCTGAGTGAGTAACCAGCCTCGACCGTGTTATTGCGGTTAAATACCGTAGCGGGGGCGGTTTGCTTCTTGTCTCGAGTAAATGACATCACATCATCATCCCATGACACAGTTACACTGGCCGCGTCGCAGATGGTTTGCAGTCGAGCCCCCAGTGACACATCTTCATCATCGAAGGTGTAATCGAAACGACCAAGGCGCGGGTCTATCGCATCAATTTCAGCCTGAATCTGATACAGGCCGTAAAGGTCGATATTGCTTTCTGGCTGCCCGCCCATCACTAACCAGGTATGAGCCACTGCATCAGCGAATCTACGCGACGGACGAAGCGTGTAATCAACCGACTGCGTGCTGAGTGAGTAGCTGATCGCGTATCGGTTGATCATCGCGTTGTATTTCAGCTCGCGCCCGGTTGAGTTCTCCGTTGCGCGAACCTTGATGATGACCGTTGTGTCATTAGGGTGGCTGACATTGTTCCTGACGTTAACCGCATGCACCTCCTCCACTTCCAGCTTGCTTGCATCGCTGGAGTTATCCGTTCGGTGGAATGAAAGCGAATAGCGCCCTCGTCCGGCTGCAGGCGTTATCTTGTCAGTGCGGAAAAACGTCTCGCTGGTAGAGTCATGAGGCGTGGTCTGCCGGTATGTGAATGTTTGAGTGGTACCAGGTATCTGATTGTTCTCAGCATCAACTTTCCATATCTGCAGTTGCCAGTTTGTTTCGCTATTCCCACCAAGGCCAGAACTGGTATGTACCCAGAGCTGATCGGAATCGATTGGTGAGAAGAACGGGCCCACAATTAGCGCGGCGTTGTCATTCAGAATGAACTTCGTCGTGTTAATGGTTGCTGTGGTGATGTACGAGGCACTGGAACCATTGATGCTGTCGAAGGTGAAGGTGTAATAAAACGTAGGTGAAACAACTGCGCCATCATCAGTCTGCACAGCACTGATCAGGTTAGCAAACAGCGTCACATCTTCCGTCTTGGTGCCACCCGGCACTGGATAGGTAATGTTGAGAGCGAATGAAACAGCATGCGGTAATGCCAGCCCCATGAAGTAGTCAAATTCAGCCTGCTTCACGATTTTCACTGCTATCTGACCGCCAGCGTAATTCCCACTAATCATTGTTGTTGCGGTGGCCGTCGCAATCGGGGTTCCGGTATCCTCGTTCGTTCCTGGCACTTCCTGCCCGTCTACATCGTCGAACTCATACCCTTCGTAAACTGTCGCTATCACATCACCTGGCTGGTAAATCGTGTACGACGCGCCTGCCATTGAGCCCACATTCGTCTCTGAATAGCGCACCTGACTGATGTCATATTTGCCCAGGCCGAAGTTCATGAACTGCGTGACTTCTTTCTTGTTGTTCACGTACTCGAAGATTGCCTGCTGAATCAGGTCTGGATAGGCGCGGATCAGGCCGTAGTTATCAGGTCGAGCCTCGCCGTTACGGGCAATGTTCGTCTGCCCCTTGAGGCTGTTATTCGGTGATGTCTTGCTTTGCCCCGCAGCGCCGCCAGCGTTAGGCTGCTTAATGAAAGAGCCCATCACCTTTTGCGTGAATTTTATCGGGTTGAAATGTTCGAGAGGATTGAGAAGGGTTTTGGCAAGGCCGCCGTTCTTGGGCTGATCAAAGATGATAATTCGGTCATCAACGTTAATGGTAAAATCGACATTGTCATCATCCTGCAGCTCTCGACCATTAATGATGGCCCGCACATCAGAATGCACACCTGCCTTTTCAAGCCACTCGCTGAACCTCGTCCCCGCTAACACTTCCATCCGTTGCTTCGGCAGCCCCGGCACTCTCTGTATTTCGATTACCGGCATACGAATACCACTCCACTCTGGTAAATAATTTCTGGATAGTTCTAATCTGGTCAGAGCGGACACAGCCATTCTCGCCGCGACTATGTAGCGCCCTGCCATCGACAATCAGCCCTACGTGCACCGGCTGCGCGCCGTAGTAAGCAATGAAGATATCGCCGTCGCTGAAGTATTCAGCCCGCCGCCAGTAAACAACCTCATTCTCAAAGCACGTCATGAAGTCCTCGCCCGCTTCGTAGTCAGGCGAGTGGTGCAGCTCAATGCCGAGAACGTGCCGGTAATAGAGAATGACCAGGCCCCAGCAGTCTGCTGCATCGAAAGCGCAGGCACGGTTATGCCAGGGTATGCCAATCACCCTTTCAAGGAATTCAGCTTTAAGCATTTTGCAGCCCTGGAAACTCTTCGACGTTATAGAGCAGGCCAATGTTGGCATTAAGCGGATTCTTGATAGTTAGTGACACCGTCACATCATTAGCATCCAGGCTGATATCGCTCACGAACAGCGTCCAGGACTTTAGCGGTGTGTTCATATCATCCGCATCGAAGCGCTGGCGCGTGAACTGAATTGGCTCAATGCGTCCGTATGCCTTCCACTGCTTGAGTTGCTGCTTGAAGTCAGAAGCCATGCGACTGAATTTTACTGTTGAGGCGATAACTGGCGTGGAACTCTGCTGGCTCTCTGCGATTTCCATCCGGCATGGCTGATAGACTTGCCCGGCGAAAGTCTTGGGGAATACCTGGTCGGCAACGAAACGAATGTAGCCAAATGTCGTGCTGTAAATGGTGATGGTGTCGTAGAGGATTCGGTTCGGTCTGCGGCTTTTAATTTCTCTGAACGTTGGCATTATGGCGCCCTCGGCAACGATTCTTTATCTCGGTCATCCGGATATCCGGTCACGACAATGTCCAGCCATCTATCCCACGGTGGCGGCAGTTCAACAATAATGTCGGCGTAATCATCATCGGAGTTTTTCAGCTGCCGGCAGATAACATCGCCTGACCAGGTGAACACGGAGCCGGATTGTGACCATGTGGGTCGCGCCACAAAATGCAGCTCCTGCATTTCAGGCTCACCGTACGCACCAGAGCCGATTCCAACTGGCATCAGGAACCACTGGTTAGACTTATCAAGATAGTTAGGGCTGCTCTCCCACTGCAGGAATGCCCGGTGCTGGTCGCGAGTGAATATCCATGTTAGTGAGAAGCCCGTTTTCAGGTCGTCGGTTAGCTTCTGGAATATCGGCGCGCCAACTTGAGGTAAATCGGTGCGAAAGCCGGTATCTGGCTTTGGTGTTTTCGACTTCTGGGCCAGCGGGAGCCAGTCCGGGTAATTAACGGCCATTTACCTTCCTCCGGGTGCATTCCCCCACCGCAGGCAGGCGGCGGCAAGATAGATTAGTAACGTTTCAAAATGGTACTATTGTGGTTATTTACAGTTGTTCATAAGATTCACGCACTTAAATGCGAGGTTTCTTATGAAGGATTATGACGAGGTTCAGTTCCACTTGAGACTACCACCGGACGTTCACGAAAAAGTTAAGCAGCGAGCCAAGGCTAATGGCCGTTCTATTAACCTTGAGATTATTCGAACGCTTGAGCAATCATTCTTCCGCAGCGGCATTGCGCAGGAAGACAGTGACGAACGTGTTGCTACCTTAATCTCTGACCGGGTGCGAGAGATTGCTTTCGAGATAATCAAGAAGGAAAAAACCCGCAGTTAAGCGGGTTTGAATGTCTCTCGTTTTAGCCAAGACATTAAGCCGCATCAGCACCGTGTATAAGATGGCGGAGCGATTTCACACCTTCTGAGTTATAGCGGAACGCCTCAACCTGCTTGCTCGAATGTGCGGATTTATCAAGGAAGAACTTTCCATGCTGCTCAGTTTTCAGGTTATTAGCATTGGCGACACGGCCAATTTTTTGAGCTGACACACCAAGCATACCCCCTACCTCACCAGCCGTATGGTAATGCTCCTCAATTTGAGGAAGCGGCACTATTTCACCACCAATCAACGGATTAACCAGGGTTGCAACAATCACCTGATTAGCCATTGGATCGAGCCTCGGAAGTAAGGACATTAGCTCACGAGCGGATGCAATGTTCTTCTCCAGTGCCTGAGCATTCAATTGCGCAGCTTTAGCGAGGCGATATTCAGGCAGCCCTGAGTTACTTTGCTTTGGTGCCTGGATAATCTGCATATCTTCCAGCTTGTCTACTAGCGAACGTCGAACTGCTTTCGATTCCCTAGCAGCCACACGCAAAGCTTGCTTGATGGACATGACTACTTTTTCAGACACTGTCTTGTTCGCTTTTTGAACTACGAAAATTTCGTAGTGCTCACCATCCAACTCATCCTTAATGCGATCAATGAAGTCGTTATTGCGCACAGCACTTTCACCGCATTCCTTGCGTGCCTTGTTAACCATCTCCAGTAGGTACTGGCTATCAATGGCTTTCTCGGTGACAACAGATCCGTTTACTGCTAAATTCATCTTAGTCATATACGTTCCTATACGTTGCTAGACTTCAGTAGGCCGCCAGCTCCACACTGGCGGTTTTTCTTTTTGCGCCATCCCATGCGCCCTCAGTGATACTGCAATCCCTTCAAACCAGAAGCTCTTTCCATTCCACCGCGAACACCATTCACCTGAGCACATGAATCTTTCAAACGATCAACCATCTTTGTTGCGATTGGTGAGCCAAGCGCTCTCAGTGCCGGGTTAAGCTCATTGCTCCAGATATCCCACATGGCGTCTAAGTGGATGCATGCCACATTGATGTTATGGACGTGCATTTTAAAATCGAATGCTGGATTGACGTTCCCCTGCGCAACTTCGCGATCAAGAATGTCCAGCACCCAGCGGCGAAACTCCTTGGCTTTGTCCGTGGTGGCGAACATGGCTATCAAGTGGCATCCGCGAAGAGAGAAAACACGCACAGGGATATCAACCGCACCCGTTTTTCTAACGACACTCATTTTGAGGGTCGTTGACATTTTCTCGCTAAATTCATCGTGATAGCGGCTATAGATTTGCGTAACAGCATCAGACTTCTTATACCCTAGCGCCGCGGCCAGTTCGGATGATGTGAGCCATGTTTCGCCTGCATGGGAAACCGGATGGAATGCTGTTTGCTGGAAAGTTAATTCGTTGTTCTGTACACTGCTCATGTTGGTTTTCTCGCAAGGATTACTGACATTAGAAACCCCGTTAGTGTTAGCGCACTGCGGGGTTTCGTCGTTTTTACTGAATAGTAACAACACCTTTCTCCTCTAATTCGCGCAGCAGTTTCAAGCGATACACAATCTCACTATGCATAGTGCGAAGTGTTTTCTCCGCAGAGCTAGCGATCCAAGACTTATCCTCGGCAGGAAGCCGTAATTGAATTGGGTTGATAGTTTTAACTTCTTTATTCATCATATAAGCACCTAGTAATTAAACCTCAACTGCATAATACTGCATCAAACAGCATTTGCAATATGCTTTGAGAGTTTTTTAGAGTTTAATGGATGTTCATATGCAGTTTGACGACACCTTCCCACATAGAGTTGCATCTTGCCGCGCGCGGCTAGGTCTGACGCAATCAGAGCTAGCATCAAAGATCGGGGTAGTTCAAAGGATGATCGCCGCATATGAAATTGGTGAATCAAAGCCCAGAATGAAGGTTCTCATCAAATTAGCTGAGGCGTTGAATGTCAGTGAAGAGTGGCTAGCCTCGGGAGATGGGCAAGAGCCAGACATACGTAGAAAACCTTCTTCGGCACCTGCCCGGCAAATACCTATTATCTCTTCTGAAAATGTTAGCGCATGGCTTTACGACTCTGGAGAGAAAAAGAATCTCATAGAAAAACTTCATACAACTTCATTACCGTTAAGTAATCTTGGGTTTGCCTTAGTCATTGATGATGCGGCGATGGCCTCCTCAGATCAGTTTGGCTATGGATTTCCTAGGAAATGCTTGGTTTTCTTCGACCCATGCATGGAAGCTGAAGATCAGGATTATGTCTTGGTGCTAATGCTCGACGGGAAAACGATGTTTAGGCAGCTATTTGCTGGGTATTCGGGAACAATTCTACAGCCAATTGATAGCAGATACCCTCCTGAAAACCTAACTAGCTATGAAGATGAAGAAGGGAACACTCCTATGCTAATACCTGCAGTTTCTTATGAAGTTCAGCTTCCATCAGCGGAACGACTCCAGGATTCAGCATTAGGTTAAAAAGCCCACCTGAGTGGGCTATTTGGTAACTAGAGCCATAAATAGCGGAACAAGGATGGCAGACACAAGAAGAGCAACTAGCCACTTCTGATTTTCATCAGCCTTGTCCCTGAATCGCGTGTCCATAGCGCCTAATTTATCCACCAAGCGCGTCTCCATATTATCCATTTTTTGGCTAATGTTTTTGAGCTCGCTTTCAACGCCACGCATATTGCGCTCTCGTAGCTCGTCAGTTGCCTCAAGTCGAGCTATGCGTTCACGTGTATACATATCACCCCCATCACCGCCGCCTCCGCCATTTTTGAATCGCGGAAATGGTACCAGGTTTGTGCCATCATCCCTGTCAGCCTGCATTTTCTTTCCCCTCTTCGACCCATTTAAGCACTGGCCATACGGCTATATGGTGTGTAAATCCACAGTTCCGACAAATTACCCGGTACTGATATTGCATTATCGATGAGGGAGGGCCATCGGCTTCAAGTTTAATGTAATCGACGAATGTTTTTCTTTCACTACCATCTGGCCCGGTTTGAATCACGCCACATTCAGGTATCCCGATATCCTCACTCCCACAGAGTAAGCAAGTGAAAACAGGGATACCTCGCTTGTACAAAAACTCTGAAAGCAGTGCTGGAGTAACCTGCTCAAGTCGCCGCTGAAGCGTTAAACTATTTTTTCTTTGGCGATCATCTTCATCTTGCATGCTCATTCACCGAAAGCAATATTTTGGCAAATTTAACATGTGCTTATGAAGCTCATGAACTGATCATTTATCCATGCACCTGAGTGGGCTATTGTCGCTAGTCATCTTGGACGTGAAATCTTCCAGGAGGATTTTTAACTACTTGCATCGCTTGCTCAAATCATCTCTAGCAAGGTCTGCTTGATGCCCCATGTCGTATAGGCTTACTGGTTTATCAACCATCAAGACGTTTGATTTCTCAGTCACGTGGGCAATGAACACTATGTTGGCGTTTTCATTGCCGTTAGTGACAATCACCTTTCCACACACATTACCGATCCGAGCATAGCTAGAATCCTCGTATTCCGGGAAAAACTTCACGTCTGAAATGGATGAAACTTTTACAGCCTCAGGGAAAAACTTTGTTTTAGCGTCACTTGTTACTTGCTGAACAATTTCAGAGTTAGAAATCGCCATAGCTTGCAATGGTAACAAACACAGAAATCCTACTAATATCTTCTTCACATCCACACCCCAGTAAGTAACATTTTGTCACATGGTATCAGAGGGATGAAGCAAGGCAATGCAACAATTACCCTCGCGCTTTTCTCGGTGCCTGGTGATACTGCTCAATAGCCTGACTCGCTGGGCCGCCGTTGCTGATGTCATAAACGAACGCATCAACAGTCCACCCGCCTTTACCATCTGGTGTCGCCTGCGCGTCCACGGTGGAACTGGTGTAGTTATTGATGTTCACAACAACGCCACCACCTCCACCGCTTCCGCTCTGCATATCCTTGTTGCTGATGACCTTGCCGTTATCGCCGGGGATCATGAATTGCTTACCGCTGCTGGCCTGGTAGATTTCAGGCATACCGCCCTCACCTACCTGATACATTGAGCCAGCTGATACCGGGCCACCATTCTTGCGCTTGCCAGCCAATGAGCTTGAGAGCGCCATCGCAGCTATAACCGCGCCAATACCAATTGCAGCTGCGCCACCGAACGAACCGATACCGGAAGGCGAGCAAGGAGCCGGTTGCTGATGTTGTGGCGTGGAACAAGCCAGGCGAAGAAAGAAAGTGTGATATTCGCTGGCGTCGATTCGATGTAGCTCCGGGCCCATTGTTTGCAGCGCCTCCACTCCAGGCAGTGCCTACTGGATGGAAACTGGTACCGATCGAGCCAACAGAGAATATGGTAGTTGAAGGGTTTGAATCTGAACCGGACTCATTCTTTAGTAATTCGGATGAATGGGAGGCATACAAAGCTATGAGCGGATGCCAGCAGGCGGCGCATAAAGCCAGGTTATGCTGGGCTGCCATGATTGAAGCTGCGCCAAGTGTCACAAATGAACCATAACCACCAGATTACACACAAATAAGCTCATATGTGAGCCATTACACCCGTAACGGTTTATACATGAGCCATTTCGATTAAATTTCACGATAAAAGACCATATATGACCTGCATATGAGCAGGTTTTTTTACGCCTGGAGAAAGCTATGGACGATAAGATTTTACTGACAAACGACATCCTGCAGAGATACCAGATTTCACGGAGCACCCTTTACTTCTGGAGCACCCCCAACAGAATGCCATCTACTTTCATTTGCCCATTCCCAAAGCCAACGGTTCAGGGAAACCCTAAGCGCTGGCGTGAGTCAGAAATTATTAAGTGGGAAGATGCGGTTCATCGGCCTACAGATTGTATCCAATGACCTTCTCAAGATGCTGATGCCAGATATCCAGCCATTCATGCTGATCGCTCATGTAGTCATGCAGGTTGTATCTGGCCATCACCCCAGCCATCTGGTGACCAAGAAGCTTTTCTATTACATGCGGAGGAGCCCCAAGTTCAGAAAGCCTTGTCGCCACCGTTCTTCTTATGTCATGAAGGCTCCATGCCGCCATGCCTGCCTTCCTGATGACTTGAGCGGAGTATGTAGAGACGAGCGCCTGCGTTGGTGGTTTTTCATCACCACTACGGAACCGAGCTGGAGTCATAACATACTGAGTTACCGATCCCCTTCTATGCTCTGTCAGCATCTTTATAAGGTGATCTGGCAGAGCCCTTCTTATGCTCTTCCCCGTCTTGTAGTCTTCTGCTGGTACCGTCCATGTTTTTTCTTCAAAATTAAACCATTCCCATTTTGCTTTTCTTATCTCAGCAGCCCGGCAGCCTGTAAGAAGCATAAACCTGACAACGAGTTGCTGTGATGGCGGCATCGAATACAGCGTATCCCATACCGTTTTAATCTCTGCATCCGTAAGGCGTCGGTCGGCCATTTTAGCCGCTACACCAACATCAGACTTTCTCAACGCTTCGAGCGGATTGCTCTTAATGACATCTCTATTGCTGCAGAACCGGAATGCCCTCTTCATTAACGAAAGCATTTCCCCGGTGATAACCATCCGCCCCATCCCATCGAACAGATCAAGCCAATGCCGCTTTGTGGTCTGGTCAACAATTGCTTTTCCGATCACCGGCTTTATATGCTTCTCGAAGCTTTTCTGGTTTTCGTAAACCTTGATTATCCCTTCCGGGACGCAGTAATGCTTCACCCAATAATCATATGCTTCTTCAACCGTCAGCGCGGTAACCTTCTCGTTCATTTCCAGCATGGCTTTCTGTCGCGGATCATATCCATCGGAGAGCCAGGAGCGAAATTGCTGCCTTCTGTCGCGAGCCTGAACCAGTGATATGATAGGATACTCACCAATGGTCAGCTGAACTGGCTTACCCAGCCATCGATAGCGGTAGAAGAATGTTATTGCCCCAGCTACAGACAGGCGCGCATTTAATCCGTGGGAATCAGAGAGGACTTCGACCTTCTCTCTTCGCTTACCAAGAGATTTTCGAAGCTTTGTGTCGGTGAGCATTGTGTACACTCCTTTGCGATATACGCATTAGTGTACACAAGTGATATAAATTGAAGTAAACATTTATCAATCATAGTCATTCACAATAAAACATCTAATGACAAAGAATGGCTTGGGTGATGGGCTGGCGTAAATCACAGTAAAACAAAGTTAAACGCATTAAATGCCGGTAACATGCCTCAAGAAGAGAAATAAACATTCGCGAACCCGTTTAAACATTTTCTGTTCTCGAACACACGTTGATAAATCCAAAATCAACGTGTGCTTTTTTCTTTTAAATCCCCCAGATGCAAAAATGCCCCGGCAATAATAGCCGAGGCATTTTCATCAGACTTAAATTCTAAAATTAATGATGGTCATCATACTGGTGCTCAATCACCATACCTTCTGCAACACTGGCAACATGCCGAGCACGTGGATGATAAGCGGCTACGGGGGCTGGAGCAGGCGTTGGTGCAACATAAACTGCCTGCGGAGCCGGGCTTGCTACAGTGATAGCCTGCGAAACAGTAACGGAAGAAGGCACTACCACCACTTTATAGCCACTTGGCACATCAACAGTGACATTTTGCGCCATGGCTGAGCTCATCCCACCTGCCATAACAACCGCCAAAAGAATGATTTTTTTCATATAAACATTAACCTACCAGATAGTCAGAATACGTAGTTCGCTAAAAGAAGCGTCAGTAAATACCAGGTCATGCTTTTTTTGTGGTGCGACAGTGATGCGGATAGTAGACAGTTTATCAATGTGATTATTAGCTTTGGGTGCTTAGGTTTACCCCCTTCAAAAACGACTTCGCAAGCCATACCGGCGCAGGGTCATGTTCATAACTATGATAAAATATGCAGTGACTTTAATAATACTGAAATTTATGACTACTTTTTGGAAAGCAAAATGACTCCACAAGACGCCCCCGCAGGGGAACTGGTACTGCGCACACTCGCGATGCCTGCTGACACTAATGCCAACGGCGATATTTTTGGCGGCTGGTTGATGGCGCAAATGGATATGGGCGGTGCAATCATGGCCAAAGAGATTGCCCAGGGGCGCGTGGTCACCGTTCGTGTCGATGGTATGACCTTCCTTAAACCCGTCGCGGTAGGCGATGTGGTGTGTTGTTATGCGAACTGCGTAAAACGTGGCAATAGCTCCATCACCATAAATGTCGAAGTGTGGGTGAAAAAGGTTTCATCAGAGCCGATTGGCCAGCGATATAAAGCGACAGAAGCCATTTTTATTTATGTTGCTGTCGATACTGATGGTAAACCGCGCCCTATTCCGCGCTAACACTATTCACAAAAAATGCGCCCTTTGGCGCATTTTTTAACTATAAATATTTTTCATAAATAAGCTTACCGGCAGGTTATGCTTTTTCAGGTTATTAAGGAACTGCAACAATTCACAATCAGAGTTAAGGTTGAATTTACTCATCATTAAACGCTTATGGGCACTTACCGTTTTGACACTAAGTTCTAATGATTTTGCTATATCAACAATGTCCTTACCACGCAGTAGGTATTCAGCGATAGTCAACTGCTGCGGTGATAAGGCCCGAAATTTGCATTGCAAACATTTGTTGCAATGTAAAATAACAGGGTTTTCAATGCTATATATCCACGCTCTCACAACCTGTTCACGCACCCTATTTAATGACTCAGCGCGATTTATAAATACAATATTTTTAATACACAACGGTAATTCATGATGATAAGGAGACTTATTTCCATCGTAGATACCAATAATCAACCCTGGTTTGCTGCGATACTTTAACATGGGCTGGCAAATATATTCATCTCCAGCCGAAAAGCTTTTTACAATAACATCAACATGGGTTGCATTTGACTTGTTCAAGGAATCAAACTGCACGGGGCATTTTTGTTCTTTAAGAAACAACTTCTCAAGAAAGATTTCAAATCCGTTCCGATACAGCGAATCAGAATCATCAATAGCGATATTTAACATCTTTACCTTCACAGAGTTTTATCTGGGATAACATTTTACTGATAAGTAAATACAATGCTTACCGCAGCACTAAATGTTCCACCTGTCGCTTTCTCAGCAGGGCTGAATATTCTCGCAGAAAGCGGGAATATTGCCTGCCGCGTTGAATTATCAACTGCCACTGTCATTTGGCTGTTTTTACCGTAAATAACCGAGTGGTCTGTATTAGTCATCTGCAAGGCGCTATTTACTGCCGTTCCCAGATTTTTAAATGCGGTCGGGTCGGTATTATGAACCGCGCCGGTAAACGTTGCCGTTGCTGATTGAATGGCTGCCGGACACTGGGTTAATAGCAGCTGGAAATCCTTCCATATGGGGTTCCCACCGGGTTGATTAAGGTTGTTTGCAATAGCTTGCCCTAAATCAACTTGTTTCGAGACGGTATCAGTATCCACCACACACGGTGTAGCCACTACTCGCCCTGTGACGTTGATATTAACCCGGTCAGCGGCGCTGGCTATACCGGCATAACACAATGCTGCCCCCGAGAATATCAAAGCAGTAATGGTCTTATTCATGTTAATGACCCCCCTTATTGATAGGTTAATTGTAGCGTGGCATTGGTACTCGCATCACCAGCCGTTACTGTTGTTTGAGTCTGAATAAAACGTGCCTTCAGAGGGAATGTTTCGACACCACCCGGCGAGTTCTTCAACACGATGTTATTATTTAATGATAAAGGTACATCGTTATAAAGAAGCTGAATACCTACACCTCTGGCGACATCACTTCCGCCCTGGTTATTCAGTTCTAATACGCTGGCATCTGAACTGTCCGGATTTTGCGTCCCATTTAGCGAGACATTAATATTCGCACCCGCATCACAGTCCAGCCCCAGGTTTTGGGTGGTACTCACGTCAGGTATAAAACCGATGGTGCTGCCAAAACTTGAAATAGGCACATCACCCAACGGGAACACTAAATTAGGCGTTTTTATTGAGCAAGCAACCTGAGTCACACTTCCTCCAGCCAAATCAATTTCCCGCATTGTTCCACCATCATCAGCAACGACTTGATGTGATATCATTCCTGGCTGTAAAAAACCTGACACAATACTTCCTGTTTTAATAAAAACTATATTACTATCCGCGCCAGGCCAGATATTAATAATACCATTAAAGCCTGGAGTCCCCATCGTAGATGTAGACGATGTACTTATATAACTTCTTGCATGAGTATCAGCATTCTCCTGGTAAATACCCACTCCCGGGATGTTTGTTTGATACAAGCCCGGAGAAATAGCCACCGCCCCCATATAATCAAAATATGCATACCGGGTTCCAGAGGGACTACAAGAAACCATTATCGCCTGTACTTGCATCGTTCTGAATGACCCTATAATGGTTCCTACAGGTGCATCGCGCTGAACAATCATATTGCCCGGAGAAATGGTGGATATATCATTTGTTCCCGTTACACAAGCAGCACTTGCATAGCCAGAAAATAGCACTGTGATAAAAACCAATATGTATTTCATTAATAAATTCTCAACGACACACGGCATCAAACTGCGTAACGGATGCATCATTTTTAGGTTCAGGCAATACAGTTTTAACCTGGCAGATTTGCGTGGTGTCATCACCCCATTTCACAGTGGAATCGAGGTTATTACTCAGGCCAGTTAAATAAACCTGCCCGTTATCACCCAGAATAAAGCCATGGTTATCGGCATCTTTATTATTCATTGATAAAATGGCACCAAATGGAACAGGTTCGCCATTGCTGCGTTTCAGATTCAATAACAACCTTTGCCCAACGCTCGCCTGATAAACTGCACGTACTACCGCACCACGAGTCGGTACCACGGTTTTGGTGGTTAATTCCAGCTCAACGTTATCCGGCATACTGGAGGTATCGAAACTGATGTCATTATTACGGAATGGCATCATGCCGCTCACCACGGTGTAGCCGCGATAATCCGTTTTCACCCCATTCTGGTTCAACACCCCAACACTGGCAGCACCCGGTGCTTTGACAAGGGCGATAGTTTCACCGAAAGGTTGCGCCAGCGTAATGCCGTCACCATGAGCAAGAACACCACCGGACAGGCCATAATTCACGCGCTGTGAATGCTGATCGTAGCTGTAGCCCGCGAGCACTTCACCGTAGGTTCCGCGATAATCAGCATTCATATTCCCGGTGTAGCCAACATCGTTTGTGCCGTAGCCCTGCTGCACATTCCAACTCAAAGCATTACCAGGTAACGCGATACCACTGACACCGATATTATTGGTGGTACTGCCCTGTTTACTGGTATTCATGCTGTAGTTAGCCCAGGTATTTGGCAGGAAGCTTGACAGCGGTACGCTAATATTGAGCGACACAAGCTGATCATTAGTGTAAATCTTCCCGCCATTGGTACCATTTGCTGTCGAGTTTTTACTCCATGTGTAACCCAGGCTGTAACTGACGCTATTCCAGGAGTTGTTATAGCTCGCGCCATAAGACTCCAGGGTCTTATTGATGTTCCAGTAGTTCTCGCGAATGGCCGACAGCGTTAAAGACCCCATTCTTTTCCCAAGCACTTGGCTAATCGTCATTTCTGCACGATTGCGGCGACGATCGTCGGTGAAGTCCGAGTCACTATAGGTATCGAGCACTTCCTGCATGCTATAAAAGCCCGAAGTGGAATAGCGATAACCCGCGATCGCAAAGTTGGTGCCGCTATCAGCGAAGTTCTTGCTATAGCGGATACGCCAGGACTGGCCGTCTGTTTTTAAGCCGTTTTTAGGCGTTGACCAGCCTTGTGTTACGTCTGTAGATATCGCACCAATATCGCCGAGGTTTTTCCCCAGGCCCAGGGCCAGCGACTGGTATTTACTCGATTCCTGCAAGCCACCATAAATAGTAAAGCCGTGTGGCAGGCCGTAAATTGCCGTGCCTTGCGCCAGCGGCGTTTTTTCCACGCTGCTGCTGTATGAGCGATATTCTCCCCCCGTCAGGCTGTATTTAAACCGCCCTTCACGCTGCAAGACAGGCACCGATGCGAAAGGCACCACCAGGTATTGTTCGCTGCCATCGGCTTCTTTTATGGTGACATACAGATCACCGGAGCCGCCGGTCGGGTACATATCGGTAATTTCAAACGCACCCGGTGCCACATAGCTTTGATAAATAACGTAACCGCTCTGGCGAATAATCACCTGCGCATTGGTACGCGCAATTCCGCGCACCACAGGGGCGTAGCCTTTCAGGCTGTCCGGTAACATATCGTCATCAGAGGCAAGCTGGCCGCCACGGAACGGAATACTGTCGAATACATCGGAAGGTGTTGAGCTATCACCCAGCGTCATCTGGCTTTTCAAAGCGACCACATCACGCTGCGCGTAGGTGTAAACCGTGTCCCATTTGTCTTTACCGTTACTGTCACGATTCCATGTGGTGTAGTTGCGCAGGCGCCATGCACCGTAGTTGATGCCCGGCCGCAGGTTGGCATACTGGCTGTTCGAGTTCTGGCCATTACGCACAAAAGTGTTATTACCGTTTACGCTGTAGTTAAACAGCAACGCGTTAATACCTTCATCCCAGAGTTCGGGCGCGACATAGCCGCGCGCCTGCGCGGTAAGTGCTGCCTGAGGAATACTCAACAACAATTGTTGGGAAGAAAATATAAACTCCGTTGACGCGAGGGGAATAGCGGCAAGATTGACACATTCCGCGTCAGCTTTAATTTCCGGGAACAGCGCTGTTTTCACACCGTAACTTTGTAAAACACCTGCGGAAAAACAAGGTTGAAGTTTTGCCTCTCCACTACCTTCTTTGACTAATTTGAAAGCAATATCCCTGGTGTCGACAATTTGATTATTAAGAACAATGTCAACACGATAAATACCGGGAGCTTGTTCTCCCTCTTCAAAGGCAGCAAGATCGGCACCTTGTGAAGAGGGGTTATTCAGCTCGAGCAAAGCCGGGTTAAAATAATCGCGTGACTGCGCGATTTCGCTCATTCCTGAACAGGCCAGAGCAATACACCAGGCGAGATGAGTCGATCGTAATTGAAGACGATTGTTTGCTTTCATCATTAACTTCCTGCCTGTATATATCAGGCTATATAATTCTGGTCCGTACTGCCCTGTACGATCGGGAAGTATTTATTCTTGTTACTAAATTGACGCGTTATGAACTTCGCCGATGCCACCAAAATCACCGATAATTTTAAAACTCAGCGGCCCAGATGAAACACCTGCTGGTAAGTTAAAGCGTGCTGTACCGCCCGGAGCCACAAAGGTCACCTCCGGCACAGCTTTACCGCCCACCGTAATCTGGTTGAAATTCATGTAATAATTGGTTGGGTTAGTCACCTGCACCTGGTTACCGACTTTCTGCCAGGTCAATTGTCCGGCTAATTGTTCTGGTACCTCTTTCTTTAACGCTTCCGGGCGATAAATCAATTTAATGCGTGTTTTCACCGCCACCTGGAGTGAATTTTCCGCTTTAGGCGCTGAAGGGATCGATTTTATACTTAACCAGAACATTGATTCTTTATTATCTGGCAAATTTCCCGCACGCACGACGCGCAATATATTCTGTTGGCCGTGATCTAAACGAAACAGCGGCGGTGTGATAATAAAGGGAACTTTCTCAGCGCCACCTGATTGGGTGTCAATCCATGACTGAATAAGATATGGCACAGAATCTGGATTATTGACGCTCAGTGAAGCTTCCTTTTTTCCGCCGTCATATATTACCCGGGTTCCACCAATCACAACGCCGGCATTGGCTGCAGAAATAGCCGTACTGGCTATAACCAGGGCAATTAACGTTTTACTCACAAAATTCATTTGATACCTCTGTAAAAAAGGGCCGGGAAATCCGGCCCCCCTTGTCATGTCCGTGCGGATATTAGTTATAAACAACAGAGAAGGTGGTTGAAGCGTTAGCTGGACCAGCCGTCACTGTAAGTGCAGTTGATTTATACTGAGCGTAGAAATCCAGAGTGTTGTCAACAGTACTAGACAATGCGTAGCTATAGCCGTTTTCGCCATGCATTGGCAGCTGAAGTTTGTCAGCAGACATCAGGTTGATTGCAACACCCGTTGCTGAACCACTAACATTGTCAATTGCTAACAGTGTAGAGTCAGTCAGGTCTGGCTGGCCGTCAAAACGTACGTGAGCCTGGGTTAAAGCTTCCGGGCAGTTCTTAAGAACGATAGAGAATTGCTTAGCCGCTGTCACAGCACCCTGGGCAGTGAATTCGGACTTATTGTATGAACCCAATGGAACTGTCTGGTTCTGGGAAGCCACGTCAACAGTACACGCTGCATCCAGAATAATACCGGTGAAATTCACGGTGCCCGCAGTTGCCATTGCATTTGAAGCAGATACAGCGGAGATAGCAGCGACTACAACAGCGATTAAATTCTTTTTCATTACATTTTCCTTTATTTAATTATTTGGTGGCATTTTGAATAAAAGCATCCCCGCTTATTATTGAGAAATAATAAGTTAGAGTGCCCACCAAGTTTCCATGCATCATCATGTTATATGTGCAGCGAACTGTTATATGTAGTACGAAATTGATTTACTTCATTAAGAAGCAAGCCTTTCTTTAGCGGCATACCACTAAAAAGGTGCTTATATTAAAAAATCATTTTTGGAACTTCACATCAATTCCCTGCTTGAATCAATTCTCAATAAATACGGGATCAAACTCAAGATATTTTTCGGTGTAATTTTACACCGTAACATTTATTCACTTAATAAAACTTCTTAACCATAATGCAGGCGCATATAGCCCACCAGGAATGTTCCTGGTCTTTACAGAGAGAATGTAAATGTCTGTATTTGAACAGCAAAATCCTTTTTTTACAGATAATATAACCATCTTAAATAAAAAACCCATTGCCGAAATTGAGCAGTTAATCGCAAAGTTAAATATCAAAGCTAACAAATTTGAAACAAAACCTCGTCAAATTATTAACTATATGGATAGCAATGAAAGGAAGTGTTATCTATTACATAAAGGTAGCGTTTCGCTTTACCGAACCATTGATGGAATGGTTTTAAATACGGAGTCAGCGCCTTATGTATTTGGTATGAGTACACAACTCACTGATCCTGACTATATTCATATCAGGACTCATGATGAATCTGAAGTAAGCTGGATGCCATTAGAAGTAGCAAACGAGATTATTGCGCTAGAAAATTTATGGCAAAGTTTATCGGCTTTATTGATATACACCGTCACTCGTGTTTACGACCATTGCACAAAGATCTCATCATTATCTTCATATGATATTATTCGTTATCAACTCTACGAATTAATGAGCGAGACACAAGAAATCAGAAACAGTCTTAGCATTGCTAACTATATACAAAGTCGTACGTTCTTATCCCGCAGTAGCATTATGAAAATACTTGCTCAGTTGAAAACCGGTGGCTATATCACGACGGAGCGAGGGTGTTTAATCGGTATCAATAACATTCCATTGAGATATTAAGTGCATAAATGAAGGTACGAACTTCACATATCCGATTGTTAATTAAACAGTATTTGTTACAAAAACAAGATTCACTTCATCTGGCTCTATGCTAGGTTTAATTGAACAGCTTTTGATATGAAATGTGCTGATATGAAAGATTCTCCCGAACAGATTTTCACCAAAACGATTCAAGTTCAGGCAACATTCGATCTTATCGATGTACTCAGTCCGTATGTCACATTTGAAAAGAAGCCCCCGCATCAACGGCTTTACTATACGGTTGATGGCGTAAAGATGTGCTACATCATTCGCTCAGGCGTTATTAAAGTGCGCCGTGATACAGATGAGTTTGTGATGGCAACCCTACCCACTCCTAATATCGCTGGAGTCACCGATATGATTCCAGATACCAGCGGGGTGTATCTGGAGCTACAAGATGAAGCGGAAGTCGCCACTATCACAACCGCCCAGGCACAACAGCTGATTGCTGAAACAAACTCGTGGGAGCTACTCGCGAAACATGTGACGAAGGTGACAACCAACCTGTTTAATAACAATATTATTATGACAGCCCCCACCACCTATGAAGTGGTCAAGTTCCATTTAGTTATGTTAATGAGTGAGTCTGTTAGCGTGCGCGAGTCCACATCCGCAGCTAAATACATTCTTGAAAGAACACGGCTATCACGCAGTACGGTGATGAAAATGCTCGCGCAGTTAAAACAAGGCGGGTACATACAACTTGATGATGGCATTCTCATCGCATTGAATGATTTACCCGCCAGGTATTAACGTGCGTTTTTAGTCTGCCAGACCACGGTTTTCCAGCATCGGCTCACTGTAAGGCGCATGTCCACGCCAGTCGTTGTATAGCGCTTTGAGCTCGCGACTGTTCCCTCTAGACAAAATCGCTTCACGGAAGCGCTGACCGTTTTGTGCATTCAACCCTCCCTGTTCCACAAACCATTGATAGCCATCATCGGCCAACATTTGCGTCCAGATATACGCGTAATAGCCCGCCGCATAACCTCCACCAAAGATATGCGCGAAGTAACTGCTGCGATAACGCGGAGGAACAGTTGAAAGATTAATATTTTCACTTTCCAGTGCATCCGCTTCAAATTGCGCCACATCATCGACAGTACTTCCGGCCGGTAGACTGTGCCAATTCATATCCAGTAGTGCTGCGGCAAGCAGCTCTGTCATGTCATAGCCTTTGTTAAAGCGGGCCGCACGGAATAGCCTATCTTTCAACGCATCAGGCATCGCCTCGCCAGTTTGATAATGGCGTGCGTAGTTAGCAAACACTTGGGGTTGGCTCGCCCAGTGTTCATTGATTTGCGAAGGGAACTCCACAAAGTCGCGCGGCGTATTAGTCCCAGAAAGTGTTGCATAGCGCTGAGTAGCAAACAGCCCATGTAACGTATGACCAAATTCGTGGAATAACGTCACCACATCGTCCCAGGAAATGAGTGCCGCTTCGCCAGCTGCTGGCTTGCTGTAGTTGCAGACGTTGTAAATTACCGGCGCGTTTTCCAGTAACGTAGATTGCTCAACGAAATTGCCCATCCACGCCCCGCCGCCTTTGCTGTCGCGGGCAAAGAAGTCGCCATAGAACAGCGCCGTTCCACGACCGTCTTTATCGAAGATTTCCCATACGCGGACATCATCGTGGTAGACCGGAATATCGAAGCGTTCAACAAATTTTAGCCCGAAGAGCTGGCTTGCCGCCCAAAAGACACCATCGGTCAGCACTCGATTTAATTCGAAGTACGGTTTGATTTGCGCTTCATCGAGGTCGTATTTCGCCAGACGCACTTGCTCGGCATAAAACGCCCAATCCCATGCCTCGGCTTTAAACCCGCCCTGTTGCTCGTCAATCACTTGCTGGATATCAGCCAGCTCGCGTTTGGCACGTGCTGTGGCGGCAGGCACGATATCACGCATAAATTGAAACGCGGCCTGCGGCGTTTCTGCCATTTGATCGGCAATTTTCCAGGCGGCATAGTTCTCAAACCCAAGCAGTTGCGCTTGTTCCGCACGCAGTGTTGCAAGGCGCGCCACTATCGCTCTGGTATCGTTGCTGTCGTTGTGTTGAGTGCGTTCCCAACCCGCTTTGAACAGTTTTTCACGCGTCTGGCGGTTTTGTAGCGATTGCAACGCGGGCTGCTGGGTGAAGTTAAGCAGCGGAATGATATATTTCCCGTCCTGCCCTTTGCTATTTGCCTGTTGCGCCGCGGCTGCAATTTCACCCGGCGTTAATCCAGCCAGGTGAGTAATGTCGTCAACCACCAGCGCGGCGGCTTTATCTGCTGCATGCAGGCGATTATTAAACTGGCTACTAAGCTGCGCAGCTTCTTTGTTCAGCACTTTCAGGCGCGTTTTTTTATCTTCGCTTAATGTTGCACCCGAAAACCTAAAACTCTGCCAAACGACTTCAACTAAACGCCGCGATTCTTCATCAAGACTCAGCGTGTGGCGGTGTTGATAAACGCTATCCAGACGCTCAAACAGTACCGTATTAAGGCGCATTTCATCGGCAAGCTCTGCTAGTTCAGCGGCAAACTCTTCGTCCAAGTGTTGCAGATAATCGTTGGTGTGCGCAGATGTCATAGCAAAGAAGACATTAGTTACTCGCCCTAACATCTGTCCGGTTTTTTCTAGCGCAAGAAAGGTATTTTCAAACGTGGGTACCGCAGTGTCATTGGCAATCGCCGCTATTTCTGCGCGCTTGATGCGTTTAGCTTCATCAAATGCCGGACGATAGTGGCTGTCCTGAATGTCATCAAAATGAGGGGCTTGGTAAGGCAATAAACTGATGTGATAAAACGGGTTATCTAACAACATCCTGAGCTCCCGGAGCAATGTCGACAGGTAGGTGGAAGGCGCTACGCTTTTCCACCCTACGAAAGAAGATAAAATGATTGTAGGGTGGATATGCGCGAGCGTCATCCGCCAAAATCAAGTCGTTACCTGATACACCGCTATAATCTCGGCGGCAATCGCCACAGCAATTTCCGCAGGCAGTTTTCCTTTAACATCTGGCAGGCCCAGCGGGCAACGCAAAGTGCTCAGTTGTTGCTCAGTAATTCCTTTTCCTGAAAGCCGATATTCAAAGCGTTGTCGTTTGGTTTGCGAACCAATCAAGCCCAGATAGCGGTAATCACCGCGTTTAAGTATCGCTTCGGTCAGTTCAAGATCGCGCGGATGGTGGTGAGTCATCACAATAAAATAGCTTTGCGCAGCCGCCGATTTCACCGCATCCAATGGGTCTTCAGCCTGCCAGGTTGTTACCCCTTTTGGGGCCGCTGAAAACATATCAGGCCGTTCATCCACCCAGGTAATGTGACAGGGTAATGTTGATAATAATGCCACCAGCGCTTGCCCTACATGGCCTGCGCCGAAAACCATGATTTGTGGCTGCTGTTGAATTAGTGGTTCAAATAAAACGGTGGTCATGCCGCCACAGCACTGCCCTAGCCGCGCCCCAAGATTAAAATGCTCGGTATGCGGAGCTGTAGCCTGCTTTTCCAGCATCTCACGCGCCATCGCAATGCACTGGAATTCAAGATGCCCGCCTCCGATAGTCAGGAAGCTCTGCTGTCGCCCGACAATCATCTTCGTGCCGCAATTTCTCGGCACGGAGCCTTTGTCCGCCAGCAGCGTGAGTAATACGCACGGTTCGCGGCGCTCGCGAAGCTGCATCAGAAAGCTGATCCATTCATCATTCATGGCACCTCCTGACAGCCCCAGAAAACACGTTCTGGTGTTGCGGGTGCATCAAGGCGCGGGTGTTTCTGGTAATCCGTGACACTTGCCACAGCATCTTGCAAAGCGCACCACACTGAAATTCCTAACATAAATGGCGGTTCACCCACGGCTTTGGAGCGATAAACCGTGTGCTGCGGGTTGGCATGATTCTCCAGCAACTGGACTCTGAAGTCGGCTGGCGCATCGCTGATAGCCGGGATTTTGTAGCTCATCGGGCTGTCAGTCAGCAGTCGCCCTTTTTCATCCCATACCAGCTCTTCGCAAGTCAGCCAGCCAGCACCCTGCACAAACCCGCCTTCTATTTGGCCAATATCCAGCGCCGGGTTCAGAGAGTTGCCAACATCATGCAGAATGTCGGTGCGTAATAGACGATATTCGCCAGTTAGTGTGTCAATAACTACTTCAGAACACGCCGCACCATATGAGAAGTAATAGAACGGTTGCCCACGCCCGGCGGCGCGATCGTAGTGGATACCCGGTACTTTGTAAAAGCCCGTGGCTGAAAGCGGCACCTGGTTTAGCCACGCAAGATTCGCGATTTCAGTAAAGGTAAAATGGTGGCCAGGCACTTTTACCACGCCATTGCGGAATTCCACCAGGTCAGCGGTGCATTTGTGCAAGCCGCATAGCATTTCCACCAGCCGTTCTTTAATTATCAGCGCCGCAATTTCGGCGGCTTTGCCATTGAGATCAGCACCCGACGATGCCGCCGTTGGCGAGGTATTTGGCACTTTCCCAGTGTTAGTTGCCGTAACCTGAATCTGTTCCACAGGAATTTGCAGCACTTCGGCAACCACCTGCGCCACCTTGGTATTTAATCCCTGTCCCATCTCCGTGCCACCGTGGTTAAGTTGCGCAGTGCCATCAGTATAAATCAGCAACAGAGCACCAGCCTGGTTGAGAAAACTGGAGGTAAAAGAGATGCCAAATTTGACCGGCGTAAGAGCCAGGCCACGTTTTAACACTGGACTTAGGCGGTTGAATTCGCTGATTTGTTCGCGCCTGGAATGGTAATCGGCACTCGCTTCAAGCTGGCGGGTGATTTCCGGCATGATGTTGTGTTCAACAGTCTGGTGATAGTGCGTGACGTTACGCTCAGTATCGCCGTAGTAATTACGTTTACGCACTTCAAGCGGGTCAAGACCGAGTTCACGCGCAATGTGATCCATAATCTGCTCAATGGCGACCATACCCTGTGGCCCGCCAAACCCTCGATATGCCGTATTGGATGCCAGATTCGTACGACAGCGATACCCCGTTATTCTTGCATCACCCAGATAGTAGGCATTATCGGCATGGAACATTGCGCGATCGCAGATCGATCCTGAAAGATCCAGCGAGTAACCGCAATTGGCCGCCAGATCGATGACTACCCCATTGAGCATCCCTTCATCCGTAAAACCAACATCGTATCGGACAAAAAATGGATGCCGTTTACCGGTGATACGCATATCGTCACGACGTGAAAGGCGCATTTTGGCTGGTCGGCCGGTTAATGCCGCAGCCAGTGCCGCATGGCAGGCAATGCCCGCTGCTTGCGTCTCTTTGCCACCAAAACCACCGCCCATACGGCGCATATCAACAGTGACTTTATTCATCGTTACGCCTAGTACTGACGCCACTAATTTTTGTACTTCAGTGGGGTGCTGAGTCGACGACCAGACCGTAACGCAGCCATCCTCCCCCGGTTGCACCACGGCAATTTGCCCTTCGAGATAAAAGTGCTCCTGCCCACCGATATGAAATTGCCCCTGAATACGATGCCCCGCACCGGCCAACGCTCGGTCTGCGTCACCACGCTGATGAATATGCGGTTCTTGCACATATTGCTCGCGCTGCAATGCTTCTTCGACATCCAGTACCGGCTCAAGAACTTCATATTCAATCACCGCTTTGAGCGCCGCAGCACGCGCCGCCTCGGACGTTTCCGCAGCCACAGTCAGTACAACCTGGCCATGGTATTCAACCAAATCTCGCGCAAATAGCGGGTCGCCAGGTGCCAGCGGGCCAATATCCAGCTCGCCGGGTACATCCTGCCAGCTAAAGACTCGCACCACGCCAGCAATGGAGTAACACTCGGTAGTGTCGATTTTGGTAATTCTTGCATGAGCATGCTGGCTAAGAACCGGGCAGAGATACAACATGCCCGGCAATGTCAGCTTGTCGTCAATGTATTCAGCTTTGCCGCTCACATGCCTATCGGCGCTTTCATGTTTACGGCTCTTACCCGCTCCACCACTCATTTCACGTGAAAATTGCTCGATTAATGCCTGCTCTGAAAGGCGCACCGGGTTAGTTGACATAGTTTTGTACCTCCAGCACATTACCGGGTTCGGTTTGTTGCAACAGCAAACGCCTCAGCAGATTTTGCGCAACAGTCAAACGGTAGCGCCCAGAACCGCGGAAATCAGTTAACGGCTGGAAGTCTGCGGCCAGTGCATGACATGCCAGGTCTAATGTTTGCTGGGTGAATGGCAAACCAGAAAGAGTTTGCTCAGCACTTTTAGCCCGCGCGGGGACCGTAGCCATGCCGCCAAATGCCAGTTTCACACTTGTCACAACACCATCACTGAAATGCAGGTTAAACGCGCCAAATACCGTCGAAATATCATCATCCATACGCTTTGATATTTTCCACGCGGCAAATGTCGGGGAGATAGCAGCGCGCTCAATCAGCACCGCGCTGATAAATTCGCCTGGTTGCAAGGCGGTTTTGCGATAGCTCAGGAAGAACTCATCCAGCGGCACTATGCGCACGGTTTGGCCGCAACGCAGCTCGAGTTGAGCACCCAGAGCCAGTAACATCGGTGCACCATCGCCGATGGGCGAGGCATTCGCCAAATTTCCTACCAGGGTGCCGTGGTTGCGAATTTGCGGAGAGGCAAAACGATCCAGCACTTGTGCAAAAGCCGGAATCAAAGGTTGTAAGGCGTCCTGACACGCCTGTAACGTTGCCATCGCACCAATACGAATCTGGCTCTCCGTCACCGTAATCGTCTTAAGTTCGTCAATCTGGTTAAGCCCGATAATCAATGGCAGTGTCTGATACTGCTGGGTAATCGTCAGCGCCAGATCGGTGCCCCCTGCCAGTAATCGTGCCTGAGGGTTTTGTTGATAAAGTACTGCCAATTGGGAAACTGTTTTAGGTAACAGGCAACGGTTGGATTTTGTAAGTTCTCCCACGCCCGTTGATTGCAGCGCTTTTAATCGCGATACAGTTTGCGGCTCAGTGCGAGTGAACTGATCGTGCGTGGTTGTGCAGCTTTGCTGCATGGCGTCAATAATTGGGCGATAGCCAGTACAGCGGCAAAGATTTCCCGCAAGGCTCTTTTCAATCTCATGGCGCTGTGCGGCTGTGTTCGATTTTTGCAGTGCAAATCCCGACATAACAAAACCTGGAGTACAAAAGCCGCACTGTGATGCATGGCAATCGGCCATCGCTTGCTGCACCGGGTGCAATTCATTGCCTTGCGATAGATCTTCCACCGTCAGCAACTGTTTACCAGCAAGTTGGCTGATGAGCGTGATACAGCCATTTGCCGTCTGGTAGCGCATGTTCTCGCCGTCTACTTGACCGAGAACTACCGTACAAGCACCACAATCACCAGATGCACATCCTTCTTTACTGCCGCAGCGCTGTTCACTGCCGCGCAACCAGTTCAGCACCGTGGTATTCGGGTCCACATCATCGAGGGTTTTTAACGTTTGATTTAGCAAAAATTGAATCATGCCGCGACCTCCAGGGTATCTCGCTGCCACACGCATTTTCCGTTGACCCAGGTGTGCCAGATGTTGCGATCATCACCAAGAGTCATCAGCACGAACAGTTTTTCGTAAATGTCGCGGCTATTTGCGTGGCGCATCTTCTGTAGCGGAGATACAGCCAGGTCGAGAACCACGAAGTCTGCCTCTTTGCCGGGTAAGAAATTGCCAATTTTATCATCGAGATCCAACGCGTGAGCTCCGCCAAGAGTTGCGTGATAAAACGCTTCACTGGCACACAAACGGTAGCCTTGAAGTTGCGCGACTTTGTACGCCTCAGCCAGTGTTTGCAGCATATTAAAAGTTGTGCCTGCGCCAACATCGGTACCAATACCCATGCGGATCCCTCGGTCATGGCACTGCTTTAAGTTAAACAAACCACTACCGAGAAACAGGTTAGAGGTTGGGCAAAAGGCGATTGCCGATTCGGTTCGATGCAGACAATCCCACTCGCAATCCTGCAAGTGGATGGCATGCGCAAAGACGCTGCGTTTGCCCGTCAATTGGTACTGGTGATAGACGCCCAAATAGCTTTCGGATTCCGGCCACAGACTTTTTACCCAAGCGACTTCATCGCTGTTCTCACTAAGATGAGTGTGCAGCCAGGTATCGGGAAACTCTTCACGTAACGTTTGTACCGCTTCGAGTAATTCAGGTGATGAGGTTGGAGCAAAACGAGGCGTCAGCGCATAGTTCAGCCGCCCTTTTTTGTGCCAGCGTTGAATAAGCTCACGGGTTTGCAGGTAGCTTTGTTCGGGTGTTTCCGTGAGATAGTCCGGCGCGTTACGATCCATCATTACTTTACCGGCAATAAGCCGCATCGAGAGATGTTCCGCCGCGCTAAAAAGTGCATCGACTGATTGTGGATGTACTGTGCCAAATACCAGAGCCGTGGTTGTGCCATTACTCAGTAACTGGCTAAGAAAGAAGGCTGACATTTTTGCCGCGTGCGAACTATCCTGATATTGGCTTTCAACCGGGAAGGTATATGTCTGTAGCCATTCCAATAGCTGTTCACCATAGGCACCAATCATTTCAGTTTGCGGATAATGCAGATGGGTATCAACGAAGCCCGGAATAATCAGCTTACCGCGATAATCAATGTAATCATTTTCAGCCAGCAGATGGCTGCGCCCTTCTTCCCACGGTAACAACGCGACGACAGTGCCTTCCTTAAGGAACAGCACTGCATCTTCGTGATGACGAGCATTAGCCAGTAATTCCTCGGGATTCGTCCCAGTTTGAGTAATATCGAAAAACTGACCGCGTAGCGCTTGCGTGTAATTAACTGTCATCGCCGTACCTGTAATTGGTTTGTGAAGAATGAGTTAATAGCTGCAATGTTGATGCCATGTTGGAATTTAGATTTAATCATTTTTATAACAGTAGCTTAGGTTACATACTCTCTTGTTGCGCAACAATTATGCAACTTTTTAGCATGCAAACGATTGCTCCCTCCTGCAAACGGTTGCCTTTTGGTATCATGAGCTGGATTGTTAAAATTTAAGCAATAGCCTGCACCAACAAGTTGCACAGACATGGCCTTGTTGCACCAGTAATGCACAGGTGCTGCCATACTAAAGTTCAATTATCACTAACAGCCTTAGCGTGCTAAGGTATTGCGACATAAAAAGCGTTGAGGAACAGTGAGATGATTATTCTGGTAACCGGCGCCACTGCCGGATTTGGTGAGAGTATTACCCGTCGTTTCGTGCAACAGGGCCATAAAGTAATTGCCACTGGTCGCCGTCATGAACGTCTACAAGAACTTAAAGAAGAATTGGGCGATAGCATCATTACGCTGCAACTTGATGTTCGCAATCGCGCGGCTATCGAACAAGCGATGGAGCAATTGCCAGCCGAATGGCGCAATATCGATATTCTGGTCAACAATGCAGGTCTGGCGCTGGGCATGGAGCCTGCACATAAAGCCGACCCGGATGACTGGGAAACGATGATCGATACCAACAATAAAGGTTTGGTCTATATGACTCGCGCCGTGCTGCCTGGCATGGTTGAGCGTAACCGTGGTCATATCATCAATATTGGCTCTACCGCAGGTAGCTGGCCATATGCCGGTGGCAACGTCTATGGCGCGACTAAAGCGTTCGTACGCCAGTTCAGTCTGAACCTGCGTGCAGATCTGCATAAAACCGCTATCCGTGTGACGGATATTGAGCCAGGTCTGGTGGGTGGTACTGAGTTTTCTAACGTGCGTTTTAAAGGCGATGACGGCAAGGTTGAAAAAACCTACGAAAATGCCAATGCGCTGACCGCAGAAGATGTCACTGAAGCTGTCTGGTGGGTTGCCACTCTACCGAAGCACGTCAACATCAACACGCTTGAGATGATGCCTGTTAGCCAGTCGTTTGCAGGACTTAGTGTTCACCGCGAAGGTTAATCACCTGGCCCATACCCACAACGCGCTTCTGGGTATGGGCGATCGTACAAATAAATGTTAAATTTGCACGGCTCATCAACGATAAGAAAAAATTCATGTCACCGTCAAACTTGCTCAACCCCACACAACCTGTAAACCAACAAATCTACCGCATTTTGCGTCGTGATATTGTTCGTTGCTTAATACCGCCTGGAACGCCCCTTTCTGAAAAAGAAGTGTCGATACGTTTTGAAGTATCACGCCAACCGGTGCGCGAAGCATTTATTAAACTGGCTGAAACCGGGCTGGTACAAATTCGCCCCCAGCGTGGCACTTACGTTAATAAAATTTCTGTAAACCAGGTAAAGAATGGTTGTTTCGTCCGTGAAGCAATTGAACGTGCCGTGGTGAAACGTGCAGCGAGTATGGCAACAGATGAACATCTGTATATGCTTGAGCAGTTATTAAACCAGCAACGAACCGCCATTGACCGCAACCAGATGGATGATTTTTTCCAGTTAGACGATGAGTTCCACCAGCAGTTAGCTCTGGTCGCCGATTGTAGCCTGGCGTGGGACACCGTCGAAAATATCAAAGCGACCATGGACCGTGTGCGTTATATGAGCCTAGATCACGTCACACCACCGGAAATGTTGCTTTCACAGCATCACGATATTTTTGAGGCGCTTAAACGCAAAGATGAAGAGAGTGTGGATCAGGCGATGCATCGCCATCTGCATGAGATAAGTCAGTCAATATTGTTGATTCGCAAAGAAAAGCGCGACTGGTTTAGTGAAGAGTAATATCTCGCCCGTTTCCGGGCGAGTTTAGAACTTTATATTTAGAACTTAGCAACCGTCGCTTTCGCGCCGTTTTCACGCAGTGCCAGATAAGATTCAGTAACCTGGGCTACGAATTTGTCGGTAGCAGGTAAATCTTCACCAAAGATTGTTTTCAGCCCCAGCAGAGCTTTAACACGGGTTTCCCCTTCTTGACTTGCGCTAACCGCTTGCTCGATTGCAGACAGCAGCGGGTCACTTACTTCGATTGGATTGCCCTGCTCGTCAACACCGCCAACGTAACGCATCCAACCTGCAACACCCAGTGCCAGCAGATCAAATTTGCTGCCGTTTGCCAGATGCCAGCGAATGGAGTCTAACCAGCGTTGTGGCAGTTTCTGGCTACCATCCATGGCGATTTGCCAGGTACGGTGGCGTAGAGCCGGATTGGTATAACGTGCAATCAATGAATCGGCATATTTCGCCAGATCAACGCCCTGCACTTTCAGAGTTGGCGCTTGTTCTTGCAGCATTAATGCGTGCGCAGTACGACGATAGTTCTCATCCAGCATGCATTCAGAAATGTGCTGATAACCCGCCAGGTAGCCGAGGTATGCCAGGAATGAGTGGCTGCCGTTCAACATGCGCAGTTTCATCTCTTCGTATGGCAGAACATCTTTAACCAGTTCAGCACCCGCTTTTTCCCACTCAGGACGGCCAGCAACGAAGTTATCTTCGATGACCCACTGGCGGAATGGTTCGCATGCGATAGCCACAGGGTCAGCTACACCTGTCGCTTTTGCAACTTGCTCCAGTGTTTCTGCGGTCGCGGCTGGGACGATACGGTCAACCATAGTGGATGGGAATGTAACGTGAGTTTCAATCCATGCAGCCAGTTCTGGGTCAATCGCCTGCGCATATGCGGTGATAACGTTACGGGTGACGTGGCCATTTTCAGGCATGTTGTCGCAAGACATGACGCTAAACGCAGGCAGACCTGCCGCTTTGCGGCGAGCCAGTGCTTCAACAATTACACCCGGTGCAGATTTCGGCTGCTGTGGATTGGCCAGGTCGTGAGCAATTAATGGATGATCCAGCAAGATAGTGCCGGTTGCCGGAGTATGGCAGTAGCCTTTTTCAGTCACGGTTAATGAGACAATCGCAACTTCAGGTTGAGTCATTGCGGTAAATACCGCTTCCAGGCCATCAACCTGTGCGTGGATAGCCTCTTTCACCACACCGACAACGCGGCAATGCCATGCGTCGGCAGACATTTCAGCCACGCTATAAAGGTTGTCTTGCTTTTTCAAATCAGCAATTTGCTGTTCGCCACCAATCAGGTTGACTTCGCAGTAACCCCAGTCGCTACCATGTTCATTTGCCAGGATATCGGCGTAAACCGCTTGATGAGCGCGATGGAATGCACCGAATCCCAAATGAACGATACGGGATACCAGTTTGCTACGGTCGTATTGTGGGAGAATAGCTTTTGCAGATAAGAGCTTGTTTTCCATTTTAAAACTCGCTGAGTAGTGAACTTGGGGACTGCCACAGACTACCTGACATGGTAGTCTGCATATTGATTTGCATTAAACTTTAGTGCTTTTGGTATGACACAACAAAAAAGGTGTATAACAACTCACGCTTTAGTGTTTAAACATGCAATCCCTTTACCACGTGCTTAACAGGTGCGGGTTCGGCAGCATCTTCCAACAAGCTCAAATCACGGTCTTTCACCTCCGGCATGAGTACTGCCGAAATCAATCCAATTACAGAATAAGAAATCATCATTACTACAATTGGCCACCAGGAATCAGTCAGATTGACAAATATCCCCGCCAGCACCGGGCCAAAGCCGACAGCCACCAACCCCCCCGCCTCTTTAGATATGGCCATCCGTGTAAAGCGATTACGCGAACCGAACATTTCCGCCATGGTAATGTTTTCCAGAGCAAACAGCCCCAGAACAGCCACGTTATGAATAATAATGATCGAGGCCATAATCACATTCACGCTATTACTCTTGTCCATAATCATCGACAGCATCGGATAGGCGAGAATAATCGACGATATACTGACGATAATATAAGGAACACGGCGGCCTATTTTGTCGGACAGCCAGCCGAGGAATGGAATGGTAAAGAAGCCAATCACGGAGCTTATCATCAGGGCATCAGTTGGCACGCTTTTCTCAAACAGTAGTGTTTGCACGAGGTAACCGGCGAGGAAGGTTTGAATTAACCCAGAGTTACCCGCCTGACAAAAGCGCAAGCCTGTAGCCAACCAGAAGGATTTGCTGGTGAACATTGCTCCCAGAGAATGGGTATTATCAGTTGCTTGTTTTGCCGCAGCCGCAGTTCCGGTTTCTTCGTTTACTTTTTCAAATACCGGGCTTTCTTTCAGATTCATACGCAACCAAATGGCAAAAATCATCACCACTACGCTTGCGAGGAATGGCACACGCCAGCCCCAGGCCAATAACTCTTCTTTCGACAGGAAGAAGAACATGATAGCCCAAATGGCGGTTGCCGATAATGTGCCGCAGTTAGTCCCCATGGCCACCAGTGACGAAATAATGCCGCGTTTACCTGTTGGCGCATATTCAGCGAGCATGGTTCCGGCACCGGATATTTCAGCACCTGCGCCCAGGCCCTGAATAATACGCAGTAGAACCAGTAATAACGGGGCAAAAATACCTATTTGAGCGTACGTCGGTAATACGCCAATTAATGTGGTGCAAATTCCCATCATTGTGATGGTAATAAACAACACTCTCTTACGGCCGATGGTGTCACCCATGCGGCCAAAGAAAAAGGCACCGGCGATGCGCGCGATATAACCTGCGCCGTAAGTTCCCATCGCCAGAATCAGCGCCATGGCAGCGGATTGTTCAGGGAAAAAGATTTCATGGAAGACCAGTGCTGCCCCGAGGGAATATAACTGGAAATCCATAAATTCACGGGCTGTTTCGTTACACCACGGAATAGCCCGTATTTATCGGGAAGTAATCAGATGGTTAGCCTGCCAGCATATCCACACCATGGAATAGCATCATCTTAGCAAGGCGCTACCATGCCCCATCCATGCCCCATCACATCACCGGCACATCGTCGAACTCACCACCTCACCCATTCGCACCTACCTATACTTATATGTGAGGGAAATTGTCTCAATCAATTAGACGCAGGGGTTGCCGTCATCGTCATAAAAACGGCGATAACGATGAATGACCGTTTTCACAAGCCTAAGCACTATCACCTCTGAGTCATCATCGAACGGCGTGAAGTTACTGCCATCAAAATTGGTCATGCCGCGTCTGCGACCCAATACAAGTTTCCGTATTACCTTGTCGCCGCACACCTCAACAAGAACAACATCGCCGTGGGCAGCACGGAAATCACGCTCACATACCAGCGGCGCTCCTGCCTGCAGCTCCGGACCTACCGTTTCCTCAGCTTCGAAGATGAAACAACTTGGCCCGGTGAACTGGAATACCTCAGTGCGATAATTTATACCGCCATCCATGTAGTCAGCTGCCGGTGATGGAAAGCCCATTATCGCACACCGCCCATGTTCATCATGAAGTAAACTTTGTTCTCGCCCTCATGGTCTGTGTAGTCGCGGAACGAACGCTGATAGAACTTTATCCATTCGTTGGCTTGTCTAAGTGACCAGTGGTGATTGACCTTCTCAAGCTCGCGCACAAAGTCGGCAGCAGATACTACCTGACCCCGTACCGGGTCTTGCTTGATGGCACTGACGAACGCACTTCTGATGTCATACTCGCGCGGCATGATGAACTCCTTTATCAAAATACTGTATGTATACACAGTATTTAAAAACTGGTAGTTGATCAAGTGCTGATCAGTTGTTTGTTAGATGGTATGATCTAAGAAATTTTAATATGGCCTTTGCAAGTAAATTTAATATGCTTAAAAATGAATTGAAATCTATACAGGTTCTTCGTGCTCTTGCAGTAATTCTTGTTGTTATGTTCCATTTTAGATTTGATGCAGATGCAATAATTACAAATTCGCAGGTGGTATTTGCAAATGGCTCGATAGGAGTTGATCTATTCTTTGTGATTAGTGGTTTTATAATTTATTATGTGACAGACAATAACAAGCATGGTGTTCATGAATCTATTGTTTTCATAATAAAGCGGATATCTAGAGTGGCCCCACCTTACTATATTATATCAGTTTTGTTTGCTTATTTTTATACCGGGGATTACTCAGATTTATTTAATTCATTCCTTTTCTTGCCAAAAACTATATATGAAGCTCCTTTTTTTGGCTATCCTTCTTTGGTTGTCGGCTGGTCTCTAAATTATGAAATGTATTTCTATATTGCCACAGCCGTTGGAATTTCGATTCTTAGTAAAATAAGATGGCCAATAATATTATCATTAATGATGGCTCCAATTATATGCATGGCTTTATACTATGGAAATATATCGTTATCAAGTGCATTTATCTACACTACAAAATACCCATACCTGTCAATGATTTCAAATCCTATAATCATAGATTTTGCTCTTGGCGTTTTTTGTGGATGGATGACAAAGAAAGATTATTGTCTTAGTGATAAGTTTGTTGTTACAATGTCTATTCTTATATTCATGATTGTATATATCGGCATTTCCAGGTCGGAGCACGGCCCCATTGTGTGGGGGGCCGCCTCATTACTTATTACTTTTTCTTTTGTTGAATTAGAAAAAAGAAAGCTTATCTACTTACCGAAAACAATGATATATATTGGTAATATATCATTTTCAATTTACTTGATCCATATACCGGCACTTAAAATAATATTATATATATTCAATACATACACTCCAACGTTCAATATGACATTAAGACCTGAATGCTTATTCTTAAGTGCGTTGTTGCTAACAGCAATAATGTCTTTGGGATATCATTATATTGTAGAGAAAACATTGTGTGATACACTAAGAAAGATAATGCTATTTATCATTTATAAAACAAAAAGGGAATCAATTCCGTAGATATATATATATTTTGGCTGTCGACATCCACGGATAGGATGTCGACGTAATATTTTTGAAATGCAATATTGTTTCCCCACTTGATCCTACTGATAAGTAGGCATTATCTTCACCGAAAGAAATAGCATTAAATCGTGTCATCCTACCTTGCTTTAATATTGAATTAGCACCATCTGATGAAATCGCCCTCAACTCGTAAGAGCAATCACAATCAAAGTAAATTGGAGTAATTACGTATATCTCACCTCCTGTATATATAGCATCATTTAACATATAGTTAAATGTGTATTTAACATTGTCATTAACCGGTATGACAGCAGTGGGATATGCAAATGTTTTTTGTGTATTTAGATTTATTTGCAGTGAGTTTATTAATGATGGGGTATTAACAAGTTCTACTTTTGGCAATTCAGTGCCATAGTCATTTAAATTTACTTCTGAATTTAAAAGGCCGCTCATTTTAAATAAATATTTAACATCATACATCCATCCGCCATCCCCAATCTTTAGAGCATGGCTAACAAAAACTCCGTCTTCTTTTCCTAGCACTGTGTCTACATTTTCACAATAAATGCCATTTAGGTTTGTAGTGTAATTTTCACCAGCCAGTGTTACTGCGCGTATCATCTGTTCAAAGGAACTTCCTGAAAAATTGACATTCTGAGTATTATTTTGTAAATACAATGCATTTAGTGGTTCAGATAAACGTATACCATAACTTCTAGATGAAATCCTTGATACGCAACTAACTAGATTTGTTGCCCTTCCTAGCGAAATAGCATAGGATCCTTTTTTTGCTTCATAATCACCAACTACATCTATTTCATAGTTTGCATAAAACCCTTGAACAGAATAAATGCATACACCACAACCATGGAATGATACATCCGTTATGAAGCATCCTTGAGTAAAGCATCTTAAGTTAAATACATTTTTAATATCCACGAATTGAATTCCTCGAAAAGAGGAATTTCTTACTATTGCAGTACCAATACATTCCTCATCTGACAAACCCGAGGTATTACTAACTAATTCACCAGATTTAAAATAACCAGTCTCAAAAATAGAAGTCCCGTTGTCAATTTCTGAAACTATTGTTGTCCCACTACCTACAAAATCAACATTAGAAGGGAATATTACTTTCTTATTTAATGTATACACATAGTTACCAATTTCGACTCGTCTCCTTTGCCCATATCCATCCATTCCGGCAGCTTTAGATGCCTTCTGGAATGCATCAGATGAGTCAAAAGAGGTTTTATTTCTACCTGGATAAGCACCGAATCTGTCAACGTGCAAATGCAATGTCGTCACCCATTTTACCCCGTTTGCATCGATAATCCAGGAACCACCATCTGTATCGCCTGGATTACCTGTTTCATTAGTTCTTCGCATGACATTTGTCGCATGAGACAAATTAAATACTCCAGCAGAATCAGCATGATATTTGACAATAGTCATTGTTTGTATTGATGAAGGAAATTTTGATAGCAATGCTGATGAGAAATCACTCACGTATATAGAATTGGCTAGATCTAATAATGTAGCATCACCATAACCAATATTTCCAGCACCCGATGGCCCTGCGATCTGGCTTCGAAGTGCGGCATCACCAACATTCAGCCACTTGCCAGGACCAACTCCGCCGCTTGTTTCTGGCGCAGAATTCGCAGGCACAACTTTTGGACCGGTAGCAAATGATCCTGTCCATTTGTAATATGAATTATCATCAGGGTTAAACAACACTTCATTTGGCTTGGAAATGGTCGCTCCTGTGTCGAAGTCAACGCCGTTTAAAGTGATATAAATCAAAGTGCAGTGCGGCGGCCATGCAGACAGGTGAAAGGTCAGATGGCCCGTGTGAACCGGTGCGCACCTGGTAGAGCGAAGCAAAGTCAGCAATGCGGCGCATGCCCGTAATGCCGCCGGCATGGGTAATGGTTGTGCGGATATAATCGATGAGCTGCTCTTCAATAAGCTGTTTGCAGTCCCAGATACTGTTGAACACTTCACCCACCGCAATTGGCGTGACGGTGTGCTGCCGAATCAGACGGAAACACTCCTGGTTTTCGGCTGGAGTTGGGTCTTCCATCCAGAACAGACGATGTTCTTCAATACTTTTACCAAAGCGTGCGGCTTCAATTGGCGTCAGGCGGTGATGCATGTCGTGGAGTAAATGTTCGTTGAAACCAAATTTGCTGCGTACGGCTTCGAACAGCTTTGGCGTGAAGTCGAGATACTTTTCCGTCGACCATAACTGTTCTTCTGGCCAGTCACCTTTGGTTGCCGGTTCGTAAGACAGCCCTTTGCCTTTTGCCATGCCGTAGGTGGTTTTCATACCCGGAACGCCACACTGCACGCGTATTGCTTTGAAGCCCATTTCTTTATGGCGCGCGTAATCTTCCAGCACATCATCGATAGAATGGCCAGTGGTGTGGCAATAGACCATAACGCCTTCACGCGATGCCCCACCGAGCAACTGATATAACGGCATGCCAGCGGCTTTAGCTTTGATATCCCACAGCGCCACGTCGACCGCTGAAATCGCGGACATAGTTACTGGCCCGCGGCGCCAGTAAGCGCCTTTATAGAAGAATTGCCAGATATCTTCGATACGATGCGCATCACGGCCAATTAGCTGTGGGCAAACGTGATCTTTTAGATACGAGGCAACCGGTAGTTCACGGCCGTTTAAGGTGGCATCACCCAAGCCTGTTAAACCATTGTCCGTGGTGATTTTTAGCGTGACAAAGTTTCGCCCTGGGCAAGTGACAAATACTTCTGCTTTTACAATTTTCATTCAGGTTCCCTTACTACGCATCAGATAATTGGTATTCAATGCGTGTGAAATTAGCCTTTGAAATACTACCATACAAGTATGTAGATCGAATTTTGGCGGAGTGAGTCACAATTATTTTGTGACTCTTGCAAGGAGTTACATCAGAGATGTGGGGGGAATTGAGTGATTTTTAGAGAAAAAGAGGATCTAATCAGCCCCGGCTCCAGCCAGCAACAATGATCAACATGCCGCAGAATGCCACTGTGGCACCTATCCAGTCATAAGTACTTAATTTGACGCCATCCACCCAACGTAACCACAGCAAAGCGGTCACAACGTACACCCCGCCGTATGCGGCATAAACGCGCCCACTGGCAGTGGGGTGTAGGGTTAACAACCAGACAAATATCGCAAGAGAGAAGGCGGCGGGAATCAACAATAGTGGAGAACCTTCACGCTTTAGCCACAGCCACGGTAAAAAGCAACCAATGATTTCAGCAAGAGCGGTGGCAAAAAAAAGCAAGGTTGTTTTGATCATATTGAACAATCTCTGGGATAATGAGGTCAATAATGGGTCGTCTGGTACGTACCCCACTTCATAATTTATTTACTTTAATAAGTCGGGCTTCACCCTAAAAGGAAACAGCAATGAACACAATCCTTCGCAAACGTCTCACCATGGCAATTCTGCCATTGGCGTTGCTGCTGAGTGCATTTGCGTTTGTTCAACCACTCCATGCTCAGACCAATAAGCTGATCATTGAATCTGGTGACAATGCGCAGACTCGCCAGGATGCGGCGATGGACAAAGAGCAATGGAATGACACACGCTCTCTGCGCCAAAAAGTGAACAAACGCGCCGAAAAAGAGTGGGACAAAACCGACACGGCTTTTGATGCCCGCGATAATTGCCAGAAAAGTGCTAACGTTAACGCTTACTGGGAACCTAACACCCTACGTTGCCTGGACCGCCGCACTGGTCGAACTGTTGCACCCTAATTTTGTACTGTTACCCAATAAGGCTTCTTAACGGGAGCCTTATTCACTTTGAAAGGAATTCAAATGAGCCACGAGCTACAAATCAAGCTTCGCCCACTGGAGCGCGAGGATCTCCGCTTCGTCCATCAACTGGACAACAACGCAAGCGTGATGCGCTATTGGTTTGAAGAGCCCTATGAAGCGTTTGTCGAGCTGTCGGACCTTTATGACAAACATATTCACGATCAAAGTGAGCGTCGTTTTGTTATCGAGTGTAACGGCGAAAAAGCAGGTCTGGTCGAACTGGTTGAAATTAACCATGTTCACCGCCGCGCTGAATTTCAGATAATTATCTCACCGGATTATCAGGGCAAAGGGCTGGCGACTCGCGCCGCTAAACTCGCCATGGATTACGGCTTTATGGTGTTGAATCTGTACAAGCTGTATTTGATTGTTGATAAAGAAAATGAAAAAGCCGTGCACATCTATAAGAAGCTGGGCTTTATGGTAGAAGGTGAATTAATCCATGAATTCTTTATCAATGGCGAATACCGCAACACCATTCGTATGTGTATTTTCCAGCATCAATATCTGGCCGAACACAAAAGTAGTGGCACTATTTTAAAACCGACTGCGCAGTAATCAATGTGGTGGATGTCGCTTACGCTAATCCACCCTACAAATCCCTGTTACGCCAGATTCAACGTTGCGCGGTGTTTCGCAGATTCCATACCCAGCTCGATCATTTCCATGACCTGAATCGCCTGCGCCGCAGGAACCGGGTTCTCTCCGTGTCCGGTCAGTGCATCACGAATCCCCGCATAGTAAGCCGGATAATTACCCGGAACCGTCAGCAATGTTTGCTCGGTCATCACCTCACCTTGCGCTAACGTTAATACGCCATCACGCATATCATACCCCCAATCCTCTTGCGGCAAACGTTCGCCAGATTTAAGGCGATCTTCCTGCGGATCCAAACCATATTTGATATAGCTGCCGCGCGTACCATGGACGATATAGCGAGCAGTTTCTGCCGCAGCAAGCAAAGTGCCATGCAGCACGACACGACGCTGTGGATAGGCCAGCACAGCATGGAAGTAGTCCGTTGCTTGCGCGCCTGGACGCAACTGACCCAAATCCACGGTCAGACTAACCGGTAGCCCGAAAAGATTCAGCGCCTGATCGATAAGATGTGGCCCTAAATCGTACCAAATCCCGCTCCCAACACCCGCCTGTTCACGCCAGCGATTACGTACCTGTGGGCGGAAGCGGTCAAAATGCGACTCAAAGTACGCGACCTCACCTAGCGTCCCATCTGCCAGTAACGTTTTCAGCGTTAAGAAATCGCTGTCCCAACGGCGATTGTGGAACACTGAAAGCAATAAGCCGCAGCTTTTAGCCAGCGCATCAAGTTCACGTGCTTGTGACAACGTCACGGTAAAGGGTTTATCGACAACGACATGCTTACCGGCTTCCAGCGCTGCTTTAGCCAGTGGGAAGTGCGTATCGTTTGGGGTCGGAATAACAATTAAATCGATATTTGGGTCATTAAACAGATGATGAGGATCAGAGACTACCGGCATATTTGGCCAGTCAGCATGAACTTTCGTGGCATCGCTGCTGGAAACCCCGGCCAGAACCATACCCGGCGTGCCCACAATTAAGGGGGCATGAAACGTCTTGCTGGCGTAACCGTAACCGATTAATCCAACACGAATGTTATCACTCATTTTCTTTCCTCAAATTTTTGGACAACCTATTGGATACTATCCTGGAGATTGTAACAACAGGTAATTATATTGTTGCGTTCTGGTTGCGTGTTCATCAGCCGACCGTCTTATTGCCAGCGTTCCTGGGCTCAGTTATGCCATTAACCTGCTCATGAAAACTCCTAAAAAATCAATCAGGAGCATTAGGTTATATATATGAATGAGCATTTCCGTTTACTATTCACGCACACCCTACGCACAGCGTGCCCTGTTCATTTACTGCATGGATAACTACACCTCATGACTGCTCTCGATTATTTAATGAAATTTCGTAAAATCAGCTCGCCTGAAAGCCTTGAAAAACTCTTCGACCATCTTAATTACACCCTGACTGATAATACTGACCTGATGAATATGTATCGCGCGGCCGATCACCGTCGTGCTGAATTAGTTTCTGGGGGGCGGTTGTTTGATTTAGGTTGTGTGCCAAAATCCGTCTGGCGATATGTTGTCTAGTGCCGCGACGGTAGCAAAGTGTTGAAAAAACCTTATAATCCCCCCGCCTTATGAATCGCATAAGGAAAGTCTTATTATTTATCGGGAGGAAACATGGCGACTACCCAAGTCTCTACGCAGGCACCACGTATTGCAGGCTGGCTCCTGGCCCCTCTCGCATGGCTATTAATGACCTTACTCAGCAGCAGTATTGCTCTGGCCATTTATCTTATGATGCTTATCTCCCCAGAAAGCCATCGACTTATGAGCGCACAAGGCCCCAAAATGGTCGTGCTCTGGTACACCTCTATCGCCTGTGCGATTGCCATGTGGGGTTATACCGTGTGGTTGACTATCGCCTTCTTCAAACGCCGTAAGAATGTGGTACGTCATTATATTCTTTGGTTATTGCTGTCGGTGTTGTTGGCGATTAAAACCTTCGCGTTTTCCCCAGTGAGTGACGATCTGGCATTACGTCAGCTAATGTTCCCTCTGTTGGCTGCAGCCTTGCTGGTTCCTTACCTCAAGCGCTCGCAACGCGTGAAGCAAACATTTATTAAGCCTTAATTACGCGGTAATAACCCTATAAACGCCCAGTTGTCGTCATCTTGCGGTTAGACGATAATAGGCGGCTTTTTTTGTTTCAGGTCTCATTCATGACAGATTATCTGCTGCTCTTTGTTGGTACGGTTCTGGTCAATAACTTCGTATTAGTGAAGTTTCTTGGCCTGTGTCCGTTTATGGGCGTTTCCAAAAAACTGGAGACGGCTATTGGCATGGGGCTGGCGACCACTTTTGTACTGACTCTGGCGTCAATTTGCGCCTGGCTGGTCAATGAGTTGATCCTTATTCCTCTTGATCTGGTCTATCTGCGCACCCTGGCGTTTATTCTGGTGATTGCAGTAGTCGTGCAATTTACCGAAATGGTAGTCCGTAAAACCAGCCCGGCGCTCTATCGCCTGTTGGGTATCTTTTTGCCGCTAATCACCACTAACTGCGCGGTACTTGGTGTTGCGTTGCTAAATATCAATCTCGGTCATAACTTCCTGCAATCGGCACTTTACGGTTTTTCAGCAGCGGTAGGTTTCTCACTGGTAATGGTGCTGTTTGCTGCGATTCGCGAACGCCTTGCGGTAGCCGATGTTCCTGCACCTTTTCGCGGTAATGCCATCGCGCTTATCACCGCAGGCTTAATGTCTTTGGCGTTTATGGGCTTTAGCGGGTTGGTGAAGTTCTGATGAGTACTATTTGGATTGCTGTGGTTGCTCTGGGCCTGTTAGGCCTGATATTCGGGCTTATCCTGGGTTATGCCTCGCGCCGCTTTCAGGTCCAGGAAGACCCTATCGTTGATAAAATCGATGAATTGCTGCCACAAAGCCAGTGTGGGCAATGCGGCTACCCGGGTTGCCGTCCTTATGCGGAAGCCGTCGGCAATCAAGGTTCGAAGATCAATCTGTGCGCCCCTGGCGGTGAAGCCGTGATGCTAAAGATCGCCACGTTGCTTAACGTCGACCCGCAGCCGATTGAAGGCGATGCAGTAGCCCAGGAGCCTGTGCGCATGTTGGCGGTTATCGACGAACCCAACTGTATTGGCTGCACAAAATGTATTCAGGCCTGCCCGGTTGATGCCATTGTTGGCGCGACCCGCGCCATGCATACCGTTATTAGTGACCTTTGCACCGGATGCAATTTATGTGTCGACCCATGTCCTACGCGCTGTATTGAGCTACGACCGGTCGAAACCACCACAGAAAGCTGGAAGTGGGATCTGCAAACAATCCCGGTTCGTATCATTCCGGTGGAGCAACATGCTTAAGCTATTTACCCGTTTTAAAAAAGATAAAATCTGGGATTTCGATGGTGGTATTCATCCACCAGAAATGAAAACTCAGTCCAACGGCACGCCACTGCGCCAGGTTCCGTTACCGCAAAAACTGGTTATTCCTTTGAAGCAGCACATCGGTGCTGAAGGCGAACTGTGCGTAAAACCTGGCAATTATGTGTTACGAGGGCAACCTTTGACTCGTGGGCGTGGCCGTATGCTACCTGTTCACGCCCCGACATCCGGAACCGTAACCGCCATTGCCCCCCACTCCACTGCCCATCCTTCTGCGCTGGCTGAACTCAGCGTAATTATTGAAGCCGATGGTGAAGATAAGTGGATTGAGCGTGATGGCTGGCAGGACTACACATCCCGCAGCCGCGATGAGTTGATTACCCGCATTCACCAGTTTGGTGTTGCAGGCTTAGGTGGTGCTGGTTTCCCGACCGGGAATAAATTACAAGGCGGTGGCGATAAAATCGACACGCTGATTATCAATGCTGCCGAGTGCGAACCGTACATCACTGCCGATGACCGTCTGATGCAGGATTGCGCCGCGCAAATCATCGATGGTGTGCGAATTCTTGCGCATATTTTGCAACCGCAGCGCGTGCTAATTGGCATCGAAGATAATAAACCGCAGGCGATTTCTATGCTGCGTGCGGTGCTCTGCAACACACAGGGTATTGAACTGCGGGTGATCCCGACCAAATACCCGTCCGGTGGGGCAAAGCAGCTGACGCAAATTCTGACGGGTAAGCAGGTTCCACAAGGTGGCCGTTCCTCAGATATCGGTGTGCTGATGCAAAACGTCGGTACTGCGTTTGCGGTAAAGCGCGCCATTATCGACGGCGAGCCGTTAACCGAGCGCGTGGTCACGTTGACGGGCGGTGCAGTTCAACAGCCAGGTAATGTCTGGGCACGATTGGGGACCCCTGTTCGTCATCTGCTCGATTTTGCCGGATTCCGTCCAGGGCACGATCAGCAAGTGATTATGGGTGGCCCACTGATGGGCTTTAGCCTGCCTTGGCTGGATGTGCCAGTCGTCAAAATCACCAACTGTTTGCTGGCACCTAACGCCAATGAAATGGGTGAACCGCAAGAAGAACAGAGTTGCATTCGTTGCAGCGCCTGTGCCGACTCCTGTCCAGCAGATTTGCTACCCCAACAACTTTACTGGTTCAGCCGAGGCCAACAGCACGATAAAGCTCAGGCTCATAATCTTAAAGACTGCATCGAATGTGGTGCTTGTGCCTACGTCTGCCCCAGCAATATTCCGCTAGTGCAGTATTTTCGTCAGGAAAAGGCTGAGATCCGCGAAATCGAGTTGGAAGCCAAACGAACAGCTGAAGCGAAAGTACGCTTTGAAGCACGCCAGGCTCGTCTTGAGCGTGAAAAGGCTGCTCGTCTTGAACGCCATAAGCAGGCAGCTGTTCAACCGACAGCGAAAGACAACGATGCTATCCAGGCGGCCCTTGCCCGAGTGAAAAACAAAAAAGCTCAGGGTAGCGAGCCAATTGTTATTCAGCCAGGGAGCCTGCCTGATAACCAGCAGGTGATCGCGGCGCGTGAAGCGCGCAAAGCGCAAGCTCGGGCGCGTCAGGCAGAAAAGGAAGCGCAAGACAGTGCGACTGAGACTGCCAGCCCGGACCCACGCAAAGCGGCTGTTGAAGCAGCTATAGCGCGTGCCAAAGCCCGTAAAGCGGCACAATCGCATGAAACGGCAGCAGAAGCTGAAGCGGCTGAGGTCGAAACCATCGACCCTCGCAAAGCGGCCGTTGAAGCAGCTATAGCCCGAGCCAAAGCTCGTAAAGCGGCACAATCGCCTGAAACAACAGCAGATGCTGAAGCCGCTGAGGTCGAAACCATCGACCCACGCAAAGCGGCTGTTGAAGCAGCTATAGCTCGTGCCAAAGCCCGTAAAGCGGCACAATCGAATGAAACAACAGCAGATGCTGAAGCCGCTGAGGTCGAAACCATCGACCCTCGCAAAGCGGCCGTTGAAGCAGCTATTGCCCGTGCCAAAGCCCGTAAAGCGGCGCAATCACATGAAAAAACAGCAGATCCTGAAGCCGCTGAGGTAGAAACCATCGACCCTCGCAAAGCGGCCGTTGAAGCTGCTATTGCCCGGGCCAAAGCCCGTAAAGCGGCCCAGGCTGAACAACAATCTGTAGAAACACCTGCCGAAGAACAAGATCCGCGCAAAGCCGCGGTGGCTGCCGCTATTGCCCGTGTTCAGGCACGTAAAGCTGCGCTTCAAATGGCATCAGAGGAATAGATGGTTTTCAAGATAGCAAGCTCCCCTTATACCCATAACCAGCGCAGCACCTCACGGATTATGCTGCTGGTGACTTGGGCCACGTTGCCTGGCATGGCAATGCTTTGGTATTGGTTCGGCTGGGGTAGTCTGGTGCAAATAGCATTAGGCGTTCTGACTGCAGTTGCTGCAGAGCTGTTGGTACTTAAACTTCGCAAACAACCGCTGAGAATCCTCGGTGACAATTCTGCGGCGTTAACCGGTCTGCTGCTAGGGATGAGCATTCCACCATTTGCCCCGTGGTGGATGGTGGTACTAGGAACCGTTTTTGCGGTGATAATCGCAAAACAATTGTATGGCGGACTTGGTCACAACCCATTTAACCCGGCAATGGTCGGTTATGTGGTGTTGCTGATTGCCTTCCCGGTACAAATGACATCGTGGTTACCGCCACACACACTGGCTGCTACGGTTCCAGGCTTTGCTGATTCGCTGCACGTTATTTTCTCCGGCTCTACTCTGGCTGGCGACACTATGACGCAATTGCGCATGGGTATTGATGGGATAAGTCAGGCAACACCACTGGATACCTTTAAAACAGGCATGCGCGCCGGGCATTCCGCCAACGATCTGTTACAAGAGCCAATTTATAGTGGTGTACTGGCTGGTATCGGCTGGCAATGGGTTAACCTCGCGTTCCTGGCGGGCGGCCTGTTCATGCTTATCAAAGGTGCCATTCGTTGGCATATTCCAGTTAGTTTCCTGCTCACACTTGCGGTGTGCTCCACGCTCGGCTGGATGTTTGCTCCGGAAAAATGTGCATCTCCGCTGATTCATCTGTTTTCGGGTGCAACTATGCTGGGTGCATTTTTCATTCTCACCGACCCGGTAACGGCCTCGACCACCAATCGTGGGCGCTTGATTTTCGGTGCGTTGGCCGGATTACTGGTCTGGTTGATTCGTACCTTTGGTGGTTATCCGGATGGTATTGCTTTCGCCGTTTTGCTGGCAAACATCACTGTACCTTTGATTGATTATTACACCCGCCCACGTGCTTACGGGCATCGCTAAGGAACCGTCATGCTAAAAACGATGCAAAAACATGGCGTTACTTTGGCTCTGTTTGCGATATTGGCAACCGGACTAACTGCGGTCGTCAATGCCTTAACGAAAAACACTATCGAACAACAAGCTGTTGCCCAGCAGAAGCTATTGTTTGATCAGGTGATTTCGACCGATATCTATGACAACAATATTCAGGCCAGTTGTGTCGTCGTCAATGATTCACCGTTAGGCAAAAGCGAACGCCATATTTATGTGGCGCGTAAAAGTGAACAACCGGTTGCGGTTGTCATGGAAACCACCGCCCCTGATGGTTATTCTGGCGCCATTCAATTGCTGGTCGCGGCTGATTTTAACGGCAAAGTGTTGGGCTCACGTGTCACTGAACATCATGAAACCCCCGGCCTTGGCGATAAAATCGAAACACGTCTGAGTGACTGGATCACGCATTTTGCCGGCAAGACAATTCAAGGCAATGACGATTCAAGCTGGGCGGTAAAAAAAGATGGCGGTCAGTTTGATCAGTTTACCGGCGCGACCATTACCCCTCGCGCAGTTGTCAATGCGGTAAAACGAGCGGGATTATTCGCCAAAACACTGCCATCGCAAGTTGATAATCTTCCAGCCTGTGGAGCTCAACCATGAGCGAAGTAAAAGATATTGTCGTTCAGGGATTATGGAAAAATAACTCGGCTCTGGTGCAGTTATTAGGCCTTTGCCCACTGTTGGCGGTCACCTCTACTGCCACCAACGCTCTTGGCCTTGGACTTGCGACTACGCTGGTATTAGTGTTAACCAACAGTGCCGTATCTGCCCTACGTCGTTGGGTGCCGACAGAAATTCGTATTCCAATTTATGTCATGATCATCGCCTCGGTAGTTAGTACCGTTCAGATGCTGATCAATGCCTACGCTTACGGTTTGTATCAATCGTTGGGGATTTTCATTCCATTGATTGTTACAAACTGCATCGTTATTGGTCGAGCCGAGGCGTTTGCTGCAAAAAATAGTGTGCCGCTTGCCGCTTTGGATGGTTTAGCCATTGGCATGGGTGCCACCAGCGCAATGTTTGTTTTAGGCTCGTTGCGTGAAATCATTGGTAATGGGACGTTGTTCGATGGTGCCGATGCGCTGCTGGGGAGTTGGGCAAAAGTCCTGCGCATTGAAGTTTTCCACACTGATACCCCTTTCCTGTTGGCAATGTTGCCACCCGGCGCATTTATCGGACTGGGTTTAATGCTGGCAGTTAAGTATCTTATTGATGAAAAAATGAAAACGCGCCGCGCAGCGCAAGCTGCCGCAATGGAAGGTAATCCAGAGAAAGCGTTATGAATAAGAGTAAACGGTTAGAGATCCTCACGCGCCTGCGTGACAACAATCCTCACCCTACCACTGAGTTACAATTCAGTTCCCCCTTCGAATTACTGATAGCCGTGTTGCTATCAGCCCAGGCGACGGATGTCAGCGTCAATAAGGCAACGGCGAAGCTCTATCCTGTGGCTAATACACCACAGGCTATGTTGGATCTGGGTGTTGACGGTATTAAGTCATACATCAGAACCATTGGCCTTTTTAACAGTAAGGCCGAGAACATCATCAAGACATGCCGGATGTTGATTGAGCTGCATAACGGTGAGGTCCCCGAAGACAGAGCGGCACTCGAAGCATTGCCGGGCGTTGGTCGCAAAACAGCGAACGTGGTGCTTAACACTGCCTTTGGATGGCCCACTATCGCCGTAGATACTCATATCTTCCGTGTATGTAACCGCACCAACTTTGCTCCGGGCAAGAACGTTGAGCAGGTCGAGGAAAAACTACTGAAAGTGGTTCCGGCAGAATTTAAAGTCGATTGCCATCACTGGCTCATTTTGCACGGCCGTTATACCTGTATAGCTCGCAAGCCGCGCTGTGGTTCGTGCATCATTGAAGATCTGTGTGAATTCAAAGAGAAAGTCGATATCTAATCCCCTTCCCACCTGCTGCGTAAGTGGCAGGTTAGTTTCTTGTTCATTCCCACATCGCTGTCTGCCGCATCTAATGTATTGTTTTATTCTACGAATCATTACCGTTTCGGTTTAATCATGTGGTGAATAATCACCCCAACAGGTTAATCGTTTTTTTACGATAAGAATTTTCCATAACTATGTGACGCAGATCACACTGATAACTCAATGTTAAATTTAGGTCATAAAAATGAAACAAATAACCTCGCATTCCTCAGTGATTAGCTAACTTAAGCAGTACAATAGGCTGCACAAATCTTTACACCCCGCCCATATCACTACACATTCGACCATAAAGCAGAATATATAACTAAAATGAATTTTTTTTAGCATTACCAAAGAGAATAAATCGGCAAAGCGCATTTTGATAAAATTTAACGCTGAATAACAATTTGCTTTTTGGAGCTTTATTCCGCGAGAGATATATGTAACAGAGTATTACAAACCCCTTGCCTGAAGCCGCAGGATAGTGAACATTACCCGCCGTTTCCCCTTTCTTATAACTAAAAAAGCGAATGCCGCTGGCATGACGCTTAGAAAACTCCTGTTAAATTGGGATGTAAAAAAAGAGGTATATGTGTCGACTGCAAACAAGAAACCAGCAGAAAGCATTAGTCTGAATGCTTTCAAACAACCTAAATCGTTCTATCTGATTTTCTCTATCGAATTGTGGGAGCGTTTTGGCTACTACGGTCTGCAAGGTATTATGGCCGTTTACCTGGTCAAAATGCTGGGTATGTCCGAAGCTGACTCCATCACCCTTTTCTCCTCCTTCAGCGCACTGGTCTACGGAATGGTCGCTATCGGTGGTTGGTTAGGCGATAAAGTTCTCGGCACCAAGCGCGTCATTGTGCTCGGTACTATCGTACTGGCTATCGGTTACGCGCTGGTAGCTTACTCCGGTCACGATGTGGCTGTGGTGTATATGGGTATGGCGACTATCGCTGTGGGTAACGGTCTGTTTAAGGCTAACCCATCCTCCCTGCTTTCTACTTGCTACGATAAAGATGATCCGCGTTTGGACGGTGCATTTACTATGTACTACATGTCCATCAACATCGGTTCATTCTTCTCTATGCTTGCCACTCCATGGCTTGCAGCGAAGTATGGCTGGAGCGTTGCGTTCTCCCTGAGCTTCGTGGGTATGCTGATCACTCTCGTGAACTTTATGTTCTGTAAGAAGTGGGTCAAAAACCACGGTTCTAAACCTGACTTCCAGCCGGTGAATTTTGGCAAACTGGGCGCCACTATTGTGGGTGTTCTGGTGCTGGTTACTGCGGCAACCTGGCTGCTGCACAACCAAGGCATCGCACGTATGGTTCTGGGCGTAGTCGCTCTGGGCATCGTGATTATCTTTGCTAAAGAAGCTTTCGCAATGCAGGGCGCGGCTCGTCGTAAGATGATTGTTGCCTTCATTCTGATGGTTGAAGCAATTGTGTTCTTCGTGCTGTATAGCCAAATGCCAACCTCTCTGAACTTCTTTGCGATTCGTAACGTTGAGCACTCCATTCTGGGTGTGATGTTCGAACCTGAGCAGTTCCAGGCACTGAACCCATTCTGGATCATGATTGGTAGCCCGATTTTGGCTGCTATCTACAACAAAATGGGCGACCGCATGCCGATGCCGCACAAATTTGCGTTCGGTATGATCCTGTGTTCCCTGGCCTTCCTGGTGCTGCCACTGGGTGCGAAATTCGCATCTGATGCAGGTATCGTGTCTGTAAGCTGGTTGATTCTGAGCTATGCGCTGCAGAGTATCGGTGAGCTGATGATTTCCGGTCTGGGCCTGGCTATGGTTGCACAGCTGGTTCCACAGCGCCTGATGGGCTTCATCATGGGTAGCTGGTTCCTGACTACTGCTGGTGCTGCAATCATTGCAGGTAAAGTTGCGAACCTGATGGCTGTTCCAGAAAACGTAACCGACCCACTGCAATCACTGGCTGTATATGGTCACGTGTTCATGCAGATTGGTATTGCTACCGCTGTTATCGCGGTTCTGATGATGCTCACTGCGCCTAAGCTGAACCGTATGGCACAGCAGGTTGACGAAAAAGCTGAGACCTCTAAGGAAACAGCTACCGCGTAATGTAGCGGGGAACATGTTATTTTCAGCCGTTAGCTTTTATCGCTAACGGCTTTTTTTTTGCCCATATGCGCACTAACATAGGGTATCTTAGCGCCCCATAGGAGTTCAGTAATGAAACTGTATTATAAAGCTGGTGCCTGTTCCCTCTCCCCACACATTATCCTGCGCGAAACCGGTGTTGATTTCTCACTGGTGAAAGTCGATTTAGCCGCAAAGACAACCGAAGCTGGTGATGATTACCTTGAAATTAATGCCAAGGGCCAAGTCCCGGCACTGCTGCTAGACGATGGTTCACTGCTGACCGAAGGCGTGGCAATTGTGCAATACCTGGCAGATAAAGTGCCTGACCGCCAGTTACTTGCCCCTTCAGGTAGCATGACGCGCTACCACACGCTGGAATGGTTGAACTACATCGCCACCGAACTGCATAAAGGTTTCTCGCCATTGTTTAACCCGGCAACGCCTGAAGAGTTCAAAACCATTACTCGAGCAGCGCTTGAGAAGAAATTTAAATACGTTAACGAAGAGTTGAACGATAAACAGTGGCTGATGGGGCTGCGCTTTAGCGTGGCAGATGCGTATCTGTTTACTGTGTTGCGCTGGGCAGGCGCGGTCAAGTTAGACCTGGAAGGCTTGACCAATATCGATGCGTTTATGGAACGAATGAAAGCGCGTCCGGCTGTTGCGGCGGCTCTAACGGCTGAAGGGATTTAACGAGTCGGTAATTGAAAACGCCCTCTGTTAAGGGCGTTTATGTTTTATAGCTTCACCGCGGTGAAATAATGCTCTGGTTTCGCAATGCCTTCCTGGGCCGCAACCAGTTGCAGTTCGTACTCTTCCATTTTCTTCGTCACGACCATAATGTCATAAACCGCAGCAGTGACATGTTCCAGAGCCTCACGAAGCGTTGCACCCTGCAACAATTTAACCAACAGCAGACCACTGGTCACATCGCCAACGCCGACGGGCTGACGTTCGCCAAAATCCACCAGCGGACGGTGAATATGCCAGGCTTCGTCCGCAGTCACCAACAACATCTCAAAGCGATCCTGCTGATATGCCGCACGCGCAAGGTGTTTCACCAACACGATTTCCGGGCCTTTCGCGATGAGTTCTCTCGCAGTCGAAACCGCTTCATCAACAGAGTTAACCGCATGACCGCTCAGGATCTCAAGCTCAATCAGGTTTGGGGCAATAATATCACTGGCTGGCAACGCATAGCGCGTATGGAATTCGGCAACACCAGGGGCGACGATGCAGCCTTTTTCAGGATGGCCCATTACCGGGTCGCAAAAATACTTCGCCTGCGGATTGGCCTCTTTCGTTTTACGAACAATAGAAAGAATATGTTCGCCCTGCTCAGCAGAGCCAAGGTAACCACTCAACACCGCGTCACAACGTTTAAGCTGCCCGATGTCCGCAATTCCTTGCACAATGTCGCTTAGGTGGCTGGCAGGCATCACGCTACCAGTCCATTTTCCGTATTGGGTATGGTTGGAGAACTGAACAGTGTTCAATGACCATACATTGGCGCCCAGACGGCGCATCGGGAATTCGGCGGCACTATTGCCTGCGTGACCGAAAACCACATGGGACTGGATGGCAAGGATGTTTTTCATTTTTCTACTCGGATGGAACGATATTGGTTCTGGTTGTGTGTAAACAAATCGACTAAAAATAAAGGGCGTGGTTTCCCACGCCCTTCTGATCTTTCTTAATTACTTCCAGCAAACGAGGCAGTAATTTTTCTTACCCCGGCGCAGTAAGGTGTAGCGATTGAACAGAATATCGCTATCAGCAAAGGTATATTCCGGGTCAGACTGCTTCTCACCGTTGATGGTAATAGCATTTTGCGCGATGGTTTTACGCGCCTGACCACGAGATGGTTGCAGTTCGGAATCAACCAGAGCTTGTTGCAGATCAGCCCCACGATCCATTTCAACCATCGGTACACCATCCTGAGCCAGTTGCTCAAGGTCGGCTTCAGTCAAATCGCTTAGGTTGCCGTTAAACAGGCTGGCGGTAATACGTTTAGCCGCTTCAAGACCTTCTTCGCCGTGAACCAGGCGAGTCACCTGCTCTGCCAGTACGTACTGTGCACGTGGTGCAGTGCCGCTATTTTTATCTTCTTCTTCCAGCGCGTCGATTTCTTCGAGGCTCATGAAGGTGAAGAATTTCAGGAAGCGATATACATCAGAGTCAGCGGTGTTGATCCAGAACTGGTAGAACTTGTACGGGCTGGTTTTCTTCGGATCAAGCCATACTGCGCCGCCTTCGGTTTTACCGAATTTGGTGCCATCTGATTTAGTAATCAACGGCACAGTCAGACCAAACGCTTGTTGCTGATGCAGACGGCGAGTTAAGTCGATACCGGAGGTGATGTTACCCCACTGGTCGGAACCGCCAATTTGCAGCACAACGCCGTGCAGTTTGTTCAGGCATGCAAAGTCATAACCTTGCAGCAGATTGTAGGAAAACTCGGTAAAGGAGATACCTACATCGTCACGGTTCAGACGCTGCTTCACGGCTTCTTTGTTAATCATCTGGTTAACAGAGAAGTGTTTGCCGATATCACGCAGGAAGGTCAGCACGCTCATGCCGCCAAACCAGTCGTAGTTATTCGCCGCAACGGCTGAGTTTTCGCCACAATCGAAATCGAGGAACGGTGCAACCTGGCGGCGGATTTTTTCCACCCACTCTTGCACGGTATCTTCAGTGTTGAGTTTACGCTCAACGGCTTTAAAACTTGGGTCGCCAATCAGACCTGTCGCACCACCCACCAGTGCAACCGGTTTGTGGCCTGCTTCCTGGAAGCGTTTCAGGCACAGCAGTGGAACCAGATGGCCCAAATGCAAGCTGTCAGCGGTAGGATCGAAGCCGCAATACAGCGCAATTGGCCCTTGCGCCAGTCGCTGTGCTAACGCTTCTTCATCCGTTACCTGGGCGACTAAGCCCCGCTCTTGCAATTGTTTTATCAAATTGATGCCTGCCATCAAATTCTCCATCTATATACGACTGCACCTTTACCGGTACACGGTTTTTCGCCTGGTGGCGAAAGGAGTTAATTTCTTAGGGGACATATAATAGAGAGCTGGCACGTGGAGTACCAGCGCTTAACACAACAAATTCCCGATGCTACGGAGCCAGGCGGTCTATTTTCCAGGCTTCGCCTTCGCGCTGGTATAAAAAACGATCGTGCAGACGGTGTTCGCCACCCTGCCAGAATTCCATTTGCTCAATTGTTACGCGATAACCGCCCCAGAAGCTCGGCAGTGGAATTTCGCCTTGCTGGAATTTCTGTTTCAGCTCGAGGAATTTACTTTCCAGAATACCGCGCGCGGAAATACGGCTGGACTGTTTTGAAACCCAGGCGCCAATCTGGCTATCGCGCGGGCGACTGTGGAAATACTTCATCACTTCAAGAGTCGATAAACGCTCCGCTGTACCTAGTACCATCACCTGGCGATCCAGCATATGCCACGGGAAATGCAGGCTGATGCGCGGATTAGTTTCCAGATGATGTGCTTTGCGGGAACCGAGGTTGGTGTAAAACACCAAACCCCGGTCATCGAAATGTTTGAGCAACACAATGCGCTGATACGGCTGGCCGCTTTCATCAACGGTTGCCACGACCATCGCGGTAGGGTCGGCAAGTTTAGCATCACATGCCTGAGCTAACCATCGTTCAAACAAAGGCAGAGGTTGTTCGGTAAGATCATTGCGGCGCAAACCACCTTTGGTGTATTCGCGGCGCAAATGCGCAATTTGTTGCAAAGAGTCGTTATCAGACATGGCGTTACGTCAGGCAATTGTCAGGTGGAGCTATTGTGCGCTCCACCCTCAAAAATCTCTACTCAAAATAATTCAGGTTGCAGGCAGGCGGTAAACGAACGAGGCCCCAGGAGCTTACTTGAGTAAGTGGCTGGGGTGAGTAAGCGCAGCCAACGCCCCTGCAACTTGAAGTATGAAGAGTATCAATGTTTCGGATTTTGAAGCTGGCAATCATCCAGCACGACCGTGTCTTTGCGGTACACCGTTGCGGTATCACCCTTCGACCAGAATACATAAACACCATCGGTATAGCGCGCACCTGATGCGGACAAACCTTGTGTCAGCGACAAATATTCGTTGTCATAAACAAAGTTCACCATCTGCTTTTGGTTATTTAATTTAACGGTAAGCGGTTTTTCATCACACTGATATTGCAGAGTATCCGTCTGCATCTTCTCAACAAAGGTGTTGTAGTAGCTACATCCTGAAAGCATGAAGGGAATGGCGGCAATAAGTAGTTTTTTCATCTGCATGTCCTGAAGTTCTTTTTTTTATAGCGGGGGATAGTACCGTCCCCCATTACCTTCAGTTTAGAGATTTAGTGCGGTAGTGAATTTCAGTTAACTCTGATTATGCTCATCATAATTCAAGTTACCTTTTTATTGGCGACGTTCAGCCGCGCGAACTAATTAGGGTAAGTACAGCGGGTTGGCTGGGAAAATTGCGCCAATCACGCTTGCTGCAGACGCCCCAGTGACCGAAGGCAAGTTTCCTGGCAGACCTGACATAGTACGATAAGCAAGCCAGGCGAATGCCAGCGCCTCCATATCGTCACCGCTAATTCCGGCCTCATCTGTCGCCGTGACTTCGATACCTGGCAGCAACCCACTCAAACGGGCCATCAACAATGGATTACGGCTTCCACCACCGCATACCATCAGCCGCTCACAACCGCCGCTTAGCAATACTTGCTCTGAAATAGTAACAGCTGTCAGTTCCGTGAGCGTTGCCTGAATATCTTCACCAGCAAGCCCCGGGAATGCGGCTAACTGGCGCTCAAGCCATCCATAATTGAAATACTCACGGCCAGTGCTCTTTGGCGCAGGCATGGCAAAGTATGGATCGCTAAGCATCTGCTGCAATAATGGGAGAATGACTTTGCCGCTGCTCGCCCATTGGGCGTCTTTATCATACGCTTTACCGCGTTGACGCCAGATCCACGCATCAATAAGCATGTTTCCCGGGCCAGTATCAAACCCTCGAACTGGCTGTTCAGGGATAAGCAGAGAGAGATTAGCGATCCCGCCAATATTTAACACCATGCGATGTTCCGAGGGATGCGCCAGCAAAGCATGATGGAACGCAGGCACCAGCGGAGCACCCTGCCCACCCAAAGCCATATCCCGACGGCGGAAATCACCAACCACAGTCACGCCTGTACGCGCAACGATTTGATTGTTATCCCCAATTTGCATGGTATGCGCCGCTTCACCTTGTGGCTCGTGCCAGACGGTTTGCCCGTGGCAGCCAATTGCGGTGATATCTGTATAGGTAAGGCCCTGGTTGTTCATCAATGTCTGAACAGCTTCAGCAAATAATTTACCAAGGCGATTATCAAGTTGGCCGAGCTGAGAAAGGGTTAATGCCTGCCCCTGGCAAATCGCCAGAATGGCATTTTTTATCTCTAAAGGAATGGGATGGCTGTAACTTGCCTGTTGTGCAACAAGATGTTCATCAATCGCGGCCAGAACGACATCAATCCCGTCCAGGCTGGTGCCTGACATCACACCGATATAACGCCCTGATTTCATCTGTTACTCCTTTCGACTTACCAAATTGGGGATAAACTCAACCATAAACTAGCATTCTATGCGATGGTTACTTAATAATTTTTAACAAAAATACTCTATAAATAGGTATTGATGGCGCTATTACATTTATTTATGAATGGTTGATACTCGGTTAAGTGAGGCTTTTCTAATATGAATGCTATTAATAGTCTGAACTTATTTTAAATTCAGCACCTAAATACCATATAATTTAGCCATGAAGGATGCTCAGTTGAGCGTTTCAAGTGTTCAGGAGAGTCACAAATGATTTCACGTATACTGGTAGTCTCGTTAGTTGGGTTAACTCTGGCTGGTTGCGCTAACACCAGCTCACTTTCAGGCGACGTATATAGCGCTTCTGATGCTAAACAAGTACAAAGCGTCACTTATGGTACTTTGGTATCTGCACGCCCGGTTCAGATTCAGGCCGGTAATGATTCAAATGTGATGGGCGCAATTGGTGGCGCTGTGCTGGGTGGTTTCCTGGGTAACACTGTTGGTGGTGGTACAGGTCGTTCACTGGCTACCGCTGCGGGCGCAGTGGCAGGTGGTGTAGCGGGTCAGAGCGTTCAGGGTGCGATGAACAAAACTCAGGGCGTTGAACTGGAAATCCGTAAGGACGATGGCAACACCATTCTGGTCGTTCAGAAACAGGGTGATACCAAATTTACTGTGGGCCAACGTGTAAGACTTGCCAGCAACGGCAGCCAGGTTACCGTTTCGCCAAATTAATTATGAAGGGTGACTTGTTTACAGGTCACCCCTCTTCGCATCTTTGCTAGCCAAATAATCAAAACAGAAAACCTCACCGAATGATGAGGCTTACAATAAAAAACTTATTCTTTCGTCTGCAAATCAACGATATTTTTTTCCAGCCGATTTATCAAATTAAGCAACAGCGTCTGTTCTTCAGCGTTGATACCTAACAAAATTTCCTCGCGCGTTTTCTTGATAACCGTCTCCATCTCATTGATGATAGGCTCAGCACGCTCAGTGAGTTTGATGCGTTTTGCCCTACGATCATTCGCGCAGGTTTGACGAGAAATCAGCCCTTTCTCTTCGAGTTGATCAAGCGTTCTGACCAGTGATGGTTGCTCTATGCCGATCGCTTTGGCCAACTGAATCTGCGACTGCTCGGGCGGCAACTGATGAATATTATGCAGCGTAACCCAATGTGTCTGTGTCAATTCCAGAGGTTTCAGGCGATGGTCAATCAGAGCACGCCAAATGCGCACCAACCGTGCCAGATCTGATCCTAATGGCGATTCCAATTTCATCTCCTTATAATTAGCTTGCTAACTTATTATACTGATTTTAAACTATTGTGCAGGCTTTACTTGAAAAAACAAAATCCTTATTTTTGCTGATGTTATGCAACCAGCTATACTTTTAGTTTACATCTAAGTCTGGGGAAACGGCAGTCTTCCCGCTATTTTAAAGGATTATCTGACGTGAGCTTCAATTTTTTAACATCAGGGCTACCTCTTCAGGACCTGGTGTTTGGCGCTTCTATCTATTTCCCTCCTCTTTTTAAAGCGGTTATCGTCGGCTTTTTTACCTGGTTAATTTTGCATCACCTGCTGCGTGACTGGATGTATTCCGGCGAGATCTGGCATCCAACGTTGATGGATTTGTCATTATTCTCGCTGTCTGTTAGTGCAGCCCTTGTAATTCTGGTGGTGTGGTAAAGCATGAATATGAAAACAATAAAGTACTTTTCCACGCTAGTGATTTTCGCAGCAGCCATAATTGTTGGCTGGCTGTTATGGAATTATTACATGCAATCCCCCTGGACGCGAGACGGGAAAGTCCGGGCGGAGCAAGTCAGCATCACACCGCAAGTGTCCGGAACGATAACTCAGCTGAATATTGAAGATAACCAGTTCGTCAAAGCGGGAACGGTTCTATTCACCATTGATGCAACGCCTTATCACATCGCGCAGCTTAATGCCGAGGCGCAACTCGCTCAGTCTCAGTCCGAACTGTCAAAAGCCAGCAATGAAGCGAATCGCCGCAAAAACCTGCCACGCAACTACATTTCCGCCGAGGATATGGACACGGCAAATATTAATGTCAAAGCCGCGCAAGCTGCCGTAAAAGCCGCTGAAGCTACCGTTGAACAGGCGAAATGGCAGATTTCTCAAACAACAGTTACCGCTCCTGTTGATGGCTGGGTAACCAATCTTTCAACGCGTACCGGTAATTATGCGACCTCAGGACAGCCCGTATTTGCGCTGGTCGACAGCCATTCTTTCTATGTCGTGGGGTATTTTGAAGAAACCAAACTGCGCCATATTCATCCCGGTGATCTAGCAGAAATTGTGCTCTATAGCGGGAATGTGCCGTTATCAGGCAAGGTGCAAAGTATTGGCCGCGCCATTTATGACCAAAGTGTTGAAAGCGACAGTGATTTGGTGGCGGATATCAAACCCAATGTGCCCTGGGTGCGCCTTGCTCAGCGCGTGCCTGTGCGCATTCAGCTAAACCAAATCCCACAAGGTATTACGCTGGTTTCCGGTACCACCTGCACCGTTTCAATTAAACACTGAATCAAGCGATGAAACTCTCGTCACTGGCATGGAAAAACACGCCCTGGGGGAAAGCAAACGCCGGGCAATGGCGTTATGCCCTGCGTAATGCCATTGCGATGTGCCTCGCATTAACCATCGCTTACTACCTGGATTTAGATGAACCTTATTGGGCGATGACCTCAGCAGCGGTCGTCAGTTTCCCCACTGTTGGTGGCGTGGTCAGTAAAAGTCTCGGACGAGTCGCCGGTAGCCTGATTGGCGCGATGGCATCTTTGATTATTGCGGGAAACACACTTAACGACCCCTGGTTGTTTACCTTTGCGATGGCATCCTGGCTCGCACTCTGCACCTGGAGCTCCAGCCATTTCCAGAACAACGTAGCCTATGCTTTTATGCTGGCGGGCTACACCGCTGCGATCATCGCTTTCCCGATGGTCAATACCGTCGAAACAACCCAGCTTTGGGATATCACTCAGGCACGAGTTTGCGAGGTAATAGTCGGGATTTTGTGCGGTGGATTTATGATGATGGTGCTGCCCAGTACTTCAGATGGCACCACCCTTCTTAGTGCGTTGCGAAATATGCATGCACGGTTGTTAGAGCACGCATCAATGTTGTGGAAACCAGAAACCACAGATGCCATTCGAACTGCGCACGAAGGTGTCATTGGGCAGATTCTAACCATGAATCTATTGAGAATTCAGGCGTTCTGGAGCCATTACCGCTTCCGCCGTCAGAATAATTTGCTCAATTATTTAATCCATCAACAATTACGTCTGACCAGCGTAATCTCAAGCCTTCGACGTATGCTAATGAACTGGCCAAATCCTCCGGAAAACCTGTGGCCGGTTCTTGAAGCATTGATTAATGAGCTGGCGCGGGAAGGCACCCATAAATATACCGTTGCCCGACTGTTGCAACAGATTGCCCCTGGGCCCGAAGCTGATTACCGTCATCAGGCATTCTGGCGGCGCCTGCGTTATTTCTGCTGGTTGTATCTGAACAGTAGCCGCTGGTTGCGTGAACTGGAAAATGCCTCCCCGGTTTCACAACTCACCCCGCCAAAAACGCCGCCGCTGGCACGACATACCGATAATACCGAAGCATTGTGGAGCGCGTTACGTACCTTTTGCGTGATAACCGTAACCGGAGCATGGTGTATTAACACTCAATGGGACGCCGGGAGTGGCGCATTGTTGTTGGCGGCGATCAGCTGCGTGCTCTATTCGTCGGTCGCCTCACCGCTTAACTCACTTACGCTACTGATGCGCACCCTGTTATGGCTGTCGTTATTCAGCTTCCTGGTCAAATTTGGCCTGATGGTACAGATCACCGATCTCTGGCAATTCCTGATTTTCTTGTTGCCGCTGCTGGCGACAATGCAACTGCTGAAACTGCAACAACCCAAGTTTGCAGGGCTGTGGGGGCAATTAATTGTTTTCATGGGGTCATTTATCGCCGTCACTAATCCACCGGTTTATGACTTAGCTGATTTCCTCAATGACAATCTGGCAAAAATCATTGGTGTCGGTCTTTCTTGGGTTGCGTTTTCAGTTCTTCGCCCAGGCTCCGACACACGTAAAGGCCGCCGTCATATTCGTGCCTTGCGGCGCGGTTTTGTCGATCAGTTAAGCCGTAAGCCGCAGCACTCTGAGAACCAGTTCGAATCGCTGGTTTATCACCACATCAGCCAATTAAGTAACAGTAAAGATGAAGTGGCGCGTCGCTGGTTGCTGCGCTGGGGAGTGGTTTTACTCAATTGTTCTCATGTGGTGTGGCAATTACGAGTATGGGAAACACGCTCCGACCCGCTCTCACAAGTGCGCGATGTGTGTATTCATACCTTGAGGGATGTCATGAGTGAGCGCGGAGTACAACAACGCTCGTTAGCAACCACGTTACAGGAATTGCAGCGAATGTCTGAGACACTCGCACATCATCACAATCCGGCAGCACGCGAGCTTGCGGGAATTATCTGGCGGCTCTACTGCTCACTTTCACAGCTTGAACAAGCGCCACCTGCCGGAACTCTGGCAGGCGGCCACTGATTTTATTGAATGACACCGCAAGCGTAACGTGCTCCACCACCACCAAGTGGTTTGGGTTGATCGGACATATTATCGCCGTCAACATGCACCATCAGTGCTTTGCCTTTTACTTCATCGAGCGTTTTCAGGCGCGGCGCTGTGACCGGTTCGGTAGCACTTCCATCGTTATCGACCACAAGTACAGGCAAATCACCCAGGTGTCCAACACCCATCGGCCCCATGTGTTTTCCAGTATGATCAGGATCCAAATGGCCACCAGCGGCCTCTGCAGCTGAAGGTTTGCCAGCTTTCATTGCAGGTTCACAGCTGCCATTGGTGTGAACATGAAAACCATGTTCGCCTGGAGGTAGAGTTCGGAGATCGGGCGCAAAGACCAGCCCTTTATCGGTTTCGGTGATTTTCACGGTACCAAGAGAGTGGCCAATCCCTTTTGGCGTGACGAGATTCATTTGAACTTCGGTACTCGCAGCCTGAACAGCCGCACAGCTAAACAGCGTTAAAAAAGCCAGACTTATTCGCTTCATATTAACTCCCGGATTCACGTTCAACCTGTTAAGCATAGGTCAGACAGGTTGAATCCTCCGGGAGATAACTGTTTTTGCGGGTTAAGGCACGTCGTAACCCAATGCAGCTTTACGGATACGGAACCACTGCTGGCGGCTCATATCCAGGCTTAAGGAATGAATTGCTGAACGCACGCGTTCGATTTTACCGGAACCGATGATTGGCAACGGTTTAGACGGCAGTCGCATCACCCACGCGTATACCACCTGTTCGATAGTTTCCGCGCCGATTTCATTTGCGACGGCTTGCAGCTCATCACGCAGCGGCTGGAACGCTTCGTCGTTAAACAGGCTACCGCCACCCAGGCATGACCATGCCATCGGATGTATGCGCAACTGTTGGCATTGGTCCAGCGTACCGTCGAGAATAGTAGGCTGATGAACCGGCGAGATTTCTACCTGATTGGTCGCAAGCGTGAATGGCAAACGCGATTGCAACAAAGCAAACTGCGCAGGGGTAAAGTTTGACACGCCAAAGTGACGCACTTTTCCACTCTGATGCAGCGAAGTGAAGGCTTCTGCAACTTCATCAGCATCCATCAAAGGATCAGGGCGGTGGATCAACAGAAGATCGAGATAATCGGTTGCCAGGTTCTCGAGCGATTTTTCAGTCTGGCTGATAATGTGTGATTTATCGGTAATGTAGTGACCCAGTGCGTGTCCTGGGTTTGCCGTAGTGGCAATACCGCACTTGGTGACAATTTCCATTTTGGACCGCAGGTGCGGTGCCAGGCGCATCGCTTCGCCAAATGCAGCTTCACACTGGTAACCGCCATAAATATCGGCGTGATCAGCGGTAGTAATCCCTAAGTCGACATGCTCTTCAATAAAGCTGGCTAGCTGTGGCGCGGACATGTTCCACTCCATCAAACGCCAATACCCCATGACCAGGCGTGAAAATTCCGGGCCCTGCGGGGAAATCGTAATGCGCTGTACCATAAAGCCTGTCCTCAGTAGTAAACGAATTCTGCGACTGAGTATAACGGCATCAAGGAATTAAAAAAGTGAGGGTTGTTGGGGTTCTTCAGGGGGAATGGTCTTGTTTGCTCGCAATTTACGCACTAACCGCTGGCGGCATAACCGCAGCACTTCTTGTTTTTGCCCATCGCTTAATTGCTGCCACTGAAATCGTTCATCACGGCTACGCATGCAGCCGCGGCAAAAACCGCGTTCATCTGACTGGCAGATCCCACGGCACGGGCTTTGAATTGGGAAAAATTCTAACTGTTCAGACACCCTCACACCTCTTTCGTCGCATTGCTTCAATTGAAGCCCGACAAATAAAATGTTGCAAGCGGTGCGGTAAATATTCTTAATGCTTGTCCCGCAAACAAAGATATGAATGAATTTTTGAAACTAAGGTTCACCTAATCTTTATTCATTAGTCTGTGCGCATTCTTTATGATCTTTTATGGCTGTTATGGAATCCCTGAAAAAGTTACAGTGTAACGATTCTAAATTTAATATTTGCTGTGCACTCTTCTTCACATTAATCAATTTCTTGTTCATAAAACGCACCTGGGAAATCATTGCTCCAGTTTCATTCCATAGCTGGCTCTTCGCAATTTCTGTACCGGTGGTGCTGTTCAGCGCCTGGTTAACTATTTTCAGCATGATAAACCTGCCGTGGTTGCGTAAACCTGTGCTGGTAATACTGATAATTGGCTGTGCTGCCAGTAACTATTTTATGTACACCTACGGAGCCGTCATCGACAAAAACATGATGACGAACGTTTTTGAAACCGACTCCCAGGAAGCCGTATCACTGATTACTCCGCAGTTGCTTATTTGGCTCAGCATTGCGGGAATCGTGCCTGCACTCATCCTGGCATCAATCAAAATCAAACCTTCACGTTGGTGGTATACCCTCCTGACTCGGTTGGTAGGCGTTTTGGCTGGGTTGTTGATTATTATTCTTGTCGCATCCGTATTTTATAAAGACTACGCCTCACTGTTCCGTAACAACAAAGGGGTGGTAAAAATGGTGACTCCTGCCAACTACATTAGTGCGATAAGCCGCTACAGCTTGACCCGCTGGTTTGCCGGCGATCAAACGCTGGTAAAAATTGGTGAAGATGCGAAAAAAGGCACGTTGATTAGCCAACAGAAAAAGAAAACTGTAGTTGTCTTTGTTGTTGGAGAAGCCTCGCGCGCTGAAAACTATTCACTGAATGGTTACACCCGTGATACCAATCCTGAACTGAAAAAACGCGACGTTATTTATTTCCCTAACGCATCATCTTGCGGTACTGAAACGGCTATATCCGTTCCATGTATGTTCTCTAATATGCCACGCAAAAATTACGATGCATCGTTGGCTCGTCACCAGGAAGGGTTGCTTGATGTCATGGCACATGCAGGTATCAATCTGCTATGGCGTGATAATGATGGCGGCTGTAAAGGAGCTTGTGACCGTATCCCGCATACCGATATGACACAGTGGAATTTAGACGCGTTGTGCAAAGACAAATCCTGTTGGGATGACGCGATTCTACATCGCTTTGGTAACGTGCTGGATGGTTTGCAGCAAGACTCCGTCATTGTATTGCATCTGATGGGTAGCCATGGTCCGGCCTACTATCGCCGCTATCCGGATAAATTCCGCAAGTTCATACCAACGTGTGACAGTAACCAGATTCAGGATTGCGATCGCCAGTCGCTCATCAATACCTATGACAACACCATTTTGTACACCGATGATATTGTTAGCCGCACCATCGATGAACTGAACGCACATGGCGACAAATTCAATACCGCACTGGTCTATCTTTCTGACCACGGTGAATCGCTGGGTGAAAACGGTATTTATCTGCACGGCACGCCCTATATGCTGGCACCTTCGCAGCAAACGCACATTCCGTTCCTATTCTGGCTATCGAAAGATTACCAACGAAATTTTGCCGTCAATGCTGATTGCCTGGCAAAGAAAGCGGTTGCTGTACAAGTTTCTCAGGATAATATTTTCTCAACGCTGCTGGGAATGATGGATATTAAAACCTCAGAATATCAATCTAATATGGATATTCTTGCCACATGCCGTAAAGCCTGACTCTTCATGCGGCAGGAAAATCTGCCGCATGAGCCTTGCCTTAGACCGACTGGTCTATTACAGTCTTCCCCATGAACAGACATCCTGAACATGACACTCGTGAACACCTCCTTGCTACCGGCGAGCAGCTTTGTCTGCAACGCGGGTTTACTGGCATGGGATTGAGCGAGCTGTTAAGCACAGCTGAAGTACCGAAAGGCTCGTTTTATCATTACTTTCGGTCAAAAGAAGCGTTTGGCGTGGCGATGCTTGAGCGTTACTACACTGCTTATAACCTGCGTTTACAGCAGCACTTTTCCCACGATAGCGGTAATTATCGAGAAAAGTTGCTGGCCTGGTACCAGGAAACGGTGACATGGTTTTGCCAGCACGGCAGCTTGATCAGTTGTTTAACGGTAAAGCTTTCGGCTGAAGTGTGTGATCTTTCAGAAGATATGCGAGCGGCTTTGAACAAAGGTGCCGCAAAAATTGTCTCCCAGATTGCAGATGCACTGGAAAAAGGTGATGCCGAATCAAGCCTGAAATTAACCGGTTCAGCGTTAAGCCAGGCCCAGGTAATTTATGCTCTGTGGCTAGGAGCAAGTCTTCAGGCGAAGATTTCACGTAGCGCGGTACCGCTAGAATGCGCCCTCGCCCACGTAACTCAATTATTAGCGGAGCCTGTCTCCTGATAGGCTTTTATTTAATTCAGTACTTTTTATTTAATCAAACACTAGACGACCGGTCTATTAGAGGTGTTTTATATGTCAGCAGATAAATTATTCACTCCACTGAAAGTCGGCGCGATTACCACGCCTAACCGTATCTTTATGGCGCCATTAACCCGCCTGCGTAGCATTGTACCTGGCGATATTCCAACGCCATTGATGGGTGAGTATTACCGTCAGCGTGCAAGTTCTGGGTTAATTATCAGCGAAGCAACGCAAATTTCGGCGCAAGCTAAAGGTTATGAAGGCGCTCCAGGTTTGCATAGCGATCAGCAAATCGCAGCATGGAAGAAAATTACCGCAGGCGTTCACGCCGTGGACGGTCGTATAGCGGTACAACTGTGGCATACCGGCCGTATTTCTCACACCAGTATTCAGCCAGGCCAGCAGGCACCGGTTGCGCCATCTGCAATTTCTGCCGGAACGCGCACCTCATTACGTGATGAAAATGGCCATGCCATTCGCGTCGACACCTCAATGCCACGTGCTCTTGAGCTTAATGAAATCCCTGGTATTGTGAATGACTTCCGCCAGGCTGTAGGTAATGCACGCGATGCTGGCTTTGATATGGTCGAATTACACTCTGCACACGGTTACCTGCTGCACCAGTTCCTGTCACCAACATCCAACCATCGTACTGATGAATACGGTGGCAGCCGCGAAAACCGCGCACGTCTGGTATTAGAAGTGGTTGATGCTGCAAGTAAAGAGTGGAGTGCCGATCGCATTGGCATTCGTGTCTCGCCAATTGGCTCTTTCCAGAATGTCGATAACGGCCCGGATGAAGAAGCCGATGCACTGTATCTGATTGAAGAATTGAACAAGCGTGGCATTGCCTATCTGCACATGTCTGAACCAGACTGGGCTGGCGGTCAACCTTATACCGAAGAATTCCGTCAGAAAGTACGTGAGCGCTTTAACGGTGTGATCATCGGTGCCGGTGCTTACACGCCAGAAAAAGCCGAAACATTAATCGAGAAAGGCCTAATCGACGCAGTAGCCTTTGGCCGTGACTATATCGCTAACCCGGATTTGGTTGAACGCCTGCATCACAATGCAGAACTCAACGCCCAGCGCCCTGAAACCTTCTATGGTGGTGGCGCAGAAGGTTATACCGATTACCCGACTTTATAGACCCCTCTCATTGATAGCGGCGCTAGTTCGCCGCTATACTTACCTTACATTTAGAAATTAACCCTTTAATTTTAGCCAAATAATTCGGGTTGTAGGTAGGTTGTACAACTTGAAGAATGATGAGGAAAAGAGGATTTTATGCGCTTACTTCACACCATGCTACGTGTCGGCGATCTGCAACGCTCCATCGAATTTTACACTAACGTGCTGGGCATGACTCTGCTGCGTACCAGTGAAAACCCTGAATACAAATACTCTCTGGCGTTCGTTGGTTATGGCCCGGAAACCGAAGAAGCGGTTATCGAACTGACCTATAACTGGGGCACCGATAGCTACGATTTAGGCAATGCTTATGGTCACATCGCGCTGAGCGTTGATGATGCGGCTGAAGCCTGTGAACGTATTCGTAAAAACGGCGGCAATGTCACCCGTGAAGCTGGCCCGGTAAAAGGCGGCTCCACCGTTATCGCTTTTGTTGAAGATCCTGACGGCTACAAAATTGAGCTGATCGAAAGCAAAGACGCAGGTAAAGGCTTGGGTAATTAATATCCTGTTACGGGTGCTCTCTGCGCCCGTTAGCTTCCCTTGTTAAAATTTGCCATAATACGCGCTGCTTTTTCCCCGTATTAAGAGATCCTGATGTCTGACAACACGCAACTGCATAGCCTGTGCGACCGTTTTCGTGGTTTTTATCCGGTAGTAATTGATGTTGAAACCGCCGGGTTTAATGCTAAAACCGATGCTTTACTTGAAGTCGCAGCCATCACGTTAAAGATGGATCAAGACGGCTGGTTATCGATTGACGAAACCCTGCATTTCCATGTTGAACCTTTTGAAGGCGCAATTCTTCAACCTGAAGCGCTGGCCTTTAATGGTATCGACCCGCATAACCCGTTGCGTGGTGCAGTGAGTGAATATGACGCGCTGCACGCCATTTTTAAAATGGTGCGCAAAGGCATTAAAGACAGCGGTTGTAACCGCGCGATCATGGTCGCGCATAATGCGACATTCGATCACAGCTTTATGATGGCAGCGGCAGAACGTGCTTCTTTAAAACGTAACCCGTTCCATCCATTTGTGACCTTTGACACTGCTGCACTTAGCGGGTTGGCTCTCGGCCAGACGGTACTCGCTAAAGCGTGTATTGCCGCTGGTATGCCATTTGACAGCAGCCAGGCGCACTCGGCTCTATATGATACTGAGCAAACCGCCGAGCTTTTTTGCGAAATCGTTAACCGTTGGAAACGACTCGGTGGCTGGCCTCTCCCCTTACCGGCTGAGCCAGAATCCGAAGCATAAAAAAAGCGACCTTAACAGGTCGCTTTTTATTTCACTCCAGGTCTGACTCCAGTTGCAAATTACTCTGCGTCTGGCTCTTCAGATTTATGCTTGGCAGCAGATTCTTTAATCAGTGCCTGCAACTCGCCACGCTGATACATCTCAATAATGATGTCGCAGCCGCCAACCAATTCACCATCAACCCACAGCTGCGGGAAAGTAGGCCAGTTAGCGTATTTTGGCAGCTCAGCACGGATGTCTGGATTCTGTAAAATATCAACGTACGCGAAACGCTCACCACAAGCGGATAGCGCCTGCACAGCCTGGGCGGAGAAGCCACAGCTAGGCAGTTTCGGAGAACCTTTCATATAAAGAAGAATTGGGTTCTCAGTAATCTGTTGTTGGATTTTTTCAATAGTGCTCATTGCTTGCTTCCTCAAACCAAGTGCTGGCATTAGTCTGCCATTGTAGCGATTGACGCCCTCTCCAGAAAACACCATTTTTTATAGGGCTTTTCTGTCATACGCGATGGAGGGACAACATGTATCAAGAATAACACTTTTCCCGCCACTGAAAATCAGCAAATGACCCTAAGCCTGATCAATAAATAGCCTTGCAACCATTAGTTTGGTTAATTTTTTTGCGTCCGGTAACGAAACAGCAAGACGAATAGTAAAAGGTTATTAACTTTATCGTGCTTAATAGATTAGAATCGGCGGGTTTCGCAAAATCATACACGGGCATGATGGTTTTTCTCATGCATTCATTTTCACCAGGGGATTGTCGAGTGGCGCGGATAACAAAAATTTCTATCACGCTCTGTGCTCTGCTATTTACCTTGCCGTATACACCATTGACGCATGCGTCTGAGCACGCTCGTCCCGTGGCTGCGCAAAAAGCGCACGTTGTTAAAAGCACAACGAAGAGCACAGAAAAAAGCAGTAAGAGTAAAACCACTACCACCAGCAAAAAAAGCACCACCTCAGTCAAAACAGCCAGCAAGAAAAAAGAAACAACTGCCGCAAAAAGTAAAACCGCCCAAAATGCCAGCAGCGCTAAAACAAAGAATCTTGCAAAAAACTCCCGCAATAAAACCTCTAAGCTCGCAAAAGTCCAGCCTGTTACTTTCACCGAAAAATGCAGCAAGCCGCGTAAAGGCCATAAAGCGCATTGTGTAAAAGTTAAATCAGAGCAGCCAACGACGATTGCTGCGGCGCATAAAGTCCGTGTGCAAAAAGCACAAAAAACGGCAATGAACAAATTGATGGGCCAGATAGGCAAACCGTATCGTTGGGGTGGCACCTCGCCGGTTACCGGTTTCGATTGCAGCGGTCTGGTTTACTACGCATACAAAGATTTAGTGAAGTTCCGTATTCCTCGTACCGCTAACGAGATGTATCACCTGCGTGATGCCTCATCTGTAGATCGTGGGGAGCTTGAAACTGGTGATTTGGTCTTCTTCCGCACCCAAGGTCGGGGCACCGCTGACCATGTTGGCGTGTACGTGGGCAACGGTAAATTTATTCAGTCACCGCGTACCGGACAAGATATCCAGATAACCTCACTAAGCGAAGACTACTGGCAGCGCCACTATGTCGGTGCCAAACGGGTTATGACCCCTAAAACAATTCGTTAAACTCTATTTATCGAAAACCTGCGCCTGCCCTTCCCTGGGCAGGTGAGTTCCCTCTTTTGCTTATCCTTTCAATTTGTTACCCTAAACCCGCACTAAAAGTGATGTTTAACAATAGATACCCAAAATAATTCGAGTTGCATCGCAGCCAACAAAGATGCAGCTCGAAGTATGAAGGGTAATAAGGAGTCAGCAATGTCGTTCGAACTACCTGCACTACCATATGCAAAAGATGCTTTAGCACCGCATATCTCCGCCGAAACTCTGGAATACCATTACGGTAAACACCATCAAACCTATGTCACTAACCTGAACAATCTGGTTAAGGGCACTGCGTTTGAAGGTAAAAATCTCGAAGAGATCGTTCGTACTTCCGAAGGCGGCGTGTTTAACAACGCAGCACAGGTTTGGAACCACACCTTCTACTGGAATTGCCTGGCACCAAATGCTGGCGGTGAACCAACTGGAGAGCTTCTGGAAGCCATTAATAAGTCGTTTGGTAGCTTTGCTGAGTTTAAACAGCAGTTCACTGATGCAGCTATTAAAAACTTTGGCGCTGGCTGGACCTGGCTTGTCAAACAAGAAGATGGCGCTCTGGCGATTGTCTCTACCTCAAACGCGGGTACCCCACTAACAACAGCGGCAACACCGTTATTGACTGTGGATGTGTGGGAACATGCGTACTACATCGACTACCGCAATGCTCGTGCTGGCTATCTTGAGCATTTCTGGGCGTTGGTGAACTGGGAGTTTGTTGCTAAGAATCTGGCAGCATAAAACCTAAAAGATATGGGCCGCGATTGCGGCCCATTTTAATCAGAGCGATGTATCAGTGCAGTACGGCGGTTAACGCGCCACACACAATCAGTGCCAAAACAACAACCGTGGTCATGATTGAAAATTTCAGATCGGTACTCATTAGCAAACTCCTTTTATTACCCTACAATCGGTGTGTCGGCTTGATTTTCCCACAATCAGACATAAAAATCCCCCTGGTTTTAACCTGATATCGCTTTTCCCTCTTTCACTTTTCTCCTGGATAGGCCAAAATCCCACGCTAATTTATTGCGTACCATCTACTCAACGCCCTCCTCCCGTTTTATGTCGCAATCCCGGCATACCTGCAACCTTAACGTTGCCTCAGGAGTTGGCGTACGCAAACGTTTAACACATTGGTTATCAGGGGTTTACGATATGGCCCGGAGTGAAATTTAATGGCGACAATCAAGGACGTAGCGAAGCTCGCAAACGTTTCCACCACAACCGTATCACATGTGATTAACAAGACCCGTTTTGTGGCGGAAGAAACACGTAACGCGGTCTGGGCGGCAATCAAACAATTGCACTATTCGCCGAGCGCCGTCGCGCGTAGCTTGAAAGTTAATCACACCAAAACGATTGGTTTGCTAGCCACTTCTAGCGAAGCACCCTATTTTGCCGAGATAATCGAAGCTGTCGAAAATAGCTGCTTTGAAAAAGGCTACACCCTGATTTTGGGTAATGCGCACAATAATTTCGAAAAACAGCGCGCCTATTTATCCATGATGGCGCAAAAGCGCGTCGATGGGCTGCTGGTGATGTGCTCTGAATATCCGGAATCATTACTGACTATGCTTGAAGAGTATCGTCACATCCCAATGGTTGTGATGGACTGGGGCGAAGCCCGCGCAGATTTCACCGACTCCGTTGTCGATAATGCCTTCCACGGTGGCTATCTGGCTGGACGTTATTTGATTGAACGTGGTCACCGCGAAATTGGTGCAATCCCTGGCCAAATGGAGCGTAATACCGGTGGCGGCCGCCATGCTGGTTTTATGAAGGCGCTGGAAGAAGCTGGGATCGCTATTCCTGAGAACTGGATTGTGCAAGGTGACTTTGAACCTGAGTCAGGCTACCGCGCCATGCAGCAGATTATCGGTCAGTCTCAGCGCCCTACCGCAGTATTCTGCGGCGGCGACATTATGGCGATGGGCGCAATTTGTGCTGCTGATGAAATGGGTTTACGCGTACCGCAGGATATTTCCATTATCGGCTATGACAACGTGCGTAACGCTCGTTATTTCACACCGGCATTGACCACCATTCACCAGCCGAAGGACTCGCTGGGTGAAACAGCTTTCAATATGCTGCTGGATAGAATCGTCAATAAACGCGAAGAGTCGCAATCAATTGAAGTACATCCGCGCCTGATTGAACGCCGTTCAGTGGCAGATGGCCCATTCCGCGATTACCGCCGCTAAAAACAGTCAAAGGAGCCTGCCTAAGCAGGCTCCTGCAACCACTCCTGATTCATCGTCTCACTATCCCCTAAATACTCCAGCAGCCAGGCCAAAGCTGGCGAAGCATCATTTTGCCGCCATGTCAGGCAACATGCCGCGTCCGGGAACGGGTTATCGAGCGTCAGCTCACTCCACTGCCCTGAAGCCAACCACGGCTTTGCTATATGCAATGGCACCATACCAATACATAAACCCGCGCTAAGACAATCAGAGCCAGATTCCCAGTCTGGAACCACAACTCGACGCTGGTTATCCAAAAGCCAGGTAATACGCTTCGGTAGCGAACGGGAGGTATCTTCCAGTACTAACGACGGCCAGGCTCGCAGATCATCATCACTTAAGGTTCCGCCCTGCTGTGCCAGTGGGTGATTTGATGACACCACACAGCGCCAACTCAACGTCCCCATATCGCGGAACGCATAACGCCCCCCGACAGGAATAGCTTGTGTCGCACCAATCGCGACTTCAACTCGCCCATCAGCCAGCGCATCCCACACGCCGTTAAACACTTCCTGGAATATACGCAGTTCGATATCCGGAAAATGACGATAAAAATCCAACACCAACTGACGCGTTCGTTCAGGTTTAACGATGTTATCAACTGCGATAGCCAGGTGCCCGCGCCATCCATTTGCGATCTGTTGACACTGCTGCCGTGTCGTCATCATTTTTTTGATAACAGAGCGGCCTTCTTTCAGGAAAAAGACACCAGCGGGGGTTAATTCAACATCCCGATGGCGACGTTCGAATAACGGAACCGCTAACCAATCTTCAAGTTGCCGTACCGTATAGCTGATAGCTGACGGAACGCGGTGCAGCTCTTGTGCTGCACCACTGAAGCTGCCATTGCGCGCTACCGCATCTATCACTTCCAGCGAATATTCTGACCACATTTCTCTGCTCACAAAATTTTTGAACGCAACCTACAAATATTAGCGTTTCACAAGCCTATTTGCACTCCGTACACTCTCGCGGCGATCAACCTGCAAGATAAAACAAGAGAAAATTATGCAACCATCAAAAGGATTTCTTATCTGGCTGGCTGGATTAAGTGTTCTGGGCTTCCTTGCCACAGACATGTATCTGCCTGCTTTCGCTGCCATTCAGCAAGATTTACAGACCGATGCCTCCGCCGTCAGTGCGAGCCTGAGCCTGTTCCTTGCGGGCTTTGCGTTTGCCCAGTTAATGTGGGGGCCGCTGTCAGACCATTTCGGACGTAAACCAGTTTTGCTGGCCGGTCTGAGTCTGTTCGCCGTCGGTTGTATTGGAATGTTGTGGGTAGAAAGTGCCACCGCTCTGCTGGTGTTGCGCTTCGTTCAGGCCGTTGGTGTTTGTTCTGCCGCGGTAAGCTGGCAGGCACTGGTGACCGATTACTACCCGGCAAACCGCGCAAATCGTATTTTTGCAACGATTATGCCGCTGGTTGGTCTGTCTCCTGCACTGGCTCCACTTTTGGGTAGCTGGATTTTGACCCACTTTGACTGGCAGGCGATTTTCGCCACACTGTTTGCCATCACGCTGGTGCTGATGATCCCAACTCTGCGTCTGAAACCACGTACCCAGCATCACCCGCAAACAGAAGACAATAAAGTCAGCTTTATGTCGTTGCTGCGCTCTCGTGTTTATAGCGGCAACGTGTTGATTTACGCAGCTTGCTCTGCCAGCTTCTTTGCCTGGCTGACCGGTTCTCCGTTTATTCTGAACGATATGGGTTACAGCCCGGCGGCAATTGGCCTGAGCTATGTGCCGCAAACTATCGCCTTCCTGATTGGTGGTTATAGCTGCCGTAGCGCACTGCAAAAATGGCAAGGCAAGCAAATGCTGCCGTGGTTGCTGGCGTTATATACGTTGAGTGTGTTCGGCACCTGGGCGGTATCGATAAGTGGACACGCGAACCTGACTATGCTGCTCATCCCATTCTGTATCATGGCGATTGCCAACGGTGCGATTTACCCAATCGTGGTCGCTTCCGCACTGTTGCCGTTCCCGCAAGCCACGGGTAAAGCCGCTGCGCTGCAAAACACGCTGCAATTGGGCCTGTGCTTCCTGGCAAGTTTGATGGTGTCGTGGTTGGTCGCTACACCACTGCTGACAACCACCAGTGTCATGCTGGTAACAATTGCTCTGGCCATGCTGGGTTATTTGCTTCAGCGCCGTAAAAATGCCGAAGTCTGGCAACCGGCTGAATCGGATGCACATTAAGATTAAAATTGCTCGGCTCAAATATAGTTAGCTTGCTAATAACATGTGATTGAATCACCGCTTAAGCGAGCCTATACTCATAAACGGCTCAACAAATTACACCATAATAATCACATAAAAACGGGAGCCTCTTGGCTCCCGTTTTTGTTTTACAGCTGTTTTTTTGGGGCCCCCGGCCCCCCTTTCTCTGTTCTACGTCGGATATCAGGCACACGGAATTTTCCGTGACATTTCTCACATGCCCAAAATAGCGTCTACGCTGTTTTAAGGTTCCTCTCACATTGGTGATGGAGAAGCTATGAGTTCATCGTGTATAGAAGAAGTCAGAATAAGAAATAACCCGTGGTATCGGATTGTGAACGATATGCTCACGCGGGCAGGGGTAGAAATTAATGGCCCACGCCCCTTCGATATACAGGTTAAGCATCCCGATTTTTTTAAGCGTGTTCTGCAAGAGGGTACACTGGGTCTTGGTGAAAGCTATATGGACGGCTGGTGGGACTGCGAACGACTGGATATTTTTTTCCATAACGCCATTCGCGCCGGACTTGAGCGGCAACTCCCTCACCATTTAAAAGACACGCTACGTGTAGCCGCTGCGCGCTTAGTTAATCTGCAATCCAAAAAACGCGCGTGGATAGTTGGTAAAGAGCATTATGATCTGGGCAATGACTTATTTAGCCGCATGCTTGATGAACATATGCAATATTCCTGCGGTTATTGGAAAGACGCTACCACGCTAAGTGATGCACAAAACGCCAAGCTTAAAATGATCTGCGATAAGCTACATCTTGAGCCAGGAATGACGCTACTTGATATCGGTTGCGGCTGGGGCGGGCTGGCAGAATTTGCTGCCCGGAATTACGGCGTGGCCGTTCATGGTGTAACCATCTCCGCCGAACAACAAAAAATGGCGCAAGAGCGTTGTAGCGGGCTTAACGTTAATATTGCGCTGCAAGATTATCGCGAACTGGATATGCAATTTGACCGCATTGTTTCTGTCGGCATGTTCGAACATGTTGGGCCGAAAAACTATGCCACCTATTTTGATGTTGCCGACCGCAACCTAAAACCTGACGGTATTTTCCTGCTGCATACCATTGGCTCGAATAAAACCTTTAACGGTGTTGACCCATGGATAGACAAGTACATTTTCCCTAATGGCTGCCTGCCATCGGTGCGCCAGATTGCCGATGCCAGCGAAGGTCATTTTGTGATGGAAGATTGGCACAATTTTGGCGCCGACTATGACAAAACATTGATGGCCTGGCATGAACGCTTCAATAACTTTTGGCCGGAAATTGCAGATAACTATTCAGAACGATTCAAACGCATGTTTAGTTATTATCTGAATGCTTGTGCCGGTGCCTTCCGTGCACGTGATATCCAGCTCTGGCAAGTCGTCTTCACTCGTGGCGTCGAAAACGGTTTACGGGTTCCACACTGATTTCCACCCCGGCTCCGCCGGGGTAAATTCAATCCTTGCAAACATGTAGCATTTTCTTAACAAAATGTGAGTCCCTTCACGTTTCCTGCGCTCCTTTGTTCACGAGTTTGATCCCGTTAACACTTATCTCTTTATTCATTGGAAACCGGTTTCCATGTTGTTTCACAATCAGTCCACTTTCCAAAAAAAAATAGCAAGGATACCGCCATGAGCATGTACCAAAAAATGGTCAATGTGATTGAGCAAAAAGTCACGCCAATGGCAGGAGCAATGGGCTCTCAGCGCCATGTCATCGCCATTCGCGACGGTTTTATCTCCGCCCTTCCGTTTATGATCATCGGTTCTTTCTTGTTAGTGTTTATCTTCCCGCCATTCTCGCCAGACAGCAGTTGGACTTTTGCGCGATCATGGCTGAATTTCTCTCTCACCTACCGTGAACAGTTAATGCTGCCGTTTAACCTCAGCATGGGCGTGATGACGTTCTTTATTTCCGTCGGCATTGGCGCAAGCCTCGGGAAGCACTATAAGCTCGACCCGATAATGACCGGCTTACTGGCGTTTATGGCCTTTTTACTGGTCGCCGCACCGTATAAAGACGGGCAGATTTCAACGCAGTACTTCTCTGGCCAGGGCATTTTCACCGCGCTGATCACAGCGATTTACGCCAGCGAAATGTACGCGTTATTAAAACGCCACAACATCACCATCCGTTTGCCGAAAGAAGTGCCGACAGGCGTTGCGCGCTCATTTGAAATTCTGATTCCGGTTGTGGTGATTGTTGCCACCCTGCACCCGCTGAATTTATTTATTGAGTCCACCACAGGGATGATTATTCCCGAAGCGATTATGCATCTGCTGGCGCCGTTAGTATCCGCATCCGACTCGCTGCCTGCGATTTTGATTTCCGTCTTTATTTGCCAGATTTTGTGGTTTGCCGGTATTCATGGTGCGCTTATCGTCACCGGGATCATGAACCCGTTCTGGATGGCTAACCTTTCCGCTAACCAGACGGCACTTGCGGCGGGAAATGTTCTGCCACATATCTATCTGCAAGGTTTCTGGGACCACTATTTGCTGATTGGCGGTGTTGGGTCAACGCTGCCACTAGCATTCTTGCTGTTACGTAGCCGTGCGATTCACCTGCGCACCATCGGCAAAATGGGCGTGGTGCCTAGCTTCTTTAACATCAACGAACCAATTTTGTTCGGCACACCAATCATCATGAACCCGATGTTCTTCTTACCGTTTACTTTGGTACCAATGATTAACGCAACGCTTGCATATATCGCCACAAAATTAGGTTGGGTTGCACAGGTTGTCTCGCTGACGCCGTGGACCACGCCGGCACCTATTGGCGCTTCATGGGCTGCAAACTGGGCGGTAAGTCCCGTAATCATGTGCCTGATTTGTATGGTCATGTCGGCTGTGATGTATTACCCATTCCTGAAGGCTTACGAACGCACCCTGCTGAAACAGGATGAAGAACGTAATACGCAGGAAAATGACAGTCCGATTACAGCAAACTGATATTTTTTATTGCCTGCCCGGATGGCAGGCACGTCAAACGAGGAACGAAAATGAAATACGTATTCCCTGATAATTTTTGGTGGGGCAGCGCCAGTTCAGCGCCGCAAACTGAAGGTGAAACGCTCTCTTTTGGCAAGTCTGCCACCATTTGGGATCAGTGGTTTAAAGAACAACCGACCCGTTTTCATAACGGCGTAGGCCCGGCAGACACCTCCACGTTCTACAAGAACTGGAAGCAAGATATCGCCCTGCTGAAAGAGCTGAATCACAATACTTTCCGTACCTCAATTTCCTGGGCACGCCTGATCCCTGAAGGGCGCGGCTCGGTAAATCAGGAAGCGGTGACCTTCTATAATCAGGTTATTGACGAACTGTTGGCGCAGGGAATTAAGCCATTTATCAACCTGTTCCACTTTGATATGCCGATGGTAATGCAGCAGCAAGGCGGCTGGGAAAACCGTGACGTTGTCACGGCCTATGCAGAATTTGCTAATGTTTGCTTTGAGCTGTTTGGCGACCGCGTGAAGCACTGGTTTACTTTCAATGAGCCAGTTGTACCCGTCGAAGGCGGCTATCTGTACGACTTCCATTACCCGAACGTGGTGGATTTCAAACGTGCAGCTACCGTTGCCTACCACACCATGATCGCCCACTCTCTGGCGGTAAAGGCTTATCACGAGCGTAATGACGGCGGCGAAATCGGTATTATCCTCAACCTCACCCCTTCTTACCCACGTTCGCAAAACCCTGCGGATGTGAAAGCGGCAAACATCGCTGACTTGATGTTTAACCGCAGCTTCCTTGACCCTGCTTTGCGTGGTGAATATCCGCAAGAGTTGGTGGCCTTGTTGAAAGAGCATGGCCAGTTGCCTGCGTGCCAGCCTGGTGACAAAGAGTTGTTGGCGGCAGGTGTCGTCGATTTACTCGGTATCAACTACTACCAGCCGCGCCGCATCAAATGCCGCGATTCACTGGTAAACCCTGACAGCCCGTTCATGCCGGAATGGTTCTTTGAAGCCTACGAAATGCCAGGCCGCAAAATGAACCCGTATCGCGGCTGGGAAATCTACGAGCAAGGGATTTACGACATTCTCACTAACCTGCGTGAAAATTACGGCAACCCAAATTGCTATATTTCCGAGAATGGCATGGGCGTTGAAAACGAACAGCGCTTCGACGAGAACGGCCAGATTCAGGATGATTACCGCATTGATTTCGTGCGCGACCACCTGAAATGGCTGCATAAAGGCATCAGCGAAGGCAGCAATTGCCTCGGCTATCACATGTGGACGTTTATTGATAACTGGTCCTGGTGCAACGCCTATAAAAACCGTTACGGTTTTGTCTCGTTAAATCTAGAGACACAGCAACGCACCATCAAGAAAAGTGGCGAATGGTACAAAGCAACCGCCGCAGAAAATGGTTTTAACGATCGTACGTAATCTCCGCATACGGGCCGCGAGGCCCGTTTCTGGCTGAGAAGCGGGAAACTCACACCATGTCGAATATTAATGATGTAGCACGCCTGGCGCAGGTTTCTAAAGCAACCGTTTCGCGTGTTTTAAGCGGCAGTCGCGGCGTGAAAGAAGAGAGTCGTCAGGCCGTTTTACGTGCGGCAGAAATACTTAACTACAAGCCGAATGCTATCGCTCAATCTTTGAGTTCCCAGTCAACCAATTGCATTGGCGTTATCTGCGCAACCGAACATATTCAGCAGTCAACGGGTTATCTGCAGGCACTTGAGAAACAGCTTAATCAGCATCAGAAACATTTGTTGTTACGCTTTGCCAATGACCATGACAGTGTGGCCCAGGCAGCTCAGGAGCTTTCAAATGGGTTATGTGATGCATTAGTGGTGGTGGGCGCTCGTTTTCCGTTACCGGAACTTGATGACGAAATCATGTTGATTGATTGCCTGAGCGGTTCACATAACCTCAGTATCCAGTGTGACCATATTTTTGCTGCCGAAACGGCAGTGCATTATTTATGTAATCAAAAGCGGCGACAAATCGCTTTGATTAACTTTGCCAGTGGTGAAGCGGCAGCGCTCACACTTGAAGGTTATCATCAGGCGCTTCACAACCATGTGGTGCCCTTCAACCGCCAACTGGTGATTGACGATGAATCATCGGTGCGCATTGCGTTACAACGCTTGATAAACCGTGGAGTGAAGTTTTCTGCGCTGCTGGTCACCGATGATACGCAGGCGCAAGAAGCAGTGATGATGCTCAATCAATACCAGTTAAAAGTACCTGAGCAGGTGATGGTGTTCAGTCTTGACGGCTCAACCCGAATGCCTGGTTCGAATGCTATTCCCGCAATTAAATATCCGCTGGAGAGTATTGCCCGTCGGGCGGTAGAGTTGTTGCTTGGTGAACGGCATACCAGTGATTTGGTGCGCGGAAGTTTGTTGATTGCTTAACACAGTCGGATGTCGCTTACGCTAACCCGACCTAACGCTCGAAACTGTAGGGTGGATAAGCCGTAGGCGTAATCCACCGTTTCAACCTCACGCCTTCGGTAGTAACGCATCCAAAGTCGCTTCACGCTGTGCCAGCACGCGCTCAACGGTATCTACAATTGCCTGGGTTTGCGGGTCAATTTCGATATTAATACGATTGCCAAGTTTCTTGCTGCCAAGCGTGGTGCGTTCAAGCGTTTCAGGAATTAAATGCACGCAGAAACGCGATGCTGTCACTTCACCCACCGTCAGGCTAATACCATCAATGCCGATATATCCTTTATGCAGGATATATTTCATCAACGTTTTATCGCGCATTTTAAACCAGATTTGGCGGTTATTTTCTGAAGTTAAAATTTTCGCCACTTCAGCGGTGGTCATAATATGACCGGACATAAGATGCCCGCCGATTTCATCATTAAATTTGGCAGCGCGCTCAACGTTGACACTGTCGCCCACCACTAGCTCGCCGAGATTGGTGATGCGCAGCGTCTCTTTCATAAGATCAAAGCTGACGTGGTTGCCATTGATTTCTGTGACCGTCAAACAACAGCCGTTGTGCGCAACCGACGCCCCTGTTTCAAGGCCAGGTAACATCGCGTCGGGCATTTCAATGACGTGCGTACGGAAGTTAGGTTTCTCATCAATGGAGACCAGGGTTGCAGTGCCCTGCACAATACCTGTAAACATCGTAAAGCTCCTGGTAATAATTTGGCGGCTGATAATGTGTAATACATCACTTTAACAGTTGGAAAAAATGCTTACCAGCTATCCGCACTACCCCACCATTATTTGGCTGGCGTATTCGTTTTCTGCCGCTACAATAGTCAGGCTAATTCCCCTGCGATTCCTATTTTTCTGCCATTTCTGGCGGTCTTGCTGTCTTTCTAATAACTAAAAATATTCAGGTGTTCAAATGCAGAAGTACATAGTTGAAGCCCGCCAGTTACTCGCACTGGCGATACCCGTGATCCTCGCGCAGATTGCACAAACCTCAATGGGTTTTGTCGATACCGTGATGGCCGGTGGCTACAGCGCAACCGATATGGCCGCTGTGGCAATCGGTACATCCATCTGGCTACCCGCCATTCTCTTTGGTCATGGCTTGTTAATGGCGCTGACGCCTACCGTCGCGCAACTCAACGGTTCAGGCCGTCGTGAGCGTATTGCTCACCAGATTCGCCAGGGCTTCTGGTTGGCGGGATTTGTCTCGGCGCTGATCATGATTGTCCTGTGGAATGCGGGCCATATCATTCATGCGATGAAAAATATCGACCCAGAACTTGCCGATAAAGCCGTGGGTTATTTACGCGCGCTGCTGTGGGGCGTCCCTGGTTATTTGTTCTTCCAGGTTGCCCGTAACCAATGTGAAGGGCTGGCAAAAACCAAACCCGGTATGGTGATGGGCTTTATTGGTCTGTTGGTCAATATTCCGGTCAACTACATCTTTATTTACGGCCACTTTGGCATGCCAGAACTCGGCGGTGTAGGTTGCGGTGTAGCAACAGCTGCGGTGTATTGGGTGATGTTTTTCTTCATGATTTCTTATGTGCGAAAAGCGCGCTCAATGCGCGATTTGAAATTGCCTAAAGGCTTTATCAAGCCCGACTGGAAAGTAATATATCGCCTGACCCAACTGGGCCTGCCGATTGCCCTGGCTCTGTTCTTTGAAGTGACACTGTTTGCGGTTGTCGCACTGCTGGTCGCACCGTTGGGGATTGTTGACGTTGCAGGTCACCAGATAGCTCTGAACTTCAGCTCGCTGATGTTCGTTTTGCCGATGTCACTTTCAGCGGCAGTCACTATCCGCGTGGGCTTCCGTCTGGGCCAAGGTTCAACACTCGATGCGCAAACCGCCGCCTGGACAGGTATTGGTGTTGGTATGTGCATGGCAACCCTCACGGCTATCTTCACCATCGTGATGCGTGAACACATCGCCCTGCTCTACAACAGCAATCCGGAAGTTGTCGCGCTGGCTGCGCACCTGATGTTACTGGCGGCGGTTTACCAGCTTTCCGATTCCGTGCAGGTTATCGGCAGCGGTGTGCTACGTGGTTATAAAGATACACGCTCCATTTTCTTTATAACGTTTATCGCCTACTGGGTGCTGGGATTGCCAAGCGGCTATATTCTTGCACTCACTGATTGGGTTGTTGAACCGATGGGGCCAGCAGGATTCTGGACCGGCTTTATCATCGGTCTAACGTCTGCTGCGATTATGATGATGCTGCGGATGCGTTGGTTGCAACGTCAGCCTTCAATCACTATTTTGCAGCGCGCCGCACGATAAACCCGAATAGCCGCCGTTTTGGCGGCTATTTTTCCAGCGGGTTGCACAGATGCGCAGCAAACGAGTGAAATATGGAAGAAAATTGTGGTTTAAAGCTTGCAAGGCTCAGGGGCTGCCGCTAATATTCGTCCCCGTTGTCACAGACAACACAGTGCGTCCGTAGCTCAGTTGGTTAGAGCACTACCTTGACATGGTAGGGGTCGGTGGTTCGAGTCCACTCGGACGCACCATTCTAAGTTTTACCGCAACAAACAGTGCGTCCGTAGCTCAGTTGGTTAGAGCACCACCTTGACATGGTGGGGGTCGGTGGTTCGAGTCCACTCGGACGCACCATTCATAAAGAAACATTCAAAGCTTTATCTCTCCAGTCATAAAATCCTAACTAATCCAGCTATATTTCGACTGCTCTACTCAATTCCTATTAAAAGTCTTTTCTTTGTATCTATGATTTTTGTTGCTTACCAGGGCAATGAAGACAATGTGTTACTAATGCTCCAGGCAACATTCACAAGATGACTAAATGAGGCTGGAGCCAAAAGACAGCCTGATTGGGCTACCCTTTTTGTTTAATCAACACGTAGCGGTTGAGTAGTTGATTCAGATGCATATCAGTCTGAGTGGTCAATGCCTGTGATGGAGTCTCATCAAGCATTCGTCACCGGGCCGGAAGGTCAGACTGCAATGGCCAAACTGACAGGTTATATGCCAGGAAACAAAATTGCCGTTGAGAAAGCTGAACTGCTCGGTAGCTTTTACGCATCCCACCCGAATCATAGTACCAGCCTGAAACAGGTGCCAGTATTAGGCGAGTGGACGTCGTTTCCGGGCGAAAATGCACTAAAAATTATTGAAGTGATTAAAGACCACACCGAAGCGTTAGTGACTGCGCGCTACGGTGCCACTGAGACAATGCCAAAACTGGTTCAGGATGTTAATAACTTGATGCCTGCCCAATGTAAGTAGCTGTTTAATTCCGCCAGGCACCCCTGGCGGAATTAATTGTGTATGGGCGTACTGATGGATTCAACGCCCCGGGCCATGCGCACAACCAAGATAAGCCTAACTACCTTATAGAGAAGTGGTTTTAACAAAACAACTTATAAAAGCACTGATGGTCAGCCCTGAAAACCATCACTGTATATCTTGTTATCCCCTCACCTTTTCTTCAGGCTTTGAGCAAAACATCCCTGTTCCGCTCAACTGTAGAGGCTATTTTGTTAGCTACCGATAATTCCACCATCAGCTTTAACAATAACCACCGAGGAAGATCGTGGGCGACTGTTTTTATCACCATCAGGCCAAGTGGAGACGGCAGTCGGGTTTGCCGGATCGCTGATATCGTCACCAGGTTCACCGGGGTGTTGAATATTAATAAACAGCGTGCGGTTATCTGGAGTAAAGGCGATGCCAGTTATCTCACAGCCACACGGCCCGGTGAGGAAACGACGATATTCGTTGGTACCTGGAACAGTGGCGAGCATCTGGTTGTTGCCCATTCCCTCATAGGCTTTTTTGTTGATGGTGCTGGAGGAGACATCAGTCTGAATCCACAGAACGCCGCGATGGTCGAAAGATAACCCATCTGCACTACCAAACTCTGCCCCCTTCATTGAGCCTTTGGTTTTCTCATCTGCGCTATCCGGCTTGCCGCCTAGCACCAGGATATCCCACTTGAAGGCGGTTGATGCAGAGTCACCGTTCTCTTCCGTCCAGTGCATGATGTGGCCGTAGACATTATTGGCGCGCGGGTTGGCGGCATCGACAGGTGCTTTGCCCTCCTTGCCTCGGTCACTATTGTTGGTCAAGGTGCAATAAACACTGCCCGTTGCGTGCGAGTCGACCGCAATCCACTCAGGGCGGTCCATTTTTGTGGCACCAACGGCATCAGCAGCGAGACGCGTTTTAATCAGCAACTCACCCTGACTGGCAAATCCCTTGGTTTCATCAAGGCCCGATTGCCCGTATACCAGCGGCAGCCAGGTGCCACTACCATCGTCATTGAATTGCGCCACATACAGCGTCCCTTCAGAGAGCAGGTCCATGGCGGCATCTCGCAGGCTCGCATCATATTGATTTTTGGAAATGAACTTATAGATGTATTCGAATTTCTGATCATCACCCATGTAAGCAACTACACGGTTATCCGCCGCCAGGGTAATCGCAGCGCCTTCATGCTTAAAGCGCCCTAATGCCGTGTGTTTACGTGGAGTCGATGACGGATTATAAGGGTCGATTTCTACCACCCAGCCGAAACGGTTAGGCTCATTAGGCGTTGCATCTACGCTAAAGCGCGGATCGACTTCGTTCCAGCGGTAGGATTCATCGCTGTCGCTAATGCCATAACGCTTTTCAAGGGCATTTGGCGCCGCTTTTTTAACGAATATATCTGACCAGTTTTCTTCGCAAGTCAGGTAAGTGCCCCAAGGTGTATGGCCGTTGGCACAATTTTGCATAGTACCAAGCACTTTTTGCCCCTGCGGATCGTCCGCAGTTTTCATTAATTCATGATTTTTGGCAGGCCCAGTGAGGGTCATCGGTGTATTGACAGTAATACGACGCGCAAACTCAGAAGGACGAACCACGCTCCAGTTATCGCCCTCTTTTTTCACTTCAATAACCGAAATGCCCATTGCATTTTGGCCCTTGCGCACTTTATCCAGATTCCAGTTCGCCACACCGTCTTTAAACAGCAAACCGTTGTCGATGTATTCGTGGTTCATCGCCAGTAAACCGTGATTCGGCTCGGTTCCTCCCTGCGGCAAACTAAACCATGCCATACCATCGTGGTGCATTCCCGCCTGAGCGGCCTGTTCATCAGTAGTGTTACTGCCATCGGTTTTAAATTCCGGCAGGTTACCCTTTAAACCTACGGCGTCTCCCCAGCGGTAAAATGGTCGCGCGATGTAGCCTTCCGGCACCCGCACGGTATCATCCGTTGAAACTTCAATACTGGTAAAACCAAGGGAAGAAGGACGTGCCAGAGCCGTTTCTACGGCCCATGCAGCTTGGGATTTTAGCAACGTCGGGAAGGCTACTACGGCGCCCGCGACTGCCCCCATTTGCAGGAATCGGCGCCGGCTCAAATACGCACTGGCAACATCTGAAAAAACGGGGTTGGTGCTGCGGTTGCTGATTTCGTCGTTGTGTTCCTGTTTAAACAACGGCTTAAGAGGTCTGCTCATCATGGCTTCCTTTCGATATTGTTATCAGAAGTGAGCAGTGTAAGAAGGTTTTGTTACACATTTATAACAGCATGAGAAGGTCCTGGTTGTTTGATTACCTATGAACAAACATCCAGTAGTCATGTCACCACCCTGTAACAGGCTTAATGTTTTTCGATTACTGTTTGATTATTTTTAATAGTGAAATTTAATGTCTGGGCCGAAGTTTTAGCTTTATTTCTTTTTCAAACAACCGAATAATTTCGGTCGCATCACCATATATTAACCTCAATCATGTGAGCAGTTTGCCACCATAAATACCTCATGCATTCCCATTTCAATAATCCTGATCTTGAGCTATTGTTTTATCAAAATAAAAAATATCCTTCTGAATTAGAAAGTTAACAAACCACATATCATTTACCTTTGTGATTGTTTGCACCTGAAATTATTCTATTATTGCTAATTTTTATATCCCGCATCTCAGGTCGAAATGACTTATAGCAGACTTTCCTGCATGTAATTATCAAACTCGCCTAATAAAACTTAAAGTGCGTATCTGATCATATTAAAAAACTTAATGCATCCCGAAATTGGCATAAAAATGCACCTGATCCTATGGTTTTAATAGACATGCGACATTCATCCGTATGCATTATTGACAAACCGCAGGTATCTGAATAGGTGCAAAGATATGAAATCAATCATTAAAATGCGCATATTTTTTCCTTTCATGATTTTTGCTTTTGTTCCATCTGCAAATGCCGTCGTGGCAACCAACACATTTCAGGTACAAATTACTATTACTGCTTCGTGCGTTGTGACTACTGGCAGCGGGGCAAATATTAATCTGGGCTCTGTCGGTAGTACTGCAACTAACACAACCGGGAATAGCTCCTTTACTGTCCAGTGCTCAAGAACCACTCCTTATTTCATCGGCCTTGCACCATCCACCGTCAATGGTGGCAATACCACAGGTGCTGGATCTATGTCATCGGTCGATAACAGTGGAACAAACAGCGATAAAGTCCCTTATCAGTTACATCAAACATCAGGCACAGGTCCCGTCTGGGGTAATACTGCCACCACCTCCGCAGTAGGCAACGGTGTTGGTGGAACTGGTTCAGGAGTGGCGCAAACCTATACTGTATATGCAGTTGCCACCAGCGCAAACTTCGCACCTGATAGCTATGCAGACACTGTAACCGTTAACGTAAACTATTAATATAAAGGACTATTTATAAAAATGAAGCCACAGACGCGAACGGTTATTGGGGTTATGTGCCTGTTATCGGCGGCAGTATTTGCACAAAATACGGTGGCAAGCGGCCTACAAGTTTCGCCTGTGACACTGACCCTACAAAGTATACAAAATGCTGATGGCATCTGGTTAATGAACCAGGGTGAAGAGGCCATAAATGCGCAAGTTCGTGTTTATAGTTGGAACCAGCAAAGTTATGAAGACCAGCTCAACTCTTCTCAGAATCTGGTTATTAGCCCGCCAATGCTCAAACTGGCACCCGGTGAGAAACAGTTGATTCGAGTGATTCACATGGGGCCTGCCTCAAATACTGTGGAGGAAGCTTATAGGCTGTCAATCAATGAACTGCCTCCAGCCGAACTACAAAAAAATAAAATTCAGTTCGTTTTGCATTATTCAATTCCCGTTTTTATTCAACCTAAAGGTGCCAGCGAGCATTCAGCAAAATTGCAGTGGGGAATCCAACGTATTGGTAGTGAAGCATTTCTTGAAGTGAGCAATAAGGGGGATAGCCATGCTCAGTTGTCTGGTGCTTCATATATCAACACGCAAGGTAGAAGAAAAGAAATAACACAGGGGCTATTGGGATACGTACTTCCCGGCGCAACCATGCGCTGGAAATTGCCTTTCCCTGCCTCGGATACTGCCCCTGGAAGCAAATTAGAAGTTACTATAAATGGACAAAAAAAGGTGCAGGAACTTTAAGGTAATCATTAGAATAATGATAGTTCTTCTGCTCGGTGGAATATTAGCGCCAGGAATTACCTTGGCCAATGATAATAATTCCATCACACCAGTGATTAGTAACGATAACGAACATTCTAATGCAATAGATTTGTATCTTGACGTCACTTTGAATGGAAACCATATTGGCATCGAACATTTTAGTGAGCTTGCTGGTAAATTATATAGCAACAAAGAAACACTACAAAAAATAGGGTTTAAATTGCCTGATGAACCGGCCCAATCGATTCGTCTTGATAGTTTAAGTCAATTACAATTTGATTATGATGTTTCATCACAAACACTGAAATTGACTGCCCCTCTTAGCACCTTGAATTTAAATACCACCAAACTCAATCAAGTTGATATTCCTCCGCCGGTCGTCTCCACATCACGGGGCATGTTACTCAATTATGATGTTTACGCAGCGCAAGGCGACGGAAGTAACGTCAGCAGCTTTACTGAATTACGCGCATTTAATTCAGCAGGGGTGCTGAGCTCAACTCAATTAACTCAATACTCCACGCAAACTGATGGAGTTACGGCCGATAACAATTTCAGTCGCCTTGATACGCAGTGGCGGTCGTCGTTTCCTGACCGTCTCCTTAGCTTAACCCTCGGTGACACACTCACCAGCAGCCTCACATGGTCGCGCCCGACACGCATCGCGGGTATTCAAATAGGCACTGATTTCAACCTGCAACCTAATATGCCGACCACACCGCTACCCTCTTTTTTAGGTTCGGCAACGGTACCGTCAAATGTGGAATTATTTATAAATGGCATGAAATATTATAACGGAGAAGTGCCTGCGGGGAATTTTGAAATCAACACCCAGCCTAATATCAGCGGTGCGGGCTACGCACAGGTGAATATGACTGATGCATTGGGTCGAACGACGACACAGAGCTTTTCCTTTTACCAGGATCAGCAGCTATTACGCGAAGGGCTGACACAATGGTCAGCTGAACTGGGGGTGGTACGCGAAAATTACGGGATCTCTTCATTTGATTACGCCAGCACACCTTCCTTTAGTGGAACCTGGCGGCGGGGTATCAGTAACAGTTTTACAGGTGGCGTTCATTCTGAAGTAAGCAAACAGTTGCTCAATTCTGGATTCAGTATGGACTGGATACCTGGCGGTCGTGTTGGCACCCTATCAACGTCTCTGGCTATGAGCACCGACGCGGGTGACAACGGAATGTTGTATAGCCTGGGTTATCGCTGGATTGGCAGCAATTTTAACTTCAGCACCTCGACGATTGCCACCGCAGGTGATTACCGTGATATCGCCAGCCGCTATGGTTCAGCACCGCCATCACTTAATAGCAATGTTGTCGTTGGGTACAACATGCCCTCATATGGCAATGTCAGTCTGAGCTACCTGCAATATCGCTACCCACAGGAAACCTCAGTACGTTACGCGGGTGCAAACTGGTATGCGGCGGTAGCAAATAATATTTACCTCACTGCTGGCGTGAATCAAAACGTAGACGACAGCCGGGATCGGAACCTCTACCTGACTGCCACATTTATCCTTAGTAATAACCTTAGCGCCAGCAGCACAGTACAACGCACGAATGATGAAAACGGTTATATGCTTAATGCCAGCCGTACCCAACCTTCAGATGGGGGTTGGGGCTGGAATCTTGCAGCAAGCCAACAATCTTCCCAACAAAACGGCCAGGGAGAATTGGGTTACCTGGGTCGCTATGGCAAAGTTTACAGCGGTTTTAACCGCACTTCCGATACGCAGTATGCCTATGCTGGTGGTAGCGGCTCCCTGGTGATGATGGGGGGCGGTTTGTTTGCCGCGCGCACAATTGATGATGGCTTTGCCGTTGTCTCCACCGACGGTATTCCTGATTTGCCAATCAAACTGCAAAACAATCTCATCGGCACCAGCAACAGCCAGGGCTTGCTACTAGTGACGCCAATTAAAAGCTATGAAAATAATCTGTTAAGCATCGACCCGATGAACTTACCCGCCAATACGCGTATCGACCAGGTTAATGCTTACGCAACACCTGCCGACCGTTCTGGTTCGCTAGTCAAATTTGGTATTACACCGGTTCGCGCCGCGCAAATAATCGTGGTTGATACACAAGGAAAACCGATTGAGGAAGGGACACAGGTAGAGCTGAATGCTAAGCAAAACCAGCAAACCATCGTGGGTTTTGATGGTCTGGTTTATTTCGATACGCTGGAACTGCATAACACATTAAAAGTGATGGCCGCCAAAGGCACTTGCTCAGTGCAGTTCGATTACCCGCAGAAGGCTGCCAGCATTGCGCAACTTGGCCCACTCGTTTGTCGTTAAGGACGAGATGAATTGCTCTTGTTAAGAGAAAGGAAACCTATATGCGTTTAAGAGCGTTATTTTTCTTCGCAGTCTTAAGTTTGTTTCCTGGTGTTAGCCACGCGCTAAGTTGCTCAATCAGTGGCGTGCAGCCCATTAATTTTGGGAATGTAAGTCCACTGTCCAGCACAGGTGCTGAAACGTCGATGACGTTCAGCTATTCGTGCAGCAAAGTCCTTACAGATGTGCTTAGCGCGATCACTCTTTGCTTTAATATTGGCGCGTCGAGTAATGGCCAGACTAACCCTCACGGCATGTCTTTTGCTGGCCCACCAGCCAGCACATTGAACTATCAACTCTATCAAAACCAAGCTCATACTGTAATTTGGGGAAATCAGAACCAGGCTGGAACCCCTCCTCCCATGGCCCAAATAGCGCTCCTCAATCTCACGCCCGTAACGGGTAGTCTGACAGTTTACGCAAAGCTTACGACACCCCAAATCACCGCGGCTCCCGGTAGCTATTTAGATGTTTTTAATTCTGCCACCGCAAGTGTTACCACGAATACAGGCCTGGCTCTCCCCCCAGCTGACTGCGGCAATGGAACCGGCCCGAGTTTCCCGTTTAACGTGACCGCAGTCGTGACCAAGCAATGCAACATTAGCTTCGTCAATAATATAAGTATTGGCCCGGTAACAATGAATCAATCCAATATCGGATCGAGTAATACTCTTGGTGTCGCCTGCTCGAATAATACCCCTTATTCGATAGGGCTTAGTCCATCGAACGGCAGTACCACAGGCAGCGGACAAATGAAAACCAGCGGGAGCGGGAGCAATACAGATTTAGTCCCGTATCAACTGCGTTCAACGTCGGGCCAGTCCGGGACTCCATGGGGAAGTATTACAGCAAACAGTGTCAATGGCACCGGTACTGGATCGACCACTGCATATACCGTTTACGCAACCGTACCCAATGCAAATTACGCCCCGGATAATTACGCCGATACCGTCACCATTAATGTGACGTACTGAAAAAGGTAAATGGCTCGCGGCCTGATTAACGCGCAGATCGGGTGCCGGTTAGACTTGGCATCACCTCTTTCATTAGCTCAATAAATTTGCGCAGACGTGCCGGGTAGTAACTCGCGTAAGGATAGAGCAGATAGATGGGTAAAGGTGCAGCCTGCCAGTTAGGGAGAACATGCTGCAACGTGCCCTCCGCCAAATCCTCTTTCACAACCCATGATGAAACCATCCCTACACCCAATCCGTTTAAAGCTGCCTTACGCACCGCGTACAGGCTATCCGTGCTCAGTCTCGGGGTAATATCGAAGCGGAAAGGGTCGCCGCTGGTTCCCTCGTTTAACGTCACTTCATTGCGATAAAAACTACTCAGCGCCACCCACGGGAATTTCACCAAATCCGCGGCTTCATTAACCGGCCCATGGCTTGCAAGTAGTGAAGGAGCAGCCACCACGATACGCGGCACTTCCGCCAGTAAAATGGCGACCACAGAAGGATCGGTGATTGCCCCAACATGAATCGCACAATCAATTCCTTCAGGGATAAAGTCCGGCGAACGATCGTTAAGAATCCACTCAATATTGATTTGCGGATAGCGCGCCAGGTAATCGCCAAGCGGCCCAATCAGTTGATCCTGCCCGAATGCGTGTGGCGCACGTACGCGCAGCACCCCGGCCGGTTCGTCCCTTGCACCACTAACTTCATCTTCCAGAAGGTGCCAGTTTTCAATCAACCTGCGGGCATGCTGATAGCAGCGTTCGCCGTCATCTGTCAGCTTCATGGTGTGGGTAGTACGCTGGATTAACTTAACGCCAAGCATTTGTTCGAGGCTTTGCAAGCGTCGGCTTATTGTTGGCTGGGTAGTATCCATTTGTGCGGCTGCGGCTGAAAGGCTGCCGCTCTCAACGATTCGCACAAAGGTTTGCAAAATGGCTATACGGTCGCCAGCGGGATTAAAGTTTTTATTCATACGTTACGTGTATAACAGTTTTACCCCTGCGGGGGCTACAGCCGAAAGCAAAAAACGACAAGAATGGCCGCACATTAACCCACTGGAGCGAGCCATGAGCCAGCTTTCCACAATGACCACATCAACGTCCAACACCATGCTGTCTGGCAAAATCGTTTTTCTCCTCGCCCTTGGCGCGGGCCTGAGTGTTGCCTCAATTTATTATAGCCAGCCAATGTTGGGGATTATCGGCAGCACGTTCCATGCCCGTGTCGGTGATGTCGGCCTGGTACCCACACTGACGCAAATTGGTTATGCGCTCGGCATTTTGTTGCTCGCCCCACTTGGGGATCGCTTTGACCGCCGTCGTATCATTCTGATTAAAGGCACCCTGCTTTCGTTGACGTTACTGCTGTGTGGATCCTCCTCTTCCTGGCATGTGCTATTACTCAGCAGTCTGGCAATTGGCCTGGTTGCGACCGTTGCGCAAGATATTATCCCTGCCGCCGCCACACTGGCCTCTGACAGCAATCGGGGTAAGACCGTGGGAATGGTAATGACTGGGCTTCTGGCGGGCATTCTGCTTTCACGTGTATTTAGTGGCATCGTGGCAGAACTATGGGGCTGGCGTAGTGTTTATACTATTGCGGCGGTAGGTGTTTGGGTCGTCACGCTGACACTCTGGTACGTACTACCCTCTTTCAAGCCGCAAACCACACTACGCTATCCCGCACTACTGCGCTCATTAGGCAAACTGTGGATGGAGTATTCGGCTTTACGTCGTGCCGCTCTGGCACAAGGGTTGTTGTCGATTGCGTTCAGCGCTTTTTGGTCAACGCTTGCGATTATGCTGGCAGAGCGCTTCCATATGGGCTCTGCCGTAGCCGGTACTTTTGGCCTGGCAGGTGCAGCAGGAGCGCTCGCCGCACCGCTGGCAGGTTCACTTGCTGACCGTCGTGGCCCTGATTTCGTCACGAAAATTGCAGCCGCGTTGGTTGTTATCTCCTTTGCCCTGATGTTTGTGATGCCGTTTGTTCCCGTCCCTGTGCAACTGGCTATTATCGCCATTAGTGCGGTCGGGTTTGACCTGGGTATTCAGGCCTCACTGGTGGCACATCAAACCATCATCTATGCGTTAAATCCGGCTGCCCGTAGTCGCCTGAACGCCATTATGTTTACCGTGGTGTTTATCGGCATGGCAGTAGGTGCAACGCTGGGTAGTAAAGCGCTGGAAACCTTCGGCTGGACGGGAATGGTTGGGCTGGCAACGTTCGCGGCACTGTGCGGATTGCTTATCCGCTTAATGGGGCGCTCCGCCAAATAAACAATCACCACCTCTACGGGAGGTGGTGATTCGCCAATGAGCTTCCAGCAATCACAATCGTCGCGGTAACAGGAATTATTGCGTCTCAGTCACCGCGTGAATTTGGCCAGTAAATCCTGTTTTAGCAATCGCCGATAGCAGTTGTTGATTATCAAAATTGTCCGGAACAATGACTTGTGCCTGATGCGTTTTTAATGACGCCTTTGCTTTGATAACCCCATCGGTACTGCGCAAAGCCTGATTTATCGAAATCACGCAGAGCGGGCAGTTCATCTGCCCTATATCTATAGTGACCATTTTATTGGCCGCCCAACTTAGAGGCGTCAACAAAAGCAGCCCCAGGCATAAAAATCTCTTCATTCCATACTTTCCCAAATCCAGGGTAAGACATACGGATAAGTGGTCAGGAACAGTACCAATGGCACTGATAACCAATACAACAAGACCAGCACGCGGCGGCTGACAACACTTGTGCATATTGGCTTAGGGGACAAATAGAGCCGCCAGAATCCACGAACCATCAATCCCAGGGAGACAATTACCATGGGAATTTGTAACCAGGGTAGCGTCGGGATCCCTGTGAGTCCTGCAGCTGAAATACCAAACAACAGATACAGCAACGGCCCAATGCAGCACAGTGTTGAAGCGCCAGCGGCAATTAATGCCGCCAGCAACGTGACTAAATTACCCTTAATGCTGTTCGGTGCTGACGTAGTCATAGCTAAATGCTGCCGGGTCGTAGAAGTTTAAAGGATCGCCATCTACTTCGGCATATGGGTAACCCAGATTGTTGACATCACCTTGTTCTGCTGCTGGATAAAGCGCGAAATCACGTGCATGATTAAAGCCCACCCAGTTCATTTCCCAATTGCCAAAGAGATAATCGCTAACCGCTTTTACAGCCGGATCACCATTCTCTTTCTTCTCGGTCAAACGCATTTTAGTGACATCTGCCGGGTCAGCCGGGATCCATCCAAAGCCCGCCAGCCAGAACATCGCGCGGCAATGCTGGCCACCATTTATTTTTGCAATACCCTGCTCATCTGCGCTGCCGAAAGCTTTCTTCGAATACTGCCCCAAGAGGCGGCTGGCACCAAGGCGAATACCGAACATTTCGCGCGCAGGAATCCCAACTGCGCGACACAGCGCGACAAAGACGGAGTTAATGTCGGTGCATTTACCACCCAATTTACCCGCTTTCAGTATTTCGCCCACATCACCTGTACCGCAACCAATCACAGCATCATCGCGATGCATGTGTGTGCTAACCCAGTCGTGAATCAAACGAGCTTGTTTTATCGGTGCTTTTTCGCCACCAACAATTTTCAGTGCAGTCTCTTTTACGATACCGTCGACAGGAATATGGGGAGTTGCCAGCAAGAAAGGTTTAATTTCGTCCGGGATGACTGCGTCTTGCTCAGGCAACAACCAGTCGGCTAGTTTATTGTCTTTTAGCACTTCCCAATCATGGGTTTCGACCGTCATATCAACGCGAATATCCAGCGAGCCTTCAGAGTCCGGCCAGGTAACAAATAACATTCTGGCACCATAACGGTTATTAGCCGTCAGGCTGGCTTTCTGGTAGTTACCGTTGAAGGAAAGGTCGAGCAAGGTCTGAAATGAAGTGTCTTCTGGTACAGGTATCCACAAATTAACTTTGCCCTGGGAACCTGCCGGCGCTTTGAGACTATACGTTTGTGTGACCACAAAACGGCGGGAGGTATCAGAAGATGCAATTGCCGGATCATCAACACGTTTGGTTCCTGAAAATGCCGGACGAACCAAACCAATAGTTGATAGTGCTGCAACGCTTTTCAGAAAGTTTCGCCTTTCCATTGAGATATACCTTCGGTCGCCAGAAAAAGCTGGCGCTTAACCCCGCACCTGCGGAGGTCGGCCAGTATTATGCAGTTTAGTATTCTGCTCAATTATAAACTGGATCAATTGGTCGGCTGTTTATTGCCTCTATTCCTGCTTTGGAATGGGCAGGCTTGCCACCCTCTTATGCCGCATCGGGTTTGCCGTTACGCCGAGGTCTCGCGTTTCCGGCAGCAACGACATCGCGCACAAGCTGACGGCTGCAGCAAACAATACATAATAGGCAGGGGCCACAGGATGATTAGTCCACGCAAGAAGTGCCGTCAGAATAAAATGTGTTGTCCCACCAAATAGTGCCGACCCGAGCGCATAGATAAGCGATGTGCCAGTGCTGCGATAACCGGCAGGCAAAATCTCCGGCACAATAACCAACACGGCGGTAGTCGGGAAAACAATCAGAGCCGATATGACGAAGGTCACCGTCAGCAAACGTGTCGCATCCGGTGCTTCATGCAGCCATGAAAACAGTGGCACGACTACGATGCACAACACAACTACCGGCAAGATTAGCACCTTCTTACGCCCATATTTATCGCACAACCTTCCCGCTGCCAACGCGCCAAAAAACGACATTAGCCCGGCAATAAGGATACTGGTTTGGGCAATACTCGGATCAAGATGAAGCGTTTTGATGGCATAAGATGTCATGTAGTTTATCAACTGCGATGTGACGTTGACGACGAGCATGACACCCAACCCGATAATCAGAAAACGGCGATGGTCACGCCACATGCCTTTGAGCATATCAACGGTTTTATCTTCCTTTTTATCCTCCGCATGCAGCGTCTCGGGAACATTGCGACGAATATAAATGGTCAGTGGAACCATCAGCAAACTAAAGATAAACGGAATACGCCAGCCATAACTTTGCAAATTCTCAGGCGACATCGCAAGCGTAATAATCACGCCGATCAGCCCCCCGGTAGTGACCGCAATACCCTGACTTGCTATCTGCCAACATGCATAGCGGCCACGTTTGTCTGCCGGGGCTGATTCGATTAGCAACGATGTCGCTGGGCCAATTTCGCCGCCCAGAGCAATCCCCTGTAACAGGCGACAGCACACAACAATCACCGGAGCAATCATACCGATACTGGCGTAACTGGGCGTGAGTGCTATACCCATCGTACCTAGCGTAATCAGCGATACGGTAAGAATCATCGCGGGTTTACGCCCGACACGGTCTGCGTAACTACCAATAAGTAGTGCGCCCAATGGACGCGTGAAGAATCCGACCCCGAAGGTCGCCGTTGCCACCAGCAGGCTGCCATAATCCCCGGTAATTGGGAAAAATGTCTGTCCAATATAAACAGCAAAATAGGCATAAATAACAAAATCATAAACTTCAAAAGCATTGCCTGCGACGGCGGCTACAATCACCCGCCAATGAACTGGCTGTGCTGGTACTGCGCCACCACCCTGCGCCAAACGCTCGGTATTGTGATTCATGCGACTCTCCAGGAATATGTCAGTCTTGATTACGATTAATACCCGCTACGGCTTGTTGGAACACCAGTTTCCCCTGGGCCCAGATAGCCTCCTGCCACCAGGGATCTTGCGGGTTAAAAGCATCTTTTAGCGTCTGACGGATAGCGGCACATTGTCGTGGGTCATCGCTACCATAACGTGTTAGCCAGTGTGCTCCGCGCATTGCCAGTACCGTTTGTGATTGCGGATAAGTGCCATATTCCAGACAAATATTGGTCTGTTGTGCCTGCTCACACTCACGAAACAGAGCGGCTTGAATCGGCCCCGTTAACGGAACGCTGGTAGAACTACCGGTATTCACCGAAGTAATAGTGTCGCCCCACCAGTCACGAGCCCGCTTAACAGAAATCCCTTCATCTTCACAACCAAAAATCCGCTCACCATAGCCATAAGGGCCAAGCCCAGTATGAATATCCAGTGAGCCTATCCGACGGCAGCGTGTTGCATAACGACGCAAAATCGCACGGAAGGTATCATTGCTCCAGGTCGGTTTATCTCCGCCATAGTGAAGCCCATCAGCAAAACGATATTGCCCAAGACTTACCGCACACTGGAAACCCTTAGCACCCCACAGTTTTGCCAATTCTCGAAGTTTATCTTCGCTATCTACCGGTGGAGGCCAACTTGCAGGTAGCAACAGATCGTGAATCTCGCTGTAACGTTCGTTAGCGGGTAGTGTTTGATTGAAATCGACAAAGTTGCGGTTCAAATCGACGTTTTCCTGAGTGGTACGATGCGACCAGGAAAATCCCCACGGATTGATTGCATGAACATGCAAAACAGCGGTATTGCGCTCGTTTAATGGCCCCATCTCCAACAACCCTTTTTGGATTGCCGAGCCAGGATATCCCTCTACACCATGAACACCGCTGATGGTAATAATCAAATTCTCCGCATCTTCCGGGCCATCAAGCACCACGTCTGTCGCCAGCGTTTCTCCCTCAACACCGGGCAAGTCCAAAATGTAGCTATCAACAGCGAGTCCTCGGGCTTGAGCAGCAGCAAGGAATGCCTGCCGTGACATCGCATAGTTCCTGCTAAACAGCGTATGCGCTAATGAACTCATCATTGTCTCCTGTCGATTTAGTGGAAAGTCTGGATTGCTGACGGTGGCGGCATGAGTCGCCAAATGTTGTGAAGAGTTGTTGTGCAAGCGGACTGTGTCCAAGCGACATTTCGGGATGCCACTGTAATCCGAGCACAAGACCAGGGGCCTCAGGTGCGGTAAACGCTTCTACCAGTCCATCAAGCGCAAAAGCCTCGATACACAATCCTTGCCCGAGGCGATCAACCCCCTGGTGGTGTAGTGAGTTCACCCTGACGGCCTGAGTTCCTGATAACGTTGCCAGCAACCCGCCCGGCGTAACGCTGACCAGATGACTGTCTCTGTACCATTCCTCAATGGCACGCGCGTGATCTCCCTCCCTGTGGTCTATCGCGTCCGGCCTTTCATGGACGGCACGATGCAAAGTGCCGCCATAAAAGACATTCAACTCCTGAAATCCTCGGCAAATCGCCATCAAGGGAATGCCCTGCGCAATAACCGACGGCAAGAGTGAGAAGACCGCCTCATCGCGATGCAGATCCGTGAGTGTTTCTACGGGAAGCGGCTCAGCTTTATAGCGTTCCGCCGCCACATTCGAGGGGCTTCCAGGCAGCAATACACCGTCAACAGTGGCTAGCAGTGTTGTTAAATCCAGCAGATCAGGACAGGCTGGAATAAGAACAGGCATAACTCCTGCTGCCTCATGCAAAGCGCGCAAATAGGTTTCAGGTACAGCATGAACATTGTGCTGGAAGTAGCTAATTCGATCGCAGATCACTGCTACCACGGGACGGGGTAATTCGGGTTTGACCGTTTGCATAGGGGATTCCCATTGAACAAAGATTAATTAAATGTTAATGGTTTGTTTTGATTGCGTGAAATGCAGAATCAGGACGGTTTCCATGCATAAACTGCAAGTGGAGGAAGTATGAATACCCGCCAGCTACAGCACTTTATTGCACTGATGGAGAACATCTCACTCAGTGCCGCGGCGGAGGCTGTACATCTAAGCCAACCCGCACTTTCACGCAGTATCAAAGCACTGGAAGAGCAGCTAAACGTGCCGCTTTTTATCCGTACTGACCGCCGGTTGCGCCCAACACCCTACGCGCAAGCATGGTTGGCGACGGCACGTCGGATGCTGATGAATGAGAAGGAGGGCAAACGTTTATTGAAGATGATGCAATCAGGGGAAACCGGGCGCGTTGCGTTGGGAATGGGATCGTCACTCATAGATGAATTACTTGGCCCGCTTATCGAGACGATGCTCAAGACGCTTCCGGAAGTACAGATTAAAGTCAGCGTGGAAACATCAGGCCCGTTGCTAAATTTGCTACGCGACCGACAAATTGACTTCTTCGTGGGGGATACAAGTATTGCGCGCCATCAACAAGACCTCGCCGTAGAAGCTCTTTTTACCTGCGGGTTTGCATGGTACGCCAGTCGCCAACATCCTATCGCGCAGCAGAAGAACATTGATATCGCCCAGCTCAAGTGCTGGCCAATGGTGATTGCTTCAGGGTATTTTGACCCTGCTGTAGTTGAACATATGGAAGAGCTGTACGGGTTATCATCGGGGCTTTACGACAATTTCGATGTGCAAAGTAACGACTTCCAAATTGTCAAATACTTGCTCAGTTCAAGTAACGCTATCCTCGCCGCCACTGATATCTCAATGATCAATGACGTGGGGGCAGGAAAAGTGGTGAAACTTCATGTTACTCCCCCACTTTCTCTGACATTGACGCTCGGAATACTTCGGCTTACGGATAGAGTTCTGCCACCGGTCACAGAACGCGTGATGACACTCATTCGTAACCGACTTAAACAGACGGAAATTCGCCGCACTCAGCTTTAGTTCGTCATCTTATTATGTATAAATGAAAACCCCGTCCCCACAGTGCCTGGTATCAAAACGAGCCTGGTAGCTGAAATGATTCCACTAAACTTTGGTTCACCCCAGATGTATTAACCTCTCTGCTCGGTTAAGGCTTCAGTGATTAAAGTTGATAGTTTTTCAAGTTTGAGAGCAAGTTGAAGGCTCAACCAGACATACCCGTGGATAGCATTTTCAACGAGTTCATCCCCGGAGTGGGCTACTAACAATTCATGCAATTCTTTCGTTATGTCATTCAAGCGCTCACTATTTGCCGTTGCGGGTGATGGATTTCCCTCATGCAGCGCCAAGGCCAGTGTTTGCAACGTTTGCTGAGTCATCTGCTGCACTTGTGCAAGAGTGTGCGAATTCAGAATAAGAAAGCGGCTGCTGCGCGAGGCCCAATGAGCGTTAGCCTGTAATCCTTGTGTAGCAATCATATCTCGGGCAATGGACTGAATCTCATTTAGAAGCGTTTTAGATATTCCTGCCTCTCGACTGACCGGCATAAGCAGGCTGCGCATTTTCACCACATTTCCGAGTATTCGTGAGTCCAGTTTCGTCAAATTCGGGCGGCTCAGAACATTCCAGGAGAAGCCCGTAGCACTTATTTTCGAAAAATCAGTCAAAAAGTCCGCTAGCTGAATACGCCAGTGAATAAAGGCCCGTTGCGGGTAGATACTGGTAAAAACCATCGCCAGAATGCAACCAAGGATAATATTTGTACTTCGCCATAACGCAGTTTGGAAATCACCAGCCGGAGCACTACTCACCACTGCCATTGTGATACCAATAAGTAAGGCGGCATATGGGCGCTTACTCATTGTTAAATAACCACATATAAATAGTGCACAACCACACCATGCCATCATTAAAGGCAAGGAGTACATTTCAATATGCAAGGCGATGATACCCAATATCGCACCGGTTAACGTACCTGCAATACGTTCAAATGCGCGAGGAATAACATTCCCCCAAAAGCTTATTGGCCCCATAACCACCACGAGTGTAATAAGTGGCCAGGAGTGGTCTGGTAAATTCGCCATCCTGATTATCAGGAATGTCAGTACGAATGCTACGGCGATCCGGATGCCATGAATTATGCGGTAATTGTGATGGATATATAATTCACGGGGAGTTAATGGCCTGTCACGACGCACTGCAAAGATAGATTTTTTCATTCACTCTTTACTCTGGATAAACAGTGCCCTGGCAATAAAAACTGACAAGCACATTGGGTTACCCTGCACTTAAGCTATTGCTTTATATTTCATAGATTGAACGACACCTGTCAGACATAAGACAGATACCGTTTTTATTGATATATATTATTAAGTTGATATTTTTATTTGCCAGCAATTATTTCAGCCTGTGTTGCAGCGACATTATTAATAAACTTTTTCACAATTGGCGAGCGCTCATGTACCCGGCTGACTATCGACAATGGAATATAAGCGCCCTCTTCCTCGATATCATAAAATGCAACACCGGAGGATGAATGACTCATGGCTTTCATTGAGGAGGGAACAATCGAGACCCCAATGCCTGCAGAAACCAGATTAATAATGGATGATAATTGTGGTGCAGTTTGCTTCACCGTAGGCACACAACCTGCTTTTTCAAACAACGCAACTATAGTGTCGTGCAGGTGCACACTGTAATCTCGCGGACACAAAATCATCTCTTCGTTTGCCAGCTGATTCAATGTGATATGGCTTTGCGCGATATACGAATGCTGCTCAGGTAACACAATGGTCAAAGGCTCCTGGAGAATTAAATGCAGCTCCAGTAGCTCACTATATAGATGGTCAGTACGAACAAAAGCCACATCAATAGCGCCATTTTCGACGGCTTTAATGAGATTATCGGTATGTGCCTCATCTAATTGCAGACTGACATTTTTGTAATCGCTTTTGAATTTCTTAATACTGCGCGTGACCACGGAATTAAATGCCGAAGATGAAGTAAAACCAACTTTAAGCACCCCCAGTTCGCCTCGCGAAGCGAGAAGTGCTGATGATTTTGCTTCTTCTACCAAACCCGGCAACACTTTTACCGCATCATAAAATGCGGTACCCGCGGAGGTTAATTCAACGCCTCGGGCGATGCGATGAAACAATTTGGTACCAATTTCATTTTCCAAATCTCGTATTTGTATACTGAGAGGCGGTTGGCCAATACCCAGCACTTCTGCTGCATAGGTAAAACTTTTGGCATCGGCAACGGCCAGAAAATAACGAATATGTCTTAACTCCATTCGCATGCCTATTGAATCAATATTAATTAAAGCGGATCAGATGCTTAAAGGTTCTATTGCAACCAGATGATGATAGTATATCTGAAACAAAATTATAGATGGCTCGAAGGCATATATTTAACCCAACACTCTTCGTGCTTATCGGTAGTAGGTTCTTTTTTGTAAACACGATAACCAATTGAAAACGCCCATTCTAATGCGGAATTATAATCATCAAATGTCGATAACTGTTTATCTTCTACACGAACGACAATGTTTCCTTCACTATTTTTTTCCACGAATGCATTTTTAATCATGAAAATTAACCTCGTTACATCTGCGTAATATAGTTAAAACCGCGTATTTATCACACCGGTAGGCGATGAGCTGAATATATATATCCCCCCATCCTCAAGCAATGATATGGCGCATAGCTTTGGTATATATATTTTATATGGATGGTATGATTTTGATACAGATCATGAATGCTCATTTGTTGTGATTCCGTGAATATAGAAAGCATTTTATGTTAACCACCTTTCACTTGAGCATTAAACAATGGCAGCCACATTACCTCCGTGCATGCCATATCTGGCAGAGTATACGGTTCGCTATGGATACGCTGCTTGTAACCCCCTCTTTGCAGAATTCAGGAATAATCCCAACGCCTGCGCCGTCTATGATTAATAGTTCGTTATAAAAATTTGAGCATCGCAGAGAGTTCCATTTTCCTGGTGCAATCTTTCGAACACTGGAGGCGGTATGAGCAACCATGACCATGAAGCGAATAAAAGGCACTTGTATAGTGCAAGCAGCAACAGGAGCGGTAATCACTACCTTAATATTGAATATTATGGCTTTCGCCTAACAAGGCGGGAGCTTCTCAAGGTCGGTGTTGTGTCGGCCGCAACCGTGGCGATGACGCCAACTCATGCTTTTGGAGCGGGCGCGAACGCCACCACTCCCTCGCCTGAATTAGCGCGCGTAACGTTAAATGTTAACGGCGAATCCCACCAACTGGACGTTGATACACGAACCACACTTTTGGATGCGCTGCGCGAAAACCTGCACCTTACCGGGACCAAAAAAGGGTGCGACCACGGCCAGTGTGGCGCATGTACGGTTATCGTTGACGGTCGCCGGATAAACGCCTGCTTGACCCTTGCCGTGATGCAGCAGGATGCCGAAATCACCACCATTGAAGGTCTCGGTAAACCGGATAACTTACACCCTATGCAGGCCGCCTTTGTCAAGCATGACAGTTTTCAATGTGGGTACTGCACACCAGGGCAAATTTGCTCCTCTGTTATGGTCCTCAAAGAGCTCGAAATGGGCATTCCAAGCCACGTCACCTGTGATTTGAATTCCCCCCCTCGGGCCACCGCCGAAGAAATACGTGAACGTATGAGCGGCAACATCTGCCGTTGCGGCGCTTATTCCAACATTCTTGCTGCCATTGAAGATGTCGCCGGGGGGCAAAAATCATGAAAGCTTTTACTTTTGAGCGAGTGAAAACCCCGGCCGAAGCGGCAGCGAGCGCCCAGCGTAATCCTGGTGCCAAATTTATTGCCGGGGGAACGAATCTTCTTGATTTGATGAAGTTTGAAATAGAGACGCCACCCCATTTGATTGATGTGAACGCTCTTACGCTCAACAAAATTGAGCCAACGGACGAAGGTGGCCTGCGCATTGGTGCGCTGGTACGCAATACAGATCTCGCGGCAGATTCGCGTATTCGTCGCGACTATGCGGTACTTTCCCGAGCGCTACTCGCGGGCGCGTCAGGCCAGCTGCGTAATCAGGCAACCACTGCCGGTAATTTGCTCCAGCGCACTCGCTGCCCCTACTTTTATGATACCAACCAACCTTGTAATAAGCGGCTTCCCGGCAGTGGATGTGCCGCTCTTGAGGGTTTTAGCCGCCAACATGCGGTGGTCGGGGCCAGTCGAGCCTGTATCGCAACCCATCCCAGCGATATGGCCGTCGCCATGCGCCTACTTGATGCGGTGGTAGAGACGGTCAGCCCGAACGGCCAGGTGCGCAAAATCCCGTTGGCAGATTTCTATCGTGCACCGGGTAACACGCCACATCTGGAGACGGCACTAACTTCAGGTGAATTGATCACCGCCGTTACCTTGCCTCCACCGCTGGGCGGCACTCATATCTACCGCAAAGTTCGAGACCGCGCCTCCTACGCTTTTGCTCTGGTTTCGGTTGCCGCCATTGTGCAGCCCGATGGAACCGGACGTGTCGCTCTTGGTGGTGTTGCACACAAACCGTGGCGGCTTGAAGAAGCTGACCGGCAATTGAGCAACGGTAGCCAGAGCGTTTATGAAAGGCTGTTCGCTGATGCGCGCCCTACTCCTGAAAACGAATTCAAGCTGATACTGGCGCAGCGCACGCTCGCCTCGGTATTAATGCAAGCACGGGGATAAACCAATGAAATTTGATACTCCGGAAAAAGATAACCCAATAGACCAGCTCACCGTTGTTGGGCAGCCCCATGACCGTATTGATGGCCACCTGAAAACGACCGGCACTGCTCACTATGCCTACGAATGGCATAACGAAGCAGCCAATGTGGCATATGGCTATGTGGTGGGCTCCGCCATTGCTAAAGGGCATATCAACTCAATTGATTTAGAAGCAGCGCGCAATGCCCCGGGCGTGATAACTATTGTGACGGCGGATAATGCCGGCCCGCTTGGAAAAGGTGAAAAAAACCCGGCAAAGCTACTCGCAGGCCCGACGATTGAACACTATCACCAGGCTATTGCCGTGGTGGTCGCAGAAACCTTCGAGCAAGCTCGTGCGGCGGCAGAATTGATTAAGGTCGATTATCGCCGCGAACAGGGTGCATACAATCTTGCCGAGGAAAAACCCCGCGTTACCACAGCAACTGAAGAAGAGCCTGACAAATCAACCGGTGATTTTGCCAGTGCCTTTGCCGCATGTGCGGTGCAGTTTGATGCCACCTACACCACCCCGGATCAAAGCCACATGGCGATGGAACCGCACGCCTCAATGGCTGCGTGGGATGGAAATAAACTAACCCTATGGACTTCCAATCAGATGATTGACTGGTGTCGTAGTGACCTGGCAAAAACCCTGAAGCTCGCCAAAGAAAATATACGGGTGTTTTCGCCCTATATTGGCGGTGGTTTTGGTGGGAAGCTGTTCTTACGTAGCGATGCGCTGCTGGCGGCCCTTGGTGCTCGCGCGGCAAAACGCCCCGTCAAAATTGCTTTGCAAAGACCCTTTATTCCCAATAACACCACTCACCGCCCGGCAACTATTCAACATCTTCGCATCGGCACGGATAACACCGGGCGGATTAGCGCAATCTCACATGAGAGTTGGTCAGGTAATCTTGCTGGAGGTCCATCGGAAACAGCCGTTCAGCAAAGCGAGTTGCTGTATGCCGGTGCCAACCGCCATACCGGGCTGCGTCTGGCAAAACTTGACCTGCCAGAAGGCAATGCCATGCGCGCACCAGGAGAAGCGCCGGGATTGATGGCACTGGAAATCGCTATTGATGAGGTGGCAGCAAAAGTGGGTATCGACCCGGTTGAGTTTCGCATTCTCAACGATACCCAGGTTGACCCTGCAAACCCTGAGCGATTCTTTTCACGCCGCCAGCTGGTTGAATGCCTGCGTACCGGAGCCGACCACTTTGGCTGGAAGCAGCGCAACGCTCAGCCTGCACAAATCCGCGATGGGCGTTGGCTTGTCGGCATGGGTGTTGCGGCAGGTTTTCGTAACAACCTGGTGATGAAATCGGGCGCGCGCGTTCATCTTGATGCACAAGGCATCGTCACCGTTGAAACCGATATGACGGATATCGGCACCGGCAGTTACACCATCATTGCCCAGACAGCCGCGGAAATGTTGGGCGTGCCGCTGGAAAAAGTCGTGGTGCGGTTGGGGGATTCAGATTTCCCGGTTTCGGCAGGTTCAGGCGGTCAATGGGGTGCCAATAGTTCAACGGCTGGGGTTTATGCTGCTTGTGTGAAGTTGCGCGAGGGCGTGGCAAACAAACTGGGCTTTGATCCGCAACACGCGGTGTTTAGTCATGAACAAATACGCGTAGGTGACCGCTCAGCCCCTCTTAATGAGGCTGCTGCAATAGGGACGCTGACGGTTGAGGATGACATAGAATTTGGTGAGCTCGAAAAAAAATTCCAGCAATCCACTTTTGCAGCGCATTTCGTTGAAGTCGGAGTGGATATTGCAACCGGGGAAACGCGCGTTCGCCGAATGTTAGCAGTGTGCGCTGCTGGCCGAATACTTAACCCTAAAACAGCCCGCAGCCAGGTTATTGGTGCGATGACGATGGGGGTCGGGGCTGCGCTAATGGAGGAGCTAGCCGTCGATACTAGACTAGGTTATTTCGTTAACCACGACCTTGCTGGCTACGAAGTACCGGTATATGCCGATATCCCCGTGCAGGAGGTGATTTTCCTCGACGATGCCGATCCGGTCTCCTCACCCATGAAAGCCAAAGGTGTCGGTGAGCTGGGGTTGTGTGGCGTGAGCGCTGCCATCGCCAATGCCGTCTATAACGCAACAGGTGTGCGGGTGAGAGATTATCCCGTTACGCTCGATAAACTCCTGAAAGGGTTGCCCGAGTTAATTTGATACGTCTTTCTGCCTCTAAAAACTGGCAACTGCGCGAAGGTGCAGTTGCCAGTTTTTCCTGCCATCTTGATTAATCACCGCTAACGCTATGAACTTCCGTCCAGTTGTAATTGGTAAATGCCAGTTGAACTTGCGCAGTAACATTGCCGTAATTATGGGATTGATGGGCAAGAAAATAGTCTCTGAAGCGTTGAGGAATAAACTCTGCCTGATAGCGTAAGAGTGTGCTGTGCCAGAACGGCGGGGGTAATGGGATGTCACCATGTCGGTCACGCAACTTCTCACGCCAGGGCGAATCCAGCAGTTGGCGCGCAAAGGCTGCTTTAGCCGACTGACTTTCGACGTCTGGTGTTCCTGCAATCAGCAATTGATTAGGTAACGCCACCAGCCGCAGATTGCTAATAGTGGCAACCAGGTTCTGCGCATGTTCGGCGAAAATAGCCGGTAATTGCTGATCGAGCATCGATATGTCGCGGAACTGATAAAGCGGCATTGTGATAGCAAAAAAAGTAAAATGCAGCCCGGTGTAAGGCATAACATCAGCGAGCGAGTCGTTATGTACAAGTTCATGTAACTCATGCAGAAGTTGGCTCAATGGCGGAGTCAGCGCGGGCTGTATTCCGCTCGTAATCGCAAGCTTATGTGGCTCGTAAAAAGCCTCTTCACGCACTCGCCCGATATCGGGATGCGTTGCCCACTTAGCGAGAGTTTTCTCACTGGCCCGAATATAAAGCTGTTGTAGTTCCTCAGAATTTGACAAGTTCACCTCCTGCACTGACTTTACACCCGTTCAAAATACCTCTTTTTTTCTCATTGTCTGAATTCTCGGTTTAAAACATTTCTCTCCGATTCTCTCAACTACACTTAGTTGCGCAATTAAATCTAAGGAGCTCAGTATGTTTGACAAAACAACAGACAAACTCAACGAAGCAGCAGGTACTGCCAGGGAGTTATATGGCAGACATACCAATAACCCTGATGATGAATTTAAGGGTGCGGCCAGAAAGTATGCGTCGCAAGCCAGTTACGCAGTAAGAGATGCAACAGATAATGTGCGGGATCAGGTGTCAACCAACCCTATTGCCGGTTTAGCGATTGCCGCGGCGGTTGGTGTGGTATTTGGCTTCTTGCTGGGTCGTAAATAACAAAATGGGCTGTTAGCAACAGCCCATCAACCTACTATTTTTCAATGATTTCAGTGATCACCAGCCAGGAACGGCCCCACCATTAAAGATAGTTTCAGCCGCTTTCGCGACCTCTGGTGACTGATAAGATTGCAGGAACTCTTTCACATTTTCCGCATCTTTGTTGTCTTCACGAGCAACCAGGATGTTCACATATGGCGAGTTTTTATCTTCGATAAAGACGCTATCGTGCACCGGCGACAAGCCTGTTTGCTGGATGTAAGTCGTACTAATAATCGCCACATCAACTTTCGCATCGTCTAACACGCGTGGTAGCTGTGCCCCTTCCAACTCCATAATGTTCAGATGGCGTGGGTTTTCAGTAATATCCAACGCGGTCGGCAGCAGTCCTTTACCCTCTTTCAGGGTGATAAGCTTTTCTTTTTGCAGCAGCAGAAGAGCACGCCCCAGATTGGTTGGGTCATTCGGGATTGCAACAGTGGCACCGTCTTGTAGCTGATCTACCGTCTTAATTTTTTTCGAATAACCGGCCATTGGGAACACGAAGGTATTACCCACGGCCACTAACTTGTAGTTATGCGCTTTGTTGTCTTGCTCGAGGAATGGGCGATGCTGGAAAACGTTGGCATCTAACTCACCATGGTTGGTGGAGTCATTTGGTAGCAATGAACCGCTGAACCCGACCAATTCCACATCCAGGCCATACTTCTCTTTAGCGACTTTTTTCGCGACTTCAGCCACATCCTGCTCTGCGCCGTTAATCACACCGACTTTAATATGTTTCGCATTACTGCTTTGTTGGTCACAGCCCGCCAGCATCAAACCTGCCAACAAGACAGCCCCAATCCGTAAGTGAGGTATCGTCAATCGCACGCTTTTTTCCTTAAAAAATAACTGCCAATGTGTAATGAAACGACTATAGCAGGATGCCTGTTGTGGTTTATAAAACCAAAAAGGTATCAATTAGAAGGAAAAAGCATATACGCGTAATCAATTTTTTTCTGGCAGACAAACCAACAACAATCCGAGGAAAATCACGCTCACGCCGACAAGTTTGCCCATACTGAAACTCTCGCCCAGCCACGGAACCCAAATGGCCGCAGCCCACACCAGAACATAACTTAGACTCAGTAGCGGGTAAGCTTTACTCAGCGCTATTTGCCGCAATGCAAAAAACCAACAAGCCATTGAAAAGACGTAGGCAAGTAACCCGACTAGCAACGCTTGCGCGCCAGGGGTTGCACTCATAAAAGCGGCAAACAGTTCGTCGTGCTTTTCAACCGGGGGCAGTGCCATCATCGCCCATTTCATGATGAGCTGCGCGCAACTAACTAACAGCACGCTCATCAATGCCCAGAAGTAGCCCATCAGGCAGTTCCTCCCAGAATGGAGATCCCAACGATAATCAACAAAATCCCCAACCAATGGCGAAGCGAAACAACCTCATGCCAGATAAAGCGCGCAGCAAGAGTGATAAATATGAAATTCAGGCTTAGCATCGGGTAGGCCACGCTGACGGGGATGCGCTGTAAGACCAGCAACCACAACAGCATAGCGCAACCGAGTAACGTAACGCTTAATGCCAGCCAGCCGAATAAGTGGCGGCGACCTGGCCGCCAGGTGGCCTGTTTTTGGCAAAGCTGGCCTCCACAACTCAATAGGCTGGCCAGCACAATCAGCAAATAACTCATGGCGTTTGTTCGTAGAAGAAGAGAACAAAGCGCCCTTTGCGATAGAGTTGGTCTGGCGCAGGTACATCATTATCTTCTGGCACTTTGTTTTTCGACAGCAACATAACCAAAGAAACATTCCCTTCTTTACGGTGAGTTGCCAGCCAGTTGGCAAAGTCTTCGCGAGAGACAAAGTTATCTTTGGCATCAGCGAAGTTTGTCAGGCCGTAGTTCAGCTCACCTGGTTTTGCATACATCGTAATGTCATCACGCTTTAGCTCCCAGGCAATGCCGGCACCAACGCCAACACTGTCGGCAAGAATGTAGCGGCTGTTTTCCAGTTCCGGGCGTACCACATCGATAAAGGGCTGCGGAAGTTTAGAATCGATAACTTTGTCTGGAACAACCCCGCCAACCAGTAGTGCCAGGCCAAGTGGACACAGTGCGGCCCACTGCCAGAGTTTCGCGTGGTTGCGCGTGGTGAAATACCCCACCAGTGCCCAAACCAGAAACGCGATGCTGGCCTGAATCACTTTGAGTACTTCATTGCTGGCATAGACCGGATGTTTCGCAAGCCCCCATGGTGCCAGCACCAACAGGATAACCAGCGTACAAATCCCACCAAAAACAGTGTTAATCCAGCCATTCACTTTTAGCGTTTTTGCAGATGCAGCCAGTTGTGTCGCGTGGCGTGCAAGCAAGATAGCCAGCGGTGCGAAGCACGGCAGAATATAGGTTGGCAGCTTACCTTTCGCGATACTGAAAAATAGCAGCGGCATGACCACCCAACCCAGGACATAAAGCGTTCCGCTCTCTATTTTGCGCTCTTGCCAGCCACGCGTTAACGCGCCTGGCAACAAAGCAACCCACGGCAAACATCCGGCAATCAGGAACGGGATGTAATACCAGAATGGCGCTTTATGCTGCGCATCTTTCTCAGCAAAGCGTTGGATATGCTCAACCCAGAAGAAATAGTGCCAGAAAGTTGGCTCCGCTTTAGCGATAGCCAGTGCCCATGGCAAGGTAATGACAGTCGCACTCAATACTGCAAGTGGCCCGAACAACAGCACCTCTTTCCAGCGTTTTTGTGCAATCACCCACGGCAACACGCCTAATACTGGGACGGCTAGCGCCAGAAAACCTTTTGTCATAACCCCCATGCCGCAAACGAGGCCAAGCAACAAATAGCCCCCTGCTTTTGCCGCCGTCGTTTGCGCATTTACCGCCCACCAGAAACTGCACATAGCAGCAGCCAGCCAGAGTGTGATCATCGGGTCAAGAACCGCATAGGTGCCGACACCGTAAACCAGCAGGCAGGTCATGAATATGACACCTGAGAGCACTGCGACTGTTTTATCTCGCCATAAACGAAATGCCAGCCAGGCCACCATTAGCGCACTGAGCGTAATGGAGAAAACGGACCCAAAACGTACCGCAAAGTTGTTATGGCCGAAGATCAGTTGGCTGAGGTTATTGATCCAGTATCCGGCAACAGGTTTCTCAAAATAACGTACATCCAGAAAATGCGGGACAATCCAGTTCCCCGCAGCCAGCATTTCCCGGCTTATCTCCGCATAGCGCGTTTCATCCGGTTGCCAGAGCGCGCGAAATTCCAATGGCAGCAGGTAAAGCAATGCAAAACCCAGGATCAGAAAAAGCGAATATTTGACTGATTTCATCCATCTATACCCAAATGTGCCCAAAATAATTCGAGTTGCAGCCAACACCCCGCAGCTTGAATTATGATGGGGATTGGCAACCCAGCCAGCCTTCGCGGCCAGAAATAACACCACGCACCACTTTGCCCAACGGCAATGTAGATAAATCTTCAGGTAACAGTTCGCTCAATGGGCAAAACTGAATACCTTCCTGCGCAGCCATGGTGAGCAACTCACTAAAATCCTTACGCATTACAATCCCTTCCACTTCAGCGTGGATGGTATACACCGGGGTTCCGGCATCTTGTTTAATGCGATCAAGGATAAAACGGTTATAGCCTTCACGACTGACACCCTCGCCAATCACTTCATCCCAGGTTGGGAGCGTTACCGGAATTTGCACCGTCCCCGTACTGCCATCAGGAAGTAACGGTAGAAAGGGTGTTGTTCCACGGCAATCGCTGTTGTAGCTGAAGCCGAATGGCTCTTTTGCCCGCACGACCCGCTGGTCTGCTCGCCAGCCAGCAACTGCTGAACATGTCACGGGTTGTTCGATAATTTGCGCCAGGGTGTCCATCCCGAGACGAATTTGCGTCTCGAGATGATTGTTGTCCCAGACACCCGCCCAGGTTTGCCACGCGAAGTGATCCCAGGCGTGCAAGCCGACTTCATGATGATCTGCCGCCGCCGAGATTATCTCTGCATTGCCTGCGCCAATTTTGCGCCCAGGCCATGCGGTTCCCGCCAGCAGAATATCCCAACCGTAGAGCGATGCCGCTTTAGAGCGCAGCATCTTCCACAAGAATTGCGGTTTCACCAGCCGCCACAAATGGCGGCCCATGTTATCCGGGCCGACGCTGAAGAAAAATGTGGCCTGAATACCGTGCAAACTTAAGATCTCAAGGAGATGCGGAACCCCTTGTTGGGTACCCCGCCATGTATCTACATCAATGCGCAGGCCAACTTTTCTCATGCCTGAGGTTCCGTCAGTTCAACTGTTTTAAGGAAGAAATCCAGGGTCTCATCAATGGTTTGTTCCATTTCAACCGTAGGTTTCCAATTCAATAAACGATGGGCATTGCGAATGCTTGGCTTGCGGTGTTCCACATCCTGGTAACCCTTGCCGTAATAAGTGCTGCTTTCCACTTCACGGAAACCGGAAAACGGCGGGAAATGGCTACGCAATGGGTGCTTTTCAAAGCTCTCCAGCAGCATTTGCGCCAGTTCTTTAATACTCGCTTCGTTATCCGGGTTACCAATGTTGATGATTTGCCCATCACAGTTGCTGTTTTTATTCTCGATAATGCGGAACAACGCTTCGATACCATCGCTGATATCAGTAAAGCAGCGTTTTTGTTTACCACCATCAATCAACTTAATCGGCGAGCCTTCGACCAGGTTAAGAATCAATTGGGTAATTGCGCGCGAGCTACCGATACGTGCGGCATTAAGGTTATCCAGGCGTGGACCCATCCAGTTAAACGGACGGAAAAGCGTGAAACGTAAGCCCTCTTTTTCGCCATATGCCCAGATAACGCGGTCAAGAAGCTGTTTAGAAACCGAGTAAATCCAGCGCTGTTTATTGATAGGTCCAACAATCAGGTTCGAGTTATCTTCATCGAACACTTTGTCGGTGCTCATACCATAAACTTCCGACGTAGATGGGAAGATAATGCGTTTTTGATACTTCACGCAGTCACGAATGATTTTGAGGTTTTCTTCAAAATCCAGCTCAAACACACGCAGCGGGTTACGGGTGTATTCAATTGGTGTGGCGATGGCAACCAGCGGCAGCACGACATCACATTTCTTAATGTGATACTCAATCCATTCGGAGTGAATACTGATATCACCTTCCACAAAGTGGAAACGCTCATTGCCGATGAAACGACTAATAGCATCAGAACCGATATCCAGGCCGTAAACTTCGAAGTTATCGTCCTGCAACAGGCGTTCGGTCAGGTGGTTGCCGATAAAACCATTCACTCCGAGGATCAGCACGCGAGTGCGACGTTTTATTGCGGATACCGGCTGGTTACTGAGCAAAGCACCCGCTACCAGGCCAAGGGTTTGCGCCAGTTGAGAACCCTGCATGTAGACGCCGTTTTCGGTTTGACCAGTAACGATTTCCAGTGCACCGCCACCGGTGGCAATAACAAGCGGACTTACAGATAACACTGTTCCCGCTTTCGCAGACTGAAGCCCTTCGAGCACACGCCCTTTCCAGACAACAAATTTAGCGCCACCCACATAGCTAAATGCACCCGGCCAAGGATCGGTCACCGCGCGAATCAGATTGTTAATTTCGTTCGCCGGAGATTGCCAGTTAATGCAGCCATCCTGTGGCGTGCGACGGCCAAAAACGGTCGCTTCGCTGTGGTCTTGCTCAACCTGTGGGAAATACCCAGTTTTGATAACCGGAAGAATACCTTCCAGCAGGTGGGACGCCGCGTTAGTTAATTTATGATGCAGCGTTAAGGCCGTTTCTTCCGGGGCAATAGCCACTCGATGTTGCGCAACAATGGCACCAGCATCTGCACGGCTAACCATACGATGCAGCGTGACGCCCGTTTCAGTTTCGCCTTTCACCAGCACCCAGTTCAGCGGTGCACGGCCACGGTAATGCGGCAGCAACGAACCATGCAGGTTAAAGGCCCCTACCGTCGCGCTATTGAGAATTTCATCGCACAGCAAATTGCGGTAGTAAAACGAGAAAATCACATCGGGCTGAGCGGATTTAATACGATCAACCCACAAAGGGTGATTCACATCATCCGGGGCATAAACTGGAATGCCATGTTCTGCGGCGGTGCGAGCCACTGACCCAAAAAAATGGTTTTCAGAAGGTGAATCAGGGTGGGTGTAAATAGCTGTAATGTCATAACCGGCAGCTACCAGTGCATTAATGCCTGCACACCCAATGTCGTGATAAGCAAATACAACAGCTTTCATTGATGATTTTCCTCTGAAGTTGAAACTGAGTCGCGGCTAACTACGCGCTGAATAAAATAACGAGGGCGGGCGCGGACATCGGTATAAATACGGCCGATGTATTCACCCAGCAGTCCCATGCCCACGAATTGCGCGCCGATAAACATAAACAGCACCGCAAATAGCATGAACACCCCTTCTGCCGCCCATTGCGGCCCGAAGGCAAGACGTAAAACAACCAGCAGAACTGAAAGCGTAAAGCCCAGTACCGCGATGATGCTGCCGAACACACTGAGCATGCGCAGTGGCGTGGTGGTCAGGCAGGTCACCAGGTCGTACATAAGGTTAATTAAACGCATAAAGCTGTATTTGGAATCGCCAAACTCACGCTCGGCGTGATGTACCGGGATCTCGGTCGCTTTACGGGCAAAGGTGTTTGCCAGAATAGGAATAAAAGTGCTGCGTTCATGGCAATTAAGCATCGCGTCGATGATATGGCGGCGATAGGCGCGCAACATGCAGCCATAATCCCCCATCGCTTTGCCGGTAGTGCTTTGAATCAGGCGGTTAATCAGGCGCGAAGCACGCTTACGGAACCAGGTATCCTGGCGGTTCTGGCGTACTGTCCCCACCACGTCGTAGCCTTCATCAGCTTTTGCCACCAGACGTGGGATCTCTTCCGGCGGGTTTTGCAAATCTGCGTCGAGGGTAACAATCAAATCCCCGGTGACGTGGCTAAACCCAGCCATTATCGCGTTGTGTTGGCCGTAATTACGGTTGAGCAACACCGCAACAATATGGCTACCGGGCAATTGGGCCGCATCATTCAACATGGAAGCGGATTCATCGCTGCTGCCGTCATCGACCAGCAAAATTTCGTAATCCTTACCCAAGGTTTCGCAGGCGGCCGTAGTGCGCCTGATAAGTTCGGGTATGCTTTCTTGCTCGTTATAAATCGGGATAACTACGGAGACTTTGTGGATCGGTAAAGGGGTCATCATATTATTTTCCTGCAACTTCACGTAATGCGTTGATTACGCGTGAGACGTCGTCATCTGACATCGTTGGAAATAACGGAATGGAGCAAATACGATCGCTGTTCCATTCGGTATCAGGTAAAGAGAGTGTTGGATAGCGTTCGCGGTAGTACTTCTGTGTATGCGCGGCTCGGAAATGCAGCCCAGTGCCAATACCCTTATCTTTTAAAGCCCCCATAAATTCATTACGGGTAATTCCACAACGAGATTCATCAATACGTAAAATAAAAAGATGCCAGGCGTGTTTATGTGCCCATTGAGGATGAATTAGCGGTAAATAAGGCGTGTTGACCAACTCAGCTAAATAACGTTCAGCTATTTCAGTACGCCGCGCGTTATGTTGTTCAAGTTTGTTTAACTGCACCAGGGCAATGGCTGCATTAATATCTGCGAGATTGTATTTGTACCCTGGAGTGATCACTTCTGCCTGTGGAGCGCGCCCCTGGGTCTGGCGGTCAAAAGCATCAACACCGAGTCCGTGAAACTTCAGACTACGCATCCGGTTTGCAAACTGATCGTCGTCAGTGACAATCAACCCGCCCTCAGCACAAGTCATGTTTTTAATGGCGTGGAAGGAGAAAATTGCCGTCCCACGGTCGCCTACATGCTTGCCTTTATAGTGGGTTCCAGCGGCATGTGCTGCATCTTCAATTACAGGAATTCCGTGACGTTCACCTACCGCGCGGATGGCGTCGATATCTGCTGGAGCCCCAGCGTAGTGCACAGGAATAATGGCTCGTGTGCGTGGTGTAATGGCCGCTTCAATGCTTTCAGGCGTTACCATCAGGGTATCGCGGTCAACATCGATCATCACCGGTTCGGCACCTAACAACACAATCATGTTCAGTGTGGAAACCCAGGTCAAAGAAGGAGTAATCACTTCATCACCAGCCTGGATACCCAATGCCATCAATGCGACATGCATGCCCGCCGTCGCAGAGCTGACTGCAATGGCGTGCTTATTGCCTGTTAACTCGCAAAATGCCTCTTCGAGAGCCTGATTTTTGGGGCCTGTTGTTATCCAACCAGACTGCAAAACTTCACTCACAGCAGCGAGTTCTTCTTGCCCCATAGCGGGGCGTGAGAAGGGCAGAAATTCACTCATTGGATATCCCTGTAATTAAGTAGAAACTGTATTAATCATGAAGCAGGTTAATTAAATAAAAGCACAACATGATTGATTCACAATGCTGCTATCTAAACCACTGTTAAATTAAAACCAACTTAGCAGAGATTTCTTAGGCCAATATTAAGATATGAATAATTTGAATAAATAAATCGAGATAAACACCCGGCAATTAAGTTCACAGAATTGCCACAAAAGCCGAAAACCAAAAAGTTCCCCACTTCTTTTCTTTATCTGAATTCATTGAATAGCCGTTTAGCTTTTATGATATGGAATACATTAAGGTTAAATTAAGGTTGGTCGTTAATAATCACACTCACACATACGCCGCTTGTGGTCTACAGTAGAAATGCCGATGGCAAACCCATCCTGCTCGCCTGTGTATCAATAGTATAAAAATGAACCTGTTGGAGATGTTAATGCCCGTACTTTTCAGGATGAAGGTCATCCCGCTGATTTTACTGCTGGCGGTAGTCTTTGCCTTCTTACTCAACTGGCCCGTGTTACTGCATTTTTACGATATTTTGACCCATCTTGAGCATGTAAAAATCGGTTTCGTTATCTCCATACCTTTCGTGTTAGTTGCGGCTCTCAATTTCGTCTTCATGCCCTTCTCTATTCGCTTTCTATTGAAGCCATTTTTTGCCTTTCTGCTAATTACTGGCTCAATGGTCAGTTACGCCACGCTGAAATATAAAGTGATGTTTGATCAATCAATGATTGAAAACATCATTGAAACGAACCCGCAAGAAGCTCATTCCTATCTGAATGGTTCGATAATTTTATGGATTCTTTTGACCGGTGTACTGCCTGCTATCTTATTGTTTTTAATTAAAATTGAATATCCAGCAAGATGGTACAAGGGCATTGCCTATCGCTTGTTGTCGATGGTGGCATCGCTGGCGCTTATTGCAGGTGTTGCAGCGCTTTACTACCAGGATTACGCCTCGGTTGGGCGTAACAACTCAACGCTTAACAAAGAAATTATTCCGGCTAACTACGTCTACAGCACCGTTCGCTATCTGAAGGATACGTACTTTACGACCAAAGAACCCTTCCAGTCGCTGGGCGATGACGCCAAACGTGTTGCCAATAAAGAAAAACCAACGCTGATGTTTCTGGTGATTGGTGAAACGGCCCGTAGCCAGAATTTCTCGATGAACGGTTACTCGCGTGATACCAACGCCTTTACCAGCCAATCCGGCGGCGTTATCTCATTTAAAGATGTTCACTCCTGTGGCACCGCCACCGCAGTTTCCGTACCGTGCATGTTCTCGAATATGAACCGCACCGAGTACGACGGCAAGAAAGCGTACAACAGCGATAACTTCCTCGATATTGTGCATAAAACGGGGGTTGCTGTGCTCTGGAAAGAGAATGATGGAGGCTGTAAAGGTGTGTGTAGCCGCATTCCGACTATCGAAATCAAGCCAACCGATAACCCGAAACTGTGTGATGGCAAAACCTGTTATGACGATGTGATGCTGGAAAATCTTGATGCTGAAGTGGCCAAAATGGCCGGAGACAAACTGGTCGCCTTCCATATGATTGGCAGCCATGGGCCGACCTATTACCAGCGTTACCCAGCAGAGCATCGTCACTTCATGCCGGAGTGTTCACGCAGCGATATTGAAAACTGTACCCAAGAGCAGTTGGTCAATACCTACGACAACACCATTCGCCACACCGACTATGTGTTAGCGCAAATGATTGAGAAGCTGAAAAAATACAGTGACCAGTACAACACCGTGCTGCTGTACGTTTCCGATCACGGTGAGTCATTAGGGGAAAGTGGCCTGTATCTACATGGTACGCCGTACAAACTGGCCCCGGATCAGCAAACGCATATCCCGATGCAGGTGTGGATGTCACCGGGCTTTATCGCCGAGAAACACATCAACATCTCTTGTTTACAAGATAACGCGGCGAAAAAACCGTACTCCCATGACAACCTGTTCTCATCGGTTCTCGGGCTTTGGGACATCAGCACCAGTGTCTACCAGTCGGGCAGCGATTTATTCCGCGAATGCCGGGGTTAACTCACCGCGGGTAGAGGCATAACGCTTTGCGGCAACCGCAATCAGGGTTGCCGCATAACTTTATAAAGGCCTATATGAAACAGATTACTTTCAGTGATATGCAACAGCAAAGTGAGCTGGCGGCAAACTCCCCTCGCTTACGCACTCACCGTAATTTTCATCCCGAATTGAGCGACCCGGTGCAGCGACTGGCTGTTGCCATGGAGCCGGGAACCTATGTTCGTCCCCACCGCCATCCCCACACGTTTGAACTGTTGATATCACTCAGCGGCCGCTTTCTGGTATTGAATTTTGATGATCACGGCGCAGTGACTCGCCGCGTTGTTTTAGGCGAAGAGTGCAAGGCGCTGGAGATGGACGCCGGAACCTGGCACACAGTGTTGTCACTGGATAAGGGCGGTGTAATTTTTGAAGTGAAACACGGTGGCTATCAGCCCATTGCAGAACAAGACGCTGCCACCTGGGCACCCACCGAAGGTGAAGTGGGCACCGCTCAATTAATGAAATGGTGTGCGCAAGCCCAGGTGGGTGACGGCGGTTTTACGCGGTAATTGCCAACTTTAATCCGCCAGAACGCAGGCATGACCGTTGACTGCAAGTTTCACCGCCATCCCAACTTGCCAGTTTTGCTGGCTGATAGTTTTCACCTGCAAAGGTATGGGCCAACCCGGTGAGGACAGCGTCAGCGTCTAAAGATAACCAGTAAAATCCACATCAATGATCGTCACAACAGGCTGAGGTTCTGAATCGCCCTTAAGTGGCGAAATAACCACTTGTTCCGGGCGCAGCATAATACGCCTCTCGCCGCTAAAGTGAGGATTATCCGCCGACTGTCAAAAGAGTTGAAGTACCACACCAGGCAACTCAACCCTGGCGCAATATCAGCAACACGCTGGCGTTTAACACACAGCCTTTGCCTGCCGAACCAGAAGCAGAATCGGAAGCCGTTCCAGAGGAGGAGTCACCAGAGGTCAAAGAACCAGGTAATGTCGTGTCGGATGAAAAAATGGCGAATGAAGATACCTATCCAGGCCTTGAGCAGTTATCAGAAGACGCGCGGCGGCGAACCCTACTGCTACTCAGGTGACAACGTACGGTATGCCGCGCCTGGCGCGCTTGCTTTCACATAGTGCTGTAATACTTTACTCATTGGCATATGCAAATTTTTCTGCAATGGCGGAACGGGCGACATAAACCATTTGTTATATAGTTCGACGTACCTTCCACTGTTGATTATTTCGCCTAATGACTTATTAACCAGATCGGTTAATTCAACGGAATCTTTTGCCATCATTAATCCATAAGCATCCGTAGCGCCGAAATCGACATAACTGATGGCATAATTTTCGGGGTCCCCGGCTTTAAATGCAGCGAGTAAAACCTCGTCGTTAGCTAACATTTTGACGGTTTCAGACTTAAGGAGTTCTAAAGCCGATGCAAAATCTGGCGTCGTTACCATCAGAAGCGAATAATCCAGTTTATGGTTCAGGTTGTTAATACGCTCAATGGCGGAACCACCAGAAACAGCCGCTATTGTTTTGCCGCGTAGCTGACTTGCTTGCTGTACAGATTCACTTTTCTTAGAAAGTAATACAGTCGTAGTAATAAAATAGGGATTAGAGAAATTATAAGTTTTAAGCCGAACATCTGTACGGGTAATTGCCGAACATGTCATATCAACAGCATGCCCCTTTACTTTTTGTAAAGTTACGTTCTGTTTTTCCCCGACCCAATTAATCTCAATGTGAGGGATATTTAACTCTTTTTCTAACTGACCAATAACATCACGACATATATCAATTACCATGCCAACTGGCTTGGCATTATCAATATATGAGAAAGGGAAATCATTATACGAATAGCTTAATGTTATTTTGTGATTTTTCTTTATATTCACAAGGCTATCATTAGCATGAGTATAAAATGCTGGAAATGTGCACATAATAAAGAACAGAGGTAAATATTTTTTCATTTGAAATGCCAATATAGAGCCTATATACCCAATACCTTGAACTTTGCCATCATTGATGATGAGCCACACAACCTTATGCGCGCTGAAGATGACACATAAGCCAGCAAGATTAAAGAATTATCCATAAATAAAACTTTGGCTGATGTAGATGTCAATATCTTCCCTGCCATTAGTTAAGGTGAGGAAGGTTATTCGTTAATAGTTGGTTGCTATGGTGATCTGTTTGCCAGAGTGGATAAGCAATTACACCACCCACTCTAGCAATAAATAATTATTTCTGCGCTTCTTTGACTCTCACAACATCATCCTTACTGATAGGCGCTGTACCACTTCCCCAACTCCCTCTTACATAATTAACCACATTAGCCATTTCATCAGCTGACATTGAATCTTTATATGCTGGCATTCTAAAGGAAATATTACCCTTGGTTTGCGGTGTTTGCGCACCTTGATAAATAACCGAGATCAATGACGCTGGATCTTTCGCCGTGACTATTGAGTTATTCACTAAAGAAGGTACGGTAAAATCTTTACCTTTACCGTCATCACCATGGCAGGTCGAACAATACATTGAATAGAGTGTTTTCCCATCCGTCGGTGAATAATTTATTGAACCATCCTTTGCAACAGGCGTTGAATTTTTATGGTTGAAATTCAGCAAATAAAAGGAAATAGCATCTAAATCACCATCGGTAAGATATTGCGTACTTTGCGTAACGACTTCACTCATTGGCCCCGAAATTGCTCCATGCTGGCTTCTTCCCACCCGCAGAAGATCTTTTAATTCCTCCGATGGCATCGAGATATTTCGTAGTGATGGCGCATACCAGCCATCAATCGTTGCACCACTAAGATAAATATCGCTGGCCCCATTATAGGCTTTTTCCTCCATTGAGACGCCTCTTGGGGTATGACAGGCACCGCAATGGCCTGGACCTTCAACCAAATATGCACCTCGGGCCAGTAATTCTTTATCCTGCTCCGTAGTTTTTGGCGCTGTATTATCAGGATGAGCATCCTCAACATATAACCAATTCCAGATATGCAGTGGCCACCTGGCGGAGAGCAGCCATGGAATATCATTCTCTTTATTTTTCACGTCAGCGGCGGGAACCTCTTTCATGAAATAGTCATAGAGATCGTGGATGTCTTTATCGGACATTCTGGCATACGACGGATAAGGCATTGCGGGATAGAGTGGATGACCATCTTTCGCAATCCCCTGCCTTACTGCCTTCTCAAAATCTTCATACGAATACTGACCAATGCCGGTGGTTTTATCTGGCGTAATGTTAGTAGCGTAAATATTCCCAAGCGGCGTGGAAAATTGTTTCCCTCCCGCCATCGGTTGGCCACCTTCGGCGGTATGGCAAGCCACACAGTCCGAGACCTTTGCCATATATTCACCCGTTGAGATAGCCGCTGCATGGCCGGTATATAAAATGCATCCGATAGCTAATAAAGTCTGTTTCATGTCAGCTCATCCCATCGCCTTGAGTTCATTGACCGCGCGCCACGCCTGGTCAATCGCAGTATGCGCATAGGCGTCCCAATCTGAATCGGAGTTAGCAATCGCGATTCGCCCGATAGGCTTACGCGCCCGCTTAATAATTTCCGGCATCTTATCCATATCATCGAACAACGCGCTGGCGTAATAAGCGTAGCCATGAGCCCAGCGGTTCACGGTTATAGCGGTGATATCCCGTTCATGATCAAACCCGGTTTGCCCCAACATTTCCTGAAGCTGTTCGCGGATCATCTTTTCATGAGCATCAAAAGTGGTGCCAAGTAAATAAGCTCGCCCCTGGCGGAACTGTTCACGGGCACTCATTTTGCTGCCCGGGTATGTGGGCACATAAACCATGTGCAGGCACATAGGTTCATCCGGATTTTGCGGGTGGTGATAACTTCCCATGCTCACCGGATAGTCGAGCTTCACGCGGCTGTAAGGGGCCGCAGGAGAATAGAATTCGTGGATACCGAGTTTGGTAAAAGCATGCCAGTTCTTGACCACCACATTGGTGTATACCAGCGGCGCTTTGACGTTCAGGCGCAAGTCAGCCTTTTGCTCTTCCGGGGTTTCAGGCACCAGATACGGGATCATCATGTTGTAGCCCGCCATGATGGCCTTACGCCCTTTGACGCGATGCGCTTTGCCGTCATTAACGTAGGTCACGACCACGCCATCATCGGTATTAGCCGCATTAATCACAATGCTGCTCAGGCGAATGCGGGTGCTGTTCTCTTTGTTGTCGAGTTTTTGATAATTCAGCCTGGAGGTGATGGAGTCTTCCATCGTGTTGCCAGGTAGCGCTTCGGGCACCAGGTGCCTGACTATCAAACGAGCCAGGCCCGCATTACCATCCGGTAAATGATAAACATAAGGCTCTTCCAAATCGGCAAGGGATTCTTCATCAAGAGGAGGCAGGCCCATCTTGTCCATTCCCGGCAATGCGCAAGTGCGCGCATCACCACAACTCACGCCTTCAATGCCGATAGCAAAGAAGTCATTGGTGCGCTGTTGGAAATACATGATGGCCATTTTGCTCAGACCCACTTTCTCCACCAGGAAATCGCGGTAGCTATGGGTGTCCATCCATTCGGTTTTCTCGTCTACCGACATCCCTTTCAGGTAATCCTGCGGATTGACGTACAAATCCAGAATGGCTTTGCGGTCGTTCTCACTTAACGGGAAATCATTGATAAATGCCTCAAGGCTGCGGCCATTGAGTCTGTCTGGCGGGATATCATCGGCGACTGCGCGCCCAGGATCGCCGCCGACAATTTTGGTTTCACCGAAGTTCTTTTTGTCGAAGAAAACCCCACGACTCAGATTTAAGTCGGGGTAAAAATTGACCTCAAAGCTCTGCTTCATGCGCGCTATGCTAACGCCAACCTTGGACATCAGGCCATTTACCACCGGGCTAAAGTTACGCGTTGGCGACTGAAAAGCTTCGCTACCGCCGTAACCAATGATTTTTTTGCCACCGGCGTTAAATTCATTGCGCTTCGCGTGGCCGCCAAAATCATCATGATTATCAAGCACCAGCACTTTGCTCTCTTTACCCATCAGGTCGTGCCAGAAACTGGCTGCCGCAAGGCCGCTTAACCCGCCGCCGACAATAACCAGATCGTACTCTTCTTCAATCGGAAGATGGTCTGTGCTGAATTTTTCATGGTCACGGCCAATTGCGTGCGCCATCTCGAATGAACCGGGATGGTTACCGCGCAATCCGGTAAGTTGGGGCGGATAGTAATCCTCCCCGATAACCGCGCGAGCATTACCGGCAGCTTTGGCAAGGTCAAGAGGTGTTAACCCTGCAGCAATAGTGATGGCAACTCCGTTGAGAAAATCACGTCTGGTTATGGACATAAAAGACCTTACTTATTTAGCCTGTGGTTTTAATTCTTCATCCAGTTTCCTGGAGTCGTAGTAATCGCCTTGCCATGTAATCTTGCCGTTATTGACGGTGATATAGCTGACGCCTTCAAATTTAATCGGGTTATTGGTAGCCGGGCTGCCAGCCCACTCACCACTATTTTTACCGCTAAACTCCCAGCGGAAGGCGATGGTGTCGTGGTCATAGACCGGCTTGCTGGTCATTTTCCATGTCAGGTCCGGCACGGCTTTAATAAAAGCACCTATAACGTCTTTTTCCGCGTTTGCCTTCCCGTTAACCGGCGTGCCATTTGCTGCATCGTAATAAACCACGTCTGAGGCTAAATATTGTGCAGCTTTTGCCGAATCATGGGCGTTCCAGGCGGACATATAATCTTTAACCACCGTCAACGGGGAAACATCCGCCAGCGCCAGATTTGAGAATAGAGCGAAGGAGAGTACGGCAACTTTTATTGCTTTCATTTCATCACCTTAATATTAAGAGTCAGAGGTATCGCACATAATGTGTTTCACACGGGTGTACTCATCCAGCGAGTAGGATGACAAGTCCTTCCCGTAACCGGATTTCTTGAAGCCGCCATGGGGCATTTCAGCGCACAGCGGAATATGGTTGTTAATCCACACCGTGCCAAAATCGAGACGCATGCTGAAGCGTTGGGCGCGGCCGTGATTACTGGTCCAGACACTGGATGCCAGGCCATATTCCACGTCGTTGGCCTTATCCAGCGCCTCTTCTTCTGAGGAGAATCTCTGTACGGTCATCACCGGGCCAAAGACTTCGTGCTGGATAGCCTCGTCGCGTTGTTCAAGGCCGGAAATAATCGTCGGTTCAAAATAAAAACCAGGGCCAGCACCAGGCTTACCGCCAGTTTCGATTTTGGCGTGCGCCGGCAGTCGACTAATAAAGCCTTTGACCTGCTCTAACTGATTGCGGCTGTTCAGTGCGCCGTACAGCGCATCCTTATCTTCCGGCACGCCGAATTTGATTTCGCGGGTTTTGCTTACCAGCTTTTCGAGGAATGATTCATAAATCGAATCTTCAATCAGAATGCGCGTCGCCGATGTGCAATCCTGGCCTGCGTTGAAGAAGCCCGCGGTGGTGATGATATCGACCGCTTTATTAATATCGGCATCGGCAAAAACGATAACCGGTGCTTTGCCGCCAAGTTCGAGGTGAGCCTTGGTAAGGTTTGCTGCAGCAGATGCCGCTACCTGTAAACCTGCGCGAACCGAGCCGGTAATTGAAACCAACGACGCTTCTGTGCTCGATACCACGAGAGAGCCGGTTTCTGCTTTGCCAAGCAACACGTTAAACGCGCCCTGTGGGAAAATTGGTGCGGCAAGTTCTGCCAGAATTAACGTACTAATAGGCGTGGTATCGCTAGGTTTAAGCACTACGGTGTTCCCCGCGGCCAATGCCGGGGCAATTTTCCACACCGCCATCATAAACGGGTAGTTCCACGGCGTGACCTGGCCGACAATCCCTAACGGCTCGCGGCGAATAGTTGAAGTTAAACCGGGGGTATATTCGTATGAGGCTTTGCCTTCAAGACATCGCGCCGCACCAGCAAAGAAACGCAGTGCATCGCAGGATGCTGCGATCTCTTCCTTTTCGATAAAGTGGCGTAACTGCCCTGTTTCCTGACTTTGCGCTTGCGCGAGTCGGTCCACATTGTGTTCAATCGCGTCGGCCAGTTTTAACAGTGCCAGCTGTCTTTGGGACGGGGTGGAATGTTTCCAGACGGCAAACGCGCTTTTCGCTGCGCTATAGGCCTGATCTACCTCGCTACGGCCTGCACTTGGCGACAGTGCGTAGGTCTCTCCGTTGACCGGGCTGACCAGCTCAAAGAGGTTATCCTCAGAACCTGCTACATATTGCCCATTGATAAAATGCTTCAGGATGTTCATTACGCTCTCCGCTCGTTAAAACATAAACTATATTATGTAATATGTTTTATATGGCGCGAGTTCAATAACATTTTACTAACAATATGATATACATCCCATTTCGAAGTGATATTTTAATGTGCAATTGCGCAGCGTTCATAAAGCGCGATGGAAAGGTTCAAAACGAGCGACACATGTTGCATGTGGACCAGCATCAACACTTAAGCATTCCTTCATTAACAAGGGGTTGTATGCTATGTTCAGTGAACTATTTAAAGGATTATCTCACCAGGGAAAATTATGATTACTCATGCGGTGATATTCGCGCCAATAGGCCAGGCCAGCCGTTCCGATCAGATAGTTCAGCGTCTTTCAAATGCCATTATTACCGGGTTGCTTGAGGCAAATGAGCAATTACCGAATGAAGCCGACCTTGCAAAAATGATGGGGGTTTCGCACATCACCATCCGCGAAGCGTTAAATACGCTGCGTGCCAACAACTTAATTCACACTGTTCGTGGGCGTAATGGCGGCAGTTTTGTTTGCGAGCAAGTCTGGGAATTCAGTAATACTCTTAATCCATTTAAGACCCTAAGTACCGATTACTTGTCGGATTTAGGTGAAATGCATTGCGCTATTATTAGCCACAGTACACGTCTGGCATCGCGTCGTATGACGAACGCAGATATCACTCGCCTACGTGAATTTGTTGAAGTACTCAATTCTGCGACATCACCTGAAGCACGCACTCAGGCTGATATGCGTTGTTTGTTAGCTATAGCCGCCTGTTCTCAGTCAGCGCGTCTCGCTAACCAAGAGCTCATTTTGCAGTCCGAATGGTCGTCACTGGTGGCTATTTTATTCCGTTCAGAAAACATCCACCGTGAGATTGTTGAGCTATACACCACGTTAATTAACACGCTGTCTTCACACAATGAATCCGAGTCAGTTAACATCGCCAAAAAGCTAATCGATACGTTTACTTTCTATCTGATAGAAAATAAATTGAAATATAGTGCAACCTGACAAACTATAAAAATAGGCATAAATATGCTATTAACAACATCACTCCATGCCCTAACCCAAAAAATTGATAGCATCATTAACTCCACCATTGAATCCACCGGTTTGCTTGCCCGCAATATTGAAACTTCGCTGGCAGAAATTGAGGATGTTAATCTGGAGCATTTGCTTGAGCCTTCCGTCAGAAAAACCATTCAGGATCACATCAAAGCGACCTTAAACAGTAATGTTTACTGCTCCGGCGCTGGCTTCGCCAGCCATATCGAAGGCTCAGGAAGTAATAAAGAGTTTTGGCTGCTCGAGTGGTGGTATAAGAAAGCTGATGGTGTAAAACAGGTGAATCTTGATTTAGACCAGGCCACGCAACAGCGTCTGGATTTCAGAACCTTTGAGTGGTTTAAGCAAGCCCCAGCTGTCGGTAACGCATTTATTCATGGCCCCTACGTCGACTATATTTGTAATACTTCTTACACCATCACCAGTGCTGTACCAGTTTATTTTAATCAGCAATTCTTAGGAGTGGCTGCAATAGATTTGCTGGTCAGTCGTGTTGAGGATGAGTTATTACCTTACGCCGCTGATAATAAAGTCATTCTGACCAACAAAGACAGCAGGATTGTTTTTTCAACACATCCTCGTTTCCGGGTGGGCGATTTGCTGGATATCAGTGTGGCGAAGATTGTCTTTGAGAATGATTACTTTAATTTGTATCAGGCTAAATAAATTTAGGGAGGATTAGCATGTAGCGTTAATCCTCCCTAAAATACGCATGTGTTAGTTCTGTTCAGCGCTTAGCTTTCGCGCATACTCAATCGCATCATTTTCTGGTGCGTTCGAACGGCCAAACGGCTTAGTGATGAACATGTAAAGCAGTCCTGAGATGATGACAATCGCAAGCCCCACCAATACCGTCCAGCGGTCAATAAAGCTTTCACCTGCGGCCGGTTGTGCCAGTAACCAAATACCGCACAGGCCATAGGCTAATGCCAGAACGTTTACGATTAACCCCCATGAACCCACAGTCCACTCACCTGCTGGTTTCCAGCCTTTCAGGCGTTGACGCAGTGCCGCCAGTACAACCATCTGGAATGAAATATAGATTCCAATAACAGCGAAGGCCGTGATACGCGCCAGGCTATCCGGCTGGAAGTAGACCCAGACACAGATAATCACTGGTAATAAACAACTCACCATCATGGCGTTATCCGGCACGCTATGTTTAGAGATTTTGGACATCCACTCGCTACCCGGCAGCATCTTATCGCGGGAGAAGGAGAATATCAGACGGCTTAATGCAGCCTGAAGGGACAGAATACAAGAGAGCATGGCAATAATAGCGACAACAATAAAGATGGTTGCACCTGTCTCACCCAGCGCCTGGTTCAGAATCATTGGAATTGGGTCAGCAATTTTACCGTTCACAATATTAATCAAGTCCGGGGATGAGAGCAGATAACCCAGAATCGAAATCACCGCGGAAATTGCGCCAAAGACAATACTCAGAATCATGGCGATTGGAATCTTCTTACCTGGGTTTTTAACCTCTTCAGCCACGTTACCGCAAGCTTCAAAGCCAAAGAACATAAACAAACCCATCAGCGATGCAGACATAAATGCAGTGGTGTAATTACCATCGGATGCCAGAACACCCATTGAGTCAAATACCACAGAGAATGGCTGTGAACGGTGGAAGATTAACAGATAGATACCTAACGCAATGACGCTGACTATTTCACACCAGAAGCCAATTTTGGCGACGCGGGCTAAATTCTTCGTCCCGGACATATTCACGCCCATCATTATCAGCAGCAGCACGACAGATGTGAGCATCATGTTGCCTGCACTGGTTGCGTAGTGAAATAACGACGCAACAAAGGTGGAGGTGTATTCAGCGATAGAGGTAATGGTGACGACTAAAGCCCACAGGTAAATCCAGGCTGCAATCCATGCATATTTTTTCCCCCATAACCTTCTTGCCCATGGGTATAACCCGCCGGTAATTGGATATTGGGATGCAACTTCACCGAATACCAGTGCCACCAGCAGCTGGCCACAGGCAACGATAAGAATCCACCAGATCGCCGGTGGCCCGGCAAGCGTTACCGCCAGCGCAAACAGCGAGTAAACCGCTGTCAGTGGTGAGAGGTAGGTAAATCCCAGCGCGAAGTTAGACATCAGCCCTATCGAGCGGTTGAATTGCTCGCCTTTAACTGGCTGATGTTGCAGATTTTCTTTGTCTGTCGTCTGTTCCATATCTTTTCTCTTTATGTGGCATAAGGGCAGGCAGTGTTCATATTTTATAAAACATAATATGTTATATGTATATGGCTAATGTCACATAATTGTTAAGATCGTGAGCATGACTGCAACATTCGCAGGTGAGCAGTTTTTTGGGGCAATCTGGGGTGAACAGATCAGAGGAAAAGTCGGCTGTCTCTTGCGCTAATCCGATCTATGGTGCGCAGAAGTAACCCAAAATAATTCGTGTTAAAACAAACCCCAGTCACTTACACAAGTAAGTGACTGGGGTTGTGAGTGCAACCAACGCTACTGCGGCGCGAACTATGAAGGGTTTAGAGTTTCACACAGACGTATTTCATTTCTAAGTATTCATCAATACCAAAGCGGGAACCCTCACGGCCGAGACCTGATTGTTTAATCCCGCCAAATGGCGCCACTTCATTGGAAATCAACCCGGTATTCACTCCCACCATGCCATATTCCAGTGCTTCCGGAATTTGCCACTGGCGTTTCGCATCACGGGTAAAGATATAAGCAGCCAGGCCAAATTCCGTGTCATTGGCGTAATTCACTGCTTCATCATCAGTTTCAAATTTAAATAGCGGAGCAACCGGGCCGAATGTCTCTTCTCTGGCAAAACGCATCTCTTGCGTGACATTTGCCACGACCGTTGGCGAGAAGAAATTCCCACCGGAAGCATGTTTTTGCCCACCCGTTAACACCGTGGCCCCTTTATCCAGAGCATCGCTAATATGAAGCTCAACCTTCTCAATCGCTTTAGCATTAATGAGTGGCCCCTGAGTGACCCCATCATCCATGCCGTTACCGACTTTCAGTGCCTCAACCGCTTTGACCAACTCAACACTCAGCGCCTGGTAAATTCCGCTCTGTACGTAGATACGGTTAGCGCAAACGCAGGTCTGGCCGCTATTACGGAACTTGGACGCCATGATGCCTTTAACGGCAAGATCGATATCAGCATCATCGAAAATGATAACCGGTGCGTTCCCACCCAGTTCAAGCGACAGTTTCTTAATCGTTGGTGCACATTGCGCCATCAATAAGCGCCCTGTCTCGGTTGAACCCGTGAAGCTGAGTTTACGAACCGTGGCGTTGCGACATAGCTCGCCACCAATCTCTTTTGCATCACCCGTGATGACCTGCAATAACCCTGCCGGTAGACCCGCTATTTCTGCCAGTTTCGCCAGTGCCAGTGCGGTTAACGGTGTTTGCTCGGCCGGTTTGACGATAATTGCACAACCCGCCGCGAGTGCCGGAGCTACTTTGCGGGTAATCATCGCCGCCGGGAAGTTCCATGGCGTAATGGCTGCACAAACGCCAATCGGCTGTTTGGAAACGATAAAACGCTGATCGGCACTGGTAGGCTGCAACAAGACGCCATCCACCCTTTTGGCTTCTTCAGCAAACCAGGTAATAAACGAAGCAGCATAGTTAATTTCACCCCGCGCTTCAGCAAGCGGTTTGCCGCCTTCGAGGGTAATCAATCGGGCTAGATCTTCGCTATTTTCGTGAATCAGGCTCACCCAACTGTGCAGAATTTTGGCCCGACTTGCCGCAGTCTGTTTTTTCCACTCTTTTTGCGCGACTTCAGCCGCAGTAATTGCCTGCGCAGTCTCGGCCTGCCCCATAAAAGGAACCTCGGCGATTTTCTCGCCTGTCGCAGCATTCAAAACTGGAGCTGTTTTACCAGACAGTGCATTACTCCACTCACCATCAAGCGGACAGGTAGTTAGCAGCAAGTCTGCATTGTTTAATTCAATCATCTGTAGTCTCACAATTGCGTCGCGTTCTTAATAATATCTAATGCCTGGTCAAACTGAGCATCCGGAATAGTAAGCGGATAGAGGAAACGAATCACGTTGCCATTTTGACCGCAGGTCAGTAGCAGTAACCCCTGCTCTAATGCTCGTTTTTGAATCTGCTGGGCAATAGCGGCAGATGGCTCACCTGTTGATGGGTCATAAAACTCAGCGGCAATCATCGAACCCAACCCGCGAATTTCAGCTAATGCTGGGCAATTCTCTTTAATATCAAGCAAGGTTTTTGTCAGACGCTCACCTAATGTGTCAGCACGCTGGCACAGTTTTTCTTCCGCAATCACATCCAGCACCGCATGAGCCGAAGCAATCGATAGCGGGTTACCTGCGTAAGTACCACCCAGACCGCCAGGTGCTGGTGCATCCATGATTTCCGCTCTACCCACCACACCTGATAGTGGCATACCACCAGCCAGGCTTTTCGCCATGGTCATGAGATCGGCTTGATGCGCGTAATGGTCCATGGCAAACATTTTACCGGTACGGGCAAATCCGCTTTGTACTTCATCGGCAATCATCACAATGCCGTGGGTATTACAAATCTGGCGAATCGCAGCCACAAATTCAGGTGGCGCTACATTAAAGCCCCCTTCTCCCTGCACTGGCTCGAAGATAATCGCTGCAACCTGGGTGGCTTCGATATCGGACTTGAACAGTCGCTCAATGGCTTTCACCGCATCATCAGTCGAAGTACCGTTCAGCTGCGACGGATACGGCACATGATAAATGGAGCCAGGGAATGGCCCGAAGCCGATTTTATAGGGAGCCACTTTGCCGGTTAACGCCATAGTCATATAGGTACGACCGTGGAAGCCACCGCTAAAAGCAATCACGCCAGGGCGGCCAGTATGGGCACGGGCGATTTTTACGGCGTTCTCAACTGCTTCAGCGCCGGTGGTGAAAAATGTCGTTTTCTTAGGCCCAAAAATCGGAGCCACTTTGTTAATTTTTTCCGCCAGTGACACATAACTTTCGTAAGGGACAATCTGATAAGCGGTATGCGTAAATGAATGGAGTTGCTGCTCAATGGCCTGTACCAGGCGCGGGTGGCGATGGCCGGTGTTCAACACAGCGATACCCGCTGCAAAATCGATATATTGCTTCCCTTCTACATCCGTGATGGTGCTATTTTCTGCCGTCTGGGCAAAGAAATTACACATCACACCTACTCCACGTGGAGTAGCAGCCAGACGACGTTGATGGAGTTCGTTATTACTCATTTTTTTATCCCTCGCACACAAAACAGATTTACAGGTTGAATTACGAGATCCATTTAGACAGTATCTGGTACCTGAATCGAGTGCCAAATCGTTTTATTATTAGGATCCAAATGCGTTCACTTGCCGTAGATGTGATTAAGCAGGCATTTAGCCAGACACCTGCCGAGAAACTTCATAAGAAACTTTATGTTGCGATATGTAATTGCATTCTTGAGGGGAGTCTTCGTCCGGCCACGCGGATGCCGCCTTCGCGCGATTTGGCCAGCGAATTGGTGCTGTCGCGTAATACGGTTTTGCGGGTCTACGAGCAGTTGCAGGCTGAAGGCTATATCTCGACGCGCACCAGCAGCGGCACTTTTGTCACCGAAAGTGTGCTGGATAACCTCAACACACAAGTTGCGAGAACAATCCAAACCTCCCAACCTGAAGACCGCTCGAGCCTGTCGCTACGCGGCCTTGAACTGCTTGAGAACGCCAGTGCCAGCCCTGCACAATGGGGGGACTTTATTCCTGGCGTGCCCGATGTAAACAGCTTCCCGCATCGGACTTTTAAGAAGATTTATGACCGTATCTCCAGGCGCTTAAACCCCGAATACCTGACTTACGATGCTGTTGGTGGGCTGGAGGATTTAAAGGCTGCGCTATCAGATTATCTGCGTACCGCGCGCGGTGTGAAATGCTCAACCGATCAAATATTGATAACCGAAGGTATTCATCAGGCGCTGGATTTAGTCACTCGTACGTTGTGTAACCCAGGTGATCATGCCTGGATTGAAGAACCCGGTTATTGGGGAATTAAAAATATCTTACGCATGAACGCAGTGAGTATTTCAGCACTTGAGGTCGATGACCAGGGCCTGGTTCCGCAAGCATCGCCGGCTGAAAAGCCGAAATTGATTTTCGTCACCCCTTCGCATCAATACCCACTGGGTTCAGTAATGAGTTTACCGCGTCGCCAGTTATTACTTTCCCAGGCGCGGGAGTTCCACAGTTGGATTGTAGAAGACGATTATGACAGCGAGTTTCGTTTCTCAGGCCAGCCCATTCCTTCGCTTCAGGGGCTCGAAGAAGATAGCCCGGTTATTTACATCGGCACCTTCAGTAAAACTCTATATCCTGCGCTACGACTGGGTTACGTGGTGTTACCCAAACCCTTAGCCGCCCCGTTGAAAAAGGTACATAACGAGCTATACCGTAGTGGCCATCAGGTCATACAGGCAGCCCTGGCTGAATTCATCAAAGAAGGATATTACGCCGCGCACATTCGCAAAATGCGTCAGTTATATAGCAAACGCCGCAACCAACTGGTTGAGCTAATTAAGCAGCATTTGGGTGAAGAGTATCTGGGTTATTTCAACAGCAATGCCGGGCTGCATCTGATTATTCAACTTCCGCCCGACGCAGATGACATGCAGATTGCAAAACAGGCGAATGCAGAAGGCATTTTAGTCAGACCGTTGTCCCGCTATTACTTTAATCAACAGAAATCCAAAGGGTTATTAGTTGGGTTTGCCAGCATCAAAGATATCGATATGCTCCCGTCATTTGTACGTCTGGCAAATATCATTAAGCAAAAGTACTGACCTGCCACTCCGGTTTTATGTGCAAAGATATTGAATCTCGATATTGTTATGTTATAACATCCCCTCATTATCTGAAACACCAACGGAGAGACTGATGACCGCACGGATTACCACCATGGTTCTTAGCATGGGCATGTTACTGAGTAGCGCAAATGCATTTGCACACAGCCATACGCATGGCACCCCACTATCTGAAGCAGAGCGCAAAGCCAGTGAAGGCGTATTTGAAAATAAACAGGTGAAGGACCGCGCATTAAGCGATTGGGATGGGGTGTGGCAGTCAGTCAATCCTTATCTGTTAAACGGCGACTTAGATGTGGTGATGGAGAAAAAAGCGCGCAACGACAGCAGCAAAACTGCGGCGCAATATAAAGAGTATTACAAGAAAGGCTATGCCACTGATATTGATATGATTGGCATCGAGAATAACGTCATCGAATTCCATCGCGGTGACACGGTAAACTCCTGCCAGTACACTTACGCAGGTCATAAAATCCTGACTTACACTTCAGGGAAAAAAGGTGTGCGCTATCTGTTTGAATGCAAAGACAGCCAATCAAAAGCACCTAAATACGTGCAATTTAGCGACCATATTATCTCCCCGCGTAAATCCGAACATTTCCATATATTCATGGGTAATGATTCACAACAATCCTTACTTAATGAGATGGATAACTGGCCGACGTTTTACCAATACAACTTGTCCAAAGAACAGGTTGTCCATGAGATGCTTGAGCACTGATTGTTATCAATTTCACACCACCTCGCATATTGATTTACCTGCGGCCATCATCTCCAGATGGTCGCAAACCCTTTCCCCGAACGATGATTGTACGTAATTAAAACAACAGTTCAGTAATGCGACATAATCGGCTTTCACAATCTCTCGTTCCGCTACAATTAATGCCATTCACAGATTCAAGCAATGAGCTTTTCACGGACAATAAACTCAAAAACCTGCAGGAGTAGCTAATGAAGCAACCTCGTTTTAGTGGTGTTATCCCCCCGGTTCCCACATTGTTTGATGCGCATGGTGAATTTGATGGTGTCGCACAGGCAATGTTAATTGAACACCTGGTCTCATCGCCTGTTAATGGCCTGTTCTTTCTCGGCAGCGCCGGGGAATTTGCCCATATGTCTGAAGCACAGCGGGCACAGGTTGCAGAGTTTTGTATAAAAAAGGTTGCAGGTAGAAAACCCGTTTTGATAGGGATTGCCCACTGTGGCACGCAACAGACTATTGATGCTGGGCTTCATGCCCAAAAACTGGGTGCCAGTGGCGTGGTAGTGGTCAACCCGTGGTACAACCCATTAAGTGATGCAAATCTGCTGAGTCATTACAAAACCATCGCCAGCGCGCTTGAGTTGCCAATTATTCTGTATAACTTCCCCGCCCTGACAGGCCAGGCTATCCCGGTGCATGTTATTCGCGAGCTGGCGCTAAGCTGCCCAAATATTGTCGGGCTAAAAGATACCGTTGATACCTTGTCCCATATTCGTGAAACCATCCACGCAGTGAAAGCGGACAGACCCGACTTTGCGATATTCGCCGGTTACGATGAATACCTGCTGGGAACATTGATCCTTGGTGGTGATGGCTGCATCCCTGCCAGCGCGAACTTCGCCCCGCAACTGACCTGTGGGATCCTTGATGCATGGCGCAAACAAGATCTTTCCCGGGCCATTGAATTGCAACAATCGCTGTCATGGATACCACCGCTTTATAGTATGGACTTGCCGTTTTACAACGCGGTGAAATATGCCCTGCGCCTGGTAGGCCTGAATATCCCGGTGTATTCGTTGCCACCGGCCACGCCGTTAACTGAAGATATGAAGGTTGAAATAGAAAATATTCTTAATCGGGCGGGAGTCATTAACACTCAGGGAAAAGCGCTGAAGTAACGCTTATAGAATCGAGTCTTCACCATTCCAATCACGATACCCATCACAAGCCAGGTAAAGCCTGGCTTCAGTCCAGATTTTACTTCAATCGCACAAAAACGCTTTCAACGGCAAATCATGGCTATGCGAGCGCGCACGGATCTGGGCCAGTAGTACTTCTGCTGTCGCCACCGCGTCGCACAATGCATGATGTGCCGGATAGTCAGGAAGATGGTAATCACGGCGAATACTCGATAGCCGCAAGTCATTCTGCATGCGTCTTGCCGCTTGCTGATGACGTCGTTCAAGCTCCAGCGTATCAATCCACAATAAGGGCAGCCCTTCCCGCCCGTAACGCGTAAATAGCCAGGCGTTAATAAATGCCCGCTCAACCATTCGGCCATGAACCACTGCCACTCGCCCCGTAAGGCTCGCGAACAAAGCCTCCATTGCTTCATCCTGGGCAATGCCCTCGCGCAGCATTTCCGGGGTGATGTGATTGATAATCGCGCTACACGCATTCACTGGATTACCGGTGGAAATATAGTGGTGCTGGGCGCTCGCAAGCCCGATTTGCCCTTTTTCGGCAACCACACTGCCAATCGACAAAATACAATCCGTAGTGGCATCAAGCCCGCTGGTTTCAAAATCAAACACCAACCAGGGAACATCAGTTACGGTCGCGTTGAAATCCGGCAATGGGGTTTCTAATAGGCGTTTCAATGCATGACTCAGGCCTGGCACACGCAGCCATTGCTCGCGCTCGGTCTGCAAACGATTTTCTCGTGAAGGCGGAAAAATACGCGATAGAAAACTCATTATTACCCCTTCACAAAAAGCATACGGGCCAGCTCTTGTTGGCGGGCAATAATTCGAAAGGCATCTTTCAGATGCTTGCGCTCAAAGCTGCCAAACTCACGCGGGTCAATCTGGTTATCGGGGGTAATACCTTTACGCAGCTGCGACAACTGGTGGTTAAAACGCAGCCGGGTTAAAAAATGAAAAGCATCAATGATGTCAGTACACCCACCGGGTGACATTAATCCTTTATCGCGTGCGGCACGGAAACGCGCTTCGGTGTTGGTTTCACTGCTACCTGCTGCCAGCGCGTATATCCGCGACAAGTCGATGATAAGCGTTAGTGCAAAGCGTTTGATGTTAAGTGTCTTACTGTCGTTGCCACTTTTTTCCAGCACCAGATTGTTAAAGATACCAAGTGGCGGCGAAGTATTGGCCGAATCACGGGTGAGTGAACGTAAGAAGCCAGGATGAGCCGCAATATCGTTCAGCAAGGATTGCTGGAATGCATCATGCAGCCAGGTGTTGCCGTAAAATGCGCGCGTTTCCAGAAATACTGTGGCATTCAATAGCTGCGTATATTCCGGGTTAGTGACCCATTTGCGAATACAGGCTTGCCATACCGACAGCGGCTGGCACCAACGGCTCTCAGAAGCCATAAAATGGCCTGTGCATAATGGATAGCCACACTCATCAAGCCCCAGGCAAACAAATCGGGCAAAGCGTAAAAACCACATTTGCTCTTCAATACCTGCACTGTCGGGCAAAATAATCGCGCTATCCTGGTCGGAATGAACATGAACTTCATTTCGGGAGTGCGAGCCTGCAACTATCCATGAGAATTCACAAGGTGGCTCGCCAAACTCGCTGAGGGCAAGTTCAATTAACCTGCGGGTGAAGGCATCCATCAGCATCGACATCACCATTTCAACCACGCCACTGCGCAAATTCCCCTCCACCAACGCTTCGAATATTGCCTGGCGTTCAACTTTAAGAACGGCTAGTTCATCGACAGATTGGCAGTGGTTAATACGCTCGATCAGGAAAATGGCCTGCACGCGATGATGCTGCACCAAATGCGAAGCCGTCAGTAGGCCAACTGGTTTTTCACAATCAACTACCGGCAAGCTACTGACACCGTGGCGCATCATCAGCGCCACCGCATGCATCACCAGATCACCAGATGAAACAGTTATCGGTGCAGCGGTCATCACATCCCTAACCGGGCGTGAAATATCAAAACCTTCCGCCACTACGCGTCGCGTCATGTCCCGGTCACTGATGATGCCAATGATTTTATCATCATCCATTATCACTGCCGTTGAGCAGCGATCGACCCAGCGCATCTGCCTGGCCGTTTCTTGTATGGACGTTATAGCATCAACGACGGAAATCGTGTTGCTCGCCAGATCCGCAACCTTACGCACAAACATACCTTTGTCTTCATCGCTCCATACGACGTCCATCGCGCAATTCAGGCGTTCATGAGCGTTAATCGAAAAGTGTGTCGCGTATTGGGGATATTTTTGCAGCATCGATTTCAACACGCTGTGTGGGATTTGATAGAGCAGCGTGTTTTCGATAGCAGTGACGTTGTAACAATCTTCAGGGTTACCCGGAATCCCTTCAAGGAAGGTGAAACCAAACAGGTCTTCTGGCCCCAGACGGGCACGTAGCACCCCATCGCTCCAGCGTTGCTCAAGCGAACCGGTACGTACGATGTAGAGATAGCGCTCAACAGCCGCAATATCGAAAGGCAGCGTCTCGCCAACCGCCAGATAGCTAATGCTGATGGAGCGCGCGATTTCATTTTGCGCCTCCACCGGGAGCGTGTTAAGTGGCGAAACATGTGCAATAAAATCGCAGATATTAGGCAATAACGGTTCCATCGTCATACTCAGTCCTAAAATTGAAATCATGTTTTATAATATATGCTACTGGTTAGCTTTAAGCATATAACATTCAGCTTGTGAATTATCATTGCAGACCCTGTTCTTGACCCACTTAACACTTAATGATGTCAATCAGTTACATCAGCATTGAATTGTGAATCAAGCGATGTAAAATTGAAGTTACTATGTATAAGCAGTGTGAATAATTCTTCAGATTCCTGGATTTCTTCTTCGCCATTTTTACCTCCTCCCGGCGACCAGGTTTGAATCATATTTTCAGGGAAAGTTACGATGAAATTGCGAAGCCTGTTGATCCTTGCTGTTATTGCCACTGTAGTGGGTTGTAAAGCACCGCCGCCAAAAATGACGGACGATACTATCGTGACTAGTGAAATCAATGGCGTCACCCTCACACACCGTTACGCTGTAGCCGCGCCACAAGAGTTTACCCCAGTTAACGCCAGTTATCGGGCACTCTATTCGGGCTCTATTTTGAGCAAGCCGGATTTTGGTGGGAAAGTGATAAGTACCCTTGAAAACGGACAAAGTTATACCGTGCTTGGCGAGGTCGAGAACAAATGGCTCGCGATTGCAGAGCAAGATAAACAAGAAATGTTGGGCTATGTTCCTGCACGCGCTCTGGTCAAAAGTGAATTGTATGCCCAGGCGCTAAAAAAAGATCGCCCACGTCCGCGTAAGGCTTCTAAGAAAACGACTTGTGTTGCCGTCGATGACGCTAGCAAAGCCTGTCAGAACGCTAACAGCGGCACCTGGATTATTGATTAATCAAAGGCATTTTGTGTCACGGCCTTTTATTTAATATTGCTCGGCTAACAAGGATTTCTATGAAACTCTGGCTTTCGGGTCTGGCGCTGTTGCTGGCATCTACAACCGTATGGGCTGGGAACTATCGTATCGTTCAGTCTCCTTCGCAAAAGCTGGATGTCTGGATAGATGATGTGCAAAACAACACGCCACAGAGCTGGTGTGCTACTGAACTCCCCTTACGAATCGTAGCCAATGGTGATAAAAATCCGTCTGTGCTCAACGTTTTTATGCCGCGTCTTGGCACCTTGCTGGAAAGCCAGTGTAACTCTGTTCAACTGGTGAGCTGGAAACTGGAAGATCCGCAAGGCCAGACGCTTGCCGTCGGCACTGCGACCAAAAACAGTGATTGGGCAGTCATTGTTGCGCCGGTAGTTTCAGGTGAACCAAACACACTGCCACTTTCCAATGAGAGCTCGCCATTAGCAGACCGCACGCCATGGCAAGAGTTTACGTTGCAGGATGGCTGCCATCTGCGCACCTTCTGGCAAGGTGACGCCAATGCTTCGGCAATGTTTATCCCCAACGGGAAATGTGAAAACGGCGGCTGGCTGAATGGACGTAGTGAAATCATTCAAAGCGGTATTCACGGTGAAAAACGCAATGAGATGACCTTCGTGCATGGTTTCCCGGTCAGTGGACTGAGCGCCGATGCGGGTTCTGACAGCCTGCTTATCACAAGCTTGAACAATGAACGCATGGTCGTCAGTAATGAACACGCGCCGCAGAGCTGGATGATTTTGCCCTATAACTCCGAGCTAAATGGCTGGCAAGCCACCGGAACCGTGGCTGTTGAAGTTCCGCGTGAAATGACGGTTGATGAGGCTGGAATTCAGGCGCGATTAAACCAAGTACGCAAAGTATGGTCGGCATGGCTTGCGCCAGATACGCCTATTACCTTGCTGTTGATTGACTCCCTGCGTCCGCAATTGCGTGATCCGGCCGTGGGCGCATGGCGCGCCCAGAAATAACCTGTGAACATTCGTCGATTTCGTGCAGAGAAAGGCCATCATGACTGATAAAGATTACGAACAAGAGCTTCCCGACGCTCTGCCACCAGGTTTCCGTTTCGACGAGTTTGAAATTCAGAAAGTGACTGAGTCCACCAACACCAGCGTGGTTTATAAAGCGTGGGATCATCAACTCGAACGACCGGTAACTATCAATGAGTTTATGCCGCGTGCGCTGACCATACGTAGCGACAATATGCAGCTGGTTTTGCGCAGTAAACAAGATAGCCAGGCATTCAGCTCGGGTATGAATCGTTTTGTGCAGTCGGCTCGTCAGCTTGCGCAATTCAACCACCCAAACCTGCTTCAGGTTTTAAGCTTCTGGACGCAAAACGAAACCGCTTATGCGGCAACACGTTACTCCAGCGGTATGACGCTTGCCGAACTTCATCAACAACATCCTGAAATCATCAACGATGCCTGGTTACGCAGGATATTGCCGATGCTGTGCGGGGCGCTGGCAACATTGCACGACGAAGGATTTATTCATCGTGATTTGTCCCTGCGCAGTATTCAAATTCAGGACAACGGAGCGCCGCTGCTACTTAATGCAGGTGCTCCACTACGTGCCAATTCAGAAAACAGCGACGAGATTAAAACGCCGCTTAATCCTGGTTTTGCCCCGTTGGAACAGTACGCTGACGATCTCGAAAACCAACTAGGGCCGTGGACTGATATCTATGCACTCGGCGCCATTCTATATACTTTGATAACAGGCACCTGCCCTCCAGCCAGTGTCACCCGCACGATTCAGGACCCTTGCGTTAAGCTCGCGAAGAATCGCCCTGAAGGCTATTCCCAGAGTTTGTTGCAGGCCGTCGATCACGCCCTGGCGCTAAAACCTGAAGACCGCCCGCAATCTATTGCTGAATTTGCAGCCCTTGCCGAGATTCCGATGAGCGGCATCAATGGCCTCGCATCGCTAAAACAACCAGGGACCATGTTGGTTGCTCTGGAAGATGCAGAGATTACCCCGCTGTCTCCTTTACGCAAACGCTACAAATTGCCACTACAGATAGCGGCTAGTTTGTTGGTCGGCGTGGCTATAGGTGCGGTTATTTTTGGTGGCCATTTCTCGACAACACCGACTTCCGAGACAGCGAAACTTGAGTCACCCGCGGTACAAAAAGTCCAGGCGGTGGCAACTCCAGCTGCTCTACCCGCCACTGACGGTATGCTGGCGCGCGTTTATGTCCGCATGAATGACGGTGAAGAGTTGAATGTGAATGGCAAAACAGAAAAAATCACACCGGGGGCCAATGGTTATGGTTTCCTGCAACTGCCTGCCGGAAAATATCAGATTACCCTGCGTGATAATAAACAGACGCGAAACATGACGTTGTCTGTGGAAAAAGCAGGAACATGGTTGATTAATCCGCAAGGGTAAGAGCCAGTGCCACCGGTAAATTATCTGCTTTCCTTTAATATGCGACATGGCACCTGGTACTGCCCGCAAATTCGTCTAAGGTTTTCATAGGGTTGATCGCTAAAACTTCACGCGATCATGAAAAGGAGAACAATAGATGATAAATCCTGCTTTGCGCCGTCCTCGTAGTTTATTGCTTGCGATTCAAATAGCTATCGGTTGTGCGTTCGTCGCTTTTACCTTGCCCGCTTCGGCGGCTGACGAACAACAACCGCAGCCCCAGCCACCAGATGTGCTCCTTGGCCCGTTATTTACCGATGTCCAGACTGCAAAATTATTCCCTGACCAAAAGACATTTGCAGATGCGGTTCCTAATAACGATCCGTTAATGATCCTTGCGGACTACCGCATGCAGCGCAATCAATCTGGCTTCGATTTACGTCATTTTGTGAATGTGAACTTCACCTTGCCGCGCGAGGGTGAAAAATATGTTCCACCTGAAGGACAGACGCTGCGTGAACATATTGATAGCCTGTGGCCGGTGCTAACGCGCACCACAGATAGCGTTGATAAATGGGACTCGTTGCTGCCGCTACCTAAGCCGTATGTCGTACCCGGCGGGCGTTTCCGCGAAGTTTATTATTGGGACAGCTATTTCACCATGCTTGGGCTTGCAGAAAGCGGTCACTGGGACAAAGTGCAGGATATGGTGGACAACTTTGCCCATGAAATTGATGCCTGGGGGCATATTCCCAATGGCAACCGCAGTTATTATCTGAGCCGTTCGCAACCACCGTTCTTTGCCTTTATGGTCAAACTGTTGGCCAGCCATAACGGTGATGAAACCTACACCACTTACCTGCCCCAATTGAAAAAAGAGTACGCCTACTGGATGCAGGGCAGCGATACGCTGCAACCGGGTTCTGAAAACCTGCGCGTGGTGAAACTTAAAGATGGTTCAGTCCTGAACCGCTATTGGGATGACAGAGATACGCCACGTACTGAATCTTATCTGGATGATGTGACTACCGCGAAGAACAACCCGAATCGCCCGGCAACAGAAATCTATCGTGATTTGCGTGCCGCTGCCGCCTCGGGCTGGGATTTCAGCTCTCGCTGGATGGATAACCCAGAACAACTTGGTTCGATTCGCACCACCTCAATCGTGCCAGTGGATTTAAACGCCCTGTTATTCCAGATGGAGAAAACGCTGGCGCACGCCAGCACTGTAGCGAAAGACACCAGTGCAGCAACGCAATACCAGCAACTGGCAGATGCTCGCCAGAAAGCTATGGAAGCGCATTTGTGGAATAGCAAACAGGACTGGTATGCCGATTACGATCTCAAAACTAACGCTGTTCGTTCTCAGTTGACCGCCGCCGCACTGTTCCCACTTTATGTGCATGCGGCCTCGAAAGAGCGCGCGGACAAAATGGCAACCATCACCCGTGCGCAATTGCTTAAAGCTGGTGGACTTGCAACAACCAATCTGAACACGGGCCAGCAGTGGGATGCCCCAAATGGCTGGGCTCCCTTGCAATGGGTGGCCACCGAAGGGCTGCAGAACTATGGGCATAAAGATTTAGCCATGGAAGTCACCTGGCGCTTCCTCACCAATGTGCAGCATACCTACAACCGCGAGCAGAAACTGGTTGAAAAGTATGATGTATCCAGCACGGGTACGGGCGGTGGTGGCGGAGAATATCCTCTCCAGGATGGTTTTGGTTGGACCAACGGCGTGACGCTGAAAATGCTCGATTTGTTATGCGGTAAAGAGAAGCCCTGCGATTCCACACCGGATAAATTGCCTTCTGCAACACCGGGGCCTGTGACTGAAACTACAAAACCTACGGCGGCTTCAACCCAGTAACGTCGTTCCAACGGCCTCATCCCCTCCTTCTCCTTTTCTCCAGGAGAAGGAGTAAAAATCCCCCCCTCAACCGACTCCCGTTAGACCTTCTCCCATGGAGAGGGTCGTACTCCTCTGTAAAAACACTAATATTTTCATGGGTTTTAATTCTCTACCTGCCAATATTTGCACTTGCTTACACAAACAATAACAATAATAATTCGCATTCCTATTCGTTATAAGATCGCCTGAATTTATACCAACCTCTCCGACACAGATCGGCCCTTCAGGTGATAACAAAAAAGACATTCTCGGGAAAATAATTAAATGAAACTGGCATTTACCGTAAAGCGTTCCGCTTTACTCTGCGCGCTTGCTCTTGCTGCTCCAACCTACGCGATGGCGGAAGATACCGTTATTGTGACCGATACACTGACAGAAACCTCCACCAGCCCAACTCAGGGTTACAGCGCGACGGTCAGTCGTGGTGCTACCAAAACTGATGAGCCGTTAATCACTACCGGTCAGTCGGTGTCTGTCGTGACTCGTCAACAAATTGATGATCAGGGTGCATTATCTGTAAACAGCGCGCTCAACTACACCCCGGGTGCTTTCACTGGTTTTGCTGGTGGTGCAACTCGTTATGACACTGTCGCACTGCGCGGTTTCCACGGAGGTGATGTGAATAACATCTTCCTTGATGGCTTGCGCCTGATGAGTGACGGCGGGAGCTACAACGTGGTGCAGGTTGATCCATGGTTCCTTGAGCGTATTGACGTTATCAAAGGGCCTTCTTCAGCTCTTTACGGACAAACCATTCCTGGCGGACTGGTAATGGAGACCTCAAAGCGACCGCAGTTCATTGAGGAAGGCCACGTTCGTGCCATGTACGGTAACAACAATACCACCGGCACCGCATTCGACTATACCAATGCGATTAACGATGAATGGGCCTGGCGCCTCATCGGTATGACAAAAAATACTGATACCCAGTATGAGAAAACCCGTGAAGAACGCTATGCCATCTCCCCGTCTGTGTTATGGCAGCCGAGCGAAAATACCTCATTGGTGATGCGTGCATACCTGGAAAAAGATCCTTCAGGTGGCTTCCACGGATCGGTTCCGGCAGATGGTAGTCTCTATTCGTCTACTGGCCGTAAACTCAGCACCGGCTTCTCTGATGTAGAACCGGGCAATGACGAATTCAAACGCCACCAGCAGATTTACAGTTACGAGTTCGCTCATAGCTTTAATGACACTTGGGCGTTCCGCTCCAACGCCAGCTACACCCACTCAAACGTGGGCCTCAAGCAGGCTTACCAGATTGGCTGGGCAGATGCCGCGCACGACGAATTGATGCGTTATTACAGCGGTGAAACCTCGTCTCTCGACGCTTACGCCATCGATAACCAACTGGAAGCAGATTTCGCAACCGGCGAACTGGACCACAAAGTGGTGCTTGGCGGGGAATTCCATAAATACACCAATAACCTGTCTGACGATTCTGCTTATACCACCAACCTAAACCCATGGACGGGCGAGTCCGGTGGACCTGGCGGTTTCTACTATTACGATCCGCGTGACCCGACTTACTCCACTATCAACCAGGGTCTGTTGACCAAAGCAGGTAAGCGTCAGTACGAACAAACAGGCGTCTATTTACAAGATGATATGAAGTGGAATCAGTGGCATATGACGCTGTCTGGTCGTTACGACCATATGGTGACCAAAAGCCATATCGTGGCTGAAGCCATTGATAGTGACGTGACAGATAACCGCACTGATGATCATTTCAGCGGACGTGCCTCCCTGCTTTATGCGTTCAACAACGGGGTTTCTCCTTACGTCAGTTACAGCCAGGCAATTACACCGCAGGTTCTGCCTGATGCAGAAGGCAAATTGCTGAAGCCGACCACTGCCGAACAGTACGAAGCGGGTGTGAAATATCAGCCAGCTGGCACAGTAGATATGTATACCGTTGCGCTGTACGACCTGACACAAAAAGATGTCGGTAACCGTGTAGTTCAGGGCAGCTACTTTGAGCCAGCAGGTAAAGTTCACTCGCAGGGCGTTGAGCTGGAAGCGCGTTCACAGTGGAATCAGCGTTTCTCAACCATCGCTGGTTACACATACAACAAAGTACGCTTTAAAGATGCAATCGACGGTAACGATGGCAACACGCCGTATGTTACACCTGACCAAATGGCAAGCTTGTGGGGAATGTTCAAAGCCGACTTAGGTATCAGTCTGGGTGCGGGCGTACGCTACATTGGCAAGCAATGGGCAGATAACGAGAATACCCTGCGTGTACCTTCTGTCACTCTGCTTGATGCGATGGTACGTGCCGATATGGGTGCGTGGACGCCATCTTTGAAAGGGGCTTTCGTGCAAGTTAATGCCACCAACCTGACAGGCCGTGATTACGTTGCGGGCTGTTACGGTACCGGCTATTGCTACTGGGGTGCAGAGCGTTCTGTTATTGCGACCGTGGGATATGATTTTTAAGTTTTGTTAACGCTAGTGTCGGATGTCGCCTCGCTAATCCGACCTGCGAAACATAGATACGGCCCCGTTTGGGGCCGTTTTTCTATGGCTGACGTGTTATCGCGACCTCACCTGCTAGCGGTGAAGCTGGCTTTCCCTGCTGCTGTTCCAGCGCAATTTGTGCAAGCGGTGTATCCGCTTCGTAACGCGCTCTGGCATCCAGCCCTTTCTCGTATTTATTGTATTTCCACCAGGCGTAGCCCAGGAAGATAACCAACCCACCGACGTTATAAAACACGATAGTCATAATGCTGGCACCCGTCGGGAATGTGGATGCAATAAACCCGACGGTGAAAATGACTATCAACACGCTCACAATGGTGATCCCCTGCATCCGTGTGCCCATACGGAAATCACGATTGACCTCATCGTATTTCATACGCAGGTTCAGATAGGCAAGCATGATAAACAGCGGCGGCAACATTGACGCGGCAGCGGTCATGTTAATAAGCGTGTTCATCAACTCCTGTACGCTACCCGAACCCACGGTTGGGATAAGCATCAATGGGATAACAATCAGGAACTGAATCCACGCTGCACGAGTCGGTACGCCATGCTGGTTAAGACGCACGGTTTTCTCACCAAAAATACCTTTTGGAATTTCGGTAAAGAAGATTTTCACAGGAGCAGCAGTCCACATCAGCAGTGAGCCAAACATCGCAGTAAAGGAGACAATCCCGACAAAGCGGTTCATCAGCGACGTTGGCAAGCCAAAGTGATTCGCCAGCCCTTCAAATACCTGCACCGTACCGCCGGTGTAATGCAAATCAGCTTTATGAACAAAGACGTTAATCAGCAGTGAGGAGACGGTATAAAGGCCACCGATGAATAAACCAGACAAAATGATCACTTTAACAAAGGCTTTGCTGCCGCCTTTTACGTCATTGACGTACACCGCAACCGACTCAGCACCACCTGCGGCCTGGAAAATCCACGCGATAATACCGAGGAATGCCCAGCTAAACTGCGGTGTAATCGCCTGCACGTTGATTGGGTCAGCCGGTTCGACGCCACCAATCACGGCAGCCCCTGCAAGAATGATGTAGGAGAACGTAAGGAGAAGCATCAGCGTGGAGGTGACTGAGGTCATCGGCCCCAACAATTTTGCCCCGTGGTTTGAAATCCAGGTGGAAAAAGCAAACAGGCAAATGCTGATTATTGCCGTCGTTATCGGCGTGAAAATATAGTCATAGCCAAGAAACGCATATGAGGCGTAGGCAATAACTCGCGGTAGTAACGAGGTAAAGAAAAACAGGTTAACAAACCAGTAGGTATAGGCGGTGATAAATGCCCAGCGGCCACCTAACGCACTCTTCACCCAGGCATAAACACCCGCTTCGGAATTACGGTTCAGTGAGACGAATTCCGCGATGATTAAACAGAACGGAATAAAATAAATGAGTGTCGCCACCAGGAAAACCGGTGCCGATGCGATACCTAACTGAATATTGTTATTAATGACGTTATTGAAGCTAAACACCGCCGCAAATGTCATCGCTAATAACCCGAACTTGCCAATAGTATTTCTGTTTGTTGAAGCCATACGAACTCCACACTGTAGGGTAAATTTTAATAATTTTTTTTCGTAGGTCGGATAGCACTTGTGCCATCCGACACCAGTCAGGCGTTTAACACCCTATTTATTTAGAAAATACGTTTCTTCAATCGTGACTTTTAAAATCACTTTTTTGACGTCATTCCCCTGCGAAAACCGGTGTGCTTCGTGGTTTTCACAGATGATGACGTTTCCGGCGTTAAGCTGATGTTTAACACCCTGCCCGCGCAAAAACTCACGGTCAGTTTCATCGCTGTAAGCAATTTCTGGGGTTAACTCGTTTTTCGCTGCAACCTCAACGGTTTCTTGTCCCGCAAGGTAATAATGAACATCGAAATAACGGCGATTCCCTTCGAATAAATCCATGTTATTTACTGGGCCTTCTGCAAGGCGATAAACCAAAGAATCACCAATTGAATAAAAAATATTAGGCTGAATATTTTCGAGGTTATTAATAGCTTCGATACAACGCTGCCATTTTTTCCCCGCACGATAAATCTGCTTAAAATCTTCTAAGGTATTTAAAATAATCATTACGTTTGCCCTATCAAGAAAGTGCGCGGTTGGTTTGCGGTTGGAAATCGTATTTCGCGAGATCAACCGTCTCCACCTGCGCTTTACTGAACGGCACCATAGTGAAACCGTAGTGGAATGGTTTGAGGTAAACGCGGAATGAATCCAGCACTTCGGAACCCCATGAGTTGGAGCCAAGTCCGAGGATTTGATCATCGAGGTTTAATGTCAGGTAATCGCCCTTTTCCAGCTCATTAATGTGCTGCGCCTGTTGCAACATTTCTGCGCTATATGGCCATAGGCTGAAGTTAATCGGCTTAGATGGCTGGATGAAAATACCGTTACCCTTTTCATCTTCAACACTCAACCAACGCACATCCTGGCGGTTGCCGTTATCCTGTGGGAACGGGTAGTTTTCAAAAAGGCTTTCTACCGGCTGGCGGTAATGGCCAATCAGATTGCTTTGGCAGCTGTCAGCATAGTTTTCACCTGGCCCACGGCCATAATACTCAACCTGTTTAAAGCGTGTGCTGATGCCGAAATCGAGGCCAATTTTTGGAACAATGGCCTGATAGTTTCCATATGGTGTACCTGACAAATCCAGGCTGACATGGCCTGCCGGAGTTATGCGCCACTGATAAGTACAGCGCATACCGAAATCAAACACTGGTGGTGCAATCGTGCTGGTAACCTCAACAACCGTATCTTCACCTTGCGAGAAATGACGCATGGTGCGGAAATTATGCTGCATCAGGTGCACGTGATACGGCTGCCACAAACCCTCAAATTCCTGCTTGTGGTTATCGATAGTCGGTTTAAAGAAGGTTAGATGCGGCGCGCGCCCAACAATTTCCTCACCGTCTACCAACCATGAAACCAACTCACCACTCAGGCGGCAGAAAGTCAGAGAAAATTGATTGCCGCTGATAACCAGGCTGTTTTGCTGTGTTTCACAGCGTAATGTGCTGTGCTGATTGAGTGGCAAAGACTCGCGAGAAACCGCCTGCTGGCGCAAGATCTGGAACTGACCAAGCGAGTGCATCGCATCACTCCAGCTTGTCGCACTGCGCTTAACAACTTCAACATTGATAAACACTTCACCTGCTGGCACCACAGGTGCAGTCAATTGCAGCTCTTCGGCTTCACCTGGCAGCAAATGCGGCAGCGACAATGTTTGCTGTGCGATGGTTTTACCATCGACCTGATATGCGACCTTGAACTCGATGTCACCAAGTGTGCTGAACCAGTAGCGGTTCTCCACCAGCAACACATCACACTGTTGCGTCGGGCGAATATTGACCGGGCAAAGCACCTGCTTGTACTCACGCAAGCCTGGGCCTGGACGTTGATCCGGATAGATAAGCCCATCCATGCAGAAGTTATAGTTGTTTGGGTAGTCGCCGTAGTCACCGCCATACTGATAGCGCTCACGCCCCTGCTCGTCATGCACCAGCAGGCCATGGTCGCACCACTCCCAGACGTAATGCCCTTGCAAACTTTTATGCTGATTAAATACGGACTGGTATTGCGCTAACCCGCCAGGCCCGTTGCCCATTGCATGGGCGTATTCGCAGATAATGCGTGGTTTAGGATGAGGGTATTCACCAAAGGCATTCATCATTGAGACGCGTGAATACATTGTGCTAATCACGTCCACGACTTCGGCGTCACGATCTTCTTCGTAATGCACCAGACGAGTGGGATCAAGTTGCTTACAGCGTGCTGCCATCGCACGTATATTGCAGCCGTAGCCTGACTCGTTACCCAGGGACCAGATGATGACAGAAGGATGGTTTTTCTGCGCCAGAACGTGGCGTTCAATACGCTCGACGTAGGCTTGTTCCCACGTTGGATCGTCAGTGATGCGGCTAATATTGCCGACGTTTGCAAAACCGTGACTCTCGACATCAGTTTCCGCCATCACAAACAGGCCGTACTGGTCGCACAATGCATAGAAACGCGGATCGTTCGGATAATGGGCTGTACGTACTGAGTTGATGTTGTGTTGCTTCATCAGGACGATGTCACGCTCAACACGCGCCATAGCGACTGCACGGCCTTTCTGGCAATCGTGATCATGGCGGTTCACACCATGCAATTTCAGGTAACGACCATTAACGTAAAATAGGCCGTCGCGCACTTTGATGTCGCGGAACCCGACTTGCTGCGGCACTACTTCGATGATTTCACCGTGGTTATTGCGCAGCGTCAGCAGCAGTAAATAAAGATTGGGGTGCTCAGCATTCCACTGCTTCGGTTGTTTTACAGGTATCAGGAACTGATAGGTGGCACTGTTCTGTACGCTAAGTGCATCAAGGATTTGCTCAGCGATACATTTTTCACCATCAAACAATTGCGCATGCAGTTGCAAACCCGCGACAGGTGCGGCCGATATATTGTTTAAGTCGCACGATACCTGGAGCTCAGCATCACAGTAGTTTTCATCAAATTCCGTCACCACGGTTAAGTCATGTACATGAACTTTCGGCTGACCAATAAGATAAACATCACGGAAAATACCCGCCATCCACCACATATCCTGATCTTCAATATAGGTGGAGTCAGCCCATTGCATCACCCGCACACTCAGCAAGTTTTCTCCGGCCTTCACATACGGGCTGAGATCAAACTCGGCGCTCAGACGGCTGCCTTTGCTAAAGCCTACATAGTGGCCATTTACATAAACTTCAAAGTAGGTTTCTACGCCGTCGAATTTAATAATGACCTGGCGTTGTAACCAGTCTGACGGTAGCGAAAACTGGCGCTGATAAGCACCGGTTGGGTTGTTGGTAGGAACAAAAGGCACATCAATAGGGAAAGGATAACCTTCATCGGTATATTGCAGTTTACCGTGGCCTTCCATTTGCCACATTCCCGGGACAGTGATTTCACCCCATTCAGCCATAGGCTGGTGGTAAAACTCGGCCGGTACTTTTTGCGGATGGTCGAAATAGTTAAACGCCCATTTTCCGCTTAGCAATGAAAAGCCCAGGCTTTGCTCGCGGTTTAGCTCTTTTGCCTTTTCAACACTGTCATAACCGTGGAACCAGGCGCGCGGTGGCAGTCGGTTCTCAGATTGTTTTTCTATGTTTTCCCAATTGTTCACGCCAACATCCTCATTACGTGGGTATGGGCAAACAATAGTAAATATTTAGTAAAACTAAAAATTAAAGTTTACTAAATGCCGTGGCGATCACAATAAATCAACACGCGGTATAAAACAAAAAGCCCTGCTGATGTAAGAAACCAGCAGGGCTTATGGGATGAGTTGTTGATTTTATTCAGATGTTGTCGAGTCACGCAATTGCAAAGAGCTGGGGACAAATACCGATAGCGGGATGGTGCGATCGTCACGCAGGCGTTCCATCAGCAGGTTTACACCCTGCGCACCGATGGTTTCAGAGTGAATTCTTACCGTTGAAAGCGCCGGGTAAACAAAGCGCGCGGTAGGGATATCGTTGACGCTTATCAGAGCCAGTTGCTCTGGTACTTTAATACCGTGTTCGTGCAGAGCGCGTAGAACACCAATCGCAATAGAGTCGGTCGCCACAAACAAGGCTGGTGGGTAATCGCTTGATGATGCAAGCATTTTCATCGCGCACTGGTATCCGGCCTGGCTACTAAAGTCCCCATAGTAAACATCCTGCGGCTGAACAACTTTTTTACTACGCCCATAATCAACAAACGCCTGTTCGCGCTGATCGGCATACTGCGGGTCATCCCGGCCACCGATAAAACCGATACGCAGGTAACCACGTGAAATAAAGAAGTCTATCACCTTCTGGCTGATTTTCGCTAAATCAACGCTTACGCAGTCAAACCGTGGATCGTTAGTTACCCCATCGAGATACACCAACGGCAAATCCTGCTGCTCCAGCACCGCCTGTGTTGCAGGCTGGGGTTTACCAATTACCAGTAAACCGTCGGCTGCCACCAAGGGGCGATCGCCTTTGAAGTCGTAACAGGAAACCAGCGTAATACCCAGTTTTTCGCATTGAGTTTCAATGCCATAACGCATAGCCAGGTAATAGGGATCGTTGATTTCCAGCTCTTGCCCATGAGTATAAAGAGCCGCAAAGGTAAGACGCTGACCGGCCTGACGTTTGGCACTGGGGACTTTGTATTCCAGCCGCTCTGCCGCTTCGAGAATTTTCTGACGGGTCTGACTCTTCACGCTCAGTGTGGGATCGTCATTCAGGACCCGTGAAACCGTAGCCACAGATACCTGAGCCGCATGAGCGATTTCCTTCAATGTAGCCATAAGATCCCAATAATCAAGAGGTGAAAACAATAGCTTAATGGCATTGCGACTACGTGTATAGCCCTACTCGCATTGTGATCCACTTATCGCTTTACCGATTTAAGTATATATTTTAGTAAATATTTAACTAGTATAAGCGGCATTCCACGGATCGATAACCGCAATAACAACAAGGAGTGGATTGTATGGTTAAGATTTTATCTATGGCACCGCTGCTAACACTGTTCGCACCCGCAGGGGCATTGCTGGCAGCAGAAAGCGTTGTTCCGGCAGAACGCCAGACTCCGCAACCACCTTCGCTTACAGCAGATACTAGTAACACCGCCTTTCGTTTTTATGGCGAGATGGGCCTGGGTGGCAGCGTTTACCTTAACGGCGACGACAAGCATAAATACAGCGACGGGACTTATATCGAAGGCGGCCTTGAGGTCAAACACGGTAACTGGTTTGGTCTGCTATATGGGGAAGGCTGGACGGTTCAGGCAGACAATAATGGTAATGCCTGGGTTCCCGATCACAGCTGGGGCGGTTTTGAAGGTGGGATTAACCGTTTTTATGGCGGCTATCGTACCGATAAAGGCACCGAGTTTATTTTAAGTGCCCGTAACGATTCATCGCTGGACGATTTGCAATGGTGGGGAGATTTCACGCCGGAGTATGGCTATGTCATCCCCAATACCCGTGATTTAACCTACGCCGCTAAGATACAAAACCTGACTGGGAAGCTACGTTACAGTGTCACAGCAGCTCCAGAGAGCCGTGTCGACGAGAGCAAAGCGTGGTTGCACTTCGGCAAATATGACCGCTATTCAGATAAATATACCTATCAGGCGATGATCAACGGCTACCTCCAGTACGACATTCTTGATGATTTAACCATGTTGAGCGGGTTGGAAGTGACCGACGGCACCGGGCAGATGTATCTGCTGGGTTTACAGGGTAAACACCTCGCAGGACGAGTCTGGCACCATACCGGCAAAGGCGATGGTTATAACCCTGGTAGTGAGAGCGGGATGATGATCAGCGGCATGGTTGAACCTGCTAAAGGACTTTATCTTTCAACCGCCTGGAGCTACGCGCAGCATCTGTTAGATAACGCCGAAGACCAGACCACCTCTTACGCACAGTTTGGTATCTGGTACGAATACTTTGGTGGAAAACTCGCCACTGCACTCGACAGCCGTTTTTATCTTCATAACGACACCACGAACGCCAGCAATTCGATATTCGTGATGCAATATTTCTACTGGTAAGGATACTTCATGAAAACAATTTTCCGTCTTGCCCCGCTCGCGATGCTGCTTGTGCTCGCGGGTTGCCATTCAACAAAGCACGACACCACCACGTTAATGGCCAATGATTTCCAGAACGTTATCGATCGCACCGGTGCACCACACGCGATGCTTGATTACGATTTCGACGAACATCAACGATTTAATCCGCTTTTTGATGATGGTGCCTGGCATGGGCATTTGCTGCCAGCAAGTAGCGAAGGAATGGGTGGTTTCCCAGGCCCTGCTTTGCTGACCGAAGAGTACATCAACTTTATGGCGAATAATTTCGACCGCCTGAGCGTGTACCAGAATGGTAAAAAAATCGCATTTACAATGAAGGCATACAGCATTCCTGGGGCATTGATACAGACACTCACCTCCCCTGGTGTCACTGTGAAAATGACGTTGCGCTTTGTGACATCACGCACCTCCTTGTTGGAAACAGAAATCACCACTGACGCACCGCTGGAGCTAGTTTGGGATGGCGAATTACTGGAGAAGTATCATCTTCAGGAGCAAAAACCTCAGTCTGATGAAACCATTGAGCAGGCGTTTCCGGGCTACACCCGCACGCTACATGCCACATCAGATGGTCTGAATGTCACTTTTGGCAAAGTGCGTGCCGACTCAAACCTGATGACATCTGGCCAATCACAGTACCAAATCCATAAAACGCTGCCGATGCGCACCCAAATTGACGGCCACCGCTTTATTGCAAAAGCCAATATTGAAAGCTCGATCACCCTCTACACCACTTATTCTCATTTATTGACGGCTACTGAAGTACAAAAAGAACAAAGTAAAATCGCCGATATTCTCAAGCATCCTCAAACCTACCAGACAGCATCCGAGCAGCGCTGGGAAGGTTATTTGGAATCCGGGCTAAAAAACCCTGCCGCGACGGCGGCGCAAACCCGAGTGGCAGTAAAAGCTATCGAAACGCTGAATGGAAACTGGCGTGGCGGGTGCGATGAAATTTGACTCCGTCACACCTTCTGTAACTGGACGCTGGTTTTCCGGTAACCAAACCTGGCCGTGGGATACCTGGAAGCAGGCTTACGCTATGGCACATTTTAATCCTGACGTGGCAAAAGATAACATTCGCGCAGTCTTCGCCTGGCAGATTCCAACCGATGACCCATTACGCCCATGGGATGCAGGCTTTGTTCCAGATTTGATTGCCTATAACACCAACCCAGAACGTGGCGGTGATGGTAGCAACTGGAATGAACGCAATACCAAGCCAAGCCTTGCCGCCTGGTCTGTGATGGAAGTCTACAAAGCCACGGGGGATAAAGCCTGGCTTGAGGAAATGTATCCGCATCTGGCGGCTTATCATGACTGGTGGTTACGTAACCGTGACCACAACAGAAATGGTGTACCTGAGTATGGTGCCACTCGTGACAAAGCCCACAACACCGCAAAGGGTGAAATGATCTTTACCGTCAAACGCGGCAGCAAAGAGCAAAAAATGGTAGGGCTTGAGAACTACAACCAAGTTTTGCGTAGCGGGAAATATGACAGCATTGATATTCCGGCTCAGGTTGCTGCTTCGTGGGAGTCCGGGCGTGATGACGCTGCCGTATTTGGCTTTATCGACCCTGACCAACTGCAACGTTATCTGGATAAAGGCGGCAAACGCGAAGACTGGCAGGTGCTGTTTGCTGAAAACCGCGACTCAAGTGGGCGCCTTGTCGGTTTTTCACTTTTGCAGGAGTCAGTTGACCAGGCCAGTTACATGTACAGCGACAGCAGTTATCTGGCTGAAATGGCGAAAATTCTCGGCAAACCGCAAGATGAACAACGCTTTAGCCAGCACGCTAAGAAACTGGCCAGCTATATCAACACCTGTATGTTTGACGATGCCACGGGCTTCTATTACGACATTCGGATTGAAGATAAACCTTTGGCCAATGGCTGTGCCGGCAAACCAATCGTTGCGCGGGGCAAGGGACCGGAAGGATGGTCACCGTTATTTAATGGTGCTGCAACTCAATCCCATGCTGATGCCGTCGTGAAGGTCATGGAAGATCCAAAAGAGTTTAATACTTACGTGCCACTCGGGACCGCGGCACTGACGAATCCGGCATTTGGCGCTGATATTTATTGGCGTGGACGAGTGTGGGTGGATCAATTCTACTTTGGGCTAAAAGGAATGGAACGGTATGGCTATCGCGCCGATGCCGTGGAGATGGCTAATCGTTTCTTTGCCCACGCCAATGGCCTGATGAGCGATGGTCCTATTCGCGAGAACTATAATCCGCTTAATGGCGCGCAACAGGGGGCACCGAATTTCTCCTGGAGCGCCGCACATCTCTACATGTTATATAACGATTTCTTCACGCAAAAGTAGCAAACGTAAAACGGCCCCAAATGGGGCCGTTACAAAATAGGTAAAGACCTATCCTCTAAATAATTGGAGTTGCATCAAGGCGGCAAACTCAGGAATCCCCAGGAGCTTACTGGGGTGAGTGAGTGCAGCCAACGCCGAGACGACTTCAAGTATGACGAGGATAGTTAGCGACGAACCATACGGTAAATAACCAAAACAATAATCGCACCTGCTACTGCGACAAGGAAACTTGGCAAGTTAAAGCCCGTGACGCTGCCGCCGATATGAAGAAATGTTGCAATCCATCCACCAACGACAGCACCAATAATCCCTAAAATACAGGTCAGGATAAACCCGCCGCCGTCTTTACCAGGCATAATTAATTTTGCGATAACACCAGCTATCAAACCGAAAATAATCCAGGCCAGAATACCCATGTTGAACATCCTCTTCATTATTGTGTGTGGTAACAAGCCAGAATCCACATCAGTTTCGTCGCGGGTTCTGTCTGTCGGTACGCTAAGTATAATCAAATGTTAGGAAAATGTGACTAGCATCACTAAGTTATTGAATTTATCCGCATCGCGCCTTGAGATTTATCTTAAGTTTTTTACATTATTGCCGATAAGATTGCTTACCGCTTTCAAAAAACCACAACATGGACCTGGCCTTGAGTAACTATAACGAGCAGTTTCTGAAACAAAGTCCTCTGGCAGTATTAGGCGTGTTACGTGATCTCCATAAAAACCAAGTCCCGGTTCGTCTGAGTTGGCCATCGGGGCAATTTATCAGCAAAATCCTTGAGGTTACGGCGACTGGTTTGATCGTGGATTTTGGAAGCCAGGGGCATGAAAATCAGGCGGCGCAAAAAGCGACCAACATACAGTTCATTGCTGAGACTGAAGGGGCAAAGGTAGAATTTATAATGCCTAAGATGCAGGTAATAAGTTACCTGAACTTACCGGCATTCCACGCCCCGCTACCTCCCGCTTTGTGGTTCGTACAACGCCGGGAATACTTTCGCATCAGTGCCCCACTTCAGCCCTATTACCTCTGCAATACCACGCTCTCTAATGGCTCGCCATTCCAGTTCAGGCTATGTGATTTGTCATTAGGGGGAATGGGCGCACTGGTTGATGGGCCTCTGCCAGAAGGGTTGAGTACAGGAATGCGTTTCTCACAGGTGGAAATAGATTTAGTGCAGTGGGGTAAGTTTCACTTTGATATGCAGCTGATAACGCTTTCGGAACGAAAAGTCATCGACGGTAAAAATCAGACCATCAGCACCCCTCGCCTGAGTTTCCGCTTCCTGAATGTGAACCCGGCCGTTGAGCGCGAACTACAGCGCATTATTTTTTCGCTGGAACGATCGGCGCGTGAAAAAGCAGAACGAGTGAAGTAAACAGTTTAAGACAGACACTAAAAAATTCGAGTTGCATAAAGGCGAAAGGCCGCAGACCCCAGACGCATAGAAAACGATGTGACTGGGATGTGCGGTTGTGCTTTAAAAATGACTTGTTACATGGCGTTTAAAGCCCGCGACACCTTATATAGATAGCGCGGTGCCTGAGGTGCCGGGTGGTTCTTCGCAATGTAATCGTAAAACTCGTCAGGGCTCAGGTCATTAATCTCGTTAATGGCCTTTTTGCGATCCGATGAGAAGGTTCGGAGCAGAGCCCCTGCACCGTTAGCATAAGAGGCCAGCAACGCATATTGCATAGTTTGCGGATCTTCAATACCAGCCAGAATGCCATGTTCCAGAATGCTTAAATAAGCCGTGCCAATCGAAATATTACGGGCCGGGTCTTTGAGCTCGCTGGTTGACGGCTCGCCGCCCCATCCCAGGTGGCGATACACATCGCGGCCAGCGGTTGAGGCTTTAATCTGCATCAGACCAACCGCGTTGGACTTGCTGACGAGCGTAGGATTACCGCCTGATTCCACAGCAATAATCGCCGTAACCACTCGTGGACTTACTCCCCACTCTTTTGCGGCCTGATCGGTTATTGGCATCCAGGTTAATGCACGTTGTACCGGTTTTGTAGGGTCCCACTCGGGCTGTTTGGTGGTATGGCTTGAACAGCCTGCTAAAAACAAAACCAATACAATGAGCCATCTGATATTCACGCATCTATCCTTATAAAGTTACCCGGAATATTGAAATCTGTGGGGTAAACAACATTGATTCATCGCCGCCTGGCGGATGACAACCACCTTTGATAACGGCATGATAACCAATTCACTTTCAGCAAGGAAATGCCATGTCCACGATTCGTTTGATTGCTCCTTCAGGTTTCTGTGTTAATCAGGCTGCTGCTGCGCGCGGTATCGAACGCCTGAAAGCCGCGGGACACCGAGTGGAAAACCAATCCGTCGTTACCCGGCGCTTTCAGCGTTTCGCCGGAACTGACGATCAACGACTTGCTGATATTCAGGATTTATCCGCACTCCCGAATGAATGCGATATCGTTCTGGCGGTGCGCGGTGGTTATGGTGCATCCCGTTTGCTTGAAAATATTGACTATTCGAGCCTTGGGCACGCGTTCCACGAACGTACACCGATTATTTGCGGGCATAGCGATTTTACCGCAATCCAGTTAGCCCTCTTATCCCAGACAGGTGCCATTACCTTTAGCGGGCCGATGCTTGCGGGTAATTTTGGTGCCGATGAGTTAAACAGCTTTACCTGGCAGCATTTCTGGCAGGCAATTACTGAGCCGCAATTTACCCTCACCTGGCAAAGCTCAACGCCTGCATGTTCGGCAAGTGGGACGCTGTGGGGCGGCAATCTCGCGATGCTGGTATCAATGATTGGCTCGCCGTGGCTCAACGTGATTGATGGTGGCATTTTAGTGGTCGAAGATATTAACGAGCACCCTTTCCGCGTGGAGCGACTGCTATTGCAACTCCACCACGCCGGAATTTTAGCTCGCCAGAAAGCCCTGATTCTCGGAAGTTTCAACGGAGCAACGTTAAGTGACTACGACGGCGGTTACGATTTCGATGAAATGTGTCGCATGTTAGAGCAGCGGTTATCCATTCCCGTGCTGCGCGGTTTACCGTTTGGTCATGAACCAGAAACTGTCACTCTGCCATTGGGCGCTTTCGGCGAACTACAGCATGACGGGCAAACCGCCAGTCTCACCGTCAGCGGTCATCCGGTAATGAGACAAAATAAGTAGAATTTGCCCCTCAGAAAGCACAATGAATCAATGCTTTCCGTGTTAAAATTTGCTTCACGAATAGATACACACGCAAAGGAGAAAGATAATTTTGGACGCAGGGGCGATAGTCAGTCTGTTTATTTTAGGTTCCGTATTGGTAACTTGTAGCATCTTATTGAGTTCTTTTTCCTCGCGTCTTGGTATCCCCATCCTGGTTATATTCCTCGCTATTGGTATGTTGGCGGGGATCGATGGCATTGGCGGCATTCCGTTTGATAATTATCCTTTCGCTTATTTAATCAGTAACTTGGCACTGGCGGTGATTCTGCTTGATGGCGGCATGCGCACCCAAGCAAGCTCCTTTCGCGTAGCGCTTGGCCCGGCACTTTCGCTTGCTACAGTTGGTGTACTTATCACCTCAGGCTTGACTGGCATGGCTGCAGCCTGGCTGTTTAATCTCAATGTCATCGAAGGCTTGCTGATTGGCGCGATAGTCGGCTCAACGGATGCGGCAGCCGTGTTCTCGTTGCTCGGCGGCAAAGGGCTGAACGAACGTGTTGGTTCAACGCTTGAGATTGAATCAGGTAGTAACGACCCGATGGCGGTGTTTCTGACCATCACGCTGATTGAGATGATTCAGCATGGGCAAACCGGCCTGAGCTGGATGTTCCTGGTGGATATTATCCAACAGTTTGGTTTGGGCATTTTGCTTGGCCTCGGCGGCGGTTATCTGCTGCTGCAAATGATTAACCGCATTACGCTACCACAAGGTTTGTATCCGCTGCTGGCATTAAGCGGCGGGATTATGGTGTTTGGCATCACCACCGCATTAAACGGCAGCGGTATTCTGGCGGTCTATTTGTGTGGCTTCCTACTCGGAAACCGCCCTATTCGCAGCCGCTTTGGTATTCTACAAAACTTTGATGGTCTGGCGTGGTTTGCACAAATCGGCATGTTCCTGGTGCTGGGCTTACTGGTCAATCCAACCGATCTGTTGCCGATTGCTATTCCGGCGCTGTTGCTGTCTATCTGGATGATATTCTTTGCTCGTCCATTGTCTGTTTTCCTCGGCTTGCTGCCGTTCCGTGGTTTTAACCTGCGCGAACGTGTGTTTATCAGTTGGGTTGGCCTGCGTGGCGCAGTGCCAATCATCCTTGCCGTATTCCCGATGATGGCGGGCCTTGAAAATGCACGCCTGTTCTTTAATGTCGCCTTCTTCGTGGTCCTGGTGTCGCTGTTATTACAAGGCACGTCGCTCGGTTGGGCGGCGAAAAAAGCCAAAGTTGTGGTTCCGCCTGTCGGCTGGCCGGTATCCCGCGTTGGCCTGGATATTCATCCGGAAAACCCTTGGGAGCAGTTCGTTTATCAGCTTAGCGAAGACAAATGGTGCATCGGTGCCTCTTTGCGGGATCTGAAAATGCCGAAAGACACACGAATTGCCGCCCTGTTCCGTGACAATGTTCTGATGCAACCAGGCGACCGTACACGTTTGCAAGTGGGTGATGTGCTCTGTGTTATTGGACGTGAGCGCGACTTACCGGCTCTGGGTAAGATGTTTAGCCAGTCGCCACCAGTGGCACTCGACCAACGCTTCTTCGGTGATTTTATTCTCGAAGCCAGCGCCCAGTTTGGCGATGTCGCGACCATTTACGGCCTTGAACTTGATGACAACGTCAATACTCAACAAACATTGGGTGAGTTTGTGGTGGGCATGTTAGGCGGTGCGCCGGTGGTTGGTGACCAGGTAGAGTTCGCGGGCATGATTTGGACTGTCGCCGAGAAAGAAGATAACCAGGTGCGTAAGATTGGTGTGCGCGTCGAGAGTGAAGAGACTGAGTAATAAAACGATATGGCGGGTAAGGTAACTTACCCGCATATCAATACCGATGTGCAAAAGAGCGTTAATGCAACAACAGTCAGGATGTTGTAACTACAGGCACACGTGGTGCCAGAGCGCACATTAATTCGTACCCCACCGTGCCGGCTGCATGGGCCACATCATCAATTTTCACTTCATTGCCCCATAACTCGACCGGGCTACCAATACCGGTGTGCGGACATGGGGTGAGATCTACCGCCAACATATCCATGGAAATAGCCCCTACGGTATGCGTTAGCACACCATCAACACGCACTGGCGTACCATCTGGCGCATGGCGTGGGTAACCATCGGCATAACCACAGGCAACAATACCAATACGCTGCTCGGTATTTGTCCGGTAACGACTGCCATAACCCACCGCATCGCCCGGTTTAAGGTTCTGTACGCCAATAATCTCACTTTGCAGGCTCATCACTGGCTGCAGGCCGCTGGTGGCAACGTCGCACCATTGCCCGCTCGGTGATGCGCCGTACAGCACAATCCCTGGACGTACCCAATCGAAATGCGCTTCCGGGTGCCAGAGTGTTGCCGCCGAATTGGAGAGCGAGCGCGGGCAATCTAAACCTTCAGCCGCCTGATCTACCCGCTTCATTGGTTCAACAATGCCATCAGGTTGTTCTGCATCAGCAAAGTGTGCCATCAACGTAAGTTGACCGACATTCGGGATAACACGCAGTTGCTGCCAGATAGAATGCACGCGGTCCGGGCTGAACCCGAGTCGGTTCATTCCACTATTCATCTTCAGGTAAACATCCAGCGGCGCATTGAGTTTGGCATTAGCTAAAGCTTTTACCTGCCAGTTGCTGTGCAGGCTGGTGGTCAAACGATACTGGTCAAATAGCGGCAACTCGTCGGCGTGGAAGAAGCCCTCCAGCATTAAAATCGGCCCTTTCCAGCCTTGCTCACGCAGCAGGATCGCCTCTTCAATATTAAGCATCGCGAAACCATCGGTTTGCCTTAACGACGACCAGATACGTTCAATTCCATGACCATAAGCATTCGCTTTAACCACCGACCAGACACGCGAATGAGGAGCGGCCTGGCGAACAACATTTAAATTGTTACGTAGCGCGCTGAGATTCAGCGTCGCAACAACAGGACGGGACATTGTCCTCTCCTTGTTAGAATTTAATTATGGGCGTTATGCAGACGCGGTGATCCTGTCGGCCTGAACCCCGGGGAATAACGTGCAACCGAGAGGTCATCAAATGGAATCGCAGGCGTTCTCCCGGAAATTAAATCACTTAACATCTGGCCGGAACCGCAGGCCATCGTCCAGCCTAATGTCCCGTGCCCGGTGTTAAGCCATAGATTTTTGAACGGTGTACGCCCAACAATTGGCGTACCGTCTGGCGTCATTGGGCGCAGACCCGTCCAGAATGTGGCTTGCTCAACATGCCCTCCGCGCGGGTACAAATCACGAACAACCATTTCCAGGGTTTCGCGACGTGGTTGCAGCAATTCCGTATTGAAGCCGACAATTTCTGCCATTCCGCCAACGCGAATACGTTGATCAAAACGCGTGATAGCAATTTTGTATGTCTCATCGAGAATAGTCGAAACCGGTGCGCCTTGCTCATCCGCAATGGGGATTGTCAGCGAATAACCTTTGAGTGGATAAACAGGAATATCAACGATATTTTTCAATAGGCCAGTGGAATATGAGCCGAAAGCAACGACGTAAGCATCGGCCTTCACGACCTCTTTGCCGCACTGCACGCCGTAAATACTTTGGCCTTCGTACAACAGACGATCAACCGAAGTATTAAAGCGGAACTCAACACCGGCTTCTGCCGCCATCTGAGCCAGGTTTTGCGTAAACAGCTGGCAGTCGCCAGTTTCATCATTCGGTAAGCGCAAGCCGCCCGTGAGCTTATGAGCTACATCAGCCAACGCGGGTTCAACTTCGGCTAAACGGCTTGCCTCCAGCAATTGATATGGCACACCCGCATCTTCGAGTACTGCTATATCTTTGGCCGCATTTTCATACTGCTGGGCGGTGCGGAAAAGTTGTAGCGTGCCACCCTGGCGGCCTTCGTACTGGATATTGGTGGTGTGGCGCAATTCCTTCAGGCAATCACGGCTGTATTCCGCAAGGCGCACCATGCGACCTTTGTTTTCCATATAGTGGCGCATATCGCAATTGCGCAGCATTTGCAGCATCCACTTAAGCTGAAATTGCGTGCCATCAAGGCTAATAGCGAGCGGTGCATGGCGCTGGAACATCCATTTAATCGCTTTAAGCGGCACACCAGGAGCCGCCCATGGGGCAGCGTAGCCCGGTGAAATTTGCCCGGCATTCGCCGCGCTGGTTTCCTGAGCAGGACCCGGCTCCCTGTCGATAACAGTGACATCATGCCCTGCCTGGCGTAAATACCAGGCGCTGCTGACACCCACTACACCACTACCCAGCACCACAACTCGCATATCCATTCCACCATTTAGCTAAAAGAATAATCTTCTGATTACAAATTGATAACTCAGATGAAAATGTTATTCAACATATGGCTTTGTTATAGTGACTTTCCTCACATCCTGGCCTGTTATAGCAGGATAGTGATAATTAGAATCTCCTGCGCATGAAAATATTCTCAACAAAATATTATGCTGACTATCAGAGAATTAACGGGGCATTGGAATATGTAAATCGCGTGGAAAAAATTTTGCTTGCGGCAGCTAAGTTTCAGGAGTTGTCTATTCTTGAAAGTGAGGCTTTCCATCCAGAGAGAGTCGCCAACAATGAGGGCGCGCTGATGGCTATTGTTACCGATTCCGCCACAAAGGATTCTAAACGTCTAAGTGATGGACCTGACTGGACGTTCGAACTACTTGATGTCTACCTCGCAGAGATAGACCGTGTTGCCAAACTCTATCGGCTGGACACCTATCCTCATCAAATTGAAGTGATTACCTCCGAACAAATGATGGATGCCTATTCGAGCGTTGGGATGCCGATTAACTATCCACATTGGTCGTTTGGTAAGAAATTCATTGAAACGGAGCGGCTGTACAAACATGGACAACAGGGGCTGGCCTACGAGATAGTGATCAACTCCAACCCGTGCATCGCTTATCTGATGGAAGAAAACACTATTACGATGCAGGCTCTGGTGATCGCCCATGCCTGCTATGGTCATAACTCATTCTTCAAAAACAACTATCTGTTCCGCAGTTGGACCGATGCCAGTTCGATTATCGATTACCTGATATTCGCCCGTAAATACATTACCGAATGTGAAGAGCGTTATGGTGTGGACGAAGTGGAGCGCCTGCTCGACTCCTGCCATGCGCTGATGAACTATGGCGTTGACCGTTATAAACGCCCACAAAAAATTTCGTTGCAGGAAGAGACGGCGCGGCAGAAAAGCCGTGAGGAGTATCTGCAAAGCCAGGTAAACACGTTGTGGCGTACCCTACCACGTCGTGAAGAAGAAAAAACGGTTGCCGAAGCGCGTCGTTACCCTTCTGAACCCCAAGAAAACCTGCTCTATTTTATGGAGAAGAATGCGCCGTTGTTGGAATCCTGGCAGCGCGAGATTTTGCGCATTGTGCGTAAGGTCAGCCAGTATTTCTATCCACAAAAACAGACCCAGGTTATGAATGAAGGCTGGGCGACGTTCTGGCACTACACCATCCTTAACCATCTGTATGATGAAGGAAAAGTGACTGACCGCTTTATGCTGGAGTTCCTGCATAGCCATACCAATGTGGTATTCCAGCCTCCGTACAATAGCCCTTGGTACAGCGGCATCAACCCGTATGCACTCGGTTTTGCCATGTTCCAGGACATCAAGCGAATTTGCCAGTCGCCAACGGAAGAAGACCGCTATTGGTTCCCGGATATTGCAGGTAAAGATTGGTTAGAAACACTGCATTTTGCGATGCGTGATTTCAAAGACGAGAGCTTTATCAGCCAGTTCCTGTCGCCAAAACTGATGCGTGATTTCCGCCTGTTTACGGTGCTGGACGACGACCGCAATAACTATTTGGAAATTGCAGCAATTCACAATGAAGAGGGTTATCGCAAGATTCGTGCTGAGCTTTCTGCACAGTACAATCTCAGTAACCTTGAACCTAATATTCAGGTCTGGAACGTTGATTTACGCGGCGACCGCTCGCTGACGTTGCGCTATATCCCGCATAACCGTGCTCCGCTAGATAAAGGTCGTCGTGAAGTTCTCAAACATGTACATCGTTTATGGGGCTTTGACGTAACGCTTGAACAGCAAAACGAAGATGGCAGCGTTGAGTTACTAGAACGTTGCCCGCCACGACTCAATAGCTTGTAAGCATAAAAAAACGCTTCCCAAAGGAAGCGTTTTTCATTTTACAGATGGTGATGACATGGCCAGATTAACGGGTGTGCATTGCCAAATCACCCGGTAGGTTTTTCTGCATCCGATGCCAGATTTCACCACTTTCACGCCCGTAGGTACGAACAGTATCAAATACCTGATCGTGCAAACCTTGTTGGCAAATTTCCGCCAGACGATGGTAGAAACCTAACGCCAGACTGCGCGCCTCCGGACTTGAGAAGTAGTGACGCCCGATGCGGGTATACAACCCTTTCATTCCATTGAGGATCAGCCCGTAAATCGGGTTACCGGAAGCAAAAGCCAGACCACGGAAAATGTTGTAATCAAGCTTAGCGAACGCATCAGCGTGATCTTCAACGCTGTTTGCGGTAGCCAACACTTCTTGCGCTTTATCCGGATGCTGGCGAACAGCAGTACGAATAAAGATAGTGGAAATGTTAGTTCGCACTGACAGCAGGTTATCAATTAACTGCGGCACGCTGTCATGATCGAGACGCGCCAAAGTTTCCAGAATGTTTAAACCGGAGGTTTCCCAGAAGTTATTCACTTTGGTCGGCTTGCCATGCTGAATCGTTAACCAGCCATCACGCGCCAGGCGCTGAAGCACCTCGCGCAATGTGGTACGGGTCACACCGATTAGCTCGGATAACTCACGCTCAGCAGGAAGAATTGTTCCCGGGGCAAAGCGGTTATTCCAGATACTTTCGATGATGTATTCTTCCGCGAAACCCGCCGGGCTCTGCGCCTTAATGACCATAGTATGCTTTCCATTACACAGGTTTTGCTAAAGAGACTCATCATACCAGATGCCATGCGGCGCAGGTAGCAGCGAGGTGCGCCAAATTTGGAATCATGGTTTAATTTTTCAGACCATCGCACAACCAAAGTATATTCCTATACCTTGATTGATATCTTATGCGCGGGTAACCTGAAACAACTCAATTGACGCAACTTTATCTTTATCCGAAATATTTCTGTTTTAAGTTTTGGGGAGAAAAGATCAAATCTCCGGCACTTTGACATATTACGGATAAGTGGAGCATGAAAATTCTACGATGGAAATGTCTACCGGGCGTGCGCTTTTTCGCAACTTTTTAGGTCAGTCACCTAATTGGTACAAGCTGACTTTACTGACTTTTTTAGTCATAAATCCTTTAATATTCTGGTTTGTTAGTCCATTCGTTGCAGGCTGGATGTTGGTTGCCGAGTTTATATTCACTCTGGCAATGGCTCTGAAATGTTATCCGCTGCTTCCAGGCGGGCTACTGACTATTGAAGCCGTGTTCATTGGAATGACAACGCCAGACCATGTACGCGCAGAAATTGCATCAAATCTTGAAGTTTTGCTGCTACTGATATTTATGGTTGCGGGCATCTATTTCATGAAACAGCTTCTGCTGCTGCTATTTACTAAGCTCCTGCTAGGCATCCGCTCAAAGATATTGCTTTCCCTCGCTTTTTGTATCGCAGCCGCATTTTTATCGGCCTTCCTCGATGCTCTTACCGTGGTCGCTGTCGTTATCAGCGTGGCGGTTGGCTTCTATGACATCTACCACCGCGTTGCGTCGACTGGCGATCTTGAAGATGGTATTCAGGATGACACCCAACTTGATTCCGACACTCGCAGCACACTCGAGCAATTCCGCGCTTTTCTGCGCAGCCTGATGATGCATGCCGGTGTGGGCACCGCGTTGGGTGGTGTGATGACAATGGTCGGCGAGCCGCAAAACCTGATTATTGCGAAAAATGCTGGCTGGCACTTTGGCGATTTCTTCTTACGTATGGCTCCGGTGACCATTCCGGTTCTAATCTGCGGCTTACTCACTTGCGTGTTGCTCGAGTCCACCAAAATGCTCGGTTACGGTGAGAAACTGCCAGAAAAGGTGCGTGGGATTTTGCAGGACTATGACACTAAAAGTGCGCAAAAACGCACCCGTCAGGATAGTGTAAAACTGATCGTTCAGGCACTGATTGGTATCTGGCTGGTGATTGCTCTGGCACTCCATTTAGCCGAGGTAGGGTTAATTGGCCTTTCAGTGATCATTTTTGCCACCTCATTGTGTGGTGTGACTGATGAGCACCAGATAGGTAAAGCTTTTACCGAAGCGCTGCCGTTTACCGCACTGCTTACCGTGTTCTTTGCGGTCGTCGCCGTGATAATTGACCAGCATCTGTTTACGCCTGTTATTCAGTTTGTTTTGCAGGCCGAACCACATTCGCAACTGGCGCTGTTCTACTTGTTTAACGGCATCCTTTCATCGATTTCCGATAACGTGTTTGTCGGCACCGTTTATATCAACGAAGCGAAAACTGCACTCACCAACGGCATTATTGACCTCAAGCAGTTTGAGTTCCTGGCAGTGGCGATTAACACCGGCACTAACTTGCCGTCAGTTGCGACACCAAATGGCCAGGCAGCCTTCTTATTCCTGCTCACTTCCGCACTGGCTCCGCTGATTCGTCTTTCTTATGGCCGTATGGTGCTGATGGCTCTACCGTATACGCTGGTATTGACCATCGTTGGATTATTAGGTGTTGAATTTACGCTGGTGCCAGCAACCGAATGGATGCTGCATGCCGGCTGGATTTCCTCACCGGTGATGAACGCCATACCGCATTAAGTTATTCTTACGGGCGGTATAGCGCCCGTTTACCTTATTTGTCTGAATAACATTCAATTAGCGTGTTATTTTGATGTGCGTACTGGCGCAGAAATCGAATTCGTTTACACTGCCGACTCAACGCATGTTGCAGGGATACTGATTATGTTGCGATATTTAAACCAATGTTCCCTTGGGCGCGGTGCCTGGCTTCTTCTGGCATTAACAGCCTTTGCCCTGGAAATGGTGGCATTGTGGTTTCAGCACGTCATGATGCTGAAACCTTGTGTTATGTGCATTTACGAGCGCTGCGCACTGTTTGGCATTATGGGTGCAGGGATTGTCGGTGCCATTGCGCCAAAAACTCCGTTGCGTTACGCCGGAATTGCGCTTTGGATCTACAGTGCAGGGAAAGGTCTGCAATTAGCGTGGGAACACACCATGCTTCAGCTTCACCCTTCCCCGTTTGTGACTTGTGACTTTGCCGCACGTTTCCCAAACTGGCTGCCGCTAGATAAGTGGATGCCGTCAGTATTTGTGGCAACAGGTGATTGTTCTGTACGTCAGTGGGAATTTTTGTCGCTGGATATGGTGCAGTGGTTAGTGGGGATTTTTGCTGTCTTCCTACTGATTGCCGTCTTGGTGTTAGTTGCTCAACCTTTCAAACCAAAACGTCGCGATCTGTTCGGCCGCTAAGTTCGAAATTCAGATACACAAAAACCCGCCTTGGCGGGTTTTTTATTATTAGTGGTCGCGACGATAAAGCGTCCACTGATCTATTCGCTCGCCACTTGGCAATATGCAATCGCCACCTTCACCCAGATCGGTTTTCACCGTTCTCAACTCACCGCCTTTGTCTTTGCAGTAAACTGACGCCGGGTTCGGCATGCCGATAACCTGCGGCGGTTTAGGTGCCACGGGTTCAGGCGATGAACAGCCACTGAGGATGAGTGCCCCAATTAGTAATGTTATTTTTTTCATTATTCCTCCGTTATGGAGGCTGAATGTTAACAGTGCAGAAGTGGGGAAAGCAAAACCAGCGCAATTCGCTCTTAGCGAGCAGCTACACTATATTGATGAATCGCACTCATCGGACGATGAAGAAGATGCATCCCTGATTTACAGAAGATACAAACAGCGCCATGGGGATTTGTTTCTCGGACATCGTAAGGGGAGGTGCGATACTGTGAACCGCCACATGACGGACACTTAAATGTTAAGTACTGGATAAAAACCTACTTTTATTTGTTATTGAAAGAACACCGTATCATAAAGATTTCGTTTTGTACGATTTATTTTTGTGTTCTTTCTCGAAGCTGGTGGTTTAGTCTGCCCACTCAGGTTTGTTTAATATATGATCTTGCCAGTCAGTCACTTCAGACTCTTTCACTGCAATATGGCGCACAGAAATGCGTTCACCATGCATTGCGGCTTTTGAACCTGTCAACAAGGGATGCCATACCGGCAAGTCCTTGCCTTCAGCTAAGAGACGGTACGCGCACGAATGCGGTAACCACTCAAAGGTTGGCAAGTTATCACGAGTCAATTTGATACAGTCCGGCTCATACTCAAAGCGGCGTTCGTAATTTTTACACTGACAAGTTTTGATGTTTAATTGCTTACAGGCGACATTGGTGAAGTAAATTTCATCCGAGTCTTCATCCATCAATTTATGCAGACAACACTGGCCGCAGCCGTCACAAAGTGATTCCCACTCAGTGTCACTCATTTCGTCAAGAGTTTTGCGCTGCCAGAACGGTGCTGTAGTCATGATGTTTGTCCGGTAATAAAAAACAAGCGCACCTTATAAACAGTCTGAGCCGCAGATGCAAGTTTTGCCGCCCTCAGGCGGCAAATTGATTATAGAACGCGTGTGGTCAAGTTGCGGTCTGCGAAGCTGACTTCGAGTTCGTCGCCACTCACAAGCGGCCCCACACCTTCCGGTGTTCCGGTCAGGATCACATCACCGGCTCGTAAGGTGAAAAAGCGGCTCATATAAGCAATCAAAGGCACGATTTTATGGATCATGTCTGAAGTACTGCCCTGCTGGCGAACTTCGCCATTGATCTTTAATGCAATAGGCGTATTTTGCGCATCGCAGTTAAACTCGCTGGCTGGAATAAACCCAGAAATCGGGCAGGAATTGTCAAACCCCTTCGCTTTTTCCCAGGGTTGGCCCGCTTTTTTTAATTTCCCCTGCAAGTCACGAAGCGTCAGATCAAGTGCTATACCATATCCTGCAATGGCCTTAGTAACATGCTCATCTGTTGCCTGTCTCAGCGTAGATCCAATCAGAATCGCAAGCTCAACTTCATGATGCAGCGAACCCAAACCATGTGGTAGAACCAGTGGCTGGCGAATATCACACAATGCACTTTCAGGCTTAATAAACAACACCGGCTCTTCCGGCGTTGCACTGCCCATCTCTTTGATATGTTTTGCGTAGTTACTGCCTACACACACTACTTTGCTGACCGGAAAATCCAGCAGCGCACCCTGCCAGTTATGATGCTGATACATGCCTTTCCTCTGCGTCGTTGTGTTAATTACCTTTGATACTAGTGAAAAAAATCGCGGCTGAATACTGATGAGTATCAGTTATCGTACGATAGCGTCAGCCATCGTCGCGATGCTTATCGCAAAGTAGTAAGAACGATTCCAGTGCATGATGGTGCGAAAGTTATTGTAGACAAGGAACGAGCGCCCCAGGTTGTCATCGGGTGTGATAATCCAGGCTTTTTGCGAAGGTGGAGGTGGTGTGGTTGCGTCTTTTAACGTGATTCCTAATTTTTGCCATTGGCTAACTGTTTTACCCTGCTCTGTTTTGGTTCCGGCAAGCGTGCTATCGAAACCTTCGGGAAGCGTGACTTCTCTGCCCCATTCTCCGCCCGCCTTCCAGCCTTCAGTCTCAAGATAATTAGCGGTTGAAGCAAAAACGTCACTGGTGTTAGTCCAGATATCGACTTTCCCATCACCATCACCATCCGCGCCATAGCGCAAATAGGAACTTGGCATAAATTGGCTTTGCCCCATTGCCCCCGCCCATGAACCTTTCAGCTCTTGCACGGTGATATGGCTCTGGTCGAGAATTTTTAATGCAGCCATCAACTCTTTGGTAAAGAATGCTTCACGCCGCCCTTCAAATGCCAGTGTTGCCAGTGCAGAAACAATGTCCTCTTTACCCTGGATTTCGCCAAAATGGCTTTCCATCGCCCACAGAGCAACGATGTACTGACTTTGAACGCCAGTACGGGTGCTGATAGCTTCTAATTCATTTCGGTGCTGCTGATACTGCGCGCGCGCTTGTTCAATCTTTTGTGGCGTAATCACCCGAGACAGGTATTCATCCAACATAATTTTCTTTTCGAGCTGGCTCTGGTCGGATTTGATGACCCGATCAACAAAATGAATGCTAGCGAATGCGTTGCTGATAGTACTGTCGCCAATTCCCTGAAGGCGGGCTTGCTCTTTTAGTGTCTCAACAAAAGCTGGAAATTCGGCGGGGTTTCGCCCTTGCTGCGCAAGCGTTGTAGGTGCAGGCGTACTCTCAGGCTGCGTCGCAACTGAGGGATTAACAATGGATTGCGCCTGTTCGTCAGAAGATAAAGCGCTAAAACTGGTCAACATAAAGGTGATGACGGTTAAACAAATTGCTGGAGTGTTCATCTTTTTCCCCGCGGTTATTTGTTCTAAATATCATCTACCTTTATGTTCAGGAAAGATTTGGCAGTAGTCTGAAACTTATTTTTTCGGACTGTTTTCGAGATGCATTTTTAACAAACTTTCAGGTGGTGGTGGCAATTGTAAATAATAGCCAACATCTTTGAGAGCTTGTTTTACTTTATCAAAATCAGCATTAGCCAGTTTTTTACTCCCATCAAGCGGTAATACCATTGCCAATTGTGGGGTACCAAAACCTTTCATCAATTCTTCAGGTACGCGTGAGAAATCGTCTTTTTTTTCGACATAAAGATAAGTTTGGTCACGTTTACTACTTCTGTAGATCACACAAAACATTTTTTTTACTCTATTTTAGCCAGATGGTGGCTTGCCTGAATATATCTGTGACTATAACATGCCAGATGTACTTCGGAATATCGTCCCACACAGGTGGGGATTAAAACTGAATTGAGTAAGGCCAGGATGTCAAACACGCCAATCGAGTTAAAAGGCAGCAGTTTTACCTTATCAGTGCTTCATATACATGATGCACAACCCGAAGTCATTCTCCAGGCCCTTCAGGACAAAGTATCCCAGGCTCCGGCCTTTCTGAAAAATGCACCAGTGGTGGTGAATGTTGCCAGCCTCGATGGTTCAGTTAACTGGAAGAAAGTCCAGCAAGCGGTAGTTTCTTCCGGTTTGCGAGTAGTCGGTATAAGTGGTTGTAAAGACGAAGCTTTGAAGAGGGAAATTGAACTCGCTGGCTTGCCACTGCTGACTGAAGGGAAAGAAAAGAATTCGCGTTCCAGGGCCACTCCCGCTGAGGTTGCGGCACCAGTAGAACCAATTGTTAGCCCGATCACAAAAACGCGTTTGATTGATGCCCCGGTTCGTTCCGGTCAGCGCATTTATGCGCCAAACTGTGATTTGATTATCACCAATCACGTCAGTGCCGGTGCAGAACTTATAGCAGATGGTAATATTCATGTTTACGGCATGATGCGTGGCCGTGCTCTGGCGGGCGCCAGTGGCGATCGTGATGCACAAATATTCTGTACTAATCTTGCTGCTGAGCTGGTCTCAATAGCGGGAGAATACTGGCTAAGTGAACAAATACCAGCCAATTATTATGGGAAAGCGGCGCGCCTGAGTTTGGCGAGTGGTGCTCTCTCCGTTCAATCTTTGAATTAAGCCCTTTTAACAAGGAATTCCTTTATGGCACGCATTATTGTTGTTACGTCGGGTAAAGGGGGCGTCGGTAAGACCACGTCCAGCGCGGCCATCGCTACGGGTTTGGCCCAGAAGGGAAGAAAAACCGTCGTTATCGATTTTGATATTGGCCTGCGTAACCTGGATTTAATCATGGGTTGCGAGCGCCGCGTGGTATACGACTTCGTTAACGTTATTCAAGGCGACGCCACATTAAATCAGGCGTTGATCCGAGATAAGCGCACCGAACAACTCTACATTCTTCCAGCATCGCAGACCCGCGATAAAGATGCCCTTACCCGCGAAGGTGTGGCGAAGGTACTCGAAGATCTGAAAAATATGGACTTTGAGTTTATCGTTTGCGATTCACCTGCGGGTATCGAAACAGGCGCATTAATGGCGCTCTATTTTGCTGATGAAGCAATTATCACGACTAACCCTGAAGTTTCATCAGTGCGCGATTCAGACCGCATTCTCGGCATTCTTTCTTCAAAATCACGCCGTGCCGAAAACGGTGAATCGCCAATTAAAGAACACCTTCTGTTAACTCGCTACAACCCGGGCCGTGTAAACCGCGGCGACATGCTGAGCATGGAAGATGTGCTGGAAATCCTGCGCATTCCTCTGGTTGGTGTGATTCCTGAAGATCAATCTGTGCTGCGTGCTTCAAACCAGGGTGAGCCGGTCATTCTTGACCAGGAGGCTGACGCTGGTAAAGCTTATGCAGATACTGTTGAGCGCCTGCTTGGCGAAGATCGCCCTTTCCGCTTCATTGAAGAAGAGAAGAAAGGCTTCCTCAAACGCCTGTTCGGAGGATAAGTTATGGCATTACTAGACTTTTTTCTCTCACGGAAAAAGAACACCGCCAACATTGCAAAAGAACGTCTGCAAATTATCGTCGCAGAGCGTCGCCGTGGTGATAGTGAACCTCATTATTTGCCGCAGCTAAAACGCGATATTCTGGAAGTCATTTGCAAATATGTAAAAATCGATCCTGAGATGTTAACAGTCGTTCTCGATCAAAAGGATGACGATATTTCTGTTCTGGAGCTTAACGTCACGTTGCCAGAAACTCAGGAAGCAACAACCAAATCCGCGTAATACATTTTACGTAATAAGCCTCCTGGAATTACTCCGGAGGCTTATTTATTTTTACGAACTGACAATGTTTAAATGCGGACTATTCTTAAAGGTTAATGGATATATTCTATTACCATTTAGCAAAACACTGTGATTATTCACAGTAACCTTCCGCAAATATTAAAAATCAGCCAGCAACGTTTTTAAAGCTTCACCCATTACACGTCCACGCCAGCCACTGATTAATTCCGGCTGTGTAGTCTGGGTTTTTAATTGCCAGTGCCAATTCAGCAACTGGTTAATTTGTCGGCGTGAAGCGAGTAACTCTGCACTCAAACCACAAGTTTCACTCACCTGCTGAACCAACGCTTTGATAGCTTTAAATACGCGGCGATATCCCGGCATATCAATCAGATTACTCAGCGGTTCAGGTAGTTCATCATCAGATAACGCCTGTGCTTCAACAACCAATGCCAACAACGTTTTACCATGAAAACGAATTTCACTGCCGCTCAGGCCAAGGTGTTCAAGTTCACCTAACGATCCCGGCATATAGCGTGCAACCTGCCAGAGGTGTTCTTCGCGTACGACGAAGTTAACCGCCATATCACGCTCACGCGCTTTACGCAGACGCCACGATGCCAGTTTCTTCAGGCAAGCCAACTGGCGCGTTCTTAACTGCCATGCGTTACCAATTTCACGCCAGGCTTCTTCAGGATCGAGAACATCCTGACGACGGGAGGCCATTAGGTTGCATTCATCCAGAGCGGCTTCCATCCAGCCCGCAGCTTGTGTCTCTTCCATCAACTTGTGTGCAATTGGCAACAGATAGAGCACATCAGCGGCAGCATAATCACACTGACGCTCAGTCAGAGGACGTGCCAGCCAGTCGGTGCGCGATTCACTTTTATCCAGTGCAATACCGGTAAACGACTCAACAATGGTGGCAAAGCCACAGGAGAGTGGGCGCCCACTAAATGCGGCCAGAATCTGTGTGTCGATAAACGGGTCGGGCAACATGCCGAACGCATTGAGGAACACTTCCAGGTCTTCGCTGCCAGCGTGCAGGAACTTAATCACCGCAGTGTCTTGCAACAACGTTTTGAATGGCGACCAATCAGAAATCGTCAGCGGGTCGATAAGCGAAGCGGTTTCACCGTCGTACAGCTGGATCAAACCCAGTTGCGGGTAGTATGTCCGGGTACGAACAAATTCAGTATCCAGCGCAACAGCCGGAAATTGACGTGCAGCCTCACAAACGGTAGCCAGGCCTTCGTCGGTAGTAATCATTTGGTAAGTCAAATTCAGTTCTCTTAGGTTTGCGCCCATAAAAAACGCCGGCAGAACCGGCGTTAGGGCGACTGACTCGGAGTTCAGGCGTTATTGTTGCCTTTACTGACCGATTCGTCACGTAGTTCTCGTCGTAATATTTTGCCCACGTTTGATTTTGGCAGCTCTTCGCGGAACTCCACCAGCTTAGGCACTTTGTAACCAGTAAGCTGACGACGGCAAAAAACAATCAGCGCTTCTTCGGTGAGTGATGCATCTTTTTTCACGACGAAGATTTTTACCGCTTCGCCGGAAGCACCGCTCGGAACACCAACGGCTGCAACTTCGAGCACACCGCTATGTTGCATAACGACGTCTTCAATTTCGTTCGGATAGACGTTAAAGCCTGAGACCAGAATCATATCTTTTTTGCGATCGACAATGCGCATAAAGCCTTCGTCGTCCATCACCGCAATATCACCGGTACGCAACCAACCGTCTTGCAGAATTTCATCCGTTGCATCCGGACGCTGCCAGTAACCCAGCATCACCTGCGGGCCTTTCACGCACAGTTCACCCGGTTCGCCAGCAGGGACCTCTTCACCTTCATCGTCGATGAGTTTTACTTCGGTGGACGGTACTGGTAAACCGATACTGCCGCTGTGGTAATCCATATCGTGAGGATTGGCGCTCACTAATGGGGCACACTCGGTCAGACCGTAACCTTCAAGCAAGAAGCGTCCTGTTAGTTTTTCCCAACGCTCGGCTACCACTTGCTGTACAGGCATACCGCCACCCGCGGAAAGGTGCAGGCTTGAAAAATCAAGCTGCTGGAATTCTTTGTTGTTGAGCAACGCATTAAACAGCGTGTTTACGCCAGTCATGGCGGTAAACGGATACTTTGCAAGTTCCTTCACCAGCCCCGGAATATCACGCGGGTTAGTGATCAGCAGGTTCTGTCCGCCAAGTTCAATAAATAGCAGGCAGTTCATGGTTAACGCAAAGATGTGATAAAGCGGCAATGCCGTCACCACCAGCTCTTTGCGTTCGTACAACAGCGGGCTATATGCGGCTCTAACTTGTTCAAGATTCGCCAACATATTGCGGTGCGTCAGCATCGCACCTTTGGCAACCCCGGTCGTCCCGCCGGTATATTGCAGGAATGCGAGATCATCGTTGATTATTTCAGGCTTGATGTACTGAAGACGGTAGCCGTGTTGCAAAGCACTACGGAATGAAATGGCATCAGGAAGATGGTATTTCGGCACCAGACGTTTGACGTACTTAACAACAAAGTTAACCAACGTGCCTTTTGCCGCAGAGAGCTGATCGCCCATACGCGTCAAAATAACGTGCTTAACCTGGGTTTTATCAACCACTTTTTCCAGGGTGTGAGCGAAGTTCGAAACTATCACAATCGCACTGGCACCACTGTCATTAAGCTGATGCTCAAGCTCACGCGGTGTGTACAGTGGGTTAACATTCACCACCACCATACCCGCGCGCAGAATACCAAACAGCGCGACCGGATACTGCAACAGGTTCGGCATCATCAACCCTACACGGTCGCCCTTTTGCAGGCCCAGACCCTGTTGTAAATATGCAGCAAACGCACGGCTCCGCTCTTCCAGTTTACGGAACGTCATCACTTCGCCCATGTTCATGAATGCAGGCTGATCGGCATAACGTGCCGTTGCTTGCTCAAACATATCAACCAGGGACTGATAACGGTCAGGATTTATCTCAGCCGCAACATCGGCTGGGTAGCGGTTAAGCCAAACCTTCTTCAAGGATCCACCTCTGAATTTAATATTCGTCGTCATCACAACCCCAATATATAAACATGCCGTTAACATAATATTAACTCAGCGTACCAGTTTATTAATTAGACTGATTTAAGGTTGCGAAGCGCATCACTAATTATTTTTATTCCATGATAAAACGAAGAGGCAGCGGACATGCCGCTGCCTCTTCGTTTCAGTAAAGCAATTTGTTACTCAGTTACGATGGTCTGCACCTGTGCAGGGCCTGGATTATACCATCCGCCGCCCCACATACCGCCATAGCCGTAACGACCACGATAAGGATACGGCCCGCCCCAGAACCACGGGTCTATCGGTTGTGGTGGCATTACCACTTGTTGAGTGACACGCCAGCGTTTATAGCCATTCACCTGCATCACCATAAACTTGTACGCACTCTCACCCACTTTACCTTCAACTACACCAGTAATTGGGCCAACCACGGTAATCAATTGACCACGGAAGTCTACAGGGTCGAGGAAACCATTCACATCTGCGTAAATACGCCCTTTGGAAGGCTCACCTAACTCTGGACGCGCACCTTCATCGAGATTAACGGTGGCAATTTCCAGCCGTGTTCTGCCCTGCTTGTTATCAATATTCACCACTCGCCCGCCGAAGCGTGCTTCTTGCCCGATATAGAGCTGTGGTGCATTCATCACCCGGACTAAATCTTGTTGAGGCATGGCGCTGGTGCCTTTTATGGCATCAGGTATGCTGACACAACCGCTAAGCACAATGACTGCCGCGATGGCTAAAACCCGGGTAACAATCCTGACATGTAAACCAGCCATATCCTTTCTCCTTAACGCAATTTCGCTTCACGAAAACGTCGGGAACTACTCTCTGCCAGGCAATTTCTTCCAGGTCACTTCATTACGCAGATAAACCGGTTCGGCATGTTCAACCGCAACTGTCTGTCCGGCATTTAATGCCTGAATCGCCAAAGGCAACATATCTTCCGCCGCAGGCAAGGTGACTTCTCCATCACGGATTATCAGTTCACTGTCCTGCGCCATATCCGGCCAGGCCTGCCAACCCGTTCCAACAGTAGCCCACTCACCCTGTAGTTGTTTCAACCGCGCAGCAACCGCTTCAGGTTTTAATACCGCTTCAGTTTCTTCACCGTGCCAGACACCATTTTCATCACGCTGATATTCAGCCCAATAAACCTCTCCCATACGCGCGTCAATTGCGGCCAGCACACGGGTAGCGCCCGTCACACGCCATGCACCTTGCGCCATGGTGGCAAGTGTTGATATGCCAATCATCGGCAATTCAGCACCCAAGGCCAGTCCTTGCGCAATACCAATACCTATGCGCACGCCGGTAAAACTACCAGGACCACGGCCATAAGCAAGGGCGTTCAATGCGGTCAGACCAACGCCCCCTTCATTGAGAATATCGCGGACAAGCGGCAATATGCGTTGGGTATGTTCACGTGGGCAGAGTTCGAAACGGGCACAGGAAGTCCCCTCGTTATACAGGGCAACCGAACAAGCTTCTGTCGCGGTGTCGATGGCTAAAATTCGCATGATTTGCCAACCTCTGGCGGTAAAAAGTGGGGTCAAAAATCGGCGCGCATCATACCATAGTCTGGCACAAATTACTGCGCCGGACCGAAGTTAAGGAACTCAACTGCCCGATTTATATCCCGCGTTCGCGGCGTCGGTGGCAGGCTATTGAGGAACACGGCACCATATGGGCGCATCACCAGGCGGTTATCGCAAATCACTAACACACCACGGTCATCGACATCGCGAATTAAGCGGCCGACGCCCTGTTTTAAGGTGATAACAGCATCAGGAAGTTGCACATCCTCAAAGGGATCGCCGCCACGCAGACGACAATCTTCCATGCGTGCTTTCAGTAACGGATCGTCAGGTGAGGTAAACGGCAGCTTGTCGATAATCACCAGGGAGAGCGCATCACCGCGCACATCAACGCCTTCCCAGAAGCTGCTGGTTGCCACCAGCAAGGCATTACCCGCATCAACAAACTGCTGCAACAACTGACCTTTGCTGGTTTCACCTTGCAGTAAAACTGGCAGCGTCATTGTGGCGCGAAATTGTTCGGCTAAATCACGCATCATTGAGTGAGATGTGCACAGCATAAAGCAACGACCATTGTTGGCTTCAATTAGTGGCTTGAGCATTTTGGCAAGATGCCTGCCTGCTGCTGGTTGATTGGGTGTTGGTAGTCCACGTGGCACACACAATAATGCCTGGCTGGCGTAATCAAACGGACTGGCTAGTAACAACGTATCTGCGTTAGCGATCCCCAGGCGTTCAGTAAAGTGGCTAAGTTGATCATTTACTGAAAGCGTTGCCGAGGTGAAGATCCAGGTTCCTGCTTTTTGGCTGATAACTTCCTGGAATTTATCGGCCACCGACAACGGAGTCAGAGCAAGCGTGAAGTTACGCGCATTGCATTCATACCAGTAGCTATAGCCTGGCGTATCAACCTCTTTGAGTCGCTTGATACGCCCACGCAGAATTACCGCCCGCTCAAATGCGGCATCCAGTAATGCGGAGCGGCCAAGTGAAAGTTTTGCGACGTCGTAGCAAAGTTCAAGCGCATCATCGAGTAGCAGCAAGGCCCGTTGAATTGACGGTTCAGCCAGTAATTCGCGTAAGTTACCGCGATAACCGGGATCGCCCATTTGCAGACGAAAATCTTGTGTGCTCTGCGCCAGACGGTCCGCGCTTTTTTGCAATTGCTGCGCATCACGCACTTCAGTGCGATAGGCAATAGAGATGTCTTTAGCAATATCGAGCAACTGGCGGCTTGAGACTGACTGGCCGAAATATTGGCTGGCGATATCGGGGATTTGGTGTGCTTCATCGAAAATCATCACTTCGGCCTCGGGAATAAGTTCACCGAAACCGCCCTCTTTCACCACCATATCGGCCAGAAAGAGATGGTGGTTCACTACCACCACATCCGAATCCATGGCTTTTTTACGCGCTTTAACTACGAAACAATCTTTGTAGAGCGGGCAGTCTTGCCCAAGACAGTTATCGTTGGTACTGGTGACCATTGGCCAAACGGCTGAGTCTTCAGCAACACTTGCGCAGGTGCTGATATCTCCATCAACGGTTTCAATCGCCCAGCCACGCAGTTTAACGATATCGCTTAACGTCTGGACTTGAAGATCACCACCCGCCAGCGCATTTTGCTCCAGGCGCTCAAGACACAAATAGTTAGATCGCCCTTTAAGCAGCGCCAACCGCCCTTTGAAATCGAGTGCTTTTGCAACGGTGGGTAAATCACGGGAAAAAAGCTGATCTTGCAAAGCTTTTGAACCGGTCGAGATAATGACTTTTTTGCCTGAACGCAGAGCTGGGGCCAAGTAAGCGTAGGTTTTACCGGTGCCAGTTCCAGCTTCCACCACCAGCTCACGCTCGGAAGTAATAGCTTTAGTGACGGCTTGCGCCATCTGCCGTTGCGGTTCACGCGGTTTAAAACCTTTTATCGCCGTGGCGAGTTGGCCATCTGCTGCAAAATCGTCTGTCACAATACCCCCTGGGTTTATTGACAGTGATTATGTCAGTGTGAGCGGTGTTAATCCAGCAAGCCTGTGGAAGCCACCTGCGGATTGTGGCAGGCTGTCACGCAATATAAGTGAGCTGAAAAGGAAACAGTGATGAGTATTGTGCGTATAAAACCTGAAGCACGTTGGTCAGATGCGGTGATTCATAACAACACCTTGTACTACACCGGTGTGCCGGAAAATCTGGATGCGGATGCTTACGAACAAACCGCAAACACCCTTGCGCAGATTGACGCAATGCTGCTCGAACAAGGTAGCGATAAGAGTAAGATCCTCGACGCCACGATCTTCCTGCCAGAAAGTACTGACTTTGCCGCGATGAATAAGGCCTGGGATGAGTGGGTAGTCGCGGGCCATGCGCCGGTACGTTGTACCGTGCAGGCAAAATTGATGAATCCGCGTTACAAAGTAGAAATTAAGATTATCGCAGCAGTCTGAAACTACGCGGGCTGCGGCCCGCGTTACTTATCGTCGTCGTTTTCTTCGTAATGATCGACGTAGTGTTCTTCTTCGTCATCATCGTTAGCGGTGTCTTCGTCGTTTTCTGCGTCGCCGACATCATCATCCTCAAAACGGACTGCGACCATTTCACCGGTGTGATTGGCACGAATCTCTGCGGCCACTAAAGTAATAGCTTCGCCACTACTCATGCCGTTAGCCATCAGTTCCTGAATTCGCTCAACGGCTTTTTGCTGTTGCTCGTGGGATAATGAGGGTAATCCTGAAATCATTTTCGACTCCTGTTACATTGCCTGGGTTAATTATTTCACGCTGCTTTCATTGATTCCAGAGGGTTTCCAGGTAAGCAGGATGATCTGTCTCTTTTTTAGTTGTGGTTTATGACGTTGCAAACTCTAACTTTTCGCACTTTGCCATGGCATCCGAATGCCGTTCAACACACTTTCAAAGCTATTGCACTGCAACCATGGGCAATGCTGCTGCATTCCGGTTTTGCTGAACATCCCCATAATCGCTTTGATATTCTGGTGGCCGAGCCGCGTGCAACCTTAGTAACCCGTGGCGCTCAAACGACAATCTGCGTGGAAGGAGTCAGCTCGACCCATCATAGCGACCCACTACAACTGTTGCAGCAAACGCTGGATAGTTTTGGCTACCAATCAGCAACTCACCCGGAATTACCTTTCTTAGGCGGTGCGTTGGGGTTATTTGGTTATGATCTGGGTCGTCATTTCGAAAAAGTACCAGAAATTGCACAGGCCGATCTCAACACTGCGGACATGGCAATTGGCATTTATGACTGGGCTTTGATTGCCGACCATAAACTAAAAAAGCTCACGCTTATTTGCTGGGGTGAATGTTCTGCACGACTTAACTGGCTGGAAGCGCAAAAAGTTCCGGTTGTTGAGCCATTCCGCCTGACAAGCGCGTGGCGCTCCAGTATGACACGCGAGCAGTATGGACTTAAATTCCGGCAGGTACAGGAATATCTCAAAAGCGGCGATTGTTACCAGGTCAATCTCGCGCAGCGCTTTAACGCCTGTTACGAAGGTGATGAGTGGCAAGCATTCGAGCAACTGAATGCCGCTAATCGAGCACCATTTAGCGCCTTTATTCGTCTACCTGAAAGCGTAATTCTTAGCCTGTCTCCTGAGCGTTTTATTTTGCTCGAAGGCAAGAATATCCAAACACGCCCGATTAAGGGGACTTTGCCGCGCCTTGCCGATCCGATTGCCGATGCGCAGCAAGCTGAAAAACTCGCCAACTCGCCAAAGGATCGGGCCGAAAATTTGATGATTGTCGATCTGCTGCGTAATGACATTGGCAGGGTTGCCGTGCCAGGCAGCGTAAAAGTGCCGGAACTGTTTGTAGTCGAGCCCTTCCCGGCAGTTCATCACCTCGTCAGTACGATCACCGCACAGTTGCCACAACATCTACAGGCAACAGATTTGCTGCGTGCATGTTTCCCGGGTGGTTCTATTACCGGAGCACCAAAAGTACGCGCTATGGAAATCATCGAAGAACTGGAGCCGCAACGGCGCAATGCGTGGTGTGGCAGCATTGGTTATCTGAGCTTCTGCGGCAATATGGACACCAGTATTACCATCAGGACACTCACCGCCGAGGGTGGCAAACTGTACTGCTCTGCAGGTGGTGGCATAGTTGCCGATAGTGTTGAATCTGCGGAATATCAGGAAACCTTTGATAAAGTTAATCGTATTCTGCCGCAATTAGAGAGTTGATGAATGTCTGGTTCCTCCTTGACCATGAACGATTTTTTATCGCGTTTTCAACTGCTACAACCGCCAGCAACGCGTTTGAGTGGTAATAAACGCCAGGCCGCCGTATTGATCCCTATCGTCCGCCGCCCGCAACCCGGATTGCTGCTGACACAGCGTTCAGCCATGATGCGCAAACATGCTGGACAAGTGGCCTTCCCCGGTGGGGCGGTTGATGACACGGATGAGTCGTTAATTGCGGCCGCACTGCGCGAAGCCTGGGAAGAAGTCGCCATTTCTCCTGACAGTGTCGAAGTGATTGGTACTTTGCCACCGGTTGATAGCGTTACAGGATTTCAGGTCACGCCGGTTGTAGGCATTATTCCGCCCAACTTGCCCTACCATGCCAGCGAGGATGAAGTCGCGGCTGTATTTGAAATGCCATTGATGGAGGCCCTTACACTTGGCCGTTACCATCCGCTGGATATTCACCGTCGTGGCAACGCCCACAGAGTTTGGCTTTCCTGGTATCAGCACTATTTTGTCTGGGGCATGACGGCCGGAATCATCCGTGAATTAGCCTTGCAGATAAGTGTGGAACCCTGATCACTCTTTAATCCTGTAAAAACGGCTATATTTAGCAGAGTGTCTTGCTGAGGGTTTATTCCCTTATTTGCATCATGGGTAAAAGAAATGGTGAATGACTCTGGACTTATCCCCCGACAACCGCCTTTTCAGGCCGGATTAGTCAAGTTATAGTTAACCATTAGTTTAATTCATGTGAATAGTTTACTACAGTGAGCAATAAATTTTTAAACTAGCTGACTGCGATTTTGCAGCAGCAAATTTTATTTATCTGGTGCCTTGGAAGGAGTTTTGTGTGATTAGCATATTCGACATGTTCAAAGTCGGCATTGGGCCATCCAGTTCCCATACCGTCGGTCCAATGAAGGCCGGTAAGTTGTTTGTCGATGATCTGGTCGAAAAAGGATTACTGGAAACTACGACGCGTATCGCTGTCGATGTTTACGGTTCCCTGTCGCTGACAGGTAAAGGGCACCATACCGACATCGCTATCATTATGGGTCTTGCAGGGAACGAACCCGCGACAGTTGATATTGATTCTATCCCGGCGTTTATTCGTGATGTAGAAACCCGCAGCCGTTTGTGGTTGGCTCAGGGTCGCCATGAAGTCGATTTCCCGAAAGACTCCGGCATGTGTTTCCGTAACGATAATTTGTCGCTACATGAGAACGGCATGACCATTCATGCGTTCAGCGGCGAGCAAGAGATCTACACCAAAACCTATTATTCCATCGGCGGCGGTTTTATCGTTGATGAAGAGCATTTCGGCAAAGAAGCGGTCGACGAGATCGTCGTGCCTTACTCGTTCAACTCTGCCGAAGAGATGCTTAAGCACTGCAAAGAAACGGGCATGTCACTGTCTGGCGTGATTATGCAAAACGAACTGGCTTTGCATAGCCGCAAAGAAATCGAAGAGTATTTTGCCAACGTGTGGCAAACCATGCGTGCGTGTATTGACCGTGGCGTGAATACCGAAGGTGTTCTACCTGGCCCATTGCGTGTGCCGCGCCGTGCATCGGCATTGCGCCGTATGTTGGTTTCCAGCGATAAACTGTCAAACGACCCAATGATCGTGGTCGATTGGGTGAATATGTTTGCGCTGGCGGTTAACGAAGAAAACGCTGCTGGTGGGCGCGTGGTAACTGCACCTACTAACGGTGCCTGCGGTATCGTTCCTGCTGTTCTTGCTTACTATGACCACTTTATCGAGTCAGTCAGTCCGGATACATATATCCGCTACTTCCTCGCATCAGGTGCAATTGGTGCGCTCTACAAGATGAATGCGTCTATATCTGGTGCAGAAGTCGGCTGTCAGGGTGAAGTAGGCGTGGCCTGTTCTATGGCTGCCGCAGGTCTTGCTGAAATTTTAGGCGCAAGCCCAGAGCAAGTTTGTGTTGCCGCGGAAATTGGTATGGAACATAACCTGGGTTTAACCTGTGACCCGGTTGCAGGCCAGGTTCAGGTGCCGTGTATCGAACGTAATGCCATCGCTTCCGTGAAGGCTATCAACGCCACTCGTATGGCGATGCGCCGTACCAGTGAACCGCGAGTGTCTCTCGATAAGGTTATCGAAACCATGTACGAGACAGGCAAAGACATGAACGCCAAATACCGTGAAACTTCACGTGGCGGCCTGGCAATCAAAGTACAGTGTGACTAATCCCTTCTGGCCCTCTGCAAAGAGGGCCAACCTACTCTGCCAAACCTACCACGGATAATTTTGACACTGCTGACGCAGCGCTAATAAAAATTGCCGCGCAGTTGCTGTCAAGTCCGACTTCTGTGACCAAATAACGCAATACTGTGCCGACGGCAGCGTCGTTATAGGTAATACGGTCAGCCGGTCTTGTAAGAATAATGGTGTGCTCATCGCTCGGGCGACTATCGTCAAATAATCCGAATGCAGCACCATATTAAGCCCACAAATCACTGAATCTGTTCGAATCGGTGCTTCATGCATCTGGCCATAAAACTCATTGAGTTCATCTTGCAGCTGTTGGTAATAACCGATATTTGCTTCCGGTAATAACCATTTCGCCCTACGTAATTGGGCAAGTGATGTCGCCTGTGCTAAGGGATGCTCACGCCGGGCAATCACGCAGAATGGTGCGCTAAACAGCGGCTCAACAATGACATCTTCTGGCACTTTGGCAGGATTGATTGTCCCAATAGCCAGATCGAGCTCTCCTTGCTGCAATAGCGGCAGCAGTGTTGTCAGTTGCCCTTCTTTGATATGCAAACTTGCTTGCGGCAAGCGTGATTTAAAACTGTCGGCTACGGCCGGAAAAACACTTAACGCAATCAATGATGAAAAGCCAATGGTCAGTTTGCCTTGGGAAAAGTGGTTAATTTGTTCCACTTCCTCGGCCGCACGCTGTAGTTCCTCCAGAATCCACTCAGCCCGACGGGAAAATGCCTCTCCTGCCTCGGTTAAGGTGATACCTTCGTTTCCACGTAGAAATAGTTGCGCTGATAAAATTTGCTCCAGCTCTCGTAATGTCCTGCTCACCGCTGGCTGAGATTGCCCCATTACTCGCGCAGCTCCACGAATGCTGCGGCTGCGCACCACTTGTCTGAAGACATGTAACTGCTGCATTTTCGGCAAATACTTCATGCGTACCCCTATCAAGAAAAAGCATCACCCTAAACAAAATTGCATCTTTTGCGAGAATACCCGCACTGCTTATATAGCTATCAGAGTTATCCATATGAACGCTGCAACCAACGGGGCGATTCGCTCCTGGAACGGAATTCCGCATAAGGGTCCGCACGATGAAAAAAAATCACTCCTTGATGATTTTCCTGTTATTTCTGGGCTATGTCATTGTCTATATAGATAAAACGGTGATGGACTTCGCATTATTGCCTATCGAAAAAGAGTTTGGAGTCTCCACACAGCAACTGGGGTATATCACCGGCATTTTCTTCCTCTCTTACTCACTGTTTCAGATACCCGCAGGCTGGCTAAATGACCGCATTGGTTTTCGTAGCATGCTGGTTGCTTCACTCTGCCTGCTTGGTGGATTTGCGCTTTGTTTCGGTGTTCTGGGGTTAAGCTTTGGTATGTTGATAGTCTTCCGCTTCCTGGCGGGAATCGGACATTCTGGATATCCATGCTCCTGCGCCAAAGCGGTGGTCAGTAATTTTAGCGTTGAAAAACGGACATTCGCCCAATCAATCCTGCTCTCATCCGCTGGCCTTGCAATGACCATTGGTCCAATGGTGGCAGTCAGTGCATTAACGCATATTGGCTGGCGTGGCTCGTTTGCCGGGCTCGGTTTGATGGCATGTGCGGTCGCGATTGTTATTTTTATGCTGGTGCAAAAACCTGCCGCTGCACCGAAATCAGCATCGTCCGTCAGTTATCGCACGTTACTGAAAAGCCCGACGGTAATTCTGCTGTTTGTTGCGATTTTCTGCATCAACATTCCAAGCTACGGGCTGATGGCCTGGCTGCCTAAATTCCTGGTGCAGCAACGTCATATGCCGCTTGAAATCTCCGGGTTGGTAATTGCAGCGGGTGGGCTGGGGATCTGGATTTCCTCTCTGGGAACCGGCTGGCTGGTCGGCAAATATTTCCAGGGGAGTGAGCCTGGGGTGATTGTCATTTGCTCACTCATTAGCTCGCTGTGTATTTTTGCGATTTATCACACGGGTTCGCCTGTCGCCGCCAGCGTCTTTCTGTTCCTGGGACAGGTGTTTTTGATGGGTAGTTTTGTCACCGTCTTCACTCTGCCGATGAAACGTCTCCCTGTCGAAACCATGGGTGCCGCGATGGGGCTTATCAACACTGGTGGCACATTGGGCGGTTTTGTTTCACCTATTGTGATGGGGTATTTAATTGGCGTTAGCCAGGACTACTACACCACTTTCATTTTCCTCGCGTTAGCTATGGTCTGTGCAGCACTTGCCGTCATACCGCTGTTGACGAAGAAATCTGCTTTAAAACCTATTACTGATTAACGGAGACATTATGACCTTCAATATCGATATTCTGACTGACGAAGTGGCCCATGACGTGTCTCGCTGGCGCCAACATATTCATGCCAACCCGGACCTCTCTTTTCAGGAACAAGCCACGGCTGATTATATCGCCGCAGAGTTAGCAAGCTTTGGGCCGCTTGAGTTGCGTCGTCTTACACCAAATAGCGTTGTGGCCGAATTAAAGGGAAAACTCCCCGGCCCAGTATGGGCGCTACGTGCGGATATTGACGCCCTACCGATTCAGGAAGAGAGCGGCGAAGCTTTCTCCTCATGTAAACCTGGTGTGATGCATGCCTGCGGGCATGACGCCCATGCGGCGATGTTAATGGGTGCGGCAAAAGTGCTGTGTCATTTTCAGGACAAGCTTAAAGGCTCGGTACGTTTTATTTTCCAACATGCGGAAGAAGTGCCACCGGGTGGCGCTCAAGAGCTGGTAAATTTGGGTGTGTTGCAAGATGTCGAATACATCTTTGGCCTGCATGTGATGCCAGATAAGCCCACGCAAACCTTGTCATTGAAAGAAGGCGTATTCAGCGCATCAAGCGATAACTTCGATATTGTGATAACCGGGAAAGGCGGTCATGGCTCAATGCCGCACTTGTGTATTGACCCAATTGTTATCGGTGCAGAAATTGTCAGCGCATTGCAGCAAATTGTTGCCCGCAAACTCGACCCTCTGCACGCGCCAGTATTAACCATCGCAACCTTCCAGTCGGGTGAAAGCTACAATGTCATCCCGAATAGAGCCCATCTTGCGGGTACGTTGCGTACACACAACCAAAAAGTGCGTGAACAGGTTCCTCAACTCATGCAACAAGTGATTTCTGGGATTGTTGCCGCTCACGGAGCAAGTTTTGATATTCAGTGGCAAGCGGGTTATGCCGTCGGGAATAATCATGCTTCTGCCTGCGAGATTGCGCGCAAAGTTATCGAAGAAAATTTCCCTCCTCAAACGTTGCACACGGTAACAACACCTTTATTTGGTAGCGAAGATTTCTCTTCGTATCAGCAACATGTTCCGGGATGCTTTATTTTCGTCGGCTGTAGAAATCCCGACAAAGGTGCCGTTTGGAATGTTCATAATCCTCACTTCCTGCTGGATGAAGATGCAATGAAAGTGGGGGTTAAAACGCACCTGAGTTTGATAAGCCAAATGTTTGTTTAAATATTCACTAGAATAGCAAGCGTCGTGTCTGCGACGCTTGCACGTAATACTCCATTAGCTTTCATCTAAAAGTATGATTTTGCCTTCGGATATCCAATCCCCCACTACACTTGGAATGTTCTGTGTGCCGATTTCGGTCGCGGTTCTAAACAAGGTGGTCGCGGATGCAAACGGCACAACGCATATTAAGAGATTATCGCCGCAGACGTTTGACTGTCTGCGTTGCGTTAGCCGTATTAGTCCTGCTGCTGACACTCAGTGCGCGCTATATTGCCGATCGTGATTCGAATGAACAACGTATGCAGGCATTTAACCAACGGGCTGTCAGTTCACTTGAAAACGTCCTGATACCGCTTGATTTAGCAAGTAAAGATGCGATGCAGTTAATGGGGTTATCATGTGAAGCCGCGCAACTGAGAATGCGGGAATTAGTGGCTCGTATGCAAACAGTACGTGATATTGGCCTAATTAAGGATGATATCTTTTATTGCTCAAGTATTTTTGGCCCGCGTTCAATACCCATTGATCTGGTGCAGCCCCGGTTGCCATCATCATTGCCACTCTTATTCCTCTCGATAGACCATACGCTACTTAAAGGCACGCCGATTCTTCTATCCTGGCATCCTCTGCGCAATAGTCGGCATGACGGTGTCATGCAAATTATTAATATTGAGTTGCTATCGGGATTTATGCTTGAACCCAGACGCCCCTGGGTCTCCCGTGCGATGTTAAATGTCGCCGATTCGCATTATGAATATGGGAAAGGGTTACTACCCCGAATTACTGTTGACGACGGGCAAGTCAGCCATGAACTGGAATCCGATATATTTCCTTTTTCCGTTACCATTATTGGCCCATCCTCCAGTCAGCTGGCATTACAAAATATGCCAACGCAACTGCCGCTGGCACTAATTCTCAGCATGTTGATTGGCTATATAACGTGGCTTGCCACCGCGAACCGAATGAGTTTTTCCTGGGAAATTAATCTTGGGCTTGCATTACATGAGTTCGAAGTTTTTTGTCAGCCTCTGGTCAGCTCACGTAATCTTCAATGTGTTGGCGTGGAGTTACTTTTGCGGTGGAATAATCCCCGCCAGGGTTGGATTTCACCTGATGTATTTATCCCACTTGCCGAACAGCAAAATTTGATAGCGCCATTAACACGTTTTGTGCTTTCGGAAACAGTACGTAATCTTGATATCTTTCCGAAATCCCCTGATTTCAATATTGGGATCAATATCGCAGCTAGCCATTTCCATAATGGGGAAGTTATCGAAGATTTACGCCACTACTGGTTTCCAGTCCACCCCATCCAGAAACTTACCCTTGAACTTACGGAGCGTGATGCCTTACCAGATGTCGATCTTCGGGTGATACGCGATTTACATCGCATGGGGGTCGATTTAGCCATTGACGATTTCGGTACAGGCCAAAGTTCACTGGCTTATCTAGAAACATTAAATCCTGACGTGCTGAAAATCGATAAGTCGTTTACTGCAGCGATTGGGACCGACGCGGTCAATTCGACAGTGACTGATATTATTATTGCGCTGGCGCAGCGGCTAGATATTGGTTTAGTTGCGGAAGGTGTTGAAACGCCGCAGCAAGCAGAGTACCTGCGTAACCACGGCGTAAATGTACTACAAGGATTTTTGTATGCGCGGCCAATGCCTTTGAAGGAGTTTCCACGCTGGCTAGGGAGCAGCACGCCGCCCCCACGCAGGAATGGTCACGTTATTCCCATTATCCCGCTACGCTAATTTACTCTTCCTCGTCTTCATGTTCAGAGCGTTCTTTTACCACACGAACCAAGTCCACACGGTAATCGTTGGCCTTCACAATCTGGATGCGTAACGGAGCCAGTTCAATAACATCGCCCACTTTAGGGATTTGGCCATTCACCGCGATAACCAAACCGGCGATAGAGGCAATATCTTCCTCATCGTTCACCAGATTGTTGATATCAAGATGCTGCTGAATCGCATGCAGGTCGGTTGAACCTTTAACTAACCAACCATCGCCATCACGCACGATTTCGGGTGTTTCGTCGGCATCAGGGAATTCACCGGCGATAGCTTCCAGAACATCCAGCGGCGTTACCAGGCCTTGAACCACGCCAAACTCGTTATTCACGATAACGAAACTACCGCGAGCACGACGAAGCACACCCAGCAAGTTAATCGGGTCCAGTGTTTCCGGAACCACAATTGCAGGTGAACGTGCAGCAATAGAAACCACATCACCACCATTTTCCAGTGCTACCAGTAACTCTTTGGCACGCACAATACCGATGATTTCATCAAGCTCACCATGACAAACCGGGAACAAGCTATGCGGAGATTCCAGCAGCTGCTCACGAATTTCAGCAGTGGTTTTATCGGCATCAACCCATGATATTTCACCACGCGGCGTCATAATGCTGCGTAGCGAACGAGATGCCAGTGTCAGCACACCATTAATCATGTAACGCTCTTCTTCAGCAAAAGATTCTGCTTCAATTGGCGTGATGGTTTTGTTGTCTTCGTTAGACGAACGCTGTTGGCGTTTACCATTCATCAAACGCAAAATCGCATCAGCCGTACGGGCACGTAACGGCACATTCGACTGATGGCGAATAAAGTTACGGCGCGCAATCTGGTTGAAAAATTCGATGATTATCGAGAAACCAATTGCCGCATACAGGTAACCTTTCGGAATATGGAAACCAAAGCCTTCTGCGACCAGGCTCAGACCAATCATTAACAAGAAGCTCAGGCACAGCACGACGACCGTAGGATGTTGGTTAACAAAATTCGTCAACGGTTTGGACGCCAACAACATCACACCCATCGCGATAACTACCGCCGCCATCATCACTGGCAGGTGATTTACCATGCCCACCGCGGTAATAACCGCATCCAGTGAAAACACCGCATCCAATATAACAATCTGTAAAACCACAACCCAGAAACTGGCGTAACCTTTGCCATGCCCATCATCATGCTGGCGGTTTTCCAGCCGCTCATGTAGTTCCGTCGTTGCCTTAAACAGCAAGAACAGGCCACCAAATAACATAATGAGGTCGCGCCCGGAGAACGTCATTTCGCCAACGCTGAACAGCGGTTGCGTTAGCGTCACCATCCATGAAATTAACGACAATAAGCCCAGTCGCATCACCAAAGCCAAGGATAAACCGATAAGTCGTGCTTTATCTCGTTGTTTTGGTGGAAGTTTGTCTGCAAGGATGGCAATAAAGACCAGGTTATCAATACCCAGCACTATTTCCAGCACAATCAGCGTCAGTAAACCCACCCATATTTGGGGATCCATTAAGAGTTCCATGACAAGCTCCTGCTTTGGGAATAACTCATCGGCATCGCGCGCAAGGCGGACGCAAAGAGGCAAATTGAGGTATTAACGGGGCGTGAAACGCCAATATGAAGGACTGAGTTTTCAGACCTGAAATTGAAAAGACGTCGGTGACGGTCCATACGGTGGGCTACTGCCCTTTACTCCTTAGTAATTAAACGAGATGCAAACAATATCAGAGCAAAATACCCTTTTGCAAAGATTTACCTGATTTTGCAATTTTACTGTCATTGACCTCGTTCATTATTTGCCCAGCGAATCATTAAGTTGTTAGCAAACCTAAATTACGGATCTTCATCACATAAAATATTTTTTTCACTGACTAAAATAAATCCGTCTTAAGTTACACATCTTTACTCATACCGTTATCTGAATCGATTCGCTTAAGAAACGGATAATCTACAAAACACCTATTAAGGGTGTGGCTATACCAACACAGGAGGTAGCAAGTGACTATTGCTATTGTCATAGGCACGCATGGCTGGGCAGCAGAACAATTGCTGAAAACCGCAGAAATGCTATTGGGCGAACAAGAAAATGTTGGCTGGATAGATTTCGTTCCCGGTGAAAACGCCGAAACTCTAATCGAGAAGTACAACGCTCAACTGGCAAACCTGAACACCGACAAAGGTGTGCTGTTTCTCGTCGATACCTGGGGTGGTAGCCCGTTTAACGCAGCCAGCCGTATTGTCGTCGATAAAGAGCATTACGAGGTCGTCGCCGGGGTCAATATTCCGATGCTAGTTGAGACCTTGATGGCTCGTGATGATAACCCTTCATTTGATGAGTTAGTGGCAATCGCTGTTGAAACAGGTCGTGAAGGGGTTAAAGCCCTGAAAGCTAAACCTGTTGAAAAAGCTGTACCTGTTGCGCCTGTTGCTGCACCTAAAGCCGCAGCACCGCTCAAGCCAATGGGTCCGAAGGACTACATGAATATCGGTCTGGCGCGTATCGATGACCGTTTAATTCATGGCCAGGTCGCAACCCGCTGGACCAAAGAAACCAACGTAACACGCATTATTGTTGTCAGTGATGAAGTGGCAGCCGATACCGTACGCAAAACACTGTTGACGCAAGTTGCTCCTCCTGGTGTGACGGCACACGTCGTTGACGTCGCTAAAATGATCCGCGTGTGGAATAACCCGAAATATGCAGGCGACCGTGTGATGCTGCTGTTCACCAACCCAACCGATGTTGAACGCGTCGTGGAAGGTGGAGTGGACATTAAGTCAGTCAATATCGGTGGTATGGCGTTCCGCCAGGGTAAAACCCAGGTTAACAACGCGATTTCTGTCGATGAAAAAGATATTGAAGCCTTTAAGAAACTTAACGAGCGCGGCATTGAGCTCGAAGCCCGTAAAGTTTCAACCGATCAAAAATTGAAAATGATGGATCTGATCGCGAAGGTGAAAAGCTAATTACTAATGTGATTTGCTTAATTCTACGTTTTGCTCAGTTTTCACACATAAGTCATACGTTTAAGGAGAAGTACAATGGAGATTACCACTCTTCAGATTGTGCTGGTGTTTGTCGTAGCCTGTATTGCCGGTATGGAGTCGGTGCTCGATGAATTTCAGTTCCACCGTCCGTTGGTCGCCTGTACCTTAATCGGTCTGGTACTCGGTGATATGAAAACCGGTATTATTATCGGTGGTACGCTTGAAATGATCGCGCTGGGTTGGATGAACATCGGTGCGGCAGTTGCTCCCGATGCCGCACTTGCGTCAATTATCTCAACCATACTGGTTATAGCCGGGCATCAAGGCATCGGTTCTGGTATCGCTCTGGCCATTCCACTGGCAGCAGCAGGCCAAGTACTGACCATTATCGTTCGTACTATTACCGTGGGCTTCCAGCACGCAGCAGATAAGGCCGCCGAAAATGGCAACCTCTCGGCGCTCTCCTGGATTCACGTTTCCTCCCTGTTCTTGCAAGCAATGCGTATCGCAATTCCTGCCGTTATCGTCGCAGTTTCCGTCGGTACAAGCGAAGTACAGAACATGCTGAATGCCATTCCTGAAGTGGTAACCAGCGGTCTGAACATCGCCGGTGGCATGATTGTTGTTGTGGGTTATGCGATGGTCATCAACATGATGCGCGCAGGCTACCTGATGCCATTCTTCTATCTGGGCTTCGTTACCGCGGCTTTCACCAACTTCAACCTGGTAGCACTGGGTGTGATTGGTGCTGTGATGGCAATTTTGTACATCCAGTTGAGCCCGAAATACAACCGTTCCGCAGGTGCTCCAGCCTCTGCTGCCGGTGCTAACGATCTCGATAACGAATTAGATTAATAGGTGAGCGAAATGGTTGATACCACCAAAACAACGACTACCGAGAAGAAACTCACCCCAGGTGATATTCGTGGCGTGTTCCTGCGTTCAAACCTCTTCCAGGGTTCCTGGAACTTCGAACGTATGCAAGCGTTGGGCTTCTGCTTCTCCATGATTCCGGCAATTAAACGCCTGTATCCTGAAAATAACGATGCTCGTAAACAAGCAATTAAGCGTCACCTGGAATTCTTTAACACCCATCCATACGTTGCGGCTCCTGTATTGGGCGTTACGCTTGCGATGGAAGAACAGCGTGCAAACGGTGCAGAAATTGACGATGGTGCCATTAACGGTATCAAAGTTGGTTTGATGGGGCCGCTGGCTGGTGTAGGCGACCCTATCTTCTGGGGTACCGTACGTCCAGTATTCGCAGCACTTGGTGCTGGTATCGCAATGAGCGGTAGCCTGCTTGGCCCACTGTTGTTCTTCATCCTGTTTAACGCCGTGCGTTTGCTGACTCGTTATTACGGCGTCGCTTACGGTTACCGTAAAGGGATCGATATCGTTAAGGATATGGGCGGCGGCTTCCTGCAAAAACTGACTGAGGGGGCGTCAATTCTCGGCCTGTTTGTCATGGGGGCGCTGGTTAACAAGTGGACACACGTTAATATACCGCTAGTCGTGTCGAAGATTACCGACCAGACTGGCGCTGTGAAAGTGACCACCGTTCAAACTATTCTTGATCAGTTGATGCCGGGCCTTGTGCCACTGCTGTTAACGTTTGCTTGTATGTGGCTGCTGCGTAAGAAAGTCAACGCGCTGTGGATCATCATGGGCTTCTTCGTTATTGGTATTGTCGGTTATGCTATCGGCCTGCTAGGCCTGTAATTAGTTTGTTATACGAACCGGGGCACTTGCCCCGGTTTTTTATTGTTTAGAGTGAAGGTAGTGTTATGACTTTGACGGATGTAGTTCTGCTGGTATTTATTGTGCTGTTGCTTGCCTGGGCGGTTTACGATGAGTTCATCATGGATAAGCTCAAAGGCAAAACCCTGCTGAAAGTTCCCCTTCTGCGCCGCAACCGTATCGACGGAACCATTTTCTTCGGGTTGGTTGCTATCCTCATCTACAACAACGTCACCTCTGGCGGCGCCCCGGTCACCACCTGGTTATTATCTGCGCTGGCACTCATTGCTATTTATATTTCGTGGATTAGACAACCTAAATTACTGTTTAAAACAGAGGGCTTCTTCTTTGCGAACGCGTGGGTTTTATATTCCCGAATTAAAGAGATGAATTTATCTGAGGATGGTGTTCTGGTTTTACAATTAGAACAACGCCGCTTGCTCATCCGAGTGAAAAACATTGATGACCTGGAGAGGATTTATAAGTTAATGGTTGTTACTCAATAAGTTAGAAACATAGCAAAGTCTATATTTTTATATTTTTTGTACAATCTATAAAATATAGCCGCTGCTATTTCGCACAATTAGTGTGCTCTTATTTTAACGATTAGGTCATCAATTAAAGTTAATGAAAATCGTTATCATTTAAGCATTAAGAATAATAGCTTCAATTATTGTTTTATCTTTAAAGAATATGTTAAGGTTGCGCCCGTCGTTGGGGAGTAGCCGATTTTCGCGATTGCGAAAATGTACATGTCAACATACTCGTTACTTGTTTAAGCAAGATTTATAACGTGGCATGTACGACTCAAATACTGAGTAGGCGAGACCATAGGCACGTAACCATCATTTAAGTTGGGGATGGTTGACGTGTATATGGATATTCCCAACTGAGGCATTTGCATGAATCTCTCCGCTACTATTATTCTCGCTTTTGGCATGTCGATGGATGCTTTTGCTGCATCAATCGGGAAAGGTGCCTCTCTCCATAAACCTAAGTTTTCTGAAGCGTTACGAACCGGGCTTATCTTTGGCGTCATCGAAACCATCACCCCGCTTATCGGCTGGTGCCTGGGTCTTCTGGCAAGCAAGGTCGTGCTGGAATGGAATCATTGGGTTGCATTTATCCTGCTGGTGTTTCTCGGCATTCGTATGATTTATGAAGGTGTGCGCGGTAACGATGACGAAGAAGCGCCAAAGCTTCAACGTCATGGATTTTGGCTATTAGTCACCACGGCTATCGCCACCAGCCTTGATGCCATGGCGGTCGGTGTCGGCCTCGCATTCCTGCAAGTCAATATTATTGAAACCGCTCTGGCTATTGGTTGCGCGACCATGATTATGTCCACGCTAGGTATGATGCTGGGCCGGTTTATCGGCCCTCTGCTCGGTAAGCGCGCCGAGATCCTCGGCGGTGTGGTGCTAATTGGGATTGGTTGTCAGATTCTTTATAGCCACTTCAGCACATTAAACTGATGATTCGCGTCGCCAGACGCGAATGACAAAATCTGTCTCGCAAGTGAATGCCGTTTCAGCCGTCAAAGCCTGCCACACTTCCGGGCGGGCACGCCAGGCGAACGGCGTCATTTGCAATAGTGCAACCGCTTCATTTCCCTGTAACGTCATCGGCCAGCCAATGCTCTGCGTCTGTTCTGCTACAAAACCGGGTAAAGATTCAGACTCGGTACTGTGCAGCACCACGTTGTCATAAATTAAACCTTTCAGCTGCATTAAATGGCGTGGGCCAGGCGTGGCAGTGATGACGATGCCGCCAGGTTTCACCACCCGCGCCAACTCTTCAGCTTTGCACGGGGCAAAAATGCGCACCACGGCATCCAGACTATTATCATCAAACGGCAAACGGTGGCTCGATGCCACACAGAACTGCACCTGCGGATAGCGCTTTGCCCCATAGCGAATCGCTACTTTTGCAACATCTAATCCCCAGGTCATTCCTTCATTTTTTGCGACAATTTGTGCAAAACCCGCCGTGTAATACCCTTCCCCGCAGCCAATATCCAACAAAGTAACCGGGGCAGCCTGTTCTAAAATAAGGCAGATAGCATCGCGCAGCGGCTGATAATGCCCGGCATCAAGGAATGTTCTGCGGGCCTGCATCATTTCGCTGCTATCGCCCGGGTCTTTTGAACGCTTATGCTGAACTGGCAGCAAATTCACATATCCCTCTTTTGCCTTATCGAATTGGTGGCCTTGCGGGCAAACAAAGCTCTTCCCCTCGGGAGCAAGCGGTGCATGACAAAGCGGGCAAAGATAAGACATAAGAACTCCAGGCAATCGTAAAGGGCGCAAGTGTACCGCTTACGCTCCGCTTCGAAAAGCCACTAACCTGCAGGACCCTCGACAACAGCCTTATTTAACACCGTTAAATTGGTATCTCCCTGTGGCAAACCATCAGGTTCGATATTCTCCAGTCGCAGCACATCGCTCATTATCTGGCTGAAGACCGGTGCCGAAACTGCACCGCCGTAGTAGGCACCATTTTCCGGGTCGTTAATTACCACCGCCAGCGCAAAGCGCGGATTACTCGCAGGAGCGACACCTGCGGTGTAGGCAATGTATTTGTCGATGTATTTGCCATCATCGCCAATTTTCTTGGCCGTTCCGGTTTTAATGGCAACTCGATAGCCGCGCACCGCGGCTTTAATCCCACCGCCGCCAGGCAATGCCACACTTTCCATCATATGTTCAACCTGATGGGCAATGGTTTCAGACATCACCCTTTGCCCAACTACTGGCGGATCAACACGGGTAATAGAAAGTGGGCGGGCAATACCATAGCTACCGATAGTGGCGTAAACATGCGCCAGTTGCAGAGGTGTGACCATCAAACCATAACCAAAGGAAAATGTGGCGCGATCCAACTCTCCCCAGAACTTACGGTGCGGTAACAGGCCACTGCTCTCCCCTGTCAACCCCAATCCTGTTGGCATCCCAAAACCGAAGTTCTTATAGGTATCCAACAATTTTTGGATTGGCATCGCCAGAGAAAGCCGTGAAACCCCTGTGTCGCTCGATTTTTGCAGGATTCCGGTCAACGTAAGCTGCGGGTAGTAACCCACATCGCGTATACGGTGACCATCGATTGTGTAAGGATGGGTATCCACCACGCTATCTGGTTGGACAATCCCCTGCTGAAGTGCGGTCATAACTACCATCGGTTTAACAGTTGAACCTGGCTCAAATGTGTCGCTAATTGCCCGATTACGGAAATCGTTCAGCGTGGCACCGTCACGATTATTTGGATTAAACGTCGGGCAACTCGCCATCGCTAATACTTCGCCAGTATTCACATCAAGAATAACTGCTGCGGCAGATTCAGCTTTATTCCAGGAGACAGCATTACTCAGTGCGTCTTCCGTGACCGTTTGCAGTCGTTCATCAATGCTTAGCATGAGGTTGTGAGCAGGGTTTGCTGCAGTTTCCGTGATATTTTCTATGACGTGCCCATGCCTGTCTTTACGAACCAGTCTCTCGCCCGCTTTACCCGTCAACTGGCGATTGAAGCTTTTCTCAATACCTTCAATACCTTGATCATCAATGTTGGTAAAGCCGAGCAAGTTTGCTGCAACATGGCCTGCGGGATAAAACCGACGTGATTCATCACGTAATGAAATTCCTGGCAGTTTCAGGCTCTCGATGTATTGCGCTTGTTGCGGATCAATTTGGCGGGCGAGGTAAATGAAGCGATCGGCTGGATTACGGCGAATGCGGGCGGCAATTTCATTAAGTGGCATATGTAAGGTTGTTGCCAGAGCCTGCCAGCGGCTACTAATTTGCACGCCACCTTTTTCCATTACTGTTTTCGGGTCAGCCCAGATTGCTTTTACCGGGACGCTCACCGCAAAAGGTCTGCCATTGCGGTCTTCTATCATTCCACGCGGTACGACGATGGGTTCTTCACGTAATGAACGCATGTCTTCCTGCTTAACCAGATTTTCGGGTGAGATGATTTGCAACCAGGCAACACGCCCCAGTAAGAACACCAGACACATAAAGATAGCGATGCAAAGAAGAGCAAAACGCCACTGAATAAAATTACCCACGATTCCAGGGGCGGTTTTTCTCACATTCAATCCTTAACGACAACTAAGCGATTGAAAATTTAAACATAATGGGGAAATTAACCAGACAGGAACAGTGCTACAAGATGCGCTGCTTTGCTACAAGACATAACTGAGAGAGCTTTCCAGAAACACATAGAAAAATAATGGTCAACATTCAGACATGAAAAAGCCCCGCTACAAGAGCGAGGCTTTCATCAAAATTTGGCGTTATTCGCGCCAGGTCTAATTCAGACGAATTAGATAGCAGTTACGTTAACCGCTGCAGGGCCTTTCTGGCCGTCCTGGATTTCGAACTCAACGTTCTGGCCTTCAGCCAGAGTTTTGAAGCCGTTACCCTGGATTGCAGAGAAGTGTACGAACACATCTTTGCTGCCGTCAGCAGGAGTAATGAAGCCAAAACCTTTAGACTCGTTGAACCACTTAACTTGACCTTTAATCTTTGCCATTTTGCAAAATTCCTTAGATTGTTTTCTTTGCCCGGAGGCATAACTTAGCTAAAACAGAGACATTACTGCATGAGGCACTAATATAAGGCTCGGCAGAGAAGCGGTATTCAACGACAACGTGTTTACTCAGAACTTCTTTACTGAAAATGCCACACATAAACAGAACTGTACCTCGTTTAACCCAACGTGTTATCACATACAACGCAATCAATGGCAAGCCATTTTTCGGCGTGTATCGATCTGTCGCAAAAATTCTGAAACTCATATTGTAATGAAAATGAAATGCACAATTTGTGCATAGATTAACAGTAAACAATGATGATTCCGTGCATTCATATGACGACCACAGACAACGTTTTTACCATAGCCCAAAGATATCTTTTCGTCCAGGCGAAGTGTGAAAAAGTCGATATCACCGGGATTATGCTTATGATTTTTTTAGCATAGCTATGCAAAAAATGAACAATCTCACATTGCTACTAAAACAATATAACTGGTATAAGAAATAGCGAAAATGGAAAAATGAATAAAGCTTGAGCAGTTGTCTGTTTATATTGCACCAAAAGAATGAAAGTTTAATCAACCCATGCTTCATGATGAGGCAATAAAAACGTTTCGCTATATTTTCGATGTAATAAAGTAACCAAAAGATAGCTCGTAATAGCGTCTTAAAAATTTTTAATAATGTTTAAGTCTTAATTTTAAATAAGTGTGAACTTTGACCAATACACAACGGCGAAAAGAGTCGCCCATCCTCACCTTCATCATCAAGTGCGGTTAGTAGCTCTTGCGGTGGCATGTCCAGTGATTCATCAGCCAGATCAAATACCCCCCAATGGATAGGAACCGTAAAAGGCCTGCCCAACTGCTGCCAAAGCTTAACCGCCTGCTGCGGATCCATATGATGGCTACTCATGAACCAGCGCGGGGAATAAGCACCTATTGGTATCAATGCCGCATCCAGGGAGCCTCTGAACAAAGCAATATCAGCAAGTCCTGCTGTATAGCCTGTATCACCGCTAAACCATATCCTTAAGTGACTACTTTCGATAATCCACCCGCACCACAAACTCCGGTTACGATCCCAGAATGAACGCATGCTCCAGTGCTGTGCCGGCACCGCTGTAAAAGTCATTCCTTGCAGGGTAAAGCTCTGCCACCAGTCAAGCTCAGTTACATGGCGTATACCACGACGGGTAAACCACTGCTTTAAGCCCAGCGGGACAAAGAAATGAGTGTCGGGGAAACGACGGACAATCTGTCGAATGGTGGAACGGTCCAGATGATCGTAATGATTATGTGAAATCAAAACAGCATCAAGTTGATGCAATTCATTGATATGAATTGGGGATGGAGTCTTGCGCTTAGGGCCTGCAAACGATAATGGGGAAGCTCGCTGGGACAACACGGGGTCGGTAAGTAAATACAGGCCATTGATACGCAACAATACCGTTGCATGCCCTAACCACCACAGCCGGTCATCTTCGCCCTGGAGTTCAGCCTTTTGCCACCAACGTTCAGTGAAGGCGGCATAACCATTACTCGGAGGATGGGGCAATCCCTGCGCTTTTCGCTCTTTACGCCAACGTTCAACATCACCCGGTTTTCGTAAGCTTGACTCCAGATTACGAAAACCGTCAATTTGGTGATGAAATTTTAGGGGATCAAACCAAGGATTTTTCCACCGCATGGTCACTCCACAGCAACACAAACAGGTTAATCAGGATTAGCGCTCAGCGACCAGACGAATAAAATCATCTTCCACTTCGTCATCTTCCTTTGCTACTTCTGGTGCTTCCTTGACTACTTCAGGCTCGTTCGCTTCACACAAACGTCGTAACAGAGCAGTCTGCCGCTTTTGCTGATCCAGCAACTCTTCAAGAAGCTCGATCTGTTCACTGGTGCGGCTACTTGCACGGTTAACAAAGAACCACATTACGAGGCCGATAACCAGTACCACCAGGGAAACTGTCAGGGACACGATATTCAACGCGCCAACACTTAATTCGTTCATATTACCACCTCAGCAAAACGCGCTATTCTACACCTGCCGGGTCTTAAGGTAAGCACTATGTGGATAAAAACACACTACCAGGGAATAAATTTATTAATTGTACAAATGCCGCTGAAAAATTGTACATCCTGATCGCACATTACATTGACCATTTGGGTCCATAGCAGCATGCAGACGAAAAAAACCGCAATCAGAATAAGCCATCTGTACTTTCTCACTACACTCTCCACCTCTTTCCTATTTATTGTAAAGTCTGACATAGACAGCCTAAACGACACATAACTCTCACGTATATTATTTAAGAATCATCACATTGCTACTACAGTGCAATCCGCTACGCTTAGAAGTCTAATTACTTAATAATAAGAGGCACCTATGCGTATTGTGATCCGCACTATTATTGTAATAGCGCTTTTGTGGATCGGTTTACTCCTCTCTGGATATGGAGTTTTGATTGGAAGTCATGAAAATGCTGCAGGTATGGGGCTTCAATGCAAATACCTAACTGCTCGAAATGTCACCACCGCACAATTTGTTCATACCAGTAGTGGAATTATCGGACTTAGCGATTGCCCAGTATTGCGTAAAAGTGATGAAGTTATCGATACCGGTAACTAGGAACATATAAAGAAAACGCCGCTAAATAGCGGCGTTTTCTCTTTCATCAGAATGGATATTCGTGATAACCCATTTGTTCAGAAATAGTTCGCGCTGCGTCATGAAGCATCGCTACATATTCATGGAGCCTGTCTTCAGAAAAACGAAGTGTCGGGAATGAAATACTCAAACCGGCAATAACAACTCCAAATCGGTCAAAAACAGGTACGCCGATGCAGCGTAAACCTTCTTCCTGTTCTTGGTTATCTTCACCGTAACCCTGCTCACGCACGGTATCCAGAACGTCCAACAATTCGTCGGTACTCATGATAGTGCGCTCAGTGCTGCGGTTATATTCCACATCAGCAAGGATTTCACGCACTTCATTGCGATCGCGCCACGCCAGAAGCACTTTACCAATCGCGGTGCTGTACAATGGGTTACGACGACCGATGCGCGAGTACATGCGCAGGTTGTACATAGAGTCAATCTTATGGATATAGACAATACTGTCTTCATCCAACGCACCCAAGTGGATGGTTTCTTTCGTCAAACGCGATAGTTCTCGCATTTGAATGTCTGCGCTACGAATCAAATCAACGTTCTGCAATGCACGCGCACCCAGCTCAAACAGCTTTAGGGTTAGCGAGTATTTTTCAGATTCGCCTTCCTGAGCAACATAACCCAGGGATTTCATAGTCTGCAAAAAGCGATAGACGGTGCTTTTTGACATCATTACGCGTTGCGATAATTCAGTAATACCAATTTCGCGTTCTTCGCCAAGCGCCTGTAAAATGCCAAAAACTTTCAGGACAGAAGAGACAGAATCAGGTTGTTTATCCAGATCTGCGATAGCCATTAAATCACCTCGATCGCATTTGTTTTATAAAAATCAGAACTGGTTTTTAGTATAAGTTGACTACCATGTCATCGCAATGAATCTATTCTATTTCGTTACAAATCTGCGACATATCCCTTAAATTTAGTGCTATTATTATTGCTCTTCGAATAAATCACCCATGAAGTTAAATTTCCCTTATGGATAAAACCCTTGCTGATGGGCTGCCAATACCGCAGCGCTATGGTGCTATTTTGGCCATTGCGTTGGGTATCACAATGGCAGTTCTGGATGGCGTGATCGCAAACGTAGCACTTCCAACTATTGCCCGAGAACTAAACGCCAGTCCGGCAGAATCCATCTGGATAGTGAACAGCTATCAAATCGCGATAATTATTTCGTTACTGTCGATGTCATTCTTAGGCGATATTTTTGGTTATCGCCGGGTATATCAGTGCGGGCTGATTCTGTTTTGCATGACATCACTATTCTGTGCGCTGTCGAATTCATTGCCCATGTTGACGTTTGCTCGTGTGCTTCAGGGCTTTGGCGGTGCCGCATTAATGAGCGTCAATACTGCTCTCATCAGGCTTATCTACCCGCAAAGACATCTCGGCCGCGGAATGGGAATTAACTCGTTTATTGTCGCCGTATCCTCAGCTGCCGGGCCAACTATTGCCGCCGCTATTCTTTCTGTCGCGTCTTGGAAATGGCTGTTTTTGATTAATGTGCCAATTGGTATTCTCGCGCTATTGCTAGCAATTCGTTTTCTACCTCCCAATCAACAAAAATCACAGGGCCAACGCTTTGATATCCCCAGCGCGATTATGAATGCCTTGACGTTCGGTCTGTTGATCTCGGCAATTAGTGGTTTTGCCCAAGGGCAGTCAGGGTGGCTGATCATTTCCGAGCTCGTTGCATTAGCTGTGATTGGCTTCTTCTTTATTCGTCGCCAACTGAAACTGCCCTTCCCTCTGTTACCCGTGGATTTATTGCGTATTCCTGTATTTTCATTATCTATGGGAACGTCCGTTTGTTCCTTCGCCGCTCAAATGCTAGCGATGGTTTCACTTCCCTTCTTCCTGCAATCAACATTAGGACGCAGCGAAGTCGAAACGGGTCTGCTTCTCACACCGTGGCCAATTGCAACAATGATAATGGCTCCGGTTGCAGGTCATTTGATTGGGCGAGTACATGCAGGGCTGCTGGGTGGGCTCGGGCTTGTTATTATGGCATTCGGTTTATTTGCTTTAGCGCTGTTACCACACAACCCTACCGATATCGATATCATCTGGCGCATGCTTTTGTGCGGTGCTGGGTTCGGTTTGTTCCAGTCACCTAATAACCACACCATTATTTCTTCAGCGCCGCGTAACCGCAGCGGCGGTGCTAGTGGCATGTTAGGCACGGCTCGTTTATTAGGACAGAGTTGCGGTGCAGCCCTGGTGGCTTTGATGTTCAACCTTTTCGCGATTCACGGAACGCATGCCTCGCTTTTACTGGCAGGGAGTTTTGCAACCATCGCCGCCATTGTCAGCAGTTTACGCATGTCCCAACCTACGACTTCGCAGGCATAAAAAAAGCGTGCCAGCGATGGCACGCTTTTTTACCACCTTTTACGACTACTTCAGGTATTCGCCGTTACGCAGCGCTTCAATACGTTTATCCAACGGTGGGTGAGTCATGAACAATTCACTCATAGACTTCGCCTTACCATTGATACAAAACGCCATCATGCTGCTAGCTTCTTGCGGTTCATAGCTGGTTTTCAGGCGCTGCAGTGCGGCAATCATTTTTTCACGACCGACCAATTTTGCAGATCCGGCATCAGCATGGAATTCACGGTGACGTGAGAACCACATTGTGATGATGCTCGCCAGAATACCAAATACCAGTTCCAGAACAGTCGCAATGGCAAAATAGACAAACGGGTTGCCGTTGTTGCTCTCACCTTCATCCCGATTACCAGACAAGAAGCCAGAAGCGACTTGCGCGATGATACGAGAAATAAAGATTACGAAGGTGTTCACCACGCCCTGAATCAGCGTCATGGTTACCATGTCGCCATTCGCGATATGGCTGATTTCGTGTGCGATAACCGCTTCTGCTTCATCACGGCTCATGTTCTGCAGAAGACCGGTGCTAACAGCAACAAGCGATGCATTACGACGAGCGCCAGTGGCAAACGCATTAATATCTGGCGCATGGTAAATAGCCACCTGCGGCATGGCGATACCTGCTTGCTGAGACTGTTGGCGCACTGTTTCCATCAGCCAGCGCTCTGTTTCATTGCGCGGTTGCTCAATCACTTCCCCGCCCACTGAACGCAATGCCATCCATTTGGACATCAGTAATGAGATGATTGAACCACCAAAGCCAAACAACACCGCCATGATCATCAGACCCTGCACGCTGCTCGACTGGATCCCCGTCAGGCTTAGCACTAGCCCGAAAACGACCATGACTGCAAGGTTGGTCAACAGGAAAAGCCCGATACGCATCATAATTTTCTTTTTACCTCGGTTAAAAATACGCATTCTGCGTTACCCCACATCGTAGGGGCAAGCTTGCTATTTTCAAGCATTCATCGTTGCCAAGTGGTTAATAATACATAACTTTACATTTAAGAAGAGGTTGATTTACGCGGCTTGATAGAGGTAAAAAAAACGGGCACAAAATTTTGTGCCCGTTGGAGGAGTTACTTAGCAGGAGCGGGTTGCTCAGCTGGTTTATCTTGCTGCATTTTTGCAAAATCCAGCGCGATATGAACCGTTTCATCGAGATAAGGATCAGGTTCCTGATAATCCTTCGGCAGGTCGTCGAGTTTCTTCAACGGTGCTTTTCCTTCTCGTTTATAGCGGTCATTAATCCGCTCCAGACGCGTAGCATCATCTTCCTGGTTCTCTTTCTCGCGCTGAGCAAGATTCAGGGAGACAATATTGCGCTTATCTTTCAGGGCATTGAAGCGAGCAATATCCTTCATGATGTACTGGAACTCAGGATCGGCTGCTATTCTATCCTGGTGCAGTTTAAGCAATTGCGGCTCAAACTGAGTCAGATCGCCTGACTTAACGTAAGTAGCGGCGTTGATGCTATCCCAAGGGAGCGCATTATCTTCAAACTTCTCGCCAGTCTCAGTCTCTTCAGTACCAGTAGGCATCATGATGTCTGGCGTTACACCTTTACGCTGAGTACTTCCGCCATTAATGCGGTAGAACTTCTGGATGGTGTATTGCACAGAACCAAGCGCAGGCCACTCCGGACGCAGCATCTGATCATAGATACGATTCAAAGAACGGTACTGTTGAACAGTGCCTTTACCGAAGGTAGGCTCACCCACAATCAGTGCACGCCCATAATCTTGCATTGCTGCTGCAAAGATTTCAGAAGCCGAAGCACTAAAGCGGTCAACCATCACCACCAGCGGACCTTTGTAGTAGACAACGCCGTCAGTATCGCTATCTTCACGCACTTTACCGTTGTTATCACGTACCTGAACAACTGGGCCACTTGGGATAAACAGGCCAGAAAGTGAGACAGCCTCGGTCAATGCACCGCCACCGTTCGAGCGTAAATCGATGATCACGCCTTTCACGTTCTGTTTTTCCATCTTCTGAAGCTGGACTTTGACATCATCTGTCAGACCAACGTAGAAGCCTGGGATATCCAGCACACCCACTTTATCTTTACCGACCGTTTTAATCGTCAATTTGACGGCGCGATCTTCAAGACGAATGCGTTCACGGGTTAAGGTAACCACACGTGTTTTAGTACCCTTACCTGCCGGTAAGATTTCCAGACGAACCTTGCTACCTTTAGGCCCTTTGATCAGCGCAACGACATCGTCAAGACGCCAGCCAATCACATCAACCATAGGTTTCCCTGTTTGGCCGACACCAACAATACGGTCACCAACGGTAATCGTTTTGCTTTTCGCAGCAGGACCACCCGCTACCATCGAGTTGATAACCGTGTAGTCATCGTCCATTTGCAGCACAGCACCAATACCTTCCAGAGATAAACTCATTTCGGTATTGAATTGTTCTGTGTTGCGTGGCGATAAGTAATTGGTATGCGGGTCGATTTCGTGGGCAAAGGCTGTCATCGCAAGAGAGAAAACATCTTCGCTATTGGATTGAGCCAGACGGCGAATGGCGAACTGATAACGCTTGGTCAGCGTTTCACGAATTTCCTGATCGGTCTTACCGGTCAGCTTCAGGCTCAGTTCGTCAAATTTAACTTTACTGTCCCACAGGGAATTTAACTCTGTAACGTTTGCAGGCCACGGCGATTTGCTGCGGTCAACATTAAAGGTATCGTTACCCGTGAAATTCATAGGTTTTTCCAGCACCTTCAACGCGTATTGATAACGTTCAAAACGACGTTGTTGGGCCAGATTGTAGAGATCGTAAAATACGTCCAGTTTACCGGTGCGCAATTCATCGCCAATCTGTTTTTTCCGCGACACAAACTGCTCAACGTCACTGGCTAGCAGCACGTTGTGGCTATAGTCGAGGAGGTTTAGATAGCGATCGAAAATTTTTGCGGAAAAATTTTCATCCAGGTCAAACTGACGATAGTGCGAGCGAGTGAAGCGTGAAGTTACACGCTCACTCACCGTTGCATGCTGTGTCTCTTCCTTTAACTGCGGGATTTGAGAAGCTTGCGTGATATTTTCGACGGCCAGTGCGCTACCTGCAAGAAACAACAGACTAGCGACAGCCGTACGCTTAAAGAATTTGTTCATGCCCGGGTCTGGCCTCCGTTTCAGAACTGCAAGTGTTCTGCGCGTACGATCATTGCCATACCAGAAGTCAGCTGTACACGGACGCCATCTTTGGTAATTTCCAGTACTGTGGCATCCATCGCGTTATTACCCGCTTTGACTTTGATTGCCTGACCCACCTGCAAAGCAGAAATGTCTGTAACCGGAGTGCGTTTTTCTTCACGCGGAGCTTGCGGCGCCGGTTTTTCTACACGAGGTTTACGTTCTGTAGCTTCTGGACGACGCGGAGCAGGACGAGGCTTGCGTTCGCGACGAGGTTTATCGGTAACGGTTTCGCCGTTAGCAATAGCCGCTTCACGTTTTTTCGCTTGCTGCTCTGCACGCTGTGCCTGAACACGAGCTTTTGCTTCTTCAAGCTGCTTGCGAGCATGCTCTACGTGCTGCTCATCGAGTTCACCACAAGGGTTACCGTCGAGATCAACACGGATTGCGCCGACTTTGATACCGTACAGGTAACGCCAGCTTGAAGTATAAAGACGTAACGCGGAGCGAAGTTGAGTTTTACTGAGACTCATCTCCCCTTCAACGCGCGCGACCAAATCCTGGAAGATACCAATCTTCAGGGGGCGGGCTTCACCTTCAGCGCTAAAGCACTGTGGGAAACGCTCTGCCAAAAAGGCGATGACTTCTTTGCTACTATTCAACTTAGGTTGATTTTCCATGAAATTTCCTGATTACAACGGAGTTGCCAACAATCCGCAGGCATGAACAGGCGACATTATAATGACGCTATCAGCAAATGCCACGTTATCCGTTGTTTATCATGCTAACGAGTGAAGAATTTTTTAAAATCCGTGTCGGCAAGCGTCAGCGAAAGCTGCGTCACCAGTTGAGATAAGCCGAGTTGGTCTTCAGGTGTGAAGCGCCCAAACTCCGTGCTATCAATGTCCAGAACACCTATTAGCTCGCCATTTACCGTAAGTGGCAGGACAATTTCGGAGTTGCTGGCAGCGTCACAAGCGATGTGACCATCAAAAGCATGCACATCTTCGACGCGCTGGATGCTTTTAGTGGAAGCCGCAGTACCGCAAACACCTTTTCCTACCGGGATACGAACGCAAGCAATCTTGCCCTGGAAAGGTCCCAGAACCAGAGTCTCGTCTTCTAATAGGTAAAAGCCTGCCCAGTTAACACCGTCGAGACGTTCGAACAGCAACGCGCTGGTATTTGCCAACGTCGCCAAAAAACTTGTTTCACCTGCCATTAACGCACTGAAATCGCGGTTCAAGTCCGCGTAAAATTGTTCTTTGTTCATTGATTAACCATAGTATGTTGTCTTACTCAACTGCATAGCATAGTAAAATAAGCATTAAATGCCTTATGCCACAAGGTGTATCATTCAATGAATTACTATACGCTTAACGAATATTTCATAACCCATTGAGATACCCCATGCGCCAGCGGTATTCCCAGTTTACGATGACACATGAAAATACACGCCATTAGCCATGCTGTACCGCAGGCACGTTATCAGCGTTGCCCCCAATGCGATACACTTTTCTCGTTACCGTCGGTTAAATCCTCGCAGAGCGCGTATTGCCCACGCTGCGATGCCAAAGTTTACCATGGACGCGACTGGTCACTTACTCGTCTGGCGGCAATGGCAATTGCCATGCTACTGCTTATGCCTGTCGCTTTTTCCGAGCCTCTGGTACGCATCTATTTACTGGGTACACGAATAGATGCCAACTTGTTCCAGGGCATATGGCAGATGACTAGCCAGGGGGATCCCCTGACAGCCGCAATGGTGTTGTTCTGTGCTGTGGGTGCGCCAGCAACATTAGTTGCCGCAATTGCTTACCTCTACTTTGGTAATATTCTTGGGATGAATTTACGCCCGGTCTTACTCATGCTTGATAAACTCAAAGAATGGGTAATGTTAGATATTTACCTAGTCGCTATCGGTGTGGCCTGCATCAAAGTCAGAGAGTTTGCATTTATCCAACCGGGCGTAGGTCTCGTGGCGTTTATTGCATTAGTGGTGCTGAGCCTGTTGACGCTAATTCACCTAAATGTAGAACAGCTATGGGCTCGCTTTTATCCACAGCGACCTCCTCGAGCGTGGGGTCCCCAGTTACGAGTTTGCCTGGGCTGCCATTTCACAGGAGTGCCTGACAGCCGTGGGCGTTGCCCTCGTTGCCATGTGCCATTAAGAGCACGTCGTCGCCACAGCTTACAAAAATCATGGGCAGCATTAATCGGTTCGTTAATTTTCCTACTGCCGGCCAACCTACTGCCAATTTCGATTCTTTACGTCAATGGTTCGCGTCAGGAAGATACTATTCTTTCCGGCATTATCTCTCTAGCTAGCAGTAATGTTGCCGTCGCCGCAGTGGTTTTCATTGCCAGTATCCTGGTGCCATTTACCAAGGTTATCGTGCTGATTTCACTGCTGGTAAGCATTCATTTCAAATGCGAGCGAGGACTTAGAACGCGAATTTTGCTGCTACGCTTTATTACCTGGATTGGCCGCTGGTCAATTTTAGATCTCTTTGTTATTTCGCTAACGATGTCGCTAGTTAACCGCGATCAATTACTGGCATTTACTATGGGACCGGCTGCGTTTTATTTTGGCGCAGCGGTTATTTTAACTATTCTTGCAGTCGAATGGCTGGATAGCCGACTACTTTGGGACGCACATGAGTCAGGAAATGCCCGCTTCACCGACTGAAGCGCGAATTAAAACAAAACGCCGAATTTCGCCCTTCTGGTTACTGCCAATTATCGCCTTGATGATTGCCAGTTGGCTCATCTGGACAACCTGGGAAGAGCGCGGCACCACGGCGACTATTGATTTTATTTCAGCCGACGGCATTGTTGCCGGGCGCACACCTGTACGCTATCAGGGTGTTGAAGTAGGCACGGTGCAAAGCATCAGCCTAAGTAAAGACCTGCGCAAAATTGAAGTTAAAGTCAGCGTCAAAAGCGATATGAAAGACGCACTGCGTGAAGATACTCAGTTCTGGCTGGTGACACCGAAAGCTTCGCTGGCTGGGGTTTCTGGGCTAGATGCGTTGGTAGGCGGTAACTATATCGGCATGATGCCAGGTAAAGGCAAGCCGCAGGAGCATTTTACCGCGCTGGATACCCAACCGAAATATCGCCTAAATAACGGCGAGTTGATGATTCATCTTCATGCTCCTGACTTAGGTTCGCTTAACAGTGGATCGCTCGTTTATTACCGCAAAATTCCGGTAGGCCGAGTGTATGACTACACCATCAACAACAATAAGCAGGGCGTCACTATTGACGTGCTTATTGATCGCCGCTTCACCCAACTGGTGAAGAAAGGCAGCCGTTTCTGGAACGTATCCGGCGTAAAAGCCAACGTAAGTCTTTCCGGCGCACAAGTTCAGCTAGAAAGCCTGGCGGCGTTGGTCAACGGCGCTATCGCCTTTGACTCACCTGAAAACTCAGCCGAAGCCAAAGCTGATGATGAATTTGGCCTGTATGAAGATCTGGCGCATAGCCAGCGTGGCGTAATCATCGATCTTGATTTGCCGAGCGGACAAGGTTTAAACGCCGGTTCAACCGCGCTGATGTATCAAGGGCTTGAAGTCGGAACGCTGACAAAACTAAACCTCAATCCAGGCAGCACGGTAACCGGTCAAATGACGGTGGACCCAAGCGTTGTCAATCTGATGCGGAGCGGGACACGCATTGAATTGCGCAGCCCAAAGATTTCCCTCAGCAACCCGAATATCAGCAGTCTGTTAACGGGAAGTACTTTTGAATTGGTGCCCGGTGAAGGTGAACCGCAAAATCATTTTGTGGTTTTCCCAAGCGATAAAACTCTCTTGCAGCAACCTGATGTTCTGACCCTGAACCTCACGGCACCGGAAAGTTATGGCATTGATGCAGGCCAGCCGATTATTTTGCATGGCGTGCAGGTAGGGCAGATTCTTGAGCGCAAATTGTCGGCAAAAGGCGTCACCTTCTCCGCAGCTATTGATCCTGAATATCGCCATTTGATTCAGGGCGACAGCAAATTCGTCGTCAACAGCCGTATTGATGTAAAGCTGGGTATCGATGGCGTTGAATTCCTGGGCGCCAGCGCCAGCGAATGGGTCAACGGCGGTGTCAGAGTCATTCCAGGTAACAAAGGCGCTATGAAAGATAGCTATCCACTCTACGCCAACCTTGAAAAGGCAGTGGAAAACAGCCTGAGCGACCTACCAACGACCACATTAACGTTAACCGCGGCCAGCCTGCCAGATATTCAGACCGGCTCAGTGGTGCTTTATCGTAAATTCCAGGTCGGTGAAATTATCAGCGTGCGTCCACGAGCGAATAGTTTTGATATCGACGTCAACGTTAAACCGGAATATCGCAGTCTGCTTACCGCCAACAGCGTCTTCTGGGCTGAAGGTGGCGCACGCGTGCAACTTAACGGTAGCGGCCTGACGGTTCAGGCTTCACCGCTTTCACGCGCCTTAAAAGGGGCAATCAGTTTTGACAACTTAAGTGGCGCAAGCGTCGGCCTGAAAAAAGGTGATAAGCGGATACTTTACGCCTCTGAAACCGCCGCCCGTGCCGTTGGCAGCCAGATTACCTTGCACACCTTTGATGCAGGTAAGCTTTCCGCAGGTATGCCAATCCGTTATCTGGGTATTAACATCGGCCAGCTTGAGTCGCTGAATCTGACAGCTTCACGCAGTGAAGTAGAAGCCAAAGCGGTACTCTACCCTGAGTTTGTAGAGACATTTGCTCGCAGCGGCACACGCTTCTCTGTTGTCACCCCGAAAATTTCGGCCTCTGGCGTGGATAATCTCGATACTATCCTCCAGCCTTATATCAACGTTGAACCCGGCCGCGGCGCAGCACGTCGTGACTTTGAATTGCAGGAAGCCTCTATTACCGACTCTCGCTATTCAGACGGTCTGAACATCGTTGTAGAAGTGACTGAAGCGGGCGCACTAAACATCGGTACGCCAGTACTATTCCGCGGCATCGAAGTGGGTACGGTGACCGGGTTAACCCTCGGCAACCTCTCTGACCGCGTGATGGTCGGCCTGCGTATCAGCAAGCGCTTCCAGCATCTGGTGCGTGATAGCTCAGTATTCTGGCTGGCCTCTGGTTATAGTCTCGATTTCGGTCTGACGGGTGGTGTAGTGAAAACCGGCACCTTCAACCAGTTCATCCGCGGTGGTATCGCCTTCGCCACGCCGCCTGGTACACCACTGGCACCGAAAGCAGAAACGGGTAAACACTTCCTGTTAGAGCAAAGTGAGCCTAAAGAGTGGCGTCAATGGGGCACCGCACTGCCTCGCTAATACTTTCGCCCCGGTGTCTCACCGGGGCGAATTTTATATATATCAATAACATAATAGTAAAGGGGGTGCTATTGGGGTGCTGATATTTGCAATAAAATAACCCAAAAAGTCGTAATATTCCTGTCTGGTCAAAGTCACACCTCACCTTTCTCCATGAAAAACTCGCCCATAAAAAATTTTCACTCCTGCTACTTGCCCAATATCAAAAGAATCATTACTGTATATTTATACAGTTAAACAATGAAAGGGTATAAGCAATGTATGTTGAACTCGTTTATGACAAACGTAATGTGGAAGGTTTACCGGGTGCCAAAGACCTCATTCTGGCCGAACTGACAAAGCGTGTGCATGGGATATTCCCTGCTGCTGATGTTCGCGTTAAGCCGATGCAGGCCAACGCTGTTAACAGCGACTGTACGAAGACAGAGAAAGAAAAGATAAATCGTTTGGTGGAGGAAATGTTTGAAGAAGCCGAGTTCTGGCTTGTTAGCGAGTAACTCTGATGGACAACATGATCATCGGCGGGGTAAGGATTTACTTTCCTCGCCCAGGAGAGAAGCTCCCTTTTCCTTCAGGTGATATGCGAACCTTTGCCATTAAGAGTACTACGAGCGATCGTTGCTGCTTACTTGGATACTGGGACGGGAAATGGGTTGTTCTTTCGCTACCTGAATACGAAAGCTCGGGTAAAGCCATCATGGCAGCAGTGAGACAAGGAAAGAGAAGCTGGCAATAACGCTTAGGATTAACACTGACTATAATTCCAGGTTAACTACATAATTTTTATGGGTTAACATCTGTCAAGTTTTTGCTAGCCATTCTGCAATCAGCTATTTGTTAAGTGATTGAAGCTATACTTAGGTCAGCAACCCCGAATAGTGGATTTTATTAAAATGCGCAAGCCAAATAGCCTCATTCTAAAATTAGATGGGACAAGCCCTGACAAGCTGCCAATGGCTCGGTTGGTGAAGTATTTGTCTGCTCTGTCAGATTTGTACGGATCGGCTGATGCTGTGCATTTTGATAAAGTTAGCGAAGGATCTGCATGCCTGAATACATGGGTTGATAACGAAGCTACCTATAAAGACGTGATTTCCCGCTCTCTGGCTACAGCTCAGAGTAATGGCAGACCATATCTTAAGCTTGTAGATCTGCTTTATGAAGACGGCTTCAACGGAAAAATCCTTAACGCAAATAATGATGTCGTCGTCCTCTTTCCTACAGTTAGCAAAGAAATCCCTTTATATATCCGTAAGAAAACGACCTTGCAAGGTCGCCTCTACAGCGTTGGAGGGAAGGACGATTCAATACCTGTAAAGATTGAAGGCGCTAATGGAGAAACCTACCCTTGTGAAGCAACACCAGCTTTGGCATCAGAGCTCGGTGCAATTCTATTCCAGAATATAAGGGTACACGGGGAAGGCGATTGGGAACGTAAGGATGACATCTGGAAGCTGAAAAAATTGAAAATCTCTTCATATGAAAAGATTAAGAAAGTCAGCTTAAAAGAAGCGGTTAAAACTATCCGTTCCGCTTCAGGAAACCAATGGGCTGAAGAGGAAGATCCTCACTCCATCCTGAAGGCATTGAGGAAACTAAATTGCGAGTAATTTTTGATACCAACGTTTTGGTTCAAGCTCTTACTGGAACCAAGGATGGAGTTTCGCTCACAGATCCGTGTACTGGCGAAATTATTTCTGATCCGCAGAAACGTGCAGAAGCGCTAATCGAACATGTTGATAGCCTGGGTGGTGCTGTGCTTATACCCACCCCTGTCTTGGCAGAGTTTCTGGTAGGAATAGATAAAAATCAGCACCAAGCGTATATCAATCTGATTAAATCGCAATCGTGTTTCGAAATAGTATCTTTTGATGAAATCGCGGCAATTGAATGCGCTCAGATGCCTAGCTTGAAAGAACTTAAACAAATGATGAACTCTGACACCACCACCAAGGTGAAGTTTGATAGGCAAATTATTTCAATCGCCAAATCAACAGGTGTCAAAGAAGTTTGGACTCATGATAAAGGTGTCTACAATCGTTGCCAGTCTTTGGGGATAACAGCAAAATCTTTAGCGGATATAACCCCAATACCAGAACAGTTTGGGATGGATTTCCCGCAAGAAAGCGCCTCAGGCTTACATTGAAAATCACCCGGCCACCGAGCCGGGTTTTTATTGTAGTTAAGTGCCATCAAGTCCGAAATATTAACGACTTACCAAATAAGGACATATGAATTATAACTTCGGCACTCGCTTTAACTTAGCTCCTTCAATCGATTCCGAAACACTTTTAACAAAATCATAGATATCTTCCATAGCTTTCAAAAGAACCTGTTTGTTTAAATCTCGAGGATTGCCTTCTTTGTCGGCACCATTCCGGTGGACTATGTCATGTCGAACTTTTGCAATATTGACAATTTCAGGAATTTTATCTTTAAGGTCAATGGGAGTTTTTTCGCCTAGTACAGCACTGTAAATCGGGACAATTTTCTCAACGTTATGGTAGAGATAATCAGAGAACGTTTTTATCACTACCTTGTGGACTATTTCATTGTTAAGATAAACTTCCTTCAGAGGCAATTTAATTTTATTTAGTTCATCAACATTGTTAATCGCATTACTTAAATAGTAATCATCACTTAGTAGAAGGCTCTTTATCATATCACCCAAACAGGTTTCCATCAGGGTGATTGAATAAGAGTAAGTCATTTTTATAGTCGAATCAGAAGGTGCATCTGGCAGCTCTTCTTTCAATAAGTTCAACTGTGTCTCGAACTGTAAATAGGCAACACCATCTGCTGTAAGACGGTTAAGTTCATCGTCAAAATAATCATCATCCCAAAAATGTTCTTCATTTACCTCACCAGACAAGAACTGCTCCTTCATTGCCTCCCATTCAGGATCACCTTCCTCCACCCCAATATCGACATGGTCGCTGATCCATTCATGCATAGCCTCATCAGCTTCCATCTGTTCAATCCAACGCTTCACACTCCCCATAAATCTCTTCCTCCAATAAATTAAATTTCTTTCCCCTTAGACCTCTGGTTTTCCATCTACCTGCAAAGACAGACCCTATGCCCCATAACCTCAACAATACTATACTTTGTTGAAGCTATGGGGGGCGACTATGTGCGGACGATTCACTCAAGTTAAATCTCGTGACGACTATCTCGAGTTTCTGGCGGAAGAAGCCGAGAGCACTATTCCCTATGACCCAGAACCTATAGGTCGTTACAACGTGGCGCCCGGCACAAAAGTTCTTCTACTGAATAATCGCGACGGCACCCTTCACTTAGATCCCGTTCACTGGGGGTATGCTCCAGGGTGGTGGGACAAGCCACCACTAATAAACGCCAGAGTCGAAACAGCGGCCACCAGCCGGATGTTCAAACCACTTTGGAATCATGGCCGGGCGATCGTGTTTGCTGATGGTTGGTATGAGTGGAAAAAAGAAGGAGACAAAAAACAGCCTTATTACATCTACAGGAAAGACAGGAAGCCGCTCTTCTTTGCCGCGATTGGCAAGCCGCCGTTTGATGTGGGGGATGAGGCTGAGGGATTCTTGATTGCTACGGCTGCTGCTGATAAAGGCCTGGTCGATATACATGACCGCAGACCTTTAGTATTTACGCCCGAAGCAGCACTGGAATGGATAAATCCAGAAACCAGCGGTGCTCAAGCGAGTGAACTGGCTCATGAGGCGGCTGTACCGGCTGATGAATTTACCTGGCATCCAGTAACGCGAGCGGTCGGTAATGTGAAGTACCAAGGACAGGAACTGATTGAACCTATCTCACTTTGACTACCGGCAAATCTTCCCAGCGCGTGGTATAGCGTGGTGAAAGCATCTCCCTCTTCATCTGCCACTGTTGCTGGATACCCTGCCCTGCAAAATACAGTGCACCCTTCCCGTTCTTATAGTTCAGATGGTCGAGCACCTCCATCAGCGCTGCGCTGTTCTGCCGCGGCGCGTTGTCGTCAAACAGATTGAGCTGCGCCACACCCTGGCTGAAGAAGTCACCCAGCATGATCCCGGCTTTCTGGTATCGATATCCATCCTTCCAGATTTTATCCAGACAGCGCATCGCCGCAGCTATAATGTCTCGGGTGTCCTGCGTTGGCGTCATTAACTTCACTGCACCTTGGTTGCCGTAATATGGCTCATTCAGCGCGAACGGGGATGTTTTGATGAAAACGGAGATGTAACGACAGAACTGATGTTCACCCCGCAGCTTCTCCCCGGCACGCGCCGCATAACTACAGATGGCCTGGCGCATCTGTTCGTATTCAGTCACCCGGTCACCGAATGAGCGTGAGCAGACGATTTCCTGTTTGGTTGGGGCAAACTCTTCCAGGCCGAGGCAGGGCTCACCGCGTAGTTCACGAACGGTGCGCTCGAGTACCACGTTGAAGTGTTTCCTGATAAACCGGATATCCGTGTCAGCCAGCTGCAAGACGGTTTTAATGCCCATGCCCTCAAGCTTTTTGGAAATACGACGCCCAACGCCCCAGACTTCATCAACCGGGAAATACGCCATCAGTTTGCGCTGCTTTTCTAAATTCGTCAGATCCACCACACCGCCCGTCTGCTGCTGCCATTTCTTAGCAGCATGGTTAGCGAGCTTGGCTAAAGTCTTAGTTTGCGCCACCCCAACGCCCACGGTGAGACGCGTGCGTAGCAAAATGGTTTCACGGATTTCCCTACCGAAATCCTCCAGGTTGCGACAATTACGCACACCAGTCAGGTCACAAAACGCTTCATCGATACTGTAAATTTCACATCGCGGGGACATCTCCTCGAGCGTGGTCATTACCCTGTCAGACATGTCTGCGTAGAGCTCATAGTTAGAACTGAAGCAAACAACGCCGTATCGCCTGAACAAATCCTTTTGCTTGAAATACGGGTCACCCATTTTGACCCCGATGGCTTTCGCCTCTGCACTCCGGGCAATAACACAGCCATCATTATTCGAGAGAACGACTACC
>NZ_LXEP01000004.1 GCF_001654835.1 Buttiauxella gaviniae ATCC 51604
GAAATCAAAAACTAGCCGCTTTCCGCGTGCCCGCCGCCTCGTGGCAGGCCGGGTCCCCGGGAGTACCTTTTCCAATGATAATGATTATCATTTGCTGTGGTTTTGGTCTGATCGGGTCAGAAGCCAAGGCGCACGCGACCTTCGGGGTCGTTCGGATTGGTGGTGATCCACGCGGTGCCAGCGAAGGCATTGGGGTCACTGCCGTCCTTCTCTTCAGATGTAAGCTTGCCGTCTTTGGTCAACCACAGCTGTACGCCACGCTGCCATGTTCCTGCTGTAACCTTGGGTAATACAAACACGCCAGTCATCATCAGTTCACCGTCCGCATCAACTGGGATGTCGTGCTGGGCGATACCAATAAGATCACCAACAATTACCGGCTGACCTGATACCACGTCTTTACCGGTACCGTTATGCCAGTCCATGGTATTGCCATCCTGATAGTAGTTCTTAGCCATTGGATTACCTTCCTGATTGAAGGGTTGATATGAACTAGCGCTTTTGAATAGAGTTACGAATGAGGCCGCCTGGACGCAGGCTGGCCTGAATAGCTTTCGCGATAACGGCGCTTAACTCTTCATCATTGTGCTGGGTATTGATATTCACAGTAATGACATTGCTGTAGTGTGGCGACCCCAGAGCACCACTGGTAACGGTGAAATGCTCAGCCAGAAACTCCACTTTGCTTTGAGGCGTTAGCTCTGCGAACAATCCGCTCTCACGCACTGCATCAATAACAGCATTGCGCATATCGTCAGACAATCGGGTTTTCGTGGCGGATGCATTAACGCTGATACCCGTACCTACAACATATTGTTTACTGTTCTCGCCAGCATTAACCTCAATGCCGCAGGTATTCTTCAACTTGCCTCCGCTCGGAGCCCCAACAGCTAACATTTTCGGAAAATACTCAGGAATACCTTCGACTCTCTGACGCGTGCCCCATTTGTCATAACTCGCCTTTCCCGCTGGGCTCTGCAATTCGAAACCGTCAGCAGTGGTCATTACGGCCAAGCTCTGCATGACCTCTTTTAGCGATAAATTCTTCATATTCATTTCCTTTTAGATGTGAGCCTGTCGCATGACAATACCGCCCGAGAGGTAATGGTATTACCCAGGCTCACTGCTGAAAGACTCTCTTGGGTGCGCGTGCGATGCGCGGGAACCACGCGAATGCGAGGCTGTTATTTATTTTTGTAACGAGCCCAGAGCATGCAGGCGTTCAATGCAATTGAAACCATTAGCAGCATCAGGAAAGTGGTGGGCAATGCATAAAACGCAAATGGTAATGAGCACATATCCGCTCCAATAAAAAAGCCACCAGCAAATGCCAGTGGCTTTAAAGAAAACTCTAACCATCAAAGTTCACATAAAGCGAATGCTAGTTAATGATTTTCGCCAGGAGTATATGTAAATCAGTGAAGACATTTTGGTCTGGCTTACCAAATGGTGCTCTTTGTACAGATGGATCGACAAGCATAAATTGAACGCTACCATCTAAATCGCTAGTGCCTAATTCTTTCAACGTAGCAATTTTTGTGGCCTCAGCAGCCAATTGTTGATCCAAGTTTGCTTCTTCACTGCCAGAAAACATAGATTGCACATTGATACGGGCGCCTCTGCAAACGCGATATCTGACAGTATGTTTTTTATTGTTATACATAACATTAAATGAACCATCGAAACCCGCAGGACCTTGCTCATTATCATGACTATCAATAGTCACCATTACTTTTCCAGTATAGCTGGCTTCTAAAGTCCCTTGTGTCTCAACGACTGTGAGACCATTCATTTCAAGAAACGCTTTACACTTCGGAAAAATACTTTCGCTAACAATTTTTGCCTGTTCAGAGATCACTTTACGCCTAGAGCTTAAATATTTTTCTGATTCATTTTGCAGGTCAATTAATTTTTTACGCTTTTCTAATGACATAATTTCACCTTAAAATCATTCGGCAATCACAACAATGATTTAACACAATAAGTTACAGTAATTTAACACAACAAGTTACAATAATTATGTCACATTTTGAGAGGCTGCATCACTCTATTTATTATACAAATGGACTATTAACTATTTTAGGCACTGCTGAATTATGTAAGCCTGCATGCCCGCAATCATTTTTCTGCTGGTTTCGATTCGCTCTCTGAGGGTGAAATAATCCCGTTGAGCGGCGTCAGTAAGTCGGGGGCCGGCAACATCATCCACGCTGGTGGTGCTGGTGATTGAGGACACACCAGAGCAGGTGGCCGCGAGGCGCAGCCGCTTAGTGCCAGCAGCAACATCACGCTGCAACTGTTCAATAGTCGCTTTGGCATTCGCCAGTTCTCCGGTGTATTTCGCATCGAGTGCTGCAACATCACGTTGGCGCGTCTGCATATCACTAATTGTCTGCTTCGCCAGGCCGAGGCTTTTCTCTGATTTATCAGCACGCCGTTTCTCATCCTGATATTTGGTGTGGTAGTAGTTAGCACTCAAGATCAGGCCACCAGCTAGGCTACAGACGAACAATGAGATCAGGAGCTGGTAAGGGATTTTCATTACTGTCCCCAGGTACATACTGTGTACTCAATCTCTCTGCGGGAGATAAGCCCTTTCCACTGCACACCACCAGCAAATGTCCATCGTTTCAGCTCATCACAAGCGCCAATGATATCGCCTGTATTCAGCTTCTTCAGTAGAGTGGATTTGGCAAAAGCTCCGGCACCGACGTTATAGGTGAAAGAATAAAGAGCGGCGCGTGTTGGCTCTGGTATAGAAATACGAATTAATGGATCAATGGCCTTAGCAACCTTGCTCAGGTCTGACTTAAGCAACGCATCACATTCCCGGTTGGAATAGCGATACCCACGACGGATATCACTGCCTGTATGACCATCGCAAACAGTCCAGACACCAACAACATCCTGGTATGCGTAATATCGACGTCCTTCAACGCCGTCTGCATTACCAAGCATCACACCAGCAATTGTGATTGCACCCGCTCCACTGGCTATCGTGGCCACCAGCTTATTTCTAAGTGTTGGATTCATGTTGGCTCCTATCCTTGCGCCTATCTTCTTTAAGTTTGAAATAAAGGTTGGTCAGATAAGTCAGGATGGCTATCAGTATCCCGGCCAGTACACCAATGGCATTCCACTGTTCAGGGCTGTAGGCGTTAAGGATGCCATTGGCTATGCTGCCAATTGAGGCGCCATAGGCCGCGCCAGTGGTCAATTTATCCATTCGGTGCATGCTCTCACCTCGCTAGTTGCGGGTGCTGTGTGATGGAAATAAAAAGACCCGCAAATGCGGGCCAATGTGGTTACTCTGCCAGTACTCTGATTTCTTCCACTGTTTGCCTGAATCGCTCCTCTTCCAGTTCCACACCTATTCCTTGACGTCCAAGCTGTATTGCCGCTTTGATTGTCGATCCGGAACCCATAAAGAAATCAGCAACCACGTCGCCGGGTTTGCTGCTGGCGTTGATAATCTGCCGCAGCATATCGGCAGGCTTTTCACATGGGTGCTTACCTGGGTAGAACTGGACGGGCTTATGGGTCCATACATCGGTGTACGGAACCGAAACTGAAACAGCAAACGGACGCCTGAGAGCTTTGAACTCACTCAGCAGCTCAGAGTATGTTCGGTTTAATGACTGCCATGTTTCCACCAACTGGTGATGTGGCTTATCCAGTTCATGGTTCACATGCTTTGTGATGGCTACATCAGTGAACAGCGCCTGCAGCTTTAAATAATCCGCCTCGTTCGGTAACTGCCACTGGCTGGCACCGAACCAGTGCGAAACCATGTTCTTCTTGCCCGTCGCATCTGCAATCTGTTTTGACGTCACACCCAGAGCTTCCCGGGCATTGCGGAAATAATCAATCAGCGGGCTCATGATGTGCCGTTTGTTGTCGTCGCACTCTTCGGCGTAACTGTCGGGTTTATACGGCCCCGGATAATGTTCTGCGAACAGCACGCGCTCAGTCGCGGGGAAATAAGCCCGCAGGCTTTCTTTATTGCAACCGTTCCAACGGCCAGAAGGTTTCGCCCAGATGATGTGGTTCAGAATGTTGAAGCGCTGACGCATCAGCAACTCAATATCAGCCGCCAGGCGATGGCCACTGAACAGGTAAATACTTCCGTTTGGTTTCATCACCCGCCAGAACTCAGCCAGGCAAGTATCGAGCCAGGCCAGGTAATCAGCATCACCCCGCCACTGGTTATCCCAGCCATTGGATTTCACCTTGAAGTAAGGCGGGTCGGTAACAATGAGATCGACGGAATTATCAGGAAGGGAAGCAAGAACTTGAAGACAATCAGCGTTGAACAACTCAACACTGTTTAAAATTACAGTATTTTTCATAGATCAGTAAGCATGACTCTGGTAGGCTCACTGTGCTTTAGCGCTAAAGCTGTGGGCCTTGGTTCGCTTGTGACCTTAAGACATGAGCGAATGGCTGGTCGGGTGCTACAACACCCACCAGCCGCCCATTTCACAGCAGAAGCCTCCTTAATGGAGGCGCTTGTAACATCCGACCTGATATTCCGATAACCCCGCCATGACTAACTGCGTCAGTATTAACTGGCATCGTTCACGCGTCAGATGTGTGTTCTGGGCGATCTCCCCAACGGTTGCAGGTTCGTCGCTTAGTTCATTGAAAACCGCCCTTGCCGTTTCCGTCATATCTTTTTGATTTAGCATGTCTTTATCCATTTTTTGTGTATGACACACATGTAACTCTGAACAAAACGCACATCAAGATATGAATGGCAAAATAGGCGTGCCAGCGCGCATTTTTGCGCTGTTAAATTGCCGCTATAGGTGTCGCGGCGCACCATCGTATTTTTTAGGCTGTTTGCTGCGTTAATCGGGTCGCCAGTCCAAACTCAGTGATGCTACAGCGCTATGCGCCTTCACTTCCCTTTCCCTCACTACGTCGCCGTGGGAACCCGACCGTATTAACGCCGTCGTCGCGCGGCCTGACATTAATCAAGCATCTGTATTTGCGGTCTCACCGCTTTGCTACTCCATTTTCAACCTCCAGAAACAACAAAACCCCGCCGAGGCGAGGTTTTTGGTTTGATAAGTGCGGTGTCTTTGTGACCACTCTTATCACAATACTATGGTTTTTGCGGACCGCGATAGCTTTTTAATTTATTATCGCCAAAGCAATAAACTGGGAACAGGTAAATACAAGGATTAATAAATGCGAGACAATTTTAGCACCGCTACGGTATCAAAACTTGCCGAAAGAGCTGCCTATGTTTGTAGCCATCCAACATGTAACAGATTAACTATTGGCCCTGACCAAGCATGCACCGATCGGTCTATAAAAACAGGAGAAGCAGCTCACATATGCGCGGCTTCATCTAATGGCCCAAGATATGATATGTCTCAAACAACAGCAGAGAGAAAAAGTATAAATAATGCAATCTGGTTATGTGCCACATGCTCTGATTTAATCGACAAAAATAATGGTCTGGGGTATGAAGCCAGTGAGCTTAGAAAATGGAAAAGAGATCATGAAACCCTGATCAAGGATTGCCTGGAGGGAGGCAAGAGGATGATTTTTGGAATGATCCAAGGTGGGCAATTAAAAACAGAGCTGAAGATAGCTGAACGAATAGTTCACATTCTTGAAGATAAAGGCTGCCTTTATATGGATTACCTTCAAGAAGATCCGACATTTGTTGCCGATTCTTTAAAAGAGTTAAGAGTTTCCCTATCGGCTATAAGGGCAGAAGTTGACTCAATTTCACCCTTATCGGTAATAATTCAATCTATCATAGCAGCCTGTAGATACTATATGAATAACACCTCTACCAATCCCGATATAAAAGAACTTAATTATTCATTAGGAGCTGTTAGGAAAATTATTGGTTTGAACCTCAATCAATTGTTATCAAATTACGACATACCTGTTAATGATAACCTCTCATCCTTGCTACCGAAATCATAAATAAAATGATAATTGCAAGAGCATACTAATGCACTTGCAATTATTGTACTAAAAATCAATTACTCCATATCAAGTCGTATGTCTAACATTGATAAACACCCGTCAATGAAACCTTCCGCCATTTGTATTTCTATTCTTATATTTTTTTCATCTTTTTTCCGACTCTTTGCCATGCTCCTCTTGGAAACACGATAAATATAATATGCAACCAAGAGAGAATGCTCATATGGTTTTTTCTTCTGTAGCCTTGTCATACAGCTTTCAATGATGAGCCCGTCATCATCAGTACATGACAACCTATTGCTACTTGATTGAGGCAACAAACCTTTAAAACCAGCAGCAATATGTGAATAATCTACGCCAGAGCTTTCACTTGCCGCCCAGGCCCCCCAACGCTCTAAGACCATTTGCATATCACGCATCAATTATCTCCATACACTTACGCTTTAACTATTACGCCAATTGCCAACACGCGATCCAGAAAACGAAACACCAGCTCAAGCTGGGTTCCATACTTAAGTTCGAATGCTGCTAAGTCAGCGTGCAATTCGTCGTGACACTCTCTGCACAGAGGGATCACGAAGAGGTCGTGGGCTTTTGTGGCTGTACCACTCATACCATGCCCGATGATATGGTGCGGGTCGTCTGCTGGTCGGCGGCAGCATTCGCAGGGTTGAGTTTTCACCCATCGGGTATAAACCGGATTTATCCAGCGATGCCGCTTCGGTCGCAGCATGAATGATTCAGGGCTTTCCGGATCAGCGATAAGTTTCAGGACGGGTTTAACCGGCTCTTCGAGCGTATGTGCGTGAGCTCTAACTACTGCACTGACCGCTTTCACTTTCTCTTTAACAATGCTGGTGGCCGGAAGTGAGGGCACAATGTCACTTTCTTTATATACGGACAGGAACGGCTCTTCCGGCTTCCGCAATGCTTTACGAGCCATCCCTTCAGGAAGGCAATCAACCAGGTCATAACGTATCGCCCACCAGCAGAGTTCTGGCAGCGTCAGTTGATGAGTGCCATCAAAACCAAGATTACGCAGTGCTGAAGCAATGACGAATTCCACCACGTTCCGGTGCGCCAGATCCGCAAGTAGCTCCGTCGCCTGCTCTCGCAACTTGTTATCGCAATGCCAGCAAACGCGAATTGAACCCGGTGGATAAGACATGATGACCATTTCGGGGTGGTGGTAATCACCGTGCGGATACTGACAACCATTCTCCCTGAGGAGTGATGCGTTAAGGGTCGAAAGGCCACCAGCAGCCTGAATCACACGTTCATTCGTAAAGAAGGCCAGCAACGCCAGATCATCAGATAGCGGTTGTGTTGCCGCCGGTACAATACCGGACGGCAAATGCTGCAAATGCTCAGGAACACCTTCAATCAGCACACGCCCCTGATGGAATAAAACCATCACATCTGAGCCTGGCCGGAACAATGCCAGGCCGAGACGCGGAGCAATTTCAGGAGTAAGAATTGCCCTCATGCTGCTTCCCCCTGGTTTCCGCGCTGTGCCTGCTCTTTCCAGATAGCGTTCCAGCGGCTAATGGCAAATTCTGGGCGCTGTTTGCGGAGGTTCGCCGTGCTGGCTGCTTTACAAACACGCTGTTCAAGTTCACTTGGTTTGGTCTGAGAAATGGTTCCGCTCATGTACCGGCGATATGCCGCATCACGTTCGGTTGTGTCGCCTGCTGGCACTTCCCCCGGTTTAACCCACTGGCCGTTCACATTTTCAGGTCGCCCTGCAGCATGCCACTTCGTTGCAGACTGAAGGTAGCCAGGGAATTTGGAGATCTGGAACAGCGTTACAGGGCGCAAGTATTCAGCCATCTTGATATCGTGCCCCCACTTCGCCTGGCTGTAGTCGACAACCAGATTCAAGTCTTCGAGGGAAAATTCTTCCCCCAGTCGGGCACGGATATTTTCCATCGAGGATTTGCTGACCTGGTAACGGGAGCCTGTCACGAGATTCAGGTGAGAAAGAACTTGTTTAGCTTGATCAGTAATTTCTACTTCACGGTCGGTCTGCGCAGCAGGCTGACGAGAGTCTTTTACTTTTGATGGATCTTGTTTTGATTTTACTGACGGATCCCCGCCAGATTCTGCCGGGTCAAAACCACTTTCCTCGTTCAATTTTGACCCATCAAATTTTGATGCGACAGATTTTGACCCGTCAGTTTTTGATGTGTCAGATTTTGACAGGTGAGCAAATGCCGCCGCTTGCAATTTCGCCACGTTAAGACGGTATACATTGGATGCATTGCGATTGCCCTTGCGACGAGCTGTGCGGGATAACCAGCCTTCAGCTTCAAGCTTTGCGACAGCAGTTCTGACCGTACTTGCACCGGCACCAATCTGACGCGCAATGGTTTCAATGGAAGGCCAGCAAACACCCTCATCGTTACTGAAATCAGCCAGGCGAGCCATAATGGCAACACTTGACAACTTCATGCCAGACGACGCACAACCGTCCCAGACATAGGAAGATAATTTAACACTCACTATCAACCCCCCATCAGTTCAGAGGCGTAGCGTTCTGCTATCCACTGAACCCCTTTTGGCGTAACTCGAGTCTGTGTGAATGCGTGACCAAAATCGGAAGTACCAGTTTTCACCGTAAACAAACCATCGCGTTGACGCAGGGCATGGGGCAGCAGGTTGCCAGACTGACGGAACAGCACCTTGTCCCGGACCAGAGTGTCAATCATCGCCTTCTCTGGCATATTCAGGATCTTCGCTGTTTCACGCAGACTTTTATTGCCACCGGCTTCGACGTATTGGTTAACGAACGCGACCTTTGGCGCGTCCTGATGAACCTTGTTTGCCAACTGTGCATTCTGCTCTGCCATATCAGCGGCCAGGCGAAGAGCTTCGGGTAAAGATTGTGGGACTGCAGTTTTGTTTTCTAACTCCTGCCATCTATCCACAAGACGAGCGGTAAATTGTGGAGATAATTGTGCGACAACTACGTAGCTGTCGCGTTTGCCAATCAGGTACTCTTTGTAGTTTCGCCCGTTCTGAAGGTGGGTATACGGCGTTGGCGTATACCCCTGAATTGCCCCAGCTGCCGCCAATCTCTCAATGGTTCGGCAAACATCAGCATGACGTGATTCAACCAGGTCTGAGATTTCTCGACTGCTCATAGTTACCAGGCCGGAAGAAAATACAGACACCGCTGTAGACGCCGCAGCGTTACTCATTTGCTGAACCATTGCGCAGCCCTCCGGTTGAATACCCCCACAATCATGTAAGCGCTACTGTGGTTACATGAAACCCACTGGCCACGTACCATGCATACATACCGAAACGATGGAGCACCCGGTACCGGATGCATCCTTAGTTGCGGTAAATGACAATTTTCGGTTAAATTGCTCATGCGGATTATTTCTCCATACACAACGTAGAGTTTTTCGCCAAGGCGCCCGGAGCTGCATACTCGCGGGCGTCACTCTTTTCTGGCGCACAAAAAACTCGAAATAAAAGCGTTAAATGTTCCTGCCACTTAGCCATTACCTGATAGCTGTGCTCTTCAATCTGAGCGCGTTCCTCAGCATCAATCACACCATCCGCTGTTGCTTTACGGATGTATTGAGAGTGCTTGCCAATCCATTCGACGGATTCCATCAAACGCTGATTTATGTCCCCGTTGTCCACATCATCAACATCTGCCAATGGAACAAAGACACCATTTGAGTTGCGGGCCACTGCATCAGCAATTTGGTGTGAACCACCAGCACGCTGTAGCACCATCGCCCAACCCAAAGGGAAGATCTGATCGCCTTCAGAGCGAAGACGGTTGAATAGCGAGTTTTCAGTTACACCAATCCACTCAGCAGCTTCTGAGTACCCACCAGGCAGATCAGTAATCGTCTTTTTGATTGCGGCCACCAGCCAGGTTGGCTGTTTATCTACTTTCCATTCAGGTTCATTACCCACTGTTCACTCCTTATTTCTGTGGTTACGGTCAAGCAGCTGATTCGTTAGTCTTCAGGTAAAGAGAAGCGTCGTACTTCAACTTTCCTTTGGTAATCCGTTCAATAACGAAGGCTTGCTTTTCTGGTATCACCTCACCCCATCGACAGACTGCAGGGTGGGAAATATTCAAAGCATTCGCGGTCTTGGAAATACCACCGAAGTGCTTTACAACGACTTTCTTTAGCATTTGATTCTCCTTAGTTCGACCGCCCAAAGGTAACAAAAGGTACATTAAATAGCAAACAACAGTTACACCAAAAGGATGTAACATTAGTTACATGAAAACAGAAATGAAAGACCGAATTAGATCCCGGCGCGTCCAGCTGGAAATAACTCAACTAGCACTGGCAAAGAAGCTAGGTGTTAGCCGTGTTTCTGTGACTAAGTGGGAAGCAGGAACAACCAAACCAGACGGTGAGAATCTCCATCAACTAGCCATAGCGTTATCCACTACGCCAGAGTGGCTCCTCTATGGAGAGGGAGATCAGGGACAAGATGACATTCGAGTCACACCCTATTTCAAAGCACCTGTTTCTGTTCCGATTATTTCTGCTGTCCAGGCGGGCCACTGGACAGAAAGCTATGCTTGCTCAAGGTTAACTGATGTGATTTCGTGGACTCAAACGACGGCTGATGTAAGTGATGAGGTATTTGGGCTGGTTGTTCGTGGAGAGTCGATGACGAATCCCAATGGCTTACCGTCCATACCAGAAGGTTCAATAGTTATTGTTGAACCAAACTATGGGCAGCTAGATAATTTATACGGAAAGATAGTGGTTGCAGTACTAGATGGCTCATCAGAAGCAACTGTGAAAAAATTAGTATGGGATGGCCCTTATTCTTATTTAATGCCCCTAAACCCTGCCTTCAAGCCAATTCCAATTGATGGCAACTGCCGGATAATAGGGAAAGTTGTTCAAATAACACAAAATATCTAACCCCCTGTAACTCCTAGCCAAAAGAAAGCCAGCAAACAATTGTTGGCTTTTTTTATGCCCATCAAGGTAACAATAGGTACACTTCACCCTTGACCGCCAAGGTAACTAAAGGTACATTCATCTCAACGGCAGTGAACAGGCAGGACGCCCACTAAGTAGCGGCCCCTGGCGTATGAAGATGGGGATGATTCGTAAACCTAGCGTTTCGGGAGGGAAGCAAGATGCAGGAAGTTAAAGCAAAGCTACTCAGCAAGGTCAAGCTGCTGGAACAGGCAGCGCAAAGAGGCATGAATAATGCCCCCGAACTCCAGGCCGAGTCCGGGAAGGTAATTTCTTATCAGCAGTGTGAATGGACGTTAAAGGATTGCGCTTTGTTCAGGAGTTGGATTAGCGAGTGTTTTGAATCAGGCGGATTGATTGCTGCTCAGACATGCCATAGCTCTGAACAAATACATCAATCTCCTCTTCCTCAGTCTCGTTAGTGAAAGTTTCACCACCGAGACTGTGGAGATCGCCAGATATGACATGACCTTTTTCAACGTCATATCCACCGAGAAGCTCTGCAACAGTGAACTCTCCCATTGGGTCACGGATAACAATGTAACCGATACGTTTTTCATGGTGAACAACGGTACCACGCATAAAAATTTCCTTCTTGGCTGTGTGAGAGCACCAAGAATAGCACCGAGCCTGATGTGGATAAAAGACAGGCTTACAACGATGAGAGCATTGACGAGCAAGGTTTAATGTCCGGTTCAATTCCAGACACCACGATTCAGTGGCAATGGGCAGAGAAAAAGTCCGTTCAATTCGGACACCGGCAGTGCTCTCTTCGTTGTGGTGAATGCGGCTCAGCGCTCGCGATGAAAGGCAAAACATCAAGTCATTATCGGTATAGGTCATCGCTGGATGGTTTGCCGCCAGACAGCACCGGGAGGCACCCGGCACCACAACCTAATCGTGTGTATGGAGATTTCTAACTGGCAGTTGCAGCTGCCATTACGAGGGTAAAACGATGAGCAATGACCGCATGACTGTAGTGCCCGACTTTCTGGGCGAACTGGATGCTGGCGTATTCATGAATAAGATCGCCGCCTCACTCAATACCACTGCACTCGGCACGCTGAATAACGGCGGAAAAGGCAAAGTGGTTCTGACTTTTGATATTGAACGCATGGGCAACTCTGTCGAAGAGAAGCGCGTCAAGATCAAGCACAAATTGCAGTACACCACCCCTACTCCACGCGGCAAGGCGACGGAAGAAGACACCACTGAAACCCCTATGTGGGTTAACCGTGGCGGCAAGCTCACCATCTTGCAGGAAGATCAGGGGCAACTCTTCGGGATCAACGGCGCTACTGACGGAAAGCTTAAAGCGGCTCAGTGAACCGCGACTGACTAATTCACTGCCATTACTTCTACCAATTTATTTATAAGGAATTTTGTATGTCTCAATTAGACGGCGGCGCTATCCAGCAAGTAAAAGACCTGGTCCTTTCTGGTTATCATCTTGGTGATATTGGTGGCCTTGCCTGCCCTACCGCCATGCTGCCAAAAGACGTAAGCGTAGAAAGCCTGGAGCGCTTTGGCCTGGCACGCTTCCGCTTCCGTGGCGCCATGGATACGACCAGCATTGATGACTTTGTTCGTTACTCTGTTGGTTATGCCAGTACTGAAGAACCGGCACGCTGCTTTATTGATGCGCAAAACATGAGTGCCCGCTCTGTCTTCAATATCGGCACACTCGACAATCCAGGCCACGCCGATAACGTTTCAACCATCAAGCTGAAACAAACAGCTCCGTTCCGCGCACTGCTGGCTATCGATGGTGACCGCCTGAGCCAGAAGCAAATCGCTGAGTGGCTGGAAGACTGGAGTGACTACCTGACTGCGTTCGATGCTGACGGTAAGACAATGTCGATCGCCCAGGCCGCGCAAACTGTTCGCCGCATTACTATCCAGCAGGCAACTCAGGCTGACCATGAAGACGGTGATTTCAGCGGTAAAAAGTCCCTGATGGAAAGCATTGAAGCCACCAGTAAAGACGTTATGCCAGTGGCCTTTGAGTTCAAATGTGTCCCGTATGAAGGCCTGGGTGAACGTGCCTTCAGCATGCGTAATAGCCTGCTGAAAAGTAGCGAGCCGTGTTTCGTACTGCGTATCGTCCAACTGGAAGCCCAGGAAGAAGCTATCGCTAATGAATTCCGTGACCTGCTGATTGGCAAGTTCAACGAAAAACCAGTGGAAACATTCATCGGTAACTTCAAAGCGTAATTGCTCTGCCTTAATTGCCCTGCAGTTTGGGGCAATTAGTGAAGCGTAATTCCTTTTTTAATCGCCACCCGGCGAGGGATTCGTGCAACCAAAATCAACCGCAGATGCAGCTGCGAATATATGGAGAAATATACCGATGAGTTTTATACAGACGTTATCCGGCAAGCATTTTCATTATACCAACGCCACCGTTGACGATATCGAGATTGAAGATATCGCCACCGCGTTATCGCATATTTGCCGCTTCGCTGGTCATTTACCAGAGTTCTATTCCGTGGCTCAACACTCCGTATTGTGCAGCCAGTTGGTACCGCCTGAGTTCGCATTTGAAGCGCTGATGCATGATGCGGCTGAGGCATATTGCCAGGATATTCCCGCGCCACTTAAAGCCCTGCTTCCAGACTACCAACGGATCGAAACGTTCGTAGACGGCCTTATTCGATTTAAGTACGAATTGCCACTGACACAGTCCGCTATCGTGAAATATGCCGACCTGACAATGCTGGCTACCGAACGCCGGGATCTGGACATTGATGACGGTACCAAATGGCCTGTACTTGAGGGTATCCCTACCAGCGACATGATCCAGATTGTGCCACTGCGTCCTGGACAGGCTTTTGGATTGTTCATGACCCGCTTCAACGAACTGATGGAGCTTCGCACATGCACCAGCATCTGAAAGTAAAAGACCTGGTCGCCGCCGCTTATGCTGCGGTACCAACTCTGCCACCAGCAGAAGCCAAGTTAATGCGCGAAGTCGCCACTAGGCTAAGTGTGACTTTTACTGCCCTAACTGAATCTTTAGAACTGCGTAAAGCTCTCACGAAAGAGCGAGATGCACTGAATCAGCAGGTAGTTAACCTTGCTGTTGATAATGCAGCCTTTAAAAGCGAAGCAAGGGGTGCAGGCAATGAGCATTAGCATCCTAGTGAAGCAAGTTGGTCGCTTGACGGAGATTGAAATCGATGCATTAAAAAAAGGCGATACGGTCTGGCAGATTGGCGAAAAGCAGCATCCCGATAGAGAGTTGACGGTAACGAGTCAGGGGGCGAGATATATTAAATTTACCAGGACAATTTACTTTGACCGCAAATACCAGCGCCTATCCAACTATCGCTTTATGTACCGCACACAGGAAGATCTTGAGCGAGATAAGCTGAATTTACAGCGTATTAAAAAAATCACCGAGATTTTGTCATCTGGCAACCCAGTGAGAATGGATGATATCTCTGATTTATTGTCAGCAGAAGAGGTGGCAGACCTCTATGATCGCATGCGCCAGCGCTGGCCGGGGGAGTTCAAAGATGAGCGTCGGGAGGCCAGCAATGGATAAGGGAATAGAAGCATTCCGCGAAGCCGTTCGCCGCGCTCCGTTAACTAAGCCGGAAGGGTTATCGCCCGAGTGGCAGGCTTACTTTGACGCGGTTACTCCATTGCATGTGGCTGAACTGATAGCAGCGCTGGAGCAGGCACAAAGCGAGCGAGATAAGTTCAACTTTGCCCATAAGGAATGGAACGATAAAACTGAGTGGGTTCAGAAAGAAAGTACTTCCGGTCGCTTTCGTTTCCAGGTTCTTGGGAGGCATCGTGCAGACGTAATGACGCGGCACATAGATGAACTGGAAGCCCGCACACTTTCATTTGCATTACCAGACCCAAGCAGTAAAGCCTTCTGGGGCGGTAACGGGAAAAATGAAACCTTCTACCCTTCTACTTATAAGCTCTGGTTAAAAGAAGCGATTGAGCGTGCTGGCATTATCGCCGGAGTAAAAATAGAAGTGATATAGTTCTTTTATGAGCTATCAGTGAGAAATAAAATACAAAAAAGACCATTAATGACCCACATAGTGCGCAATAGGTTATTAATGAGCTATTTTATTAAAATTAATGAAAATAAGGTCATATATGAACCATTTGATGATTGATTTAAAAACCATGGGTAATAAACCCACCGCACCTATCGTCTCCATCGGGGCTGTATTCTTTGATCCGCAGAGCGGGAAGATTGGCGAGGAGTTTTACACTGCGGTCCAGCTTGAAAGCGCAATGGCTCAGGGGGCGCAACCTGATGGAGATACCATCATCTGGTGGATGAAGCAAAGTACAGAAGCGAGAGCAGCCATTTGTGCTGATGATGCAATGCCTATCCCGTCAGCGCTCTCTGAATTAAGCCATTTCATTAATCGTCATGCTGATAACCCTAAATACCTGAAAGTCTGGGGTAATGGTGCCAGCTTTGACAATGTCATTCTGCGTGGTGCTTACGAACGCGCTGGACACATAACCCCATGGAAATTCTGGAACGATCAGGATGTCCGGACAATTGTCGATCTTGGTCGCGCTGTTGGATTTGACCCTAAACGCGATATGCCCTTTGAGGGTGAAATGCATAACGCATTGGCCGATGCTAAACATCAGGCTAAATACGTGTCTGCTATCTGGCAGAAGTTAGTTCCAGCAACAAACCCCAACATTTAAACCAACTGGCCCGGGTGCAGCCGGGATATATGGAGAAAAATCTATGAATACCGTATTTCTTTTACTTGCTGAGTTCGGAACGCCCACTATTCCAATTGCAGATGTCTCTGAAAAATATTTTGGCATGAAACCAGCGACAGCCGAAAAGAAAGCCGCGCTCGGAGAACTTCCTATTGCTACGTTTCGTGCCTCAGAAAGCCAAAAAGCCCCTAGGATGCTTCATGTTCAAGATCTTGCCGATCATATTGACCAGCAAAGGAAAAAAGCCAAGGACTTGTTTGATCAAATGAGACCATGCTAACTAGCGTTAGCAACATGGTTTAGGCTTTCTTTCTTAAGACGATCAAATTTCTCGTGAAGGGTATTCGGGAACATTTCTCTGTACACTTTCCATAATGTATTGAGAGAACGATGCCCTGTCACTTGTGCAACATCCTCTATACTAAATCCTGCTTCAAAGAGCCTACTAGCCCCCTCACGTCGCAAATCATGGTACCTCAGATCTCGGATTGATAAATCGTCGCGAACATGCCGATATGTTTGTGTGATACTGCGCTCACGAAATGGGAAAATTCGTTCATCTACTCGAGGCTGCCTCTGAACAATGTCCCAAGCCTCACCTAGCAGTGGAACTGTCATATGGTTACCCACTTTCTTCTTTGGATCCTTTCTGTCACGGACTAATATACTGCGCTGCTGCTCATCAATATCATCCCATCGAATTCTACAAAGCTCACCTATACGGGTACATGTCAGGGTAGATAAAAGAAAAATATCACCGAACGGTGCCTTACTATGTGCAGACTTTTCTTTCTGTTTAAGTCCATTTAATAGAAGCTCAAACTCATCGTTAGATGGCCGTCGATTACGTTGGTTTGACGTTCCAACCATCTTCATGTGCTTTAGAAAAATCCGTGCATCTGACATTTGAGAGTGGTCAATTTCTAAATTAAAAAGAGGCTTTGCTGCCTGTAGCACAGAATCAATATAGGAAATATCGTCAGATATCGTCTTCGGGGAGCATCCCTGAGCCTTTCTGAGGTGGCAAAATTCGATGTAGTGCTGAGATGTGAGAACATTCAGTTCATTGGTAGCTAGCTCGCTCTTTGCTAGTCGATTAAGAACTTCTTTTTTAGATCGCCCTAATTCAACATCTTTATGATTTATATAATTTGCTATCAATTCTGAAAGAGATATGGCCTTCCCAGAATAAGTCTCAGGGTTAGGAAGACCAAACTCCTCTATATAAGCAACACGTTTAGTCCCCCAGCCTTTAGCCAAGGCTAGCTTTTGGAAGGTTCGGTTTTCACGAAAAACATATTTGCCACCACTCTTAACACCAACGGTGCAGCGATATCGCGTTGTACCATCAGCTCTCAAGCGTTTTTCAACCGTATAAAATGCCATTGCTCGGGGTCCTCATGGGGTGCTGGGTGGGGGACTGAGAACAATAAAATACAATTAAATCCGTTTAAATGCACCATAATAATACTGTTTATCGATACAGCATAAGCTGTCAATGCATTGAAATGTAATGTATTTATTATATCAGGGTATTTTCAATCCTCGGTGTCTCACCGGGGCGTTTGTGTTACCATCGCTCCTTCATTTTTTTCTGGACTTCCTTAGTGGCTCACTCTCACACCGCCTTTCTCCCGCAAGCTTTTCTTGATGTTATTCGTGATGCACTCCCGGCAGATCAAACTCTCGAGAGCTTTATCGAGTATTGCCAGCGCCCATTGCGTCGCAGCTTGCGTGTAAATACCATCAAGATTTCGGTCAACGATTTTCTTGCGCTTGTCGCCTCTTATGACTGGCATCTGACACCGATTCCTTGGTGCGCAGAAGGGTTCTGGATTGAACGAGATGATGAAGAAAGCCTGCCGTTGGGTAGTACTGCCGAACATTTAAGTGGTCTGTTCTACATTCAGGAAGCCAGTTCAATGTTACCCGTTACGGCATTGTTTGCTGACGGCAATCAACCGGACCGGATTATGGATGTCGCGGCGGCACCTGGTTCCAAAACCACGCAAATTGCTGCGCGTATGGGCAATCATGGCGCTATCCTTGCCAATGAATATTCCGCTAGTAGGGTAAAAGTGCTACACGCTAACATCAGCCGCTGTGGTATCAGCAACGTCGCGTTGACGCATTTTGATGGCCGGGTGTTTGGTGCTGCGCTACCGGAGTGTTTCGATGCAATTTTGCTGGACGCCCCGTGCTCAGGTGAAGGTGTGGTGCGTAAAGATCCTGACGCCCTGCGCAACTGGACGCCAGAAAGCACTGCGAGCATTGCCGATACGCAGCGTGAGCTGATTGCCAGTGCTTTTCATGCGCTGCGCCCCGGCGGTACGTTGATCTATTCCACCTGCACTTTAAACCGTGAAGAGAATCAGAAAATTTGCCAGTGGTTACTGGATGAGTGGCCTGATGCAGTTGAAATCGCCCCGCTTGACGATCTGTTCCCAGAGGCGAATAAAGCTATTACCGCCGAAGGCTACCTGCATGTTTTCCCGCAAATTTACGATTGCGAAGGATTCTTTGTTGCTCGTCTGCGCAAAACTGCATCCGTAGAAGCGCTCCCGGCCCCCGGTTACAAAGTGGGGAAATTCCCGTTTATACCAATGCACGGAAAACAAGCTGCGGAAGTAACCGCTGCTGCGAAACAGTCTGGAATCGCCTGGCAAGCTGACCAACAACTTTGGTTGAGAGATAAAGAAATCTGGCTATTCCCCAAAGAGATTATTCCGCTATTTGGCCAGGTTCGTTTTTCACGTATTGGTTTGCGCCTTGCTGAGCAATACAACAAAGGTTACCGCTGGCAGCATGAAGCCGTCATAGCCCTGGTGCCTGGTGATTCACCGCTAGGATTTGCGCTTACTGAATTTGAAGCGGACGAGTGGTATCACGGTCGCGATATTTACCCCGATGTATCACCCGCGCTAAATGAGGTTGTTGTGACATACCAGGGGCAACCTCTTGGTCTGGCAAGAAAAGTTGGATCTCGCCTGAAAAATAGCTATCCGCGTGAATTGGTTCGCGACGGAAAACTGTTTGCCGCCAGGGGCTGATGCGTTAAAAAAATAGTCGCCATGTAGTTTGCAGTTTTTGTACGTTTGTCTACGCTCTACTGTGGGAGGCCTTACTGGTCATACCACATGTACCCAGACCCAAGGAGAGCGAGATGACGAAAACTAGCGTACGAATAGGCATCTTCGAAATTGATGATGCTGAATTACATGGCGAGCAGCAAGGGGACCGCACGTTGAGCATCCCTTGTAAATCCGACCCGGACCTGTGCATGCAACTTGATGCCTGGGATGATGAAACAAGCATTCCCGCCGTCCTTGATGGCGAACATTCAGTCCTCTACCGTCAACATTACGACCAAAAATCTGATGCCTGGGTCATGCGCCTTGCATAACTCAAAGTGACCCGTCGCCCAGACGGGTTAATTAATTGACACTGATTACCCTCTTCTCGTGACTTCCCCTACAATTAAGCCAAACGGTGCAACTCAAAGGCAATCATGTTTGCGTTGGTTTTATTTGTTTGCTACCTGGACGGCGGCTGCGAAGATATTGTGGTAGATGTCTTTAATACTGAACAGCAGTGCCTGTTCGCTATGGATGAGCAGCGGATACGCTACGGTGGCTGTTTCCCAGTGGAAGATTTTATTGATAGTTTCTGGCGCCCGGCGCAAGAATACAGCTCGTTGTAGTGTTACTGAACCTGCACCATAGTCAGCTTATTACCAAATACCGCGCCGGTATCAATATAATATTGATTATGAAAATGACTCACTTCTTTGAGCGGCGTGTGCCCGAAGTAAAACTCATCAGCTCCGTCGATATCCTCGCCTCGTCCCTGTAAATTCTTATTAAGCCGATCCCTGCTCCAGACCAGTAAATGTTCATCGACGGGCTGATTCCAACTGTAATGTGCTGAAGGGTAGTCTGCATGAGCAATAACCAGCGTCTTGTCGTGTGTATGAAGTTCAATCACCAACGGCAAATCGCGGCACTGTAATAAGGCTAGCTGCACATTATGTTGACGCTGTTCTGGCAATTCCCGATACCAATCACCACCGTTCATCTGCCAGAGGATCCCCTCACCTTCGTCAAGCGCCTCTAAAGCCATCGCTTCATGGTTGCCCTTTACTGCTTTGAACCACTTACTACCGAGCAGTGCCAGGCATCCCGGGCTGTTTGCACCGCGATCGATAAGATCACCCACCGAGATAAGTAAATCCTGATGATAGTCAAAATGATGAAGTTTAAGCTGGCTAATTAATTCAGAGAGACAGCCGTGTAAATCACCAACAATAAACACATGCCGCCACTCTTCGCCGTCAATTCTCTGATACATACCGCCCCCACTTTGTTTATTTATTGCTCAATTATAAACCAGTGGGCAGTAATGGTTAGCGGGCAGAACGAATGAACATTTTGATTTGCTTGCCGTGGTATTCAACAAAATGCTGGAACTGGAAACCAAATCGCTCAGCCAGATGGATGGAACGCAGGTTGTCATCATCAATAATGCAACAAACTGGTGTCGTAAACTCACGGTCAGCCCATTGCAGAATCGCGTTTAGCGCTTCGCTGGCATAGCCTTTACCGTGAACAACTGGAATCAGTGACCATCCTGCTTCTGGAAGTTCAAGCGCGGGAGTTAACTCACGTTGTGCGTCCTGAAAACCAAACGAACCAATATAACGCTCAGTCTCTTTTTCAAAGACAGCCCAGTAGCCGTAACCCAGCGCCTGCCAATGACCGATGTAACGCAGCAATCTTCCCCAAGTCATTTCCGGGCCTTGCGGTTGTCCACCACCAATAAATCTCACCATTTCTGGGTCCGCCCAACAGGCAGCTAACGCCGGAAAATCATCCAGCGTAAAATGGCGGAGAATTAGACGTTCAGTTTCCAGGCGAGGTGCTGCATTAACCATGCTCATATCCTTCAAACGTATTATTGGCGTACGATTTTTTACTTATTTTGCCGCCATACGGCTTGAGACACAATCAGCACACTGCGTTCGTGGGAGGTGAAGGAAAAGCGAGTCAGGGTTACAAATAGAAAAGGCTGCATAAATGCAGCCTTTAGAGAGGTGATACGAGTTGTCTGGTAAATACTACGCTTCTTAAAGCGATGAAATATGGCTTACGCCCCAAGGGAATGTGGTTATTAAACCTACCACGAACCCACCAGTTTACTTTTGAGGATCAGTTTCAAAACTATCTGGCACCTCCGTTTCACTCTGGAACTAAAGCTAATCTAGCAGCCTTAACATTGTAAAAGTAACGGCAGATTCACAGTTTTGCCATTTTCTCATCAAATAAATCTGGATTAACGCGTGAGTAGTGCTCAAATTTTGCCGCTCAGCCGCTCGTGGAAGTCGCTGCTGCGTAAATCGAGACCGACAATTTGTACTTTGCTTTCATAGCGTTGATAGCGGGTTTCGATAGCATCAAGCACGGCAACTGTCGATACATCCCAAATTTGGGCCTGCGACAAATCAATAATCACGTTTTGCGGATCGTCGGCATACTGGAAATGTTCAACCAAATCGTTGCTACTGGCAAAAAACAACGGCCCGGTTACCGTATATCTTACAGATTGCCCGTCTTCAGCTAATGTTCTTTCTGCGCGTACCACGTGGGCAATTCGGCGAGCAAACAAGATCATCGCAAAAACCACCCCACCGACGACACCCAATGCCAGGTTTCCGGTCGCAACGGTCACTGCGACAGTACTCACCATCACTAAAGTTTCCGGAATGGGAATTCTTTTTAAGGTAGCGGGTTTAACACTGTGCCAGTTGAGCGTTTTCACCGCCACAATCACCATAATTCCGGCTAAAACCACCATTGGAATTTTTGCCATCAGTTCACTTAAACCGGTGACTAACAGCAACAGCACTAAGCCAGCAGCAATTGTCGAGATACGCGTACGCCCCTTGCCAAGTTCCACATTGACCATGGTCTGGCCAATCATAGCGCAGCCGGCAATACCACCGTAAAAACCGGCGAAGATGTTAGATACACCCAACCCCCAACATTCACGACGTTTACTCGATGGTGTGTCAGTCAGCTCATCAACGAGTTTGGCGGTTAACAACGACTCCATTAAGCCAACGAAGGCAATGCTCAAAGCGCAAGGCCAGATAATCCTTAAAGTATCCAGGTTCAAAGGCACCAACAACTCTGTTATTCCTGGTAATCCAGCAGCCATTGGCCCCGCCTCACCCACTGTTGGTACAGATAACCCCATCCCAATGCATGCGGCTGTAATCACAATAATCGCCACCAACGGCGACGGAACCATTTTAAATACCCGAGGGAGAAACAGCACTATTGCCAGGGTGAGCGCAAACAGCCCCCATATCAGCGGGTTATCCCCCCAAATATGCGGCACCTGCGCAAAGAAAATGAGAATGCCCAACGCGTTCACAAACCCGGTCATCACCGACAGCGGTATATAGCGCATCATACGAGCAAGGCCAGTGACACCGAATAAAATCTGGATTAACCCTGCCAGCAACACCGCCGGGAAAATATATTCAACACCATGCAGATGCACCATTGGACCGATAACTAATGCTACTGAGCCAGCAGCAGCTGTCACCATTGCAGGGCGCCCACCAAGCAGTGACATGGATAAACAAAGCACAATAGAGGCGACGAGGCTGACTTTCGGGTCAACACCAGCGATTACTGAGAATGAAATGATTTCAGGTACGAGTGCCAATGCCGTTACCACTCCCGCAAGGGATTCGCGAGCGAGCAAACGAGGGCTACGCAAAACCGAGGTGAGAGAGTTTTCCCGACGATGTGTTTCAGTTTGAGTTGTGGTCATAGTTTTGTCTTTGCAGGTTTGTCGTTATTAGTTAAAGCGACCTTCAGGTCGGGTGTGATTGTACAGAGAGGATAGTATGGATGCTAATTAATGTGATCCCTATCTGAGACTTATCCTCTTAGCAAATAAGGGTTTTCATGTGGACGATTTCAGGGAGATGAATATTGAGGCATACCACAAAGATAGATATTAATGGCTATTATTGGAAAGGCAATTATTAGTAAACCAACATAAAAGCAATTACAATACCGCCGATATTATCGAAAAATATAATTTTACTTTAGCCATTTTAATTAATGGAGGCTTACTTTTGTTTAGTCATTTGACTTATTGTAAAATGATTGGTTCTTTTCTGTTGCCTGCTATGTTATTTTTTTGCAGAAATGCTGTTGCCGATCCTGTTCTTAATAAAGTACTTAGCACGCATAGTATTACCTTGGCTTGGATGGGTAGTTCCAAGCCTATTTCCTGGGAGCTAAATGGAAAACCGACGGGTATGGCGGTGGATATCTGCCAGGGTGTTGTCGATAGTATAAAAAAACGCTACAACACAAATATAAATATACAATGGGTAGAAATTTCTTCAGCTGCGCGCTTTGAATATATAACTCATCATAAAGCAGACATTCTCTGCACCATTGCCGGAAATACAGCGCAGCGTAATAAATTTGTTACTTTTTCAAAGCCATGGTTTTTTACACGGACAAATTTTCTGGCTAAAAAATCGCAGCATATAAATAGCCTGGAGATGCTCTCGGGACGGACCGTGGGTGCTATTAGTGGCGGAACATCTGCATTGCTACTCTCTGCAATGAACCAAAACATTAACTATTCGATCTCAGTTAAGCTGATGAGAAGTTTCGATGAAGGATTTGATTTACTAGAACAAGGGCACATCTCAGCATTTGTCACTGATGACATTATCATACATAGCAAGTTAGCTGAAATGGCTGACAGAGATGACTATCAAATGAGTACGGAAGGATTTGGTGACGTAATACCCTATGGAATGGTGATAGCTAAGGATGCAGATGAAATAGAGTCCATCATCAATGAAGAGTTAAAAAACCTGTTTATCTCAAAACGATTTGATGAGTTATATAACAAATGGTTTATGTCCCCTATTTCCCCTACTGGTGAAAACATGAGGCAACCCATGTCAAAAGATCTCATCAAAGAAAAAAATAGCTATCTACCTGCAACAGAAACTCCAACTACAGATTAAAAATGAACAGAGAAATATTAAAAGAATGTAAGCATCTCCTCAAGACTACTCACCTCATTTTAGAATGATAAATAATCAATAATTGAAGCGCAGTCAGAAAACATAGCAAATACATAAATATTGGCAGGGCATTCCGTGGGTGTAATAAGTGGTGGGACTGCCGCATTAATGATGCAAAAACTGAATCAAGACTACAAGTATTCGCGGGAAATACACAAACCTGGAAAACTGAGAGCAATATCAGATGAATACGGAAGATTTAAGTGATGATAATTCATCAAAGTTGTGATTCTGATACTGTTCCCACTGAAGTGATATTTTCAATATAAAGCTCAGTAAGTTAATGGATTCTGACATCAGGTGAACAGAAGCTTTTGAAGAGTGTTTTGATTTTTTTGGCTTAAACAGTCCCATCTTCACCCAGAAAAATGCTCGAAAAGTATTTGGATTCATCCAAAAAGAAGTTTATGTTGTTATGATTCTGTTACGGGGTTTACGTCAGTTCCAATAGGGAAAGTTGAAATTTTTTCGTGAACATCCAGACAGTGTACCGCCAAGCCTTTGTATATAAAGACAAATAAAAAAAGACCGAATACGATTCCTATATTCGGTCCAGGGAAATGGCTCTTGGGAGAGAGCCGTGCGCTAAAAGTTGGCATTAATGCAGGCAGACATCGCCTTGCCTTCTAAGAATAGATTACCGGCGCAGGTTTTCCAGTCTGGCGCAAAAGTGTTCAGAAAAAAACTGCGGCACAGGTAATATTTTAGACAAAAACCGCAATATCCGGTCTACGGTTATTGCGGTTTTTTATTGTTAATTAGTGAGTTATCGCGTTTTAGCTACACAACTTCTCAGCACGCTCAATAAATGGAGCAAGACTCTTTTTTTGTCCCGGCGTCTTAGGATCATCAATTTGAATCACGGAGATAGGCTGGCCAGTGGTTTTGCCGCTACTCACTTGTTGTTGCGCTACGTCGTTTAACGGGTATTGCATCAAGGTACTTGGGTTGATTGCAAAAAGCGCATGTCCAGGGCGGCAACTTAGCATTACCTCTTCACGGTTAAATGCCCAGTTATCTTTGCCCATTTCAAAACGGCTTACGGTGATAATTTGCGGTGCGGCTAACGCACTACCTGTGCAAGCCAGTAATAACAGCGTCAAAATACTTTTTTTCATGAATATCTCTTGAGCTAATAACGTCTTCAGTATGGTTCCCAGGTAGCGAAAATGCTTACAGCAAGGAGCACCACCACCGACAAAATGACTTCCAACCACGTTAACTGGATGAACTGCTTTGTGGCTGTTGGCATACGATTGAATCTCGGCACCAAAAAATAGCGGTTATACAGGGCGATAATAACCATCACGGCAACAAAGGCAACCTTCACCAACAAGAAGCGCATGTAGTTACTTTCCAGTGGGAGTGACCAGCCTAAAATCATCAGGCTGTTGATTAGTCCACTGAGTATTACAGCAGCAACCGCCAGATGCCCGTAACGCGAAAAACGCATCATCGCGGTAATCGCACAGCCCCGCCAGCGCGGTTTTTGAGCCATGCGCATGCACATCAAAAGCGGCAGTAATCCGCCAGCCCACCAGCCAGCGCTAAGAAGATGCACTGCATGATTTATGCGTTGTAAGCCACCGACAATCCCTTCACGCATCGCGGCATGCCCGACACCTGCCAACAAAATAAGTTGTGCCGCCGCAAGGATCATTAGCATGGATTGCAAAGGGCGCGGTTTGAGCAACAACACTACAAGTGTCACCACACTCAATAATATCTGCCACAACCAGATGGACCCAAAGCTCGTGCCAAGAACCGCCAGCCAAATCTGGGGGTTAATGACATCTCGCCAACCACTGCCCATCATCCCAGCCTGAGCACATAACAACAATATTGCGCTTAGCAACGTCATCCAAACGGCAGAATGCCATTGCCATTTTAGTCGGCGAATAAGAACCGGTTTAAACGCTTGAGGAGCAAGCAATGAGCATGAGATGGTACTGCCAAGCAGCACCATTAATGCAGTAAAATGAATAAATCGCAGCGCGATATAGAAACCTGATAGCATCCGGCTTACTTCACCGAGAAGTGATACTTCCCTTTAGTCTTATGTCCGTCAACGGATACTACATGCCAATCAACCTGGTAATCACCCGGTTTCATAGCCTCATCGACTGGAACAATAAGCTGCTTATCATCTTTTTCGTTACGCTTAGCCGTACCAGTCTTCACGACTGTTTGCTGTGGCCCGGTGAGCGTAAGTCCGCTAAAATTCGCTTCAACTCCTTCAGAGAAATTAAGGGTAATCGCCTGCGGCGCAGCCGTTACCGCAGCATCTGCCGCTGGATATTGATGCTTTAGATGCGCATGTGCGAAAGCTGAGCTGGAAACGGTAAGTGCGGTAAAGAGAGTGGCGATGGTAATGAGACGAGTTCGGGTGAAAGCCATATCAACTATTCCTTTTTCTTATTCGAGACGGCAAAAGGATAACCTTGAGCCCAGGTTAAGTCGAGATGAGAACAGCTATCAATGAATGTAAAAACTTGTCATCACGGATATCAACAAGTACCTTTGCGGCAAAAAATAGGAGGCCAATATGAATTACAATCTTGCTGAATTACCCCAGGACGAAATGGATAAGATCAACGTCGATCTTGCGGCTGCTGGCGTAGCATTTAAGGAACGCTACAATATGCCGGTGATCGCTGAAGTGGTAGAACGCGAGCAACCGGCGCATTTGCGTGACTGGTTCAGAGAAAGACTGACTGCTCATCGACTGGCTTCAGTCAATTTGTCCAGACTGCCGTACGAACCTAAAGTGAAATAAATCTTATCCACACTAAACCTCCTGACAAAAATGGTGTTAAGATTTTTCCCGGTTTATATATCTAAACACAGGAATTACTTGTTGCGGTCATAGGATGATGGCCGTTGGGTAGATTGATTAAGGAAGAACGTATGCCTGTCTGGAATGTTGCTGCGGCGCAGTATGGCGCCACACCCGATGACCTCGATGCGAATATCACACATCATTTAGATTTTGTTCACTGCGCGGTTGCTGAACGAATAGATCTGCTGATTTTCCCCGAACTTTCACTCACCGGTTTTAACATTGAAAACCATCACGTTTACGCCCTTCCCTTCTCCGATGAACGCCTGAATCCTTTGCAAGCTGCCGCCATAAAACACCAAATGACTATTGTCGTGGGTCTACCCTTGCGCAGTGAACAAAGTGTATCTCCAGGATCAGTGGGTTTTTTGCCTGATGGTTCCCGAGTTGCCTGTTGCAAACCACAATCCTGCGATATTGATCTCTCCGATCAACACACGCCATTGGTAGGTTTGCAAAACCGTAGCGTGGCAATGGGTTTTAGCACCGACAGCGATGAAGAAACCTGGCCGCGTAGTGCAGCTGAAATGGGTGCAAGTCTCTATGCCACGGGGAAATTCATTAATGAAATCAGCTACCAGAAAGATGAAATGTATCTGCAACGCTGGGCCCATAAATACAATTTGCCCGTTTTATTAGCTAACCACGCGTTTTCTACCGGTAAATATCGGTCTGCGGGACGTAGCGCTTGTTGGGACGATCGCGGTGAATTAGTTGTTCGCGCCGATCATGGCGAGCTACTCGCAGTTGGAAGACGTGATGCAAAAGGTTGGCACGGTGAAATCATTCCATTACGCTAGCGCATTAATAAAATACGCTAAGGCTTGATGGAGTATATATGCTGCGCATTATTGATACTGAAACCTGTGGTCTACAGGGTGGCGTGGTAGAAGTTGCCTCTGTCGATATCGTCAATGGTAAGATTGTTAATCCGATGAGTGACTTGGTACGCCCGGATCGTCCTATTAGCTACCAGGCGATGGCCATTCACAAAATTACCGAAGAGATGGTCGCGGATAAACCGTGGATTGAGGATGTTATTCCACGCTATCACGGCAGCCCATATTATGTCGCTCATAACGCCAGTTTTGACCAGCGCATGCTGCCTGAACTGCCCGATAGCGAGTGGATTTGCACGGTAAAACTGGCGCGTCGTTTATGGCCAGGTATCAAATACAGCAATATGGGTTTATATAAATCCCTCAAGCTGGAAGTTGAAACACCTGCCGGGCTGCATCATCACCGCGCGCTGTTTGATTGCTATATCACCGCTGCTTTACTGATTCGCATTATGGATGAGTCAGGCTGGACGCCAGACCAAATGGTGACCATTACAGGTCGTCCCGCACTTGTGAAAACCATGGCATTTGGTAAATATCGCGGCGAACCGATTGCAGAAATTGCAGATAAAGATCCGGGCTATTTACGATGGATGTTGAATAACATCAAAGAATTAGCGCCGGATCTTAGAATGACATTAAAGCATTATCTCGAGGATTAGTAACAACCTACCCCGCCCGCCCTGGTAAAGTTCCTTGTGCCAGGGCTATCAAGAAAGCGAACTCCAGAGCCACGCCTTCGTAAGATTTAAATCTGCCCGATTTCCCACCATGCCCTGAGTCCATATCAGTACATAGCAACAGCAAATTATCATCGCTACGTAATTCACGCAGCTTTGCGACCCACTTGGCAGGCTCCCAATATTGCACCTGGGAATCATGTAGTCCGGTGGTCACCAGCATGTGCGGGTAGGCTTGTTCGGTGATTTGATCGTACGGGCTGTAATGTTTGATGTAGTGGTAATACTCAGGGTCTTGCGGATTCCCCCACTCTTCAAACTCGCCGGTCGTGAGTGGAATGGACTCATCGAGCATCGTCGTTAACACATCAACAAATGGCACCTGCGCAACAACACCGTGGAAGAGCTCTGGACGCATATTAATTGCGGCCCCAACCAGTAAGCCACCTGCACTCCCGCCCATCGAATAGAGCAAGTTTTCGTTGCCGTATCCCTGTTTAAGCAAGCTATCACAGACATCCAGATAATCATTGAAGGTGTTCATTTTCTTCAGGTACTTACCATCTTCATACCACTGCTGGCCGAGTTCGCCACCTCCTCGTACATGTGCAATGGCATAGACGAATCCTCGGTCGAGCAGGCTTAAACGGCTGCTGCTGAAATCCGCATCCATGCTGCTTCCGTAAGAGCCATAGCCATATACCAGCAAAGGGTTTTTCCCTCGTTGGAAGTGGTCGCGGTGGTAGACCAGGGAAACCGGCACCTGCACACCATCACGCACCGTGACCCATAAATGTTCGCTGCGGTAATGGCTGGCATCAAAACCCGCCACTTCGGTTTGTTTAATCACGCGCCGCTCGCCGGTATCCATATCCAGCTCAAACAATGTATCTGGCGTGGTCATTGATGAGTAGCCGTAACGCAGACGAGAAGATTCCGGTTCCGGGTTATGTCCAAGCCAGGTGACATAAGCAGGGTCATCAAAAGCAATTCCCGTCACTTCTCGAGTTTTGCGATTAATTTGGCGTAAACTGGTCAGCCCTTGCTGCCTTTCCTCAACGACCAACCAATCGGTAAATAATGTAAAGCCTTCCAGCATGACATTTTCGCGCGGAGGAATCAGCTCTTCCCATTGGCTTTCATCACGCACTTTTGTGCGGTACAAACCAAAGTTTTTACCTGCCCGATTCGAGCGCAGATAGAAATTATGTTGGAAGTGATCGAGGGTATATTCGTGATCTTTGCGGCGTGGCAAAAAGCTTTGCGGTTGCGCATCTACTAGCTCTGCATCCAGCAACAGTACTTCGCTGGTGGTAGCACTGCTGAGATAAATTAGAACGAAGTGTTTCGACGTGGTTTTATGCACACTGACATAAAACATTTCGTCTTTTTCTTCGTAGACTAATTCATCTACGGAGGATGGATGCCCCACCGTGTGGCGCCAGACCTGATACGGCAATAACGTTTTGGGATGCTTGCGGACGTAATAAAGCGTGGCGGAATCATTCGCCCAGACAAAACTACTTTCGACATTATCTAGCACTTCCGGGTACCAGTTCCCGCTTTCCAGATTTCGGAAACGCAAGCCGTACTGGCGGCGAGAAAGAAAATCTTCAGCCAGTGCCATGACGGTGTTATCAGGCGTAATACTCATGCCGCCCATGGTGTAAAACTCGCTATGGGCAGCTCGGCGATTACCATCTACCAGCGTGCTCCACTCTTCCCACTCCTCCGACACTACAGACTGACGCTGATAAATAGCATATTCATTACCGGTTTCGAAAATCTGGCGATAGCGATAGCCATTTTGCGTGTAAGGTGCGGAAATATCACGCTGGGGGATACGGTCGATCATCTCTTTGAGCAGGCGTTCTTGCAATGCCTGCTGCGTACTCATGATCTGATGACCGTAGTCATTCTCCTGATGAAGATAATCAAGCACCTGTGCATCAGAACGCTCATCATCGCGCAGCCAGTAATAGTTATCGATGCGGGTGTCACCATGCATGGTCATGGAGTGGGGGATTTTTTTTGCTTTTGGTGGCATGTCATTTTTCTTTTTGAGTTAACACCCTGTAAGGGTGGCAAATTCAGACAGCCTTGCAAGCGTAACGTGGGATTTTAGGGAAAATGCCGGGATTAACCCGGCAGATTTAGTTTCTGCTGCTGAATATCTTGTTCGATGCCTTCGCGTACATCCTGAGGAATTTTTAGCGCATCGCCGAGCGCATTGAGATAACTGCGCTCCATAAAGTGGTCGATGTCGATTGCAGCACAGCTCAGGAAGTAAAGCTCCAGCGCTTCTTCTTCATTATTAACGCCTTCGACGAGGCGTTGCGGATCAAGAGGTTGATCGATAGCTTGCTGAATTAGATTACGCCCCGGCCCTTCGATACCGGCATCACGTAGTTGCTGCTCGATAATCTGACGCTCTTTATCATCAATATGACCATCGCTTTTAGCCGCGAAAACCAAAGCGGTAATCAGGCGCTCCGTACGAACATCGACAGGCGAAGTTTGCTGCCCAAACTGCGGCTCACCCTGATGGGCTTCACGCACTCGGTCTTTATATTTGTTCCACAGTACGCTTCCCGCAACCGCACCACCACCGACCAATAACGCGCTGGTGCCGTACTTTGTCAGTAGTTTCCGTGACGATTTGCTCGCCAGCAGCAAGCCCGCTAACCCGCCCAGTGCGCCAGGCACCAGTAACTTACTCAGCCCCTGAGAATTGTTTCCCTGAGGAGTTTGTGAGGATTGATTCTGACCAGTGTGATTCTGGATGGATTGCGTCGCTTGCCCCAGCATAGACTGAAGCTGCTGTAACCAATTGCTCATTAGAGACACCCTTTGTGAGAACTTAACATCTGAGGTTATGCCAAAGGCTGTCAAGAAGTGTCTGATTAGGCTAAAGATGAGAAAAGAACCGCGCCGGTAACTCGACGCGATAAAACTTATGCAGCTTTAGTGCGTTTACGCGGGTGTTCAGCCACTTTATCGTCTGCAACAGACTCTTCAGCGTTATCGGCTTCATCTGCGGCTTCACCGGCAGTTTCAGCACTTTCAAGGTCCGGCAATTTACCGCTTTTCAGCACGCTGGAAAGCACGTCTTTGTTTTCTGCCATCCACATAGCCAGCACATCGCTTTGCCCTTCTTCGAAAGCAACAGGGCTGTGTACGAGCCACTCGCTCAACACTTCTGCCAGATCGAGCATTTTGTCGTAGGCGTCTGCATCTTTTTTACTGGCAAAAGACATTTTTTCTTGCCCCTCTCGTACAACAACGTATTTGATTTCAACCGCCATTTTGCAGCTCCGGTTTAACTGTTTATTTAAACAGTGTAATGATATTACCCCTGTATCGCAAGTGGGAAAATCGCTGCGTACGCAAACGTTTTCGTTTATAATCCGCCGGTCTATTTTCTCCGTTCGGGTATACAGATTATGTCAATTTTGGGAACAGCGCTTCGTCCATCAGCTACACGAGTCATGTTGTTAGGATCAGGCGAATTAGGAAAAGAAGTGGCGATTGAATGCCAGCGTCTTGGTCTGGAAGTTATCGCAGTAGACCGCTACGCCGATGCCCCCGCTATGCATGTTGCTCACCGCAGCCATGTCATCAATATGCTGGACGGTGCCGAGCTTAAAAAACTGGTTTCCGTAGAAATGCCGGATTTCATCGTTCCCGAAATTGAAGCGATCGCAACAGACATGCTGGTTGAGCTTGAGCAGCAAGGTCAGTGCGTGGTGCCTTGCGCGCGCGCAACCCAACTGACCATGAACCGCGAAGGTATTCGCCGCCTGGCCGCAGAAGAACTCGCTCTGCCGACCTCCAGCTTCCGCTTTGCCGATAACGAAGCTGCATTTTTACAGTCAGTTGAAGAAATCGGCCTGCCTTGCATCGTTAAACCGGTGATGAGTTCTTCCGGCAAAGGACAAAGTTTTATTCGTACAGCCGACCAGTTAGCGAAAGCGTGGGAGTACGCTCAGGAAGGCGGTCGCGCCGGTAAAGGCAAAGTTATTGTCGAAGGTGTGGTGAATTTCGATTTTGAAATCACCCTGCTGACGATTAGTGCTGTCGATGGCGTGCATTTCTGTGCCCCAATCGGCCACCGCCAGGAAGACGGTGACTATCGCGAATCCTGGCAGCCGCAACAAATGAGCGATGCCGCTCTTGCCCGTGCGCAAGAAATTGCTGAAAAAGTGGTGAAAGCGTTGGGGGGTTACGGTTTGTTTGGCGTCGAACTTTTCGTGTGTGGCGATGAGATTATTTTTAGTGAAGTCTCCCCTCGCCCGCACGACACCGGCATGGTGACGATGATTTCTCAGGACGTTTCCGAGTTTGCATTGCACGTCCGCGCTTTCCTCGGCTTGCCGATTGGTGACATTCGCCAGTACGGCCCGGCAGCTTCTGCGGTGATCCTTCCAGAATTGAGCAGCGACAACGTGCACTTCGGCAATGTGGGTGCCGCAGTGGGCGCAGGTTTGCAAGTGCGTCTGTTCGGTAAGCCTGAGATTAACGGTAAACGCCGAATGGGTGTGGCACTGGCAACGGGTTCCAGCGTGGAAGATGCCATTGCACGTGCTATCGCTGCAACCAAAGCCATAATCGTCAAAGGATAAAAAAAATCCCCGCTCATCTGAGCAGGGATTCAATAACACGAATCATTCGAGTCGTAGGAAGGCGGCAAGAGAACGAATCCCCGGGAGCATAGATAACTATGTGACCGGGGTGAGTGAACGTAGCCAACGCATCTACGGCTCGAAGGATGACGTGTTATTTCGCGCCTTCGACAGCTTCACGGGCGAGAGTAGTAATACGATCGTAATCGCCAGCTTCCAGCGCGTCAGCCGGAACCAACCATGAACCACCGATACACAGCACGCTTTTCAGCGCCAGGTAGTCACGGTAGTTAGCCGGTGTGATACCGCCAGTTGGGCAGAAACGAACCTGAGAGAATGGACCTGCGATAGCTTGCAGCGCTTTGGTGCCGCCATTTGCTTCAGCCGGGAAGAATTTGAATTCTTTCAAGCCGTAGTCCAGACCCAGCATCAGTTCAGAAACAGTGCTGATACCTGGGATCAATGGAATGGAGCCTTCGGTTGCTGCTTTCAGCAGTGGCTCGGTCAGACCTGGGCTGATGGCGAACTGCGCGCCAGCTGCGGTCACTTCTGCCAGTTGCTCTGGGTTCAGTACGGTACCCGCACCAATAATCGCTTCTGGTACTTCTTTAGCGATTGCACGGATTGCGTCCATTGCGCATGGAGTACGCAGAGTCACTTCCAGAACGCGCACGCCGCCAGCAACTAATGCTTTAGCCATTGGTACTGCGTGTTCCAGTTTGTTAATTACGATAACCGGGACAACCGGTCCTGTTTTCAGGATCTGTTCCGCAGTAGTTTTCCAGTTTTTCATCTCAAGCCTCTTCAACCAACTTTATAATTCGTTTCCAGCGCAGCAAGTGCTGCCTCCGGTCCTTAAAATTTAATGCAGGTCGCGCCCTGTTCCGCGCCAGATAACTGCTCGCGTAACGCGCTAAATAGTTCACGGCCGGTTCCAACACGATCCGCGCTGAGATCCGGGTGGTATGCAGTGCGTTTTTCCAGCTCGGCATCATCGACCAGCAATGTCAGTTCACCCGTTTGCCCGTTGACGCGAATCATATCGCCATCCCGGACTTTTGCCAGTAGCCCACCATCATAAGCTTCTGGGGTAACATGGATGGCAGAGGGCACCTTACCTGAAGCGCCCGACAGCCGTCCATCAGTGACTAACGCTATTTTGAAACAGCGGTCCAATAATACCCCAAGTGGCGGCATAAGTTTATGTAATTCTGGCATGCCGTTAGCTTTTGGCCCTTGATGGCGGACAACAACCACGCAATCACGGTCAAGATGGCCTGCTTCGAAAGCCGGTAAAACGTCGTGCTGGCTTTCGAAAATGACCGCAGGCGCTTCAATAATTTGGTTTTCTACTGGCACCGCAGAGGTTTTCATTACCGCACGACCCAGATTACCGCTGAGGACTTTCGTGCCGCCATGTTTAGAGAAAGGTTTTTCGAAGGTCGCGATAACATCAGTATCGAGCGCGGTTGTTGCGCCTTCACGCCATGCCAACTGACCGTTATCCAGCCACGGTTCCATGGTGTAGTGATGCAGACCAAAGCCCGCAACGGTGTTGACATCTTCATGCAGCAAACCGCCTTTGAGCAATTCGCGCATCAATACCGGCACGCCGCCCGCCGCCTGGAAGTGGTTAATGTCCGCAGGGCCATTCGGATACAGGCGAGCCAATAATGGCACCACATCAGAGAGGTCAGAGAAATCATCCCAGTTGATGATAATCCCCGCCGCACGCGCCATCGCCACCAGGTGCATAGTGTGGTTGGTGGAGCCGCCTGTCGCAAGCAAAGCAACAATGCCGTTCACGACCACTTTTTCATCAATCATTTTGCCGATCGGCATCCACTCGTTGCCGTTTCCGGTCAGACGCGTCACCTGCCGTGCTGCCGCGGCAGTCAATTCATGGCGCAGAGGGGCATCCGGGTGAACAAATGAAGAGCCTGGCAACTGCATACCCATGAACTCAACTACCATCTGGTTGGTATTGGCAGTACCGTAGAATGTACAAGTACCCGGTGCGTGGTAAGAAGCAGCCTCAGATTCCAGAAGCGCGATGCGATCAACTTTGCCTTCAGCATAAAGTTGGCGAATACGTACTTTTTCTTTATTCGGTAAACCGCTAGCCATTGGACCTGATGGCACAAATACCGCAGGCAGATGACCAAATGACAACGCCGCCATGGTTAAGCCCGGGACGATTTTGTCACACACGCCGAGGTACAGTGCACCATCGAACATATTGTGAGACAGGCCAATTGCCGTAGACATCGCAATAATTTCGCGGCTGAGCAATGACAGTTCCATGCCATCCTGTCCCTGCGTCACGCCATCACACATGGCCGGAACCCCACCTGCAACTTGCCCTACCGCGCCAACGGAATGCAGCGCTTTACGAATCTGGTCAGGGTAATACTCATACGGCTGGTGCGCGGAAAGCATGTCGTTATAGGACGTAATGATCGCAATGTTGTTACGCAGCATGCTTTTCAGCGCGGCTTTATCTTCTGGCTGGCAGGCGGCAAAACCGTGTGCCAGATTGCCACACGCTAATTCAGAGCGATGTACGGTGTTCGACTTCGCTTTTTCAATCCGTGCCAGGTAGGCTTCACGGGTTTGGCGGGAGCGTTCAACGATGCGTTGTGTTACGCGTAACAAATTAGGATTCATAACAAGTCCTCATAAAGTGGCTGCCGTCGCTGTGGGCAGGTGGTCGACGTTACCGGCTCTTTTCTCTTCTCGTGAGGCGGCAATCCGTACCATCAGGGCAAAATCGCTTCAGCTAGTGTAAATAAAAAAGCCCTGCTGGTGAATCCAGTCAGGGCTTTTAAATTAAAAAATTTGCACCACTTTGGTGTTAGATCATGTTACCGGTAAAATATGAATCATTTGTTACGCAGTTTTTGCAAAATAACATCTATTCCATCCGCTAAATCATTCGAGTTGCAGGTAGGCGGCAAACGATCGAATCCCGATGAGCTTACATAAGTAAGTGATTCGGGTGAGAGAGCGCAGCCAACACCCCTGCAACTCGAAGGATGACGCGGATTTATTCGAACTCGTTCCACGAACGCCCATCACGGGTGATCATTGCCACTGAGGCAACCGGTCCCCAGGTTCCAGCCTGATAAGGTTTAGGTGCATCGTTGTCCGCAGCCCAAGCCTCAGTGATGGAGTCGACCCATTTCCACGCTTCTTCCACTTCATCACGACGCACGAACAGTGCCTGAATCCCACGCATGGTTTCCAGCAACAGGCGCTCGTAAGCATCTGCCAGATGTGACTCGTTGAAGGTTTCGGAGTAGCTCAGATCAAGCTTAGTGGTTTGCAGGTTGTGCTTGTGTTCAAGCCCTGGCACTTTGTTGAGCACCTGAATATCCACACCTTCGTCCGGTTGCAAACGGATGGTGAGCTTGTTCTGTGGCAAATCTTGCCAGGAGTCTTTGAACAAGTTCAATGGTGGGCTTTTGAAATAGACCACGACTTCAGAGCACTTGGTTGGCAGACGTTTACCGGTACGCAGGTAGAACGGGACTCCTGCCCAGCGCCAGTTATCAATATCGACACGAATGGCGACAAAGGTCTCGGTGCTACTGCTTTTGTTCGCACCTTCTTCTTCCAGGTAACCCGGGACTTTTTTACCCTGCGCAAAGCCTGCGGTGTACTGGCCACGGACCGTTTTCTCGCGCACATTGCTGCGGTCGATACGGCGCAAGGATTGCAGTACTTTTACTTTTTCATCGCGAATATGGTCGGCGGTGAGATCGGACGGTGGAGACATGGCAATCATGCACAGAATTTGCAGCAAGTGGTTTTGAATCATGTCGCGCATCTGCCCGGCCTGGTCAAAGTAACCCCAGCGCCCTTCGATACCCACTTCTTCCGCTACCGTGATTTCCACATGATCTATGGTTTTGTTATCCCAGTTATTGGCAAACAGGGAGTTTGCAAAACGCAACGCCAGCAGGTTCAGTACCGTCTCTTTACCTAAATAGTGGTCGATACGATAGACCTGGCACTCTTCAAAATACTCGCCAACCTGGTCGTTGATTTCCTGGGAAGTCGCAAGCGAGGTACCAAGCGGTTTTTCCATCACAACACGAGCAGGTTTAGCGTTGAGTTTCGCCTTGCCCAGACCTTTGCAGATTGCGCCAAAAGTATTCGGTGGCATAGCAAAGTAGTTGATGGTGACGCGATTTTGCTGATCGAGCATTTTACCGAGTTTGGTAAAGGCTGCAGTATCGTTAACATCCAGGTTGCAAAAATCGAGACGGCTGCTCAATTTATCCCACAGGCTTTCGTCGATCTTTTCCTTCATAAAGGTTTCGATCGCTTCGCGCACTACTTTGGTATAAGCCTCTTTATCCCAGTCTGCGCGGCCCACGCCCAGGATGCGCGTCTCCGGGTGGATCTGCCCTGCCTTCTCCAGTTGATACAGGGATGGCAGAAGTTTCCGACGCGCAAGGTCGCCCTTTGCGCCGAAAATCACCAGGTCACATGCCTGAGCTGTCTGTGTTACCGCCATGTCTTTTCTCCTCGTTTCGGATGTCCGGGCTCTCCCATCATACTTCAAGCTGCAGGGGTGTTGGCTGCACTCACACATCCCAGTAACTTACTCAAGTAAGGTCCTGGAATGTGCTCTTTTGCCGCCTACCTGCAACTCGAATTATTTCGGGAGGTTAACTCCGGCCCGTGTGTAATTTAATTACAGAATAATGTACTGCTTTTGCTGAGTTCAGGTAAGTCTTCAGCCATTATTTGATCGCATTCATGGGCAATATTTGGCCGCCAGTGCCATTTCACGGCAATAAATCGAATTTTTCGAAGTTTCGTTGTTGATGTATATCATGTCGAAAGTTAGACACTGATCATGTTATGAAAAAAAACAACATCCTTACATCGATTAACTTGTCCAATCACTAATGGGCAAGCGTATATTCTTGCTAAATCGCGTCACGATTTCTCCATTTGTTGAAATCGATAAAATCCATGAATGCCGGACACCTATGAATATGCTGGACAAAATCCAGTCTCAACTGGAACACCTTAGCAAATCAGAACGTAAAGTCGCAGAAGTGATTCTTACCGCACCACAAGATGCCATTCACTCAAGCATTGCAACCCTTGCCCGCAGTGCCGATGTCAGCGAACCGACAGTCAACCGCTTTTGCCGCCGCCTTGAAACCAAAGGCTTTCCAGATTTTAAATTACATTTAGCGCAAAGTCTGGCGAATGGCACTCCATATGTAAACCGGAATGTTGACGAAGACGATAGCGTTGAAGCTTATACCGGCAAAATCTTCGAATCCGCTATGGCAAGCCTTGACCAGGTACGGCAATCATTGGATATGGCAGCAGTCAATCGTGCTGTGGATTTACTCACCCAGGCCAAGAAAATCGCTTTCTTCGGTCTAGGTTCTTCAGCCGCTGTAGCGCATGACGCAATGAATAAGTTCTTTCGCTTTAATGTGCCCGTTATCTACTCCGACGATGTCGTTTTACAACGCATGAGCTGCATGAATTGTAGTGAAGAAGATGTCGTTGTACTCATCTCGCATACCGGGCGAACTAAAAATCTGGTTGAACTCGCTCAATTGGCGCGTGAAAACGATGCCATTGTGCTGGCGATAACCTCAGAAGGCTCGCCGCTGGCCCGCGAAGCGACACTCTCTTTATTGCTCGATGTCCCTGAAGACACTGATATCTATATGCCAATGGTGTCACGGCTTGCACAGCTCACGGTCATTGATGTGCTGGCGACAGGCTTTACTTTGCGTCGTGGTGCGAAATTCAGAGATAACTTGAAGCGAGTCAAAGAAGCGCTCAAGGAATCGCGTTTTGATAAGGGGCTGTTTGTCTCTGGCGAGAACAAGTAAGTTTTTATAACAAAGCTGTAACTTTTTAGGTCATTCGGTTAAGTTGTTGCTTTGCGTTTTCAACGCACGCTGATTTACCGAATCTTTTGTTAACGCAACACCAAAGTTGTTTCAGTCAACGGAGTAATACATGTCCAGACGGCTACGTAGAACCAAAATCGTTACCACTTTAGGCCCGGCCACAGATCGCGACAATAATCTGGAAAAGATTATCGCAGCTGGCGCTAACGTGGTGCGTATGAACTTTTCCCACGGCACCGCAGAAGATCATCAGATCCGTGCCGATAAAGTTCGTGAAATTGCAGCGAAACTGGGGCGTCATGTCGCTATTCTGGGCGATCTGCAAGGGCCGAAAATTCGTGTTTCTACCTTCAAAGAAGGTAAAGTTTTCCTTAACATCGGCGACAAATTCTTGCTTGATGCCAACCTGGGCAAAGGCGAAGGCGACAAAGAAAAAGTCGGTATCGACTATAAAGGTCTGCCTGCTGACGTCGTGACAGGTGACATCCTGCTGCTTGATGACGGCCGCGTACAGTTAAAAGTGCTCGAAGTACAAGGCATGAAAGTGTTCACCGAAGTCACCGTGGGTGGCCCGCTGTCGAACAACAAAGGTATCAACAAGCTGGGTGGCGGCCTGTCCGCTGAAGCGCTGACAGATAAAGACAAAGCCGATATCCTGACGGCTGCGAAAATCGGCGTTGATTACCTGGCGGTTTCCTTCCCACGTTGTGGCGAAGACCTGAACTACGCTCGCCGCCTGGCGCGTGAAGCAGGTTGTGATGCGAAGATTGTCGCTAAAGTGGAACGTGCCGAAGCCGTTTGCAGCGAAGAGGCAATGGACGACGTGATTCTGGCATCAGACGTGGTGATGGTTGCCCGTGGTGACCTGGGTGTTGAAATCGGTGACCCAGAGTTGGTCGGTATTCAGAAAACCCTGATTCGTCGTGCACGTAAGCTTAACCGTGCGGTGATCACCGCGACTCAAATGATGGAGTCGATGATTACCAACCCAATGCCAACGCGTGCTGAAGTGATGGACGTGGCGAACGCCGTTCTTGATGGTACCGACGCGGTAATGCTTTCTGCTGAAACGGCTGCGGGCCAATACCCTGCTGAAACCGTTGCTGCGATGGCGCGTGTTTGCCTGGGTGCTGAGAAAATCCCAAGTATCAACGTTTCCAAGCACCGTCTGGACGTACAGTTTGACAACACAGAAGAAGCGATTGCGATGTCTGCGATGTACGCGGCAAACCACCTGAAAGGTGTTACTGCAATCATCACAATGACTGAATCTGGCCGCACCGCACTGATGACTTCACGTATCAGCTCCGGTTTGCCAATCTTCGCTATGTCTCGCCATGAGCGCACGCTGAACCTCACCTCTTTGTACCGTGGTGTTACGCCTGTGTTCTTTGATAGCCCAAGCGACGGTGTTGCAGCTGCAAACGATGCAGTCAATCTGCTGCGTGATAAAGGTTACCTGGTTTCTGGCGACTTGGTTATCGTCACTCAGGGCGATGTGATGAGTACCATTGGTACCACCAACACCACGCGTATTCTGTGTGTTGAGTAATTTATTCACAGCATAAAAGCAAAAGGGGCCAATCGGCCCCTTTGTTATTTCTTATTCTTTATTTCTTAGGATACAACTCTTTGCGGCGGTAAGGTTCAGTCTCCCCTTCCTTACGCGTTTTAAGCAATTTCAGTATCCAGGTGTATTGCTCAAGATTCGGACCCACCAAAATTTCCACTTCTTCGTTCATACGCCGAGCAATGGTGTGGTCGTCTGCATTAAGCAGGTCATCCATCGGCGGGCGAATATGAATATCCAGGCGATGCGTCTTGCTGTTATAAACAGGGAACAGCGGAACAACACGCGCACGCGATATTTTCATTAAGCGGCCAATCGCTGGTAATGTCGCTTTGTATGTCCCGAAGAAATCAACAAATTCACTGTGCTCGGCACCGTGGTCCTGGTCTGGCAGATAATAACCCCAATATCCCTGACGCACAGAGCTGATAAACGGCTTAATCCCATCGTTACGCGCATGCAGGCGGCCACCAAAACGGCGACGCACGGTATTCCACATGTAATCAAATAGCGGGTTGCCCTGATTATGGAACATCGCCGCCATTTTCTGCCCTTGAGACGCCAACAGCATCGCAGGGATATCCACAGCCCAGCCGTGCGGTACGAGGAAGATGACATTTTCTTCGCGTTGTTTGAGCTCATCGATAATCTCTTTACCGTGCCAGTCAACGCGCTGCATGACTTTTTGCGGATCTTTAATCGCAAGCTCCGCCATCATCACCATCGCCTGAGGAGCGGTGGCAAACATTTCATCAATAACAGCTTCACGTTCAGCTTCCGGCATATCGGGGAAGCAATACAGCAGGTTTATTTGTGCACGACGGCGCGCACTTTTACCCAAGCGTCCGGCAATACGCCCTACTTTGCCCAAAAGCGGATCCCGTAATGACGGCGGTAACATAGCAAGCCCTGCGAAAGCGCCAACACCTAACCAGGCGCCCCAAAATTTCGGATGCAAGAAGGCCTTTTGAAATTCAGGAATGAACTCACTGTGACTTTTTTTTGCTTTTTCCATGCATATTCTCAGTACAGCATCAAATCGTTGATGACATGAATTTGTAAGTATCTTAGCGGGCTAATGCCCATCAGACAAAGAAAAAGCCGGCAACAAAGTACCGGCTTTTTTCATAATGATGGATTAATTGAAGCTAAGTTGCGGTGTGACTTCGCGAACTTGAGCCAGATAATCGTTACGATCCGAGCCTGTCAGCCCTTCGGTACGAGGCAATTTCGCGGTTAATGGATTTACCGCCTGCTGGTTAACCCACACTTCATAATGCAAATGCGGCCCCGTAGAACGCCCGGTATTACCTGAGAGAGCGATACGGTCTCCACGTTTCACTTTCTGCCCTGGCTGAACCAACAGCTTTTTCAGGTGCATATAACGAGTGGTATATGTACGACCATGGCGGATAGCGACAAAGTAACCTGCCGCACCACTGCGTTTGGCCATAACAACTTCACCATCACCGACAGCCAGCACCGGAGTACCTTGCGGCATCGCAAAATCGACACCTTTGTGCGGGGCCACACGCCCGGTTACCGGGTTGAGACGGCGTGGATTAAAGTTTGACGAGATACGGAACTGTTTTGCAGTCGGGAAGCGCATAAAACCTTTCGCAAGACCGGAACCGCTGCGGTCATAGAATTTGCCGTCTTCCGCACGAATTGCGTAGTAATCTTTACCACTGCTGCGAAGGCGCACACCCACCAATTGGCTTTGTTCACGTTTGCCATCGAGCATTTCGCGTGACATCAGCACAGAAAACTCATCGCCTTTCTTCAGTTTACGGAAATCCATTTGCCACTGCATGGCTTTGATAACCGAGCTAATCTCGGCACTGGTCAATCCGGCATCTTTCGCACTACTAACAAAACTATTGCCAACCGTGCCTTTCAGCACATTGTTAACCCATTCGCCTTGCTGCATTTCACTGCTGAGTTTGAAAGTACTGCCTGAACGGTCGTATGTGCGCGTTTCGCGGCGTGACATTTCCCATGTCAGGCGCTGAAGTTCGCCATCGTCGTTTAACGTCCAGGAGATCTGTTGGCCGATTTTCAGGTTACGCAGGTCTTTATCTACCGTCGCGAGTTGGCTGATATCGCCCATGTCGATGCCATACTGATTCAGGATGCTACCGAGCGTATCCCCTGTCGACACGACATATTCATGAACACCCGTTTCACCGGCAGTTTTATCGTCCAGCTCATCTTGCGGGATTGTGTCGTCTTCTGCGTCCGGAGACTGATCTAGCGGTTCACTGGCTTCAGGGAGTAACGAACGAATTTCGTTTTTCTCAAGCTCAATGGTTTTAATGACGGGGCTGGCTTCAGGATGATAGACGTACGGTCGCCAGACAGCGACCGCAAGTGTAAGAACTGTAAGAGACCCCAGCATAACGCGGTGGGGCCGGGACAAATTGTCGAATGCCAGGGCGACAGAGCGGGCTATCTGTTGCACGTATTCACTTCCTCATTAATCTCCTTTCAGGCAGCTCGCATATTGGTTCGCAAGCCCGTTCAAAAACTGCATATAGCTGTTTTTGCCGAGCTTAACTTCAATCCCCAGTGGGTCCAGCGTTCCGTTTCGAACGTTAGTGCCACGGGCTACGGCATTAATTACTGCTGGCCTGAACTGCGGCTCAGCAAAAACGCACACGGCTTTTTGCTCAACCAACTGTGTTTTGATGTCATGTAAACGCTGCGCACCAGGTTGGATTTCTGGGTTTACGGTAAAGTGACCAAGAGGCGTTAGACCGTAATGTTTTTCAAAGTAGCCGTAGGCGTCGTGAAAAACGAAATACCCTTTTCCTTTGAGGGGCGCGAGCACGCTACCAACTTGCTTATCGATATTGGCTAATCCTAACTCGAAAGTTTGCAAGTTGGCGTCAAGTTTGGCTCTATTTTGGGGCATAAGTTCCACTAATTTATCGTGGATTGCAACCGCTGACAGGCGCGCCACCTCTGGAGAAAGCCAAATATGCATGTTGTATTCACCGTGATGGTGATCTTTGTCACTATTTTCGGCTGAATGGTCATGTCCTTCGTGACTATCACCATCGTCGTCACTCCCCTTCATTAGCAAGGGTTGCACGCCTGGCAAAGCGGCCAGTTGCACTTGTTTTTGTTCAGCTAATTGGCTAACGGACTTCTGCATGAACGCTTCCATTTCTGGACCGACCCACACTACTAAGTCCGCGCTTTGTAAGCGTTTTACATCAGACGGACGAAGTGCATAATCATGCTCAGAAGCGCCATCTGGCAGTAAAACTTCAGTCGGTGTGACGCCATCAGCAATCGCTGCGGCAATAAAACCTAACGGTTTAATAGAGGCAACGACAGCGGCCTGTGCCGGTACAGCAGCGGCACCCAGAAAAGCAGTTGTTAAAGCTGCGCAAAGAAATGAGTTTTTATGTAACATAATGCGACTTTTCATCGTTATGAATATGAGATGTGTGATATTATAACATCCGCTAACTTCTGCAACCCCTGAAATTGTCATGACAAATCTGGTATCACTGGAAAATATCTCTGTTTCTTTCGGACAACGCCGTGTGCTGTCTGATATTTCACTCGATCTCAAACCGGGTCGCATTCTGACGCTGCTTGGGCCAAACGGTGCAGGAAAATCAACGCTTGTCCGCGTGGTACTGGGCCTGGTAGCACCTGATGAAGGTGTGATCAAGCGAGACCGCGACCTGCGAATTGGTTATGTGCCGCAAAAATTACACCTCGATGCCACCCTGCCATTAACCGTTAGCCGGTTTATGCGCCTGCGTCCGGGTGTGAAAAAAAGCGATATCCTGCCCGCATTAAAACGCGTTCAGGCAGCCCATCTGATTGAAGCACCGATGCAAAAACTCTCTGGCGGCGAGAACCAACGTGTTCTGCTGGCTCGTGCATTGTTAAATCAGCCGCAGTTATTGGTGCTCGACGAACCGACTCAGGGCGTTGATGTTAACGGGCAACTGGCTCTATATAACCTGATTGATCAACTGCGTCAGGAGCTGAATTGCGCAGTGATGATGGTTTCACACGACCTGCATTTGGTGATGGCAAAAACCGATGATGTGTTGTGCCTGAATCACCATATTTGCTGTTCTGGCACGCCAGAAGTGGTGTCTATGCATCCGGAATTTATTTCGATGTTTGGTGCGCGTGGTGCTGAACAGTTAGGGATTTATCGCCACCACCATAATCATCGTCACGATCTTACCGGACGTATCGTTCTGCGCAGAGGGAATGGCCAGTCATGATTGAATTGTTGTTGCCCGGCTGGCTTGCCGGGATTTTGCTGGCATGCGCTGCTGGCCCGCTCGGCTCATTCGTTGTCTGGCGTCGGATGTCCTACTTTGGTGATACCCTCGCCCACGCTTCTTTATTAGGCGTCGCTTTCGGCCTGCTGCTCAATGTAAACCCATTTTATGCCGTGATTGCGGTCACCTTGATGCTGGCATTAGGTCTGGTGTGGCTCGAAAAACGTCCACATCTGGCGTTAGATACCTTACTTGGAATAATGGCTCACAGCGCTTTGTCACTGGGTCTGGTCGTAGTCAGTTTGATGTCTAACGTTCGTGTCGATTTAATGGCGTATCTGTTTGGCGATCTGCTTTCAGTCACGATGCCCGATATTATCTCTATTGCTCTGGGTGTTGCCGTGGTCGTTGGCGTGCTGCTTTGGCAATGGCGAAATCTGTTGTCGATGACCATCAGCCCTGATCTTGCTCATGTTGACGGCGTAAACCTACAACGCGTGAAGATGCTACTTATGCTGGTGACCGCACTGACCATTGGTGTGGCGATGAAATTTGTTGGTGCACTGATTATCACCTCACTGCTGATCATTCCTGCGGCAGCAGCGCGTCGCTTTGCGCGTACGCCTGAACAAATGGCAGGTTTTGCTGTGATTATCGGCATGCTTTCAGTGACGGGCGGGCTGACGTTCTCCGCATTCTATGACACACCTGCCGGGCCTTCTGTGGTACTCAGTTCAGCGGTGTTGTTTATTCTGAGTATGGCAAAGAAGCAGCCTGCTTAAGATAGTGTTGGATGGCGCTTGCGCTTATCCAACCTATAAATCCTCAAGGCGGATTAGCACGAACACCATCCGCCGTTTTACTCACTGCTATGCGTCTGGCGGCACAATCCCAAAGTGAGTCCAGGCTCTTGGCGTTGCGATACGCCCACGTGGAGTACGTTGCAGGAAGCCCTGCTGAATCAGGAAGGGTTCCAGCACATCTTCAATCGTTTCCCTCTCCTCACCAATTGCAGCCGCGAGGTTGTCCAACCCGACCGGGCCGCCAAGGAATTTGTCTATCACCGCCAGCAATAACTTGCGGTCCATATAGTCAAACCCTTCGGTATCAACGTTGAGCATATCCAGTGCTTGCGACGCTATGTCACCATTAATGGTGCCATCATGTCTGACTTCCGAAAAGTCACGCACACGACGCAACAGACGGTTGGCGATACGTGGTGTCCCACGCGCACGACGCGCCACTTCTAACGCGCCCTCCTCGCTCATTTCCAGTCCCAGCACGCTCGCGCTGCGGCCAACAATGTGCTGCAAATCAGCGACCTGATAAAACTCAAGGCGCTGCACAATACCGAAACGGTCACGCAGTGGAGATGTCAGAGAACCGGCACGGGTAGTTGCGCCAATCAGAGTAAAGGGTGGCAAATCAATTTTGATTGAGCGTGCGGCCGGGCCTTCACCAATCATGATATCGAGTTGGTAATCTTCCATTGCCGGGTAAAGCACTTCTTCGACAACCGGTGAAAGGCGGTGGATTTCATCAATGAACAACACGTCATGCGGTTCAAGGTTGGTCAGCATCGCCGCCAAATCCCCTGCTTTTTCCAGCACAGGACCAGAAGTGGTTCGCAGGTTCACGCCCATTTCGTTGGCAACGATATTCGCCAGTGTGGTTTTACCCAACCCTGGTGGGCCAAAAATTAACAGATGATCGAGCGCATCCCCACGCAGTTTCGCCGCCTGGATGAAAATTTCCATTTGCGATGTAACCTGCGGCTGGCCGACATAATCCGCCAGAAAACGCGGGCGAATCGCGCGGTCGATTAACTCATCAGGGGTGATAGTATCTGGCGAAACCAGACGGTCTGCTTCAATCATCCTTCATCTACCTCAGGGGCTTTAAAGTGCTGCGCGTAATGCTTCGCGGATCAGGGTTTCACAATCGGCACCGGCTTTGCCGACTTTGCTAATCATGCGGCTGGCTTCTTGTGGTTTATAGCCCAGCGATACTAGCGCCGCAACAGCTTCTGATTCGGCGTCATCTGTTGCGCCACTTTCTGGAGCGGTCAGCACCAAATCTGACGCCGGAGTAAACAGGTCGCCATGCATTCCTTTAAAGCGGTCTTTCATTTCGACAATCAAACGCTCAGCAGTCTTTTTACCAACACCTGGCAACTTAACTAATGAGCCAATTTCTTCGCGTTCAACAGCATTAACGAACTGCTGTGCCGACATACCAGAGAGGATAGCCAGCGCAAGTTTCGGGCCAACACCATTCACTTTGATCAGCTCGCGGAACAGCGTGCGTTCTTGTTTATTATTAAAACCGTAGAGCAGTTGCGCGTCTTCACGCACCACAAACTGGGTAAACACCACCGCTTCTTTGCCGATTTCCGGTAATTCATAGAAGCAAGTCATTGGCATGTGTACTTCATATCCAACGCCGCCCACTTCCATCAATACCAGCGGTGGCTGTTTTTCCAGGATGATGCCTCTGAGTCGTCCAATCACACTGCTTCCCCTACTGTTGCGTAAAAAATTTTGCCTATCATATAAAAAAGGCTGGATAAATATCCAGCCCTATTTATTTTAATCGTCCCCGCGCCAGATTAAGCCGCGTATCGCTCATCTGCATCGAGTTCTGCGTCACATGGCAATGCGTAATCGCGATAGCCAAAGCATCTGCAGCATCCGCTTGTGGATTCGCAGAGAGTTTCAACAAAGTGCGTACCATGTGTTGAACCTGGCTTTTCTCGGCACTACCGATGCCAACAACCGTCTGTTTAACCTGACGAGCCGCATACTCAAACACCGGCAAATCATGGTTTACAGCCGCAACAATAGCCGCACCGCGCGCCTGACCGAGTTTCAGAGCGGAGTCGGCATTCTTTGCCATAAACACGGACTCGATAGCAAAATATTCTGGCTGGAACTGGGTAATGATTTCGCTCACCCCCGCGTAGATAAGCTTCAAACGCGAGGGTAAGTCGGTAACCTGAGTACGAATACAGCCGCTACCTAAATAGGTAAGCTGCCGACCAGTTTGGCGAATGACGCCATAACCGGTAACGCGCGACCCCGGGTCGATGCCGAGAATAATCGCCATCACGCGTCTCCTGTAAACAGGTGTACGGTTTCAGACAACACCATTACAGGGTTGCCGCAACCTCGTCAGAGATCTCACCGTTGTGATAAACCTCTTGCACGTCATCACAGTCTTCGAGCATGTCGATAAGGCGCATCAGTTTCGGTGCAGTTTCCGCGTCCATATCTGCTTTGGTAGATGGGATCATGGAAACTTCGGCTTCGTCTGCTTTCAGACCAGCGGCTTCCAGTGCATCACGTACTGCACCCATCTCTTCCCAGGCAGTGAACACGTCAATTGCGCCATCGTCATATGCAACAACATCTTCAGCGCCAGCTTCAAGAGCGGCTTCCATCAAGGTGTCTTCGTCTTTGCCAGGAGCATAAGAGATAACGCCTTTTTTGGTGAACAGATAAGCAACAGAGCCATCAGTTCCCAGGTTACCACCGCATTTGTTGAACGCGTGACGTACTTCAGCCACGGTACGGTTACGGTTATCACTCAGGCATTCAACCATGACTGCTGAACCACCAGGACCGTAACCTTCATAAATGATGGTTTCCATGTTGGCGTCTTCATCACCACCCACACCACGTGCGATTGCACGGTTTAAGGTGTCACGCGTCATGTTGTTGGATAACGCTTTATCAATGGCTGCACGCAGACGCGGGTTAGAACCCGGATCACCACCGCCCAAACGGGCTGCGGTTACCAGCTCACGGATAATTTTGGTGAAAATTTTACCGCGTTTGGAATCTTGCGCAGCTTTGCGGTGCTTTGTGTTGGCCCACTTACTATGACCTGCCATAAAAATATCTCCAAAATGGCTACCTTGCGGCAGCATTAATTACAAACTCTTCAATCGCTTGCCGGTTGCTCCACGACTTGGTCATAGCAGCCGCAGCTTGTGCGTCTGTCCATTCCCATGCCAGATGTTCCGAAATGGTAATCGGCTGTTCGTTTGGCAGCGCAAGACAGAACCAATATTCCGTATTGCGCGTAATGCCCGGCGCATAGCGATGACGTAAATGTGTAAAAATCTCGAATTCCACACAGCGTTGGCAGTCAATCAAGGCCAGTTGCTCTGAGACAACATCAATATCGACCTCTTCCTTTACTTCACGCTGCGCAGCATACAGCGCGGTTTCACCCTCTTCTATGCTGCCGGTAACCGACTGCCAGAAATCAGGATCATCGCGCCGCTGTAACATGAGCACCCGTCCGGTGTCTTGAGCGAAAATCACAATCAGTACCGAGACGGGACGCTTAAAGGCCATATCACTCGTTCTCGAGGGAAATGTCATTTTTGACTTTTTTAATCACTTCTATGCCCAGCTCAGTCAGAGACGCTGGGTTTGCAAAGCTTGGTGCTTCAGTCATCAGGCACGCTGCTGCGGTTGTTTTAGGGAACGCGATAACATCACGGATGTTGTCGGTACCGGTCAACAGCATAGTCAGGCGATCCAGACCAAATGCCAGGCCTGCATGCGGTGGTGTACCGTATTTCAGGGCGTCTAGCAGGAAGCCGAATTTCTCGCGCTGGTCTTCTTCAGCGATACCCAGAATGCCGAACACAGTCTGCTGCATCTGACCGTTGTGGATACGCACGGAACCGCCGCCCACTTCATAACCGTTGATAACCATATCGTATGCGTTCGCAACCGCTGCTTCCGGATCGGCCGCCAGTTCTTCTGGTGACATATCTTTCGGTGCGGTGAACGGGTGGTGCATTGCGGTCAGGCCGCCTTCACCGTTGTCTTCAAACATTGGGAAGTCGATAACCCACAGCGGTGCCCAGGCTTTTTCATCGGTGATGCTCAGATCTTTACCGATTTTCAGACGCAGTGCGCCAAGCGCATCAGCAACCACTTTCTTGTTGTCTGCGCCGAAGAAGATCATGTCGCCGTCTTGTGCGCCAGTACGGGTCAGAATCGTTTCAACGATTTCTGCATTCAGGAATTTAGCTACCGGGCTGGTGATGCCTTCAATGCCTTTAGCACGCTCGTTCACTTTGATATAAGCCAGCCCTTTCGCGCCGTAAATCTCAATGAACTTGCCGTAGTCGTCAATCTGTTTACGGCTTAACTGTGCGCCACCTGGCACTCGCAGTGCAGCAACGCGGCCTTTAGCATCATTTGCCGGGCCCGCGAACACTTTAAACTCAACGTCTTTGAGCAGGTCAGCAACGTCCACCAGTTCCATTGGGTTACGCAGGTCTGGTTTGTCAGAACCGTAACGACGCTCCGCTTCAGCAAAAGTCATGATCGGGAAATCGCCCAGGTCAACGCTTTTCACATCAAGCCACAGGTCGCGAACCAGTTTTTCCATCACTTCACGCACTTGTGGTGCAGACATGAAGGAGGTTTCAACGTCGATCTGGGTAAATTCTGGCTGACGATCAGCACGCAAGTCTTCGTCACGGAAACACTTAACAATCTGATAGTAACGGTCAAAGCCAGACATCATCAGCAGCTGTTTGAACAGCTGTGGGGACTGTGGCAACGCGTAGAATTTACCTTTATGCACACGGCTCGGCACCAGGTAGTCACGCGCACCTTCCGGTGTGGCTTTGGTCAGCATTGGGGTTTCAATATCCAGGAAACCGTGATCATCCATAAAGCGGCGCACGAAGCTGGTGATTTTCGCACGCGTTTTCAGGCGGTTTGCCATTTCCGGGCGGCGCAGGTCCAGGTAACGGAATTTCAGACGCGCTTCTTCGGTGTTGACGTGGTTTGAATCCAGCGGCAGCGCTTCAGAACGGTTGATGATGGTCAGGTCGGTTGCGAAAACTTCCACAGCACCGGTAGCCATATCTTTGTTGATGTTTTTCTCATCACGCGGACGAACAGTACCGGTGATTTGGATGCAGAACTCATTACGCAGTTCAGATGCCAACTGGAACGCGTCCTGACGATCAGGGTCGAAAAACACCTGCACGATGCCTTCGCGATCGCGCATATCAATAAAGATAAGGCTACCGAGGTCACGACGACGATTGACCCAACCACACAGTGTTACTTGTTGTCCCACATGGGATTGATTTAGCTGCCCGCAATATACTGTACGCATGAGATATCCCTTAAATTAGCCGCTCACTGTCCAATACCTGCAACGGTGGCCACTATTTTTGTCTGTCATCTATTGATAAAAAAGGGGGTTATTATACTGGAAATAATGCCCCGCGATAAGCCCGATACGACTGACTGGCGTGTTTGAAAGCGCCTTGTTCTGGTAAAACTCACAAAAATTAACAAAATTTGTAAACTATCGGCCCCTGGTTTCATCGTAAGGTATTAGCCGATCACCTTATTTTTCCCCGGAGTCACCCAATGTTAGAACTGAATACTTCACGAACCGCGCTGGTAATCATTGATTTGCAGGAAGGGATCCTGCCGTTTGCAGGCGGCCCGCACAGTGCACAGGATGTGGTGGCTCGTTCAGCAAAGCTTGCTGAAAAATTCCGTGCCAATGGTGCCCCCGTTATTATGGTGCGCGTTGGATGGTCAAAAGATTTTGCTGAAGCACTCAAGCAGCCCGTAGATGCACAAGCGGGTGCACATGCGCTGCCTGAAAACTGGTGGGTTTATCCGCAAGCACTGGGTAAAAAAGAGAGTGATATTGAGGTCACTAAACGCCAGTGGGGCGCATTCTACGGCACGGATTTAGAACTTCAATTGCGCCGCCGTGGTATTGATACCATTGTACTGTGCGGTATTTCTACCAATATCGGTGTGGAATCAACCGCCCGTAACGCCTGGGAACTGGGCTTTAACCTGGTCGTTGCCGAAGATGCCTGTAGTGCGGCCAGCAGCGAACAACACCAGGGCAGCATGACGAATATCTTCCCGCGTATAGGACGTGTTCGTAGCACTGACGAGGTCCTTGCAGCGCTGTGATCTACATTGGCCTTCCGCAATGGTCGCATCCTCATTGGGTGCGCCTTGGCATAACTTCTCTTGAAGATTACGCTCGCCATTTTAATTGTGTGGAAGGCAACACCACGCTTTATGCACTACCTAAAGCGGAGATTGTGTCGCGCTGGCGCGATATGACCGATGACGATTTCCGCTTCTGCTTTAAATTCCCAGCGACGATTTCCCACCATGCGGCCTTACGCCAGTGTGGAGATTTGACGGCGGAATTTCTCGACCGTATGTCGCCCCTGGCTAACCGCATCGGGCAATACTGGCTACAGCTTCCCGCTGCATTTGGGCCAACTGACTTACCGGCGCTGTGGAATTTCCTCGATTCGTTGCCCAAAGAATTTACTTATGGCGTTGAAGTTCGCCACCCTTCTTTCTTCGATAAAAGTCCCGATGAGCAAGCGCTTAATCGTGGACTGCACGAGCGCGGCATCAATCGCGTGATTCTTGATAGTCGCCCGGTTCACAGCGCCAAACCACACAACGAAGCCATTCGTGAAGCGCAACGCAAAAAGCCGGTGGTTCCGGTTCACGCACTCGTGACGGCCAAAAATCCACTGGTGCGATTTATCGGCAGCGACGATATGGAGCAGAATCTGGCGTTCTTTAGCGCCTGGATGAAAACCTTGCCCAAGTGGGAACAAACCACCACTCCCTACCTGTTTTTACACACCCCGGATATCGGCCTGGTGCAAGACCTGGTTCATACGCTATGGCCGGGTTTGCAACAGGCTTTTCCGGCATTGGGCAATGAACCGGCGATTCCAAAGCAAAACTCACTATTTTAGTAATAGCGACAGTTAACAGGTTGCACTGCTATCATATGCGGTGCTGGAACTATCTCTAAAGGATGTGGGTATGGTAAGCGCGCTCTACGCCGTGTTGGGTGCTTTGTTGCTAATTAAGTTCTCGTTTGATGTTGTTCGTATGCGTTTGCAGTACCGCGTCTCATATGGTGACGGTGGTTTTAGCGAACTCCAGAGTGCAATTAGAATTCACGGTAATGCGGTGGAATATATTCCAGTCGCGTTGCTGCTTTTATTACTGATGGAAATGAACGGCGCCGAAACCTGGATGGTGCATGTTTGCGGGTTGCTGCTCATTGCTGGTCGCCTGATGCATGCATATGGTTTTCACCATCGCTTAATCCGCTGGCGTCGCTCTGGTATGAGTGCAACATGGAGCTCTTTAATCCTGATGGTGCTGGCTAATCTATGGTATATGCCATGGGAGTTGGTTTTCTCGCTGCATTAACGCAAAATATGCCCCTTTCGAATTTCCGGATTTAACGTTATGTCTGACCGCGATACGCTGTTTTCCGCCCCGATCGCCAAATTAGGTGACTGGACCTTTGATGAACGCGTAGCTGAAGTGTTCCCCGATATGATTCAACGATCGGTGCCTGGCTACTCCAACATTATTTCTATGATTGGTATGCTGGCGGAGCGCTTTGTGGCACCAGGTAGCCAGGTCTATGACCTTGGTTGTTCGCTTGGCGCGGCAACGTTATCCGTGCGTCGTAACATCCAGCATGACAACTGCAAAATTATCGCGGTAGATAACTCCCCTGCTATGGTCGAGCGCTGCCGCCGCCACCTCGACGCGTTTAAAGCGAAAACCCCAGTTGACGTTATCGAAGGCGATATCCGCGATATCGTTATCGAAAATGCGTCGATGGTGGTGCTGAACTTCACGCTGCAATTTCTTGAACCCGATGACCGCAAACTGCTGCTGGAAAAAATCCACAAGGGTCTGAACCCAGGTGGCGCGTTAGTGCTGTCGGAAAAATTCAGTTTTGAAGATGGTGAAGTCGGCGAATTACTGTTCAATATGCACCACGATTTTAAACGTGCGAACGGCTATAGCGAGCTGGAAATCAGCCAAAAACGCAGCATGTTGGAAAACGTCATGCTCACCGACTCTGTCGAAACACATAAAAAACGCCTCAAACAAGCCGGATTTGACCACGCAGAATTATGGTTCCAGTGCTTTAACTTTGGCTCTTTGGTTGCTCTGAAATCAGGAACTTCTGCATGATCGACTTTGGTAATTTTTATCAGCTTATCGCTAAAAGCCCGCTGGCTCCGTGGTTAGAAACCCTGCCTGCACAAATTGCCACCTGGCAGCGTGAGAACCTACACGGCCAGTTCAAGCACTGGTATAACACCGTTGAATACCTGCCAGAACTTGTGCCGTATCGTCTGGATTTATTGCACAGCGTCACCGCTGAGTCTGAAACGCCACTCAGCGATGGACAGCGACTGGGGATTGAAAAACTACTGCGTAACCTGATGCCATGGCGCAAAGGGCCGTATTCACTGTATGGCGTAGACATCGACACCGAATGGCGCTCCGACCTGAAATGGGATCGTGTTTTACCGCACATTTCCCCACTCACCGGGCGCACCATTCTGGATGTCGGCTGCGGTAGCGGTTACCACCTGTGGCGGATGATTGGTGCGGGTGCACACCTCGCGGTGGGTATCGACCCGATGCAGTTGTTTGTTTGCCAGTTTGAAGCGGTGCGTAAACTGTTGGGTAATGACCAACGTGCCCATGTGCTGCCGCTTGGTATCGAACAGCTTCCTGAACTCAATATCTTTGATACCGTGTTCTCTATGGGCGTGCTTTATCACCGCCGCTCCCCACTCGACCATCTTTATCAGCTAAAAAATCAGCTAGCTAAAGATGGCGAACTGGTGCTCGAAACGCTGGTTGTGGAAGGTGATGAGAATACGGTGTTGGTGCCAGGCGAGCGTTATGCGCAGATGCGCAACGTCTATTACATCCCATCAGCTTTGGCGTTGAAAAACTGGCTGGAGAAATGTGGTTTTGTTGATGTGAAAATTGTCGACCATTGCTACACCACAAGCGAAGAACAACGTCGTACTAGCTGGTTGACCACCGAATCACTGGCCGACTTCCTTGATCCGAACGATGCGAACAAAACCATCGAAGGTTATCCAGCCCCTCTGCGCGCCGTTCTTGTAGCTCGTAAGCCATAATTATCTTAAGGCCACAGAATGTGGCCTTACTTATTTCGCCTCAAATCCAAGCGCCCGAATAACTTCTTGCATCGCACTACCCGTCAATTCAGAACGCTGAATCTTGCTATTAGCAGACATGGCTCTGACAACACCCGCAATAACAACATGTTTAGGTTCCTGGCCAAGATCGCGCATCTCAAGCACCACCTTTCCAACAACACGACACATTTCATCGTAAAGCTCTTTATCTGTGATACTCATACCGTCCTCCATTGTTTAGAGGGAGCCTAACACGTTTAAATCATTTAAATAAAAAAAGCCCCAGCAAAACGCCGGGGCCATAAAGTAGTGAATCTCGTCTTCAGGCGTTTTCTTCAAGCCAGGCGGCCAACGTTGCTGGTGTTTTCAACACTGTCGCCACATCTGTTGGTGGAATGGCACAACCAAATTCGGCCTGCACCTCCAGCACAACATCAACCGCTGTGATTGAGTCGAGAATACCGGACTCAACCAACTCATCGTTAAACGCAACTTTACGTGACAACACGTTTTCAAAGAGGGCTAAAATTTTCTGCTCCATTTTCTTATCCTTTAATGATTAACAGGTACGCGCCTGTGCATCGAGTAGTTTGCGGTCAATCTTCCCGTTAGGGTTGAGAGGTAACATGTCCATGACGACAATCTGAGATGGCACCATATAAGACGGTAATGTTTTGGTGAGATTAGCTTTGATCTCTTTCTCAGAAAGCGATGAAGAACAAAAAGCCGCAAGGCGTAGAACAGCCCCATCTTTTTTAGTCAGCGGTAACACAACCGCTTCGCTAATTCCTGAAAGTGCTAACAGCCGGTTTTCGATTTCATGGATTTCAATGCGATAACCGTTCATTTTAATCTGGCTATCGTTGCGCCCCTGGCAATATAAATGCTCTTTATTAATACGACCCAGATCGCCCGTTTTATAGCCACGCCACTGTTTGCTTTCATTCCATAACAGTTTCTCGCTATTTTCTTCCGCCAACCCGAGATAGCCACGCATGACGTTCTTACCCCAAATAATTAATTCATTATCTGCAGTTATTTCCATTTCAGAATGGGGCATCATCTGGCCTATTGGCAGAAGATCACATTCGCTTTTAAGCATTTCATCGCTGATTTCAACAACCGTCGTGGCAATGGTCGCTTCCGTTGGGCCATAAGAATTGAGTATTTTGGCTTCAGGAAAAAGACGACGCAGATGCTTTACCAGTGCTTTACTGAGAACTTCACCGATAAAAATAAAGACTTTCAGGTCAGTTAAATATTCAGCACAAAATTCTGGAAGCAGCAGTTTTTGATAGGCAAAAGAAGGGGTCGAAACCCAGGCAGAAACCTTTTTCTGCTTTAACGTCGCCAGCCAGTTTTCAGCTGCAATGTCCTCTTTTGCGTTAAGAACGATATGCCCGCCAGTCGCAAGATTTCCCAACAGTGGAATTAAAGACAGATCGAAGCTAAATACCGCATGGTTCATCAGCACCGGGGTTTCAGGCAGGGAAAAATCATTGCGCACCCACTGCATGAAATTCCATACACTTTCACGGCCAATCTGCACCCCTTTTGGTTTACCCGTACTGCCTGAGGTAAACATAATGTAGGCCAAATCCTGCTGTTCCTGTTCTTGCGCCTGGACTCCGGTCGCCACAAAACAACGCAGCCTTACATCATAATAGTAAGGCGCACTGGCTAATTCACAGATCTCTTTCAGGCGCTCTGCCGGATAGATATTATCCACCGGGATATAGGGAATGTTATTGAGCAGGCAGCTATAAATAGCGCAGGCAAATTCCGCTTGCTGGTGACCATAAAGGACAATGGGTATATTTGGCGTTAAATTTAGCCCGGCGAAACGCATCTTCCAGTCAACTACAGCTGAACTAAGCTCCTGCCAGGTCAAGCTATTATCACTGCCAGTGATCGCTAATTGGTGACTGTTTTGTGGTTCAAGTAAAACCGCCTGCAGATAATCATTGAGTTGTTGTAAATCAGAATTATTAATCATACTGGAGACATTCCACTAAAAATATAAAGAGAGACTGCCGCACTTGCTAAGGTTAAAAACCGCCCCGTCAGGACAATCAGTGGTTTTTGTAACCAGCTGGTCATTCGTGGGCTATGCTTTGCAAGCCAAAGAATCATATTGTGGATAACGGAAATACTGCCGAACAATGCACCACTGACAACATAATTAAGCTCCAGCCCATTCCAGGCCCCCATACAAAACAGAGTGCAGAAAATACCGATATTTTGTGCCGTGACCTTATGATTTCTGAAAAAATCGATCTTCATCAGATTCATATAAATCGGCATAAAGACCACATCACGAAGCCACTCTGACAGGCTAATATGAAACCTGCGCCAGAAATCCTGCGGATTCTTTGCCAGTAACGGCAGGTTAAAGTTGGCGGGGAGATTGAGCCCGAACAAACGTCCTGCGCCAATCGCCATATTGCTGTAGCCGGCAAAATCGAAATAAAGATAAAAGCTATAGGCCATCGACATCACCACCCAAACCGTCATAGTAACTGGACGATGACTCCAGTGGCTGATAATGAAATTATCAATCAGCATAGCAAACAGAAACTTCTGCACGATGCCATAGAATATTTGCTCCATTGACTGCAAAAACACCGCAGTCGTGAGGCGAAAATTGGGTTTAGAAATATCCTGTACCCAACTACGCCAGCGGTACATCGGCCCCGCCAAAATAATGAAAGGTAAAAAGAGATAGCTAAAATACTGGAAGAAATCACGAGAGTCTTTCTTGTTGCGATAGAGTAAAACATCTATCGCTCTGAAGGTCATAAATGACAACCCGAGCATGCCCCAGTGGTTATTTAAATGCAGTTTTACCAGTATCAGTGGTAGCAAACTCAAGATGACTGATTGCCAGGTTTTAAGCCATGTTTTGTCTTTTAATGTGGCGATGGTATACAAATAGCCAAACATTAAAATGGGAATAGTGATCTGGCTTTTGAAGACATATCCCCATACGGCAAACAGCGCAAAAGCAGAAAATAGCGATGCATAAGTCAGGCGATTACCCAACAAGCGATTAGCTACTGTAAAAATGAGTGAGCTCGCAAATAACACAGCAAAGAAAGGTGCGCTTGTGTACATTCTCTTATTCCTTAAAACTGCTGATATTCAAAATGCAGCTTCAAATTCATACTGTTATCAATTGATGACCAGGCAATAATGGTGATCATCAAAAAGAAATAGAGGAAAAAGAGTCGAATCGCTTTTTTCATTTGTTAAATGCCTCTGCAATATAACGGTCCATTGCGACCCATGCTAATTCGGTTGGATGAAGACGGTCCCAATTCCATCCCGGTTGATATATTTGGTCGTACATATCAAAATATGGAATATCATACTTTTTCAGTGTCTGTTGGATGAAGCGGTCGGTCGGCTGGAATTTTTCGGTATTCTTTAAAGCCCACGAGTTGAGCGGATCGATAATCACGACTACATTGACCTGGCGCTCATGCAGCAGCTTTATCATAGCTGTAAACGCCTGTTGTTCTGGATGCGATGGAGGCGCGGTATACCACTCCTCTACCGTTTTATCATCTGCAAATATGTCTTTATCCATCCATAACGTGGCCGCACTTTCATGACGAGAACGATTCAGTTTCTGGGCCAACTGCAATTCAGCGTTCCAGTCAATATTCGACCAGTTATCGCGGGGGGCAGGCCACGGCTGCATATTCGATTGACCAAAATGGGAAAATGACAGGAAATAATTCCTGATCAATTCACAGAATGATGAGAATTGATATTTAATTTCACGCCAGACAATTTTGTAATGCCAGCCAAAAATGCGCATCTGGCTAAACGTCAAATGGTCAACATCTTGCGGGTCGATATGGGTTAAATAATGGGTCAAGATGGGATGCATTGTTGCATCCGACATCAATGGTTTAAATACCGAGTCAGGGAAATGATCAGCGAAAATTGTCGGTGGAATGCCATCAAAAAAGAAACTATCAGGTGACAATAACAACACCAGTTTCGTTTTTGGCGACAGTTCTTGTTTAAAGCGCGTCAACAAAGCAAGCTGCGTCATGTTATCGACAAAGCTGTCACCGTAGGCAACGGTCGGTTGATGCAGTTTTGTATTGAAGAAATTATAGACCGCAAAATGCTCATCTTCAGAGGTTGAAACTTCAGATGCCCCGAGGAAAAATATCGCATTACCATTTAAAGCATGCGAAATGGTCGCCATTTTCTCAGACTGAATTTTGCGCGTACCTTCCATTGTTTTAATGAGTGGTTGAAATTTTAGCGCAGGTTGTAAGCTATTAATAAATGGCGGCAGGGTTAAGACCAAAGCAGCAAGGATCGCCATGGAAACATGCAATAAAATAGCTTTATTTATTTTCATAATAAACACAACTTTGTCGACACTAAATAAAAATAGAAAATATTATTCAATCAATATTTTTAAATGGATTTTAATAATAAAGAAATGAACTACTCTATTCATTGAGTGATTGGTATCCGTATGTAACGCTTTGTACAATGCAGCAATTTCGAAATATGTGGTTAACAATTTTACCACATGAGGTAGGCAGGATAGAATTGGCATTGTGCCATGTAAATATGAAGAAATTATGGTGAATTTTTGCAGAACTGATCCTGGGCCAAGGGAAACTAAAAGCCCGCAAACGGCTCACAGCCACAGGAAAGGGTTAACCGTATTTCTATTTAATTAATTGCTTATGCAGTTGATCTGTGATGATTTCGATACGTTCTGTTAGCTGCTTAGTCACGTTAGTCAGCTCAGTATTCATCTCAATCAATTTAATCATCTGTTCGGCTTGTTCGGCCGCAAATTTTAATCGTTTTTCATTAGCCTGAGCTAAGTCTTCACGGTGCAATGCATCGGCTTCCCCGTGCGCTTTATCCCTCTCCGCCTGGCGTGTTTGGGCCAGCAAAATGAGTGGTGCCGCATAAGCGGCCTGCAGACTGAATGCCAGATTCAGCAAAATAAAGGGATAGAGATCAAAGTGGCTCACACCCGTCACGTTGAGAACTATCCAAACTAAAACGATGATAGTTTGAGCGCCCAGGAAGAAAGGCGTACCAAAAAACCTGGCAAAGGCTTCGGCTTTTAATGCAAACCAACTTTCCCCAAACGTTGGCATTAAATGCTGGTGAGCACGATGGAAACGTAAGTGATCCCTGGCCGTAATCTTTCCAGATGACTCTTGGTTGGATAGCGCCATTTCCGTTACTCCTCAGCAATGAATGACTATTTATTACACTAAAGTCTAGCAGAGGAATTAACAGGCTTTTGGGAAGGGTTGAGGCTAACAAGGCGCGTTGATTAAATCGGAAACCGTATTTATTTCAGAATGAAAACTAAGCGCCTATACAGCACTCGATAAAATCGTAAATTATTGATATAGATAAAAAAAGCCCCAGCAAAACGCCGGGGCCTGGTACGAGCAACATCACATGGGCGACATGATGCGCGGTTAAAATCTTTAAGTGTCAGGCTGCAGTCTTCCCTGCAACCAACACGGCTTTCATTGCTGCCACTACATCACCATCAACGCAGTAACGATTAAACTCATCGGCTTCCGCATCAGCGCTCATCGACACACCCGCTTTACGGTAACGCATCGGTGATGGCACGGTCTGCCCGGCTGAACTGTGCATTTCGTCAATGCCTTGATCGACAAACTTTTTCAAGTTGCTCAATCGCACGCCAGCACCGGCCATAATGATTGGAGCACGGGAATGCTGTTTTAGTTCCCTAAGTAATGAAAGTCCTAATTCTGCATTCTGCTGTTGGCCTGAAGTCAGGATGCGCGCCACGCCTAAATCGGTGAGCTGTTCCAACGCCTGGTGGGGGTTATGGCACATATCAAACGCTCGGTGGAAAGTCACTGCCATACCTTTAGCCTGCTCCATGACTCGCTTCATGCGAGATACATCAACATGTCCTTCCCCATCTAACATACCGATCACCAGCCCCGGATAACCGAGCTCGCGTACGAAAGCGATATCTTCAAGCATGGTGTCAAACTCGGCATCGGTGTAACAAAAATCACCACCGCGTGGGCGAATAATTGGATGCACAGGTATCGAAACTCGTTCTTTCACTTTACGCAGCACCCCAGCAGAAGGGGTCAAACCACCCTCTTTGGGGGCTGAACATAATTCAAGCCTGTCCGCTCCGGCAAGTTGCGCAGTGACTGCACAGTCAATTCCATAACAACATATCTCAAGCAAAGGCATTGATTACTCCTTAAAATCTTTAGCCTGGCGGTTGTGTCAATGACACAAAATGATAATGTGAAAACACGATCACAAAAAGGTAGCGGTACTCTAAATATTTCGAGTTGCAGGTAGGCGGCAAAGGAGATTATCCCGATGAGCTTACTCAAGTAAGTGATTCGGGTAATTGAGTGCAGCCAACTCCCCTGCAACTTGAAATATAACGAGTACAATCATGGCATTCAATTTTGATGAAGGCATCGACCGCCGTCACAGCGACAGTTCGAAGTGGAATAAATATGGTGATGAAGTATTACCTATGTGGGTGGCAGATATGGATTTTCGCTCACCACCTTGTATTCTCGAAGCCCTTCATAAACGCGTAGAACACGGAGTTTTTGGTTACGGTAACCGGCCGCAAGAATTAGTGGATATTGTCGTTGAAAGAATGTCCAGCCGCTACCAGTGGCAGATTAAACCAGAGTGGATCGTCTTTTTACCGGGCATTGTCGCGGGCCTGAATTTGAGTGTTCGTGCCTTTACGGCCGCCGATGAAACTACCATTGCGCCAACACCTATTTACCCTCCATTCCGAAAATCATCTGCATTTGCCAATCGCTCACAACTCAACGCACCACTGCTCCTTGAAAATGGCCGCTGGGTTATGGATTTGCAGGCGCTGGAATCTCAGCTAACCGGCAAAGAAAAATTGCTGATGTTGTGCAACCCACAAAACCCAGGCGGCACCATCTATACGCGTGAGGAATTACAACAGCACCTGGCATTCGCCCAACGCCACGACATGATCGTCTGTTCTGATGAAATTCATTGTGATTTACTCCTTGATCCAGGTGCGAAACACATCCCTTTCGCCACACTGGGCCACGACGCAGAACAGCGTTCTATCACGCTGCTTTCACCGTCCAAAACTTTCAATATTGCCGGGCTTGGCGCATCACTTGCGATAATCCCTGACCCGCAATTGCGTAAGCAATTTAATACAGTTCGCGATGGGATTGTACCGAGTGTGGATGTGCTGGCGCTGACAGCCGCCACCGCTGCATGGCGCGATGGCGAGCCGTGGTTGCAGGAGTTACTGCCGTATTTGCGTCGAAATCGCAACACGTTGGTGAGTGCCGTGAATAATATGCCCGGCCTTACGATGGCGTCGCCACCCGCCACTTACCTCGGATGGGTGGATGCAAGCGCTCTGCCAGTAGAAAACCCGACGCTCTTCTTCCAGAAAGCCGGATTAGGTTTTTCTCCTGGGGCTGATTTTGGCGAAGCGAAATTCGTGAGAATTAACTTTGGCTGCACCTCAGCAACGCTTAATGAAGCCATTAAACGCATGGAAGCAGCCGTGAGATCAGTCTGCTAGTTCGCTGGCAACGATCTCTTCAATAGACCATGGATGGAATTTGATGGTGACTTTGCCGTCTGTCACTGCAAGCGTTGGGTTCGGCAAGCGCTCGCGCTCACCTTTTGGCGAACTGGTTTTCACTGAAATTCCGGTCTGGCGTAAACCCGCGTCAGACATTAAATCCAGCGCTCGTGCATTCAGCGTGTCAGGCTCTCCCGGCAGCACAATTTCTACATGCTCCCAACCTTCATGCGGATAGCGTTTTTCACCCGGCCACGGCAGTTCAACCACACTAAATTTCCAGTGTGCCACGCAAACGGGTTCGTCTAATTTGAACAGGCAAATTGGGCGGTCATTAATGATATTTTCCGACAACAGTGTGCCGCACCTTTCCAGGCCTGCACGCCAGCGTTCCGCCGTCGTATTCTGATGGCAACGCAGAGAAATGTGATCGGCGTCGAGTGGTGCGATTTCAAGATCAAGCCGCGCGGCAAGTTCTGTTAACGCTTGTGTAAATCGCGGGAGATCCGCTGAAATATCATTCAGTTCTGCAATTGTCTGCCAGTTGGCCATCACCCTATCCTCTCAAGTCACGAATGCGGGCTAATCTACCAATTTAGGCAGATATCACCAACACCGGAAACGAGGCTATATTTCTGAATGGTTATTCACTATACCGTTGATATTAGTCCAGGGCGCACCGGGCAAGGCTTTTGCTGACTAAGGGGGATAAATACAGTTATACTTACGCCCTAATTTTATCCCCAATGATACGGCTGCTGTAAAAGTCACGGCAGCCCTTAGCAAAAAGTAAGGTATCCCGGTGAATATTCAGGCTCTTCTCTCAGATAAAGTCAGTCAGGCACTGATTGCCGCAGGTGCGCCTGCGGATTGCGAACCACAGGTTCGTCAATCAGCAAAAGTTCAGTTCGGCGACTATCAGGCCAATGGCGTGATGTCAGTTGCAAAATCACTGGGCAAGCCACCACGACAAGTCGCAGAGTTGGTGATTGCCAATCTGGATTTGACCGGAATTGCCAGCAAAGTTGAAATCGCCGGCCCAGGCTTTATCAACATTTTCCTCGACCCAGCATTCCTGGCAAAAAATGTCGATGAAGCTGTTGCTTCTGACCGTGTAGGCGTGAATACCGTTGCACCACAAACCATCGTGGTCGATTATTCCGCACCAAACGTGGCGAAAGAGATGCACGTGGGTCATATCCGCTCCACTATCATTGGTGATGCTGCGGTGCGTACGCTGGAATTCCTTGGCCATAAAGTTATCCGTGCCAACCACGTGGGTGACTGGGGCACACAGTTCGGGATGCTGATCGCGTATCTTGAAAAGCAGCAACAAGAAAACGCGGGTGAAATGGCGCTGGCCGACCTGGAAGAGTTCTATCGCGCAGCCAAGAAACACTACGATGAAGACGCAGAATTTGCGGAACGTGCTCGTGCGTACGTTGTGAAGCTGCAAGGCGGCGACGAATACTGCCGTGAAATGTGGCGTAAGCTGGTCGATATCACCATGACGCAGAACCAGCAAACCTACGATCGCCTTAACGTGACGCTGACCCGTGACGACGTAATGGGTGAAAGTCTTTATAACCCAATGCTGCCGGGCATCGTGGCAGATCTCAAGGCGAAAGGTCTTGCGGTCGAGAGCGAAGGCGCAACCGTAGTCTACCTGGATGAGTTCAAGAACAAAGACGGCGACCCAATGGGCGTTATCATCCAGAAAAAAGATGGCGGCTATCTCTACACCACCACCGATATTGCTTGTGCGAAATATCGCTATGAAACCCTGCATGCAGACCGCGTGCTTTACTTTATCGACTCCCGCCAGCATCAACACCTGATGCAAGCATGGACCATCGTGCGTAAAGCAGGTTACGTTCCAGAATCTGTCACCCTGGAGCACCAGATGTTCGGCATGATGCTGGGCAAAGACGGCAAGCCGTTCAAAACCCGTTCTGGCGGCACGGTAAAACTGACCGATCTGCTCGACGAAGCCATGGAACGTGCGCGTAATCTGGTGGCAGAGAAAAACCCGAACATGCCTGCGGATGAACTGGAAGCGTTAGCGAAATCCGTCGGTATTGGCGCAGTGAAATACGCAGACCTGTCGAAAAGCCGCACCACCGATTACATCTTTGATTGGGACAACATGTTGGCCTTCGAGGGCAACACTGCACCGTATATGCAATATGCATACACTCGCGTGCTGTCTGTGTTCCGCAAAGCTGAGATTGATGAAGCTGAACTGCTCAAAGCGCCAGTAGTGATTCGTGAAGATCGCGAAGCACAGTTGGCTGCACGCCTGCTGCAATTTGAAGAAACGCTGAATGTGGTTGCGCGTGATGGTACACCGCACGTGATGTGTACTTATTTATATGACGTGGCAGGCCTGTTCTCTGGCTTCTACGAGCATTGCCCTATTCTGGCTGCTGACTCCGAAGAAGCGCGTAACAGCCGCCTAAAACTGGCTCTGTTAACCGCGAAAACGCTGAAGCTGGGTCTGGATACCTTGGGTATCGAAACCGTAGAACGTATGTAATAGCAAAAAGCTCGTCGCCTGATGCGACGGGCTTTTTCAAATCACATTAGCGAACAATTCCCCGCGCCGACCGCGCAAAAAACCGATCATAAAGGCCAATCACCGGGAAATCACTTTCCAGTATTTTCAAAGACCTCTTCACTTCTTCTATCGCCAGCGCCTGGTTGTAAAACCGCTCATACAATGTATGAATCAAATCCTGCTGTTCTAGCTCTAACGCCTGAAACGCTTTCGAACTTGCGTTGATACCCAGCGGCACAGCGCGGTTACCACCCGCCGTCACAAACGGCGGCACATCCTGAACCACTGCTGATTGGTCGAGGATCTTAACCCCACTCGCCAATATGCAAAATTGATGGATAGCACACATAAAGCCTATCTGCGCATCATCATCTAGCTCAACGTGCCCGGCAAGCCCACTGTTATCACCTATTAATGTGCCATTACCGACCACACAATCATGACCAACATGGACACAACTCAAAAAGCGATTGTCATTACCGATGATAGTGGTGCTAAGCCCCTGAACCGTTCCACGATGAATAGTGGCATTTTTGCCAATCTGATTCCGGTCACCAATAACGACCGTCGTGGGTTCACCGGCATATTTAAGATCCTGATTCGCATCACCTATGGATGAAAACTCGCCGAAAGTATTATTACAGCCGATTGTTGTCAGGCCATTAATCACCGAGTAAGCGCCAACAACAGTTCCTTCGCCTATCACTACACCTGCGGAAATAACACAAAACGGGCCAATACTTACATGCGCACCAAGCACCACACCCGGTTCCACAATACTATTACTGGCAACCCGGGCTAACGGGGAAATAGACATCAAATTATCCTGATGACGGCACGAAACGGAGAACGCCGGTCATCGTTTGTTTATTAATCCAGAGTAGGGATCAACAAGAAAAGAGGGGTCGAAAGAGAAGCTCCGCTTCGCCATTCGCATAATCGTTAAGGAGGGTAAAAACCAGTGAAGGGCTTATCGACAGCGGCAGCATAATGAATTGCGTCACACATTACGCCATTTATTTATTATTAAATTGGAGGAACTTTATGGGGTTTGCCCGTAGGTTTGATTTAGTAGTAATTTGCAGGCCCGGTTCCCCAGGCCTGTTGTGAGTGCTTACAAATAAATTCGCAGATACTCGCCCAGACAAAGTATCGCCATCGCCTGTCCGTACGGCATTGAGGTGAGAGGGATTTGGCGATAAAAATCCAGATCGCTGCCCATTCCGGTACCAAACGAAACCTGCAACAACTCCCCTTCTGCCGAGATATTTTTGACGATACCTTTCATCGCCTTTTCCGCTACTTCTGCATACTCTTTGCCGATATAGCGCTTACGAATACCTTTCAGAATGCCGTAGGCAAAACCGGCTGTCGCGGATGCTTCCAGGTAAGAGTGCGGATCGTCGAGCAGCGTGTGCCATAAACCACTGTCGTCCTGGCATTTTGCCAACGCGGCAACCTGATTTTCCAGTACTTGTACCAGATAGCGACGCACCGCGTTGTTCTCAGGTAAATCCACCAGCTCAAGGAAGTCTGGAATAACTATCGTCAACCAACTGTTACCACGCGCCCAACGCGCCTGCGCAAAGTTATGGTTGCCTTCATAGTTCCAGCCGTGGAACCACAGCCCGGTTTCCCGGTCCATCAGGTTCTGTACATGCAGTAAGAACTGGTAGGTCGCTTCTTCCACATATTCCGGGCGATTTAGCAATTTGCCAATTTTTGCCAACGGTAATACGGTCATCATCAGCGTGTCATCCCACATCTGCTGATGGTTCTCTTCCGCAAGCGTAATGTGCTGCATGCCACCATGTTCGGTACGTGGCATTTCATACATTGCCCACTCAGCCCAGCTTTCAAGCCAGGGTAAGTAAGAAGGATCTCGCGTCTCTTCGTAGCGGTAAGCCAGCGTCAGGAACGGTGCCATGGTATTGACGTTTTTGGTGGTCGCGCCTTCTGCGAAACGGTCGGCAAACCAGCTATCAATAATTTCGCACATCTTCTTATCACCGGTCTGTCGATAATATTGATACATGCCGTACAAACCGACGCCATGCGTCCACTCCCAACCAGCCCAACCTTTGGTATCAATGACTCTTCCGTCATCCAGTCGCAGCAAGAATTGGCCCGTTTCATCCTTAATATTTATCAGATTATCCGTCACCTTGTGGATCAGGGTTTTCAGCTCATCCCGGGCAATAAAATGCTCCGGCTGGCACAGTAAAGCGCTGTGTTTGACGGGATAAATAATCATTAACTTAACCTCTGTGATGATGTATTCGAACGCATTGCGGCAGCCTCTTTCAATGATGGAGCCGCAGGTTTATTACGGTTGAGATAACCAATATTGTTGTTGCCCCAAAGCGTGTCGTAAGGCATACCAGCCAGCATTTCGACTGTGGCGCGAGCTTGTGGTGTGGTTGCTTCCGGAACCGGACGGCCCGCAACACGCATCTTCGCCGTCTCTTCACGTAATACGCTGTGAGTTTGTAAATTGAGTTTAAAGCGCAGAGAAACTAAGAAACCGCACGCCAGTACCGCAACTGTACCGAAGCTTAAAATCATCAGAATTGTGTGACTAACCGCAGGTGGCTGTGTGGTTTGCCCGGAAACAAAACCAGAAAGCTGCATCACGATACCCACCAGCATCACAGCCCCTGCCTGAGATGCTTTACGCGTCAGAGTCATGATCCCGGCAAAGATCCCTTCACGACGCTGACCGGTAATCACTTCATCAACATCAGCAATATAGGTGTAGGTATTCCACGGCACATAGTTGATGCCGCCACGGCCCAAGCCAGCGATAGCAGAAACCAACATCAGCAGTGAGAAGACATCGCTTAATCCCGCGTAATACAACAACGCATAAGAGATAGAACTCAGGCCAAAGATCACCACAACCATACGGTAGGACGGAGCCGGGCCATATTTGATACACAGTGGAATCATGCCGATAACCGCGATAAATTGCAGAATCGCCATAGTGCCGAGCAAGCTGGAAGCCATGCTTGCGCTTTGCATCAGCACGAATACCACATAATAGGTAAACACGGCGTTGAACACGTCCTGCGCGATATAACCGCCCAGATACATGCCCAAGTGTTGGCGGAAGATCTTAACGCGCAAAGTGGAGGTCAACTCGACATTCAGGCGCTTCATGCTTTGGGCAAATGTCAGTGTTTTCTTCTCTTCTTCTGCACGCAGTGCCGCTTCAGTCCAGTCTGAACGAGGGCGCTCCCAGGTGAAGAACCAGACAAATGTCAGCACGATGGCGCAGATGGTGGCGAATACCAGGCTTGAATAGAAGAAGGAAATTGCGTTGTCTTTACCGAAGTGGTTTAACAAAATACCTGGCAGGAATGCAGCAAGAATTGCGGAAAGTTGCGCCATGGAAATACGCGCGCCGGAGAATTTGGTTTTCTGTTTGAAGTCATCGGTCATTTCCGGGACCAGTGTTTCATACGGCACCAGAATCATGGTGTAGACCACGTCAAAAATCAGATAGGTCACCAGGTAATACCAGTAACTCATCTCCCCTACCCACATAAAGCTGTAGCTGAAGACTAATGGGATACCGAGCAATATAAAGAACTTACGGCGACCAAAACGCTTACCAAGCCATGTCGAACCGAAGTTATCCGTCAGGAAGCCCATCAGCGGACTGACAACGGCATCCAGCACCCTGGCCATCGCAAAGATAAACGTCGCTTCAATCGGTGAGAGGCCACAGAAGGTCGTATAAAAGTAGAGCAACCAGGCGGCGGTCAGAGCCGTCGTCCCGGCACCGAGAAAATCCCCGGAGCCGTAGGCAAGATAATTTGCCAATCCAATTTTGCGTGTTTTCATTGCCGTCAAACCCCGTTAATTTTTTTATGGAGATTGCACGTCCCGGTACTTGTCGGGCTTGCGAGAACCTTACCTTGCTAAGGTAGAAGGACGGGGCAATTGAAACCTTTCCATTTTTGCCATCGTTTGATGAATGGTGGCAAAAATACAAAGTGTCTCAGCACTCGTATCACCGATTTATAAAACAGGGGTTTGTTTTTATCAAAAGTGCAGACTAAAAATGAGAGGTAGACGAGAAAAAGCCGCATCGTGAATGCGGCTTTGAGGACTAACGATAATTAACAATAACCTGATTAGTACGCACTTTTAAGGTGGGGAAAAGAGCGCCGCCGCCGGGAACTTCCCAGACAAAACGCAGTGGCTCATTTGCCGCCACATTGGTCAATTCACGCGTCGTACCGCTCTGCCCTTCTATCTCAACACAGCGCGTTAGCGAACATAATCTTACGTTAAGTCCGGCTGGGGTTGGACCAATCAGCTCATAACGCCAGGCGACCATAGTCATTACCCCACTCACGGGTTGCGAAGGTGCCAGAGCACGGGATGATGCTGAAATGCCCCGGTGGCTGAGCGTGGCACCCACGCCACTAGCCTGCCATGCTCCCTCACCTGCCGCATGGGTCATTAAAGGAAAAAGGATCAGCAATAACAGGCGGCTCATTATTTCGCTCCGATGGTCGCAGTCATACGGATATTACGGTTTTCAGAAAGCTCAAGGCTAGAAAGCACCATTAGTTGCGGCAGGCTGCGGCGTAAGAAACGCGCCAGTAATGGTCGCAGCGCATGGTTAACCAACAACACTGGCGGTGCACCGAGCATTTCCTGGCGTTTGAGCGCTTCCTGAGCTTGCTCCAGTAAACGGTCTGCTAGTCCCGGTTCCAGCCCACCTCCGCCCTGCAATGCCTGTAGAAGTAAGCGTTCCAGCGCCGCATCCAGGCCAATAACCTGCACCTCACCGTTGCCCGGGAACCACTGTTGAGTAATAGCCCTTCCCAACGCCACACGCACCACCGCCGTTAATTCATGCGGGTCATTTTGTATCGGTGCATGTTCTGCCAAAGTTTCAAGAATCGTGCGCATATCACGAATCGGCACTTTCTCAGCCAGCAGGTTTTGCAGAACTTTATGCAGTGTGGTTAACGTCACCACACCCGGCACCAGGTCCTCCGTGAGTTTCGGCATCTCCTGGGTTACACGGTCGAGTAATTGTTGTGCTTCCTGGCGGCCAAACAGTTCTGGCGCAAACTGCCCAATAAGATGGTTAAGATGTGTGGCGACCACGGTACTGGCTTCGACCACGGTAAAGCCCTGAATTTGCGCCTGCTCTTTAAGTGCGCTTTCAATCCAGGTGGCGGCAAGGCCAAACGCTGGGTCAATTGTCGCTTCGCCTGGCAAGGTACCTGCCGCAGTCCCAGGGTTAATAGCAAGCCAGCGCCCAGGATACGCATCGCCACTGCCAATCTCGACGCCCTTCATCAGGATACGATAACGTGCCGGCGGCAAGTCCATGTTGTCGCGAATATGGACTACCGGCGGTAGGAATCCCATATCCTGCGCGAATTTCTTACGGATACTGCGGATTCGCCCTAACAGCTCGCCGTCTTGCTGGAAATCCACCATCGGAATCAGGCGGTAACCTACTTCCATTCCCAGCGAATCTTCCAGTTGCACATCATTCCAGGTGGCCTCAACCGCCTGCGGGTTTTCCTGGGGTTTGACCGGGGCTGATGGGGCTGCGGGCTGCTCCATCTGGCGGCCACGCATCCACCATGCCAGCCCAAGTAATGCGGCCGTAAACAGCAGGAAGACAAAGTTTGGCATTCCTGGCACCATGCCAAGCAAACCAAGAACACCGGCACTCAGCAGCATAACGCGTGGGTTGTTGAACAGCTGGGTGACCATCTGCTCGCCAACATCCTGGTCGGTTGCAACACGGGTAACGATAACACCCGCAGCGGTCGAGATGACCAGCGCCGGGATCTGCGCAACCAGGCCATCACCGATGGTCAACAGCGTATAAGTTTCTGCTGCTGCGCCAAAGGGCATGTCGTGCTGAAGCATGCCGACCAACAGGCCACCCACCACGTTAATCACCATGATCATCAGCCCGGCGACCGCATCGCCACGCACGAATTTACTGGCCCCGTCCATCGAGCCGTAAAAATCAGCTTCTTGTGTGACTTCTGAACGGCGTTTTTTCGCTTCGTCTTCACCAATCAAGCCAGCGTTAAGATCGGCATCAATCGCCATCTGTTTACCCGGCATACCGTCCAGCACAAAGCGCGCGCCCACTTCAGCAATACGCCCCGCACCTTTGGTGATAACCATAAAGTTGATGATAACGAGGATGATAAACACCACGATACCGATGGCGAAGTTGCCGCCAACGAGGAAGTGACCGAAAGCCTCAACCACTTTACCCGCAGCCGCACCACCGGTATGACCATCCATCAAAATGATACGTGTCGAGGCCACGTTCAGCGCCAGGCGCAGCAACGTGGTAAACAGCAGAATGGTTGGGAAAGCCGCAAACTCGAGGGTTTTCTGGGTGAACATCGCCACCAGCAGAACCATGATCGACAGAGCGATGTTAAAGGTGAACAGCAAATCCAGTATAAACGCCGGGAGCGGCAGTACCATCATCGACAAGATCATCAAGATCAGTATCGGTCCGGCAAGAATTTGCCATTGCCCGGATTTCATACTGGCAGGCAGACGCAGTGTTGCGAGCAAATTAGCCATCGGAGTCCTTCTCGTTTGCAAAGTCCAGCGCTTCAGGCACTGGAAGGTTTTCAGGTTTTTTCGGGATTAAACCGCCAGCGACACGCCAGCGCCGCAGTTGCCATACCCATGCCAACACTTCTGCTACAGCGGAATACAACTGCCCAGGAATTTGTTGCCCTATCTCAGCATGACGGTATAACGCACGCGCCAGTGGTGGGGCTTCGAGCATTGGAATACGGTGCTCATTGCCAATTTCACGGATACGCAACGCAACCAGCCCAGCCCCTTTCGCCAGCACTTTTGGCGCACTCATTTTGTTTTCGTCGTATTGCAATGCCACCGAGTAGTGCGTCGGGTTAGTCACAATCACGTCGGCTTTCGGCACATCTGACATCATGCGGCGACGTGCGGCCGCGCGCTGTTGTTGGCGAATACGCCCTTTAACATGCGGGTCACCCTCTTGTTGCTTGAACTCGTCGCGAATATCCTGGCGGCTCATGCGTAGCTTTTTAATGTTGCTGAAAATTTGGAAGAACACGTCAAAGCCGACCATTGGTGTCAGCCCCAGCACAATCAGCAAACCACACACCGCCACCATATTGAGTGCGTGTCCCAAAGCGGCCAATGGCGGTTCACTCATCAGGCGCATCATCTCTGGCCATTTATGCAGTAGATACCAGGCCGTTACGCTGCCAACCAGGATGGCTTTGAGGAAGGCTTTCAGGAGTTCAGCGCCTGCCTGGGCAGAGAACATCCGCCCGAGCCCGGAAATTGGATTCATTTTGCTGAATTTAAACTGTATCGACTTCCCGCTGAACAGGATGCCACCCAACAGCATAGGGGCGGCAATCGCCACAATCACCAGCCCGAAAATCAGGGGCAACAGTGCCCAAACGGCCTGTTTTATCAGTTGGCTGATTTGTTTAACGATAAGATTGGGGTCGTTAATAATGCTGTGATCAAAATGAAGACCAGTAGACAACATTGCCGCTAGCTGTCGTGCCAACGGATCCCCGCCCATCCAGATAATGCTGATTCCCACCAATAGCATAAGCAGTGAGGTCAACTCGCGGGATCGGGGAATCTGCCCATCTTCGCGCGCTTTTTCAAGTCGGTGGGGTGTGGGGGCTTCTGTTTTGTCGTCGTCGCTTTCTTCTGACACTGCAACAATCTCGTGGCCACAATTACCAGCACAGCATGTCAGAAAGGGGTAACGCTAATGGGAGGAAAACGGGGGGATTTGTGGGTTTGTTTGTGGGTTAAGCGATGCGCAGCGCCCATTATCAGGCACTGCGCGAAGCCTTAAAACCCTAAACTATCCAGTAAATCATCAACCTGATCCTGGCTTGCAACCACACCCGCTGCGGTGGCGTTCATTTGCGGGCCGTTGAGCAGGCTGTCGGCTGGGCGTTTCGCACGCGCATCCAGTTCTGGCATGTTTTCCATTAACACCATCAACAACTGGCGTTCAATTTCCTGGATAACATCCATCATGCGTTTGATGACCTGACCGGTTAAATCCTGGAAGTCCTGCGCCATCATGATTTCCAGAAGCTGGGCATTGGTAAAGCTGGTGTGACTCGGGACGCCAGACAAGTAGCTGCGCGTATCGGTAACCAGTTCACGGGCATCACCCAGCTCGATTGGATTTTCAAACCAGGCATCCCAGCGGCCATTGAGTGCTTTGGCATCGGATTCAAGTTTGTTCTGATGAGGCTGAGCCAGCTCCACACAGTTCAGCGCGCGTTCTGCGGCCTGCGCGGTCATCTGCACCACGTAGTCCAGGCGGTCGCGAGCATCGGGAATCGCTTCCGCCGCTTCAGCAATCGCCTGATCAAGGCCCAGTTCGCGTAAGCTGTCGCGCAGCATTCGGGTCAGGCTGCCTATCCGAACGATAATATCGCCGGTTGAATGTAACTCTGACGCGGGATTGGTAGATGAGTGCATGAGCCTCTCCTTACATGCCGAGCTTTTCGAAGATTTTGTTTAACTTCTCTTCAAGTGTTGCGGCGGTAAACGGTTTTACTACATAGCCACTCGCCCCCGCCTGTGCTGCGGCAATGATATTCTCTTTCTTCGCCTCAGCGGTCACCATCAATACCGGCAGAGCCGACATTGCGCCGTTGCCACGAATGGTTTTCAGCAACTCCAGACCGTCCATGTTCGGCATGTTCCAGTCAGAGATAACAAAACCAAAGCCGCCACCGTTGAGTTTATTGAGCGCATCGACACCATCTTCTGCTTCTTCGACGTTGTTGAAACCCAGCTCTTTTAGCAGGTTACGGACAATGCGACGCATGGTAGAGAAGTCATCTACCACCAAAAATTTGAGTTCTTTATCTGCCATTAATTGGGTTCCTTCTGTTAAATACGTATTGCCTGTCCGGCACTAATTTTTATCAACATTTGTTGACTGATTTCGCTTAAATCGACCACTTCGCTAACGCCACCACTGTTAATGGCCTCACGTGGCATGCCGAACACCACACAACTTGCTTCGTTTTGGGCGATAGTCCATGCCCCGGCTTTATGCATTGCCAACATCCCGGCGGCGCCGTCATTCCCCATTCCCGTCAAAATGACGCCTACGGCGTTTCGCCCGGCGAACTTCGCGACAGAATGGAACAGCACATCCACGGCCGGACGATGCCGGTTCACGGGTGGGCCATCATGAATTTTGATTTGGTAGTTCGCCCCGCTACGGGCAAGCTCCATATGTTTGTCGCCCGGTGCAATGTAGGCGTGCCCCGGTAGCACACGCTCGCCATCCTCGGCCTCTTTCACCGCAATCTGGCATAACTTGTTAAGCCGGTCAGCAAACGAGCGCGTAAAACCTGGTGGCATATGTTGAGTGATTAATACCGCCGGGCTTGAAAGCGGCAGCGGCTGCAACACATGGCGAATGGCTTCAGTGCCACCGGTTGACGCACCGATTGCTATCAATTTTTCTGAACTGAGCAACGGCCCGGCTTTTATCACCGTGGGCGCTGCAACGGGTGCGCGAGCCGCCAGTTTTGCCTTCGCAGCAGTACGCACTTTCTCCGCAATAGTTTCGCTGTAAGCCAGCATCCCTTCACGAATGCCTAACTGAGGCTTGGTGACAAAATCAATCGCGCCCAACTCCAGCGCCCGCAATGTCACTTCCGAACCTTTCCCGGTGAGCGATGAAACCATCACCACTGGCATCGGGCGCAGACGCATTAATTTTTCGAGAAAATCCAGGCCGTCCATGCGCGGCATTTCGACATCCAGCGTCAGCACGTCAGGGTTGAATTTCTTAATCAAATCGCGAGCTACAAGCGGGTCTGGTGCGGTTGCCACCATTTCCATGTCATCGTGGCTATTCACAATTTCGGTCATGATCTGGCGCATCAGGGCGGAGTCATCGACGCACAGCACGGTTATTTTTGTCATGATCTTTCCTTACTCAGTCCGTACACGGTCTGCCCACGCAGTAAGAACTCGCGGCTGAGGTTACTGAAGTTTTCCGAATGCCCGGCAAACAGCAATCCGCCCGGTTTTAGCAGCGGTACAAAACGCTGCAAAATTTGCTGCTGAGTCGCTTTATCAAAATAAATCATCACATTGCGACAAAAAATGGCGTCAAACGGTCCAGGAATTGGCGCTTGCTTGTCCAAAAGATTGATTGGCGCAAACTCCATATGGCTGGACAGATCGCTACGCACCCGCACCAGCCCATCATGTGGCCCGGTGCCACGCATGAAGTAGCGCTGCATCTGGAGCGGAGCCAGTGTTTTCAGTTCATCCTGGCGATAAATGGCACTCTGGGCTTTCTCCAGCACCTGGGTGTCGATATCACTGGCGAAGACTTTCCAGCGCCCAGGCGCCATACCCAGCACATCCGCGAGCGTTATAGCGATGGAATACGGCTCTTCACCGGTTGAGGCCGCCGCACTCCAGACTTTGTACTCCCCACTACGTTTACGCGCATGTTCTGCAAGAATCGGAAAGTGGTGACCTTCGCGAAAAAAAGCCGTCAGGTTAGTGGTCAGGGAGTTAATGAACGCCTGCCATTCGGCATTACTGCCGTTGGCCTCCAGCATGCTCAGGTAGTGCCCAAAATCCTCCAGTCCCAGGGTACGTAAACGTCGCACCAGGCGGTTGTAAACCATGTCTCGCTTGTGATCGGCCAGCACGATTCCTGCACGCTGGTAAATCAACTGGCATATCCGGCGAAAGTGCGTGTCGGACAGCGGTAGACGCTGTGTCATCTGTAACATTAATGACGATTGTCCAGTGGACAGTGGTGATGTCATAGCGCCTTCTCAGTCACAATCAGGGGGTAACGAGCACCCCGTTGGTTACTAAATCTCTGGTGACGTCTTCGTTGCCGACACTTTCCAGATTAAACACCGATACCACACCGCTGAGGTGTTCGGCCTGGTTTGCCAGAGCATCGGTTGCTGCTGCCGCTTCTTCTACCAGCGCGGCGTTTTGCTGTGTCACTTGATCCATCTGGCTTACCGCGAGTGCTACCTGCTCGATACCACGGCGCTGTTCGTCGGATGCAGACGCGATTTCGCCCATAATGTCGTTAACTTGCGTGACCGAACGCACGATTTCCGCCATCGTCGTGGCCGCTGTATCAACCAGTTGTGAACCGTGCTGCACGCGGTCGACCGACTCTTCGATCAGCACTTTGATCTCTTTTGCTGCCTGCGCGCTGCGTTGTGCCAGGTTGCGCACTTCGCCTGCCACCACAGCAAATCCACGCCCTTGCTCACCGGCGCGAGCAGCTTCTACTGCGGCGTTCAGCGCCAGGATGTTGGTCTGGAATGCAATGCCGTCAATTACGCTAGTGATGTCGCCAATTTTCTTCGAGCTGCCCGCGATGTCGTGCATGGTGCGGGCAACGTTTGCGGCCTGCTGACCACCTTGCTGTGCGGTGTCCGCAGCAGTACGGGAAAGCTGTGCGGCCTGGCGGGCATTATCGGCGTTCTGGCCCACCGTTGCGGTCAGTTGCTCCATGCTGGCGGCCGTTTGCGCAAGCGATGCGGCCTGTTGTTCGGTTCTGGAAGAGAGATCGTTGTTGCCTGCGGCAATTTCAGCGATCCCGGTGTGCATCGCCCCGCTGCCCTGGCGCACTTGCTGTACAGTCTCTTTCAGCGCTTGCTGCATGTTTTTCAGGCTGCGGAAAATCTCGGAGATTTCATTACGCCCATACACGCTTATCGGGCGTGCTAAATCGCCTGCGGCAATGTGCTCAAAGTGGCTACGCACAATATCCAGCGGCTGCACCAGCATACGGCGCGACCAGATAATTGAACCCACCAGCATCAGGATGGCGATCACCGTCACGCTGGCGAAAATAATCGCCGAGATCTGGTAGTTCAATTTGCTGTCAGCACTCGATGCCGCCACGGTGTCATTGATGCTTTGCTGCCAGGCGTTAAAGTAAGCGTCAAAAATATCCTGTGATTTCTGAATCGGCGCACTCAGAAAGTCAGAAAGCTGGTTGCTTTCAAGCCAGGTCGCCTGATGCTGTAAATCATCGCGATAAGCGGCGTAGCTCTGCTTCGTCGACACCACCATATCCTCACCTTCTTTATTTAAAGGTGGGATTTCCAGAAACTGGTTAAACAGCATGTCAGCCTGTTTCAGGCTGCCACGGGCATTTGCCATCAGGCGCTTAATGTCTTCCGGCGGGTAACTGAGTGCTGTCAGCGTACCGGCACGGCTTAAGGCAGTACTGGCCTGTAACAAAGCCGCACGGCTTTGCGTTAAGGTGTCACGTTGTTGGTTTCCGACTTCAACCATTTTAAGATTCTGAAAATCATCCCTGAATGCCCAAAAAGACAATCCATTACTGCCAATCTGCAGCACGCCGCAGACGATCAAGATTAACAACAGAGTGGTCGAAATTCGGATACGGTTGAACATCACAGCCCCTCAGCCGACACGTCTGCCGGCCATTAATGTTTCTTAGAAAGTTTCCCAGTTATCGTCGCGCCCGCTTACGGCCGGTTTACTCGTTTTGAGCGTCGGCGCAGGCGAAGGTGTGGTGCTAACCGAAGGTGTCAACGCAGGTTCCGTTGTTAAACGGAAGGCTGCGACCAGCTGGTTAAGCATGCTGGCTTGTTCTTCAAGTGCTGCGGCGGCAGAGGCTGATTCCTCCACCAGCGAGGCGTTCTGCTGAGTCACGCGGTCCATTTCTGAAACTGCCAGCGCAACCTGTTCGATACCGCGACTTTGTTCATCAGAGGCAGAGGCAATTTCACCCATGATGTCGGTGACACGCGTCACCGCATTCACGATGTCGCTCATGGTTTCTCCGGCGCTTTCAACCAACACAGAGCCGGTATCCACGCGGGAAACTGAATCTTCAATCAGTGATTTGATCTCTTTCGCCGCCTGAGCGCTGCGTTGTGCCAGGTTGCGCACTTCACCGGCAACTACCGCGAATCCACGCCCCTGTTCACCGGCACGAGCTGCTTCTACTGCGGCGTTCAGCGCCAGAATGTTGGTCTGGAAGGCGATACCGTCAATCACACCGGTAATATCAGCAATTTTCTTCGATGAACCGGCAATGTCGTGCATGGTCTTCACTACCCCATCCACAACTTTGCCGCCGCGCTGAGCGGTTTCGGAGGCGCTTAATGCTAATTGAGATGCCTGACGGGCGTTTTCCGCATTCTGTTTCACGGTCGCGGTGAGCTGTTCCATGCTGGCGGCAGTTTCTTCAAGCGATGCCGCCTGCTGTTCGGTACGGGAAGAGAGGTCGTTATTTCCGGCGGCTATTTCCGTCGCACCGCTGTAGATGGCATCAGAACCATCACGCACGCTGCCGACGGTTATGATCAGTTCTTGCTGCATATGGCGCACACTGGAAGTCAGTTCGCTAATCTCATTGCGGCCATTCGAGACGATATTTTCAGTCAGGTTGCCGTTGGCAATTTCACGAATATGACCGATAACCACCGACAGCGGTTGCAGCAAAATCCGACGCATGCCGACCCACACCAGCAAAATCACAACTGCCAGTGCTAACGCAAGGCCAACAATTTGCCATTTCGCGAAGTTGTAATCCTGAGTGCTGGCAATGTAAGAGTGCTCGTACATGCGGTCATTTAGCGCAATATAGTCGCTATATTCTTTCTCCAGCGCGTTTTGCAGGCTTTGGGTGGACTGCGCAAAGTAGGCGTCCATATTGCCGCTTTCGAGGTAGCCCACCAGCTCGCTTAACGCCTGGTTGTAGTTCCGGTAGTCGTCATCAATACCGTTAACCACAGCTTCGAGCTCCGGGTTAATGGCAGGGATTTGTTTAAACAGGGTGTAATGTTTCTGAGCATCGGCAAGGGATTTTTTGGCGTTATTAAGCAAGTCGGTTTTTGCCGCGCTTTGCCCGTTACTGGCATCCATCATCATGCGGGCAGCCGAACGACTGAGGTTAATGCGCGTTTGCAGCATCAATTCCCAAGTGTTTGCCAGTTCCGATTGCTGAACTCGTAACTCTTTGGAAACTTTAAAACTATCGTTATTTTGTTTGAGCGAGTTAAAGAACATTCCGCCAGAGATGAGTTGGAGGAGAGCGAACACCACCAGCACCATCATTAGCATGGTGACAACGCGAATACGGTTCAACATATAACACCCTTTTAATGATTTCTTATCGGTGTTATCGGCATGAAGAAACGGAACTTTAACGGAAACCGGGCGGGATGCGGGTTATTGCATTAATGCAGTGAATTTAACAACCAGATGCTGAGAAGTGTTTGCAGTTGTGCTGTCAGGTTTACATTTTCGCAAGGCATCCAGAGTGAATCCTTTTTTTGTTAAACCTTCATTTTAAATACCCTTACGTTCGACTGCCTGAGCGCTGAATAAGCGCATGCATTGAAATTTAGCTCAGGAATTCAGAAGCGCTCAGAAATCGAACAAGCGACTGGTTAATGGGATGATGTGAAATATTTTCCCGCTTAATCAATTCATTACTCATGCCAACATTGGGTAACTCTGCGGTTTTGCGAAAACAACAGGATTTTTTCGTGATGAAAATCACATTGTTACGTCAGCGTTTCCGAATTAACAAATATGACAAATAGTAAAAAATAGTTGAATCCTGGCGAGCTTTGGTTCAATTTATGGGCCGAATGTATATTGGCCAACCATAAAAATTACATATGGCTCAATAAGTTAATTAATTGTTACTAATCGACGGGGTTATTACGTAATTGTCTAGTTCAAACAAACTCACGCTGTTCATTCTTCTGTTCATGTTTGCCGGGATCCTCTCGGGTGCTGCAATCCATGAATACGCAGCCGCAGAAAACATCAAAAGTTATGCCGAAAACATCACGCTGTTTACCGACATCTTTTTACGCCTGATCAAAATGGTTATTGCTCCATTAGTGTTCAGCACCCTGACCGTGGGCATTATGAAGATGGGCGAGACGTCCACCATTGGCCGCGTCGGTGGCAAAGCGATGGTGTGGTTTATCTCTTCATCTGTGCTGTCTATCCTGATTGGCCTGTTCATCGTCACGCTCCAGCATCCGGGCTCAGGCATGAATCTTCAGGTGCCAGCGGGTGATGTGCAAACCGGTCTTGCGGTAAGCGGCATGAACCTCAAAGCGTTTATCTCTCATACCATTCCAACCAGCATTGCAGGCGCGATGTCGAACAACGAAATCCTGCAAATTGTGGTGTTCTCTCTGTTCTTCGGTATTGCTGGTGCATCACTGGGTGAGAAATTTAACACCCCGTTAGTTGCGGCTTTGGATGTGGTTTCTCACATCATGCTGAAAGTGACAGGCTATGTAATGTATGTGGCACCACTGGCTATCTTTGCGGCTATTTCTTCTGTCGTTGCGACGGAAGGCCTGGGGATTTTGCTTAACTACGCATCCTTTATTGGTGGTTACTACCTCGCAATTATCCTGACCTGCATGGTGCTTATTGGTGTTGGCTATATGGTCCTCAAGCGCGATGTATTCCGCCTGATTGCGATGCTGAAAGATCCGGTTCTGGTGGCATTTACCACCAGCAGTTCTGAAGCAGCTTATCCGAAAACACTAGACCAGCTCACGCGCTTTGGTTGCTCTCGTAACATTGCATCATTTGTTCTACCGATTGGTTATTCGTTCAACCTGGTCGGTTCAATGGTGTATTGCTCTTTTGCTTCCATGTTTATCGCTCAGGCGTACAACATCCACCTGACTTTCTCTGAGATTGTGGTGCTGATGCTGACATTAATGCTGGCGTCAAAAGGGATTGCGGGCGTACCGCGTTCTGCGCTGGTTGTACTGGCAGCAACCATCCCAAGCTTCAATATTCCGGTAGCAGGTATTTTACTGCTGATGGGCATCGACCACTTCCTGGATATGGGCCGTTCTGCCATCAACGTATTGGGTAATGGCGTTGCAACAGCAATGCTGTCGAAAAATGAAGGTGAGCTGGAAGAACAAACTGAAGCAGGTGAGCGCGTAGAAGCGTAATTTTCCTGTATTTGCTTTAATAGTGGCGGATGGCGCTTGCGCTTATCCGCCCTATAAAGAAGTAACTATTAAGCCACGCGCGCCGCGCTATCGACCAACGCCATCTCTTCGCTGTTAAGCAGCTTCTCAATATTCACCAGAATCAGCATACGGTCGCCTAGTGCACCGAGACCAGTCAGATACTCAGTTGAAAGCGTCACAGCAAACTCTGGTGCCGGGCGAATTTGCTCAGCGGTCAGAGATAACACGTCAGATACACCATCTACCACAATACCCACCACGCGCTGACCAAAGTTCAGCACAATGACCACGGTGTTATCGTTATATTCCACGCCATCCTGGTCAAACTTAATACGCAGGTCGAGGATCGGGACAATCACACCGCGCAGGTTAGTGACTCCCTTGATAAATGCCGGAGTATTGGCGATACGCGTGACTTGGTCGTAACCGCGAATTTCCTGCACTTTTAAAATATCGATGCCGTACTCTTCATCACCGAGGGTAAAGACCAGGAACTCTTGCCCTACCGTTTCCCCGGTCAGTTTTGTCACATTGGTTAATCCACTCATTTTCTTATCCTTTCTCAAAACCCGGAGAATCAGGCGGCGGTGCCGGCCATACGTTGTTCACGGTTCAAACCTTGCAGCGCTGAGACATCAACAATCAGTGCCACACTGCCATCACCGAGGATGGTTGCTGCGGAAATCCCCGGCACTTTGCGATAGTTGCTTTCAAGGTTTTTAACGACCACCTGATGTTGACCAATCAGCTGATCCACCAGCAGCGCGTAACGTCGACCAGCGCTTTGCAAAATCACCACAATGCCTTGCGTCGCTTCAGTTTTCGCACCCGCAACATCAAATACTTTCCACAACTCAACCAGTGGCAGGTATTCGCCACGAACTTCAAGTACGCGCTCACCACCGGCAAGAGGATGCAGATCGTCTTCTTTCGGCTGTAGCGACTCCATCACCGCATTGAGTGGCAGGATAAACACTTCGTCGCATACTTTTACCGACATCCCATCAAGAATGGCGAGGGTCAGCGGCAACATAATGCGGATGGTGGTGCCAACATTGGCCTGCGATTTAACTTCAACATGGCCACCCATTTCCTGGATGTTACGCTTCACCACGTCCATGCCTACACCGCGCCCGGAAACGTCTGTAACCTGCTCGGCGGTAGAGAATCCAGGGGCGAAAATCAGCATGCCGACTTCGTCGTCCGACATGTTTTCATGCACTGGCATCCCCTGCGATAGCGCTTTAGCAAGAATGCGATCACGGTTCAGGCCCGCACCATCATCAGAAACTTCAATGCAGATGTTCCCGCCCTGGTGCTCGGCAGAAAGAATTAAGTTACCAACTGCTGATTTCCCCGCTGCAAGGCGTTTTTCCGGGGTTTCGATGCCATGATCGAGGCTATTACGCACCAGGTGAGTCAGTGGGTCGATAATGCGTTCAATCAGACTTTTATCCAGTTCAGTGGAGCTACCTTGCAGAGTCAGTTCAACCTGTTTATCCAGCTTACTCGCCAGATCGCGCACCAGACGCGGGAAGCGACTGAAGACATACTCCATTGGCATCATACGGATAGACATCACCGACTCTTGCAAGTCACGGGCGTTACGTTGTAACTGACCCATGCTGGTAATTAGTTCGCCGTGATCAACCGGGTCTAATTCATTGGATCGCTGTGCCAGCATCGACTGGGTAATCACCAGCTCGCCAACCAGGTTGATTAACTGATCAACCTTCTCAACCGCAACGCGAATGCTGCTTGATTCGCTGACACGCGTAGGTTTGCTTTCTCTTTCCGTACGTGGTGCGACCGGAGCCACAGGCGCGGCAACTACTGGCTGAGGTGCGTTAACCGCAAGTGCCACCGGCACTTCTTCTGACTCAACTGCAGCGGCTGGCGTAGCAGTTGCCGTTAACGGAAGAAATTCGATTTGCTCAGGCTCGATGACAAAGCAGAGCACCGCGCTAATGTCGTCAGCACTTACCGTCGTTTCAATAGTTGCAGTGACAGAGTTTTCACCCTTTTCCACTTCACTTAAGGTGCCGAGGTTACCCAGCTCTTCGAGCAGTAAATCTAGTTCAGTCGATTTCAGCCCGGTAATCGCAATGCGCAAATTGCCATCGTTAGTTGGCAGCGCATCGACTGACTCTTTTTCCACGACGGTCAATTTTGCAGGCGGCGCAGGTATTTCACCTTTGGCTTCCAGAGCCAGTTGGCGCAGCGCTTTGCAGATATAATCGAAACTCTCAGCATCTGGGACCTGTGAGTTTTTATAAGCGTCCAACTGTTCCTGCATAATATCTTTGGTTTCCAAAAACAGGTTGATGATATCGGTGTTGAGGTGCATCTCACCGCGCCGGGCATCGTCGAGCAGGTTTTCCATTAAATGCGTGGTTTCCTGCAAAACGCTGAAACCGAAAGTCCCGGCGCCACCTTTTATCGAGTGTGCTGCGCGGAATATGGCATTCAGCAGTTCTGAATCTGGCGCTTCAGGATGCAGATTCAGCAGGTGCTGTTCCATATCGGCCAGTAGCTCGTCGGCCTCGTCAAAAAATGTCTGGTAAAAATCGCTGATATCCATACTCACGCTATCACCTCGTACCGGGTTGTGGCGGTAATGTGTTCTGCGCCGGTTCCGCGGCAGCAGGTTGTTGGAGAATGCTTATTGGCTGGTTATCGCTTTCTGCGTTTTCATGCACGATGGCATCCTCAGCTTGTTTGTTGAGCACCAGCAAACTAATGCGCCGGTTAATAGCATCACCAGGTCCGCGATTAGTCAGGCGCATGGTTGATGACATACCTACGACGCGCAGGACTTTGCCGTCGATTAAACCGCCAGCCATTAATTCACGCCGCGAGGCGTTGGCCCGGTCGGCGGAAAGTTCCCAGTTGCTATAACCGTGCTCACCCATGGCATAAGGCAAGTCATCAGTGTGGCCAGATAAACTAATTTTATTTGGGAAATCATTTAGTAATGGCGCAATGCTGCGCAGAATATCGCGCATGTAAGGCTCAACTTCTGCACTGCCATTTTTAAACATCGGGCGGTTCTGACTGTCGATTATTTGTATCCGCAGCCCCTCCTGCACCAGATCAATTTGCAGATGTGGGCGCAGCGCACGCAGTTTAGGGTCAGATTCAATCAGCTGATCCAGTTTGTCGCCCAAGCGCTTAAGGCGGTTGGCTTCCATCCGTTTTCTGAGATCTTCAATATTCGGCTGTCTTTTCACTTCGCCTTGTTGCTGTGTCACATCGTCGCCACCGCCAGGAATGGGACTTTGGCTGTCGGCGATACGCTGCCCGCCGGTAATGGCGGCAGAAAGTGGCGTACGGAAATAGTCGGCAATTTGCGCCAGTTCTTTAGGGCTGGAGATGGAAATCAGCCACATCACCAGAAAAAAAGCCATCATCGCAGTCATGAAGTCAGCGTAGGCAATTTTCCACGAACCGTGCGCGCCGCCGCCGTGGCCTTTATGCTTACGGCGTTTTACGACAATAATCGGGCGCGCGTTGTGCTTCATACTTCTTCTTCCGTGGCGCGCGATTGCGCGTTCGGAGAACGAACAGCACGAACATGTTCTTCAAGCTCAACAAATGATGGGCGCTCACTGGAGTAAAGGGTTTTACGACCAAATTCGACAGCAATCGGCGGCGCGTAACCATTCAGACTCGAAAGCAAAGTGACTTTTACGCACTGCATCATTTTGGTCGTTTCAGCGCTTTTTTGGCGTAAAACGGTGGCAAGCGGTGAAATAAATCCGTAGGCCAGCAAAATCCCCAGGAAGGTTCCAACCATAGCGTGGGCAATTAATGCGCCCAATTCTCCTGCCGGGCGGTCCGCAGAAGCCAACGCATGCACCACCCCCATTACGGCAGCGACAATACCGAATGCCGGAAGTGAATCCCCCATGATGGCAAGGCTATTGGCTGGTATTTCAGCCTCACTTTCATGGGTTTCAATCTCCTCATCCATCAATGCTTCAATTTCAAATGAATTCATATTCCCGCTGATAATCAGACGCAGGTAATCAATAATGAATTCCAGCATCAGAGTGTCGGCAAGAATACGCGGGTAACTGGCGAAGATTTCGCTTTCTTTCGGATTTTCGATATCACGTTCGAGCGAAAACATCCCTTGTTGGCGGGACTTCGCCATCAAGCGATAAAGCAAGGCCATGAGATCCATATACATGCTTTTGGTGTATTTCGAGCGGCGAAAAAGTAATGGCAATGCTTTCACCGTTGCTTTAATAGCCTTACCGTTATTCCCAACGATAAATGCCCCAATTCCCGCCCCACCAATGATGATAAATTCAGCTGGTTGATAGAGTGCGCCAAGATGACCACCGGTCATCATATAGCCGCCGAATACTGTCGCGATAACGACCAGATAGCCTATTACAATCAGCACGAGTACATCCTTCTGCTGTTAAATGTGACGAGGAATCACAAATCAGAGGTGTTTATGGCTCAGTGCAGGGCAAAAAAAAGCAGCGATAATTGCTTATCGCTGCTGGAGTGTTTACCACACCGAACTGTTAAACGGCCTGTTTGACCTGTTCATCCAGCAGTTGTGGAATAATATCGGCAGTATTCGTAGAAAGTTTACGTCTTTTTACCGCTCTCGACGGCGGCTGGCATAAACTGCAAGCAAAGCTACCTGCGGGCTGATGTGCGTGAGTAATAAAGTTACCACCACAGGAATTGCAACAGTTCAATTCAAGCATGTTACTTTCAACAAAACGCACCAGTGTCCAGGCGCGAGTCAGCGCCAGCAGCGGCCCGCTTTCTTGTGCCGGGCATTGTTCCAGGTACAAGCGGTAAGCCTTAATGACTGCATCGACACCGGTACATAATCCGGTGCGCAGCAAGAACTGCCAGGCGTTGCAAAACATAGAAGCATGAATATTCTGCTCCCACGTCATAAACCAGTCGGTAGAAAAAGGCAGCATCCCTTTCGGTGGTGGGCTACCACGGAGCTCTTTATATAGTTTGATCAGTCGGCCACGGCTTAATTGCGTTTCGCTTTCCAGCATCTGCAATCTTGCACCGAGCGTGATTAACTCCATCGCCAGTTGTATATCACGGGCTTCCTGAACAATACTTTTTTCGCTCATTTTGCTACGCCCTTTTTTTGCGAGGTGCCTCGTCTATTGCGGAGACCTCATTTAATAAGCGGGTGGATAACAAAATGCCAGTATGAATTTGCTGTAAATCATCCACACGAGAGTCTTGTGTCAGGCGGGTAATGGTTTGGTTATCGTTAAAGCGGAATTGGCAAATCAACTGGTTGGTTTCCGCCAATTTCACCATTTGCGGCAATGTTAATTCACTCAGGGAATTAGCCATATCCTCGGTCACTCCCAAACGAAACATTGCTGAGGCTTTATCGCTACTAATAAGGCGCTGCGCAAGCAACAAATACGATAAATTAATATCGTAGATATGTTTCAACAACTCGGATGTATGCATTTTGTTCATCCTGAAAAACTTACTTTTATACATGCGGTATTACCGCACCCCGTGAGTCGCCGAGAAATCCCGGTTAAAATTAGAACAACCAAAAAAGACAAATTCAATTGACTGATAACACGCACTGAATCCACCGACACGAAAATGCAGTGGAGACTTCCTTGTGGGTACGTTCTTATCGGAGCTTAAATTTCTGACATTAAATTAAGATTTTTCCTAATTCCGGGCAAACTCTACTCGTAGCCCTTTAGACATACAATGCGGATGCCTGCGAATTTTGAGTTATATGTGACACAGATCACATATATTTACTTTATGACTCACCTTAAAACATCAGCAAGACTTTTCATTTGCTCACTAAACAATCAAACTGGAAATAACCGTTACGTTAATCTGGTAAAACCTTTTCGTTTGCCTAACAATCTGATGACTTGCCATCAATAACGTCTCTTAAGACCTACTTAGCTATGTGATTTATATCGCATTTTTTGTCAGGCAAATTAATACTCTGCGACAATGTTTGTTTTTAGCACATAACGCCTTGAAGTTATCTATTCCGTGTAAGAATGGCGATAAATTCTTACGCCAGGATGACAGAGGCAGTACCAATATAAATTAATACTAAAGTTTGATGGAAAAACGAGCTGCCCAGGCAGTAAGACTGTTTCACAAGTCATTTACATTAGAGTTATTAATCATTTTTCATGAGCAGACGCACATTCTTTATGGGTACTATTCTTGCGTAAGAATGTGATATGTAGTAGGGGAAGTGTAAGTAATTTGTTATCAATTAGCGGGAGGTTGTCATGAGTTACCAACATATATTGGTTGCTGTCGCCATCAGTCCAGAAAGCCAGCTCTTGGTAGAAAAGGCGGTTTCAATCGCACGACCGGTGAATGGGAGAATTTCGCTGATTACACTGGCATCCGACCCCGAACTGTATAATCAATTTGCCGCACCCATGATGGAAAACCTACGGGAATTAATGCTTGAAGAGACTCAGCTTTTTATTGATGAGCTGGTTAAAACGGCAAATCACCCTATTACAGAAACGGTTATTGCTACCGGCGAATTAAGTGAGCACATTCTGGCAATATGTAATAAGGGTTCTGTGGATTTAGTGATTTGTGGTAACCACAATCAATCCTTTTTCAGCAAGATAATTTGCTCCGCGAAAGCAGTGGTAGCATCCAGTCAGGTTGACGTTTTGCTAGTCCCGCTGAGATAAGCAGTATTTAAGTTAAATCTGGCTTATATCATCAGAAATAACAGGGGTATCTATCTTAAATTGATGTCACTCAAAGCTAACTTCAAAACAAAAATTCAAAAGCCCATTCGATTTTGACCTGGCTCCGAATATAAATTGCTTAAGCTTTACCGTGAAATAGCAATTCAATGATCTGGCGAGGGTTGTCAGGGGGAAAATATCCCCCTGACACGTTCACCGTTAGCGGGTTTGCAATACAGGTAAATCATCTATGCGAACGGAATAATCACCGCCCGACCATGGGCGATGGGATAGAGTCACGCCGAGTTAGGAAACGTTGCCACCTTCTTTCCCATCTCAAACTCCTCATTTCGTGGAGCAACCTGCTTTAGGTCCTCTATAAACCGCTTCTGCCAGTGGTGAATATCATTCTTCTCAATCACCGTCATCATTTCGCTATGGCGTGATATACGTTCGGCCAAAGGCATAGTTAACGCACGATCCAGGGCTGCGGCAACGTCGTCACGGTCGTAAGGGTTAACAATGAGTGCCGAGGATAATTCATTTGCGGCACCGGCGAATTTCGACAACACCAGCACCCCCGGATTAGCAGGGTCCTGAGCCGCAACATACTCTTTCGCCACCAGGTTCATCCCATCACGCAGTGGAGTCACTAAGCCAACATCCGCATGGCGGAATACTTTCATTACCAGTTTGCGATCAAAATGTTGATTCAAATAGTACAGCGGAGTCCAGCCCAACTGACCGTACTTACCATTGATGCGCCCTGCTTCAGTTTCCAACTGATGACGAATATCCTGATACGCCTGCACATCGCCACGCGAAGTCGGTGCAATTTGCGTGTAACGGATTTTCCCGTGATGCTGGGGATAATTTTCCAGTAGCGCTTCAAAAGCGAGAAACCGTTCAGGCAATCCTTTGGAGTAGTCCAGTCGCTCAACCGAGAAGATGTTTTTGATACTCCCCAATTCCGCTTTAAGCTGCGCCAACTTCGGCGGCAGCGGACCTTGAGCGCTCTTTTTAATTTCTTCTGGTTCGATACCTATCGGATACACTTCAGTGCGAAACGTATTGCCATACGCCTGATGCTGGTTTTTATCCAGGCTATCAAGCCGCGTCTGACTTGCAACACAATCCAGGAATGCCTGGCGATCGTTTTCCGTCTGAAAACCCAGTAAATCGTATTCACACAACGCTTCGAGTAACTCCTCATGCGGCGGGAGCGCGTTAAATACTTCAGGCGTTGGGAATGGAATATGTAAGAAAAAACCGATGCGGTGATTTAGCCCTTGTTTGCGGCAATCTGCGGCGAAGGGCAGCAAATGATAGTCATGTACCCATAAGACATCGTCTTTTTCCAACAATGGCTTAAGCTTGCTCGCAAGCATGGTATTAACCCGTTGATAGCCTTCCCAGGCTTCACGCTGATAATCGACCAGGTCCAGACGATAGTGAAATGCTGGCCAAAGGACAGCGTTGGAAAATTGCAGATAATAGCTTTCATAGTCTTCTTTGCTGAGATTGAAAGAAGCCCAGGTGATGTTGCCCCGTTTAGTCTTTTGTAATGCAGCATCGGGGTCACCGACCTCTCCACTCCAGCCAAACCACAGCCCTCCGGCCGTCTTTAAAGCACCCAAAATCCCCACAGCCAAGCCACCTGCACCACCTTTCTTATCGTCCGGTGGCGCAATGCGATTAGAGACTACCACTAAGCGACTCATAATCTTCTCCCCGTAAAATATCTGACTTTTGTTGTTCTATGTGTTGCGTTAATTTGCCAAGCCAGTGATAAACCATGCGCACGTTTGCCAGTCGGAAGTTAGCAATCGTGTCGCCATTTCCCACTTTAATGGTCACCCCTCCAAGGGCGTTAACCTGTTTAAACCCTGCTTCATCTGTTAAATCATCACCAATAAAAATCGGTGTGCGGCCCGCAAAGGGTGCCTCCTGCATAAATGCACGAATAGCAGCACCTTTATCAATACCCAAAGGTTTCAACTCCACGACACATTTCCCCGGTTGCAACGCCAGTTCAGGAAAGCGCTGTGTCATTTGCTGTGCCAATTCAAAAATAGCCTCTTCTGCTTCGGGCGCCTGGCGGTAATGCAGCGCAAAAGCCATCCCTTTAGCTTCAAGTTCAGTACCCGGAAGCTGTAAAAGCGCATTGCTTAAATGCTGATGTAATGCGGTTACTACCTGTTCAGGGAGCGCCACTACATGGGTTTTATCATTGATATCACGGCGTTCTGCCCCATGCACACCCGCGAGCGGGAAGTGAAATGGAGTGGCGAGCTTATCTAGCTCAGTCATTGAGCGCCCTGAAATCAATGCCAACGCCCCACCACTCATGAGCGACATTTTTTGCAGCAATGTGCGCACCGCAGCGGGGATATAAACCTGGTCCGGGTGCGGTTTGATTTCTGCAAGCGTGCCATCGAGGTCGAAGAAAAAGGCAAGGTTTCCTGAAAGTAGAGGCGGTACAGATGCAACTTCAGCCACCAGCGGCTCCTCCTTACATAGTTAGTATTACTACCGTAACGGTAGATTATGATTAGCCATGTAAGTATAGACAGGGTGACGGGTGTCGCAATTTTCCAGGATAAATCGCCAGGCCGCATATGGCCTGGCGTTTAGGTTTGGCAGGTGTCAGAAGAAGCTAGCGATAAGTCCTGAAATAGCCACGAGCCCCATAACCGTAACGAAGATATTGCTCACTTTGCCACGGAATTTCGCCAGCGCAGGTATTTTGTGGATAGCGTACATCGGCATGATAAACAGGATCATCGCGATGATTGGGCCGCCCAGCGATTCGATCATGCCAAGGATGCTTGGATTAAGCGTTGCCACCAACCACAGGCTCAGTAGGAAGAACAGAGCGATAGCTTTATTCAGCTTGCGGTCATCAAAACGCTTGCCGTTGTGGCGGGCAATTTTTTTCACCAGTCCATGCAGACCTTCGCGTGCTCCCAGGTAGTGGCCGAAGAAGGAGCTGGAAATTGCCAGAATTGCTACCAGTGGGCCAAAGATGGAGATCAGCGGGTTATCGAATTTGTTGGCAAGGAAGCTCAGCATTGAAATATTTTGCTGTTTTGCTGCCATCAAATCTGCCGGAGTCACACTTAGCACGCAGCTGAAGACAAACAACATAACAAACGCCAGCAGAATGGTGGATGTTTTGCGCAGTGTCTGGCTGGCTTTTTCATCTGCCTGGTTGCCATATTCACGACGTTGAGACAACGCAAATGAGGAGATAGCCGGGGAGTGGTTAAAAGCAAATACCAACACCGGAATAGTCAGCCACATAGTCGTAGTGAAATCTATCGCAGTAGGTACCTGGGAAAGAGCTGCCGTGTTCCAGTGTGGAATCAAATATAAAGAGAGGAACAGCAGGATGCCGACTAACGGGTAAACCATCAGCTCGGTAATTTTCAGCATCACACGCTCACTCGTCAGCATCACCGCCATCAGCGCGACAATTAGCACAATCGACAAAATCACACGCGGTGGTGAAGCCATTCCCAGTTGGTTGACCATTAGCGAATCAATGGTGTTGGTGATACCTACACCGTAAATCAGCAGAATTGGATAGATTGCGAAGAAGTACAGCAGAGTGATTAAGATGCCAGCTTTAGCTCCGAAATGTTCTTCCACAACTTCGGTGATATCGCTGCCAGGGTTACGTGATGATAAGACAAAACGAGCAAGCCCCCGGTGAGCAAGCCAGGTCATTGGCCCAACGATAACCGCCAGTGCCACTAACGGCCAGAATCCGCCCATCCCTGCGTTGATCGGGAGAAATAACACCCCTGCCCCAACCGCCGTACCAAAAAGGCTCAGAACCCAGGTGGTATCAAACTTACGATTCCCGGGAACATGCACTTTACTACGGGTGTAATTAACATCACTGCTCATTGGCTCATCTCCTTGAGGCCGAATTCAGGCTGCCGACTCTACTTTAGCCGCGTGATTGTTACAGTGATTCATATCCTGGTTTGAATTAGTTTATGGCGGGAAATACTAACAATCTAATCAATATCACATTTAAACACTGGATATCTTATCTGAGTGAAAATTAAACAATGTTGATGGCAAAAAAATGGTGGATGTCGCTTTCGCTAATCCACCCCCAAAAAAGAACTCACACCCTTTACCGCGACAATGTATTCCCACTACTCGAAATCTGCGCAGCAGAACCAAGCCGTTAAACCATACGTTTTGCTTTCTGTTTGTAGCGATCGAAGATGACAGCAGCAAGCAGAATCAAGCCGCGCACCACATATTGCGAGAAAGGCGAAATGTTCAGCAAGTTCATGGCATTTTCCACGGTGCCAAGAATCAAAATCCCGGCAATCACGTAGGAAATTTTACCAATCCCACCTTTGAGTGATACCCCACCCAACACGCAGGCTGAAATCACAATCAACTCATAACCAATAGACGTCATTGGCTGGCCACTGGTCATACGCGAAGCAAGGATAATCCCTGCCGCTGCCGACACTAACCCGGAGAGAATAAAGATGATGATTTTAGTGCGCACCACTGGCACACCCGCCAGACGTGCCGCTTCTTCGTTGCCACCAATCGCTAATGTGTTACGGCCAAAGGTCGTTTTGTTGAGCAGGAAACCAAAGATTATCAGACACGCAACTGTCAGCCAGATGGGTGCAGGCAGCCCAAACCAGTTGGCATAACCCAGTGCAAAGAAGCGTTCATCCTCGATGCCCACCGCTTTACCATCAGAAATAATGTATGCGAGGCCGCGTACAATTTGCATGGTGGCAAGAGTCGTTATTAGCGCGTTGATTTTTAGTTTTGCAATAACAAAACCGTTCACCAGGCCGCATAACACACCGAGTAATAGCCCTGCCGCCACACCAATCCACAGGCTTTCGGTCATGTTGATGACTACCGCCGTGGTGACCCCGGCACAAGCAATCACCGACGCAACGGACAAATCGAAATCACCAGATGCCAGGCAGAACAACATGCCACAAGCCACCATTCCCGACATTGAGATGGCAAGCCCTAATCCCTTCATATTCACGAAAGATGAGAAATTCGGTACGAAAATAGCGCAGGCAATAAATAGAACGGCGAATACCACCAGCATGCCGTAGTTATCCCAGATACGCCCAAGACTTAGGGACGATTTCTTATTGCTGTCACCTGATGTAGTTAATGCAGACATTTTTATCTCCTTACTCATGCGGCAGACGCACCGGTTTTTGGCATTGCCAGACTTAATGCTTGTTGCTCATTGGTTTCGCCATGCAGCAATTCACCAGCTATTTCCCCTTCGCGCATCACGATAATGCGGTCCGCAAGGCCCAGTACTTCGGGCAGATCGCTTGATGCAAACAGCACCGCTACACCTTGTGCAGCAAGGGCATAAATGACGTTATAGATTTCGTGTTTTGCCCCTACATCAATGCCGCGCGTTGGCTCGTCGAGCAAAATCACTTTCATCTCATCTGACAGCCAGCGTCCTAAAATCGCTTTTTGCTGGTTGCCACCGGAGAGATTCATGATCAGCTGTTCAGCTGACGGGGTTTTGATGTTCAGCGAACGGATATGTGAGGCAGCATTGTCTGTTTCCCAGCGGTTGTTTATCAGACAACCGGCGCTAATATGCTTACGCCGCGCACTGATGTTGATATTGTCACGCACCGAATGCACCGGAATAATGCCGTCAGCTTTGCGGTCTTCCGGGCAGAGCATCATGCCAGCACAAATCGCATCGGCAGGCTTATTGATATTAATAACTTCACCATCAATAAATACTTTGCCATCGGTGATGCGCGTACCGCCAAACATGCCTTTCATCAGTTCACTCCGACCAGCACCGACCAGACCAAACAGACCGACAATTTCACCACTCCGCACTGAAAGCGAAATAGGTGTTCTTACACCAGGGGCTTTTACACCATCCAGACGTAAACGCTCAGCCCCATGTTCACGAGGTTTCCAGCCATAGACATCACCAAGATCGCGCCCGACCATCGCCTGCACCAGCGAGTCATGACTGACCTGCTTCATATCATCAAAGGTGCGCACGTAGCGCCCGTCTTTAAACACGGTGATGGCATCACTGAGAGCAAAGATTTCTTCCATACGATGCGAGACGTAGAGGATCACGCGGCCTTCAGCGCGTAACTCACGGATGACGCGAAACAGGTTGTCGATTTCTCGACGAGAGAGAGAACTGGTCGGCTCATCAAAGGCGATCACTTTCGCATTACGAGCCAGTGCCTTAGCAATTTCGACCATCTGCCATTGGCCGATGGATAAATATTTGAGCGGCGTGCTCGGGTCAATATCCAGCCCAAGATGCTCAAGCTGTAACTTTGCTTCGTAATTCAGTAAAGAGCGGTTCACGAACCCCGCTTTATGAGGTAGCTGTCCGAGGTAAATATTCTCTGCGACCGACATTTCCGGCACCAGATGAAGCTCCTGATAAATAATCGCGACTCCGGCATTAAGCGCTGCGGGAGTGTCGGCAAAAGCAACTTCTTCACCGCGCAGGGCGATACAGCCCTGGGTTGGAGCATAATTGCCGCTCAAAATTTTCAGGAGCGTTGATTTTCCTGCGCCATTCTCTCCCATTAGTGCGTGAACTTGCCCGGCATAACAGTCGAAACTGATGTCCTGTAAGGCTTTCACTCCGGGGAAAGTTTTGCCTATACCACGAAAAGAGAGATACGGTGTCTCATGTTGCATGACATACCCCAATGTTGAAGGGCGGATGGGCATAAACCTCATCCGCCAAAGAGATTACTTGCCGCCGAGGCCTTTTTTAGCCAACTCTTCTTTAAAGTTGTCGCGAGTGATCAGCACCACGTCGGTAACTTCAGTGAACTTCGGTGGCTCTGCACCTTTGGTGACCCAGTTGTAGAGCATTTCGCTACTTTTATAGCCGTGTACATCCGGGCTTGGCAGCAAAGATCCGTAGAAACCAGTGGCCTTAGCTTTCGACAGTTCACTTACGGCATCCACACCATTAATACCTACACCAATAACATCCGGCGCTTTAAAGCCCTGCCCTTCAGTGGCGCGCACGCCACCCAGCACGGTGTTGTCGTTCATGCCAACAATTAACCAGTGTTTCACTTCAGGGTGTTGAACCAACATCGAGTTAGCGGCATCGAAAGCCCCTGGGATGTCGTTAGATTTGGTCGGTACTTTGTAGATTTGTTTTTCCGGGAAACCAGCTACTTTCAGAGCTTCCATTGAACCAGAAGTACGGCGGCGGGCAGTATCGAGCTCGTCAGACGTAATCGCCATAACTGCGGATTCTTTCACGTCCCACCCGCGTTTTTGCATCTCTTTGTACAGCTCTTGCCCCTGGCGCTCGCCGATTTTAGTCGCCGCCATCATCACTAATGGCACGGTATCCATTGGCTTGCCTTTCGCGTTGACGAACTGGTCATCAACGGCAATAACTTTCATGTCGTAGCTTTTAGCTTTCGCCACAATTGCCGAACCCAGTTTTGGATCCGGAGTACAAATCACAAAGCCTTTCGCGCCGCTGGCGGCCAGGCTATCGATAGCATTAAGGGTTTTTTCACCGTCGGGAACGGCGATTTTAATCACTTCAAAGCCAAGATCTTTCCCGGCTTTATCGGCAAATTTCCATTCGGTCTGGAACCATGGTTCTTCTGGTTGCTTCACCAGGAAACCCAGCTTCATTGTTTCTGCGATAGCGGATTGTGACATAATTGCAGCAATGCCAATTGCCGCTAGCGCTTTAGTAAATTTGTGCATGGTATTCTCCAGCTCGATTTTATTTTCTGTAGGGTAAGGTTTAGTTAAAACAAGCCATTAGCCGTATGAGCTTTTTGCTTCGGGGCTGGAGATAGTTGTAGCGGGAAATTAATAATCCATAGGAGAGCGCAATCACATGGCAGAAATACAGTAAGACCGTGCATGTATTCAGCAATAAAAGACATAAAAATAGGGCGTTATGTCGGACAAATGAAATATGGACTAGCAGATTTATCCATAAATTCAGCGCGGAGGTGGATAAGCTGATTGATAGAAATACAGATTGAAGAAGGCGGGTAAGTATTGCGCTCACCCGCCGCTATTCTTGACCTATTACCATTGGTAATAAATATGTTCCGCGTGATCACGCGCTGGGGCTTCGTCGCCTTCAAGACGCGCGGCAACAGTGAGTGCAAAATCAAACACTTTACCTAACCCTTTCCCACTTATCAGATTGCCATCTTCGACTACGTCAGCATCAACATATTCACCGTCCGTCACCTGCTGCCACAAATCACCAGAACAGACGTAGCGGCGGCCTTTAAGCAAACCGTTACCACCCAGGACGCGTGCCGCAGCAGAGCAAATCGGGCAGATAAACTTGCCAAGATCGTCATGGCGACTCACGAAAGCAATAACGTTAGCGCTTTGGGCTAGAAAGACACTGCCTTCCGGGCCACCGGGGAGCACAACTGCGTCAAAGGTTTTATCAAAACATTCACTTAGCGTAGCGTCTGCCACCATCGGGATATCGTGATAACTCACTACCGCGCGTGTATCGACGCAAGAAAGGGTGCGCACGTTAATTTTTAAACGACGTAGAATATCAATGGTAACAATGGCTTCCCCTTCTTCAAAACCCGGGGCTAGCAAAACTGCAACAGTTTTCATTTTACTCTCCATGTAGCCCCCGCGGTCTTGCGGGGGCGCAAAACTTACCAATAAAGACTCCACACTTGTCGCACACGTATAAGTGCTTCAAGGTAGAAATAGTCACCCCAACTACAACATTCATCGACACCTTTGCCGCTTGCCATGTGATACACAGAATGTTTCAGCAAGCCCTCACATGGCTCATCGTCCCGCGCCAGATAGTTATCAGTGAGTGACTGTATAATACGCAGCGCCATTTCTTCATAATGGGCACGATGTTCATCCAGCACGGGCAATGTTTTCACCAGTTCCAACAAACCACAGGCAGTGATTGCCGCAGCTGAACTATCACGCACCGCATCCGTTCCGAGCAATGCTAAATCCCAGTGGCAAACATCATCTTCCGGCAAGCGGTTGATGAAGTAATGCGCCAGGCTACGGGTGAGGTCCACCATGCTTTTATCACCGGTATACAAATAAGTGAGCAAGAAACCGTAAATCCCCCACGCTTGCCCGCGCGACCAGCATGAGGTGTCGCTATACCCCTGATGTGTATTACCAAATCGCGGCTCACCGGTTATCACATCCATATAATAAGTATGGAAAGTTGAAGCGTCCGGGCGAACGATATATTTCGCGGCCTGCTGCGCATGTGCGGTAGCAGCCTGCGCGTAACGCGGATCTCCAGTTTGCTGGCTTGCCCAATAAAGCAGCGGAAGGTTCATATTACAGTCAATAATCATCCGCCCCTGTTGTTCTGGATCATTCAAATCTCCCCAGGCCTGGATGATTTTCGCCACCGGGTTATAGCGCTCCATCAGAATATCAGCCGCTTGCAGCGCGATTTGACGGGCTGTTTCATTGCCAGTTAAACGCCAGGCATTCACACACGACAACGAATACAGAAAGCCCAGATCATGAGTGGCTGTTTCGATACGCTTGTCTAAGCGCTCCGCAAAAGATGGCAAATAACGCTCTGCCGCCTGGCGATATTTGTCATCTCCAGTCATCTCCCACGCAAGCCACAGTTGGCCTGGCCAGAAGCTAGTCGTCCACTCGACGTTGTCGGTCGGCTGCCATTTACCCCCTTCACAAGCTTCGTTAGGGAATTTGTTCCCGACGATGGCAATAGTTTTATCCAGCTTTTTTGTCACGCTATTAAGCGCATTATCAAGCTTACGTTTTAGGGCCAGACGGTCTACCTGATGCAATTCAATAGGGCGCAGTGGCTCGGTCACCACATTTTCAGTGACTAAATTACAGGTCATAACGTTTCCTTTAATTAATTTTTTGCCGGCTCAACCGGAGCGGTGTCTAAAGCGGATAAGAACGTATTGGATTCATCGCGTTTTGACTGGCAGCGCGAGAGAGTGAAAGCAGAGATCAGAGTGAATATCAGTGCGCAACATCCCATCATTAAGTAGGTGTGCTCGAAGCCGATTTTGTCGTACAGGTAACCCGCAGGCGGTGCCACCACAACTGAGCCGACATAAATCATCGCCTGATAACCCAGTAAATACATGGTGGCATTGATTTTCTTATGGAAATGCTCGGCGATATATTTGAACACCGAGATTAGCAACAGGGCAATTTCAACACCGTAGAACGGCTTGATGATTGAAATCACCAGCGGGTCGGAGGTCAGCCCCGAAGCAATCAAGCGTAACCCCACTACGCAGCCGCACAACAACAACCCTTTTTTTGCACCGTAGTGATTCACCAGCAGCGGGATGAACATCATCATCACGAACTCCATGCCGGACTGTACTGTGCTGAGGTAGCCGTACCATGCGTTGCCCTGCTCTTTGGTATCGAAGAAAGAGACGAAGTAGCGTGGGAATTGCTGTTCAGCAACAAACATCATCCACGCGACACCTGCCACATACAGGCTGAACATCCAGAATTTGCGGTTTTTCAGTAGCATCAGAACATCAGCGAAAACGATTTTATTCGCTGAAATCACATTGTTATTACGCAGTTGTTCATCACCAATTTTCAGGCTAATCAGCACCAACAGCATTAATACGGAGGTGGTACTACTGACGATGAAGTTTGCCAGCGGCGTGTAGTTGAAAAGCAGACCTGAAACTGATGCCGCCATTGCCCAACCAAGCGATCCCCACATGCGAATGCGCCCAAACTCCAGACCATACAATCTGCTAAAGCGGTCGGCATAAGATTCAGAAGCCGCAACACCTGCGTACCAGCCGAGGCTCAGGTAAAAAGCACCGATCACAATGCCAAGGGTGGTATGCGTCAGCAGCAACGGTTGATAAACCGTGACAAAGAACGGCGCCATCAGTGCCGAAATCGCGCAGACAAAATAGAGCAGCCACTTGCTCATACCAATTTTGTCCATGATGTAGCCATAGACCGGTTTCATGACTACCGCAAAGACGCCATTGATAGCAAAAACACTGCCAATGGTGATGCTGTCCAGCCCCACTTTCTGGCTCAACCACAGAGCATATAACCCGAAGCTTGAGGACCAGGTGAAAAAGTAGAGAAAGATAAAACTGCTCATTTTAATCTGTGCGGTACGCGTTGGTGTCGAGATGTTCATGGGTGTTTCTCCAGAATAAGGAGTTTGCTTTGATTGCCCATCACCAGGCGTACAACACCCTCGCTGATAATGGCTTGCGGGCAAGATTGCGCATCAAAATCGTCGGTATCCCCTGCCCAGGTGGCACTGATTAACAGATGTGTGCCGATACTCAGTTCACCTTGCAGCAACGGCACTGCTGCCCGCTCGGCAAAGAGTAGATTGCTGTTTGGTGGTGTCAGAACTAACTGTGCACTGCGTGATTTCGGGCTTAAACAATAAATGGCGCTGGTATCAGTTTTGGTTGTAAGCAAACAACTCCCCTGCGTCATGTGTGCTTGTGGAAGCGGACGATTTGGCAGGCTGAACCCTCCTTCCGCACAATCGAGTTCACGCGCCGTTTTGAGGTGATGAACCCGTACTTGCCAGTCGCCCAACGGCAGTAACCAGGTATCGATATTCACGTCGTGCCACGGCAGCCAACGGCTGAAAATCATTCCGTCTGCGGTACTGATTTGCTGGCATTCACGGCGTCCACGCCAATAGTTATCTTTCTCGGATAACAGCAACATCGAGTCAGGTGCCGCATGATTCAGCGCGTAGCGACCACGCTCAATGGTGAATCCATAACGAGTTGAATAGGCAAATTTGCAGTATTTAGCTTCGGTATTCACGAAGTTATTTAGCTCAAGCTGCCCGGATGTCAGCATCCATAAATGGTGCTTTTGATGAACCAGAATTTGCGACGCATGGGGAATGCTATGAGGCGTTTCACGCTCAGGTAACGGCATTTCCTCTGCTTGCCAGAAGGCATTTTGTTCGCTCAACGCCAGCACCAGCATGGTTTTCAGACCCCAGTAAGGGGAACCCGGCGCGTTGTAATCTTCCGCCATTATTAGGTTGGGATAGCTGTAGCCAACACTCAGCACACCGTCACGATCAAACAATGGCTGTTGCAACCACCAACGCAAATGACGCAACACAATTCCTTTCACTACTCCAGGTTCGTAGACTTCCAGACCTGCAAATGCAGCAGCACTCCAGAATGCGGCCTGCGCAAAGCGATAAGTCAGGCTGCGACCAAAAGGAATAGCTGCACCATCGTCGGCAAAAAAATGGATGAAATCTGCGGCAAAGAGTGTTGCGCGCTGGCGTAGTTTTTTGCAGCGCTGCGGGTCAACATCGGCCATTAATTTGGAATAGATGAGACTATAGAAATGGAAGCCCATCGAAATATAGTAATCACGTGGTCGGCCTGGGCCATCGGAATACCAACCGTCACCGAGGTAATAATGCTCCATGGCGTCGAAATGCTTTTCCAACGTATCGGCATTGTTCAACATCCCGCAGTGGTGGAAACCGACCTGCACCAGAATTGGGAAGAAATGCCAGTTGTTGTCAGGTATATCCAGAGTTTCACTCTGTTTCAGCCATTGCCAGAGGTTGTGTTTCTCCTGTTCATTAAAGTGCGCCAACAGCGGTTTATGGGCGACTGCCAGTAAGAGTCCATATGCTGCCATTTCGACAATCCGTTGATCGTATGCCGCGGCTTCTCCCCAATACTCGGCATGTTTAGGGTCTGTGCCATTTTTAATGGCCTGAATATAAAAAGAGAACTCTTCAGGCTCGTACCCACCCGCCAACAGTGGCGTTACACCCCACAGTAAACGAGAGAAAGTTTCCATATTGGCTACTTGCTGGCCGTAATGGGCGGTGAAATTAGCAAGGTCTACGCCACTGGCCTCTTTTTTAAAGAATGGCGAAACGGCATTTAATAATTCATTCACCAGTTTATGAAGATCTCCCCGACTTTTAAGGGGGTTATTCAGGGTAATGTTTTCAGGTTGCACAATGTCCTCCCGCCAGACACGAGAATATTATAAGTTGTTGTTATTAATATTCGTCTTCGCACTGCTTATGTGCGTTGAGGCAAAGAGTAGTCGCTTTTATTCCTGGCTCAGAGTGAGCAGCATCACAAAAATAAACCGTTATTTCATTTTCACTGGATTTTTCAATTTGCGAGGGTAATAAATTACAAATCATGGCGTAAAAATTTAAATTTGTTGTCCTGGAGGGGAAATGAGTGAACCACAATTGATGGAGAGAATTACACTCGACAGCCAGGTTATCTCATTTCACCGCCTGCGAGCGTCCAGCGCCAGGTATTATCACTGGCACCAATGCGTTGAGTTTCTCTATATTTCAAAGGGCTACGGAATCGTTGTGGTGGACAACCAGCATTACACCGCAAGGCCCGGGCGACTTTTTATCTTCCCACCTTTTCGGCTACACAAGGTTCATGTCGATGCCGATGACAAAAACCAGTATCACCGCACAACCATGCACATTGAGCACTCTTCTGTTATCAGTACCTTGTATGGCTTTCCACGCCAGCAGGCTCAATTTTCTGCCCTCGCCGCAAGCAACGTTCCGGCACAAATTTACGATTTAAGTGAGCAGGCCGATTATATGGAAGTGATTCTCGAGCAGTTCGACAAACTCGACCCCACGGAGCACTCCACCGCCAGCGACGTTGCGTTTATGGTGATGCAAATTATGGCCTTCCTGCCCGCTCAACCGCAGCTATTTATCCCGCAGCAACAGACTGTTGCATCACGCATCATGCAGTGGGTTGAGAGTAACTATAGTGAGAAGTTTTCACTGGATGAGCTGGCGCAATCCATTGGCTTATCACGCAGCTATACCTCGCGGATTTTTCGTCAACAAACCGGCGGCAGTATTCATGAGTATTTGCTAACGAGACGCATAAAGAAAAGTTGTGATCTATTGCGCACCTCACCATTAAGCATCGAAGCTATCGCCCAGGAGGTAGGGTTCATAGAAGTGACCTACTTCATCACCTGTTTTAAAAAAATGATGGCCCAGACACCATTGCAGTATCGTAAACGGTCACGAGCTCATTCAATTTAAGGGCTCAAATATGATCTGACACAATAAACCACCTCATAGCAGGTTAATTATTCAGTGATGAATCACAGTTTTGGTCATTTCACTTAAATTATTTAATATAGATAAACCAGGAGATAATTATTTAATTAGTCTTTTTTAATATTTCCTGTTGAATAAATTTGTAAATAAGAATGAAACACCAGAATCAACTGTTTTATTGATAACCCTAAAGAGGTACTATTTTTTACAACGCAGTCAGGACGCGGACTCACAGGACATGGATACAATCTTTTTTATCTATATACCCGTCATATTTCATGTCATACAAAATTCTAATCCTAACCGATGTTCCGGCTAAATAAGGAAATTATCATGGCAACTTCCGGCATGGTTCAAAGTCTCAACTTACAGATAAATCGTGATTTTTATTCCTCAAATCTGTATTTACAGTTGAGTCACTGGTGCTCAGAAAAGAGTTTAACTGGCACGGCGAATTTTTTAAGAAATCAGGCTCAATGTAATGTTACGCAGATGATGCGTATATTTAATTTTATGAAACAAGCGGGCGGCACTCCCATTGTAGGGACGATTGAAGCGCCAGAAAGCGAATGTGACTCTTTGGAAACACTATTTGAAAAAACGGTTGAAGATTATCAGCAGCGCTGCGCCACACTGACTAAATTGACCGCTGAAGCAACAGCATTGAAAGATTATTCCACCCTCACGTTCCTGAAAACCATGGATCAGGAACAACAAGACGAAGGCCTGTTGCTCAACACCATTCTTGATGAAGTACGCAGTGCTCATAAAGCCGGATTGTGTATGAGCCAAACAGATGAGCATCTGACAAATTTAGTGAATCATCAACTGCACTAAGTCTCATTATGTCGGGTAATACAACGTTTATTACCCGAGCGAAAAAAATGTTGTTCCCGTTAATCCGCCTTAGTCATGCACACCACATCAACTGTTCACGTAAACTGAGTGTATCTTCCGGGAAATTAGCCAGCACGACTTTATAGCACGCCATCTCCTTTGGATATCCCCTCATGGATTGCAGTAACAGGCGCAACGCGCTGTCCCAGACGATACCCTGCAAATCACTGTAAGGCCACAAATCGGGGTCTGCGATAAATGGCATCAGATAATCGATACCAAGCTTCACGCTCCTGCCATCTTGTACGGCATTCCAGCGGTCAAATTCGACGTGTTCCGCATAACGATTAAGCAACAGATGGGCTTCGAGGTTAAATAAGGAGTAATGGAATGGCACCGGACGTTCCAGCTCCATCGTCTGTTTACCTTCCTGATCGATTTGCGCCGCCATTCGTTGGGTAATGCCCTGTTGAATAATGCGTGCCACCAGCCCTTTGTCACCATAAAACAGTGCATTAGCGACACGTTGCGCGTCATACCAGGTGCCGTGGTTGTTATGCCACACGTATTCAGAATGACCCACGTCGCTGTAAAACATCCAGTGGTTGAAGTCCCTGAACCATTGGTGCAAACCAATAATGTCATCGGTATCCAGTACACCCGCAGGGCTAATTAAACCAATAGTATCAATCACCATCCATAAAAGGCGTGTATCGATTAGCCCAGTACCGCGCCCGGAAACAATACCGGGGATCGCCTGGCCATAGTTCAGATGCGGGTTCATACGCGTTTGTTCGTCAAGGAACCAGCACTTGATTTGCTCTGCTGCGGCCTGGGCATATTTCCGATGGCTGGTAAAATACCAAGCCAGCCCAAGCGTCAAACAGCGTTCGCACATGCGGATGATACGCGTGGTGTCCGTGTCATTATTCTGGCATTGCGGATTAGTATGTCCGTCACGGCGAATATATGGCAGGCCATTTGGCCTGCGCGGATTTGGCCACCAATACGTCCCCAGACTGTAATAATCATGAGGATCACCGCTTACCGGGCGTAATTTCTTATGCACCACACTTTCCGGTGGCTGCCCACGAAGCTTATCCGCTTCGCTAACCAGACGACCCAACGCCAGCTGCAAAGGAGAAAAAGGCTGCTGTAGGCCACGGCGGGCATTCTCAAGACACGTCTCATCCAGGGTGTACAACTTCATCTATCGCTCCTTAATGGCATGCTACTCGTTGCCCGCTTTCGGCATCAAATATATGAATACCGGTCAGTTTGGGTTGTAGCCATACCGTTTCACCTTCCTGAACATTTAAGCGTTGCTTAAACACCGAGGTAAATGAACCACCTCCAGTGTTACAGAACAATTGCATATCAGAACCGGTGTTTTCGATGGCGGTAATGGTCGCTTTTAGTGCCCCATTACCCTCACCTTCTTCCACAACATTGACCTGCTCCGGGCGAATCGCATAAACCACTGTCTGTTGCGGTTTTACCTGCATACCCGGCGGCAAGCTTAGCAGGGAGCCATCGGCGAGGCGCAGCATCATTTCACCATTTTGTAGCATGACTTCACCTTTTAACTGATTGATTTCAGGAGAACCAATGAATCCTGCCACGAATAGATTTGCCGGGCGGTCATACAACTCCAGCGGGCTACCCACCTGTTCAATACGCCCTTCACGCAACACCACAATCATCTGCCCCATCGTCATGGCTTCAATTTGATCGTGAGTGACATACACAGATGTCGTTTTCAGGCGGCGGTGCAATTCACGGATTTCCCCACGCACCTGGGTGCGGAGTTTTGCATCGAGGTTTGAGAGTGGTTCGTCGAACAAAAACACCTGTGGATTGCGTACAATCGCACGCCCCATTGCTACACGCTGGCGCTGGCCACCCGAAAGATCTTTTGGCAAACGGTCGAGTAAGACGCCTAATCCCAGAAGATCGGCTGCGGCCTCAACCTTACGGCTGATTTCTGCTTTTGGCAGCTTCGCCATTTTTAACGCGAAGCCCATGTTTTCGCGCACGGTCATCTGCGGATAAAGTGCGTAGCTCTGGAATACCATCGCAATATCACGCAGTTTCGGCTCAACGTCGGTCACATCTTTTTCGTTGATGGCCACCTCACCGCCCGTTATCTCCTCAAGTCCGGCAATCATGCGTAATAACGTTGATTTACCGCAGCCACTTGGGCCCACCAGCACACAAAACTCGCCGTCAGGGATAGTGAGAGAAACATCTTTAATGACATGTGCATCGCCATAAGATTTACAGACATTCTTCAGTACAACGGAACCCATGAGATTCTCCTTATCCTTTGACCGCGCCGGACATAATCCCGCGGTTGAAATGTTTTTGCAGACCGAGATAAACGATGATGCTTGGCAACATCGCCAGAAGCGTAATGGCTATAAATATGTTCGGAGTGATACTTTCATCGGTACGCAAGCTGCCGAGAATCACTGGAATAGTGTTCAGGCTGTCGTGGTTGACGACAATTAGCGGCAGCAGGTACTGGTCCCAAATCATGATGAAGCCAAACGTGACTACCGTGCCTAGAGCAGGTTTCACCAACGGCAAAATGACGTGGAAGAAGATTTGCCATTCATTCGCACCATCGATGCGTGCGGCCTCTTCTAGCTCTTTGGGAATAGCTGCCATGAATTCGCTCAGCACGAAGATGGAAAATGCCCAACCCACTACCGGCATGATCATCCCTAGATAGGTGTTATAGAGCGACGCATCAATCAGCGGCAGCTTCCAGTTGATTATCATGTACAGTGGAATAGCGATTACTTCTTCCGGCAACATCATGGTGGAGAGGATCACAAGACTCACCAGCGACACGCCGATGAACTTTTTACGCGCCAGGGCATAAGCAGCAAGCGCACTCACCGACACCTGCAAAATGGTGCCGACAAAAACGACAATCATTGAGTTAAGCAGATATTGCCAAACGCCAATGTCGTTCCAGGCGAATATAAAATTCTCCAACGAAAACTCATTAGGCCATGCCAGCAACTCGCCCGGTTTGACCGGTGCCCCGCTAAATGCAGTAGCAACAATGCCCCAGAATGGCCCAACGAATACAATCAGCAACAAGCCATAAATCATCCAGCGGCCTGCGATATCCCAACGTTTACCTAACATCGGTGGCTCCTTAATAACGGGCAATACGCTTTTTCAACGTGAGGTGACAAATCGTCAACAGCACGGTGAAGGCGAATAACAGGAACGACACCGCCGAAGCATAGCCGTAGTCAAATTGCTCAAATCCGAGTTTGTAGATATGGGTCATGATCATTTCAGTGGCGTTAGATGGCCCACCGCCGGTTGTGGCATACACTTCTGCAAACACACGGAACCCACGAATAAAGGAGAGCATCAACACTACTGAAATCGCCGGGATCATCCCGGGCAGCGTGACGTAACGCAGACGGTTCCACCAGTTCGCGCCATCAACGTTTGAGGCGTCATATAAATCGCGGCTAATGCCTGCCAGGCCTGCGATAAAGATAACCATGTTGTACGGCACCGCTTTCCAAATATGCAGCAACATGATGACCCACAGAGCCTGGTCTGAACTTGCAAGAAATCCCTGGTCGGCAATACCAAACCAGCTCAGGATGTGGTTCATCACACCGTTCGGAGTTGGGTTAAACAAGATTCGCCACATTTCGGCGACGATAGCCGCACTGGTTACCGCGGGCAGGAAAATGGCGGTGCGGATAAAACGCAGATGACGAGCGGGCCCTTCAAGTAACATGGCGAGGAAAAATGCCAGTACCGCTCCAACCACCATGGTCACCACGACATAAAGGAAGGTATTGAATACCGCCGCATGGAGTTCAATATCGGCAAAAGCGCGGGCAAAATTGGTAAATCCCACCCATTCGTCTGGTTGATTGAAGTTCACCTTGTAGAAACTCATCACCAGGCCTTGCAGCATGGGAATAAATTTAAACCAAGTGAAGATGACCAGTGCCGGAGCAAGAAACATCCACGGCACCAGATTCCGTTTCTGGCGAGAAGTTAACATCGTTATTTTCACTCTATAAAGATTCAGGCTGTGACTGAGTGTCAGGTGACGCTTCGCTTACCCGATCTACATTTCGGGGCATGCAGATGGATAAGCGTAAGAACCGTTCACCGAATTCAAAAATCAAACTTATTTCGCCAGCACCTGCTGTTTATCAAGCTCGGCATTGACCTTCTCATTGGTCACTTTCAGTTCGGCTGCAATATCACCATTACAGTCAGCCAGAATACGGTTGAAGCCATCGGCGGTTATCTGACGAATTGGCGTCCAGTTAGGCACCTGCGGCACATAACGCCCGTGTTCAGCGTAAAGTTTGGCGAAGGTTGCCCAACGTGCATCGTCATATACAGTCTGGATATCAACCTGTTTATTCACAGGTAAGCGCACCACCGGCATGTGTTTCGTGCCTTTGCCCATACCGATTTCTTGCCCTTCCTGGGAGATCATAAATTCGATGAACTTCCGCGCGGCTTCTTTATTCTTGCTACTTTTCATCATGAAGACAGTGGTGCCTTCGGCAAGAGTCGCACTACTTTTCGGCCCTTCGAGGGTCACGACTTCAAACTTGTCTTTACCAGGATCTTTATCAAACAATGCAATGTGATACGGGCCGGTGAAGAACATACCGGTCTGGCTTGAGCGGAATGATGGGATAATGTCTGCGGTTGTCGCGTTGATAGCACCAGGCTGAACAACTTTGTCGCACAGCATTCCTCGCATAAATGCCATGGTTTCAGCGGCAGCTGGCTCATCAAGCGAGGCTTTGAATTTACCCTTGCCTGATTCGCGAATGAAATCACCACCTGCCTGCCATAAAAATGCGCTCATAAACCAGCTGGCGTAACCACGCGTGGTGGAACCCGGCAACAAAAAGCCGTAGGTATCGTTTTTACCATTGCCGTCCGGGTCTTGTGTGGTAAAGGCTTTAGCCAGCTTTGCCACATCACTCCAGGTTTTGGGCTCAGGCATACCCAGTTTTTCACGCCAGTCTTTGCGAACAAACAGCGCAAAGGTTTGGGCAGAAGTGGGCACCCCATAGAATTTCCCATCGGTGTAGCGAGTACTTTCCCAGGCTGTAGGATAAATATTTTCGCCACCTGCAATGGATTTCGGATCTATTTCATCAGCTATTCCGAGTTGGATGAACTGACCAATGGCTACCGCATCATTGAAGATCAGATCGGGCAATGCGTTGCCTGCAGCGGCACGAGCAAGGCGCTGTTCAAAGTCTGTCGTAGCATTAAAATATTCGATTTTAATGCCTGTCTTCTTCTCAAAAGTTTCAGCCTCTTGCTTGTAAATATTTTTAGAATCATTGCTGGCACGGATCCAGACATTTAGTGTTTCAGCCGCAAATGTTTGCGAAGCACTAAAACCGAGGGCGGAGATCAGTAATACGGATTTTAATTTTGTGGAAAACATTTATATTCACGTCCTTATTTTAAGAGATTTGATTATTGAGGAAATGGAGTGAAGCAGATTATTTCAAGAATGAAAAAAGGCTGCGGAGTAATTAAATAGAATGCATGAGGTAAAAACAACGGGGCGAAACAGAAATAGCGTTTCATAATGTAGAAGTGTGCTTCAGGTCACGCAGCAAAGTCAGTCAAAAACCTCAGTTAAAAACATAACCATTAAATTCAATGAATTACATAAATAAAAAATACTCGTAACATTTGAAAAATAATTTAAAACCATTGATTTACGTGACTCCAGCCTCACTTTCTGAGGCTATTTACCCTTGAAAGCGTTAATTTGATGTGAGTCACATAAAAATTCATTCTGTCTCTTACACTGCGCACTCGGCATCATAAATATTATTCCCAATCTTATATTTTACGAATTAACAGTGCCTCTATAGATATATACCCAAAATAATTCAAGATGCAGGAAGGCGGCAAGAGAACGAGTCCCGATGAGCTTACTCAGGTAAGTGATTCGGGTGAGTAAACGTAGCCAACGCACATGCAACTTGAAGTATGACGGGTATAAATAACCAGATATTATTCCATTGGTGGACGGAGAAAATATGCGCCCGATGAAACCCATTTTATTGTCTTGCTTGTCATTACTTTCGTTAGCGGTTGCTAGCGTATTAACAGCATCGCCACTGTACGCCGCTGATGCACATCCATTGCAAATCAAACTTGATGATTTACGTTACAGCCAACAACAGCTTGCGGCGAGAAACCCTGAGTTTCTTGGCGCATATGAAAAGCTCATTGCCGGGGCTGACAAAGCGCTGGGCAAACCACTCTACTCGGTTATGGATAAGACTCTGACAGCCGCAAGTGGTGACAAACATGATTACTACAGCTTCCCTCCATACTGGTGGCCCGATCCGAACAAAAAAGATGGTCTGCCTTATATTCGTAAGGATGGTCAAACCAACCCGGATGCCAACAGCGACGCCACGGACAAAAAGCGCCTGGTGAATATGAGCAATGACGTTTGGACACTGTCGCTTGCATGGCAATTTACCCAAAAGCCAGCCTATGCCGAAAAAGCACGTGACCAGTTACTGAACTGGTTCGTTAATCCTGATACGCGCATGAATCCTAACCTACAACACGCTCAGGCAATCCCAGGGATTAATGACGGACGTGGAATTGGACTCATCGACAGCCGCACATTGGTGGAAGTCATCGATGCCGTGGAGTTACTACGCCCGGCTAACGTGATTAGTGATGATGAGTATCAAAAAATTAAACAATGGTATGGCGATTTCTACCACTGGATGACAACCAGCCAAAATGGTTTTGAAGAAGATAATTGGCACAACAACCACGGCACTTACTTTGATTTGCAGGCAGCGTCTTTTGCACTGTTTAGTGGCGATCTCGCTGCGGCTAAAAAGCGTCTGCAAATCACCCAACTGCGTCGTATTCCCGCTCATTTCGACAGAGATGGCCGCCAGATGGCAGAAATTGAGCGTACTCGTCCTTGGCATTACAGCAATTTCCACCTGGAAGCCTACAACAAACTTGGCCGCCTGGGAGAAATCGCGCAAGTGGATGTCTGGAACTTCACCCTTGATGACCGAAGCCTGCGTAAAGGTTACGCCTATGTCGCCAACTATGTTCACAGCAATGAGCCATGGCCGTGGAAAGATATCGACAAAATGGATGATGAAAAAGCGTTAGTGAACATGGTCAGTGCGGCTCGTGCATGGCCAGATGACAGCGCCTTTGCCGAAAAAGCACAATGGCTAATGGCAAAATATCCTGATGATATCTCCCATCTTATTACCCCATTAAAACAACACTGAAAGAGAGTAAGGATCGAGCGATGAAGCAGTTCACCACGCAACAACTTATTCTCCTTCGCCAACGCATGACCCAGCAGCCTGAAATAGTGGCGCAGTTGATTGCCGAAAATACCGTGGTGCTTAACAACCCGGTCAAAGTGCCGGAAACCGCACGGGCAACCTGGAACCTCTACTATTTCTGCCCGGATCACGGAGTCAGACTGAAGTGGGATCGTCACACCCCAACCTCCCATTGCTGCCCGGTTGATGGGCAGTCGTTTAGCGGAGAACCCTATGACGGAGCCTGGTGGCGCGAGCTAAATGGGCTGAATGCCAAAGCCTGCCACCAGCTTGGCTTGCTGTGGCAACTCACAGGTGAACAAGGTTATCTGGATAAGGTCCGCGAACTATTAATGCGCTATGCCGAGTTTTACCCGGGCTACGAAATCCACGGTGGTATCCCTTACAACGGCCCCGGAAAAATGAACGCACAGACGCTGTGCGAAGCCAATTGTATGCTGGATTTCACCCTCGGCTATGATTGCATCGCTGAAGCTTTGTCCGCGCAGCAGCGTGAATACATTACTAGCCGTTTATTACGCGAAGGTGCGCAATTCCTAATGGCCCATCGCACTGCCCAATTGCATAACCATGAGGTAAAAATCGGCTGTGCCATAGGGGTTCTCGGCTTTGTTCTCGAAGATGAGGCCTTGCTGGAATTTGCGGTAAATCAGCCTTACGGGCTGCGCTATCAACTTGAACATGGTCTGTTTGAAGAGGGACTGTGGTTTGAAGGGTCCATTCATTATCACTTCTACGCACTACAAGGATTCCTGGCATTCGAAAAGTTGGCTATTGGTTCGCGCTGGAGCTTGCTTGATGAGCCTTTCTATAAAAAAATGCTCAGCTTCCCTCTTGCGCTGCTGATGCCCGATGGCACCTTTCCACGTATCAATGATTGTATCTATGGCCAGGAAAAGCTCGATCATAGCCATCTGTATGAGTTTGCGTGGTATTACTACCAGGATGAGCGATACGCCGCGGCGCTTAAGGCTATTCGCCAGCAGTATCCAATGCCCCATTTTGATACCTTTGTTTACGACTCGCCACTGCCAGAGAAACTGCCGGAACTGATTCCTGAGTGTCACCTACACGCTCCAAATTGCGGCCTGACTATCTGGCGCAACTCGCAAAAAAAACGCGCATTACTGATAAAACACACGCCATTCGGCGGTGAACATGACCACTATGACCGCCTGAATATCCTGCTTTTTAATGGTGGGAAAGAGATCCTCCCCGATCTGGGCACCACCGGTTACGGCGCGCCCATGCATTATGCGTATTACAAAAATAGCGCCACCCACAATACGATCACGGTAAATCAAACCAACCAACCGCCTGCTGTGCCTGTGGTGCATCATTATCACGAAAGTGATGCATTTTGCTGGCTGGATACTGGAGTAGACTGGCGGCAAATTCCCCCGGATCTCGATAGCCATACGCGTGTGCAGTGGGATAGCGAAGCCTGGCGCGATGTGCGTTTTCGCCGTCGTTTACTGTGGCTGGATAACGCGATTATTGATATCAGCACTGTGCAAAACCCGCACAGCCAACAAATTGACTGGACGTTGCATCTTCTGGGTAAAGCGCTGGATAGCGAGGGAGAATGTGTGCAATTTAGCTCTCAAGGCCCTCTGGTGATTATGAAGCATGCCCGTTGCGTACAGTTAACCAATAGTCAGCCACGTCACTTCGCCACCCCTCATAATGGACAAGCGTTATGGCTGTACGGTCATGCTGAGTTATGGCAAGGAAATGCTCCTGATAACCCGGCGGTTCAAGATCTGAGCTATCTGGTTCTACGTAGCAAAGAACAAACCTCTCAGTTCATTTGCGTCTGGGATTTTGACCATCAACAACCGATCACCGATATGCACGTCACGCCGGATTCTAACGGTATGACAATCCAACTCAGACGTGGAGAAAGAACCTTACTAGTTGATATTTGTGAAGAATATGCAGTACTCCCACAACTTAAAACCTCACATATTCCCTTTTAAATTGCTGGGCGGATGCTTCTCCGCCCAACTCAATTAAACGCTTAATTTGCCAGGTTGGCATAGATACCGTCCATTAAATTGTTGATTTTTTGTTATAATCAATTGTTTTAATTGATTTTTAACAAATCCGATCTGCGTCTCAATGGTAATCCTTACAATCTGTAATGCTTTATACGATTGAATTTTAAAAGGGATTGTCATGATTACTATTGAATTTATTGTCATTATTTTATGCCTGCTGGTCGGGACTCGCTTTGGCGGGATGGGGCTTGGTTTAATCAGTGGAATTGGGTTGTTTATCCTGACTTTCATTTTTGGCCTTGAACCAGGAAAGCCGCCCGTTGATGTAATGCTCACCATTCTTGCCGTAATCGGTTGTGCAGCTACATTGCAAACCGCGGGCGGCCTGAATGTCATGATGCAGTTTGCTGAACGCCTACTGCGTAAACACCCGCAACACATCACACTGCTTGCTCCTTTCACTACCTGGATGCTGACGTTCCTGTGTGGAACCGGGCATGTGGTCTACACCATGTTCCCGATTATCGCCGATATTGCGCTAAAAAAAGGGATTCGCCCGGAGCGCCCAATGGCGGTGGCATCTATTGCTTCGCAGATGGCGATTACCGCATCGCCTGTCTCCGTCGCCGTAGTTTCCCTAATCTCAATTCTGGCCGCTAACCATGGCATTGGTCATGCCTGGGGCATTCTCGATATTCTCTGTGTTTCCGTTCCCGCATCGTTATTTGGCGTGTTAATTGCTGCACTGTGGAGTTTGCGTCGCGGTAAAGATTTGCAGGACGATAAAGAGTTTCAGGAGAAGCTCAAAGACCCAAAACAGCGTGAATTTATTTACGGCAGCAGCGAAACGCTGATGGACCAGGTGTTCCCAAAACAAGCCTACTGGTCAACCTGGATTTTCTTTGCTGGGATCCTGGTGGTGGTCTTATTGGGCGCTATTCCGACACTGCGTCCAGCGTTTGAAATTAAAGGCGCGTTAAAACCGCTATCAATGAATCTGGTTATCCAGATGATGATGCTGATTGCGGGTGCCGTAATGTTGATAGTCTGCAAAGTAAATGCATCCGCTATCTCTAATGGTGCGGTATTTAAAGCCGGGATGGTGGCGATTTTCTCGGTGTTTGGTGTCGCCTGGATGAGTGATACCTTCTTTCAAGCACACCTTGAAGAGCTGAAAATAGCACTGGAAGGCGTGGTGAAAAGCCACCCGTGGACTTATGCCATCGTGCTGTTTTTGGTTTCTAAACTGGTAAATAGCCAGGCGGCTGCGTTAACAGCTGTGGCACCGATGGGATTGATGCTGGGTGTTGAGCCGAAAATGCTGATTGCCTTCTTCCCGGCATCTTACGGCTACTTTGTCCTACCTACCTATCCGAGTGATCTGGCATGTATTGGCTTTGACCGCTCGGGCACCACGAAGATTGGTAAATTCATCATCAACCATAGCTTCATTTTACCAGGGTTGATTGGCGTGAGCTGTGCTTGTGCGGCGAGTTACTTGCTGGTGATGACGTTCTTCTAAAAATACCCGTCATACTTCAAGTTGCCTCTTTGTTGGCTGCATTCACTCACCCGAATCACTTACTTTAGTAAGCTCATCGGGATTTGTTCTCTTGCCGCCGCTATGCAACTTGAATTATTAGGGTATTTAACGGATGAAATTAATGCGCTTCGTTCTGGGGTGTAAACTTCAACTCAATCAAGCTAATCGCTTTCTGAATTGCGCGGCGGGTCACCGGATCTGCCGCTGCCGGATGAGTGGCGAAATCAATGGTCTTTAATTGATTAGCCATTTTTTCGCGCACTTCTACCGGTGCAATCACATCAATTACATCCAGAATTTGCTTAATCACCAGCTGGCATGCCACCACATCGGAAACCAGTTCCTGGTCGGCAGATAATTGTTCAGACATCATTTCTCTCCTGTTTCACAATGGGCGACATAGTACATTTCTGCACGCTGAAACGGTATCGGTAATCGACATTCCATTACTTTATTCGCGCAGCGAATTTTGTGGCTTTTACAACAGTATTTTTATGGTCACACGATTAGAATGCTGCCAATAAACATAAGGGCAGAACAATGACAGAACATGAAAAATTGCTGGCGGGTTTGCATTACAACACCCGAGATCCTGAATTGCTCGGGATGTATCACAACGCACGGGCGGTAACCAAACAATTGGCACAGCTGGATTCTCATGACTTTGAAACCAAACTTACGCTGCTGCGTGAAATGCTGGGTGGTTTTGGTGATGAAAGTTGGATTGAATTACCGTTGTGGTGTGACTACGGAAAGCACGTCACCATTGGCCGTAACTGCTTTATTAATACCAATGTGGTGTTTCTTGACTGCAATACCGTGACGATTGGCGATAACACATTGGTAGGGCCAAATGTTCAGTTCTACACCCCTGTACATCCGCTGTCGGCGAAAGAGCGCCTGACCGGAGATCCCGATTATCCATTCCTCACCAGCGCCAAACCGATTGTTGTTGGCAGCAATGTCTGGATTGGCGGCAATGTGGTTATTTTACCGGGTGTGACGATTGGTGATAACACCACGATTGGCGCAGGAAGCATTGTCAGCAAAGATATTCCTGCTGGTGTGCTGGCAATGGGGCAACCATGCAAAGTAGTGCGGGAGCTTGAATAAGCCCCCCGCTATTAATCACGAGTTTTCAAACAACCAACAAGCAACCCGATGCCCTGGTGAAATCTCTTGCATCACCGGGCTTTGGCTTTGGCATTTATCCATCGCCCTAGGGCAGCGATTGCAGAATTTGCAACCTGGCCAGTCGCTCATGGCACCTGGTAATTCGCCTTTAATGCCGCCTTGATCAAGCATTTGCACATGCGGATCGGCCACCGGGATTGAGGCAAGCAGTGCCCGGGTATATGGATGCGCCGGCTCTGTATATAGAGTTTCAGCCGGTGCTTCCTCAACCAGAGTGCCAAGATACATCACACCAATTCGGTCTGAAATATGGCGCACCATGGACAGGTCATGTGCAATAAACAGATATGTCAGCCCCAATGCCTGCTGCAAATCCTGCAAGATATTAACCACCTGCGCCTGCACGGATACATCTAGTGCCGACAGTGGTTCGTCGCAAAGCACAAACTCAGGGTTTACTGACAGAGCTCGGGCAATACTTATACGCTGCCGCTGGCCACCGCTAAACTCATGCGGGAAGCGGTTTAAGTGTTCCGCTTTTAACCCCACTTTTTCCAGCAGTTCAAGTGTGCGGGTTTCGCGCTGTTGTTTACCATAACCATGGATTTTCATCGGCTCGGCAATTAATTGCGCGACAGTCATGCCCGGGTTAAGCGATGAGTATGGGTCCTGAAAAATTGCCTGCATGCGACGGCGCAACGGTTTAAGTTGCTTGTCGCTCATCTTTGCAATGTCCTGGCCTGCAAACTCAATTTCGCCATCGGTAATATCAAACAGGCGCAGGACGCTGCGCCCAAGTGTTGATTTCCCGCACCCAGACTCGCCAACCAGCCCGTAGGTTTCACCTGGATAGATATCGAAACTCACCCCATCGACAGCTTTCACTGGTGGCGTTTTATTAAACCATCCCTGTTGGCTATGGAAATATTTGCGTAAGCCCTTTACACGGACTAATGGCTTAACGTCCTGCATTGTTCACCTCCGAATCCCATAACCAACACATTGCCTGATGACCCTCTCCGGTTTGGTACATCGGAGGCAGGCTGCTACAACGATCCATGCGCTGCGGGCAACGTTCTGCAAACGGGCAACCAGGTGGTGGGTTGAGTAACCCTGGTGGCGAGCCTTCGATAGGTGACAAACGAGCGCTTGCCTCGCCTGGGCGCGGCAATGATGCCAAAAGCCCGCGGGTATAAGGGTGCGCTGGACGGTAGAAAATATCCTCCACGCTCCCCTGCTCCATCACAAGCCCACCGTACATCACCACCACACGTGAACAAACCTGGGCTACGACCCCAAGATCGTGCGTGATGAGCATAATTGCGGTGTCGGTTTGCTGTTGTAGTTGTTTTAGCAGGCGTAAAATCTGCGCCTGAATGGTGACATCCAGTGCAGTTGTTGGCTCGTCGGCAATCAGTAACGCCGGGTGGCATGAGAGTGCAATAGCAATCATCACGCGCTGGCGCATACCGCCACTGAACTCGTGCGGATACTGGTTGTAACGCTGCTCCGCATTACCAATCCCCACCTGCTGCAACATGGCAATCGACTTTTCTTTGGCCGCTTTTTTACTGAGGTTCTGATTGCGTATCAGGATTTCGCTCATCTGCTTGCCAATGGTCAGCACCGGGTTAAGTGCCGTCATGGGATCCTGGAAGATCATGGCAATATCGTTGCCACGAATATGGCGCATTTGTTCGGGAGTTTTACGGGCTAAATCTTCGCCCATAAAATGGACATGGCCGCCTACGACCTTGCCGTTGCTACCTAGCAGTTTGAGCACTGATTTACAGGTAACACTCTTGCCGCAGCCTGATTCACCAACAATCCCTACCACTTCACCGCGTTTGACTGCAAAGCTTACACCGCGCACCGCCTTGACTTCCCCTTCGCGGGTGAAGAAGGACGTTTGCAGGTTATCGAGTTCCAGTAAGTTATTCATCGCGGTTAGCTCCGGGCTCAAAGGCAGTACGTAATACATCGCCCAATACGTTAAAACTCAGCACCGTCAGCAAAATAAGGACACCCGGGAACATCGCAAGCCATGTTGCTTCACCAATAAAGGATTGCGCATTGTTGAGCATGCTTCCCCATGAGGCATTTGGCTGCTGCACACCAAGTCCGAGGAAGCTCAGCGTCGACTCCATCAGAATTGCTGAGGCGATATTCAGCGTTGCCGCAACCATAATGGTCGGCAAAATATTCGGGATGATATGGCGCGCAATAATGATTAACGGATGCTCACCACACGCGCGGGCGTACACCACATACTCACGCTCTTTCACCGACAAGGTTTCAGCCCGCACCAGGCGCGACATATTCATCCAGGTCAATGCACTGATAATCAGGATGATATTGGCAATGCCGGGCTTCAGGTATGCGTTCAGTACCAACAGCAGGAAAAAGGCTGGGATCGACATCAAAATATCGACTACCCGCATCATCAGGTTATCGATTCGCCCACCAAAATAGCCGCTGACAGTGCCTACCAGCGTGCCAATCAACGTTGAAAATATCATTGCCAGAAAACCGACCATTAACGAAATCTGGCCGCCGTATAAAGCGCGAGTGAAATAGTCACGTCCGTAGTCATCAGTTCCGAACCAGTGTTGTGCATCCGGCGGTGTGAGTCTTGCGGTCAGTGACATCTGGTTTGGGTCCCAGGGACTGAATGTTGCCAATAATGCTGCAATGCTGAAAACGACCAGAACCAGAAGTGATAATTGAGCTGGACGATTACGTTTCAGGCCATGTTTAACTTGTTGCCAACGTCTACTCATCGTCTTACCTCAACGCCTTAATGCGCGGGTCTGCCACGCGATATAACATGTCAGCCAATAAATTGCCGACGATAAGCATCGTTGAAGAGAGCATGATCATCGCCATGATTAACGGGTAATCCAGGGAAGTTATCGACTGAATCCCCAACAGGCCCATACCTGGCCAGGAGAAGACGCTTTCAGTCACGTACGCCCCCACCACCAGCTCGCCAAAGGAGATACCAAAGAGTGTGATAACCGGCAGCAGCACGTTTTTAAGGACATGACGGAATAGGATTGAACGACGTGTAGCACCGTATGCCAGCTGCGTTTGCACATAATCAGCCGACAACTGCGTAATGGTGTTGGAGCGGATGTAACGCACGTAATTGGAAAGGTTATAAAAACTCAGTGCAATGCACGGCAAAATACCGTGACGAACCACATCAAGCCACGAGTCTTCCATACCAATTGTTCGCATGCCCATACTCGGCAACCAGTTTAGCTGCACCGAAAACACGGTTATCAGCAAAATACCAAACCAGAAGATAGGCACCGAAATACCAATATAGGCAAACATATTCAGGAAGTGATCAAGCCAGCGGTGTTTGTAAGCGCCTGCCACTAAACCCAGCGGGATAGCCAACACCATAGCCAGAACTAGTGATGCACCCATCAGGCCAAGAGTTGCAGGAATGCGCTCGGCAATCATAGTTAACACCGGGCGATGGTAAATCAGTGAGTAGCCTAAATCCCCTTGCAGCACGTTTTTTAGCCACAACAGGTATTGCATAAACATGGGCTTATCGAGCCCCAGGCTGTGGCGGATACGCTCGATATCCTCCGGGCTCATACGCGGAGTAATATAAGCCTGCACCGGGTCGCCGGGAGCCAGTTTGACCAGCAAAAACGACACCAGCGAGATGAAGAACAGCATCGGCACCAGTTGGGCCAGGCGTCGGACTAACACATTGTTCATACTGCTTTCCAAAAAATAAGCCCCCAGAAGGGGGAAAACTGTAGGGCGAGTAGCTTGCGTTACCCACCCTACGACTACCTCAGGGCAGTGTGTTCATTATTGTTGATAGATCTTCGACCAATCCTGGAACATATAAACAGGCTTAGGTTCAGCCTCTTTGGTTCCGGCAAAACGTTTATCTACCGCAACAACCGCATTGGTATAAGCAATTGGGTACCATGCCATGTCGTTTGCAACGGTCTGCTGGATTTGCTTATAGATTTCAGCACGTTTTGTTTTGTCAATTTCAGTTGCGCCCTGGTTCCACAACGCATCGAACGCTGGGTTCTTGTAGTGGGCATAGTTATAAGCTTCGTTGCTCAGGTACAAAGACTTATAGCCATCAGGTTCCATACCCATGATGTAGCCACCCAGACTCAGCTCATAAGAGGTATTTTTCATATCCAGGCTGCGTTGCGACATGGCGTTAGCATCCAGTGGCATCAGCTCAACCGCAATACCCACGTTTTTCAGCTGCTGCTGAATATACAGCCCCATGCTTTCCTGAGTTTTATTGCTATTGATGTAGGCGAGACGCAGTTTCAGATCGGCAGGCGTGCCCGCTTCTTTCAACAATGCTTTCGCTTTTTCAACATCGTACTTGTAGGTTTCAACATCGTTGGTCTGATACAGCGTGTCTGGCGTCAGAATAGATGCGGCAGGTTGCGCATATTCCAGCGAAGAGAATGCAGCCTGAACCAGTTCATCTTTATTGATGGCATAAGCAATGGCCTGACGCAGTGCCTTGTTCTTCATACTGTCAATATTCTGGTTAAACGTCATATATGCCAGACGCCCTTCCGGGTAGATAACGAAGTCAAATTTACCGCTATTTTTCAAACGATTGACATCCTGAGGGTCAATCATCTTCATATTGATTTCGCCGTTTTGCAGCGCAAGATTGGCAGAGTTGCTGTCTTTAGCGAAACGGTAAGTCACAGTCTCAAGCTTCGGCTTGCCGTTCCAGTAATCATCAAAGCGTGTCAGCGAGTAATACTGCCCGGCGCGATATTCTTTGAATTTGAACGGGCCTGAACCGACTGGAGCATCGTTTTTGGTACTCTTTTCCAGATCGTCACTTTCATTAGCAAACACATGTTCTGGGATTGGGTAAATCTGTACCAGGGTGCCTACAAACGCAGCACTCACCTGTGGCAGAGTAAATTTCACGGTCAGGTCATCAATTTTGCTGACCTGAATTGGCTTATCGCCGTACACAAACATGCTGCGGAAGAAGCTGTGCTGTTTCTCATCAAGCAATTTGTTGAAAGTGAACACCACATCGCCTGCGGTAATAGGCTTGCCGTCTTGCCATTTCAGATTCGGTTTGAGTTTTAAGATGTATGAGAGGTTATCTTCTGAAGGCGTAAGACTTTCTGCCAGAGCCCATTCAATTTTATCGCCATTGAAGCTATAAAGCGGTGCGTATAGCGTCTGCATGATAGTCAGCGTAGTACGGTCGCTGGCATACAGTGGGTTCATCGCTAGCGGATCGCCGGTGGTCACCCCAACAATTAAATTGCCGCCATCCTGGGCTGCTTGTTTAGCCGGTGCAGGAGCAGCCGCAGTTTCAGTTTTTGCATTATCACAGCCAGAAAGGGCCAGGGCCAAAGAGGCAAACAGCGCAGATAACAACAGGGGTTTACGCATTTATCACGGACTCCATCTCAATTAGAGCCCGCATAGTGCACCAGCCATACCCACAATGTAAATAAGTGTAAAACGCATAACGTTATGCGAAATAGTGCTAAAGAAGAAATTGTGGATATAAAGATTAATATCGTGGGTAAAAAGGCAAATTTCAGACATAAAAAAACCTGCCGCAGCAGGTTTTTTTTCAAGCGGGCAGATTAAAACATGCCAGCCGGCGGTACATCTTTAAAAGTCTTGCAGTATTGCTCGAACATGCTTTTCAGGATTTTGCGCATTTTCATTGTGTGCTCCAGTTTTTTTGTTTTGCAGGTGTTGCTCGTTATGGGGCTAATAATAAGACATCCGTCACATAAATCAATAGTTTTGTGATGCGCATCACACATTTTCAGTGTGGATTTTACATTTCCGTCACACAAAATGGCTTGCATATCCACGACTTAACTGGTTAATTGACTCAACAATTTTTTAAAACATTATTTTAATTTTGAATTTCACTCATGACTAACTCCCCTTCTCCGGCAGCAAAGCGTGGCATTTCAGGAATGGCACTCCTGGTCGCTGGCGCTTTTTTTATGGAATTTCTCGACGGGACGGTCATTGCCACCGCGCTGCCGGAAATGGCCCGAACTTTTGGTGTTGATGCCGTTGATCTGAATATCGGTATGAGTGCCTACTTGCTGACTCTGGCGGTATTGATACCCGCCAGCGGCTGGATTGCGGACCGATTTGGCGCACGTAAAGTTTTCACCCTGGCACTAGGGATCTTCACCTTCGCCTCGGTACTGTGCGGCATGGCCAATACGATTGAGCAGTTTGTCGCGATGCGCATTTTACAGGGGGTCGGTGGTGCGCTAATGGTGCCAGTCGGGCGGTTGGCTGTGCTGCGTACAACCCCTAAGCATTTACTGATCACCGCGATTGCCACCCTCACCTGGCCCGCGCTGGTTGCTCCTATTATTGGCCCTCCTCTGGGCGGATTTATCACCAGCTACGCGTCGTGGCGTTGGATTTTCTATATCAACTTACCACTTGGGTTAATTGCCATGGCGCTGGCGTGGCGATTGATTCCAGATATTCATGATGATGACCGCCGCCCGTTTGACGGCATTGGCTTTACCGGCACTGCGGTGGCAATGATTAGCCTGGTGTACGGCCTGGAAATGCTTGGGCAATCGCAAATTAAGGTGCTGCCAACTGTGAGCTTGCTGGTATTAGGTGCAGCGGCGCTGTGGTTCTCACTGTGGCACTTTAAACACGCTAAGCACCCGATGATTCGCCTTGATGCTTTAAAGGTACAGACCTTTGGTGTGACGATGTACGGGGGCTCTTTATTTCGTACCTCCATCAGCGCGGTCCCTTTTTTATTGCCGTTGCTATTCCAGGTTGGTTTCGGAATGGATGCTTTTCATTCGGGCTTACTGGTATTGGCAGTCTTCGCCGGAAATCTCGCGATGAAGCCTGCAACGACATCGTTAATTCGCGCATTAGGGTTCAAGAAATTACTCATTATTAACGGCCTTCTGAACGTCGCTTCTCTGCTGGCTTGTGCGTTTCTTACTCCGCACACCGCAGCATGGGCGACCATAGCAATACTCTTCTTTGGCGGGATGTTCCGTTCGATGCAGTTTACGGGCATAAGCACCCTCGCCTTTTCAGATGTACCATCCACGCAAATGAGCTACGCCAACACGCTATTTAGTACCGCCACACAGCTTTCTGTAGGGCTGGGAATTACCCTTGGTGCGATAGGGATTCGTCTGGGGGAGAAAGTCAGTCAGTGGCTCGATTTAACCGCAATCCCAGGCATTTCTATCAAGATTTCTTTTGTGATGATTACGCTCATTTGCCTGGTAGGTTTGTTTGATCTGCTACGTTTACCACACAATGCGGGTAGCAGTGTGTCGAAAAAACACTAACCCTGTCGCGGGCCTCAATTACACTTAACTATAGGTCAGGTGTGTGAGGCCACTATGAAACGCTTATCGATATTCTTACTGATGATGTTATCGCTGATAGGGTCTCAAGCTCTTGCTGTTGAGATCCATCCTCTTACCAACCCTTCTTTGCATAACCCTTATCCAAAAACCAGTGCTGTGCAGCAAGACTGGCCGGAGATGATGCCGGAGCAAGGAATAAACAGTAAACATTGGGATGAGCAGCAGATGGCTGCCGAACATCAAAGGTGGCCGCAAGAGCCAGTTCCACATTTTAGCGGGCGAATCGAAGGATGGCGCTAAAAGCGCCACGAGTTAAAGCGGTGTTGGCACAAAAAATACGGCCAGCAAAGGCTGGCCGTAAGCATGGCTAAAAGAGATTAAGCAAGGATTTCGCGTACGAATGCTTCAATCTCTTTGTTCTGACAGTTTTCGAAGAAACATTTCTGGAAGCGTTCGCCGGTCACAGCGGTTTTCACTAGTTCACGGTCGATAGAACGCAGGGTATCCAGGTAGTTTTCTTTAACAACTGCAGCTTTAACCTGGTTCAGGATACCGGCGTTACGAACCTGTGGTTCTTTACGCTCAATCGGGTAACCTTCGCCTTTACGGCCAGTAAATGCTTTTTCAAACATGTAACGAACGTTGAGCTCAGCGCCCCAGCCGAAGCCTTTAGCGAATGCCAGTGACAACGCATTACCGTTGTTGATTTGTGAGAACAGGAATGCATCAGCAGGGTCCAGGCAGTAGCCACAAACCACACCTGGGTGGATGTTCAGAGACATCATTGCGCCCTGACCTGTGCCGCAACCGGTCACAACGAAATCTACAGCTTTAGAGTTCAACAGGATACTGGCCATAATACCGAGGTGGATGTAGGTCAGGTGGTGATCCTGCTCATCGCTCATACCTACGTTGTAAACCGGGTACTCTTTCTCAGCAGCAACCGCTTGCAACTCATTAAGAATGATTGCATTTTTGCCAGCCTGACTGTTTTCCATCATCAGTGCTATTTTCATTTCCGTCTCCTGATTGGGTCACGGGATTTTCCGTGGTGAATAGCTTTGGTATGCACTAACGATACTAGCTCACAAACACACTTTCAAATTTAATGAAATTTTGTTTTAAAAAATTAAGGTGCGCTCACACTTCTGTGTTCGACTGAGAGTATTCCCACATTTTCAGCCGGGTTTAGCGATGCGAAACATCGACACAATATCGTTAAGCTGGTGCGCTTGTTTTTCCAGTTCCACTGACGAAAGTGCAGATTGATGAACCAGATTGACGTTTTGCTGCGTGACCGCATCCATCTGTCTTACTGCAACCCCCACCTGCCCAATACCCTGACTCTGCTCACCCGACGCATTGGCAATATCTCCCATAATATTGTTCACTTGAGTGACCGCATTCAGAATCTCCCCCATCGCTTCACCCGCTTTCTTCACCTGTTCAGAACCAGTATGAATGTTATCAACGGACTCTTTGAGCAAGGTTTCTATCTCTTTCGCCGCCACTGCACTACGTTGAGCGAGATTACGTACCTCACTTGCTACTACTGCAAAACCTCGCCCTTGCTCACCGGCCCGAGCGGCTTCAACTGCAGCATTCAACGCCAGAATATTGGTCTGGAAGGAGATGCTGTTAATCACGGTGGTGATATCGACAATTTTATGAGAGCTGCTGGTTATCGTCTCCATCGTGGTCATCACTTTTTTTACCGACTCCCCGCCGTTTACTGCCGTCTTAGTCGCATTTTTTGCAAGCACGCTCGCGTGGCTGGCATTTTCAGCATTCAGCGTAACCGTGCTACTCAATTGCTCCATGCTGGTAGTCGTTTCTTCTAACGCTGCGGCGAGTTGCTCAGAACGAGAAGACAATTCGTTGTTCACCTCAGCCACTTCCGTGGCATTTCCGCGAATGGTGTGAGCGCTGGAACGAATGTTGGAAACGGCTTTTTCCCAATTCGACTGCATTTTTTGGATCGGTGAAACCATCAAACCAATGCAGTTACTGCCTAAATCAGGTAATTGGGTTTCGAGTTCACCACGCGCAAGAATATGCATATGTGCGCGAATGTTCTCGACCGGCTTCACCAGGCAGAAATAAAGATAGCGCTCAGTTACCAACGTAATGGCAATGCTTGCTAACACCGAAGCCCCGAGCAAGAAACGAACGATACCGATCCACTTTTCTTGTTGCGCATTCAGTACCAGGTTTTGTTGCAAATCATGTAAAAACCACAGCGCCAGCCCGGAAACACCGAGCCACGCCACTGACGAGAAGATCAGTATCAGCACCACCATGACGCGGATTTTGATATTACGAATAAACTTCATGTTTTGTATTTTCCTGGTGAAATAATAAAAAGTCTTTCCTGCACCAGCTGTAGTCACCTCAGCTCCGTTTATTCGGTTTTTGTATACCAATACTGAGAGTAGACCGTGCATTACCAGTATTGTCGGCACGATTCAGCCAAACTTGATGGCAGTTGTGATCAAAATTTAATCACCCCACAAATATTGGTGATGCCCATTTTCACCATTATTAAGCCCCAAAATTTATGTTAGGAAGATCCATTTACCTCGCCCTAATTGAAATTAAACAGCTTTATGCTGTTGGTCATTTTTCATTTTTGTGCGTGCTAAAATCATTAAAAAGTCATTCGAGCATCAGAATAATGAAAACTGTTTATTTAATTTTAACCACGGCGTTATTAGCTGGATGTACGGTGAATAAAACGCCTGTGCCCGTAAAAAGTAGTGAAGTGGTGGGTGTGGTTCGTCTGGGATTTGACCTCGCGCCATTACAAACGGCAAAAGTGGATACTTATGTTGCGCAATCAGCAGCCAGCCACCAATGCCAGCAGTGGGGTTATATCGCCGCATATCCTTACGGAGAGCCAATCAAAACCTGTAGCGTGACCAGTGGCTCTGTGTGCCTGAGCCAAAAAGTGACGCTTGAGTACCAGTGTCGCGGAGTGGGAATGGAGCGGTATCTGAAAGATGAGAGTGTTGTTCAATAATAGAACAATCACCTTAACGTCATTAAAATTAGGGTTGGCTAAGATTTATCTTCTGACCCATAAGTAAACAGTAATAATTCTTATTTTCAGAACGAATTAATTATAGAAAAGAAACAATATTAACAACCATTCTCATTACAATAATATAATTAACAATTCCTTTGCATTATAGAAATAATAAAATTAAAGTAGCGACATTGTTAAATATACATTCTCGTGGAGCGCACCATGCTAAAAGCTGAAATGATCGAAAAACTTAACGAACAAATGAATCTTGAGCTTTATTCCTCCCTGCTTTATCAACAAATGAGTGCCTGGTGCAGCTACCATAGCTTTGAAGGGGCTGCCGCTTTCCTGCGTCGCCATGCTCAGGAAGAAATGGAGCATATGCAGCGTCTGTTTTCTTACCTGACTGACACTGGAAGCTTGCCACGCATTAATGCGGTCCCGGCACCAGACCATGACTACTCATCTTTAGATAACCTGTTTAATGCCACTTACGAACATGAGCAGTTAATTACTCGCAAGATTAATGAATTGGCTCATGCTGCGATGACATCTCAGGACTATCCAACTTTCAACTTCCTGCAATGGTATGTTTCTGAACAACATGAAGAAGAGAAACTGTTCAAGTCCGTACTGGATAAATTAAGTCTGGTTGGAAAAAGCGGCGAAGGTCTGTATTTCGTAGATAAAGAGCTTTCTACCCTCGATACTCAAGCTTAATAAATATTCCCGGCAAGGATATCTTGTACTTGCCGGTTCTCCTTAACTAAAACTCCCCCTCTCCCTTCAGTAATCCCTGATAATCACTTTTCTGCTAAAAACCTTACTCTGTGGCGGATATCTGTTAAGCGTCTATACTCCAATTCAGCACCTTCTCATGTCAGTTTTCTATGGCTACTTGCTGGTGCAATGAGCTGCTCCACACATCGATTGTTAAGCATTATTTATAATAATAAGCGTCATGTTTTTCCTGTTACTTGCAATAACTAATATGGACAATATGATAAAATGTTAAGTAAAAACAATAAATTAATTAGAAAGTTATTTTTCCATGAATCATGGGATATTATGATCATCAAAAATAACTCTCATTCTTTTCCAGAAAATACCCTGGATATTTTAAATAATTCACACGCAAAATTACTGAAGAAAAAATATACCTTCCAGGCAGATCCTTTTATTATAGAGAAAGATAATAAACTCTACCTTTTCTATGAAGCACTTAGCTTTCTAAATTCTAAAGGCATTCTCAGATGTCGGATTCTTGACGATAATCTTAATGAGATTCAGGATATCAAACTAGAAGGGTTTGATGATTTAAAGTGCCATTTATCCTTCCCATATCTTTTTTATCTTAACGATAATCTGTTTATGATTCCTGAGTCTTCAGAGCGAAGAGAAGTGATACTCTTCCAATCCACTGAGTTTCCCACTCGCTGGAAAAAGGTGAAGGTGCTAATTTCTGACGCTGAATTTACCGATAATATATTCTTCACCTTAGAGAATACCTGTTACCTCATTTCTACCACACTTAACAATGAGATGGTTATTCACACTGCAGATCAAATACTCGGTGAGTGGAAAAAAATAAACCCGTCTTTAAAACTGTGCAACCACCATCACCGTGGGGCCGGTGCTTCTTATTTTATTAATGATAAGAAATATATCCTCACTCAAGAATGCACATCTGACTCTTACGGAAAATCCATTTTTATCAAAGAATTAATCACCATCAACCCACTGATTTTTGAGGAAAAACTGGTGGCACATGTCACACCTGAAATCAACCAAAGCGCAGGTATTCACACGTTAAACTTTTCGAATAACCATCTTGTTTATGACACCAAAAATTGGGTATTCAGCCTTTTGTCTCCTTTAAAAAAAGTTTTATTTAAGGCTTGGGTTAAATACCGTAAAAATCGTTTGCCTGAATATACATAAGAAAAACCCATCGACCGGTGCTAGGTTTTCAATATTTGACAGTAAATTAAGCACCGAATACCACCCTAGTTTTGTAATATTTATCTGGAGATATTATGGCAATTCTTGTAACAGGTGGTGCTGGCTATATAGGCTCCCATACTGTATTGGCTTTACTGGAAAGAGGTGATGAGGTCATCGTTATCGATAATCTCTCTAACTCATCTCAAGAATCTTTAGTCCGGGTTGCAGAGTTAACAGGAACAAAACCCACTCTCTATGTTGCTAATGTTTTAGATAAGAATATTTTGAGAACTATTTTTTCAAAACATTCGATTACTGATGTGATTCATTTTGCTGGTTTAAAATCTGTTGGTGAATCAATTAAAAAACCACTGGAATATTATGAGAATAATGTTACTGGCACAATAGTGTTACTTAGTGAGATGCTACATGCCGGTGTAAATAGCCTCATCTTCAGTTCATCGGCAACCGTCTATGGGAATCCCGAAAAAGTGCCGTTGAGCGAAGATTGCCAGACCGGCGGCACCACAAACCCTTATGGCACATCGAAACTTATGGTTGAGCAGATTCTGCGTGATTTCTCCCTCGCACAACCGGAGTTTCGCATTACCTGTTTGCGCTATTTCAATCCGGTTGGCGCTCATCAATCGGGGCGAATTGGCGAAGATCCTAACGGTATTCCAAATAATCTGGTTCCCTATATTTCACAAGTGGCAATCGGCAAACTGACGTGTCTGTCGGTATATGGCAATGATTACCCTACACCTGATGGCACAGGCGTTCGCGATTATATCCATGTGCTGGACTTAGCAAGTGGTCATCTGGCGGCATTGGATCATCAAACTGAGGGTGCATCTTTTAAAGCGATAAATCTGGGTACTGGCGTGGGTTATTCCGTCATTGATCTCATTGAGGCATTTGAAAAAACATCTCAGACTAAGATTAACTATAAGATTGTGGAACGCAGGGCCGGTGATATTGCGGAATGCTGGTCAGATTCATCTTTAGCAAAACAAACATTGGGATGGCAGGCCACGCGAACGATTGATGAAATGATGCGTGATACCTGGAACTGGCAGAAAAAAAATCCGAATGGTTACAGCTCTTAGTATGGCGAGGCCCGCGAATGGGCCAAGTATTGCCAACGCATATGCCGCTTGAAGTATGACGGATATTTACACTCTGAGTCTGTCTTGGCAGACTCAGAGCCAATTAATCAGTGAACATTTAACTTAGAAATCCGATACCAGCTATCACTACGTTTCCCTTCGTTAGCCAGATTAATTCTCGATTTCCCCGTCCCATCCAGTACTGCCACTTCGATATAATACTGCCCATCAGCCACCGTCCCAGGTATTGGCAGTTGATATGCGATTGGTCGCTTTCCGGGTAACCAGGTGCGGATATCATCACTGGTTTTCCCCTGAGCAATGACTGTGTTCAACTCGTTGACCACACGCCATGTCACGTTGTATTTCAAGTAAATGGGTGCGATACCGTCATTTGCCCACTGACTATTAAGCGTCAGAACACCACCTTTCGCGACAGCAGAATTATGGCTCAATGAGACTAAACGAAAACGATAACCAAGCCTGGTCAGCGCCTGGTCGACAATGCCGCGATACTCTTTTGGCACCGCCCGTGACTTCAAATTAATCGTACTGGCGTGTTGTGCGATGGCCCAGTCAAATGTGCGTTGCACTTCGGTAAGACTGTAATGTTGCTCGGTTTTCCATTCCGGCATGTACCCGCAGATTTCGAAACTCACAGGCGCTCGTTTCCAGGCATCATTGAAACCGGAATACGCAGCTTGAGCCGCCTCTAAGCGCTGCGGATAATCATCTTCCATCAGATTCCAGGTTGCCGAAAAGTTACGCCAGTCACCCAAACAATCAGCCCGCCAGCCTGCGCCCTGCTTCACGGCGCTGACCAGGTTGTCGCCACCGGCAATCAGCATAATTTTCGGTGTTTTTGGAAACGCGGTAAAATGCATTCTGACGTACTGTTCTAATTGCGCTGGTGTGTAGCGTTTATCGAGCGGTTTAAGTGAGGGGAAATTGCTGTTGTGCCACTCTCCCCACGACCCAACCATGCCGATATCAAGGTATGCCAGGTTTTCATTTCCGTCGTAGTGCTTGCCGAAAGCATTGAGCAGGCGCTGGCTGTATTGCAGAAATACTGGGTCATCGAGATTGGGGACGAAGGTTTTTCCGTCTGAAGTCCATACGCCCTTAACTTTTTTAATCAACCAGTCAGGGATTTTTGAACCGCTTTCCGGGCCATCCAGGGCCATAAAGCGCAGCCCGACGTTCATCGCGGGCGTGTGCATCGCCGCGAATTTAAAAGCGTCGTCAACCAATGCGTAGTTAAATTGCCCTTCAACCGGTTCAAGCTCGCTCCAATAGAAGCGTTCGTATTCAATGCCGGGATTCGGGTAGTCGGCCTCAGTGTGTTGCTCGCCGTAACCCTGGTGAAAACTGGCGATGCCCATGCCTGGGTTAGTGAGTGGGCCTGAGAGAGCCTTAGGTGTAACGACTGTCATCGACTCAGCCAGTACGGCTCCCGGAACGACCATGCACATCAACGCTATAAAAGTTTTAATATTCATGAGACTCCGTTATCCGTAGAGGGTTAATGAGCCAAAAGCTATTTGTTCCTCAGACTGAGCCACCAGTCCCAAATCCCAACATGGAAATCATGAATGAGATCAATGCCTACGGCAGACTTAATCATATATAGCGTGAGTAACACGCAGAGCGTTGCGAACAGCAAGCCTGAAAGGATCAAAATCGTCACGACGATGCGCACCAGTGTGGATTCTTTGCGTAGTCGCTTGCGGAAATCTCGCCCTAACAAAAAGACCAGATAATAGCGCCTGCCAAAAAATGGGAAGCTCTTGCGGACATCGATGCGATGACGTGACGACAACGTGACTGAAACTATCGCATCTTCTATATCCTGCTTTTGTTCAGCAGTCAGTTGTGCCTGGGTTTCCTCATCAAGCACTTCATAAAAACGATCAAGTACGAGTGGGCGTCTGGTTGAATTGCTCAATTTTAACCTATTGATTTGTTTATTGAGTGGTACACTTTGACTGTTTTTCTGGCAATTTCAAGCCAGTCATAATTTCGCAGGAAGTCACTGTAATCGGTATTGTTGAGTACTACTCTTGCCTTAATTTTTTCGGCTAAATCAGCCACATTGCCGACTTTAAAATAGGCTTCAGCTGGCAACCCTACTTCCAAATTCGCCGGAATATCACTGACTACCGCAGGCAGTGAATACGACATTGCTTCAAGCAATGCTATCGGCAAACCCTCGTGATACGAAGGCATTATAAACAGCTTAGCCTGGGAAAAGACTACCTTCAGTGCATCACCTTTTAAGAAACCGGTCAAAATAACATTCGGTGTTTTTATCGCTAATTGCTTCAGCTGCATACTGTAGTCAGAAGGATGATCTGCATCACCAACCAATACTAATGTCTCTGAGACGCCAGATTTATGATAGGCAGTAATCAAATCGTGTAACCCTTTTTCTTCCACAAAACGCCCTACCGCTACAAGATAGTTCTTAGGTTTTAACGCGTACCGACCCAGTGTTTTACTAATGGTTTCTGCTGCCAGCGGTTCCGGAATATTAACCCCGTTATGGATTAAATGTGCATCCATACGCCGATGTTTTTTTTGGATTAGCTGATTAATAACCTCGGAAATAACAATGACTTCATTGGCATAATTAACGGCAAGTTTTTCGCCAATCAGTAAAGCCTGTTTTGCAATGTATCCCCATTTCTGGCGCTCATAGTCAGGGCCATGATGAGTAAATACTACTTTCTTGCCCAGCAAACGTAGTAACGGCACGACAAGCCCAGGGCCAATGGCATGAACATGAACAATTGATGATTTATCAAACACGGTGCAAAATGCCGCTAAAACTGAATGGGCAATGGCTTCTAAAGAACGTTTTTTCGGTGCCCACAGTGCGCGGGTTTCGATATTTTTATATTGCGAATGACGGTAATCGACATAAGGAGCACGAGCAATAACACAGATATCGATATCAAATTGTTGTTTGATTGCGGGATAGAGATTTTGGCAATGCGTTTCTACCCCGCCTAGTACATCAGGAATTCCACGAGTGCCCAGAACCGTAATTTTTCTGGTCATATTATGACTTACTTAACAGTTCTTGATACAAATTCAGTAATGCCTGAAGATGATCGCGCATTGCATATTTACCGCAAAGGCGATCATGGGCATTTAGACCCATGCGTTGGGCTTTTTCTGGATTAATTGCCAAATCGTCAAGTATATCGGCAAGCTGTTGCGCATTTCCTGGTTCGAATAATGCCCCATCGACACCATCACGGATTTGTTCAGGTATTCCGCCAATGCGTGACCCAACGATTGGCCGAGCAAAAGACATGGCTTCAAGTACTGACATTGAGCAATTTTCATTACATTCCGAAGGCACAATAATCGCTCGCGCGTGCTTTATCAGATTGTCTAATTCTTCACCCTGATGTACAAAACCAAGAAACTCAGCATCGGGATATTTCTCAATCAATTCATTGTAGATAGGACCATGGCCGACAATTTTTAGTGGTATTTTATTACGCATCATCTGATGCGCTTGAGCCAAGGTTTCAATTCCTTTTTCAGGGCTGATGCGACCAACAAAAAGCAAATAGCCCCTATCTTCTATATTGTCAAATGGTTGGCTGTCATCAATGCCATTAACAATAACGTCAATGCGCGAATTGGGTAATGTGTGCTTTATCACCCCCCGCAAAAACTCACTAGGGGAGATAATAACGTCAATGGCCTGATAATTTTTTGCAATATATTGCCAGGTTGCTTCTAAAGAAATTAATAAACTCTTAAATGCCGAGCCTTCATAGCAACGATATTTGAATGCGTTATAGACGGCACCGTTGATACAAGCATCACACACCTTGCCATCGCGCAACATCGCGTATGATGGACAAGCAATTTTGTAGTCGTGTGCAGTTAACACCGTTTTACAACCAAAATCACGGGCAACTTTTATAATTGCAGGCGTTAGCTGATGATAGATATTATGAAAATGAACAATATCCGGGCGCTCTTTCTCCAGTAACGCTTTCATTTTCTTGCATGCTTCAGCATTATGAATGAAATTTACAGCTGTTTTAACCCCGCCAAATAAGTTACTGCTTTTATGATAATCAACATTACTGACAAAATATTCTGCGTAATCTGAGGGGAAATTTTTTTCATGTTGCATAGAGAAATCAATAACTTCGATACCAGCCTGCTTCAGCATATCGCGTTCTTGAAAATAAACTGTTTCCGCGCCGCCTTTGATGTAGAAAAATTTATTTACCAGTAATATTTTCATCATGGCCGCCTATTCATGAATAACTTTGCTATCGGGTGGAACCATAGGATCTCGTACTGGATGAGTCAGCCCTTTGACTAACCCAGCAGAGAGCACGGCTAAATTTATTACACTATGCAACCCGTTAATTAATGAGCGATTTTTAATCGCTTTCAGGATAATAAATGCAAGTAATGGCAGTAGCGCTACACCAATAATTTCAGCATTGAATGTCAATATCGAAACCAACAGCAAAAACATATAGATGGAAAAAATAATCTCGTTTTTGACCATTCTAAGAACGTGACTCAGATAGGGTCTCCCCCATGCACTGCGTAGTAACTCACCTGTTGCCTGGTTATAACCACTTCGCCAACGGTACATTATTAATTTGAATGTCGGCATGTTATGTGAGGTGTGACTGAAATAAGGAACATCAAGGCGATGGAGTTTATAACCGGCATGTAATAAACGCATCCCGAGCTCTGCCTCTTCAAAGGCATGCAGATTACGGTTGGTAAGATAACCAATTTTTTCAATTGCCACGCGACGGTATAAACCTCCCCCCCCTAAATGATCGCAATCACCTATCGGATATATTTCATGTAGTCGTTGCTTGCGTGACTTGAACTCATAATTTGCTGCATCATCCATTTCAACGGTACCCGCAACGCCCGCGTATTCTGGGTGTGCCTCAAGAAATGTAACTGCACTATCAATAAACCCTTTTTCCAGTTCCATATCGCCATCCATTAACAACAGATATTGACCCTCGCTATACAGATAACCTAGTTGATGCCCCACTCCACAGCAACGATCCGCAGGCTGCGTTAAAGACACCACGGTCACGCCTTTAGCGCTTGCTAATTGTTGAGTGTTATCGGTCGATAAACTATCAGCCACGATGATCTTATGCGGATAATCAGCAATCTGCTGTTGGATACTATCGATGGTTTTCTCGATGCACTCGGCTTCGTTAAGGGTTTTAATACTCACTGTAATAAACGGTTTATTAGCCATACTATTGCTCCGCATAACGATAAACGGACCGACGAATTACCAGACTCGAACCCAGCGATAAATAAAAAATAAATTGCAGCATTGGGGTAATTGTGAGTATTTGGCTATAGGGTAGGCTCAATAAACAGCTAATAACAAAAACACTAAAAGCAGGTGAGAAACTCAGTAACTGGAGGTCTTGTTGATCTAATTTCTCGCGATCCAACAAGGGCTTAGGCTGCACGATTTTTAGCGTATAAATAATTAGGCTAATAAATAGCAGAGTTCCTACTACACCCACTTCCCAAAGCAACATACTTAAAGAGGTCGAATCCAGAATCAAGTTATAGGTAAGGTTTAAAAAACCCTGCGAGACAATACTGCCACTGTTTGTCGCATTAAGACCATAGCCAAATAACGTGCCCGACAACCCCCAAAGATCGTTATTTTTAAGCCAAAAAGTCAGTGTGGTAAAGCGGCCCACCTCCCCTGATGGCAGAATATAATTGGGATCAAAAATGTAGTCTAACGACGACAGGAAGACACTTAATGAACTCTCTGTTGGGTCACTACCAAAGGCAGATGAATAACCAGAAGCCAGGATAAGTATCGCAAACGCAATCAATAGAGCCATGCCTGCAAAAATCAGCAGCAATGCTTTTAGATTTACTTTACTCATCCCTTTAACGTAGCTTGGCATTAGCCAAACCCAGCACATGAGTATTGGCGATAACAAGATAACAAATTTTACTTCGCCAACGATACATAAGCCAAAGCCCAATATGATATGCAGTGCCATTGATTTAAATGTCGTTAGTCCGTGCTTAAATTCAGAAATTTTCAACAGCATAATCAGCAGGCAAAACAGCCCCATGGCCGCAGTATTACCGCCGCCCATCGGGTCACCACCGAAGGTTCCAACCACTGAATCCCATTTATCTTCCTCACCATACGTGGCCACACGCTGGGGAACCACAAACAACAACTGGTAAAGAACCATCGGGAATTGTGCGTAAAATACCCAGTATAAAGTTTTGGTTACACGGTAGACCTGCGATTCACGGCAGAATCCTAATAACAGGCAGAGCATGATTAGAGATAGTGCAATTTCATTTTTAAATCCGACAATCGCATCCGTTACCCCTTCCTGCAAAATTGTCGATACCCCCGCCATGACCAGGAAGACGAGATACACCGTGAGCACAATTATTTCTTGCTTATCCAGCTGTAATGTTTCGTAGCGCGTTTGCATGATCAACAGGCTAAACATCAGCAATGTCAGGAAAAATGGGATCCACAGCACCGACAATAAGCCGGTGAAATATTGAGCCCCCCCACAAAACACAAGGGTAATTAAAGAATAGGTCTGTAAATAGTGCCCAGTATTAAGATTCATAATACAACCGGTCTGTCTTTTAAGAGGTTGGCGCGTTTATTGACCTTCAGATAAATAAACGCATAACGGACGAATGTTAGTACCGAGAACAGAATGATTGATGTGGCATAGTCATTATAAAAATAGGGTACAACAACAAACGAAATCAACACGATAGCCAACTGTTCAAACTGAATGCGTAAAAAGTAACGGTGAGAGCCAAAAATAAGCTCAATCACTGTCAGTGGGCAGACAGCCAAAGCCGGGAACAAATAAGGCAACATATATCGCGAAGTCGGAATTGAGTTAATCCAATCTTCACTAAAACCAAGGTGCATAACTATCGGATAGAAAATAAATACGCCTAAGGTACAAATAACCCCCAGTACCAGCAGCAGCAAGCGTACTTTTTTGTACTCGTCATAATTGAAGGTGTTATGTCTAAAATCGATAGACCATTTTGAAAAAATAGCATTGCGAACGGCATTTCCAACGATCACCACCGGAGCCAGACAGAAACGGCTCACAATAGAAAAATAGCCTGCAGTCAGTGCAGAGAACCAAAAGTTAATCAGCATAATAGGTAAATTACCGTTTGCCATTGCCAGCACTTCAGCACTACCTACTTTGGTGATGTGATGAACGTGTTTATTAAAGAACGCGAAATTATTTTTCGGACTTAAATGCTGTAATGTCACCGAGCGCAAATCAAATGCGCAAAGAATGCAGCCAATCGTCAGAAGCATCATTGAACCTGCCCATGCCCAATAGAATGCCTGAACATGTGTGGTGAGCATGACAGAAAGCACCACCACCACGGAAACAGATATTCTCTGAAAGACTAAAAAGCCAAAATTAGCCGTACGTAACGATAAGTTCTCCGATATCAACACCCACGTATTAGAAAGCGTGAGCAAATAAAGGAAGAAGATATTCTGGTCAAATAACCACGCAGTTAGCAAAGCATACGGGAGAGCAGTAATCAGACTTTGCAGTAAACAAAACACGACGTTTTGGGCCAGTTCATCATCTTGTTGCTTCGGAATCAAAAGTTGCGAAGCAAATGTGCATACCTGGGCACCAATCAGCGCAATACTGTAATTAAGCGCGTAAAGCCCTACCTCGGGCAGATCATATTTGTGAGAAATCAACCAAATAGAGAGCGCACCAATCAATTGCGAAATGACTGATGAACCAGCAATTGTAGACGCGCTCTTCAGTAAACTCATACCCGGCCTGTGCCATTCATCAGTTCGTTAGTTTGCAGGTTGAGTGAACGTAATCCCTCTTTGGTTTCCAGATTTTTATCAAAAACTTGATTAATGACTACGCCGATAACAACAGTCTGATTGGTTTCGATTTTATCCAGCGCGTGGATAATGTGCTCAGCTGGTGCCGCACCTGCTTTTAGTACAAATATCAGGCCATCTGTAACCCGACTAATTAACTGGCTATCCTGGCTCTGATTCACCGCCGCAGCATCAATAATAATGCGCTGATACTTGCTGCGTAGTTCGCGCATTAAGTGCTCAAGGTTCTCTGATGACAGCATGAGCAATGATGAAACTGTCGCATTACCACGCGCCAGGAAATCAAGATTTTCATTCACTTTAACAATCAGATTTTCGGAGGTAACTTCTCCACGAAGCAACTCGGCAACACCTTGCGCGGAAGGCTTAGCAAGTTCGCTCGACAAACCCTCGTTATTGTAAAAATCCAGGTCGATAAGCAGTGTTTTTTGATCGAAGCTAAATGAGTTAGCCAACAGATTTGCCAGCAGTGTACGTCCATCACCATGGTCCGCTGATGTCACAGTAATCGCCTGAAGCTGCCGATTATCCAACATAATATGGGTGCGGATGCTGTGAATGATGTCTGCATTGAGCGGGTTATTAGAGATAATATCGCGGATTTGCGCACGACTCCCGAGCCCCTTATAGCGGCGAATCTCACCGAGTGGTTCGAGGTTCAAGCGCTTCTTCACCTGGCTCAAGTTGTTAATCGTGCTGTCCATCGCGGCTTTCACAATGAAGTACATGATGCAAAATGCCAGCGCTAACAAAACCACCATAATAAACAGCAGCGATTTATTAGGCTTGGATGGGCGTTCAGCCGGTACTGCCGGGTCATACAATACAGCATCCGCCTCAGCATAATTACTCGAAAGTGACTGCTCTTGAGTACGTTGATATAACGTTTTGTATGACTCTTCAGTTTTATCCAGCACCAGTTTCAAACTGTTATAACCATCGCGCTTGGTTGCCAATTTCTGAAATATTTCTTTTTGCTGATCTAACTGTTTCTGGTAGCTATTTTCATCTGCCAGCGCTGCTTGATATTGCTGACGCAATCCAGTTTCCAGCTCACCCAGCACACTATAGGTTTGATCCTGGATCGCCTGAACCTGAGCCTGAGCCTCCTGAATTTTGGCATGCTTTGGCCCATAGGATTTACGCAATTCATAAAGCGAACGTTTCGCCTGGATCAAGGCAATACGTAAGTCCTGAATCTGCGCATGGTCCGAAATTACCGGGAGAGAAATGACATCTTCGAGAGATTTTCCTGTCCCTTTACGAACTTCGTTGTAAAGCGATTCAGCAGCCACGCGGCGCTGGGTCGCATCGGCCAAACGGTTAGTCACAATACCTAACTGCTCTGTTTCAAAACCATCTACACCACGGAAGGTCAACAATCCTTCTTTATTGAGATATTCATCAATTGCCTGTTTTTGTACGGCAATTTGTTTTTGCAAATCGTCCATTTTCTGCAGATTGCTTTCTCGAGCTTTCTGCGTATTGATACGCTTTTGTTCAGCGGTGTAGTTGATAAACGCCTGCGCAACACCGTTAGCTACCTTTGCTGCCATTTCTGGGGAAGGTGACTCATAGGAAATAGATGCCAGATGCGTCGTGCGAATACTGGTAATAGTGAGATTTTTCAGCATGGTTTTCAGCGCATTATCAATGCGTTGCTGCTGATTTTCGGGAGTGTTGGCATCTTTGCTGTCTGATTTAACGCCATTGAAATCTGGATTTTCATCCAATTTCAAATTTCGAACGGCCTGTGCAAGCACAATACGTGACTGCATCAACGCATATTGTGTTTCGTAGTAGCCGTTACGTGTCGAGTCATAGCCATCAACTTGCGGGAACGGTGAGACATTATCAGGCTGAGCCTTAACCAGCACTGTCGCCGTTGAGACATATTTCGATGTCATCATGTTGATAAGTGGCCAGGCAATCGCCCCAGCAATCACACCGCCGAGGAGGATTTTCCAACTGTTTCTTTTAATTTCCTTGGCAAACCGGGAGAAATCGATAGAGCTTTCTCGTTTCTTGCCATTTTCAACTATTGATAGTTTCATAGTTAGAAGAAGCCCATGCCAATAATCACGATATCACCAGGGTGAACGGAATGTCTTACGTCCACGTTCTCAAGCAATTGGTTTGTGCCAGCTAAGCGAATATTGATATCTTTGCGATCGGCTCTGTCTGTAAAGCCACCGGCCTGCGCAATCGATTTTTCAACTGTGAGCCCAGGTTCATAGGAAAATCCATTCGGATTTTTTACCTCTCCTGAAACATAGTATTTTCGGAACTCAGCAATATTCACCGTCACCATTGGATTTTGCAGGTAATCACCTCGCAGACGATTAGTTAACTCTGCACTCACCTGTTCTGGAGTTTTGCCTTTTAGCGTGAGTTGCCCAATATAAGGGAAAGTAATAGTTCCGCTTTTATCGAGTATAAATTTCATTGTTAGATCAGGTTCGCCGTACACATTAATACTAACGGCATCACCTGCATCAAGCAGATATCCTTTTGATTCAGAATCAGGATTATCCATTAGTGGCGGCTTAGATGCAGAACATCCTGCCAGAAGCACACTGAAAAATAAAAATACCCATAATTTCATTATTTTCATTTTAAATCTGCACCTTAGCTGTAAACATAATCAGCGAATTGTCATAACCCAACGTTCTCAAGACTTCTCTGTCGTCGTCAGGTCCGATATAAAACGAATCGGTCTCTTTATTTGAACGCAATGTATCTATTTGATATTTCAACTCAAAGTTAATAGAGGGCCTGAAGTCATAACTCATGGTGAAGGTGAACACACCATCCTTGTCATTTCTGTCCTTATCTTGCTTCTTATAGTCTTCTGTGGTGTACGAGTAATCTAACAAGGTGGAGAAACGGTCATCGAACCAAAAATGTTGATACGAAATGCCATACTGTGAAACCAAAATATATCCCCCCACTTCTGAAGGGTCTTTAATGCGTTGTGAGGTATGTGCTGTAAAAATAGATTGTTTGAGCGGCTTCCACTCGCCCTTAATATCCCAGTTTAGCCCATTAAAATCCTGCGAGTTGGGATTGTTCTCAAATGTTTTATACAACCATGCCAGGTTCATATCGATGTTAGTTTTACCAGTAACCTGTGATTTTATTCCATAAAGCAAATAATATTCGTCACTGTCTTTTTCAGAAGCATGATCATAATGGATCTGGTTGGTAATAAAGCTATAACGGAATCGCGTTTGCGATGTGTACTGGTCAAAAATTTCAGCAACGAGGCTGTTTTGATGCCATTCCTGCTGCTGGATATAGTTGTAAAAATCATTATCAGTATTCTGCACATCCTGCGTATTACCGAAACGAAGTTTTTTATAAATCAACGCAACTTCTGCTTTGCCACGCCCTTCAGGAGCACCGTAACTATAACGCAGTTCACTATTTAATAAGTTAGTGCTTAATGGAGAATTAACGCCAAATTCTTGAAATTGTTCAGGTATAAACCCTTCAGTAATGCCACGACCACGGTCTTCATGTCCAAGTGCATCTTCGACATTTAACATCAGGCCATGCATTAACCCATAGCGCCACGCGCCATTGAAACGAAATAAATGGTCGTTGTAATTATCAGTTGAATCATTGTTATAATTGCGATAATCACCTGAGTACATTAATAAGTATTTATCCTGATACCGTTGGCCAGTTAAACTCAACTCAGGTGTAGCACTGATAAAGTTTGAACCAATAGCATCTCTTTTATGTGGCTGATAAGTCACATTATCTTCATAACCATAATTCACACCAACGTTGCTCTGAAAATCAATACCCGCAATGCCGATATGTGATTTCGGTGTTAGATCTGCCATGGCCGGCGGCGATAAAACCATTCCGGCAATAATAAAATATTTAATATGCATTTTTACCGACAAATCCTTTGAAAATAGTCTTTATAATAATTTTAATATCTAGCCATAACGACCAGTTCTGGATGTATTCGATATCATATTCAACACGCTTTTCCATTTTATAAAGTGCATCAATTTCGCCGCGATAACCGTTAATTTGTGCTAATCCTGTGATCCCAGGCTTAACTTTATGGCGAATCATGTAGTTTTCGACTTGCTTACGATACTGTTCATTGTGTGTGACTGCATGAGGCCTGGGACCAACAATCGACATACTACCCTGCAATACATTGAAGAACTGCGGTAATTCATCGAGTGATGTGCGACGTAAAAATGCACCGAAACGAGTCACGCGCGGATCATCTTTTGTTGCTTGTACCACCGTATCAGAATTTTCCATCACGCGCATAGTACGGAACTTCCAGACTTTAATTTTTTGCCCACTCAAACCATACCTGTCTTGCTTGAAAAATATCGGCCCGCGTGAAGTTAGTTTTATCCCGATACTAATTAGTAATAACAGTGAGGAAATCAATACCATAATAATGCTGCCAAGAACTAAATCTTCGGCACGCTTAATAAAAGAACCAAATCCTTCAAACGGAGAACTCAGGATGCTGATCGTTTGCAAGTTATGTATAGAGCGCAACTTCGACATGTGAGTACTGTAGGAGTTAAAATCAGGAACGATATAAGTATTAACCGTGGTATCTGACATCATCGACAAAAAGTGACGAATTCTCTCTAATGCCACTAGCGGTAATGCGATATAGATCTCATCTACCCTTCCCGCTTTGGCCTCTTCAACAAGGCCACTTACTGACCCCTTAAAGGGGCTATTGATTTGGCCTATAAGTGTGCTGAATCTTGAAACATCACGTTCATCGTAGAAAGCCAAATCCAGTTTCATATCCGAGTATTCCTTAAGAAGCGCCTCTTCGGCCGCCAGACCATTGTCTGTAACTCCCACAATAGCCACATGTATGCTTTTCTTGGCTGAGTACTTAAGGACAATTAAATGGATTAAATAGAGTAAAAACAGTGGAATGGCATACCAGAAGAGCGTGGCTGGGAAAAAACCATTCTCAAAAATTCTTAAATAACCTAGTGATTGCAGTCCGCCAGCTAAAAATCTGACAAACTCAACAAAAACAATAGTTAAAAATGAGCACAGGATCAATCTTAGCTGACCACGTATGCTCCATTTCTTAGGTTTATGTAGATAAAGCTCAGTGTACTCGCCAAATAGTAAAAAAGTGGTAGAAAAAAGAAAGCTAAGCATCAAAACAGTACTTGCTGATTCCATGGCTAATAGAAATGCGCTCAATATTAAAATCGAGTTTATAAAGAGAAAATCAGCAAACTTAATAAATACTGGATACCCTCCATGGGTAAATTTCAAAGAATTTCTCGGCATAAGTAGACTCGTTATTCATTGAATTATCGTTGTTGATACTTTCCTTTCCCATCTTGATTATATCATAAATGTAAAGAATACAAGGGAATTTGTTAAGAATTGTAAAAGAAGGTGTTAGTGGTTAGTATTATTTTAAACACTATTAGGAATAGTGAAATGTGCCATGTAGATGTTTGTTTTACCACAGTAAGTTAACACAGCGATTTAAGCTGTTTTAACTTACTTATGGAAATTCGCTGTGGTAATTGGAAGGTTTTTTTCAAAAGCCAGACAGCACACCGAATGCTGCCTGGTTATTAAAAGAAAGACTTTGCTGCATGTAATTAATGTAAAACCGCCGACCCAGCCTCACGCTTTTCTTGCCAGAAGCGATGCAGTTGTAACGCAGCAGGACCAATTGCTGCCTGACTTGCTTCATATTCTTGCTCAGTCATTTGCTCAAGCTTTGCAATGTGCGCTTCATCCCCATGGAGAGCTATCGTGTCCAGCGCCGCTTCCAGTTGTTCTGGCAATGCCTCCCAATGACTCAGTTCTACACCACGCATATAACCAAAACACCACTCTTCTACAATGGTGTATTCCTTGCCATCAATTTCGCGTAAACCAAATAGCGGCTCGAACTGATCAGGAGCATGACACAGACGTTCTGCAATATCGTTCATATGCTGACATGCGAGATCGTTAAAGCGTTGCTGCTCCTTTTCACTCTCCCAATGAGGCAGCTGGGATTCGCCGCCCCAAAGTGCAGTTTGCCACTGCGTGAGTTCAATCGTTCCAGGGGCAGAAAGAATAGCAGTGAGCATCCCATCCAACTCGGACACATCCAGTACGGAGTCATCGTTACCATACTGAGTGAGTGTATCATCCAGCCATTCCAATTCTTCTTCGTTTAGTGGCCCTTGATTCATACTGAGTTCTCCAGAAGTTGTGCGATTTTTAAGTCAATGTTGATGCAAAGACTCATACGATTGATTTCAGCCTGTAGTATGCCGTGATATTCATCTAAGAATGAAAGATTTGTCAGAATGGATTCATAAAATACCGATCATCTAAAGAACAAAAACCACCGAAAGGTGATATGACGGAACGGCTTATCATTGATTTTATTATCAGGGTGCTCAAGGTGGGAGTTGTCGCCTACTTACACGTAAGTGCGATGGCGTTGGATAGCCATAGCGGGGAAAGAGCAGTCTTCTCTATAGCACAAGTGCAGCAAGCCAAAACGAGTACGATTATAAAACCACAAACTAAACAAGCTTTGAGTATAAAACAGTCAAATACTCGTGATTAATTTATTATCAGTATTCATAGCCAATACTAACGTTAATATATGAAAAAATTTAAACCAGGAAAAATGATAAAGTCTTGGTGCGCCGATATCACTTATTGAGTCTTCGTTGCACATGCGCTTGTGTAACTCATCAATATAACATACCAAAACCATTAAATAACATTAATTTAACAATTGATGTTTTGATAGGTCTTAACTGTTATTTTTAGAGTTAATGACCTTAAAAAACTATCACAAAATATTTTTATATTGATTCATTGAACGTTTTGAACGATTATTTATGTGATACAGAAACATCTCTTTCATCTGTTTGGGTGGCTAATTACGATGGTTTTATCAATCCGATGTAGAACCAACTTTTTGACGGCATATCACCCCTTCATGTTGCAGTAAAGAAATATTCTGAGATTGCGGGCATATTTAATGTGTAATTTTACACATTAAATATATCCAACTATAAAAATAAACTTATTAAGCAGAGAATAAAGCATGTTATTGGCAGAAGCCAAAGATGATATTTTACTGAAAAGAATGATAGGCCCTTTTTGTACCGGTGTGGCATTTTTCATCTTTCAGTTTCTGGCCGAGTCCCTTACCGCTCAGGAACATATTGCAGATGCAACAATCCGGTTTTATGACCTTACACTGCCGCTGATTTCTGCTTTGCTAGTGTTATACAGAAAGAAGGCGCTTCCTATACTAGGGATATTTTTCCTTTATTCGATCAATAGTCATCCATTATCAGCGAAACTGACACTCACTTCCCAGCTGCTAGCAGCATTAATCAGTCAGTTACTGTATTACTGGAACACGGGAAAACGTGGTACGGTCAGTTTTGGGCGTAGCCAGTTAACTCCGCGGCGCATAGGCTGGCTTGTCTGCTGCAACTCTCTGTTATATATATTTTTTCAACACTCACTTCAGACTTATTTTGATCCAGAGTCAGCCACTGAAATTTTTACAGTGCAGACACTGATTAACCTGCAATGGATGATGAACTCTTGTATTACGGGTATTCCCTTTTGCTATCTTTTGCTTCGGGTCTGCCATAAACCTGCATGGGGACTTCAATATTTAAGACACGTAAGGGCATCAGTAAAATCAGGCCCAGCCATTTTATATCAGGCAATCTGGTGGCTTTTACTGCTCATAATTATGTACTGCCTGATTTCAGAAAATCTCAATACACTGCTTTTTACCGACTATTCTTTACTGTGGTTATTGCCGGTAATGTTATGGGGGACAGTACGTATTGGGCATGCTTTGGTAGCTCCTGTATGGGTTATCATACTGGCATTGCTGGGAAATTATATTGATGGATATATTTCAATAGCAAATACGCTTACAGATGCCAACCATCTACACAGCTTAATCATATCATCCACAACTATTTTCATTTTCTCCCTGACAATTGTTGCTACAGGAGTGATATCTGCGCATAACCTAAAATACTCCCAACATGTCAGTAGATTATATCGCTCCGAGCCAAACACTGGGCTTCTAAATTTTCAGGCTCTGAGTATGGATATAGATAAACACTCAGCAGAAGCATTATGCCTGATTCGTTGCCCAGAGCTAAATGAGCTTGAACAGACTTATGGTGTGGAGTTTCGCTTTGAATTTGTTAAAGCGTTAAGTTCGTATATAACAGGTTTATTGCCATGTTGTGACCAGGTTTATTACAGCCCTGGTCACGGTATAATTCTAAGACTGAACACGCTACCGGACGTCCCAGTATTTTACAGATCACTCAGGGTTTTTCGCTTTCAATGGAAAACATCTATCCTCGGGCTCAATTGTGGGGTGGCCTATACTAGTGATAAAAGAATCATTCGCAATTTATCAGAAGCAATAAAACAGTTAAATATTAACAGTTATATTTCTTTGTTGCATGGAAGACCGTTATCTCTGAGCCCAACAGTTCCTGGTGATAACATTGTTGAATCAGGGATGATACGCGATGTTCTGCAACAAGCTATCGACAGACAATCGTTGTTGCTTATGGCACAGCCCATTGTATCCACGGTGCTCACTGCGCAACCCGTCATCTCTGTTCGGGGTAAAATTCATTACCATGAGATTCTTATTCGCCTCAAAACAGCAGATGGAAAATTAATTTTCCCGGATACCTTCCTTCCCCTGGCCCGCAAAGGTGGCCTGCTGCCTGCACTGGATATCACGGTAATAGAACAGACCTTCCGCTTTATGCAGACCCGAAAAATCTCTGATCCTGATTGTTATTTTTCAATCAACCTGACGCCAGAGTCACTTTACCAAACAGACTTTCTGGATAATGTCTCTACATTATTCAAGAAGTACAGCATTGCTCCTTACCGTATTATTTTTGAAATTATTGAGTCTGAAATTCTTGATAATGAAAATGTCTCAGACATCCTGAGGAGTCTGCGCAATGCGGGCAGTAAAATTGCCATTGATGACTTTGGCACAGGCTCCTCAAGTTATGACAGATTACGTGTTCTGAATGCAGACATTTTAAAAATCGATGGTTCTTTTATCAAAAACATTATTGATGATCCATTTAGCTACTGTGCCGTTAAATCATTTTGCGAAATGGCGAAATTAAAAAATATGGAAATAGTTGCAGAGTTTGTCGAAAATGAAGAAATCGCGAAAATGCTAACTGAGATGGGTATCGATTGGTTACAGGGATACCATATTGGGAAACCTATCCCCGTTGAGCAAGCAGAACTGTAATTTAATATTAAGTTAGTAATCGCATTTTACTCAGAAACCGCGCAACAACCTGACGACCTAAAATCCTAATAGGCTGTCAGGTTTTTTTGACATAAAAAAAAGCGCGACAGGCAGCTATGCTGGGCAATTGAAATATAGCGTACCAGGAAGCCGACAATCCAACAGCAACCACAAGAACCCAGCCTCCGGGCTCGTTTTTCTTTGGGCGTAAAAAAACCCGCAGGTTGCGGGTTTCATTTGCACGGATAGCACAGTCTAAAAGTCTGTCGCCACCCCATCGCCATTGACTCAAATTGCAGAAAGTAAAAAACCACCCGAAGGTGGTTTCCACGACACTGCTTTATCATTGATTTTATTACTTTTATTCCCATGGTGCCCGGGGCGGGACTTGAACCCGCACAGCGCGAACGCCGAGGGATTTTAAATCCCTTGTGTCTACCGATTTCACCACCCGGGCTCGGGAAGAAAGTGGAGGCGCGTTCCGGAGTCGAACCGGACTAGACGGATTTGCAATCCGCTACATAACCGCTTTGCTAACGCGCCAAAACCTTTTACCTTCGCAGGCTGTAACAGAAACTCTGCTACATAAATTTGGAGCGGGAAACGAGACTCGAACTCGCGACCCCGACCTTGGCAAGGTCGTGCTCTACCAACTGAGCTATTCCCGCAAAATCTAATCAATTAACCTTAAAGCTAATCATTTGATTTTACTATCTTCTGGCAAGCTGTGCTGCCGTTCGATGCGTTGCATTCTACTTACCTGACGCGATGAGTCAATGAAATTTTCCGTCATCGCACTCCGTTTGCTGAATTTTGCACCGTACCGATCACGGTTCGAGCAAATAAGCCCCTACTGCGTGCAAATATTGATGCATTAACCAGTGAAAGGGAATCAAATTTGATAATCCAATACCGTCTCTTCTGGCTCTAGCGCCAGTCTTTTAATGTCGGCAACAGAAAGCTCAGGATTGCACAGCTCAATAAAGCGCCAGACATAATTCCGTTGTAGCTGACCTCGCTTCAATCCAAGCCATACGGTGTTAGTGTCAAAAAGATGACGAGTATCGAGTCTGACTAACTCCCCTTCCTCGCTGCTTGCCTGAAATGCCACCAGACCGATACCCAATCCCAGCTCAACGTAAGTTTTCACCACGTCAGAATCCTGCGCGCTCAAAACGATATCCGGCGTTAAACCACGGCGGGAAAAGGCTTCGTCTATGCGCGCACGGCCAGTGATCCCCTGGCGATAGGTAATAATCGGCCAATGGCTAATATCATCAAGCGTGAGAGGATTAGCATGGATCAGTGGATGACCGCGCGGCACCAATAAAGTATGTGACCAGCGAAACCACGGATAAGCAACGACTAAGGGATCGGTACTCAAGCGCTCACTGGCAATACCAATATCTGCCGTACCATTATGTAGCAGCATCTCGATTTCTTGCGGCGTCCCCTGGATTAGCTCAAGGCGTACTTCAGGGAATAATGAGCGAAACGATTTGATAACCGACGGCAAACTGTAGCGTGCCTGAGTATGTGTGGTAGCAATTGTGAGCACACCGCTGGTGTCGTTGGTAAATACATCAGCCAGACGACGTACATTACTGGCTTCATTAAGAATACGTTCAGCAATCACCAGCAGGGCTTTACCCGGCTCTGTCATGCCCAATAAACGTTTACCACGACGGATGAAAATCTCGATACCGAGTTCTTCTTCAAGCTCGCGGATATGGCGGCTTACGCCCGATTGCGAAGTGAAAAGCATGTTGGCGACTTCGGTCAGGTTGTAGTCCCGCCGGGCCGCCTCGCGGATGATTTTGAGTTGCTGGAAGTTCACATTGCCCCCGGGGCATAACCATTCTTTACACTATTGTTAAAGTGGCAACCCCGATATAACAAATAATAAAAACCAGCAACTTATTCGATTTAGCAATAAGCCGAATCACCCTACCAGTAGCAGTTCGCGATTTTCCTGTGCAGGACGAACCACCAGCGACATCAAAATGTCTTTTACTGCCTGCGCCTGAGGGGTCAGCGCGGTACGGGCCGATAAATTCACCGAGAGTGGTAAATTCAGGGATGGGCTGGTGATACGCGCCATCCAGCCGTTTGCCGAACTCACCAGCGAGCGTGCCGCTGATTCTGGCAACACTGTTACCCCCATACCGCTGGCAATTGCCGCCGTCAGCGTCGAGATAGAATCAATCTCACCGATAATTTTTGCCGTCAGGCGGCGTAGTGAGAACGCTTCATCCACGCGTTTACGTACGGCGCTATAGTCACGCGGCAGGAATAGGTTCATTTCGGCAACCGCAGAAAGATCGACTGTCTGACCTGGACAATCGCGGGTGCCGACCAGAAACAACTCCTCTTTAAGTAACGGTTGGCTGATGATGCCCGCCGTTGGAGAACGGTCATACAAGACCGCCATGTCAAGCTGGCCGCTTAACAGCTTGTCATTCAGGACAGAACTACTGTTCTCATGCAGATAGACCAGCACGTCGGGTAATTCCGCACGTACTGCCTGTAATAAAGGCATGGTAATTGAAGAAGCTGCGGTACCGGGAGCCAGACCAATAGAAACCTGGCCACCTAAAGTTTGGCCCACATTGCAAACCGCTAATTGAGCCTGTTCACACTGGCGCAGAATAGTCCGCGCATGGGTATAGAGAATTTTTCCTGCTTCTGTTGGCGTTACGCCGCGTTTGGTACGAATTAACAGCTGCTGATCCATTTCACCTTCAAGGGTAGCAACTTGTTGGCTCAGCGCCGGCTGCGCAATATGCAGCACTTCTGCGGCCTGAGTCAGGCTACCAATATCGACGATTTTCACGAAGTACTTCAGTCGTCTTAAATTCATTTTGCCCCCTACACGGAATGCCAACGCCAGTCTCGGCAGTGATGTCTTTCTAAGAATTGCAATATGCTTGCCACTTTTGAGAAACATCCGACCAGATGTGCTAACAAGCTGGATAATAAGCGAAAGTGATTTAAAACGAGGAAAAATGAGTTTGAAACAGTGGTTCTCTTATGCCCCATTAGAGGTATTGGCGCACCATTACGGTGCGCCTGTTCATGCCATTACAATGAGGCCCACCAAAGACGTAGTTTCATTCCCCAAAGCGTAGTCCATCCGGTCGTTGACGAGACAACCTCTCCTTTATAAAGCACAACCAACGTAGGCGTGACACCAATCTGCCAGTTGCGAGATAACTCTCCTGAGGCATCATTGACCACTGGAAGATGGATCTTTTTTTGGGCTAACCAACGCGTCACATCCTGAGGTTCGCCTGAGCGTAGCGCAATTGTCATCACGTTTTCTCCCTCTCCCACCAACTGCGCAACAGAAGGTGTTGTATAGCGACACACGCCGCACCAACTGGCCCAGAAATAAAGGAGTAATGGGCGATCTTCACTCAACGCGCTCAACACTACTGCCTGGCCATCTAGTGTATGAAGTGGTGTGCTGTCGAATGTCGTGGGCATTTTCGGCGCTCGCCACCAGTCCATCAGAAAGACAATGGTGATGAGGACAACCATCATCACCAACGCTTCCCGTCCCCAGCGCTTTAATTTACTTTTCATTGGCCTGTGCCCGCTTTTCTATTACTAGCGTTTCCAGAGACTCCCATGGTACTGCCCCTGCCAGTAAAGTATCACCCACCAACGTTGCCGGCGTGCCTTCCACACCGACGACCCGAGCCAGCTGTAGGTTCAGACTCAGTGTTTCCCTACTCAATTCATCCGGCTTAACCACTGTCACCCCACTTTTGACGAACGCGGCATCAATAGTGGTTGCGGTGTGATTACCCTGTTTCGACATCAAACTGTGATGCAATGCCAGAAACTGCTGCGGGTTCTCGCGCCAGGTTGTTAAGGCGACACGCGCAGCAAGCGATGATGATTCACCACGAAATGGCAGCAGTTTGAACACTACCGCCACGTCGGGATACTTCTCCACAATCTTCTCAAGCATTGGGTCGAATTTTTTACAGTACGGGCAGTTGTAGTCGGTAAACGAAATGATGGTTAATTTCGGTGAAGTTGCACCAATCCTTGGGCTGGCAGGATCGTGATACAACGCTTGATAGATCATCTGCTGTATTTGTTCTTCATTATTAGGTTGCGTCTCGGCAGTGGCACCAAAAGTGGTCGCCAACAGCAGTACAAGCGTCATGATCATTTTCATTTTTTATCTCCTTTCGCATCATTTAGTGCGTTCAATACGACATCTCGTGTCAACAGAGTTGGCAGGGCTTTTCCTTCCGGTGTGCCGGGTCCATAGACCTGGTTGAATGGCACACCAACTTGCCCACGCTGTTTGAGGAATGTGGTTATCTCTTTTGAAGGGAGTGTCCAGTCACCGCGCAGCGCAACCACATCAGATTGCTGCAATACCGCTTGCACGTCGTCACGGGAAAGGACGTTTAACTTGTTAATTTTGCAGGTGATACACCAGTCGGCGGTGACATCAATAAACACACGCTTGTTTTGCGCGATTGCATCCTGAATTGCCTGTTCACTTAGCGGCTGCCAGGCAATATTTTCTTTAACGGGAGTATTTACTGCTGACCCAAAATGCACCGGTAACAGACTAACCAGCCATAAAGCTGAGCCCAGCATCATCACTGCCAGGATGCGGCGCAACCAGACCATCCAACGCCCGGGTTTCGGCAGTCGTAATGCCAATGAAGGGCGCATGGCAATAAGCAGCCATGGCAGGCTCATTCCCACACCAAGTGCTATAAAGATGCCCCACAATGTTGGCAACGATGCACCAAGTGCCACGGCAACGGCTGTGCCGAGGAATGGAGCACTGCAAGGTGTTGCCAGCAGCGTTGCCAGCGCTCCCTGCCAGAAATGCCCACTTATGCCATTGCCACCTTGCGTAGCAATCCTGGTTGTCACTTTTGAGGAAAGTCGGAATTCAAATAGCCCAAACAGGTTGGCACTGAACACCAACATCACTACGGCCATAAAGCCAATAAACCAGGCATTCTGGAACTGAATCCCCCAGCCCACCGCCTGGTTTGTCAAACGCAGTACCGTCATTAATAGCGCCAGCGCCATAAACGAAACGAGAATACCGGCAAATGAGGCGAGGAACTGTTGGCGAATAACGCGCTTTTCTTGTTTTTCAGCCAGTAACACAGAACCGAGTTTCATTCCCAAAACCGGCAACACACATGGCATCAGGTTAAGAATGAACCCACCCACCATGGCCAGCAGTAACACTTGCCAGAGTACAAAGTCGCCTCCTGCCTCAGGTACAACTGGCGTTTCAGCTATCGTGACATTGCTTTGCTGAGCAATGCCATTATCGGCGATAACCAAAGAGAGATTGCGCCCACGTAGATCGGGTCCGGCGCCGTCCCAACCATCACTAACTGGTACCGTTGCCCATAACGTTTCACCTTCGACACGATATTTTGGTTTACCGAAACTGGCATCCTCTGGCATATCAAAAAACAGCTCGGGTTTCTGCCAACCTGCGGAACGTGTGGCCTGCACAACCAGCTCAGCACTGTGATAACCAGCTTTCAGGCTATCGGTTAGCCCGTTATAAAGCGGCACTTTACCCATCGCTTGTGCATAATCGTGGGCAAATGCTGCGTTGCCATTCTCTGGTGTGATTTCAAAGGGAAAATCTGTCAGCAGGCAGACATCTTTGCAGGTCGAGAGGGTAAGTACACCTGCGATTTTCCCTGTAAATGCACCATCAAGCGCCAGTGGAATACTGACCGCGTTGTGGTAACCCTGAGTGGTAATGCCCGCCACATCAAAACGTTGCGGCATCGGCCAGAACCACTGGGCCGATTTCACGGGTTCGCTCCAGACAATAGTCGACGCAACGCCACCGTCACCCGGCGAACGCCAATAGGTTTTCCACCCTTCTTCAAGTTTCACATCTAGCAGGACGCGAGTTTCATCTGGCTGTGAAGTATCTGCACGCAGCCGAACGCTGGCGTGTTGATTATCCGTAGATTGAAGCCAGCCGGGTTCCGCAGCCCACGAAAATGGCAGCCATAGCAGTAGCAGGCAGAGCAACGCTCGCCTAAAAAGACTCAACATATTTTTTCTCCGTAAATGAATTATCGAACTGTGTTAAACAGCCGGTGTTTCATTCACGAAAAACGCAGAATCGCAGATGGACTCTTAGGGTGGGCGAACTAAATGCCCTGGCGGGAGAAACAGATGATCGTTCAGCTTGTAATGGCGCAATGAGCGCCAGAAGTAGACTGAAAACAAAAAATGCAGCTTCAAACAACACTGGAGGTGCGGCAAGTAATGACTTTGCACTCAATTCGCAAGGGGTAATCGATGCGTTATCTTCAACTTCAGAATTGCTGCTTTGCGAGAGCATGACGCTTTGGGCAGCTTTCATTTGCAAAGCGTGCAATCCCGCCATGCGCTGCGCGGTGCAAACTAACACCACCAGACATGCCAACAATAAAAACCACTTTGCAAAATGCTTCCGTTTAAACATGAATCCCTCGCACTATATGAACCGCATATCTTAACCAGTCGTTCTCGTTTGGCAACTGATGTGCTGTAAAGATATGTCTGCATGCCTGCATAGCCAGGTTTGATTGTTTTATCAGCAAACAAACCAGCAGTGTGATAACAGGCTTTGACAACCCCGAAGCGCATCGCTAATATGCGCCCCGTTAACCGATTCCTCTGTAGTTCAGTCGGTAGAACGGCGGACTGTTAATCCGTATGTCACTGGTTCGAGTCCAGTCAGAGGAGCCAAATTCGAAAGCCCGCTTAAGGAAACTTAAGCGGGCTTTTTTGTTTTTAGACATCTTTTCGAATTTATATATGATTTTGATTCAATAAGTTAGCGTGAAAAACCTTCCCGATGTGTTTTCATTTGTCTGCATGCATCGTGCGAAAATGGTGGTCAGATATGGGGTCTATCCGGTTCGATTGTGAAGTGACCACCAAATGTCTTAAAATGATTCTAAAATCCCCAGTTCCAAACCTTCTGATAAATTCTTCAAACTGAGCGATGCTCAGGTTTTCTATTTGCTTTTCAATCCCGACGGTTCCCGTCTCTGGTATCTCAAATATCGCTTTAACGGCAAAGAATCTCGCATTGGTTTAGGGACTTATCCCGCATTGTCTCTTGCAGAAGCCTGACAGCAACGTGATGGTATCCGCAAACTGCTGTCTCAGGGGATAAACCAGGCTTTTTCGTTTCTACCGCAACCAGTCATTCGCGAACCTGCTGCAAACGGTTTACCAGTTCGGCCAGGCTGCCTGCCTGCATTTTTTCCATTACGCGGGCGCGATGTACTTCTACTGTGCGCACCGCAATATTCATGCTGTCGGCAATTTCGCGGTTGAGTAACCCGTTTGCCACAAGCCCTGCCAGTTCCCGCTCTTTGGGGGTGAGTTGCTGATAACAGGTAACAATTTTTTGCCGGTCAAACTCTTGTGCGGAAACCAGTAGCGCGTGCTCTAACGCCATCTGAAGGGGCTTTGCCGCAACGGGCTTTTGCAGAAAATCGACGGCGCCGCGTTTCATTTGCTCCACCGCCATTGGCACATCGCCGTGCCCTGTCAGGAACACCACCGCCAGCGTACTGCCGCGCCGCAACATCTCCTCATGCACGCCCTGCCCGTCCATCACTGGCATACGCATATCCAACAACAACACGCCAGTCTGGTAAAGCTCGGCCTGAGACAAAAATAGCGCCCCCTCATTCCAGCAGCGAACATCGTACCCCAGGCTTTCAAGCAAAAATGCGCAGGCTTTGGTCACTGCCACATCGTCATCCAGCAAATGAATTATCGCCATCGCGGCTTCGTTCCTCTCTGTCCGTGAAATCTAACACTATGGCCACACCTGTCAGGCCATCCGGAGCTTTGTGATTCTGGATAGTAATTTCGCCCTGCCCGTAACGGACCAGGCGTTGGCAAATCACCAGCCCTAATCCCATCCCTTCTTCGCGGGTTGTCACAAAGGGTTGGAATGCCTGACGCAATAACACTTCATCAATCCCTCCGGCATTATCCTGCAGGGTGATTCGCGCGCCGCCATTTTTATGCTCCGCCATAATCCACACCGTTGTTGCTCCCGCCTGAGCCGCATTCAGGATAAGGTTCGTCAGCACCTGCTCAAGCAGGACCGGCGGCAGGTGCACGGTTAACTCAGAATGCACTTCCATTTGCAGTGTGACTGCCGGGAAATTCTGCGCCATGCGCAATAGTCGCCAGACGTGCAAAATAGCGTCATGAATATTGACCTGCCCCCACTCCTCCGTCATGACTGGATTTCCCTGTGCCTGGCTAACCCAGTGGCGCAAATTTCGCAGCGTGTCGGCTGCACGTTGTGCCTGGCTGTCAATTTCTTTCAGGGCGGGAAGCAACGGATGCTGCTCATCCTGCGCCTCAAGGCGGATCAGGCAGCCCCCGGCATAGTGACGAATAGCGCTAAGTGGTTGATTAAGCTCATGGGCAAAACCGGAGGTCATCTCCCCCAGGACACTCATTTGTCTTGCCGTTTCCAGTGCCTGTTCTTGCTGGCGCAACAGTACATTATTGCGTTCCAGTTGCTGACCACGCCGCCGCACCAGCAGCATGACCCAGATGTAATTTAGCATGAGCAACAGTAACACCAGCGCAACTGCGCCCATCGCGACCTGGTGTTGAATCAGCCAGCTTTTGATATCCAGCCACAAACGTCTCTGTTGCGGATGCTGGCGCACGTCGTGTAACAGCGCTTCAACCTGGCTGGTAGAAGCCGGAGCCCCCCAATGAAAAGGGGCGGTTTCTGGCGCATTAAACAGTACCCGCGTGACACGGTCCGCCAGTTCATCACTGACCGTCGGCAGTGCCGCAAAAGACCAGTCGGGATAAAGGGGTGTGCTGGTTAAACAGGGAATGGGAGCAGGATGGTTTATCAGCGCCACAAAATCTTCTTTATGGATAAGCCCTTCTTTATCCATATTGTCCAGCAGGCACACCGGCACTATCGCCGCCTGAACGGCTTTTTCGCGTAACAAATACACCAGGGCATCGGCCGGGAAGCCGGTAAAACGCAGTTGCAGGTCCCTTTCAGGGCGAATGCCGGCATCATTTAACGCCTTATACCCCAGTAAATAGCCGCCAAAAGCCTGTGCATCAATAGCGCCCACCGTTTTGCCGATCAGATCGTGTACCGAGGTGATCCCGCTGTCGCGCCTGGCCAGGATAGCACTGCCGATAACATTGCTCGCCGCTTTACCGCCGCGAGTGGAACGCAAAGAGGCTAGCCAGCGTAATGGTGAATGGCTGTTCAATTGCACAAACTGCGCGGGGTTAGTCACCACGAACTGCACCGTTTTACGGTTCACCGCCTCCTGCATTTGATGGAGATCCAGCGGCTGGATATGAAACTCCTCGCCAGGCAATTGTTGATTGAGGAGGGCTTCCAACGGTTGCCAGTGGCTGCAAGTCTGCACCTCGCCACGCATCGCCAGAATGCCAATATTCCACGACCCCGCCCATGCGGCACTACTCATCATGATGGCTGACAGCAGTAATGCCAGGCGTCTCATCGTTATGCCTCTCACCGAATTATCCCTGTTGATTATGTTGTTTTAGATCAACAACAAGACGGGTATGTGGTTAACCACAATAGAGTCCCCCCTCCCTGATTTTTACACTGTAAATCATAGACATTTTTAATACATCACCAGCCAGTCAACGACGTGACTTATGTTTTGTTGTTGCATCACGACGGGAGAAAATATGGACAGCAGTAAACGGCAGTTTCTCCAGCAACTGGGTATCCTGAGCGCGGGTGCCTCTTTAGTGCCGCTGGCTCAGGCGAAATTCCCCTTCTCCCCTGAGCGACATGAAGGCTCCACACGCCATCGTTATGCCATGCTTATCGACCTGCGCCGTTGTATTGGCTGCCAGTCTTGTACGGTTAGTTGCGCCATTGAAAACCAGACACCTCAGGGCGAATTCCGCACCCATGTCAATCAATATCAGGTGCGACTGGAAGGCGAACTCAGCGTCACCAACGTGTTGCTGCCCCGCCTGTGCAACCACTGCGATAACCCACCTTGCGTTCCCGTTTGCCCGGTTCAGGCAACCTTCCAGCGGGAGGACGGCATTGTGGTGGTAGACAACACGCGTTGCGTCGGCTGCGCCTATTGCGTTCAGGCCTGCCCTTATGACGCACGCTTTATCAACCACGAAACACAAACTGCCGATAAATGCACCTTCTGCGTCCACCGTCTCGAGGCCGGGTTGCTCCCCGCGTGTGTGGAATCTTGTGTTGGCGGCGCACGAATTATTGGTGATTTGAAGGATCCGAACAGCCGTATCGCGCAGATGCTTCACGAGCACAGCGATGCCATCAAAGTGCTGAAACCGGAGAACGGCACCCTACCCCATGTTTTCTATTTAGGCCTGGACGAGGCCTTCGTCACCCCATTGATGGGGCGTGCTCAACCCGCACTCTGGCAGGAGGTTTAAATGACGCATTCTCTGTTAATCGAGGAGGTACTGGCACGCCCGCAAGAGATAAGCTGGCTTCCCTGGGCTGTGCAATACTTCTTTTTCATCGGCATTGCCGCCTGTGCGGCCCTGTTTGCCTGTGTACTTCACTGGCGCAAAAGAGAGTCCGCAAAACTGGAAAACCTGACGCTGTTGATTGCCTTAACCTGCGCCATTACTGCCCCTCTGGCGCTAACGGCAGATCTGCACCAAACCGCTCGCTTCTGGCATTTCTACGCTTACCCTACGCCGTGGTCATGGATGCCCTGGGGCGCATTATTTTTACCGCTGTTCACCGGGTTTCTGGGATTGTGGTTTCTCGCACAACTTATCAAACGCTTCACACAAAAAAGCTACCGCGTGACGAAATGGCTGGCGCTGGCAAGTGCCTTAACAGCGGTGGGATTGCTGGTGTATACCGGTCGCGAAGTGTCTGTGGTACAGGCGCGCCCTGTCTGGTTTAGCTATGCGTTTCCTCTCGTGATGTTTCTCAGTGCTTTCCACACCTTTTTTGCGCTGCTCATTGTGTCACTGCGCAGTGAACAGGCATTACAGCGGAAACTGGCCCAGGGGCAACTCTGGATTCTGGGGCTGCTTGCCATCGTAGTCGTGTTTTGGGTCAGCGGTGACACGCTGTCTGGCACTGCTATTCGCGACTGGCTTGCAGTGGCCCCTTCCGCCAGAGGCTACGCTGCCGGTTGGGCCGTATTCTGGTGTTTATCTCTTGGTATTAGCAGCATGGCATTGCTTAAACCGTTATCCACGCCGTTACGCATTTTGCAGGCGTTCAGCGCCATGGCGTTGTGCTGGCTGATACGCTGGACCTTACTGATTCAGGTGCAAACCATACCGAAATTTAACGCGCAATTTAACCCTTACACCCTGCCCGCAGGAACCGATGGCTGGCTCGCCATCTTCGGCACCTTTGGTTTGTGGATAGCGCTGCTCATTATTGTTCGTGAAACCGTGAATGGTCTGGCAAGGAGAATGCAACATGGCTAATTTAACCCGTCGTCAGTGGCTTAAAGTCGGCCTCGCTCTGGGCGGAATGGTGACTTTTGGGCTGAGTTATCGGGATGTCGCAAAGCGTGCCATTGACGGTTTGCAAAACGGCACCTCCGGCAAGATAACCCGCGACCGCATCTTCGGTAATGCGTTGATTCCCGAAGCTAACGCGCAACCCCACTGGCAACAAAACCCGCAACAAGTGATCTCGATGACGCAATGCTTTGGCTGCTGGACGCAGTGTGGCGTGCGAGTGCGGGTCGACCGCGAAAAAGAGAAAGTGCTGCGAATTGCAGGCAACCCTTATCACCCTTTATCCCATGAACACCACATTAACGCCTCCGTCCCGTTTGCCGAGGCGATGGCGCAACTTGCAGGAGAAACCGGCCTCGACTCCCGCTCCACCGCCTGCGCCCGTGGCGCAACCATGATGGAAGGCCTGTACAGCCCGCTACGTATTCTGGAACCGATGAAACGCGTCGGTAAACGTGGAGAAGGAAAATGGCAGCGCATCAGCTTTGAACAACTGATAGAAGAAGTCGTGGAAGGTGGCGATCTATTTGGTGAAGGGTACGTAGAAGGTTTACGCGCGCTTCATGCCCCCACTACACCCATCGACCCGAAGCATCCTGGATTTGGCCCGAAAACTAACCAATTACTGGTGACCAATGCGGGTGATGATGGCCGCGATACGTTCCTGCGACGCTTTGCGCTCAACAGTTTCGGCAGCAAAAACTTCGGCGCACACGGCGCCTATTGCGGCCTGGCTTATCGGGCCGGTTCTGGTGCACTGATGGGCGATCTGGATAAAAACCCGCACGTGAAGCCTGACTGGGATCATGTTGAATTTGCGCTGTTTATGGGCACCTCACCGGCGCAGTCCGGCAACCCTTTTAAACGCCAGGCGCGGCAACTCTCCAGCGCCCGCGTGCGCGATAACTTCCAGTATGTCGTCGTCGCCCCAGCGCTGCCGTTAACTACCGTACTTGCCGACGATCGCGGCCACTGGCTGCCTGTTATTCCTGGTACTGATTCAGCGCTGGCGATGGGCATGATCCGCTGGATCATCGAGAAAGAACGTTACAACGCAGACTACCTTGCCACCCCTGATGCGCTAGCCATGCAGCAGGCGGGTGAGAAAAGCTGGACCAACGCCTCGCATCTGGTGATCACTGATGAGCTCCCGCAACTTGCCGGGCAGCATTTGACGCTGGCACATCTGGGGGCTGATAGCGCAAGCGATCCTGTGGTGCTTAATGAAAACGCAGAAATAGTTGCCGCCAGCCTTTGCCAGCGCGCACAGTTATTTGTGACTCAGCAAGTCACGCTGGATGACGGACAAATCGTCACCGTGAAAAGCGGATTCCAGTTGCTCAAAGATACAGCTAACAAACTCACACTGGCGCAATACAGCCAGCAATGTGGCGTGCCGGAAGAAAAAATTGCCGCGCTGGCGGATACCTTTACGCGCCACGGGCGAAAAGCCGCAGTCATTACCCACGGCGGGATGATGGCAGGCAACGGGTTTTACAACGCCTGGGCCGTTATGATGCTCAACGCGCTGATTGGCAACCTCAGTCTGGAAGGCGGAGTGTTCGTTAGCGGGGGTAAATTCAACGGTGCAGCCGATGGCCCGCGCTACAATATGGACAGCTTTTCTGGAAAGGTAAAACCGAAAGGGCTGAGCATCGCGCGCAGCAAAACTGCCTATGAATCCTCCGAAGAATACCGGAATAAAGTCGCCGCCGGGAAGTCCCCCTTCCCGGCTAAAGCACCCTGGTATCCGTTCGTGGCGGGGCAACTGACAGAACTGCTTACTTCGGCACTGGAAGGCTACCCCTACCCGCTGAAAGCGTGGATCTCTAATATGACGAATCCGTTTTACGGCATCCCTGGGCTGCGGGCCGTGGCGGAAGAGAAACTCAAAGATCCTAAAAACCTGCCGCTGTTTATTGCCATTGACGCGTTTATGAACGAAACCACAGCGCTGGCAGATTATATCGTGCCGGATACGCACAACTTCGAAAGCTGGGGATTCAGCGCGCCGTGGGCTGGCGTTGCCAGCAAAGCCACCACCGCCCGTTGGCCTGTCGTTTCGTCCGCAACTAGCCAAACCGCCGATGGGCAGCCGGTATCAATGGAGGCCTTCTGCATCGCAGTGGCTAAACGCCTCGAACTGCCAGGTTTTGGCGACAATGCAATTACCGACACGCAAGGTAACAGCTACCCGCTTAATCGCGCGGAAGATTACTACCTGCGTGTTGCCGCCAACATCGCATATATGGGCAAAGCCCCAGTCGCGGCAGCAAATCAGGAGGACGTGGCTCTCACCGGCGTGCAACGCATTTTGCCCGTGATGCAACAGACGCTAAAACCTGATGAGGTCAGCCGCGTCGCCTTCATCTACTCTCGAGGCGGACGTTTTGCCCCAGACAGCAGCGGGCGTGAGGATAATCTCGTCGGCAATGCGTGGCAGAAACCGCTGCAAATCTGGAATGCAGAAGTCGCCGCACATCGTCATGCCATTACTGGCGAACGTTATAGCGGCTGTCCGGCCTGGTATCCTGCACGGCTGTCTGACGGGCGCTCCGTGGACGAGATATTCCCTGTGCAGCAGTGGCCACTGAAACTGATTTCGTTTAAATCCAATACCATGTCCAGCAGCACAGCAACAATCCCACGGTTACATCATGTCAAACCGACTAACCTGGTGGCGCTCAATCCTGAAGATGGCAAGCGCTACGGCCTGGCGCACGGCGACACCGTCCGTATCACGACACCGGGCGGGCACGCGGTAGCACAAATCAGTCTGCTTCACGGCGTGATGCCTGGAGTCATTGCCATTGAGCACGGTTACGGGCACCGTGAAATGGGGGCGGCGCAGCATTATCTCGACGGTGAAGCCATGCCAATTGATGAGAAAATAAAAGCAGGGATAAACCTCAATGACCTGGGCTTTGCCGACCCTACACGCAAGGTCGCAAATACCTGGCTGGATTGGGTGTCTGGGGCATCAGTCAGACAGGGGCTTCCGGCAAAAATTGAACGGATATAATCCGTTCACAGGTGCAAAGGCCTGCATGTTTCCTGAGCCGGCTTTTGCTTTTCTGACCACGCCCCCTTCCGTTCCCTCCTCCCGATGACATACTATCGAAGCTGCAAACAGCCCTGTAAAAATCAGCAGGATGAGGAGAAAAGATGACGCATCAGACAGCCGCCACAGCCCTTACCCCGAACCAGGCCCTCGATAAACTAGAGGAGCTGTACGATGCCTCGGTCAACGCACTGCGCGACGCTATTGGCCAGTATGTTGAGAACGGCACACTACCCGAAATTGAAAAACGTGCCGCCGGTTTATTTGTCTACCCGGAGTTGCGCGTCAGTTGGGATGGCACCGTACATCATCCAAATAAAACCCGTGCCTATGCCCGCTTCACCCACTCTGGCAGTTACACCACCACCGTCACCCGTCCTGCTTTATTCCGCCATTATCTCGCCGAACAACTCACACTGCTTTATGACGACTATGGCGCGCAAATTGAAGTAGGGTTATCGCAGCATGAAATCCCGTATCCGTATGTGATTGATGGTTCCAGTTTGTCGCTGGACCGCTCAATGAGCGCCGGTTTGCCGCGCTATTTTCCCACCACCGAACTGTCGCAAATTGGCGATGAGACCGCCGATGGGTTGTTCCACCCTGGCGAGTTCTACCCGCTTTCGCATTTTGATGCCCGTCGCGTCGATTTCTCACTCGCGCGTTTACGCCACTACACCGGCACCCCGGTAGAACATTTCCAGTCATTCGTGTTGTTTACCAACTACACCCGCTACGTGGACGAGTTTGTACGCTGGGGCTGCCAGCAAATTCTTGACCCTGAAAGCCCGTATGTTGCACTTTCCTGCGCAGGTGGCGTGTGGTTGACGGCCGACAGCCAGGCCCCGGAAGAAGCGATTTCCGATCTCGCGTGGAAAAAACACCAGATGCCTGCGTGGCACTTGATCGATGCCAACGGTACCGGCATCACGCTGGTGAATATCGGTGTTGGCCCGTCGAATGCGAAAACCATTTGTGACCACCTGGCGGTGTTGCGCCCTGCGGCGTGGTTGATGATTGGTCACTGCGGCGGTCTGCGTGAAAGCCAGTCGATTGGTGATTATGTTCTGGCTCATGCGTATCTGCGTGACGATCACGTTCTGGATGCAGTGCTGCCACCGGATATCCCAATCCCAAGCATTGCCGAAGTGCAGCGTGCGCTCTATGACGCAACCAAACTGGTGAGCGGCATGCCGGGTGAAGAAGTTAAGCAACGTTTACGTACCGGGACTGTCGTCACCACCGACGATCGTAACTGGGAGTTGCGTTATTCCGCATCGGCTTTGCGTTTTAACCTCAGCCGCGCCGTCGCTATTGATATGGAAAGCGCCACCATTGCCGCACAGGGTTATCGCTTCCGCGTACCGTATGGCACGTTGTTATGTGTTTCCGATAAACCTTTGCACGGTGAAATTAAACTCCCCGGCCAAGCCAACCGCTTTTATGAAGGGGCGATTTCGGAGCACTTACAGATAGGTATCTGCGCGATTGATCTCTTGCGAGCTGAAGGCGAACGCCTGCACTCACGCAAATTACGCACTTTTAATGAACCTCCTTTCCGTTAAGAGAAAATAATAATGCAACACACCTCACCCCTGGCTGCCTTGCGCAGCCTGCTTAAAGAGCGCGAACTGGATGGCATGCTGGTTCCACGCACCGACGCATATCAGAGTGAATATTGCGCGCCTTATGACGACAAACTGGAGTTTATCAGCGGCTTTGATGGCTCTGCGGGCCTGGCGCTGATTCTGGCTGACCGCGCGTTGCTGTTCGTTGATGGGCGCTATCAGGTTCAGGCGCGCCAGCAGGTGAATCTGGACGAGTTTGAAATCCACCATTTACACGATGAGCCGATTCACCTCTGGCTTCATGAAAACTTGTCAGCCGGTAAACGTATCGCATTTGAACCACTACTGATGGTCAACAGCCAGTATGAAAACCTGCGTACCAGCGGCTGCGACCTGGTTGCCGTTAATGATGACCCGATCAATCAAATCTGGGCGACACGTCCGGCGATACCTCGCGGCCCGATACGCCAGATGCCTGATGAGATTAGCGGCGAATCAACCGCTTCCAAATGCGCCCGCGTCGCGCAGGCACTGACGCACGAAGGTGTCGATTATCTTGCCCTCACATTGCCAGACAATATTGCCTGGTTGCTTAACGTTCGTGGTTCAGACATCCCAAAAAGCCCGGTGCCGCTTTCTTTTGCGCTGGTTAAAAACGACGGTGCCGTTGAGTGGTTTGTTGACGAGACGAAGCTGCAACAACTCGACAGTTCAGTGCTGGAGTCAATAGCCCTCCACAGCCCGGAAACATTCCTCGCGCGCTGCCAGCAACTTGCGGCCGGCAAACGCTTTTTGCTTGATGGCGACAACACGCCTGTCGCCGTGCGCTTTGCTGTGGAACAAGGCGGCGGTGACATCGAATGGCAGCCAGATCCAATCACACTGATGAAAGCCAATAAGAACGATATAGAACTGGAAGGCTATCGTTCAAGCCACGTTCAGGATGGTGCCGCATGGGTTAATTTCCTTGCATGGCTCAGCCATGAAGTACCGCTGCGTGAAGCCGCTGGCAACCCGATTACTGAACTTGAAGCCCAGGAAAAACAGCTCGCTTTCCGTCAGGAATGTGACAACTTCATCGAGCAAAGCTTTGGCACCATTTCCGCCGCAGCAAGTAACGCCGCGATGTGTCACTACCACAGCGCGCCGGAAACCAACTTCGCCATCGTCGGTAATGAATTTTACCTCAATGATTCCGGTGGCCAGTATTTCAACGGCACCACCGATGCCACCCGCACGCTGAACTTTGGACAACTTGATGCCCAACGCCGTCTGCACTACACCGCGGTTCTGAAAGGCTTCCTGTCGCTGATTTCGCTGCAATTCCCGCAAGGTGCACAAGGCCACCAACTGGATGCATTTGCCCGTCGTCCGCTGTGGGAACTGGGTCTGGATTATGACCACGGTACGGGTCACGGCGTCGGGCACAACATGCTGATTCACGAAAACCCGCACCGTATGGCGAAAAAAGTGAACCCGTGGCCAATGCTGCCGGGCAACGTGCTGACTATCGAGCCGGGTTATTACCTCGCTGGCAGCCACGGCATTCGTATTGAAAACCAGGTAGAGGTTGTCGCCTCACAGCCGGGATTCTGTAAATTCGCCTCGCTGACGCTGATTCCGATTGATTTAAGCGCGGTGGAGTTACCGTTGTTAAGCGAGCAAGAGATTGCATGGCTTGATGATTACCACCAGTTGGTGCGGGAAACATTGTCGCCGCTCGTTTCCAGTACTGCGCGGCCATGGCTGATAGAGGCAACAGCGCCAGTTAGAACGCAACGCATGTAAATCCCTCAAAGAGCCGTGTTTTTGCGGCTCTTTTATTCTTTTTGTTGATTAAACCAGCAATCAAACGCATTTCACCTAAACAGCCTTTGACAACCCAGTAGCCGCTAGTTACTATGCGCCCCGTTAACCGATTCCTCTGTAGTTCAGTCGGTAGAACGGCGGACTGTTAATCCGTATGTCACTGGTTCGAGTCCAGTCAGAGGAGCCATATTAGAGAAGCCCGCTTAGGAAACTAAGCGGGCTTTTTGCTTTTTAACATTTGCGTTTTATAGCTGACCTGCTTTTCTAGATTCAATGCTAATTGGCACCGGCATCCCGGAACGACGGGTCAACGCTGCGCTCGCCATACCTGCATCTACGCCAGAACCTTGCGTCATATCGCGCAGTGTCGATGTCATTGGTAGCGGGACTTTCTTGTCAGATTCAAACTCCGCGCGGTTACGGGACAACGGCTCATGCACTTCCAACCAATGCCTTCCGTCAGGTTCGACGGTTGCTTTCACCGGCTGATCAATCAGCTGCACGCGCGCGCCCACCGGCACATTATCAAACAGATATTTAATGTCGTCTTTGCGTAGGCGGATACACCCTTGGCTCACGCGCAGGCCGATACCAAAGTTGGCGTTAGTACCATGAATAGCATAAAGCTTGCCGATGTAAATCGCATACAACCCCATCGGGTTATCCTCACCCGGCGGCACGTACGCTGGCAGAGTTTTCCCTTCTTTCGCGTATTCGCGTCGGGTATTAGGTGTTGGTGTCCAGCCTGGAGCTTCCTGCTTACGCTCAACCCTCGTCACCCAGTTACGCGGGGTTTCTCGCCCGGCCTGTCCAATGCCAATGGGGAAGATCTCAACCGTGTTGCTCTGATCCGGATAGTAGTAAAGCCGCATTTCGGCGACGTTAATCACGACGCCCTGGCGTACGGTATCAGGCAAAATCACTTGCTGCGGAATCGTCAACTGGGTACCGGCTTTTGGCAGAAATGGATCTACCCCTGGATTGGCTTCCAGCATATTGCTTAGTCCCTGCCCGTAGAGCGCGGCAAAGTACTCTAGCGGCTGGGTATTCCCTTCAGGTACGCTAACGGTTAGCGGCGAGCCAACCAAGCGGCTACCCTCGGGTGGAAGCATATAGGTAACGGCCTGGGCGCTACAGGTAACGGCGGCAAGCACAAGGGCAAGCGAGGATAAGCGAATCATAATTTCCCTATTATCGGATATGGCATCGATAGGTTAAATATAACCTTCTATTGAGATTCGGTGAGGATTTCGGTATTTGGATCTGGGGGAGTTTGGTGCTTGTAAGAGATGAGCCCGAAAGGAGCTCATCTCTTGTGTCTGATATGGTTATTAAGTGCCGGAACTGTCGAGCAGATCTTTGCTTGCCGCTTTTAAGTACTGGAACATTGACCAGAAAGTTAGTACCGCAGCGATAAAGAATAAACCGATCCCCGCATACTCAACCCACATATTTGGGCGCCAGAGCATACCAATCAGTGCCAGCATTTGCGCCATGGTTTTGGACTTACCAATCCACGAGACCGCAACACTGCTGCGCTTGCCAATTTCAGCCATCCATTCGCGCAACGCAGAGATTATAATTTCACGGGCAATCATAGTGGCCGCGGGCAGCGTCACCCACCATGAGTGGTAGTGTTCCACTACCAGCACCAGCGCAACCACGACCATAACTTTATCCGCTACGGGGTCGAGGAATGCTCCAAAGCGCGTGCTTTGGTTCCAGCGGCGCGCCAGATAGCCATCAAACCAGTCTGTTATTGCAGCAAACCAGAAGATAAACGCGCATAGGAAAGGTGCCCAACTGAACGGCAGATAAAAAGCCAGCACAAAGAATGGGATAAGGACGATACGAAACAGAGTAAGCAATGTCGGAATATTAAATTGCATAGTGCTGGTTAACTGTCTGTCGTAAGTGGAAATTGTCTCTATGTTGCTACAGAGCCCTTAATGTTTCAACGAGTAGAAGATCTTTTCTGCCAACGCTTGCGAGATGCCTGGCACTTTTGCAATTTCTTCTACGGATGCATTCTTTAATGGTTGCAATCCCCCCATATATTTCAACAACATCTGGCGACGTTTTGGCCCAACCCCTTCGATTGTCTCCAACGCACTGGTATTTTTCACTTTTGCGCGTTTTTTACGATGCCCGGAAATGGCATGATCGTGGGATTCATCACGGATATGCTGAATGACATGCAGCGCCGGGGAATCCGGCGGCAGAGAGAAACCTTCCCCTTCTGGTTCGAAGAACAACGTTTCAAGCCCGGCTTTGCGGTCCACGCCTTTTGCCACGCCGAGCAACAGTGGATGATTTTTATCCCACTCCACATCTAGTTCTGCGAAGACGGTTTTTGCCTGGCCGAGTTGTCCTTTGCCACCATCAATCAGGATAACGTCCGGGACTTTACTTTCATCGATAGTTTTACCGTAACGACGACGCAATACCTGGTTCATCGCGGCATAGTCATCGCCAGGTGTTATACCTTCTATGTTGTAGCGGCGATATTCCGCACGTAGCGGGCCGTTAGCATCAAAGACCACACAGGAAGCTACTGTCTGCTCACCCATGGTATGGCTGATGTCAAAGCACTCCATCCGTTTTATGGCTGGCAACTCAAGCACACTGGCTAAGGCTGCTAAACGTTGATGGATAGTCGACTGCTGCGCCAGACGCGTCACCAGTGCGGTAGCCGCATTGGTTCGGGCAAGTTTAAGGTAACGAGCGCGATCGCCTCGTGGTTTGGTCTGCACGTTGATGCGCCGCCCCGCCAGTTCCGTCAGAGAATCTGAGAGCAGGTTTTTATCCGGCAAATTGAAGTCGAGCAGAATTTCAGAAGGTAAGGTGCGCATCTGGCTGCCCTGCAAATAGAACTGGCCAACAAATGTTTCAACCACTTCTGACAGTTCTGTGCCATTGGGTACTTTCGGGAAGTAACTGCGGCTGCCCAACACTTTACCCTGGCGAATAAACAGCACATGTACACACGCCATACCCGAATCAAACGACACACCGATCACATCCAGATCGTCGCCGGTATTTGAGACAAATTGTTTTTCTGTCACACGGCGAACTGCCTGAATCTGGTCACGAATTCGCGCAGCGGCTTCAAATTCCAGGTTTTTGCTCGCCCCTTCCATTCTGGCGATCAATTGGTTCAGAACCTGATCGTCTTTTCCTGACAGGAACAAGCGCACATATTCCACCTGCTGGGCGTAATCTTCTTCACTGACCAAACCTGCAACACACGGCCCAAGACAGCGTCCAATCTGGTATTGCAAACATGGACGAGAGCGATTGCGATAAACATTGTTTTCGCACTGACGAATCGGGAAGATTTTTTGTAATAACGCCAGCGTTTCGCGTACTGCGTAACCGTTCGGGAATGGCCCAAAATATTCACCCTTCGCATGTTTCGCCCCACGATGCATAGCAAGTCGCGGGTGAGTATCACCGCTAAGGAAAATGAAAGGATAGGATTTGTCGTCACGCAGCAGCACGTTATAGCGTGGCTGATAAAGCTTGATGTAGTTATGCTCAAGCAGGAGCGCTTCTGTCTCGGTATGGGTTACCGTCACGTCGATATGCTGGATGAGTGCAACCAGAGCTTCCGTTTTACGGCTGGCAAGATTGCTCCTGAAGTAGCTCGACAGGCGTTTTTTCAGATCTTTGGCTTTACCAACGTAAATAACCGTCTCACTGGCGTCATACATACGATAGACGCCAGGTTGGCTGGTTACTGTCTTGAGAAAAGCTCGTGGGTCAAAGATTTCACTCACTACTGATTAACGTCTCCGCACTAAATAAACCATGACGAATGGCCAGGTGTGTCAGCTCAACATCGCCACTGATATTCAGTTTACTAAACATGCGGTAACGGTAACTATTGACCGTTTTCGGGCTTAGACTAAGCTGCTCAGAGATCTCATTGACCTTCTGGCCTTTGGTGATCATCAGCATAATCTGTAATTCACGCTCAGACAAACTGGCAAACGGTGTGTCCGTTTTTTCTGGTTCGATCTGGCTTAACGCCATCTGTTGGGCGATGTCTGATGCAATGTAACGCTGACCCGCGTTTACTGAACGAATCGCATTAACAACATCCTGCGGTGCTGCACCTTTACTTAAATAACCCGCAGCACCTGCCTGCATGACTTTCGCCGGCAGCGGATTTTCAGTGTGAATCGTCAGCATAATCACTTTGATATCAGTTGAGTATCGCGCGATTTTGCGTGTTGCTTCAAGGCCACCAATGCCCGGCATGTTCATGTCCATCAGGACAACATCAACCTGATGGCTACGGCACCACTTAACGGCATCCTCACCGCAATTTGCTTCACCTGATATCTTGATCCCTTTGATATCTTCAAGAATGCGTCGTATCCCTGCGCGCACCAGTTCGTGGTCATCAACAAGAAGTACGTTGATCAAAGGGGACTCTCCAGAAAAGGAATTACGCTACTAAAAATTATCACGCTATATTAACGGGTTTTCCGGTAACTTTAAAATGCAAAAACAGATTTTCAGAGTTTCCACTGTTTTTGGAAATTTAATTGTACAGTGGAAACTGTACAAGCAAATTGATTAATTTATGTCTTTAAATAATAAAAATGCTTTTCACATTAAAAAAAACGATAATCCATTAATATTAGACGTATTAAATAATGCTTATACACCCTAACTTTTAACTACAAACAAACATAATCAAAACAATTTAACAGCATCGTACAGATTACAACCTGGACGATTAGCGTTAGCACTAATAAAATGGTTTACGATTGTGCTATACTCCGCCGCCTTACGAAACCGTTACACAAAACAACGGTGTACCAACCGAGACCGAGGAACACAAATGAGCACTCCTGATTTTTCCACCGCAGACAACAGTAGTGAACTGGCTATTGAAGTTACCTGCCTGAAAGCTATGCTGACTCAGATGCTGAAAGCCATGGGCCAAGCCGATGCAGGCAAGGTTATCATCAAAATGGAAAAGCAAATTGCTCAGATGGACGACTCGGCACACGCAGAAGTCTTTGGTAATACTGTTAAGCAAATTAAACAGGCTTACCGTCAGTAATCGTTAAACGGCGGCTGGATGAGGAATGTTTCTCCAGCCGTTTCGTCGAAGAGTCATCGAATTAACTCCCCTTTCAAATTATTCCAATCGCTGCCGCATAACAGGCAATTTGTGTTTTATTTGGCGCGTTAAATTTCTTCTGCATATTTTTCTGATGAAAATTGACGGTATTTTCTGATATCGACAAAATAATAGCTATTTCAGCCGATGTTTTTCCTTCCCCCGTCCACTGCAATATTTCCCGCTCGCGCTTGCTGAGTTTTAATGTCAGCGCATCCATAGACGGATCGTTGAGACGTGTTAATGTCATCAGGCTCAATTCACCCAAATACTGCAGGCGTAACTGAAGCTCATCGCCAGGTAATACTTTCCCTTTGCCCTGAGTACGTGAAACCGAGTAAAAACCAATCGCCCGATTAGGTGCCATTACACACTGACTAATGCCGCGGCGCAGGCCGTGATCCCTTGCCGCATCCCAGAACTGCGGGGTATCACTAAAAAGCTCGTCATCCCAGGGTAAATGACCACGCATGAAGTTTTCCGGGCGTAGCACCGGGTCAATCGCAAAGTAGTTTTCTGCATGGTAGTGATCGAGCCAGCTTTGAGGATAGGAAGACCTTAAAGAGGTTTTTGGACGAGTAAATGGCACCGGGTGACGTATACATAGCGAGTAATAGTCAAACTCCAACAGCTCAGTTTGCTGATGCAGAATTTTTGTTATTTCATCAGCCTGAGTGACAGACTGGAAGATATTAAGCGCATCCAGCCGCCAGCTAAAAAAGTTACGATCATCCATTATATCTGGCGAATCTCCTGACAATGAATTCATTTTCAAATGTAATGCTTAACGCTATCACATTTACCAACATTATTTATATGATTTAACTGCAACAACAGCTGAATATTGAAAGTCATTACTCAATAGTTATTTTTTATTTATAACGCTTATTAATTACAGGGTTAATTCACTATAAATAAATGGCCCCATTTGGGGCCGTTCAAGCTACTGCGTCAGGAACTTTTCAAGAAATTGCTGGGTACGAGCCTGCTTAGGGTTAGCAAACAACTCTCGAGCCGGCCCCTGTTCAACAATACGTCCCTGATCCATGAAAATAGCTCGGTCAGCAACATCACGGGCGAAGCTCATTTCATGGGTCACAATCACCATGGTTCGCTTCTCTTCAGCCAGCTGGCGGATTGTACTCAATACTTCCCCCACCAGCTCCGGATCGAGTGCTGAGGTTGGCTCATCAAACAGAATCACTTCCGGGCGCATCGCCAGCGCACGGGCAATCGCTACACGCTGTTGCTGGCCACCTGAAAGGCGGCGCGGGTAACTGGTTTCTTTGCCGCTTAAGCCAACTTTCGCCAGCAGCTCACGGGCGCGCGCTATTGCTTCTTCCTTCGGCTCACCTTTAACAATCACCGGCCCTTCAATGATATTTTCAATCACCGTGCGGTGCGGGAAAAGGTTGAAACTTTGGAATACAAAACCAACATGCTGGCGCAGTTCGCGCACTTTATTCTTTTGCTTATTCAGCGAAAGCGCTGCATCAATGGAGATATCGCCAACCCTTATGGTTCCCGACTCCGGTTGTTCCAGCAAGTTAATGCAACGTAAGAGCGTAGTTTTACCTGAGCCGCTTGGCCCAATAATCGCCACCACTTCACCCGCTTTTACTTCCAGATCGATGCCATGCAGCACGGTCTGCCCATGGAATTTCTTGATCAGTTGTTTTACGTCGATGGCACTCATTTTGGATCCCTGTCCTGGCGATTGAGTTGATTTTCAAAGTAGTTCTGCAACGAAGAGAGCACCGTTGCCATCACCCAGTAAATCAAGGAAGCCGCGAGATACATGGTAAACACCTCAAGCGTGCGCGAAGTAATAAGCTGAGCCTGACGAAACAACTCGGGAACCTGAATTGTGGCTGCAAGCGAGGTGTCTTTTACCAGGCTGATAAAGCTATTACTCAGTGGTGGTAATGCAACACGCGCGGCCTGCGGTAAAATCGCCCGGCGCAAAGTTTGCCACGGCGTCATACCGATACTTGCCGCCGCTTCCCACTGCCCTTTCTCAATTGATGAAATGGCAGCACGCAGAGTTTCTGATGCATATGCCGCCATATTCAACGACAAACCAATCATTGCAGCCGGAATAGGATCAAGCTCAATACCAAACTGCGGCAGGCCGTAATAGATCATAAACAGCTGCGCGATTAACGGCGTACCACGAAAAATCGACACATAGAAACGTGAGAGCAGTGAAAATGGCCAGAATCGCGACAAGCGCATCAGCGCCAGTAAAAAACCGAGAATCAGCCCAAAGAACATACCGCCGATGCTGAGTTGCAGCGTGAACACCGCACCTTTGAGCAGAAATGGCGCTGAATCCAGCACCAGTTGAATACTTTCTTGCATAGATACCCTGTTTTTCTAAATATGCGGATGGTAAGCAAACAACGCTGGCGCCCCACCGGTATGAATAAAAATAATCGGGCCTTCGTCTTTAAAACGCTTCTGGGCAACGCCGTCTATCAACCCCGCCATCGCTTTGCCAGTGTAAACCGGATCGAGCAGTATCCCTTCCAGGCGGGCGAGAATTTTAATCGCCTCAAGCCCTTCTTCGTTCGGCGTGCCGTAGCCCGGAGCGAAGTAGTCATCCCAAAGTTTAATCGGATTGTTTGCGCTGACACTAAGCGACTGCGCGACTGCCTGCTGCAATGCTTCCACTTTCGGTAATTGCTGAGCAATGGTGCGCGACACGGTAACGCCAATTAAATCAACATCCGGCATAAGCTGTTCAAGCCCTACCGCAAGTCCTGCATGAGTCCCGGCACTTCCGGACGCAACAACAACAGATGATACGCTCACCGCACCTTCGCACTGCTGGGCGATTTCCAGCGCGCTTTCCACATAACCCAGCGCACCCAATGCATTAGAGCCACCGACCGGAATCACGTACGGGCGAAAACCCTGTGCTTCAAGACGAACGGCTATTTCTTCGAGTTGTTGGTCTGGCGAATGCAACGCATCACACATTTCGATTTCGACATCAAACAGGTCGAGCATCAAACGGTTGCCATTGGTGAGATAGTTTTCTGCCTGTGTACCAATCGGGTTTTCCAGCAAAGCGACACATTTCAGGCCGAGCTTTGCAGCAACCGCTGCAGTTTGGCGAACGTGATTCGACTGAATTGCCCCTGCGGTGACCAGCGTGTCAGCCCCTTCACGTAATGCGTCAGCCGCCAGAAACTCAAGTTTACGCAACTTATTCCCGCCCATCGCCATAGGGGTTGTGTCGTCACGCTTGATGTAGATTTCACGGCCGAGATAGTCAGAAAAACGCGGCAAATATTCGAGTGGCGTCGGGGCGCCGATAAATTCCAGACGCGGGAAACGCGTCAGATTGTGCAGTGACATGAGCAACTCCATACACTTATTAAAAATTCATATCTCTTCATTATGCACGAGCCTGGCCGAATGCCCGCAAATGCAAATAAAAAAAGGTGCTGAAATCAGCACCTTTTTTCAGGCTTTCGGAAACTACTTAGTCACGTCAGCACCAAACCACTTCTCGGAAAGCTTCGCTAAAGAACCATCTTTCTGCATTTCAGCGATACCTTTGTTGATTGCTTCAACCAGGTCTTCGTTGCCTTTACGCACGGCAACACCCGCTTCCTGACGAGAGAATGGAGCGCCAGCTACTGCCAGGGTATCTTTAGTTTTCTTCACCAGATCCAGTGCCGCCAAGCGGTCAACCAGAATGGCATCGATACGACCTACGCGCAGATCCTGATACTTAGTTGGGTCATCATCGTAAGTACGGATATCAACGCCCTGCACATTGGCACGCAACCACTCTTCGTAGTTTGTCCCAAGGCCAACACCCACTTTCTTACCTTTCAGCGACTCAGGCCCAGTAATGCTGCCTTCATTACCTTTTTTCACCAGCGCCTGAATACCAGAAACGGTGTATGGCGTGGAGAAATCATATTTTTGCTTACGCACATCGGAAATTGTGACCTGATTAATCACCACATCGATGCGTTTGGAGTCCAGTGACGCCAGCATGCCGTCCCATTTAGTCGGCTTAAGCGCGGCTTTCACGCCCAGGTGCTGTGCCAGTTGTTCTGCAAATTCCACTTCAAAACCGGTCAGTTTGCCATCATCACCCTGGAAGCTAAACGGAGGGTAAGTCCCTTCCAGGCCAACCAGCAATGTGCCGCGTTCTTTAACTTTATTGAGTAAGTTTTCCGCCGCAAACGTCTGCACACTCGCGCCAGCTACCATTGCCACAGCCAGCACGCCCATCAGCGCCTGACGCCCTACCATTGCTAATTTCATAGATACCCCGAATGTCGATAATTTGATGTAGTGTAACGACTTAATATAATCAATCAAAACCACTACGCTACAAGTTATGCCATTTTAATATATACCTTTATCTTTCAAGTTGCAGGTGCGTTGGCTGCTCTATTTCACCCGAATCACTTACTACAGTAAGCTCATCGGGATTCACTCGCTTGCCGCCTTCCTGCAACATGAAATCTTTTGGGTAATGATCAGAAGTTGATTTATTTTCCTGGAAATGGGCAAGGGTATTTTGGTTCAGGGTCTGGAACTGCCCGTACTTGCGCAGTGCAATACGGTAATTGTTGGTGCTGGTTGGCGGTAACCATTCTTCCAGGGAATCGTCGAAGAAGGCCTTAGTTGAAGTGGGAGATGGGATGTTTTGTAGGGCAAAATGATTCCCCAGACGACGCAGGCGCACCACATATTCGCGGATAGTGCCGTGGCTCATCTCAGTTTGCTCGAACAGGTATTCTTTAAAGCCAATGATATCGAAATAGTGTTGCTGCTCTTTGCAATACAAATCACCGCAAAAACGGCACAGTGCTGCCCAGGACTGGCGTTCAGCCTGCCAGCCATTTTCATCTATTAAGGTATCAAGTTGAGCAATGGCAGTTTTGCTGACAATTTCACCCCCACGCGTAAGCGTGATTCTGTCGAGCAATTTTGCGCACTGCGCACAATGCGTTTGTGTGTGTTTAAAATCTTTCAAATAACGGCTTAATGGCCGTTTTTTTAATTGCTGCACCGTCATTATGTAATCCCGATTATCTCGCCAAATACCCAAATAATTCGAGTCGCACCGCTACGGCAAGAGAACAAGTCCCGATAAACTTACATCAGTAAGTGATTCGGGCGGGTGAACGCTGCCTACAAAGATGCAACTTGAAGTATGACGGGCATTTACAACTTACCGAGCTTAGTGCGTAAACGTTTAATCGCCTGGCTGTGCAACTGACTCACGCGCGACTCCCCCACTTCCAGCACAGCGCCAATCTCTTTCAGATTCAGCTCTTCCTGGTAGTAAAGAGTCAACACCATCTTTTCGCGATCGGGTAACGCATCAATTGCGCCCATCACACGTTCACGCAAATTCCCTTCCAACAGTTGTTGAAGCGGGTTTGCCTGCTGATGCTCTTCAGTAATCAGTTCGATACTATCGCCATGCTCTTCACGCCACTCGTCATAAGAGAAGAGTTGGCTGTTATTGGTGTCGAGCAACATCTGACGGTATTCGTTGAGCGGGATATCCAACCGGTCTGCCACTTCTGTTTCGGTAGCATTACGGCCCAGCTCTTGCTCCAGTTGACCAATTGCCTGCGCAACGCCGCGGGCATTACGCCTGACGCTGCGGGGCACCCAGTCACGGCTGCGCAACTCATCAAGCATCGCCCCACGGATGCGCTGCACCGCGTAGGTAGTAAATGCCGTTCCTTGCAGGGCATCATAACGGTCCACTGCGTTTAACAACCCGATGCCGCCCGCCTGTAGCAGGTCGTCAAGCTCCACACTCGCGGGCAGACGTACCTGCAGGCGCAATGCTTCGTGACGCACCAGCGGTACATAACGCTGCCACAGCGAGTGTTTATCCATCACACCTTCAGCGGTATACAGTGAATTCACGATAAACAGCCCTGCGTTAGTTGAGTTATCGGCATGATTATCCGTTTCTGGAGGGTTTTTAATCGCAAGAATAGTGGGTGAAATGAGGGGTTATTTGGGGGTTATGGGTAACAAGCATAAAGAAAAAACCCCGCAAGCGCGGGGTTTGGTCAGGTTTTGGCGAATTAACGCAGCAGAGACAGCACGCCCTGCGGAACCTGGTTAGCCTGTGCCAGCACAGAAGTACCAGCCTGCTGCAGGATCTGCGCGCGGGACATGTTGGAAACTTCAGTAGCATAGTCAGCATCTTCGATACGGCTACGAGCAGAGGTCAGGTTGCCCAGGGTATTACCCAAGTTAGTGATGGTAGAATCGAAACGGTTCTGTACCGCACCGAGGGAGCTACGCAGTGTATCAACCTGTTGCAACGCTTTGTCAATTGAACTCAATGGATCAACAACAGCTTCTTCGCCAGCAGTGACGACACCGCTATCCTTATCTGCATCCGCTTTGTAATAGGAGACTTTACCATCTGTATCAGTATTCTTGATGAGATACTGAGTAGAAGCTTTTCCATCTGCACCTTTGACTTCGCGAGCCATTAGTTCATTGGTACCTTTCAATGATGTATTTACAGATGTCAGGTCAGCTTTGACAGCATCTTTGCCTGTCGTTGTAGAACCAGGGATTTTCAGTACATTGTTTTCAGATACAGCAGTGTAACCCGGCCCACCTGTAGTATTAGGGGTGCTGTCTGCTGCACCTAAAGTTACAGCGCCAGAAGCAAGATCGATTGTCGCAGATGCAGCGCTCCACGATTTAGTACCATCAGTAATAAGGAATGTACCATCGTCATCCTTACGGAATACCTGATAGTCGGCAGCGTCAGCTGTATTTTTCTGAGTTGACGAAGCAATATCATCTAGCTTAACAACCGTGCCATTATTAACAAAAGTGGTACCTGTAGCAGCGGTACCTGCTGCACCAGCAATAACAGTAGAAGAAGTATCGAAGGAAACTGTATTAGTATCCGCATCGTAAATTGCGGCATAGTAATCGGTTCCCACTTTTACAGCCAGAGAACCTTCTTTGGTCGTATCTGTTGCAGAAGTAAGAACTTCCAGAGTACCGCTAGCAGCTTTCGGTGGGAATTGTAGGTTAACATTTACTGCAGGTGTATTTACTGGATCAACCTTAGCTGACAGTTCTGTTACCCCTTTTAGATCTTTGCTGCTGATCTGATTAGATACATCAAGCTTGTCCAGACCAAGAGTCTTGGAAGTTATTTCCTTTAAATCAATGTCAATGGTTTCGCCATCGTTAGCACCAACCTGAATTTTCATAGAGCTGTCAGCAGCCAGAACTTTCACACCGTTGAACTGAGTTTGACCGGAAACGCGGTCAATCTCGCCCAAACGCTGGGTGATTTCAGCCTGAATTGACTCCAGATCTGAACCAGAGTTAGTCCCGTTAGTTGCCTGCACAGACAGTTCACGCACACGCTGCAAGTTGTTGTTGATTTCAGACAACGCGCCTTCAGTAGTCTGCGCGATGGAGATACCGTCGTTGGCGTTACGGGAAGCCTGAGTCAAACCTTTGATGTTTGCAGTGAAGCGGTTAGCAATTGCCTGGCCCGCTGCATCGTCTTTGGCGCTGTTAATACGCAGACCGGAAGACAGACGCTCGATAGCAGTGCCCAGAGAAGATTGAGATTTGTTCAGGTTGTTTTGGGTCAACAGCGACAGGCTGTTAGTGTTGATAACTTGTGCCATGATTTTATCCTTATCAATTCACATTTTGTGGTTGGGCTGTTGCCCACGGTTTCTCGCCGTCTACCCATGTATCGGCACACTATTTTCGAACTTTAGAAATATTTCACTTTTTAACTAGCCGCAGAAATAACCCGCAACGCCTTCATTATTCCCCCCATTAAATAGCTGCAAATATCATTAAACTTTGTGCTCTCGTTGCCGATACCACTGTGAATAATTGTTAGTAATGAAAAGGGAATAATAATGGCTAGCGTTTCTTCATTAGGGGTCGGATCCAACCTGCCGTTGGATACTTTATTGGCTAACCTCAGCACGGCGGAAAAAGGTCGACTGACACCGATTACCGCGCAGCAGTCCAGCTACAGCTCAAAACTAACGGCTTATGGCACGCTTAAAAGCGCAATTGAAAAATTCCAGACCGCGAATACCGCACTGAATGACGCTACCCTTTTCAAAAGCAGCACAGCCGTTAGTAGTACCACTGATTTAGGCGTTAGCACTGGCGCGGGTGCCGCTGCAGGCAAATACACCATTAGCGTAACGCAACTGGCGCAAGCACAATCGCTGGCAACGGGTGGTGCTAAGAGCGCGACAGATAAACAAAGCACCGTTTCATCGACCGACCGCACGCTGGTCATCAACCAGCCGGGTCGTAAAGAACCGCTGGAAATCAAACTTACCGACGATCAGACCTCACTTAATGGTATTCGTGATGCGATTAACGCCGCCGATGGTGGTGTTTCTGCCAGCGTTATTAAGAATAAAAGTGGTGAATTCCAGTTAGTTATTTCATCGACTGAAACCGGTGTAGATAACGCGATGACGATTAGCGTCAATGGTGACAGCGAACTCAACGATCTGCTCGGCTATGATTCAAAAACTAAAACGGGCAATTTAACGCAAACTATTGCACCTCAAAATGCCCTGCTCACTATCAATAATATCGAAGTAGAGAGCGGCAGCAATACCGTTAAAGACACGCCAGAAGGCGTCACTCTGACTCTGAGCAAAGAAGTCACCAACGCCATCGTTACTGTTACCAAAAGCAATGATAAAGCTACCGCGGCAATTAAGACCTGGGTTGATGCCTACAACTCAATGCTGGACACTTTCAGTTCCCTGACGAAATACAGTGCGGTAGATGCGGGTGCCGACCAAAGCGCGGGCAATGGTGTATTGCTGGGCGACAGCGTAGTGCGCACGATTCAGACCGGAATTCGTGGCCAGTTTACGACGGGCGACACCGGTTCAAAATTCAGTACCCTATCGCAAATTGGCATTGCCCAGGACCCAACGACCGGCAAGCTGAAAATTGACGACGATAAGCTGAAAACAGCATTAACCACTAACTCAGTTGATACGCAAAAATTACTGGTCGGCGACGGCAAAACTACCGGCATAACCACCACTACTGCCAGCCTGGTAAAAGACTATCTGGCAGACGACGGTATCATCGACAGCGCCACTGACAGCATCAACGCCACGCTAAAAAGCCTGACGAAACAATACCTGGCAACCAGCTCCAGCATTGACGACACCATTGCCCGATACAAAGCTCAGTTTACGCAACTCGATACCATGATGAGCAAGCTGAACAACACCAGCAATTATCTGACTCAACAATTCTCATCCAGCAGTTCCTGATAACAAGGGGTAATTATGTACAGCGCGCGGGGTATACAAGCATATGCTCAGATTGGTGTGGAAAGCGCCGTCATGAGCGCGAGTCCTCATCAACTGATTGTGATGCTTTTTGATGGAGCATTAAGCGCTTTGGTCAGAGCTCGCTTGTTTATGCAGCAAGGAGAGCTGGCCGCGAAAGGGGAAGCACTGAGTAAAGCTATCAACATTATCGATAACGGCCTGAAAGCGGGTCTGGATAACGAACAAGGTGGCGAAATCGCAGAGAATTTATCGTCGCTGTATGACTATATGATTCGCCGTCTGATGCTGGCCAATCTGCGAAATGATGTAGCCATCATTGAAGAAGTGGAAGGGCTATTAACCAATATTGCGGATGCCTGGAAGCAAATCTCACCTCTGAATGCTGCGCGGGAGCCTGCCTAATGTCGCCGTATGTAGAACTGATCAGCCGCTGGCAGAACGTTGTGCTGTTAAGCCAGTCGTTGCTGGAACTGGCACAACGTGGCGAGTGGGATTTATTGCTGGAACAGGAAGTTGCTTACCTGCAAGGCATTGAGACGCTTAACGCCAACCCTATTCCACCAGGGACGGCGAAAAGCGTGCAGGATATGTTGCAGCAAAAACTAGAGCAAATTCTGGAAAATGAGCAGGCGCTAAAAAACCTGTTACAGCAGCGCCTGGACGAACTGAGTTCGTTAATCGGCCAGTCATCGCGCCAGCAAACCCTGAACCACACGTATGGAAGGTTATCAGGCCAGTTACTGGTACCTGATGCACCACAATAATTTTGCCTCACACTGCAAAGCATTCAATAACTAATCCGCTAATCATCCTAAAATCTTCCATACTCCAGTGGTCAGCTAAATGACTCCTGGAGCGTGGACTCGATGAAAAACCCAACCTTATTGCAATTTTTCCATTGGTATTACCCCGGTGGGGGTCAGTTGTGGGCAGAAGTCGCCGAACGCGCGGCAACGCTCAATGATATCGGCGTCAATATGGTCTGGCTGCCACCGGCTTATAAAGGCAGTTCCGGTGGCTATTCGGTGGGATATGACTGTTACGATCTTTTTGATCTCGGTGAATTCGACCAAAAAGGATCGGTGGCGACCAAATACGGCGATAAAGCGCAATTGCTGGCAGCAATAAAAGCCCTAAAAGAAAACGATATCGCAGTGCTGCTTGATGTGGTGGTTAACCATAAAATGGGCGCTGATGAGAAAGAGCGCATTCAGGTCAATCGCGTCAACCAAGAAAACCGTAATGAAATAGACGACGAAGTTATCGAATGCGAAGCCTGGACGCGTTACACCTTCCCTGCCCGTGCCGGTCAATACTCGAAATTTATCTGGGATTACAAATGCTTTAGTGGCGTTGACCACATCGAAAACCCTAACGAAGACGGTATTTTCAAGATAATCAATGATTACACCGGTGAAGGCTGGAACGACCAGGTTGATGATGAGCTCGGCAATTTCGACTATCTAATGGGCGAGAATATCGATTTTCGCAATCACGCCGTAACAGAAGAGTTGAAGTACTGGGCGCGCTGGGTAATGGAAGAAACGGGTTGTAACGGCTTCCGCCTCGATGCGGTCAAACACATTCCGGCGTGGTTCTACAAAGAGTGGATTGAACATGTTCAGGAAGTGGCTGAACAACCGCTGTTTATTGTTGCTGAATACTGGTCCCATGAAGTCGATAAACTTCAGGAATATATCGCGCAGGTCGATGGCAAAACGATGTTATTTGATGCCCCGTTGCAAATGAAATTCCACGAAGCGTCAAAACAAGGTCGTGATTACGACATGAGCCAGATTTTCACCGGCACGCTGGTTGAAGCCGACCCTTTCCACGCCGTCACTCTCGTTGCCAACCATGACACGCAACCACTGCAATCCCTCGAAGCCCCTGTAGAACCGTGGTTCAAACCCTTAGCTTATGCGCTGATTTTGCTGCGTGAAAACGGTGTGCCAAGCGTGTTTTATCCCGATTTATTTGGGGCAAGTTACGACGATGAGGGTGGCGATGGCGAAACTTACCACATCGACATGCCGATAATTGAGCAGTTGGATGATTTAATTCATGCCCGTGAGCGCTTCGCCCACGGCGTGCAAACGCTATGGTTTGATCACCCTAATTGCATCGCCTTTAGCCGCAGCGGCACCGATGAAAATCCAGGTTGCGTGGTGGTGTTATCAAACGGTGATGAGGGTGAGAAGACTATTACGCTTGGCGATAATTACGGCAGCAAAAACTGGCGGGATTATCTGGGCAACCGTGAAGAAACCGTCACCACCGATGAAAAAGGTAGTGCGACATTTTCCTGCAACGGCGGAAGCGTCAGCGTGTGGGTAATGGAAGAAGTGTTATAGATTGACTGAAACTTCCCTCTCCAGTTAAAGGAGAGGGAATCATCACTTACGGTAATTTGCTATCCAGCGGGTTCTTCTGCAAATAATCAGCACATTCTTGCGTCGGACGATCAACACGTTTCAGGGTCATACCGGCATATTCCAGCGTATCGCCTTCACGCTCAACGCTATAAACATCGCGTTTGTTGGTCACGTTATACCAGTCATCTGAACGCACAGTCAGTTTACCTGGCAGAGCAAGCACGCGCTGCCACTGGCGGCAATCGAGCGTATCCCCTTGCGGTGTGACCACAAGAGTCGCGATCGCTTCCGGGCTCACCATCTCACTTTGTGGGCCTTGTGACTGCCAGTAACCAGCCAGTCCTGCAGGCGCTGGGGTTTTAACCACTTCGCGGTAATTATCAACCTGCACACAGCCGCTTAACGCCAGCAACACTGTCAATAATGCAATCTTCTTCATCATCTATCCCGACTGCGGAGAAAAAATAATTTTCGCATTAAAGCACTTAGCCCGCCAGTGTTTCAGTAGCTTGCAACTAATCGAAGGAAATTAAGACGGGCTGTTCAAGCCCTGGCACAGCAAATCTTTTACCAGACTCAATGGCGAGTTGCAGATTATGAATTAAGATTATTCTTATAAATCTTAAAAGGAATATCGCCATGCGTGATTTCTTTTCCACATTAAAACATGACTTAAAAATCAACACAGCCAAATCTAAGCTCATTATTTTAATTTTTAGAATGGCCACTATTCATGCCAAAACAAAGGCTCTTTACCCGATTTCGCTGATGTTTGTGATACTCAACCGAGTTATTAATGAAGGCCTGTTTGGGGTAGAGCTGTCTTACCATTTGAAAATTGGCAAGGGCTTTAAGATATGGCACGGTAACTCAATGATTATCAATAGGAGTTGTGTGATTGGAGAAGGGTTTACTATCAGGCAATTCTGCACGCTTGGCAGCAATAAAAATGGTGTCGACATCAAATTTAAAGTAGGAAACAACGTCAATATGGGCGCCCATTCCTGCATCATTGGCGATGATATAGAAATTGGCGACAACGTGACAATTGGCGTAGGTACGCTGGTTTTAAAAAGCGTTCCGTCTAATAGCACGGTCATTTCCAGCAATAAAATGGTTATTATCGAAAAGCCCGAAACGTTAGCCATTTAATTAACTAGCGCAATACCCAGCATCGGAAAACATGTTTTAAGAGGCTCATATTCCACAACTTTAGGCGGACTCAAATTCCCCTTCTCGGTCAGTATCTGACCACGGCACGCTCTCTGACAGTAGAAGCGTTTGATGGATAGCAGGCTAAATAGGAAAAGGCCGACGATTGTCAGCCTTTAGAATCATTTTAATAATCTTGCTTACTTCTGAACTTCTATACATTTTCCAGCAGATGGGGCCTGGACAGTACCGTAACTTCTATCAGGAATTCCCTTCATCACCTCTTTTAAGGTGAGTTCGCACACTTCCATGCCAGGCATGGGGGTCACGTTCCATGAAACATTACTCGTATAACCTGACGCCAGAAGCATAAAATAATAAACAGTTGCCACAATACCCCCCTATAAACTGTCGCGGATTATGTAAATGGAACCAGGAAGCAGCAAGCCATTTATTACATTTTAGTAACTTTTGGAATAAATGACAAAAAAATAATATAGATCAAGCAACTAAACTTGCATGTTCATCACTTCCTGGTAGGCCGACACAATCTTGTTACGCACCTGAATCCCCATTTGTAACGAAACTGACGATTTTTGCAGATCGACCATCACATCATTTAGCGCAACACCGGGGGTTCCCAGGGCAAATTTTTCAGCCTGGGTACGCGCAGCGGTTTGTGTTTCGCTGATGCGACCAAGTGCTGCCTGCAACTCACCGGCAAAACTCACTTTAGGTTCGTTATTCTGAACCGGATTCCCCGCCGACAGCGCGGTTGCCTGCAACTGCTGAAGAACGCCTTCAATGCCCTGAATTGCCATTTCCCTGTCCCAATGATTTTTAACGCGGCAAGATTAACACCTTGTCAATAGGACAAAGGCGGTAATTAGCGTCAATAAATAGAGCTAATTCAGCCATCGAAAGTTTTGAGAAAGAAAATAATGACGGTGCCATCTATGTGGAACTTTTGTTGTGGGAGCTCGTTTTGTTCACTCTTTATAGTAAAAATGATGTCTATGTTCAGCTGCGAGGTGCTCAATGACCGCAGCGGACCAGGCACAAACGTCACAAAACAAACCCCAGGAGTGGCTGACCCGCGTTCGCGCGAATCCTAAAATCCCACTGATGGTCGCAGGTGCGGCGGCGATCGCCGTTATTATCGCGCTGGTACTGTGGGCCAAAACACCTGATTACAAAGTGCTATACAGCAATCTGGCCGATCAGGACGGCGGCGCCATCGTCACGCAACTGACCCAAATGAATGTGCCTTACCGCTTCTCCGATAACGGTAGTGTCATTGAAGTTCCAGCCGATAAAGTCTACGACCTGCGTCTGCGCCTCGCCCAACAAGGGTTGCCGAAAGGTGGCGCAGTCGGCTTTGAGCTGCTGGACCAGGAAAAATTTGGTATTAGCCAATTTAGCGAGCAAGTGAACTACCAGCGTGCACTGGAAGGTGAACTGGCGCGAACAATCGAAACACTCGGCCCGGTAAAAAATGCGCGTGTGCATCTCGCCATGCCAAAACCGTCTCTCTTTGTTCGCGAGCAAAAATCCCCTTCTGCTTCCGTAACGCTCAGCCTCGAACCTGGCCGCGCTTTAGATGAAGGGCAAATCAGCGCCGTTGTCCATATGGTTTCCAGCGCTGTTGCAGGGCTGCCACCAGGTAATGTAACGCTTGTTGATCAAGGCGGGCATCTGCTCACGCAGTCCAATACCGCAGGCCGCGATTTAAACGATGCTCAGCTGAAATATGCGATGGATGTTGAAAGCCGCTTCCAGCGTCGTATCGAATCAATCCTTGCACCTATCGTGGGTAGCGGGAATGTCCATGCTCAGGTCACCGCCCAGATAGATTTCGCCAATAAAGAAAAAACTGAAGAGCAGTATCGCCCGAATAGCGATCCTTCTCAGGCCGCCGTGCGTTCACGCCAGCTAAACCAAAGTGAGCAGGTTAATGGCCGTAACCCAGGTGGTGTTCCGGGTGCTCTTTCAAACCAACCGGCTCCGCCGAACAATGCCCCTATTGCCAACGCACCACAAAACAATGCGGCAAATGCACCTCAACAAAATCAAACGACGTCGATGGGTGGGTCTACCCCAACCGGCTCAAGCAATACTCAGCGCGATGAAACAACCAACTACGAAGTTGACCGCACTATTTTGCATACCAAGCTGAACGTCGGTGATATTCAACGCCTGTCTGTCGCAGTCGTCGTGAATTACCGCCAGCTGACCGATGGCAAACCGCTGCCGTTGACCGCCGAGCAGATGAAGCAAATTGAGAACCTGACGCGTGAAGCGATGGGCTATTCCGATACACGTGGCGATACGCTCAATGTTGTGAACTCACCATTTAGTGCAACAGAAGAAACCAGCCTTGAGCTGCCGTTCTGGAAGCAACAAGCCTTCTTCGAAATGTTGATGTCCGCAGGCCGTTGGTTGGTGGTGCTGATTGTTGCCTGGCTGCTTTGGCGCAAACTGGTGCGCCCACTTATTCAACGTAAGGTTGAGGTGCAACAAACGCAGGTGGCAGCACAACGCCAGCGTGCGGAAGAGGAAGATGCAGTTTCAGTTCGTCTGACGAAAGACGAACAGCAGCAGCAACGCAAAGTGAATCAAAAACTGAGCGCTGAAGTGATGAGCCAGCGTATTCGCGAGATGTCTGATAACGATCCGCGCGTCGTTGCGCTGGTGATACGCCAATGGATGAGTAACGAACTATGAGTATTAGCGGAACAGAGAAAAGCGCAATTCTGTTGATGACCATTGGCGAAGACCGTGCGGCAGAGGTGTTCAAGCACCTTAGTCCACGTGAAGTCCAGCATCTTAGTGCGGCCATGGCCAGCATTCGCCAGATTTCCAACAAACAGCTGACCGAGGTGTTGGCTGAATTTGAACAAGAAGCCGAGCAATATGCGGCGCTGTCGATTAACGCCAACGACTACCTGCGCTCTGTGTTGATCAAAGCATTGGGTGAAGAGCGTGCTTCCAGCCTGCTGGAAGATATTCTGGAAACCCGCGAAACCACCTCGGGTATGGAAACGCTCAACTTTATGGAACCACAGAGTGCCGCCGACCTTATTCGCGACGAGCACCCGCAGATCATCGCCACGATTTTGGTTCATCTCAAACGCGCTCAGGCGGCCGATATTCTGGCTCTGTTCGACGAACGTCTACGCCACGATGTGATGCTGCGTATCGCCACCTTCGGCGGCGTGCAGCCTGCGGCCCTGGCAGAGTTGACCGAAGTGCTTAACAACTTGCTCGATGGCCAGAACCTCAAACGCAGCAAAATGGGCGGCGTGAGAACGGCAGCAGAAATTATCAACCTGATGAAAACGCAGCAGGAAGAAGCGGTTATCTCCGCTGTTCGCGACTTCGACGGCGAACTGGCACAGAAAATTATCGACGAAATGTTCCTGTTCGAAAACCTGGTCGAAGTGGACGATCGCAGTATCCAGCGCCTGTTGCAGGAAGTGGAATCCGAATCGCTGCTTATCGCCCTCAAAGGTGCCGAGCAACCGCTGCGCGAGAAATTCCTGCGCAACATGTCGCAGCGTGCAGCAGATATTCTGCGCGATGACCTCTCCAACCGTGGCCCGGTGCGCCTGTCGCAAGTGGAAAACGAACAGAAAGCCATTCTGCTTATTGTTCGTCGCCTGGCAGAAACCGGCGAGATGGTAATTGGCACCAGCGAGGATACTTATGTCTAACTCGCTGCCATGGAAAATCTGGACACCAGACGACCTGGCCCCACCATCACAGACCTTCGAGCCGATGTTCCAGTCGGAATCGGATGGCGATGAGCCTGACCAGGCTCAGGAAAGCGTACCTGATTTACAGCAACAACTTGCTCAAATGCAGATGCAGGCTCATGAGCAAGGCCATCAACTGGGCTATGCCGAAGGGCAAAAAATTGGCGTGGAAGAGGGTCGTAAAACAGGTTTTCAGCAAGGATTTGAACAAGGTCTTGCTGAGGCTAAGCAGCAACAGGCGCCGGTACATGCGCGAATGCAGCAACTGGTGAGCGAGTTCCAGTACACGCTTGACGCACTCGACAGCGTAATCGCTTCACGTTTGATGCAGATGGCGCTGGAAGCGGCTCGCCAGGTTATCGGCGAAACCAAAGGCATTGATAACAATGCGCTGATTAAGCAGATTCAGTCGCTTTTGCAGCAAGAACCATTATTCAGCGGCAAACCACAGTTGCGTGTTCACCCGGATGATTTGCAACGTGTTGAAGAGATGTTGGGCGCAACCCTCAGCCTGCATGGCTGGCGCTTGCGTGGGGACCCAAGTCTGCATCAGGGCGGGTGCAAAGTCTCCGCCGATGAAGGTGACCTCGACGCTAGCGTTGCAACGCGCTGGCAAGAACTCTGCCGCCTTGCAGCGCCAGGAGTGTTGTGATGACTGCGCGTCTGACTCGCTGGCTCAATTCGCTCGATACTTTTGAGGCGAAAATGTCTCAACTGCCGACCGTGCGTCGTTATGGTCGTTTGACTCGCGCAACCGGTCTGGTACTGGAAGCCACTGGTCTGCAATTACCGCTTGGTGCAACCTGCATTATCGAACAACATTCCCGCGATATTGAATGTGAAGTGGTCGGTTTTAACGGACAAAGACTCTTCCTGATGCCGCTTGAGGAAGTCGAAGGCATTTTGCCGGGCGCGCGTGTTTATGCCCGCGCCACCAGCGACGGCGGTTTACACAGCGGCAAACAGTTACCCCTCGGTCCGGCATTACTGGGCCGCGTGCTCGACGGCAGCGGGCGTCCTCTCGACAGCCTTCCCGCGCCAGAAACCACTACCATGGGTGCGCTGGGTGCGGCACCGTTTAACCCGTTGCAACGAACCCCCATCGAACACGTTCTGGATGTCGGCGTACGTCCGATTAACGCCCTGCTGACGGTCGGGCGCGGGCAGCGTATGGGCCTGTTCGCCGGTTCCGGCGTCGGGAAAAGCGTGTTGTTGGGCATGATGGCACGTTATACCCAGGCCGATGTCATCGTGGTGGGTTTGATTGGCGAGCGTGGCCGCGAAGTTAAAGATTTTATCGAGAACATTCTTGGCCCTGAGGGCCGTGCTCGCTCGGTAGTCATTGCCGCGCCAGCGGATGTTTCTCCGTTATTGCGTATGCAGGGTGCCGCTTACGCCACGCGCATCGCCGAAGATTTCCGCGACCGTGGCCAGCATGTGTTGCTGATTATGGACTCCCTAACCCGTTATGCGATGGCGCAACGTGAAATTGCTCTGGCGATTGGCGAGCCGCCTGCAACCAAAGGTTACCCACCGTCGGTGTTTGCCAAGCTGCCTGCGCTGGTTGAACGTGCGGGTAACGGTATTTCTGGCGGCGGTTCGATTACCGCGTTTTATACCGTTTTGACCGAGGGTGACGATCAACAAGATCCGATTGCCGATTCCGCTCGCGCCATTCTTGACGGCCACATTGTGTTATCGCGCCGTCTGGCCGAAGGCGGTCACTACCCGGCAATCGACATTGAAGCGTCAATCAGCCGCGCCATGACGTCATTAATTACCGAGAAGCATTACGCACGCGTACGCCATTTCAAACAGCTGTTATCCAGTTTCCAGCGCAACCGCGATTTAGTCAGCGTCGGGGCTTATGCCAAAGGCAGCGACCCGCAGCTTGATAAAGCGATTGTGCTATGGCCGCAACTGGAAGCGTTTTTGCAGCAAGGGATTTTCGAGCGCAGCGGTTGGGAAGAGGCTTGCCAGTCACTGGAAATTATTTTCCCGGGTGTTTGATGGTAAAGGGTGGTGTAACGGATTCCACCCTTATCATGTTTACTAACACCAATAGTAACGGCCAAAGAATAACCATCAACCATATATCAGCGTCACTGATAGCATCGTTATTGTGAAATACAGCCTGCAATATTCTTGATAATATATATTTTTTATTAACCTTATCACCAGTGGTACGATTAATAAAAAAACGATATTACAGCCTGCATTATTCTTACATCAAAAGCCTGACGTGGAATACCACAAATCCCCTCACCTTCATTCAGCATCCACTCATATTTATTAGCTGAACAAATAGAAAGAACTATGTAAGCTATAAAAAAATACATAATTGAAGTGATGAGTTCGCAAGCAATATATTTTTTCATGCTATATCCCTAATAATTTTCTTATCTGAGGTTTAATCTCCAATAATCGCATGCCATATGAAATTAAATCATATTCATCTGTTTCTCTAGCTACTTTATTAGCAATAATTTTTCTGAATTCATCCAGTTTTCTTTCAGTACCTCTATTGTATCTGACACCTGCCATAATATATTGTTCATCAGTCAAATACAGGCTCGCGCAGCCCGGAAAATCATAAAGTATTAAATTTCTCAAATACGTTGCTGCCAGTCTAAGATTAAAGTCATCTTCCAATAGACAATTAGATAACTCCAACTGATCTCTCGTGGTTAGCATTTCAGGATCAATCCCAAGCATTCGTGCAGCAACATCGATTTGCATCGCTACAGAGCCGAATGAGGTTTTCCCTTGAAATGTGGGATAAATCTTTGAATTCAACATCCTGCGACTCTCATAAACATGTATTTTAATCGACTCAGGTTTACCTCCTGCTTCAATCCATGCGACCCCACCCAGTAATTCTGGAGGAATGCCTATATTGTTCGCATTATTAATGATTTTAGTTTTATTGAAGACTACATAAGCATCTTTGTAAGCATACAAATAATCCCAACCAACTTGTAATTTTGCAATTTTTGTTGATAGATACCACAAAAGAAAATCCACCTCATCCCATTTTTTAAATTTTATCCTTGTAATATCACAAAATTCATTACTGGCTACAACATTCTCTTTCATCTTAATAAGCCCTTTCATCCCAAATACTGTAACCCGAAGTTCCCGCAGAATGATGTTTCCAGGTAATATCTCGATAGAGTACAGAGATCATCTCTTCAGGTTGCCTGTCCGAATGATCAATAGAATGGGGGTAAACAATAGATATTTTACTCAGTGTGGCTCTCCTCGCTTCAACGGTATAGAAAAGCTCTTGTGTGCCAAAACGTGAAGTCCGATACATGTCAAAAATAAGCTCTAATCGTTCATCAGAATCAAGTGCCATCGCTAATAATGGGGAAGATTTATCTATTGGTTTAAAAAAGTTAATTGCATGGTGATTGACTTTTTGCTCTCTGGTTATTAAATGATCAAGTTGTAATACCAGTATCTGGTCCCTATGGTTTGCCTGGTATTTATTCCCTAATGAATCATACGTTCCACATCCGGCAGAGATGTCCCCTTGGGACAAACCGGTAATTTTTACGTATATATTGTTCGCCATTTCATTCACCTAATGAATATCAATAAATTCAATTAGATACGAATAATCATCATACACCAGTTCAATTTTCCTCATAACTCATTGCCGCCGAAAGTTCCGATACTGCACATTCGTCCGCTCCTCATGCCTAATCACTAAAGCGACAATTAGCCCTATAAAACCGACCTATTTCACCCATCGAAAACCCGTCCCGCCCTCACAATAGAGGAGCTAGCGATTACGCATCAGTCGCGCAAGGAGAAAACGATGAACCAAAGCACAGCACTCGATACGCTTCATGATCTCGCCGAAAAAGAGGTCGAAGATGCGGCAGTACGCTTAGGGGAAATGCGCCGCGGCTGCCAGCAGGCAGAAGAACAGCTCAACATGCTGATTAACTATCAGTTTGAGTACAGCTCCAGTCTCAATGACAGCATGAGTCAGGGGATCGCCAGTAACCGTTGGCAGAATTATCAGCAATTTATACAAACGCTTGAGAAAGCTATCGATCAGCATCGCCAACAGTTGATGCAGTGGAACGGAAAGGTCACTCAGGCGCTGAATGTATGGCAAGAGAAGCAGAAGAGATTGCAGGCCTGGAGCACATTACAGCAGCGCAAAGCAGCGCAAGTCCTGTTGGCTGAGAACAAGCTTGATCAAAAACTGATGGATGAATACGCCCAGCGGGCAACACTGAGGAAAGCAGAATGATTATGCAGCCCCTGATGATCACTTCTCCAGATGTCGCCACTTCGACAACGGCTTCTGTCGGCGTTACGGCAGGCGATAAAGGTTTCAGCGAAGATTTCCTGAGTCTGCTCGGCAAAGCCCTGCCTGGCGAACTTTCACTGGCAGACGGTAAAACCGTGTCGCTCGAAGCCGCACTCAATAAAGTCACCGGTAAAGGCGCTCCAGCCGCCGATGAAAAAACCACGCTCGCCTCGCTGTTAGATAACCTCGACACGCCTGAAGCATTATCGACCCTGCTCGCCAATGTTAAGAAAAGCGGCGTGGAAGAAAAAACAGCGCAAGTCGATGCGCAGCGGGAACAAACGCAGTCTTTGAGCACTGCCGATATGCAGGCGTTGAGCGCCCTGTTTGCCATGCTTCCACAGCAAACACCCACCGCGAGCACCCTTAATGTTCAGCCTGAAGTGGATAGTGATGCCTCCGTCAGCCTGAATACGTTACTCGGCGCGGGTGACCTAAAAAAAACCTTAACGAATGATGCCCGCACGCCAGCAACCGTGGCCGATAAAGCGGTGGCGCTGGATAACCCGGTGAGCGCGAAAACCGCGCCGTCTGGCAATGAGCCGCTGGTTGATGCGAAAACATTCACCTTGAATAACGCAGAAAACAGCAGTCGCGACGCCGCAGCGAATAACACCAGCCCGGCCTCGACACTCGCAACGCCTGCGTTTAGCACAGCAACTATAGCCACACCTGCCAGCACACAAATCGCAGTCCCGGTCGCACCACAAATTAGCGCCCAACTCGGTAGCCAGGAGTGGCAGCAGGCGGTGAGTCAGCACATCACATTATTTACCCGTCAGGGCCAGCAAAGTGCCGAACTACGTCTGCATCCTGAAGACTTAGGCCAGATTCAAATCAGCATGAAGCTTGATGACAACCAGGCACAATTGCAGATGGTTTCAGCCCACAGCCACGTTCGCGCAGCACTTGAAGCGACTTTACCAAACCTGCGTATTGCGCTGGCAGAAAGTGGTATTCAGCTTGGGCAGAGCAGTATCAGTAGCGAAAGTTCTGCCGGGCAGCAGCAACAGCAATCAGGCCAACAGCAGCAACAAGCATCACGATCGGGCGGTACTTTCCCATCAATGGGTGATGCTGATTCGCTGGCAGTTCCTGCCAGCGTACAACGTTTAGCGTCGGGTAATAACGCGGTGGATATTTTCGCCTGAGCCACGTTCCCTAAGCTAAACGTCAGAGGTAACAACAAATATCACCTGTTTTCGGGCCTTTGAACGCCCGCCGACACGCGATAATTAACCGATACCCAAGCTACTTCAAGGTGCAGGTAGGCGGCAATCGAATGAATCCCGATGAGCTTACTTGTGTAAGTGATTCGGGTGAATGAGAGCAGCCAACACCCCTGCAACTTGAAGGGCGATGGGTATATATGCAGTACCGATACAGGAAAGATTCATTTTATGACTGACAACGCTTTGCCAAAAAGCCGCAAGCGCTCCATCTGGATGCCATTACTGGTCCTGATTACACTTGCCGCGTGTGCTACCGCTGGTTACAGCTACTGGCGTATGCAGCAGCAACCTGCTGCCGCACAGGCGAAGGCACCAGAGCCACCACCAGCACCGGTATTTTTCGCACTGGACACCTTCACCGTTAACCTCGGTGATGCTGACCGCGTCTTGTATATCGGTGTCACATTGCGCCTGAAAGATGAAGCCACGCGTCAACGTCTGAGTGAATTCCTGCCAGAAGTACGTAGTCGTCTACTGCTGCTGTTTTCCCGCCAGGACAGTGCAGCCCTTGCGACCGATGAAGGTAAACAGAAACTGGTTGAAGCGATAAAGAATACGCTGGCACCGCCTCTGGTCGCCGGACAACCTCAACAGGCAGTCAGCGATGTGCTGTATACCGCCTTTATTTTGCGGTAATCCCATGGGCGACAGCATTCTTTCTCAGGCCGAAATTGACGCACTGTTAAATGGCGACAGTGACAACTCCGACGAACCCAAGACCAGTGTCGTTAATGAAACCGACATTCGTCCTTATGACCCCAATACCCAACGTCGTGTGGTGCGCGAGCGCTTACAGGCTCTGGAAATTATTAACGAGCGTTTTGCTCGTCAATTCCGTATGGGGTTATTTAACCTGTTACGTCGCAGCCCGGACATTACCGTCGGGGCTATCCGCATTCAGCCGTACCACGAGTTTGCCCGTAACTTGCCCGTGCCTACCAACCTCAACTTGATGCATCTGAAACCGCTGCGCGGCACAGGTTTGTTCGTATTCTCCCCAAGCCTTGTGTTTATCGCCGTGGACAACCTGTTTGGTGGTGACGGACGTTTCCCAACTAAAGTTGAAGGCCGGGAGTTTACCCATACCGAGCAGCGCGTGATTAACCGCATGTTGAAACTGGCGCTGGAATCTTATAGCGACGCGTGGAAAGCCATTTATCCACTGGAAGTGGAGTATGTGCGTTCCGAAATGCAGGTGAAATTTACCAACATTACGACGTCGCCAAACGACATCGTGGTGAATACGCCATTCCATGTGGAAATCGGCAACCTGACCGGCGAGTTTAATATCTGCCTGCCGTTTAGCATGATTGAGCCTTTGCGCGAGCTGCTGGTGAATCCGCCGCTGGAAAACTCCCGTCAGGAAGACCAAAGCTGGCGCGATACCCTGGTACGTCAGGTTCAGCATTCTGAGCTTGAGCTAATTGCCAATTTCGCTGACATCCCGCTGCGCCTGTCGCAAATTTTAAAATTGAAACCTGGTGACGTGTTGCCGATTGATAAACCGGACAGGATTCTGGCGCACGTTGATGGTGTTCCGGTGCTGACCAGTCAGTACGGCACGCTTAACGGCCAGTACGCTTTGCGCGTCGAACATTTGATCAACCCGATACTGAATTCGCTGAACGAGGAACAGCCCAAATGAGTGATATTAATCAACCGTCCGACGACAATGCCGGCTCCGTGGACGATCTGTGGGCTGATGCGTTAAACGAACAGAAAGTTACGACCAACAAAAGCACCGCAGACAGCGTATTCCGTGCGCTTGAAGGCAATGACATAGCGGGCGCGATGCAAGACATCGACCTGATTATGGACATCCCCGTCAAACTGACTGTGGAGCTGGGCCGTACCCGTATGACTATCAAAGAGCTGCTGCGTTTGTCGCAAGGTTCAGTGGTAGCGCTGGATGGCTTAGCAGGTGAACCGCTGGATATTTTGATCAACGGTTATCTGATTGCTCAGGGCGAAGTCGTGGTAGTGGCTGACAAATACGGTGTTCGTATCACCGACATTATCACGCCATCTGAGCGTATGCGTCGTTTGAGCCGCTAACACCATGAAAACCCAGGCAACTGTTCAGTCACAACCCACTGCCAGCACCGGCTCTCCGTTGGTGCAAGTGAGCGGCGCGTTAACGGCGATTATCATTTTTATTTTACTCGCGGCCTGGGTGGCAAAACGTTTTGGCTTTACGCCGAAAACTGGCTCCAGCAAAGAGATGAAAGTCAGCGCCAGTTGTAGCGTTGGCCCGCGTGAACGTGTGGTGATTGTCGACGTGCAAGATGCGCGTCTGGTGCTCGGCGTGACTGCCGGGCAAATCACTCATTTGCATACGCTCCCCGCCGCGATAGTGAGCGAAACTGTGTCTCCAGCAGCACCTGCTGATTTCCGCGAATTGATGAAAAACAGTCTGATGAAAAATCTGCTTAAACGTAACGGGAAAGATTGATGAAACGTTGGCTTCCTTTCTCGTTGCTTGGCCTGTTGATAGTCATGCCAGCCGCTTTTGCACAACTACCCGGCCTTATCAGCCAGCCGATGTCCAACGGCGGCCAAAGTTGGTCGTTGCCGGTTCAGACGCTGGTATTTATTACTTCGCTGACATTTTTGCCGGCGATTCTACTAATGATGACAAGCTTCACACGCATCATCATTGTTTTTGGCCTGCTGCGTAGCGCATTGGGCACACCGTCTGCACCACCCAACCAGGTATTGTTGGGACTTGCGCTGTTTCTGACCTTTTTCATTATGGCCCCGGTATTCGACAAAATTTATACCGACGCTTACCAGCCATTTAGTGAAAACAAAATCCAGATGGACGAAGCCCTCGAGCGAGGTTCGAAGCCGCTGCGTGAGTTTATGTTGCGTCAAACCCGTGAAGCGGATCTGGCACTGTTTGCACGCCTGGCAGATACACCGCCGCTGGAAGGGCCTGAAGTGGTTCCGATGCGCATATTGTTGCCGGCATACGTGACCAGCGAGCTGAAAACCGCATTCCAGATTGGCTTTACAGTCTTCATTCCGTTTTTGATTATCGACCTGGTTATCGCAAGCGTACTGATGGCGCTGGGGATGATGATGGTGCCACCGGCAACTATCGCCCTGCCCTTTAAATTAATGCTGTTTGTGTTGGTGGATGGCTGGCAGTTGTTGGTCGGCTCACTTGCGCAAAGTTTCTATAGTTAGAGGGGGGAAAGATGACTCCTGAGTCGGTCATGATGATGGGCACCGAAGCCATGAAAGTGGCTTTGGCGCTCGCAGCCCCGTTATTGATGGTGGCACTGGTGACAGGTCTGGTGATCAGTATGCTTCAGGCCGCGACCCAGATAAACGAAATGACCCTATCGTTTATCCCGAAAATTCTTGCGGTGTTCGTCACTATTATCGTTGCAGGGCCGTGGATGCTTAATCTGCTGCTGGATTATATGCGCACGCTGCTAACGAACATCCCGATGAACATTGGATGATTCACATTGATAGCGGGCAGTGGCTCACGTTATTAAGTATGGGGTTCTGGCCATTTATTCGTATTCTGGCCCTGATTTCAACTGCACCAATACTCAGTGAACGCGCGATTTCAAAGAAGGTAAAAATTGGCCTAGCGTTGATGATTACCTGGATAGTGGCACCGACCCTTCCGGCAACTGAGGTCACTATTTTCTCGGCGGCCGGGTTCTGGCTCGCAGCACAACAAATTCTGATTGGCATTGCGCTTGGCTTCACCATGCAGTTTGCCTTTGCCGCCATTCGTACTGCAGGTGAGATAATCGGCCTGCAGATGGGGCTCTCATTCGCTACCTTCTTCGACCCTGGTAGCCGCCTGAATATGCCAGTCCTTGCCCGTTTTATGGACATGCTGGCCATGTTACTTTTTTTGGTGTTTAACGGCCATTTATGGCTGATATCGATGCTGGTCGACACTTTTCACACCCTGCCAATCGGTGGCAATCCGATTAACAGTAACGCGTTTATGGCGCTGACTCGAGCAGGCGGCATGATCTTCCTCAATGGCTTAATGCTGGCCCTCCCACTCATCACTTTGTTGCTCACGCTAAACATTGCCCTTGGTCTGCTAAACCGTATGTCACCACAACTGTCTGTGTTTGTTATCGGTTTTCCGCTGACACTTGCTGTGGGCATGTTGGTGATGACGGCATTAATTCCCTTAATGGCTCCTTTCGCCGAACACTTATTTAGTGAAGTATTTAATTTACTCTCAGATATTGTGAGTGAAATTCCCGCGAATTAATCCCCAGGTTTTGTGGAGTCTTACTGAGGATATTCCTAAAAGCTTTCTTGAATAACATCCACCAGGATATAACTGGCGCGGCTTATATGCTTTTAGCTATCTCACATAATGTAACATTCACTTTACTTTGAGAGCATTCTTAACAAATTATACATAACTTTACTAGATAGTTGTAACCGAAATAATTCGAGCTGAATCTCGGCTGCAAGAAAATAAGTCCCGATGAGCTTACATCAGTAAGTGATTCTGGCGAGTCAGTGCGGTCAACAAAGATGCAGTTTGAAATATGCAGGTTAGTACGCCTAAAAATACTTAATTACGGGTGGGGGGTGTTATGTCAACGATCATTATGGACTTATGCAGTTATACCCGGTTGGGGTTAACAGGTTATTTAACCAGCCGTGGCATCCGAAAACGACAGATGACCAACGTGGAGACGATTGAGGATTTAGCGTTCGCTTGTGAGTCCCAGACACCCAATGTGGTGTTTATTAATGAGGACTGTTTTATCCATGACGCTCAAAGTAGCGAGCGAATTAAGCAGATCATTAATCAGCATCCCAGTACTTTATTCCTGGTCTTTATGGCAATTGCTAATATTCATTTCGATGAATATCTTTTGGTGCGTAGTAATCTGTTGATCAGTTCTAAATCTATAAAGCCAGAGTCACTGGACGAAATACTTTCAGAATACTTAGCAAAAAATGCGCACTGCATCGGACATATTAATTTACCCACGTTATCATTAAGCCGAACTGAGTCCAGCATGCTTAAAATGTGGATGTCTGGACAAGGCACAATTCAAATATCCGACCAGATGAATATCAAAGCAAAAACGGTTTCGTCGCACAAAGGGAATATAAAACGCAAGATAAAGACACATAATAAACAAGTAATTTATCATGTGGTGCGCCTTACCGATAATGTCACCAACGGTATCTTCGTAAATTTGCGTTAAGCCGACCAGGATGGTTTTAGGGTGGATTAGCGCAAGCGATATCCACCGCAAATATATTACTCAGAGCGTTCAACAAAAACGCCATCCGGGTGCCCCAGTTCGTTAAAGAACCAGATCCCCAACGGATACTCTTCCAGCGATACGAGGTACATCGTCCCCTCGCTAAATTGCTCGACAGCTAATACCACGCCAGGCCGACGCGGGCCGCCATCGGTTTTGACTGTCACGCGATCGTTGATATTCATAACAAAAATCTCCAAGTTTCTTTGTGCCAGTGTAGATCAAAAACGACTCATTCGCATCGCATGATGCGCAAGGTTATGCATTTTGTTAAGCGTCTATACTTAAACACGGGTACAGCCTGGAGGACGACTGCATGAAGACCGCGAAAGAGCTTAATGAAACCACACGTATCGATGTCGATGCGCTATTGGCGGCCATCAATGAGATTAGCGAAAGTGAAGTGACACGTGCGAGTGACGATCCGCATCGAGTCAGTATCGATGGGCGCACATGGCACACCTACTCCGAATTAGCGGAAGCCTTTGAACTGGATATACACGATTTTAGTGTTAATGAAGTGAACCGCTGAATTCCCCGAAATAATTCGAGTTGCAGGACAAAAGGTTTCAGCCTTTTGAACAGCGCTTACAGCGTTCAAATCAGCTTTCAGCAGATCTGTCGGGTGAGTGAAAGTAGCCAACGCATCAGCAGCTTGAAGTATGAAGTGGATAAAAGAATCCCGGCAGGAAAGCCGGGATTAAACTTGCGTTAGCAAGAAGCAATTGAAAAATTCGTTACACCAGGAAATCTGATGTACATCCACCATACATCAGATTTATTTCAAAACAATGAAATGATTCGTTCTATGAATATTCAATTTTTCGCAACGACTTAGCTGAATCGTGCCGCCATTCCTTATTCTTAGCGGTTTCCAGCAATAATACGGATACTCATTAATGATTAGGCTGCGAATTTAATTGAGATTTATCCTACTCAACCAGTCATTTAGCCTTTGGATTCAGGAGAAGTACCATGCTGCATCTGCACGATCCGCTATTAATCATTTCAGATCTCGATGGCACACTGCTGGAACACCATTCCTACCGTTGGGAGGCCGCAAGTCCCTGGATTAACATTTTGCGCCAGAACGAGATCCCACTGATTTTGTGTAGTGCGAAAAGTGCTGCGGAAATCATTGAGTGGCAAAATGAGTTTTCATTAACCGGACAGGCGTTTATTGCTGAAAACGGGGCGGTTATCCAGCTTGATTCACGCTGGAGTGACAGCGACGATTACCCTCGTCTGATGACGGGTATTCGTCATGAAGAGCTGTTTTCTGTTCTGGATAAGTTACGGCAGAAATTTGGTTTTAAATTCACCTGCTTTGCCGACGTCGATGAGAATACCCTCTGTGAATTAACTGGCCTTACACGCAAACAGGCAGTCCTTGCAAAGCTCAGTGAAGCATCTGAAACCTTAATATGGCGCGATAGCGAAGAAATGATGGCCGCATTTAACGAGCAGTTGGCAAGCCTGGGTTTAATGATGCTGCAAGGCGGGCGGTTCTGGCATGTATTAGATATGCAGGCCGGCAAAGATAAGGCGCTACACTGGCTTCAGGAGCAGTTTCAACAACGCGAAGGGAAAACCCACATCACAATAGGTCTGGGGGACAGCCCGAGCGATGCATTACTGCTTGATAGCGTCGATTACGCCGTGGTTGTCAAAGGCTACAGCCGCCAGACAGTGACGCTGCAACGGGACGACCCACAGCGCGTGTATCGCAGCCAGAACTACGGTCCTGAAGGGTGGAAAGAAGGTCTCGATCATTTCATCACCCCTGAGTAACCGGTTTAATCGTGATTACAGACCTGATTACGACCACCCTGCTTCGCTTTATACAGCCGATGGTCAGCGTAAGTTTGCAGGCGTTCGAAATCGTAATCGCTAAATTCAAACGAACTACTCACACCAAATGAGGCACTGATCCTTACCGTATTGCCTTGCTTGATGAGTAATTCCTTAGTGTTAATGCGCACTCGGATGCGTTCAGCCACTTTTGTCGCCTCTTCCAGTGTTGTTTCAGGCAGCACGATACAGAACTCCTCACCGCCGACGCGTCCGGCAATATCGCCCGTACGAAACGCATCACTGAGCATCGCTGCCGCATGGATAAGTACTTTGTCGCCACAGCTATGGCCAAACCTGTCGTTTATGCTTTTAAAGAGATCAAGGTCCATCTGAATCACCGAGAAAGGTAATCCTTGCTGCTCACACTCCTGAGACAATTTACGCGCAATCTCGAAGAAGGCACCGCGATTGTACAAACGAGTTAGCGTGTCGTAGTTAGCCCGCCAGGTCAGGGTTTGTTGCAAGCTGAACATGTTATTGACCAGGCGGCGAATCACCATCCATGAAGCAAACAGCATAAGCGTAAATAGCATCCACAGAATGCTCAGGACAATACTAATACGCCCAAATTCGCCCTGAACCCCTTCTTCCAGGGTATGGACTTTAACCAGCAAACCATCAAAGTTATTCAGCTTCGCCCAGGTGATAAAACGGCTATCCATACGCAATTCACCCTGTTCCCCCTGTTTTGCAGCAGTGACCACGTTGGCAATTCGCGCCAATTGGGGTGCGGTAAACAGCTCATGCTGCGGCAAACTCCTGGCCGAAGTCGCAATAGGATTTAATTCGTTATCGTAGAGCAGCACCGTGCCTTCATGGTCATCATATTTGGCTTCCCGCAAGAAGTTATGGAGTGATTCGATAGGATAATCGAGAGCCAGTACGCCATACCAACGCCCGTTAAAATCAAGCGGGACCGAAGCGGTAACAATCTGCCCTGATGTATCGTTGCCATTAAAAGTATGTGTCCACTTCAAAGACCGCTGTGGGTTATTTTGCAGCGACTGAGAGGAAAAATAGGGTCTGGCGATCAAGCGGTAGTAAAGCGAGACGATATTCGGATCGTTGGCGGGCGGCGTGTTCGTCAAAAAGAAACCGCTGCGCGAGGCATAGAACATGCGCTGTGGCATTTTCCCGGAACTGTCGGATAAGCGCATGATATAGCTTAATTCCAGCGCCGAGCTTAATTCTGAGTGAAGAGTGTGCTCATCTCGGTCGAGCAATGGGCTTTTGTTTACAAATTCATCAGATACGCCACTCATCGGCAAACTGCGGCTTAAATCGAGGCGCAATTGCCAGAAAGGCTGGGTACGCAAGGTATCAAAATCGGCCAGGGATTTGCGGGTTCTATCCGTTGAGATCGGGGATTGCAGCGCATACAGCATCGCATTGCGATAAAACAGCAGATTGTCGATGCTGTGCTGGAGCTGTCGGTCAAGCAAAGTGGCAACGCTATCGAGACTATTACGCTGGTTGGCAACATAAGCCCCTTCTAGTACCACTGCCTCTCGCCATGTCAACACGGTGGAGAACAAAAATACGAAGATAAAACAAAGATTAACGACCTTTTGCGGATTTTTGAAGCGGCCGATCACGCGTTGTAATGCATTGCCTAACACTAACACTCTCCCTGAAACCGCAATCATCTAAAATCTGTCAACACTACCGGTGCCATGACACCCAGGTCATGGGTCGGTTCTAATATGTAGAGAATACATGACCACTCAGGATTATTACTAAGGGTAAATATATTCATGGGAATTATATTACCCTCAAAACGAAAGGTAATCAGGAAATAAAAATGCCCTATCAATGACAGGGCATTTGAGGCTTATCCTTGCGAGCCGCCCCCTGTTGCCAGTGGGGCCAAATCATCCTCTCGGAAGGCCTCGCGCTTTACACCAAAACCATCATACCAACGACACTCCACCATACCGCTGGAAAACCCGGTAACAATCATCCTTGGGCCACCATTCTTAGGTTGGACTTCATCGCTGACCACAAAGACCATAACTGCCTCCTGTATCAGGGGTGAAAACTTCTACAGTTATAGACAATGACCTGGTGTTTTGCCTGGCAAACCAGGCAAATTTACGCAAAAAATTAGTGAACTGTGCGCCCGCGCAGGCGGCTTATGCCATTAACGACTACCAGCACAATGGCGCCAATGACAAAACCGATAACCAGGTTTGCTACGGTTGGCCCAAGTAAATGAACGGCTCCACCCACCTTCTGCGCCCAGTTTTCAATGGCATGATGAAGGACCGGAATACCGTGAACCAGAATGCCGCCGCCGACCAAAAACATAGCCAGAGTTCCGACAACCGAGAGGAATTTCATCAGCCACGGTGCCAGCACTAATAACCCTTTGCCAATCCCGCGCGCGATAACCGAGGTTTTTTCAACCAGCCAAAAACCAAGATCGTCGAGCTTAACGATGATTCCTACCAGGCCATACACCCCGATCGTCACGACCAGCGCTATCCCCGATAGCACCAACACCTGGTTGAGCAAAGGCGCGTCGGCGACAATGCCTAACGTAATCGCCACGATTTCAGCCGAGAGAATAAAGTCGGTACGAATCGCACCTTTCACTTTGTCTTTTTCGTAAACCATCGGGTCTTGCGCGGCAATATCATCTAACCGCTTCTGGCGCTCTTCCGGTGTTTCCTTGTGCTTACGGGACTGAAGCGTGTGAACGACTTTTTCCACGCCTTCATAACACAAGAAAGCGCCGCCAATCATTAATAACGGCGTGATAGCCCACGGTGCAAAAGCGCTAATAATAAGAGCCAGAGGAACGAGGATCAGCTTATTGATGGCCGAACCCTTCGCGACTTGCCACACCACCGGCAATTCACGGTTTGCCCGTACACCTGAAACTTGTTGTGCGTTAAGGGATAAATCGTCTCCCAATACCCCGGCAGTTTTCTTCGCCGCCAGTTTCCCCATCATCGAGATATCGTCCAGCAAAGTGGCGATATCATCCAGCAACGTTAGTAAGCTACTTCCAGCCAAAATGAGCATCCTTTTTTGTTTGTCTACTCAATAGTATGGAACAAAACTTAGCTGGCGAAAATCAAACTCATCTGTCAATAAAAATTAACATTCTACAAACAAGTAAAATCCTCGCCAGAAAGATAGTTTTGACGTTAACTATTAGCTCTATTAGCGTTAGTTACCCTGAATAATTCGAGTTGCAGGAAGGGTAAAGAGAGGAAACATGCGCGTTCGTTCTGGTCAGTTATTGCCGCTGGTTGCTGCATTATTTGCGTTGTACATCATCTGGGGCTCCACCTATTTTGCTATCGCCGTAGGCGTGAAAAGCTGGCCGCCATTTATGATGGCTGGCGTGCGATTTATGGTTGCTGGTGTGTTGTTGATGAGCGTTTTATTACTACGGGGCCATAAGTTACCCGCCATGCGCCCAATGCTTAATGCCGCGTTAATTGGCGTGTTGTTGCTGGCCGTTGGCAATGGTTTTGTGACCGTCGCAGAACATCAGCATGTTCCCTCGGGTATTGCCGCAGTCATGGTCGCAACGGTTCCGCTCTTTACCTTGTGCTTTAGCCGACTGTTTGGCATTCAAACGCGCAAACTAGAATGGCTAGGCATCGCCATTGGCCTTGCCGGCATTGTGTTACTTAATAGCGGTGGAAACCTGAGTGGCAATCCCTGGGGCGCGTTGTTAATTCTGATTGGCTCCTTAAGTTGGGCGTTTGGTTCGGTATACGGGTCGCGTATTGAATTGCCAACCGGCTTGATGGCAGGCGCGGTTGAAATGCTTGCGGCAGGTGTCGTGTTGCTGGTCGCTTCCGCGTTAACCGGTGAACGCCTGACCGCAATGCCTACACCAGCAGGTTTTATAGCGGTGGCTTATCTCTCACTATTTGGTTCTATTATTGCGATTAGCGCTTATATGTACCTGATTCGTAATGTAGCACCTGCGGTGGCAACCAGTTATGCCTACGTCAACCCAGTAGTGGCGGTGCTTTTGGGTACGGGTTTTGCCGGGGAAAGCTTGTCGCCGGTAGAATGGCTGGCGCTGGGGGTGATTATTTTTGCGGTGGTGCTGGTGACGCTGGGGAAATATCTGTTGCCCCCAAAGCCGGTAGTAACGGCGTGTGAAATAGAGAAGTGATCTCTCATTCGGGTGGCGCTTGCCACCCGCTTTCATTTAATGCATGTATTCCCTGCGTATCAATTTTCGCGTGATTGCCACCACTACAGACCCACTCTTCAAGCCGTTCACAAAGCGCGCTATCACTGAGTTTTTCGCGCCCACGCAATGAGCATTCCCAGACTAAAAGCACCCGCCAACCTTCGTTCAATAAAAGCTGTATATCTCGCTTATCGCGCTGCACATTTTTACCTATCTTCTCAAGCCAGAACTCGGTGCGGGTTGCCGGAACCTTGAACAGATAACAGTCATGGTGATGCCAGAAACAGCCATGAGCAAAAATAACGCAGCGATACTCATCAATAACAAAATCGGGACGACCAGCAAGCGAGGCATCCTGCACGCGAAACGCAAAGCCACATTCGCTCAATAAACCAGACAACCGTTTTTCAATAGCAGTGTCACGCGTTGCAATGGCGCGCATGTTTTTGCTGCGAATCGCCTTACTATGCACATCAACCATTAGCGGCTCTCTTACTCGTTATTAATATACTCAGACCAATATTAGCAACAACCACATAACATACGTTATAAAAAAGAAGGGCTCCGTTGCGAATAATTAAAAATGATTTAATAGGGAAATTATTTTCGCTGCCAAAAATGAATATCTCTGAATTTAATTATGTATACTTTTGGACATTCCACGACAGCAACTATTCTCCTAACATCATGTATCAACTAAAAATACACCAATTCCCGCTCATCATTTAGCCACTTTTGAAATAATTTCAACTTTGATCTGTAGAATTAAAATGGCAATCTATATTCCGTAGCACCCATTATGAAGAAGAAAAACTCAAGTTGTTAACATCAGTTGCATTATTTTGTTGGCATGTAAAAGCTCTTCATTATATCAAATATTCTAATTAACTTTTTATGCCCGGACTGGGCTTGTTTAAGACGATAACATGAAGCTATACAAAGCATTATTCATCCCAACTTTGTTGTTGAGTGGCGTATTCAGCACATGGGCAGGGGAAGTGGAAAATAATATTACTCTGGATTATATGGCTCACTGGAATGAAGCCATTGATGGACAGGCCAATCCTATCTCACAGGCCGCAATCCTCGATGCTGATATTGTGAAGAGTTGCAAAACTGTAGCGCCAAAGACTTATCGCAGTGCAATGGTCAATTTGTGGCAACATAAAACCGGCACTAAAATGACAGAGACGGCATTTCTGTCCGAAGATTTACAACTATTTGACCGCCTGGCGACAATATCCTGCATTGAAGGTGCGAGCTATGAGCACAAAGGAAATGGCGAGCTGTTAGTTAAAACGCTAAGTGCACAGCTTCTGGATATGGATGTTAAAGATGGCAACGATGCCTTTGAGCAAATAAAAACGATGGAATTCCAGACTGGCATCGTGACCGCCAGATATGGAGTCAGCATTGAGAAACAGAGACAGAATCGCGCAAATTAATTTTCGGTGCTTAAGAAATTTAGGGTCGTATTATTGCCATATGACCCCAAAGTTAATCACTTATTATAAGTGCGATTTTTAACCGCCAATTTTATTGTGCTCTCAAGCAGTTTAGCGACCGCAGCAAACGCAGGCACCACCACTGAATTACCAAACTGTCGGTAAGCCTGAGTATCCGAAACCGGAATACGGAATGCATTGCCTTGAACCGCTTCAAAACCCATTAAACGCGCACATTCGCGGGGCGTTAAACGACGGGGGCGGTTAACCTGATTATCTGCGTTGTCAAAGTCCGCTTCCCCAAGAGATTTATCCCATCCCCGGTCGATAAGTATTTCAGCGCCATCTTTGTAATACCGGGCTGATAATGTGCGGGCCACACTTGCGGGGTTCTGGGGATCAACTAGTCCATAACCAAATCCATTACCCTTCGCCTGATGTTTTTTGGCGTAATAATAAAGATACTTCCACAGCGTTGGCGTCAGAATATATTTACTATCGACAGAAGGTTCCAGTAATTCACCAAAGGTTGGGCGGCGTTGAGGATATAGCTCACTGAGTTTAGTTAATGTGAAATCTTTATGCAGATTGAGGTCGCGACGAAAACCTACCAGCACAATACGTTCACGGTGTTGTGGCAGGAAGTTTTTACCATCAATAATTTTTGGATCCCCCGCCCCCATTATTGCGGCATCAGCCACCTCATAACCCAGGTTATCGAGGGTTTCCATAATGATACGGAAGGTGTTGCCTTTATCATGGCTTTTGAGGTTTTTAACGTTTTCGAGCACAAAAATTGCCGGACGTTTCGCATCAATAATGCGCGCGACATCGAAGAACAATGTGCCCTGCGTTTCACAAGCAAACCCATGTGCTCGCCCTAATGCATTCTTCTTCGACACCCCAGCCAGAGAGAAAGGTTGGCATGGGAAACCCGCCAGCAAAACATCGTGATCGGGCATCGTTGCCTGAATATGTGCCGCAGCTTCTTCATCACTGACATCGTCACGATGGCTCAAAGTGACATCGCGGATATCCTGATTGAACTGATGATTCTCCGGGCTGCAATACCAGTTGGCTTTATAGGTACGCACCGCGTGCTTGTTCCACTCGCTGGTAAATACACATTCGCCGCCTATTGCTTCGAAGCCGCTACGAATACCGCCAATCCCGGCAAATAAATCGACAAATTTAAATGCGTATTTCCCATGATGCGCTGGCAATGGCGGCAACATGTTTTGTAGCATTTCGCTTTCAGCAGGCGTCAAGGTACGCGGAGACGATTTACGGTTAAACCAGCGGTTTAACGATTCACGAGTCCAGTCACCACTCACCTGACGCAAATGGTGCGCCACTGTCTTCTGGTCATAGATTTCCAGAATGTGGCTCACGAGTGCGTAGTCTTCTTCTAGTTGTTGCTGCTGCTGGCGGAGGGATTGTTGTGAGATTTGCACGGCAATAGTGTCGAAGTCGTTCATCATGAACCATAGCAGGGAAAATAGAGTGTCACTCTATCACTGATTTGACCCAGAGAGAATCAGAACAGCCCGCAACAATGCGGGCATCTATTTAATTTTAAGAGGGAATTTTTTGGGAAGAAAATTGATGCACAACGTCCTGCTCAATACCGCAGTAATCACCTTTCAACTCAGCACAAAGTTTGGCCATGTAATTCACCAAGAAATCTGCATTAAGAAGAGCCAGCGCACGCCCTGCCTCGGTTTGCATGGTATCAGGTAATTTCAGTAACTTTTTCTGGAAGTGATCAAGGGCATAAGTGGCATCATCCAGCTCGCGATGGCATGCCAGTGGATCTTCGCTGTCAAACAGTGGTCGCCCTAACGCACCAGAAGTATAGAAAACCCTCGCAAGTCCTATTGCTCCTAAAGACTCCAGACGATCGGCATCTTGCACAATTTTCGCTTCAAGTGTTTGAGGTGCAATCCCGGCGCTAAAGCTATGAGCGCGCACAGCATGTGCAACGGCATCGTATAACGGATGCGGAAAGTCGGGAAAGTGAGCATCCAGAATACGTAAAGTCTCTTGAGCGGCCTGTGTGGAAGCAAGATGACGTTCAGGATGGTTCTTCGGCAAGTTGACAATATCATGGAAGTAACACGCGGTTAGGACCACCAGCCTATCGGCCTCTGTGGTTTCCATGATCTGCTGCGATGTTTTCCATACACGACGAAAATGAGCCACATCATGGGCTTTATCGTCCTGCAACCAGTTGTGTTGCAAATACTCATCAAAACGTTCTTGCCAGTGGGCTATCGGCATACGTACTCCTCACTTCGCAGCTGGACCCGGTACTTAATATGAGTACAAGATCACAAAATAAGCAAGTAAAGCGCTGACAACAGACCACATTGGCACGGTTTTATTCACCTGGCCCGCGTATACCAGGCCAAACCACCTAATAATGCAGCAACCGATCCCAGAACCAATAACCCCATTAAGGCGCCAAGCAACTTTCCACCGAGCGATCCCATATCGCCACCGGTTACGTCACTGACAACCCAAAAGTAACGTACCACAGCCCAAACCGTGTACAGGCAAAATCCATAAAACAACCACAGCGCCAATTTTCCGCCCGGAGTACGAGTCGGTTTTTCGTCCATAACCTCTGACATATGTCCCTCAATTAATTAGCTGATGTATTGCGATAGGTGGAGCATCTCCATGGGTGTGATTTTTATCACATTTTCATTGTTTTTTAACAGCATGAAGTAGCTGTTTTTAATCAGGATAATTCCTAAAATTGTAATATATCATGTCATTTCTCACCAAATTAACAACCCGCAAACATAAGGTCACTTATTGAACGATTTTATAAATATGTAATTTTAGACATTGTTAACTTAATATCCAGCCAGTTTTAAGCACAAACACCAAAACAACCCCCAAATGATTTAAAGCCCAGTAAAAACAACAACAAAAATCATGAATGCATTCAAAAATATTAGCTCTTAGTTTATCCGGTTAGATTAAATTAGAGATATAAGACAAAAAGACATTTTGGATTATAAAAATGCAGGCAATAAATATCGATAATAATACTAATTAGACTTCGAATACCTGCGGGCTCCCCTGTCAAATGCTCAGACTATAGATGCAGTCTGGCAACTCGCAACCCCCCTATCCCAGGATCTCCCCGGAACGTGCGTTCATATAGCTGATACATATATTTCTACTGCAAACATTGAGGGGTGAAATAATTTTATGGCTTCCCGCCCAAGCTGTGACCCGCGTCGTTGAAAGAAAAAGTGGTAAGTGTTTGAATAATGGCACAGAGATATAGGGTGCAACCCATCTCTCGGCGGTCCTGTTCTGGTCGCTACTATGTGCCCCACTAGTGCGGCATTTTCACAGTCACGGTATAGTAGTTTTCCGTTCAAGAGATGACTTTGCGAGCGAGTAACATGATTAAGTGGCCCTGGAAATCAAATGATTCATCCGCTGTCACGGTACTGCCGTGGGAGCAGGCTTTAGCCATTCCGGTCCTGGGAACGCTCACGACTGCTGAGCAAAAAAAACTGGTCCTTCTGGCTGACCGGTTTTTACAGCAAAAACGGCTGGTGCCTTTGCAGGGGTTTGAGCTTGATGAACTAAAAAGCGCGCGGACTGCGTTACTGTTTTGTTTGCCAGTGCTTGAGCTTGGTATCGAATGGCTGGACGGTTTTCATGAAGTCCTCATCTACCCTGCTCCATTCGTAGTGGATGATGAATGGGAAGATGACATTGGCCTGGTACATAACCAGCGCGTTGTTCAGTCTGGTCAAAGCTGGCAGCAAGGTCCCATCATTCTTAACTGGCTTGATGTGCAGGACTCATTTGACGCTTCTGGCTTTAACCTGGTGTTCCACGAAGTTGCGCATAAACTGGATATGCGTAATGGCGATCGGGCCAGCGGCGTTCCGTTGATAGCGCTGCGCGATGTTGCGGGCTGGGAACACGATCTCAAGGCGGCTATGGGTAACATCCAGGACGAAATTGATATGGTGGGAGAAAACGCCGCCAGTATTGATGCCTATGCGGCATCTGAACCGGCAGAATGTTTTGCCGTGCTCTCAGAGTATTTTTTCAGTGCCCCAGAGCTTTTGGCGCCTCGTTTCCCTTCACTTTATCAGCGTTTTTGCCAGTTTTATGGTCAGGACCCGTTATTACGGTTACGTGAGAGTGAAAACATCGAGTCATCCAATGGAAATACGGTGCATTAATTCAGCAAGCTGGGTTTAATTTAATCACTTGAATCAATGTGTTATTTTTATCATTGACTCTTTTGGAACGTGAAGCTACTATTTGCCTCGTTCAAACGATTCCTCTGTAGTTCAGTCGGTAGAACGGCGGACTGTTAATCCGTATGTCACTGGTTCGAGTCCAGTCAGAGGAGCCAAATTCGAGAGCCCGCTTAAGGAAACTTAAGCGGGCTTTTTTGTTTTTGTGGGTTTTGATAATTATCTGGCAGCACTAACGGGCACATCCTGATGTACCTGTGTGCCAGGCTGATTGTGTTTTAAAAGACACCAGAGCAGTCATGCAGATACTACCCTTTCACACTGCTCCCTTTAAAACTGGCTTAACCAGAATAGAGAGGACGACTCAATGATCACGTTATGCAAAGCTTGCGGCACATCTTACGAGGCCAGCGGTTTCCATCCAGAACATTGCAAAATCTGCAAAGATGAACGCCAGTATCTGCCCGCAACGGGGCAGCAATGGGTCGATTGTGACAGCCTTTTTAGTTCACATACCAATTCGTGGAAACAACATGAAACCCACCTCTTCAGCATTCAAACCGTGCCTGAGTTTGCGATCGGTCAACGCGCTTTTCTTCTGAGAACGCCGGAAGGCAATATTCTGTGGGATTGCATTGCCACACTCGACGACGCAACAAAAATGCTGATTCATTCACTGGGCGGTCTCAAAGCTATCGCCATATCGCATCCTCATTTCTACAGCACCATGCAGGATTGGGCCGCCGAGTTTGAAGCCCCGATTTACCTTCATGCCAGCGATAGCCAGTGGATCATGCGCGACAGTCCATGGATTACACTTTGGGAAGGCGACACCCTCAAACTGGGCACAAACGTCACTGTATTGCGACTCGGTGGGCACTTCGCCGGCAGCAGCGTTCTGCACTGGGCACAAGACGAAGGAATGCTGCTTTGTGGGGACACCGTTCAAGTCACCCCTGGCGCGGATGCGGTCTCCTTCATGTGGAGCTACCCGAATATGCTACCGCTGCCAGCAGTGACGGTCGGCAACATCATCAGCCAGCTGAGCGGCGTGAAATTTTCGAAACTCTATGGCGCGTTTGAAGGAAAGGAGATCGCAAAAAATGCCGATGAGATAGTGCGCCGTTCAGGCGAAAAGTATATTGCCTGCCTCAGTTAACGATGTAGCCAGATTCGAAAGCTGGTTTAAAACTCGTTGTTGGGAAATTCATCGGGTGCTTATCGTTAAACCTGGCGGGCGATGCAGAGTCCGGAAATGAAGACTCACTTCCGGATTTTGTTCCTGTGGGCAAAACTAGATTTCAAATGGGAATTTCATGCCCCATTCTTTACGCATATTATCCATGATTTTTAATACGGCGATTGTGTCTTGCGGTTTCATTACGTCACTTGCCGTTTTTCCCTGACGAATACAATCGTTGGTGTGCCTTAATTGATATTCAAAGCCATCGAAATCAAACGGGAAGTGATACTCTTTTTTATTGTCATTCTGGTAAACCGTAAATCCAGTTGCAGCATGAGGTGTGTCGATAACAATATAGCCATTCTTACATTGAATAACCGCTTGCTGGCGCGACAACGCTTCTACCGATGAGCTTAGCAAAGCAACTTGCCCTCTTTCATACTGCATATAGTAGAAACTTGACAGGTCGACGCCACCTTCTGATAACACGGCATTGGACACTACGCGTTCAGGCTTATACCCCAGCAGCATGCAGGTAATACCGATGACATAAATACCCACATCATAGAGTGCGCCTCCAGCCAATTCAGGGTTTATTTTACGATCATTTCTGCTTCCCGGCGGGTTAATACCAAAATCTGCGGCGATATTCACTACATCGCCCAGTTGACCACTGTTTAAAATTTTATGTATTTCAGCATATGCTGGTAAGAATTTCGTCCAGAACGCTTCCATAATAAACAAGCCATTATCAGATGCTTGTTTAAATAAATGCTCAGCCTGGCTTACATCAATCGTGAAACTTTTTTCACATAACACATGTTTATTATTTTTTAGGCATAGCAAGCTATTTTCATAGTGCGAGTTGTGCGGTGTTGCGATATACACTGCATCTATATCAGCGCTCTGTGCCAGTTCCAGATAACTGCCAAACGCCCTCTTCGCACCATATTGCGTAGCAAAAGCCTCTGCATTTTCAATGGAACGTGATGCCACACCAACAAATTCGCACTCATCTGATAAGTAACCCAGCGTCCCGGCGAATTTTTTAGCAATCGTTCCTGTACCAATGATGCCCCAACGGATTTTTTTCATTTTAATGACCATTAACTGTTTTGATGTTGTAAAAAATAACGCCGAGCCACATCAGTTTCAACGAGTTATTCGAAAATCGGAATCACATAGCCAATCTGCATGACAAGGCGAATAGCCAGATTCGCCTGACGGTTTAAAATTCGTTATCATCCGCTCCCACTCACCCTCCAGGCAGCCTGATGTCTACGATTATCGATACCTTTATTGCCCCTGCGTGCCATGACAAGATAGAGGTTCTCTATCAGGACGAGCATCTGGTGCTGATCAATAAGCCCAGCGGGTTGCTCAGTCTGTCGGGGAAAAACCCGCAAAACCTGGACTCGGTGCACCACCGGTTGGTGCAAATATTCCCTGGCTGCACGCTGGTCCATCGCCTTGATTTCGGCACTTCCGGGCTGATGGTGATTGCCCTTAATAAGGTTATCAATGCAGCCCTTTGCCAGCAATTCAGCCAGCGTGCGGTGACCAAAATGTACAGCGCACTGCTCTGCGGGCATCTGAGCGAAAATCAAGGGGTGATAGATGCGCCGATTGCCAAAGATCCGGCACTCTTCCCGCTGATGTCGATTTGTGCAATCAATGGCAAGCCTGCACGTTCCGGCTATCGCGTCATTGAACGCTTTTATCGCGAACTGGAAGATGGGACGCTACTGCCATTAACACGAGTTGAGCTAACCCCGGAAACAGGGCGTACTCATCAACTGCGCATCCACTGCCAGCAGTTGGGCCACCCGATTTTAGGCTGTGACCTGTATGGCGGACTTTTGCTACCAGGTACTGAACAGACTCCACGGCTGATGCTGCACGCCAGCGAACTGCATTTTGTTCATCCGGTTAGTGGGGAGTGGATTAGAGCGCGGAATGAGAGTTTGTTTTGAGGGTATTAACACTCGTTAAACTAGATTTGCGTCTGCTATGAGCTGTGAGTTCAACCGATGGATGCAACACACTTATTGAACCGCTCTGCGGGTGATTCATAGTCTAGCGTTTTTCTCGGCCTTTCATCTAGCAATCTACAATGGAAAGAAAACTGTCCCACGAATTAGTTTTCATTTCAGAGCATATAATAAACTTAGGCAGTTCCCCGTTGCTTCATGTCAATTAATTTTGTAAATCCCAGAAGCGAGAGCTGTACGGCATTCATCTTCTGGTTTGTCACCCAACAGACACCCACCTTTTTTATATTTTAGATAGTTTATCTGGTGTGTAGATGAGTGAATATCTGGGCCAACTGTTTACAGGTTTCTTACATGGAAACGATGTACTTCGTTGAAGTCGACGTCTTTATCAATTTATTGGGTTGAGGATTCATTTACGTCTGTGGATATGTTGTACTCGCGCAATATCATTTCTCAAATTAGTAGAAAGTGGCACGTTCAATAAAACATTTTCAGGTGGAATGGGAGTTAAGAACCATTTTTTATATATCTTTTCAAACTCGCCACTATCAAATAAATCATGTAATGTCTCATTAGTTTTTTCCTGCAAATATATTGACCCCTTTGCTGAAACTAATGCAAAAGGCTGAACTTCACTCAATCTATCGCTTGAGATTTCATATTCTCCAGCCGTAGAATACTTCGACATTAAGGAGTAAAGCAAAATATCATCCCCAACAAACACAGAATTATCATTATTTTCCATGTTGTGAAATCCTGAAACAGATGACTGTGATAAGTGAATAAAAAATGAGTAATGCAATTCGGCATTCAGAAGAGTTACTTCTGGCATAGCAACGCCACCTGAAGTAACAAAAACTGTATGTCCTGAAAGCAGTTCTTTTTTTTCTAAATGCGCTTTCTTATGATAGATATAAGCTGTTGATGAGTAGAAAAAAGGTTCTGAAAATAACAGTCTTGCCCTTCTAGTTGGAGTATCAGTAAGGTTAGAGCACTCAATGTCAGATTTGTGATTGAGTACCATCTGAAACCTGGCTGCCGGATTGGTTTTAATCCATTGTATATTAAGAGTTTTTATACCTAAATCATTTGCTATATGGCTGGCAACTTTCCTACATAAGTCGATAGCCATTCCAACTGGTTTCTCCATGAGAGTATATGAAAAAGGGTATTGATCATCTATATATGAAATATTGATTGTGTGCGTTTCCCTGATATTTTCTATAATATCTTTTGCCTCAACCCCATGAGAGAAGAACAAAAAAATAGCTACTACCACATGACTACATTTCATCAACATACTTAACAAGCCTTTACTTCACGGGAATCTTCACGGGAATTTGAATTAGTATATCCATTTGCAATGGAAACGCTTAAATGTAACATCTTTCAATAAACGGTAATACATTAAACATTATTAATGTGTCATTGAAAATGTTATCCCTATAGTTAAGCTTTTGCAAAAATGTTAAAATAAACACTCTGAAATTGATGGCATTTAAATCAAAATACATCTATTTGTTATATCAAATCTCAGTTTCCACTCTAATTATAGAGCACTATGTTAACAAAATCGGTGGGAATTTTTATATATGCAATGCTAACTCTTTCCCTTCAAACTGATTTTCTCGTTTTATTTTGATGGCCAACGAGGCGGGTAAACATACAATATCTTAGTTTTCCGGGACATTGATGTTCAGACTGGCTCATGGATCCGTCTGTTAGCGTACACTTCCACTTTCTGTACAAGCGGGATAACAGAAATATCTGTATTGCCTTTAAGTCGGTGTAGGTATTCTGAATAACCTATCCACTGGTGGGTGGTTATCCAAAACGGAAGCAATGAGGGCGGAGTCAATAGGTTTAGTTGTTTAAAAGGGAAGCCCTCAATGTTGTGTCATAGTGAATTTGGCCACCGGAACAGAAGTGACATCATTACTTTGCAGTGTTTCCCCTCTGGAGACAAACTGAATTTGGCCATCTATTAATAGGCGCGAATATTCCGCTCTTGGCACATAGCCGCCAGCAAGACCTCCCTGGGCAGCTAAGCGCGTAGTTTTGACATCGCTGAATTTGAGATGATCACAGGTCCAGTTATGCATGGCGATTACTGCATCATAAAAAATAGCCTGATTCAGAGGGAGTAAATAGCGCGGTTCGAATACAACTGTAGCTTACTGTACGAAACCATAACGTATAACTCATGGCTAATAACGGTGAGAGTGTCACAGCTCAGCACTCGACTTGCCGTATTACCACTAAAGAAGTTTGTATATTCAAGCTTAATGCATCAGCACGTATTAGAACTGATAACTGTAGTTTACGTTGACGAACCAAAAGTAAGGGTCATCATAACTACCTTTGTAAAGTGCAGGAGATTGTACGTGCGAGGACTGCATATGCAGATATGACGCGGCAACCCCAATGTTACTTTGCTGAGTGATTTGGTATTGCGCACCAGTAGCGAAACGCCACTCGTCACCGGTGGGTAACGTGAGTGCGACGTCACTCTGTGAATCGTAAACCGTACTGTCAAACGCAACGCCTGCGTTTAAACGCCACTGCTCCGTCGGGCGAAACTGCGCACCCAGGGCCGTGTGCCAGGAGTCTTTCAGGCGGCTGTTTTTATCGAGATCCCGGCTTGATACAGTTATCTGCGGCGCACCGAACTGGCTCCAGTCCTGCCAGCCAAGATCCCCCATCACAGACCACTGTTTATTTATGTCATGTACCAGACTCAGCATAATTTGCTGTGGAGCCCTCACCTGCGCAGAAATGGGCAGGTCATATTCTGCATTGGGCAAGTTCGGGAGCCGGACTTTACCGTCAATATCAAAATTGTATTTGGTTTGACTGGTCCAGGTGATACCGGCGCGGGTTTGATCGGTCAGCTCCATCAGCAGGCCGAGACGATAACTCATTGCCCAGTCGTGATCTTGCTGTTTTTCATCGTTTCCCCCAACGTTACGCGTTAGCGAAAGGAAACCGTAGTTAGCGTTGACAGATCCGCCCACGGAGAGCCTGTCATTGAGTTTATAGGCTACCGAGGGGCTCAGCGTCATGGCAACCATAGTGCTTTTCTTAATCAGGCGATCCCCCTGCCAGTTACCAAAATCAATGCTTAGCCCATAGTTACCGTAGAGCCCAATCCCCGCGTAGAGATCGTCATTAACCTTTTGCGTATAGAACGCACTGGCGTTAGGAAATAACTGCATGATATTGCCCGGGCTTTTACGGCCAGTCTCATCCTTAAGTGAGTAAGAGACATCACCATTCATTGCCTGTAATCCGCCGGTAAACATATGCTCCGGTAGCCGTGTCATCCCTGCTGGGTTGGTCACTATAGTGGAAGCGTCCTGAGCACGCGCGGCCTGCCCCGCTCCCGCCAGAGCCGTATCTTCGGTACCTATTTCGTAAAAATAGAGCGCGCTCGCATGGATTGTCTGCGAGAAAAACAGACCGAGACAAATCAACATCGGTTTTTTCATTTGCCACCTGATTATTATTGTCATTATTGAAATAGTTAATGCTAATAACAGCGTAGATTACGCCATTCAAATATCCACTGTTACGATGCTCATCCCTGCAATAACGATTTCATAGCTGAAGCGATTAAATAACCACTAGCCCTGTTTCCAGCGCGTTAGCGAAGAGGCATTCATCGCCAGGCAAACCGCATATTTACATCCAGCTTTAACGTGTTATTTCACTCTTTGTGGAAATATCAAATGTAAAATCTCAAATATCAAATATCAAATCTAAACTACTATTTTCAATAACTTTCCCAGCCCCGGAGGTTGCAATTTTATGAAAAAGGTACTTTCCCTGAGTATGCTAGCTTTGTGTGTCAATAATGCATGGGCTGCGGACGCTATCAGTCTTGATAAGGTCTGCTAACTCGAAACGACGCTTGTCGGGAAAAAGGATGTCAGTGTCACCCCTGAAAACTATGCCTTTGCCGAACTCGACGTGGCGATGAACGAAGAAGTGAAACATGGTGCAACGAATAAGTTTTATCACCACCGTATGCCAATGGAGATTGATAAGCAGCCTGCGGTATTAATGAACCGCGATACTCTCTATTCTTTTGCCATTATTGATGCTTCTCACGGTGCTACAGTTCACGTTCCTGAAGGGGATGGTCGGTATATTTCTCTGCACGTCATGGATCATGATCACACTACTGAACATGTGTATTACGGCGCAGGCGATTACAAAATTGACCCTGACAAAGCGACTCATTTCCTGGTTCTGAATATTCGAACTCAGGTGAATCCAAACGATCCGGCTGACATCCAGAAAGCACATGTCATCCAGGATGAATATAAGGTCACCTTCCCGGACGGCTACACGCCAAAAGCGTTCAAGATGATTGACTGGAACACAGATGAGCTGAAAAAACTTCAGGCCCATTATTGCCAGCTCGCAGATAAACGTGGCGTCAGTAAAACGTCCGGCCCACATGGTGATTATCCGCAAGAGGATGTGAATATCGGCGGTTGGGGTGGGCTACCGGCAAAACACGCTTTTGACTGGGTAGTGGCTCCGGCTGATGAAGGCGCGAAGAATGCACAATGTAGCTCGACCACCATACGTCCTCTTCCCGTTCAGTATGACAAAAATGGTTACTGGTCCTTGACGGTTTACAATGCTGAAGGCTGGGTTAAATCTGAGATCTGCACCTATCTGGAACTATAACTTCCAGAATGACAGTTACGGCGTCCCTCTGGGGCTGGGCGTGGGGCAGGTCATAAAACAGGGCAAGACGGTTTATAACTTCTTCATTGAACCACAAGGCTCCGTTGCCGATCGCGGACCCGGGCAACCACGCTGGCAAGTTTTTGCCGGTCTGAACCTTCAGTTCAATTGACACGAAAGCGTATTACTCACTTATACCAGAGGTCATAATGATAAAAGTAAATGCCATACTGATGACGACATTGATAATGGGCTCTTCAGCATACGCTGCTCAAACAGTTACCCCAGAAAACTATGCCCGTGCCGAAGTTGACCTTTCTTATCAAAACGTGGTTAACGACGTTGGCAGCAATAAATTCCGTCATGATCGCACACTGATGCCGCTGGATAAGCAACCTGCAGTGACCATGAACCGCGACACAATTTACTCCTTTGGCGTCTACTATGTTCCGAATGGCACGACGGTAACGTTGCCAAAATCAAAAGATGGCCGCTACCAGTCGGCAATGATCATGCAGAATGATGACTTCACCGATCAGGTCTTTTATGGCCCGGGTACTTTTGAGATAAAATCAAAAACCGAGTTTGCGGCAATCGTGGTGCGCACTCAGGTGAATCCAGGCGATCCGCAGGATATTGACTATGTCCATAAGTTACAGGATGAAATAACCGTTAAATGGCCTGCAGGTACCAAAGTTAAGTCTTATACGCCCGTAGACTGGGATAAAGACAGCCTGATGACGTTGCGTAAACAGTACCAGGCTGAGGCAGCGAAATTACCTAACTTCAATGACACCGCAGGTGCACGGGGTAAAATTGACCCGAAAATGCTGCGTCTTAGCGCCTCTGTCGCGCTCGGTTTGCTTCCCGCAGAAGACGCAGTTTACCTCTATCGTGATTTTGGTCTGAGCGGGGATAAATGCTACAAAGCTACCTACAGCAAACCAGATTTCAATGAAGGTGGTTTCTTCTCCTTCACGATGTATGGTGCGGATAAATACCTGCACGATGAGAATTCTATTCTGAATAACCGCACCATTAAATTCGATACGGATGGCAAATTCACTATTTACTATGGTCCTGAAAAGGTCTGCGGTACGCAGAAAAACTGGCTACCCACTCCTGGAGATAACTGGTATCTGGGAATGCGTATTTATCGCCCTGGGGAGTCTGTCATTAATGGTTCTTATACCGTACCGACACCTGTCGAAGTGAAATAAGATTGTGAACGCGGGCCAGGTAAAACTGGCCTTTGTGTATTCCCGATGTCTTTGCGTCAGGTGTTTCTGTTGGAGTGACTCTTAACACTAAGCGCTCTTTCGGGCGGCTGTGAGCAAGAAGCGGAAGTTAAACATGAAAACAGGTAAACACTTTGCCAGATGTCCGTCCATTTCTCGCAGCTGTTTATATTTTAACTTTTGATACAGCCTGATTTTCTGAAAGTTCTATTTTAAATATCATGAGCGATTTTTATTTTATTGCGCAATGTACTTTTACTATCTGATATATTAAATATTCCACCCCCCCCTTCCCTCCTGCATAAGAATACGCTACTCTCAAAAATGCATTCGCTACCCAAATGGTTTTGGTGCTATATTCTTGCTTAATTCATAAAAATCTTAGACTAACATCTGATATATAACTTACAATCAAAGGTTAAAAAATGGAAAAAACACCCCCAGAATATACACCTGTTGACTTAGCGCGTTGGGCAAGGAAGGAGCATTTTGAGGTATTCCAGTCATTTGCTCAAAGTACAATTAACCAAACTGTCCTGGTAGATATTACCGTACTGCTAAAACATATAAGGGAAGTTGGCTGGAAATTTTACCCCACTATTATTTTTCTCCTCTCAAAAATCGTAAACAGTCATGCGGAGTTCCGTATGGCCATAAAGAACAATGAGCTTGTCATATGGAATGAAATTCATCCAAGCTATACCATTTTCCATAATGAAACGGAGACCTTTTCATCATTGTGGAGTCATTACGATGGCAATATTCATCACTTCCAGGACGTTTATTCAGAAGATGTTGCACAATATGGTGATAACCTTTCTTATTGGCCTAAGGAAGAGTCTCGGGAAAATGTATTTTTCGTATCAGCTATTCCTTGGGTAAGTTTCACCAGTTTTAATATCAATGTTGCTAACATGCAGAACTTTTTTGCCCCCATGTTCACTCTTGGAAAATACTACGAACAAGATGGAAAAGTACTGTTGCCTCTCGCCATTCAGGTACATCATTCCGTGTGTGATGGTTTCCATGTGGCAAGACTGTTCAATGAGTTACAAGAGATGAGTGTTGGCATAGCCACCATCGCAGCAAACTGAAAAACAGGGCTGGCAACAGGAGTTTGCTACTCCTGTCGTTTTTCCATCGCGTTTAACCAGGAGGAGATATTCCGGTGTATGACCATGCAGAAAGAACATTTTCCATTTAACCGTATCTAGTTTTCCCATCTATATAAGGCTGAGGTTTACCAAATAGATAGCCTTGTATGAAATCACAGCCCAGCACCTGAAGGCTTTCCAGTTGCTCCTGTGTTTCAACACCTTCCGCAACGGACTTCATATTGAGGGATTTCGCCATGCCGGTGATGAGCCTGATAATATTAAGAGCGTCTTCATGTGTCGATATCGAATTCACAAAGGACTTGTCTATTTTTATTTTATCGAAGGCAAGCCTGCTCAGGCGCGAAAGAGAAGAATAACCGGTACCAAAATCATCGAGGGAGATTTTCACCCCCAGAGCCCGCAGCCTGTTAAGCGTATTCATCGGCGTATTGCTCTCAGTAAAGAGAGAGGATTCTGTCACTTCCAGTTCAAGACGCTCAGCGGGAAGTCCCGTTTCGTTCAGAATGGACAACACCATACCGGCAAAGGTTTTACTGCTTAGCTGGACAGGAGAGACATTGACTGAAATTTTAGTCGGAATCGCCCAGGAAGCGGCTTCCCGGCAGGCCATTTCAAGCACCGATTTCCCCATCTCGTTAATCATTCCTGTTTTTTCAGCCACAGGAATAAAATTGTCCGGCGACAGGATACCCTTTTGAGGATGTATCCAACGAATAAGGGCTTCATAGCTGTAAATTTCCTGGCTGAAAGAATCGACAATAGGTTGATAGTAAACCACGAATTCTTTATTCACTAACGCCAGTGCCATATCATGCTCAAGGGTTCGGCTTTCTTGCAGCTTATCTAACATCCATTGCCGGAAGACTTTTATCTTACCAACGCCTTCCTTTTTGGCTTCATAAAGGGCCAGATCGGCAAATTTATAGAGATAGTCGGAGCGGCGTTCAGTGTCTGAGATAACAATACCGACACTGGTGGTTATATTGATAATCGTATTATAAATCGTGTAGGGCTGGTTGATCGCATCGCATATATGTTGGGCGCGTGAAATGGCCCCGCTCTCCGTCAGACCACTCGAGAGAAACGCAAACTCATCCCCGCCTAAACGATAAAGCGTATCGGAAGCCAGGCCCATAGAAATCAGACGGTGTGATATCTGGCGTAATAACGTATCACCGACATCATGACCATACGTATCATTGACCTCCTTGAATCGATCTAAATCAAACAACATCACATTCACAGAATTATTGTTTTTTACTGCGTTTTCGATGGTTTCATTTAAATTCCCCCAGAAAAAATGGCGGTTATTCATCTCTGTCAGAGAGTCATGGTAGACGTCATACTCCAACCTTGCATTCTGGACTTGCAGTTTTTCTTTAGATTCCTGCAGTGCTTCAGCAAGACTCTTTACCTGAAGATGTGCCTTCAGAATATTTCTGTTTTGATAAAATATCAGCAGACCAAGTATTGCACTCATTATTATCAGCAATACAGATGTCGCTGAGTAAATATAGTACAGGGTTTTGATTTTGAGGTTGGCGTCATTAATCGTGTTGATATCTTTGTCTAAAGCGCCGGACGACAGACGAGCCAGTTGTGGGTCAAGCGTCTGCATTTTTTTCAGGTATGCCTGGAGTTCTGAGCGGTTCATTTTCTCAAGATTAATATCCAGATACTCAAGTGTCTTTTCAAGCTGTAGAGCCAGTGCATGATGGGCTTTATTGCTTTCTATGTAATTACTCAGATCACCTTCTTTCATTAAATCACTCTGGCTGAGCATAATGTCGAGACGCATGCGTACATCATCCAGCGTCATCGTCTCATCGATAGTGTAAAGACCAAGCAACGATTCGAACCGGTAATACTCTGATACCATCTGTGCAGCAGACCACGAAGCGGCGTAGTGAGTCAGTTTCTGTAACTCTTGTTGCCTTTCATGCACAAGGAAAGAAATATATCCGGTAGATATAAAAAGGAAACAAATGATGCCAGCCAGAATTCTGTTCATGTTGGTCTTCTGACCCCTTACTCAATATTCATTCTGCTGACCTGCCAGGCTGACCTTGAATAATAAATCTGATTATTCAGTTCAGGCAGGCTGTCATAGGGATAAACAACAAACATCGGGCCTTTATCACGGATACGCATATATGTTCCGTTGATTTTTAAAGCAAGGATAACGTTGTATTTCTTAAAATCACTGAGGGGAATTTCGGTGGTGTAGTCATTGAGCGCAGTGACTTTAACAACTGAACCTTTCGCCCCGACATAATCCATGAGCTTTTGCAGTGGAATACCCGTAAAGGTAGTGCGGCCATCATACCAGGGAGAAGTGGTCTGAAAGCTGACCATACCCAATTTCTCAAGGCTGGCGAGATCAAAAACGGCTTTTCCACCTTCATTTGTATTTTCGATATTACCAGACAGCGTTAAAAGGACTTTACCGGCAGGTTTGGGAAATTCGCCCGCCCAGACCTGTGTGGAGAGCACAAAGCTTAACAGCATGACAATTAACCGCATTCTGACCTCGTATTTCAACCGGATGTTAAAGAATTATAATTTAGTTACTGGGCTATTTATATATGCTCCATGGCTATTGTTGATGCAATCAGTTCACCAACACTTTAACCCATTATAATCAATAAGTTAAAAAATATTTTATTTTTTATATTGAATAAAAATGGTCGGCACCGTTATTTGATATACACAAAATAGCGGTGCGCCTGTGCAAAAAAAAACCACTTATTTACTCTTCGCAAATAAACACACAGCAATATAAAGGTTTATTTGTTTGTGAGTCGGCAGAGATTTCACGCAAGCAATTTCCTCTCCTGGCACATAACAGACCTTTTGCGTCTGCCAAATACAAGGCCTACTTAGAGTTACCTAAGTAGACTTTCTTAGCTTTATGGAAATATTTATGTCATTCGCCGCCTGGAATACCTCCAGAAAAGTGCTTCACTTCATTTAATTCACTAAAACTCACCATCACTTCCAGATAATCACCTTAAGCTGTACCAGCTTCCGGTTCGTTATCAAATAAAACTGAAATGGACTTTAATGCCGACTTATAATCTTGCTAAACACGGCCAAAAATACCCATACAATCTGTAAAGTTTTGCATATCCTTTTGACCCTCCCCTTAGGGGAAGGTCTAGAGTCGAGCACAACTCAACTCTCTTTAGAAAGGAATCATAGATGAAAAGAAATATGCTGTTTGCATTACTGGCACTGAGCATCAGTGGCTCTGCAATCGCCGCTCAATCTGATGCAGAGTTTCTCGCAGCACACGGTTTAGCGGGCAAAACTACCGAGCAAATGGTGGAGGCGATCGACGGTTCGACTCAGGCGCGACCGTTGCCATATAACGCAGGTATCACCAGCACCGAATTGAAATTGTCTGATGGAACCCACCAGTTCAGCTATCCGCTGGGTGATAAGTTCTATTTGTCTTTCGCACCTTATCTGACGCAAACCCATCCGTGCTTTAACCACAGTCTTTCTGGCTGCCGTGGCGAGCTTGCAAATACGCCGTTTGATGTGAAAGTAACGGATAAAAGCGGCAAGGTGTTGATGCAGAAAAAGATGGCCAGCCACGCGAATGGCTTTGTGGGTATCTGGTTGCCTCGTGATATCGAAGGCACGATTGAAGTGAGTTATCAGGGGAAAAAGGCCACCGCACCGATTGCGACACATACCAGTAGCCAGACCTGTTTAACCACGCTGCCGCTTCTGGGCTAATAGGAACGTTAACGTCGGATTGAGTTGTCGGATGTCGCTTACGCTAATCCGACAACCAACGTTATCTTCCCGCCCAAAACGCCTGCTGCATCGCCCTTGTCTCTTCGATAATCTCTTCTACTGGGCCAATCAATTCCACCGGTTTCTGGCAATGCTCGAAGACATATTTCGACGATACGCTCATGGTCGGGTTTTCTTGATGGCTGCCGGTCGCTTCCAGTAATTGGCTTTCATACATACCGAAAACCACGCGCCCGATATTCGCCCAGTACGCCGTTCCCGCGCACATGCAGCAAGGTTCGACGGCGGTATACAGCGTGCATTGCCATAAATATTCGGCGGTGTAATTGGTTGCCGCAATGCGCGCAAGTGTTGATTCCGCATGGTTTACCGTGTCGATATTGCACTGTTCAAGCAACACCGTTTCGTTATCTGGCGCGACTAATAGCGCACCAAACGGATGGTGCCCAAGCGCCATCGCCCGTTCTGCCACCGCATTGGAGCGGCGCAGGTGGCGCAAAATTTGCTCTTTACTTGGTGCAGGCCCACGTTTTAATGACATGTTTTTCCTTCCTTATTTTGTATCGAGGCTCCACGGGAACAGCCGTTTTTGCAGCCAGCTCACCAGCCCGTAAAGCGTCAGGCTACACACCACCAGCAAGAACAAACTGGCGAAAGCCAAGGGGATTTTGAACGATGATGTGCTGAATAAAATCAGGTAACCCAGGCCCTGGTCGGCTGCAACAAACTCCGCGACTACTGCCCCGATAATCGACAGCGTAATCGCTACTTTTAATGCGCTGAAAATATACGGCACCGCATAAGGCATGCGGATTTGCCAGTATTCGCGGTTGCGTGGCGCACGTAATGTCTTCGACAGCTCAAGCAATTCGGACGGCACGGAGTTCATCCCTGTCGCCGTAGAAATTACCAGTGGGAAGAAGGAGATAAGTGTAGTGATTACCACTCGTGGCAGCATGCAGGAACCCAGGGTCACGACAATAATTGGCGCAATCGCCACTACCGGTGTGGACTGAATCACAATCAGCCACGGCAGTACCAGGCGGGCGAGCAATTTAGAGCTGACAATCGCAATGGCCAGCGGCAGCGCAATCACAATCGCCAGCAGGAAACCGCTCAGCGCCACGCTTAATGTTGCAAGGATATGTGTCGCCCAGCGTCCGGCATCTAACGTGCTTACTGAAGCAAAAATGGCCGATGGCGAAGGCAGAATAAACACCGGGATGGCTAATAATTTACACGCCCCTTCCCACAGCAAAACCGCCACCACCAACGCCAGCAGCGCGATGTACCTTTCCAGAAACGCTTTCATGCAGGCTCCTTGCGGCGGCTGAAGACTTTGTGGCGGATGTCCGCCGTTAACTCATGGAATAGCGGATGGTTGAGTGTTTCCTCATCTCTTGGGCGTGCCAGCGGCACATCTATAATTTCACTCACGCGGCCCGGGCGAGCGCTCATCACCACGATGCGGTCAGAAAGCAGCAGCGCTTCCTGAATCGAGTGGGTGACGAACAGCACCGTTTTCGGGCGTTCGTTCCAGATACGCATGAGCTCGAAACTCATTTCATCGCGGGTCAGCGAATCGAGGGCGGAAAACGGTTCGTCCATCAGCAAAATATCCGGGTCATGCAGTAACGAACGGGCGATGGAAACGCGCTGCTGCATGCCGCCCGACAGCTCCGCCGGGCGTTTATTGGCAAACTGCGTCAGACCGGTCATTTCCAGCAGTTCATGCCCGCGCGCCATATCTTTAGCATCCACGCGGCCATACTTGTGTTTCATCGGAAACGTGATGTTATCGAGCACGGTGAGCCACGGCAGCAGCGTCGGTTTCTGGAACACAAACCCCATTTCATCGCGTGGTTCGGTCACCGGTTTGCCATACACCGAAATGGTGCCGCTGCTCGGTTTCAAAAGCCCGGCAATCAGGCGCAAAATGGTCGATTTCCCGCAGCCTGACGGGCCAATAAACGAGACAAATTCATGGCGGCGTAGCGTCAGATTGACCTCGTCCAGCGCGGTGACCTGCGTGCCATCTGCGGATATAAATGTCTGATTAACATGACTCAACTCTATTACAGGCTGCATGGCATTCCCTTATTTGGCGAGATAACTACGGTCGACCAGCGTTTCCGGGTTCACTTTATCGAGTGGATATTTCATTGATTTCGCCACCCATTCCCAGGTGTGTTGCAGAAGCGTCGGGTCGAATTGCCCCAGCCCATCGCGCTGGCTGATTTCGTTGTTAATCAGCGGTTTTGTTACGTTAAAGTCCGCTTCCAGCATTGCGACGTCGGCTTCTGGCACCATGGCTTTTTGATCAGCAGCCGCTTTGTCCGGGTGGGCAAGGCTAAACTCGATAGACTTTTTTGAAGCTCGGACGAAACGCGCTACAACATCCGGCTTTTCTTTGATGAGTTTGTCGGAGGCAAAGAACGACAGGCCGTATCCATCGAGACCGTAATCGGTCCACGCCAGTTCGAGCGGTTTTTTACCGACCTGAGTCAGCGTCGCTTCTATACTCGGGCGATTAGTTGACCACACCACCACGCCATCAACACGCCCCTGCGCCAGCATTGGCACCAGCGTGCCAGGATCTGCTTTGATCTGTTTTACGCTATCGGGATCAACGCCATTGTTTTCCAGCATGATGGGCAACAACGCATTAGAAGCAGAGAACGTCGGGATGCCCAACGTTTTGCCTTTCAGGCTTTTCATATCGGTCACGCCGCTGCCCTGCCAGGAGTAAATGGCATCCGGCTGTTTTGAGTAGATGCTCATGATAGCTTTAACTGGAATGCCACCTTCAGCTTGCGCCATCATTAAAGAAGCAATCCCGCCAGTGCCGACATCGGCGGCTCCGGAGGCAATTTTGGTCAGCGTATCGCTGCTGCCACGACCTGGTAAAATGGTGACATCCAGCCCTTCCGCTGCGTAAAACCCTTCCTGCACGCCAACAAAGACAAAGGCTTTGTCACCGCCATTCGGCATCCAGTCGAGTTGCAGTTTTAATTTATCCGCAGCGGCGGCATGCGCACTTATCAGTGCCAGAGCTACAGCAGTTGTCAGTCGAATCACACGCATGCGTTTATCCTCAAAATTGATCGAATTGGCCCGGTGGGCAGATGTGAAACATTTGTCACAACGGTTAGAAACTTTTGTTTCAAACATACGAGTAGCATGGTCAAAAGTTAAAATAGGAAAATCTTATAACCAGCTAAAAAGCAGGCATTTAGCCACCAAATAGAGCTGTCTTCTTTATTCTCAGGCCATAGGGGTATACCGTGTTGAGCATTAGAAACATCTCAACCGAAACACTCGGTTCAAAGAATGAGGATTGATTATGAAAGCGGTAGTACTTGAACAAGTTGAAGGCCAGACGCAAGCCGAAGTGAAGCAATTTTCAGCTCCGGCGGCAGAGTTGGGCAATGTGCTGGTCGATGTTGAGTGGTCAAGCCTGAACTATAAAGATGCGCTGGCGATTACCGGCAAAGGCAAAATTATCCGTAACTTCCCGATGGTGCCTGGCATTGATTTCGCAGGCCGTGTGGCGAGCAGCGATGATGCTGCTTTCAGCGCAGGTCAGGAAGTGGTGTTGACCGGCTGGGGCGTGGGCGAAAACCATTGGGGCGGCCTTGCCGAGCAAGCGCGTGTTAAGTCTGAGTGGCTGGTTGCGCTGCCTGCGGGTTTAACCGCACGCAAAGCGATGATCGTCGGCACCGCAGGCTTTACCGCGATGCTATGCGTGATGGCGCTGGAAGAAGCCGGTGTGACGCCAGAAAGTGGTGAAGTCGTGGTGACCGGTGCCAGCGGCGGTGTGGGCAGTACCGCCATCGCCCTGCTGCATGCGTTGGGCTACCAGGTTGTCGCGGTTTCTGGCCGTGAATCAACGCATGACTACCTGCGCCAGTTGGGTGCCAGCCGCATTCTGCCGCGCAGTGAGTTTGCTGAGACTCGCCCGCTGGAGAAACAAGTGTGGGCCGGTGCGGTAGATACAGTGGGCGGCAACGTGCTCGCCAAACTGCTGGCACAGATGAACTACTCCGGCTGTGTTGCGGCCTGTGGTCTGGCGGGTGGCTTCTCACTGCCAACGACAGTGATGCCATTTATTCTGCGTAATGTGCGCCTGCAAGGTGTGGATTCAGTGAGTGCGCCGATTGAACGCCGAGTTGCCGCGTGGGAGCGTCTGGCCAAATTGCTGCCAGAGAGTTTCTATGAGACGGCGACGACCGAGATTAGTCTGGAGCAGGCACCGAAATTCGCCGAGGACATTATGAATAATGCGGTTCAGGGGCGGACGCTGGTGAAAGTTAGTTAACGTTTTAGGGATCGGGGGTTTCCGTTCACCCTGGTGTGTGGTTCCTATTACGAAACGGTAATTTTCCGTTCACCTGAACGGAAAACCTCGATCCCCTCTTAAGCGATACAAATCACCCAGGCAACACAATATTGCTGTCTGCCAGCGATCCCATATTGTTATGCATCGCACACGCCGCATCGACAATATGCATCGCCAGTGCAGCACCACTGCCCTCGCCTAAACGCATCCCCATCTGCAAATACGGCTCCAGACCTAACTTGTTCATCGCGATCACTGCACCTTTTTCCGCCGATAAATGCGAAGGAATTAAGTAATCACGCACGCCTGGTGCAATCTGGCAGGCAGCTAGTGCTGAGGCATACGACAGGAAACCATCGAGCACAACCGGCAGGCCAGCTGCTGCCGCGCCGAGCATCACGCCCGTCATGCCGACCAGGTCAAAACCACCGACTTTTGCCAGTACGTCGATACCGTCCGCCGCATCTGGCTGATTGGTTTCGATAGCTTTGCGTACCACGGCAATCTTGTGGTGCAGTTTGTCACCAGGGAAGTTAGCCCCCATGCCCACCACATCATCGGGTGAGCTGTCGGTTAATACGCTGACCATCGCCGCTGCTGGGGTGGTATTTGCCATGCCCAGTTCACCCACACCAAACAGCGTGACACCTTCTGCGGCTTTCTGCATGGTGAGTTGCATGCTAGCCAGCAGTAAGTTTTCAGCTTGCTCACGGCTCATCGCCGGGCCTTGGGCAATGTTGCCACTGCCACGCGCCACTTTCATGTCCAGCACGCCAGGCAGTGCATCGCTGTCGATACCGACATCTACCACGTGAATTTCGGCACTCACGGTCGCGCCCAATACGCAAACGCCAGTGTTATGGCGCGTCATATTCATCGCCTGAATTGCGGTGACGATTTGCGGGGAAATCGCCACGCCTTCTGCGTACACACCGTGGTCAGCACACATCACGAGAATGGCTTTGCGTTCGGTGTTCAGGCCATTTTTCATGCCCGGCATTCCCGCCAGTTGCACCGCTAACGCTTCGAGGCGCCCAAGGCTGCCAAACGGTTTTAGCAGGCCGTCGATATGTTGTTGTGCGCGAGCCATTGCATCGCTATCAAGCGGGGAAATTGTTGCCAAAAGGGAGTTCAGTGTTTGCATTTTTTATTCTCAGATTCACATGGGTAATAATTATTTGGGTGGAGACAATCAACGCAGCAGCGCCAGTAAAAACACCACTTCGCCCAGTTCAATCGCCGCACCGAGCGTGTCACCGGTCTGCCCGCCAAGCGTGCGCTTCAACATCAGGCCAAGGCCATACATCGCCAGTATGGTGATGACCAGTGCCAGCAGCCCGGAAGCTGGCAGCAGAACCGTGCACAGCACCGCGCCACCGATCAGCGTCAGCAATGCCTGCGTACCGGTCACTTTGCCGATAAACAGATTGCCCAGCCCTTGCTCACGCGCATATTTATGGTTGTACATCAGCAACACACAAGCACTGCGCCCGGCAACAGAAGCCGCCGCCAGCACCATCAACATATTGTTGCCGCGCAGCGAAAGTTCGCTGACCACCAGCACTTTGGTGACAATCACAAAGATCAGCGCCAGCCCACCGTGCGTGCCAAGGCGACTATCGCGCATGATTTCCAGCATCCGGTCACGGGTCCGCGCCGAGAAAATGCCATCGCATGTATCGGCCAGGCCATCGAGATGAAAACCACCGGTCAAAAGCGCGAGCGCCAGCACATAACCCATTGCGGCTAAAGGTAAACCCGCCCAGGGTTGCAGCAGCGTAAACACGCCTCCAGCCAAAGCGCCCAGCAGCAGGCCAACAAACGGAAACGTCACGATACCGCGCACGTACTGGTGCGTTTCGATACCATCCGCCCAGCGCGCGCGCACCGGAATACGGCTCATAAACTGCAAAGTGGCGAAGAACAAACGGAAGATCATTTAATTTTTACTCCAATCCCTGAAACAACCAGCCAGACCTCGTCGGCACGCTGGGCCAGCCGCTGGTTAACACGCCCGGCGATATCGCGGAAATGCCGCGCCAGGCGGTTTTCCGGCACAATGCCCATCCCTACTTCGTTGGTGACCAGAATCACCTCCGCAGGGCTTGATTCACAGGCCGCCAGCAAAATGTCTATTTGCTGATTCACCACCTGTTCCATCGACTCAAAATCCCAGTCGTCTTCAGGTTTATCGCCCGCCGCGTCATACATCACGTTGGTGATAAGCGTGGTGATGCACTCCAGCAGTACGGCCTCATGGCGCTGGTTTTGCTGATGAATCACCGTGTCTAAATCACGATACTGCTCAACGGTTTGCCAGTGTGCCGGGCGACTGTCGCGGTGATGCGCAATTCGCTGTTCCATTTCAGCGTCGAAAATTTTCGACGTGGCGATATACAGCACACGCTCAAAGTTTGCCGCCAGTTGTTCGGCGTGGCGGCTTTTCCCGCTGCGTGCGCCGCCTGTGACTAATTTCATACCGCTTGCTCCTGGTGCTCACGCATAATCTGGTAAATCTTTTCAATATTAATGTGTTCGCGCATAGCGTCGGCCAGAATATTAAACTGCTGATCTTTATGATCTTGATAGTCGAACACCTCACCTTCCCAGGCCTGCAACCCTTTGCGCAGGCGCAAGCTGTCGAGCAGGCTGCGGGTAAACTCACCGCTATCAAACAAGCCATGCAGGTAAGTACCCAACACGCGGCCATCTTCACTTATTGCACCGTCAAGATTGTGATAAGGCTGAGTATTACACTCGGTGAAAGTGGCAAACGGTGCTGTATTTTCGCCACGCTGCGTTTCGCCCATATGGATTTCATAGCCCTGCAAAGGAGTACCTGAACTGGCGGCGAAAATACCCGGCAGTTGCGCCTGAACAAGCCCTGTGACGCGCGTCGTAGTTTTTTCACTGGCAAAACGGGTCACCACATCCAACAGGCCGATACCCGGCATTTCGCCAAGCCCGGATTCTACTTCGTCGTAAATATGCTGCCCGAGCATCTGGTAACCGCCGCAAATTCCCAGCACCGCACCGTGATTACGATGATGCGCCAGCAGCGCCTGTTCCAGGCCGTTTTCACGCAGCCAGCGCAGGTCGCCGAGGGTATTTTTACTACCCGGCACAATCACCAGGTCACTGTTTTGCAGTTCATCAGGCTTGGCTACATAACGCAGGCGCACATCAGGCTGTGCGGCCAGCGCGTTGAAATCAGTGAAGTTCGACATGTACGGCAATTTCAGCACCGCTATATCCAGATCTTTCGGGGTCACTTCGTCGTATTTTCCGCGCTGCAACACCACGCTATCTTCGTCTTCCAGATCGACATTCAGCCACGGCATCACGCCCAAAACCGGCACGCCGGTTAACGCTTCAATCTGTTCGATACCGGAATAAAGCAGCGCAACGTCTCCGCGGAATTTGTTGATGATAACGCCTTTGACGCGCCATTTTTCGTGCTCCAGAAGCAGCGCAATGGTGCCGTAAATTGCCGCAAACACGCCGCCACGGTCGATATCAGCCACCAGAATCACCGGGCATTGCGCCAGTTCAGCCATACCCATGTTGACGATATCGCGGTCGCGCAGGTTGATTTCCGCCGGACTGCCCGCCCCTTCGAGCACCATCACGTCATGTTCTGCCGCCAGGCTTTGATAGACTTCGCGGATTTGCGTTTTCAGCTGCGGTTTGTAGTTGTGATAGGTCACCGCGTCCATGTTGGTGGCAACTTTGCCCATCAACACCACCTGCGCTTTGCAGTCGCTGGTGGGCTTGAGCAGCACCGGGTTCATGCGTACATCGGGGGCAATCCCTGCTGCTTCGGCCTGGAAAATTTGCGCGCGCCCCATCTCTTTGCCGTCCGGCGTAATGCCGGAATTGAGCGCCATATTTTGCGATTTAAACGGTGCGGTGCGGTGTCCATCCTGGGCGAAAATCCGGCAAAGCCCTGCCACCAGCATGCTTTTGCCCACATCAGAGGCGGTGCCCTGAACCATGATTGAAAGGCTCATACTGCTTCCTTTGCAACGCGTAAGGCGTCGAATAATTGAGTTTCGGTTTTACACAGCGGAAAGCCGAGTTCGCTGTGTAATTTGACCAGCCACGGCTGCACCAGCCCGGCTTCGCGCAGCATGTCTGGCTGGCTAAACACAACACCTGGCTCGCCTGATGCCACGATTTTGCCGCCGTTCATCACATACACGCTGTCGCAAACTTCATAAATCAAATCAATATCGTGGCTTGAGATCACCACATGTTTACCCTGGGCGGTAATACGGGCAATGATTTCGATCATCTGCTGGCGGCCCGAAGGGTCAAGCCCGGCGGTCGGTTCATCGAGCAATAAATAGTCGGCTTCCATCACCAGCGCCCCGGCAATCGCCACGCGTTTCTTTTGCCCGTGGCTAAGATACTGAATCGGTTTGTGGCGGAAAGATTGCGCATCCACCAGCTGAATAGCGTGTTCGACACGGCGGGCGATTTCGGCTTCATTCACGCCAAGGTTGCGCAAGCTAAACGCGATATCGCTGTCGATATCGGTATAGAAGATTTGTTGTTCCGGATCCTGAAACACGGTGGTGACGCGTTGGCGGTGCTCAATCAACCCTGCTTTGCTGTAATTTATCGCTTTGCCCTGCCACAAAACTGCGCCGTTCTTCGGGCGCAAAACACCGTTAAGGTTCATAAACAGCGTGGATTTTCCACAGCCGTTTGCGCCGACGATTCCCGTTACCGGGTGCGCCCCAAAATCAAAGGTTAAATCGTGCAGAACGGTATCATCCTGATAGCAAAAAGATAAATTTTGGGTTGTCAGCATCGGTGCGGTTCTCACAGGTGGAAATCACCCTGGTAAAGTTTAACATCCAGCGTCGTGACCATTTGTTGGTAACGCAGCAGCACGCGCGAAAAAAGCATGCTGACTAACATGGCAAGCGAACGGTAGCCACCAGGCAGCGTACGATAACCGAAACGCAATGTCTGAGCACGGTGAATGGCCTGTGCTTCGTCCAACAGGATAAAAATAAAACGCCAGGTGAGCAGGATTTGCTCTGTCAGCAAACGCGGAACACGCAGGCGTTGTAGCAAGATAATCAATTGCGGAAACGGCAGGTTCAGCACCAGCCAGTAAGTCGCGGCCAGAGCCGCAAGGCTGCGCCAGAAGGTCTGGTTTGCCATCACGAGGCCCTGCGCATCAATGCCGATATAAAACGAGCCGAGCGGCACACTCCACAGCAAAGCCTGCGCGTGGTGCGCGGCACTGAAGATGATCGTCATCACGCCGACCAGCAAAAAGCCCAGCGGCACCGCCAGCCAGCGCAAATAACGCACTGGCCCGACGCGCAACAGCCAACAGGTAAAAGCGGCAATCACTAGCAGCAAAACCGCCTGCCCGACGGGCGGCAATGCAAACGCCAGCACCATCATCACCAGATACAGCGCAAATTTGCGCAGCGGCGAAACACGGCACCAGCGGCTTTGGTAACTGAGTTTATCAATCCCCAGCATGGTCTTCGCGGCGGCCCCGGTAATAGCCAAGAATGTAGAAAATGACCGCCGTGCCAAGAGAGCCTTGCAGGGTAAACAGCAGGCTCTCGATTTCACCGCTCGCAGGTTCATAAAGCGGCTGGAACCACGGTTTGTAATGCGGGGCGACGACCAGTATCTGGCCTTCCGCCTGGTCGTCAGAACCGCCGTATTCACCACCGTGAGGTACAAAGAACGGCACAATCATCAGCCCTATTACCAGGGCGAGCAATATCAGCGTCTTTTTCATCTTATTGGCTCCTGGCAGGAAGCAGTTGTCGTTTGGTTAGCTGGTCGTAAATCATCACGGTGAGCAAGCCTTCGGCGATGGCAATTGGGATCTGCGTCAGGCAGAAGATACCCATGAATTTCATCGAGGAACCGGTAACGCCAAAGTGCGGATCGGGGAACGCGACACCGAGTTGAATCGAAGTGACAAAGTAAGTAGTTAAGTCAGCAATCATCGCACACAGGAACACCGCCACATCGCGGCGAAAGCCCGCTTTACATGCCAGTTTCCACACCAGATAACCGACAACCGGGCCAATAACCGCCATCGACATGCCGTTGGCGCCAAGCGTGGTCAGGCCGCCGTGTGCCAGTAACAGTGCCTGGAACAGCAGCACAATGGCGCCCAATACCGCCACAACGCCCGGGCCGAACAGAATGACCGCAAGGCCAACGCCAGTTGGGTGTGAACAGCTTCCGGTAACCGAGGGGATTTTTAGCGCCGAAAGCACAAAGATAAACGCACCGCAAAGTGCCAGCAGCACTTTCTGGTTGCTGTCATGTGCCACGATTTGGCGCAGGCGAACCAGGCCGACGTACAAACACGGCAGGAACAGAATCCACCATGCCAGTGCCCACATTGGCGGCAGGAAACCTTCCATAATGTGCATCGCGAAGGCTTCTTGCGGCACGATGAGCAACAACATCCCCATGCCCAACCCGCTTAGCGAGAGTTTTTTAAGTATTGATTCCATGAATTAGCCCCGATTACGCCATTGCTTGTTAACTAAAATGGTCGAGAAATACGGCAGTTTCTGGTCATCAGGCACTTCGTTAAGGTTTCGCCAACACTGCTCGCCCGGTAATGTCGCTTCGGCCATTAACACTGCATGGTCGATAAGCCCGAGGTGTTGCAGCAGCGCTTTGATTTGTGCGAAACGGCCATAGACTTTCATCAACACCACGCTGTCGTGCGCACGCAATGCTTCTGACAATGCCTGATGTGATGCGGTGCAGGACATCACCGCCAACGACTGTTGTTCCATCGCTAATGGCAACTGCGCTCGCGAAGCGATAGCGGCAAAAGAGGTGACGCCAGGGACGATTTCCAGCCACTCCGGGTTGCCGATACGTGCCAGCAAAAACACCCAGGTGCTGAACAGCATTGAATCACCGAGCGTGATAAACCCGACCTGTTTCCCCTGCTCCACTTCGTGTTGCAGCGCCGCCGCGGTTTCATCCCACACCACCGCTTTTTCGTCGTTATCAGCACTCATTGGGAAGTGGCAGGTGCGTATTTCGGTAGTTTCACTGAGGTATTCACGCACAATTGAAAGCGCCAGGCTGTCGCCGCCTTTGCGCCCTGCTGGCGCGTACAGCACATCAAGCTTGCCAATGATGCGCGCCGCGCGAACGGTTATCAGGTCACTGGCGCCAGGGCCGGTGCCGAGAGCATATAAACGACCGGTCATGCTGCCACCTCCGCCGATTTTTCCAGCGCACGCTGCAAATGGTTCACGAACATGGCGCGAATTTGTGGGTTTTCACCCAGCCCCTGCAACCAGGGTTGCGCCTCAATACCCGCTTCCTGTAACTGAGTTTTCCATGAGTCTTCTTCATCAGATGCCATGTCGTTAATGGCATGGTCGCCCGCCACCAGCATTAATGGCATCAGGTGTACTTTGCGCACCTTTTCTTGCAGTAAACCGCGCACGATAAGGTCGATTTCCGGGTAGCTTTCTACCGCGCCAACACGCGCAGGTATCTGGCGCGCCGCCATTAAATGGTCGAGACAGGCATAAGCAGAAAACGCATGGTGACTGGCACCGTGGCCCATAAACACTACGCGCTCATCGGCTTCAAGTGCTGGCATCTGGCTTTGCAAAGCACTAAGCAGCAGCTCGTAATCATTGAAATCGCTGAGCAATGCTGTGCCCAATGCCAGGCGCTGGAACAAATGGCTGTACGCCTTAACTTCACGGGAGATTTTTTCGTACTCGTCACCATTAATCACATGCAACGACTGCACAGCCACATCCTGATAACCCAGTTCAGCAAGGCGCAGCAGTGCCTGCGCAGGTGTATCGATGTCCAGGTTATCGCGGTTTTTTAATTTGCGAATAATCATGCCGGAGGTAAAGGCGCGGAACCGATCGCGGTCGGCAAAGGTGCGGCCAAGTTGTTCTTCACAGGCAACAATATTTTTGGTGCAGGTGTCGTGGTAACTGGTACCAAAACTGATAACTAACAGGGCTTTCTTCATGATTTTCTCTCTTGCAGCCAGCGTGTGACACGGCGGCTCACATCTTCACGGCTTTCCAGTAATTCAGGGCCACAAACCAACGGTTGCGGGCGAGTGACCACCACACAGGGAATGTTTCGCGCCAGCGCCGGGTTCACTTTGTCGAGATAACCGCCTTCGGCACCCGACTCTTTGGTTATCACCACATCGGGCGCACAGAAGTCATAAGTGGCGGCGTTAAACTCAGCGCTGAACGGGCCGCGCAGCGCAATAATATTGTCGACGCCTAACCCCAGCGCTTCGCACTCGGCAATCACTTCGCTGGTTGGTAACACCCTCACCAGCAACGTTTTCCCCGGTAAACCTTGCTGATACGCCGCCAGCTCTTTGCTGCCAGTGGTCAACAGGACGCGTGGGCCGAATGCTTGCGCCACGGCACAGGCGGCTTGCAGGCTGGCCACTTTGTGCAGCAACGGGTGTTCCAGATCATTGAGTTCACTACGGCGTTGGTAACGGCTAAGGGTCACCCCTGCCATTTCGCAGGCGCGGGTAATGTTGTGGCTAAGCAGTTCGGCATACGGGTGCGAGGCATCAATCACCCATTGCACCGCATGGTTCACTAGCCAGTCAGCAATTTCATCGCTATCAATACGCCCGACGCGAATCTGCCCGCCAATATTGCCTGCCAGCGATTCCCCGACCGCCGTCGCCACCGAAAGCGTGTACGAAATACGGTGTTCATCGAGGATCTGGCAAATAAACCGGGCATCGCTGGTGCCACCAAACACCAGTACCTGCTTCATAACGTCGGAAGTCGCTTCGCTATTGCGACCTACGAGAGACAGCGTTTCACTCACAGCTCGTAACCTCGGGGGGTAATCATTAAGCCGTTGCGAACAAAGGTCGTTTTGTTGCCGACGATCACCAGACTCGTCATATCAACCGGTTCAAAGTCCATCTCGCCAAAGGTGGTCAGCCATTTTTGTTCTTTCTTGCGCCCAGCGGCTTTCACGACACCCACCGGGGTTTGCGGGCGGGTAAATTCGCGCATTAATTCAAATGCCCGTGCCAGATGCGCTTCGCGGCCACGGCTGCGTGGGTTATAGAAGCAGATAACAAAATCAGCGGAAGCGGCGGCGATAATGCGCTTTTCGATAACCGGCCACGGCGTGAGTAAATCGCTCAGGCTGATATGGCAGAAATCGTGCATCAGTGGCGCACCCAACAACGATGCGGCAGCGATACTGGCGGTAATCCCTGCCACGAGGCGCACTTCAATATCCAACTGTTGTGAAGTCACCAGTTCCAGCACCAGCCCCGCCATACCGTAAATTCCGGCATCACCGCTGCTGATTAACGCCACTTTATGCCCGGCTTGCGCCAGTTCGATGGCGGTCTGGCAGCGTTCGATTTCTTTGCACATGCCGGTTTTGATCACCTGTTTGTCGCCGGTTAAGGGCTTCACAAGGTGGGTATACGTTTTATAGCCGACGACAATTTCCGCTTCTTGCAGGGCAGCAATGGCTTCCTGAGTCATCATGGCTTCACTGCCAGGGCCAATGCCGATTACCGTTAACATCTGTCTGAAACTCCTAAAGTTATGGTGACGCCCTGCTCTCGCACAGTGCGGCCGACCAGGTTTCCGTTGCTCATCAGCCATGCTGTTGGCTGTGACACGCTGCCAACACCCAGGGTCTGGCGCACAAATTCCGATGCCGGAAAACGGTGCTCATGTTGGGAAAGTTGATCAACGCTAAATAGTTCAAAAGGGATTTGATGCTGCTGTGCCAGCTCCAGCAGCGCAGGCTCATCTTGCTTGAGCATCACACTGCCGATGGCGCGCAACGCCAGCGGGTCAAAATGGTTTTCCGCCAGTTGCTGACGGAGCAGCGCGGCCACGGTTTGTGGCGGCGTGTCACGGCGGCAGCCGATGCCTGCGACGACGCGCTTTGGCACCAGTTTATAAACGGGAATAGTTAACGCAGGCGGCGAATCACGCAGCGTGACGCACACCAGCGCATCAAGCTCTGGCAATGCATCAAGGCTTTCGACCGGGATAAAGCCACGCGTGTCGTAACGCTCAGCATCTGGCGCAAATTCGCTGTCCCACCACAGGCCAACGCGCTGCTGGCTGACCAGCATTTGGTTGACCGTTTTCACCGCCAGGCGAAAACCCTGCATGGTGGCGTCAAGTTTTGCGGCCAGCGTATCGAGTGCCGCCAGTTGGTTAACGTCTGTGGCGGTGGTGATGACCGGATCGGCACCTAAAATTTCAGCCAGTTCACGGGTGAGTTCATTGGCCCCACCCATGTGGCCGGAAAGCAGGCTGATCACGTGTTCTGCACGTTCGTCCATCACCACCACCGCCGGGTCTTGCAGTTTGTCGCTCAGCATTGGCGCAATCACCCGCACCACAATTCCTGTCGCGGCGATAAACACCAGTGCGGAATACTGGCTAAACGCCTGCTGTACTGTTTGGGCAAAGCTACCGCCGAACGGGATAAAACCCGGTTGCAGCAGCTTTTCACTGGTAAAGCAGGTCACGGGTAATGCATCACGCAGACGTTGCGCTAAAGCCACGCCACCGGGCGTCAGGCAAAACAGCGCAATCGACTCAGGCTTTGCGGTATTCATGGCTGAACCCTGCGTCGTAAAGTTTCGAGTAGTGATACTCCTCACCCAAAAACGCCCCAACCATAATCAGCGCGGTTTTACGGATCCCGGCCTCACGCACTTTTTCTGCAATATCGCTCAGGGTGCCGCGCAATTCCTGGCAGTCCGGCCAGGTGGCTTTATACACCACAGCAACGGGTGTATCAGACGGGTAACCGCCTTCAATAAGGCGCTCTGCCACGCGGTTGATGCGCTGTACCGAGAGGAAAATCGCCATCGAGGTCTGGTGTCTGGCAAAGGATTCAAGTTGTTCAAGCGGCGGCATCGGCGTGCGGCCTTCGATACGCGTGATGATCAGACTCTGGGAGACTTCCGGCACGGTGTATTCCACGCCAAGCTGCGCGGCGGCTCCCAGAAATGCGCTCACCCCTGGCACTGAAACGTAGCCGATGCCAAGTTTGGAGAGGGTTTCACCCTGTTCACGAATTGAGCCATACAGCGAGAGATCGCCCGTTTGCAGGCGCACCACCAACTTGCCCGCTTTGACACCGTTTTCCATCAGCTCGATAATTTCTTCGAGATTGAGCGCGGCGCTGTCGTGGCATTCCGCGCCAGGCTGGCAGTAATCCAGCAGCTCCGGGTTGATCAGAGAACCGGCATAAATCACCACTTCGGCCTGTTGCAAGATGCGGTAGCCTTTCAGCGTAATCAGCTCTTTGTCGCCCGGACCTGCACCAACGAACCAGACTTTGCGGGTATCAAATAACTCAGTCATTGCTTCCTTCCTTGCGACAAGAGATCAAATAAGTGGGATTGTTCGGTTTGAAGTAGTGCCCGCTGCCAAGCGTTGTGAGGTTTGCCACCTGCAATTGCAGGCAGTCGAAATCGCTCACCGCGCACTGTTCAAGGTGAGTGAGCGCGCAGGTTAAGTTTTCGAGCAGGATGAAGGTCATCACCAGCCGTCCGCCGGGCTGTAAATGCGCCAGCGACCAGTCGATAAGTTCGGTTAGCTGCCCGCCGCTGCCGCCGATAAACACCGCATCGGCCATCACGTTCAGCGCAATCGGCGCGTAGCCACTGATAATCTCAACGTTCGGGCAGGCGAAAAGCTCGCGGTTTTCCGCCATCAGCGCCAGCGCGTCGGGGTTACGTTCAATCGCACTCACCTGCAATTGCGGGTAACGCATCGCCGCTTCAAGCGACACGCTGCCGGTGCCTGCGCCAATGTCGATAAACCGTTTAGCGTTGTGAAGTTGCAAGCGGTCGAGCGCCTGAGTGCGCACCACTTCTTTGGTCATCGGCACGCGTGCGCCACGTAAAAACAGATCATCTTTCATTGAGAATTATCACCACATTCATCGCGTAGCTTTGCGCCACATCAGCGGCTCGCAGGCGATGGATTCGTTCATCTGCTGACGAAAGTTTCTCGCCAATAATGAGAATGGGATTAAGGCCACGCATCAGAAATGCCTGGGCGATGGCATACGGCCCGATAATGGTGTCGGTCACCATTGCCACTTTTTGGTGCGCCACAATCGCTTTAAAATCGGGTTCACGCCCATGGCTGCTGGTGATCCATAAGTCGTTCATATCGACGGCGGCTTTGGCGCACAGATATTGAACCGAGCTAATACCGGGAATGATACGCAGCTGTTCTGGCGGGAAACTTGCTGACAGGCGTTTGCCAATGCCATAAACCAGCGGGTCGCCGGAGGCCAGCACCACGACTCGAAGATCGATTCGTGCACGAAGCCAGTCGATTAAGGCGTCGAGGTCGCTATCCAGCAGGTGCGTTTCACCGCTGAACTCAGGGAAAAGTGCCAGCTGGCGTGCGCCGCCGACCAGTATTTGCGCCTCACTGATGGCGTTGTGTGCCTGGAAGGTCAAATATTCACGGGCGCCGGGGCCAATGCCTGCGACGGTCAGCATCGCATTTCTCCAGCAAGATCCTGCGCAATCTCAGCCACCGGGCGGCTACTGCCTAAAACCTGGTTATCGAAGGAGAACAAAATGGCATCGCACTTTGGCGGGGATTGGGTAAAACGCAGCATCTCTTCCACGCGTTCACAAATGCGAATCGCCAGCCGTTCGAACACGCTTTGCCAGCCCTGTTCGCTGATGATTTCGAGTGCCGCTTCTGTGGTGTCGCAGCGGCTTACGGCTTCCAGCAACGCAAACGGCGCGCCCATTAATGCCAGATGCGCAACCAGCGTTTCCATGCGCCCGTCGGCAATGTGGCTGTGGGTGTGGAAAATCCCGGCGGCAACTTTCACCAGTTTGCCAGGATGGCCAATCAAGACGATGTGGCGATACTCAAGGCGCACCGCTTCCTGAATCATGTAGCCGACGAAATTGCTCATCGTCACCACGCATTCGCAGTCCAGCCCCAGTTGCTCGCGAACAAAACGCTCGCCGTGGTTCCCCGGCACCAGAATGACTTTATCCAGTCCGGCGGCGCGTTTCATTTCCAGCTCGAGTGCCAGCGAACGCTTCCAGCTCTCTTCGGACATCGGCATCACAATACCGGTGGTGCCGATTATCGAAATGCCGCCCAAAATCCCGAGGCGATGGTTGTAGGTTTTCTTTGCCCGCTCTTCACCTTCCGGCGCAAAAACTTCAATTTCGGCGCCACGTTCCGCGCCGATCACTTCACGCACTGCCGCTTCAATAGTCTGGCGCGGAGTGCGGTTAATCGCTGATTCACCAATCGGCAAGCCGATCCCTTTGCGTGTGACTTTGCCGACCCCGGTGCCGCCACGCAGTGTGATAACACCGCTGTCATTAAGCTGCACGCGGGCGAAAATCAGCATGCCGTGCGTGGCGTCGACATCATCGCCGCCGTCTTTACGGATTGCTGCCGTCGCCTGCTGGCCTTCGATAATCGGCATTTCAACATTGAGATGCAGTGTGACGCCCGAAGGGGTGACGATAGAAACCTGGTCAATCACGTGCTGGCGTAATACCATCAGGGCCGCGACTTTTGCCGCGGCAGTGGCGCATGAACCGGTGGTGTAACCTTTCCGGTATGCCTTGCCTTTATGCCAGACGCAATCGGCGGTTTGCTCGCTCACTGAGCCTCCCGCAAACGGTAAAGCAGCGCATTCACAATGGCTGCGGCAACGTTACTGCCGCCTTTGCGCCCACGGGCGGCAATGGCGGGTAAGCCGCTTTCAACCAGCGCTTCTTTAGACTCCTCAGCCCCGACAAACCCGACGGGCACGCCGATAACGGCTGAAGGTTTGGCCCCTAACTCTAACAAGCGGAACAGCGCGGTCGGCGCGTTACCAAAGACAAAGACTTTCTCGCCTTCTTCTTGCAAGGCGAGATCCACCGCCGCCATTGAGCGCGTCACGCCTTGTTCTTTGGCATGTGCCACCACGCGCGGGTCGCTAATAAAACAACGACAGCTGCAACCAAATTCCGCCAGCAGGTTTTTGTTGATGCCCGAAAGCACCATCGTGGTATCGGTATATAAAATGCATCCACGCTGCAAACTGGCGGTCAGTTTTTCGATAACATCGGGTGAAAACCACAAAATATCCAGCCACTCAAAATCGGCGGTGGTGTGAATAACGCGCTTGATCATCGCCTCCTGAGTGGCATCGTTAAAACGATATTCCGGGCGCTCAGCGGCAATAATCTCACTGATAATTTCAAAGCTGTTTTGCTCGATAAGCTGCGGTTGTTGCAAGTAGTTCATTGGGTGTCCTTAAGCGGTGCCAAGCGCGAGTGCGCGCAATGCGGCGAACAGCAGCAAAGCTTGCAGTGAGGCCAACATCATGAGTTGAATGGTGCGGGTAATATCGTCGAGCGCGATGCCGCGCCGTTCATCACCCATCCAGGGTTTTTCTACCCGTTCGCCAAAATAGGTGTTCGGCCCGCCGAGGCGGATACCCAGCGCACCGGCAACCGTGGCCTCAGGCCAGGCGCAGTTCGGGCTGCTGTGTTTATAGCGGTCGCGCCAGCCGATTAGCAGCGCCTGGCGAGGATTAGCTCGCAAGAAAAAGGCTGCGAGGGTAAGCAGCAACCAGCTCAATCTTGCGGGAATGAAATTAGCGAGGTCATCAAGCCGGGCGCTGACATAACCAATAGCGCGATATTTTTCGGTTTTATAACCGACCATCGAATCGAGGGTATTGATAGCTTTGTAGGCCAGGGCAAGTGGTGCACCGCCAATCATCAGGAAGAACAGTGGTGCAATCACACCATCGACACTATTCTCTGCCACCGTTTCGACCACCGCACGGGTGATTTGCGGGCGCTCGAGTTGCGAAGTATCACGTCCAACAATCCACGATAATTTCTCGCGACTCTGTTCTATCGTGCCATCTTTGAGTGCGCGATAAACTTCGAGAGCCGCGTCACTCAAGCAACGGGCTGCAAGCACGGTGTAAATCATCCACACCTCAACCAACCAGCCGAGCCACACAGATACCTGGTTTGCGATGTGCAATACTCCCCAACTCACACCCCAGGTCGTGCCCACCACAACCAGCCATAATACACCGCCGCCGATTTTCAGTGCACGGTCGCTTTTGCAGCACCGGCGTATCTGGCGCTGCATAAAGCTGATGAGATTGCCAATCCAACGCACTGGATGTGGCCAGTGATGCGGGTCTCCGAACCAATAATCCAATAACCACGCAACAGCCCACGCAAGGAGTGTCATAGGTGGTTCCTCGCAAGTGCTAACCAGCGATTGAGTAATGATGGACGTTGTGCGAAATGAACATGCAGGTAACTTGCAAAGGTCGCATGATGCTGAAAACCGCCCTGCCAGCGCGAAATAGCAACACCATCGCGCCATTTGCAACAATCGAGAGCTGCGGGTAATGAGCCGCTGAAATCTGAATAATGGAATTCGTGCCCGCGCAGGGTTTCGCCTTTTTTGGCAAGTAACGTGTCGTGTAATGCCGTGGCTTCGCAGTAACCAAAACGCGTCAGCCGTTTGCCCATCTGGCTGTGGCCTGGCAGCACGCCACACATGGCATGGGTTTCATCATTGCCGTCAGTCAAAGATTCACCCAGATACATCAACCCGCCACATTCGGCATACAGCGGAATGCGGCGTTGATGCGCTTCACGCAAGGATTCTCGCATGGCGGAATTGGCAGCAAGTTTTGCGCCATGGACTTCGGGGTAACCGCCGCCGAGCCAGATCATCTGGCAGTCGGGGAGTCGGGAGTCATGCAACGGGCTGAAACGCTGGATTTTCACCCCGGCCTGCTCGAGCATGTCGAGGTTATCCGGGTAGTAAAAGTTGAAGGCTTCGTCTTCCGCAACGGCAACGGTTAGCCCATGCGCTAAGGCTTCGTCAGCAATCTCGGGGGCTTCGCCGTGCGGCAGAGAATTTAGGTGAGATAACGCCAGCAGGCGGTCAATATCCACAGTTTCTTCAAGCTGCTGCGCCAGGCGCTGCCAGCGTTCATCTTGCGGGGAGTGTTCTTGTGCCGGAACAAGACCAAGGTGGCGCGAGGGTAAAGCTACATCGGCCATAACGGGTACTCGCCCCAACACCGGTAGCCCGCAATATCGGGTAATCGCATCGGCAAGCAACTGATAATGGCTATCGCTATTAACGCGATTAAGTATGACTCCGGCGATGTTCAACGTTGGGTCAAAGCGCTGGAAACCCATGACTGTGGCAGCAATAGACGTGGACACGGCTTTGCCATCTACCAGCAAAATCACCGGGCAACCGAGCTGTTTTGCCATAGCAGCACTGCTGCAATAGTTGGGGTCAGTTCCGTAACCATCGTACAGCCCCATCACGCCTTCGATAACGGCGACATCAGCGTGCTGCATTTGTTTTGCAAACAGACCGTTAAGGGTTGGCGTGGGCAGCATGAATGCATCGAGATTGCGCGAAGATATGCCGGTCACGGCACTGTGCCAGCCGCTGTCGAGGTAATCGGGGCCGATTTTGAAAGGTTGAACGCGCAGACCGCGCAGCATGAGGGCACGGAGCAGCCCGAGCGTGACGGTAGTTTTACCGCAGCCGCTGCTGGTACCTGCAATAACGAATGCTTGTTTCGCTGCCCCTGCCATAATTGCCTTTTGACTTACTTCGGCAAAATGCGGATGTCAGCACGTGCGCGCACCTTGCGGCTGCACGCATCTGATGACAACTGGCTTCCCACCGAAGGAGTTGTTGTGAGTCCAGATAATTCGCAGTGCAGGCAAGGCTCTGCAAGTTGAAGTATCAAAAGTATTCTGACGAGTCGGTCTTCTGGCTTAGCTTCACTCTCGCCCGCCCTTCCCAATCAAAGATCAGTGGTTACGCGGGTTCGTCGGCATCACAGCAGCGGGGGCTGCGGGGGATTGTCACCCCCTTCCCAGCCATGTTTGACACATGGCATAAACGAGTCAGTTGTATCGTGCATGATTCTCAAATTATCATGCACGTGAATATGTAAAAGCTGGCACAGTGTAAAAGCTAATAGATATTGAGTGTTGCGCTATAACAATTTTTACTGATTTTTTAAGCCCTGAGGTAATGAAATAATGAATCCCAGCATAAATGAGCGTTGCCCAAAAGATGGCTGAAGCGAGCTGCCCGGCATCTTGTGGGGAATTTATTCAGGGATGGATTAGCGGCAGCGAAAAACTGGTGTCCTGCCCGATAGACTGGTTTAGCACCGTTGAAGTGCGTGATGGTGCAAAAAAACCAACTGAGCGCCCGCGTATGCGCCAGATACTGGAACAGGTGGTGGCGTATTTTGGTCACCCCGCTGCATTATCAGAGAGCCTGAGCACCGCTCTGGAGTCCACGATCCCCGTAGGTAAAGGCCTTGCGAGCAGCACCGCAGATATTGCCGCAACGGCAGTGGCGACCGCCCGGTATTTGGGTGAAACACTCAGCGAATCCACCCTTGCGGCTTTATGTGTAAACATTGAACCGACCGACAGCACGATTTTTGTTTTGCCGACGCTTTTCTCCCACCTGAATGCGCAAACTCAGTTTAGCTGCCAGGCCGCGCCAGCTATGGATATCCTGTTGCTTGAAAGTGATACCACGATTCTGACTGAGGAGTACCGTCGTCATCAGCGCGAATCTGCGTTAATTAGCCATGCCGCAGTACTTGATGACGCGTGGCTTCGCTTGCAACAAAGTTGCAAGATGCAAGAGCCTCGCTTGTTGGGAGAAGCCGCCACGCAAAGCGCGATCGCCAGCCAGGCGTTACTGCCAAAACCGATGTTTTCGCAGCTGTTAGCGCTAGTTGAAGAGTTTGATTTATTCGGTGTGAACGTGGCGCACAGCGGGAGTGCTGTGGGGTTGATGCTTGATACCAGTAAGCATGATGTTGGGAAATTACTCTGGCAGATTAATCAGTTCGCTATTGATGTGCCTTATCCGCAGCAACATCTGGTGAAGACGATTGCAGGCGGCGTGCGTTAAGTTCTTGCGAAAAAAAACCGCCGAATCGGCGGTTTTCACAATTAACACTAATTTCCCTAAATAATTCAAGTTGCATCAAGGCGGCAAGTGAACGCAGCCAACGCAGAGGCAGCTCGAAGTATGGCGGGTAAATTTACTCGGGTTTGATTTCACCCATCACTTTCAGTTTTTTGGAAATTTCACGACGCTCTTTAGACAGTTCAGCATTCTTGATGATGTAATCATCAACACGGTCTTCGTAGTCGGTTTTCATGCTGGCAATGATGCCCTGAATAGCTTCAATGCTCATACCTGGCTTAATGTAGTCACTCAGGTTATCAAGAAGCAGAACACGTTTTGAGTTATCACGGATCTTTTTCTGAACGTCCTGAATCTCACGCTGCAGTTTGTTTTTACGACGGAACAGACGCACAAACTCAAGCACGTCCTGGAAAGAAGGTTTAGTTGGTTCCATTTTTATACCCCTGCTAATTTCATACTCGGATTCGTTAAGACAACCGCCATAAGATTACCTTAATGGTAGCGGCGGCCGCTGACAATTCTTTTATCCCCGTCCGTTCCGGGCTCTATAGCCAAACAGTACAGGCGATTAGTCTCTTTCGCTATCTTAACCTCAATTGGTGCTGAATCGAAACCAGCAATTCGCTCCGCACCCCGCAATTATTTACGTAACGCGCGGCAGATCAACTGCGAGAGTAATTCCAGTTGACGAGCAAGCTCCAGACTCAACCAGACATAACCGTGAATTGGGGTTTCCTGAAGTTTCCCATTTCCCCCTTCCTGCATGAGCTGGCGCAATTCGCTGACGATCTCGGTCAGCTTTTCGTTATTAGCAGAAATCGGTGATGGGTTACCGTCATGCAATGCATGGGCAATCGCAGCAAGTGTGCGTTGCGTCATCTGCTGAGTATCACGCAGAGTATGAGCATTGATCATCAGGAAATGGCTCTCTCGGGAAGCCCAGTAAGCATTGATTTGCAGCTCAAGCGTGCACACCATATTACGGCTGACAGTTTGTATCGCTTCGAAAATAGATTTCTGGATGTGCGTTTCTTTGCTGCTCGGCCCAATCAGTGCGCGCATTTTCACTACATCGGTCAACACCTGATGCAGATGTTTTTCCAAACGCGGGCGCTCCAGCAAGTTCGGAGAAAAACCTGCGTTATAAACCCGACCAAAGGCGGTGACGAAATTCGCCATTTGAATGCGCCAGTGGATAAACGCACGCTGCGGATAAATACTGGTAAATAGCATTGCGAGTAATGATCCGAAGATAACATCACCACTGCGCCACAACGCAATTTCCATATCACCAGCCGGTGCACCCACTACGACTGCGAGGGTAATACCAATCAGCAGAGCCTGATACGGGCGTTTCCCCAGCGCCAGGTAACCGCAAATAAACATCGCAAAAGCGCACCAAACCAGCATCAGCGGCAGAGAAAACAGCTCCAACCTTAGCGCAATAAGCCCCATGGTTGCGCCACAAATGGTGCCGCCAATACGTTCAAAGGCGCGAGGTACTACATTTCCCCAAAAGGATATTGGCCCCATCACCACCACTAAAGTGATTAATGGCCATGTGCCTTCCGGAACTTTCAGAAGATGAACTATGAGAAAGGTAAGAACAAATGCCAGCGCGATACGAACGCCATGCACAATTCGGTAGTTGCGATAAACGCGTAGTTCAAACGGACTTAGTGATTTGTCGGGGCGCACACCCGGCTCTCCTGAAACAAAAGCGTGATTGTACCTGTTTTTTAAGTGTGGGCATCACAAAGTTAGGGGGCTTACGCCCCCTTCAGCTTCACTCTTGATCTGCAACCGGGATATACATATCAACTTCCCACACTCCACTTTCAGAGCCATCATTCAGATAGTGCTCAAAGCAAGGTTTGCCGGTTAACTGGAAGCGGTTATCTGCAAGGAGACTATCAAAGAAGAGATTCCATGGTTTAGCGAAATCGCCGTCGTCGACTTTTGCACGCGCGACGGCATATTGCCCTGCTTCAATGCGTGTAGTGATGACACCTTCACTGTTTTCAGGCACGGTAAAATCTTCCGCAACAGAAACAACCGTGTCGCAACGCAGCTTTTCCGCAGGTACAACATCTGGGTTATCGTAGTAAACCGCCAGCCACTCTTCACCGACGACTTTATGAGATTTAACCCATAGAGAAAGTTGCTCAAATCCTTGTTGAACCGTTTTTTCCCACGGCCCTACCATATGAAAACCCGCTACTTTTCGCTCATGAACTTG
>NZ_LXEP01000005.1 GCF_001654835.1 Buttiauxella gaviniae ATCC 51604
AAATTCCATATGACCTCCTGACCCGATTAAAAGCACTGTATATAAATACACCACTCTATTGCTGGGAAGCAATCCTTTGGCAGGGTGATGTGGTTACTTTGCGAGCAAGATCGCTTTTGCCAATAGATCGTAGTACAGACGAGAAGCACAGGTTAGAACTAAAGGCGAAAAAAAGGCCGACATAAAGTCAGCCTGTTGAAAATTTTTAAGCAACTACAGCTTGTGGCTCAGATAATCACTAAATCGCGACCATGCACTGCCCTTTTTAACATCGGTTAGCGTCACCAGCGGCCAGTGTGCAATCAGCTTGTCGCGGTCAAACAGTTCAATTTCACCAACATGTTGGTTAGCGGCGACAGGCGCTTCCATCTCCGGGTTATCAAGGACATATTTGGCTTTAATATTTGGAACTTCCGATTTTGGCAGTGCCAGATAGACATCCTGATTGGTGCCGACTTCAACTTTCTTTTGGTCGCCATACCAGACAGTTTCGGTGCCAATTTTTTTGCCTTTATGCAGCACCTGCACAGTATCAAAATTATCCTGACCCCAATGCAGCAGTTTGCGCGCCTGGTCTTCGCGGCCTTTCGGGCTTTCAGCCCCCATCACCACCGCAATTAAGCGGCGCTCGCCATCAACACTTGAAGCGATAAGGTTAAAGCCTGCACTGGCAGTATGGCCGGTTTTCAAACCATCCACATTCAGCCCTTTATCCCACAATAGACCATTGCGGTTCTGCTGCGTGATACCATTCCACGTGAGGCTGCGCTCGCTATACATATGATAAAAATCAGGCTCGCCGTGGATAATGGCGCGAGAAAGTACCGCTAAATCGTATGCCGAACTATGCTGGCCTGGCGCATCAAGACCGTGAACAGTTTCAAAATGGGTATCTCGCAGTCGCAGTTGCTGCACGTATTTATTCATCATCGCCACAAATTGTGGCTGCCCGCCAGCGACGTAATCGGCTAACGCGACACAAGCGTCGTTCCCTGAATCAATAATCAGCCCGCGGCTTAAATCATGTACCGTTAGTCGGTCACCGGCTTTCAAAAACATCAGCGACGAACCGTCAAAAACCGGATTCCCTTTCGCCCAGGCATCTTTACCGACGGTGACCATATCGTTTGCCGAGATACGCCCGCTATCAATGGCGCGATCCACTACATAGCCGGTCATCAGTTTGGTCAGACTCGCCGGGTTGCGTCGCACATGTTCATTTTGCGCAGCCAGAATTTGCCCGGTGGTGTAATCCATCAATACCCATGAACCCGCCTGGATTTGTGGCGGAGGTGGCGCATTAACAAAGATATCGTCGGCAAAAGCGGTGTGAGCAGATAATGACAGCAGTGAACAGACAGCAAAAAGACGGATCTTCAACGATATACCCTCGGTAACAATAAATTCAGCCGCTTCTTTTACTGGAGTTTGCGATAATTTTCGCAATTAAATTGCAAAAAGTTATGAATAATCAAATTTGCTCGCCGGATTGGATACTTCTCCCGGTGGTGCAGGCGGCGGGTTAATGGTTTACCATGGCGTTATGCAGCACCAGCAAATAATGATGAATACATGGAGAGAGTTTTAGTGGGATTTCAGTTTAATAACAGTATGTTAAACATCACTCAAGGGCGGGGATAAACCGTGGAAAATTCAACGAATCAACCGACCTTCCTCTTTCATGATTATGAAACTTTCGGCAAAAGCCCATCCCTTGACCGCCCGGCGCAATTTGCGGCTATTCGTACCGATGAACAATTCAATGTCATCGGTGAGCCAGAAGTCTTTTACTGCAAGCCTGCGGATGACTACCTCCCACAGCCAGAAGCTGTGATGATTACCGGCATAACGCCGCAACAAGCCCTGGCGCGCGGTGTTAATGAAGCCGATTTTGCAAAGCGCATTCACAGCATCTTCACTGTGCCGAAAACCTGCGTGATCGGTTACAACAACGTGCGATTCGATGATGAAGTTACGCGTAATATTTTTTACCGTAATTTCTACGATCCTTATGGCTGGAGCTGGCAGAACGATAATTCTCGTTGGGATTTACTCGATGTGATGCGCGCCTGTTACGCGCTGCGCCCGGAAGGAATTATCTGGCCTGAAAACGAAGAGGGGCTGCCGAGTTTTCGCCTCGAGCACCTGACCAAAGCCAATGGCATTGAACATGCGAATGCGCACGATGCGATGTCAGATGTATACGCCACTATCGCCATGGCGCAATTAGTCAAAACACGCCAGCCGCGCTTGTTTGAGTACCTCTACAGCCATCGTTCTAAGCACAAGCTCAACACGCTGATTGATATTCCGCAGATGAAACCACTGGTGCATGTTTCCGGGATGTTCGGCGCATGGCGTGGCAACACCAGTTGGATTGCGCCGCTGGCCTGGCACCCGGATAACAAAAATGCGGTGATAATGGTCGATTTAGCAGGTGATATTTCACCACTACTGGAACTTGACGCCGATACGTTACGCGAACGCTTATATACCCCGAAAGCCTCACTGGGCGATACCGCAGCCGTACCAATCAAACTGGTTCATCTGAATAAATGTCCGGTACTGGCGGTGGCAAATACGTTGCGCCCGGAAGATGCCGAACGGTTAGGAATCGATCGTAAGCGTTGCCTGGATAACCTGAAGTTACTGCGCGAGCACCCTGTGGTGCGTGAAAAAGCTGTGGCTATCTTTGCTGAAGCCGAGCCTTTTGTACCGTCTGATAATGTTGATGCGCAGCTTTATAACGGCTTTTTCAGCGATGCTGACCGCGCGGCGATGCGCATTGTGCTGCAAACCGATCCGCAAAATCTACCGGCTTTGGATATTACGTTCGCTGATAAGCGCATTGAAAAACTGCTGTTTAACTACCGTGCCCGTAATTTCCCAGGAACACTGGATGAAGCAGAACAACAGCGTTGGTTAGAACACCGCCGTGATGTGTTGTCTCAGGAATCGTTGCAAGCCTACGCGCAAGAACTGGAGGCGCTGTATAACCTGCATGAAGCGGACAAGGAAAAGACGGCGTTGCTTAAGGAGCTGTTTGAGTACGCTCAGTTTTTGGTAGGGTAATAGATAGCAAAAAGGCCGCTTTCGCGGCCTTTTTCGTATTTAGCTGTTACGCTAAATCTTCGTTGAATTGTGGAACCGGGTTACGGAAGCGACGAGTCACGAAGGCCAGATAGGTCAAGCCGATGGCTGCCCAAATCAGACCCAGAATCATCGAGCTTTCTTCCAGGTTAATCCACAACGCACCCACTGTCAGCGCGCCACAAATTGGCAGCACCAAATAGTTGATGTGATCTTTGATGGACTTGTTGCGCCCTTCACGAATCCAGAACTGGGAAATCACTGACAGGTTAACGAAGGTAAACGCCACCAGCGCACCAAAGTTAATCAGCGCGGTTGCTGTTACCAGGTCAAACTTAATCGCAAACAGCGCGATGATACCGACCAGTACCACGTTCAGTGCCGGGGTACGCCATTTCGGGTGGATGTAGCCGAAGAAGCGCTCAGGGAACACACCGTCTCGACCCATCACATACATCAGGCGAGAAACGCCCGCATGTGCCGCCATACCTGATGCCAGAACGGTAACACAGGAGAAAATCAGGATGCCAAACTGGAAGGTTTTACCTGCCACGAAGAGCATGATTTCTGGCTGTGACGCGTCCGGATCGTGGAAGCGGGAGATATCCGGGAAGTACAGTTGCAGGAAGTAGGACACCACAACGAAGATCACGCCGCCAATCAGGGCAGTCAGGAAAATCGCTTTCGGGATGACACGTCCTGCATCTTTGGTTTCTTCAGACAACGAGCTAATGCCGTCAAAACCGAGGAATGAGAAGCACAGAATGGTCGCACCGGTAATCATCGGCACCACATTCGCGTGTTCCGACCAGAACGGACGAGTACTGGTTAATGTGCCCGCACCTTCACCATTTGCCACACCGTAAATAACCAGACCGGTGATGACCACCATGACGATCATTTGCAGCACAACAATAAGGCTGTTGAAGTTAGCCACGGTTTTGATGCCGCGCAGGTTGGAGATAGTCATAAAGCCAACCAGCAGCACCACGAAAATCCACGAAGGAATCGACGGTACCAGGGCTTCAAAATAGATTTTCGCCAACAGGATGTTGATCATCGGCATAAACAGATAATCAAGCAAGGCAGACCAACCCACCATAAAGCCAACCACTGGGTGGATTGCTTTTTGAGCGTAGGTATAGGCGGAACCCGCTGATGGGAAGCGGCGTACTAGCTTTCCATAACTTAACGCGGTGAACAAAATTGCCACAAGGGCAAACGCGTAAGCCGTAGCGACATGTCCGTCGGTAAGGCCAGATACAATCCCAAATGTATCGAACAAGGTCATAGGCTGCATATAAGCAAGGCCCATCATAACAACCGGAATGAGCGTCAGGCTCTTACGGAGTTCAACACGAGATTTTGCACCTGCGGTGACGTTAAGCGACATGGTCATTCCCCCAAACGGCGAATACCTGCGCAAAAGCAAAAAGCTGCCCCATCTGAATTTCCTCGGCGACACGACTGTCGTTTTTTAAAAGCTAGTATCTATCCGGTACGAAGCCCGGCCTCTTGGTTTTTTTGGCGGATGCCTGTTTGACTACTAGAACTTAATGCAAAAAAATAACCGACGCGTTTAACGTCGGTTTTTTGTTCTCATTTAGTGAGGCGCGTATTTTGCACCAATTCGAGGCAGGATGACAAGATATTGAGGCCTTCATTAACAATTTCTTTTTCAGCCGTTAACGGGACGAGAAAACGAATGACATTCGCTCTCACTCCACATGACAGCAATACCAAACCTTTTTTGCCTGCTTCTTTCACAAGTTCCTGTGTTAACTCTTTATTTGGGCGGTGGCTATCGCGTGCTTCCACCAGCTCCATTGCAATCATGGCGCCATAACCACGCACATCACCAATGCAATCAAATTGCTCCGCCATCTCATGCAAACGATGGGTAATGAGCTCACCAATTTCCTGTGCTTTTTGATTGAGGTTTTCTTGCTCAATAACATCAGTGACCGCCAGTGCCGCCGCAATGGCCACAGGCGAGCCCGCATAGGTGCCACCAAGACCACCTGGCATCGCCTTATCGAACAGCGATTTTTTGCCAACAAGCGCTGAAAGTGGGAAGCCGCCTGCAAGGCTTTTTGCCATGGTGATGAGATCCGGCTCCACCTCGCTATGTTCAATTGCGAAGGTTTTACCAGTGCGGCAGAAACCACTTTGGATTTCATCTGCAATCAGAACGATGCCGTGCTTATCGCACAACGCCCGCAGTTGCTTCATAAAGGAAGGTGACGCGGCATAGAAACCGCCCTCACCTTGCACCGGCTCAATAATGATGGCGGCGACTTCGTCTGGCGAAACATCAGCAGCAAAAATACCCGCCAATGACGCCAGCGCCTGAGTGTCACTCACGCCAAGATAGGCCGCCGGATAAGGAGCGTGATAAATGCCTGCCGGGAATGGACCATAGCCCTTTTTATACGGCTGCACTTTACCCGTTAAGGCCATACCGAGTAAGGTCCGGCCGTGGAAGGCCCCACGAAATGCGATGATGGCCGAACGCCCCGTCGCAATACGTGCCACTTTAATGGCATTTTCGACCGCCTCGGCACCCGTGGTAAGGAACAGCGTCTGGCATGGTTCGCTTATCGGCACCAATTTGTTTAGCCGTTCGGCAAGCTCAATATAGTTGCCGTAGGGGGTCACCTGGAAACAAGGATGGGTAAATTTTTCAAGTTGTTGACGCACCGCATCAATGACTGCGGGGTGATTATGCCCGGTATTTAGCACCGCAATACCCGAGGCAAAATCGATATAGCGTTTGCCTTCAACATCCCATAATTCGGCATTTTTCGCTTTTTCGATGTATACCGGCAGTGCATTGCCGACCCCATGAGGAACCGCCTGTTCACGCCGCGACTGCCATTGCTGATTGGTTTGCTTCATACAGACTCCTTGCGTGCAAAAAAACTCCGCAAAACAACGCAGAGAAGAAAATTTAAACGCGAAGACATATTCAGAAGAAATAACGAGCCACTTTAAACAATAGATGTGAGCCAGGCGCTCTGCCACTCACCCAAAAGCATTATTTTTGCGCAGTTCCGTATACCAGCGCGATTTCGGGACTGTTGACGATTTGCTCTCGCCACCATTCACTGGCAAGCCCGGCAGTCTGTTCATTCCAGCCAATCCATACCGGAACAAAAGGCACATGGGAAACAACCTGCTTTTCCACCAGCACGCCACTTTCGATAAAACGCTGCGCCATGTAACGGGGAACGTAACCACAGCCAATGCCGCTGATTTGCAGCTCAAGTTTGGTTTTGAAATCAAAAACGGTGATGGCATCTTGTTCTTCGAGTAAATGCATCGAACGTGACGGCTCAAGACGCGATGTGTCGCCAACTACAACTGCACGACTGCGTTTGATAACCCGGCGAGTGAGTGGTTCTTCAGCTTCAGCAAGTGGGTGATGAGGTGCAATAACAAAGATACTTTCAAGCTGACCAAGCAGCGTAAAACCAAAACCACTCAGCGACGGTGGGTCACTCATGGCGCCGACAATAATATCCGCCCGCCCTTCGGTAAGGGCTTCCCAAGAGCCACCCAGCACGCCGTTGATGAATTTCAGCCGCGTCACGCTATAACTTTTGTAGAAAGCTTCAATAAGTGGTGTCAGTAAGGAGAATGGGAAAGAGTCATCAACGCCAATCACCAGTTCGTTTTCCCATCCCTGATGAAGTTTGATGGCCTGCTGTTCCAGTTCGCGCACCGTATGCAGAACTTCGCGCCCTTTTTCCAGCAGAAGCTGACCCGTTCGCGTAAAACGCGCGCGATGCCCTGAACGGTCGAGGATTTGAATGTTGAGATCGTTTTCGAGTTTTTGAACGGTGTAACTGAGTGCGGAAGGCGTTTTAAAGAGCTTTGTTGCCGCCGCAGCAAAGCTCCCTTCTTTATCGAGGGTATCGAGAATGATCAGTACATCCAGCAGTGGTTTCATACTCGTTCCTGAAAGTCACGAGCAACACCCCACAGCGGTTACTGCATGGGCATTACCAGCGGGTTTGGATACTGATATTCAAACCCAAGTTCATTGCAAATACGGTTGCCATCCACCAGCTTACCGTGGCCATTTTGCGTTTCAGTGCGAAAAAGGGGTGCGTCTAAATTCATCTGTCGTGCCATCAAAGAGTAGAACTCGGCACGAGTTGGGTGAGCTGGCGCACATAAATTATAGATGTGCCCGCCTTTCGGAGCCTGTAGCAACAGCGTAATTGCTGAAATAACATCTTCAAGGTGTACCAGATTGACTCCATGAGCGCCATTTGCGACATCGGTTTTTCCTGCAAGAAAACGACCAGGATGGCGTTCCGGCCCAACCAAACCCGCAAGACGCAGAATATCTACCGAAGTACCCGGCAAGTCATGCAGCCAGGTTTCCAGCTCTTTTAGCACCCGCCCACTGGCGGTAACGGGCTCAAGCGACGAAGTTTCTTTAACGCTGCCTTCAGCTTCACCATACACAGACGTGGAGCTGGTAAAAATAATACGCGGAATATTATGAGCCAGAGCGCTATCAACAATTTCCTGCACCGCCTGCAGGTAAAAATCGTCGCCTTCACCAGTACGACGAGCGGGCAGCGTTATCACTAATGCATCCGCATCCAGCAGTGCATCCAGATCGTCGCTGTCACAAACCAGTTCAGGAGTCAGTTGCAACTGATAACTGTCAATTCCACTCATTCTTGCGGCGTCGACACCATCAAGGGTGGTTTTACTTCCTGTCACTTGCCAGCCACGCGCTGACAATGACATCGCCAGTGGCATTCCCAGCCACCCTAACCCGACAATCGCAACCTTTTTCATGCCTTCTCTCCTGGATTACAGCATATCTCTCTGCTGTGCTTTTTAGCCCTTCATTAAGGCTACGCCACGTTACGACAACTGACAATCAATGGCACTAAACAGAATATTAATTGGCGGGGTAAAAAGCCCTTGCACAAGGCACTGCATATGGTTTACGTTAAAAGCACATCATGAATAAACATTCATACGAGAATTTTATGACACGCGTTCAAACTGCTATCCACCATCATCACCATCATCCTGACTAGTCTTTCAGGCGATGTGTGCTGGGAGACAGAAAAATCTTCCAGTGGTGCATGAACGAGTCAATAAGCCCCCGGAAGATTTCTTCCGGGGGCTTTTTTTTGGACGTCAGACAAGAATTAATTAGGGGAAACCATCAATGTTAGACAACACACGTTTACGCATAGCTATTCAGAAATCAGGCCGTTTAAGCGATGATTCACGCGAATTGCTCGCGCGCTGTGGCATAAAAATTAACCTGCATACTCAGCGCCTGATTGCGTTAGCAGAAAACATGCCTATCGATATTCTGCGTGTTCGTGATGACGATATTCCTGGGCTGATTATGGACGGTGTGGTGGATCTGGGCATTATCGGCGAGAACGTGCTGGAAGAAGAGTTGCTAACGCGCCGCGCTCAGGGCGAGGACCCACGTTATTTCACGCTGCGTCGTCTGGATTTCGGTGGTTGCCGCTTCTCTCTGGCGATTTCTGTTGATGAACCCTGGGATGGCCCAGCCAGCCTGAACAATAAGCGTATCGCGACTTCTTACCCTCACCTGTTGAAGCGATACCTTGATGGCAAAGGTGTGCAGTTTAAATCCTGCCTGTTAAACGGTTCTGTTGAAGTGGCTCCACGTGCGGGTCTGGCAGATGCCATTTGTGACCTCGTTTCCACTGGCGCAACTCTTGAAGCCAACGGCCTGCGTGAAGTTGAAGTGATTTACCGCTCCAAAGCCTGCCTTATTCAACGCGACGGTGAAATGCCTGAAGCCAAGCAACAGCTCATCGACAAACTGATGACCCGTATTCAGGGCGTGATTCAGGCGCGTGAATCGAAATACATTATGTTGCATGCACCAAGCGAGCGCCTGGATGAGATTATTTCTCTACTGCCAGGCGCTGAACGCCCAACCATTCTGCCGCTGGCAGGGGACCAACAGCGTGTAGCAATGCACATGGTGAGCAGCGAAACGCTGTTCTGGGAAACCATGGAGAAACTGAAAGCGCTGGGTGCCAGTTCAATTCTGGTGTTACCAATTGAGAAGATGATGGAGTAACACCATGGCAAACTTCAATACGTTGATTAACTGGAATGAGTGCGATGAAGCCGCACAGCAGGCTTTGCTGACCCGTCCGGCGATTTCCGCATCGGAAAGCATCACCCGCACGGTCGCTGACATCCTGAATAATGTGAAAGCTAAAGGTGATGCTGCATTGCGCGAATACAGCGCAAAGTTCGATAAAACCGATGTGCAGCAACTGAAGGTCAGCGAGCAGGAAATTACCGCTGCCGTCGCGCGCCTGGGGCCAGAGATAAAAGAGGCGATGGCCGTTGCTGTTGCGAATATCGAAAAATTCCACGTTGCTCAGCAACTGCCAACTGTTGATATCGAAACGATGCCAGGCGTGCGCTGCCAGCAAGTTACGCGCCCGGTTGCCTCTGTTGGCCTTTATATTCCTGGCGGTTCCGCACCGCTGTTTTCAACCGTATTGATGCTTGCCACGCCTGCCCGTATCGCAGGCTGCAAAAAAGTGGTGCTGTGCTCACCGCCACCGATTGCCGATGAAATTCTGTATGCCGCGCAACTGTGTGGCGTGCAGGAAGTGTTTCAGGTCGGCGGTGCGCAGGCCATTGCTGCACTGGCGCTGGGCACCGAAAGCATCCCGAAAGTGGATAAGATCTTCGGGCCAGGCAACGCGTTTGTTACCGAAGCCAAACGCCAGGTCAGCCAACGCCTTGATGGTGCGGCCATCGACATGCCAGCTGGCCCTTCAGAAGTTTTAGTCATCGCTGATAGCGGTGCAACGCCTGACTTTGTGGCATCGGACCTGCTTTCACAGGCCGAACACGGCCCGGACTCACAAGTGATTCTGTTAACGCCGGATGCAGATATGGCGCAAGCCGTCGCCGAAGCTGTTGAGCGCCAGTTAGCCGCTCTGCCGCGTGCTGAAACCGCTCGCAAAGCGCTGGAAAGCAGCCGCCTGATTATTGCTCGCGACCTCGAGCAATGCATTGAAATCTCCAACCAGTACGGCCCGGAACACCTGATTATTCAGACCCGTAACGCCCGTGAGCTGGTCGATAGCATCACCAGTGCAGGTTCAGTCTTCCTCGGTGACTGGTCACCAGAATCGGCTGGCGACTACGCTTCCGGGACTAACCACGTGCTGCCGACGTACGGTTATACCTCAACCTGTTCAAGCCTTGGACTGGCTGATTTCCAGAAACGCATGACGGTTCAGGAACTCTCACCACAAGGTTTCGCAAGCCTTGCGAAAACGATTGAAACTCTGGCCGCCGCTGAGTTGCTGGATGCCCACAAAAACGCCGTTACCCTGCGTGTTGCAGCACTGAAGGAGCAAGCATGAGCATTGAAGAGTTAGCCCGCGAAAATGTCCGCGCCCTGACCCCTTACCAGTCGGCTCGCCGCCTGGGTGGCAATGGAGATGTGTGGCTGAACGCGAATGAATATCCAACTGCGGTTGAGTACGAACTGACACAACAGACGCTGAACCGTTACCCGGAATGCCAGCCAAAACTGGTCATCGAACGTTACGCCGAATACGCGGGAGTGAAACCTGAGCAAGTGCTGGTCAGCCGTGGCGCAGACGAAGGTATTGAACTGTTGATCCGCGCATTCTGCGAGCCGGGCAAAGATGCCGTTCTCTACTGCCCGCCCACTTACGGTATGTACAGCGTAAGCTGCGAAGCCTTCAACGTGGAATGCCGCGTCGTACCCACACTGGCAGACTGGCAGCTCGATTTACCGGCAATTGCGGAGAACATTGAAGGCGTAAAAGTCATTTACGTTTGCAGCCCGAATAACCCAACGGGGCAGTTAATCAATCCGCAAGATTTGCGCGTATTGCTGGAAATGGCTCGCGGTAAAGCCTTAGTGGTGGCGGATGAAGCCTATATCGAGTTTTGCCCGCAGGCGACGCTCGCTGGCTGGTTAAATGAATATCCACACCTCGTGGTACTGCGCACACTTTCCAAAGCCTTTGCGCTGGCGGGCCTGCGTTGTGGTTTCACGCTCGCCAATGAAGAAGTGATTAACTTGCTGATGAAGGTCATCGCCCCTTACCCGCTTTCGACCCCGGTCGCGGATATTGCCGCTCAAGCGTTAAGCACGCAGGGTATTAACGCAATGCGCGAGCGCGTGGCGCAAGTTCTGTTGAATCGCCAGTACCTGGTCACAGCACTTCAGGAAGTGGGTTGCGTAGAGCAAGTTTTCGACTCAGAAACCAACTATGTTCTGGCTCGCATCACCGCTTCAAGTGCAGTGTTTAAATCTTTGTGGGATCAAGGCATTATCCTACGAGACCAAAATAAACAACCATCATTGAGCGGCTGCCTGCGGATTACCGTCGGCACCCGTTTAGAATGCGAGCGCACTATTGCAGCGCTGCGTGAACAACCAGGCCTGACGGCCACGGAGGGCGTGTGAGCCAGAAAATTCTTTTTATCGACCGTGACGGCACTTTAATTTCTGAACCACCTTCAGATTACCAGGTGGATCGCATGGACAAACTGGCTTTTGAGCCTGCGGTGATCCCTGCCCTGCTGCAATTGCAAAAAGCAGGCTACAAGCTGGTGATGATAACTAATCAGGACGGTTTAGGCACCGAGAGCTTCCCGCAAGCGGATTTCGACGGCCCGCACAACCTGATGATGCAAGTGTTTACCTCGCAGGGCGTCAACTTTGATGATGTGCTGATATGCCCGCACTTGCCGACTGACAACTGTGAATGCCGTAAACCAAAAATTGCCATGGTGAACGGTTATCTGGAAGAAGGCGTTCTGGATAAACCCAATAGCTATGTGATTGGCGACCGTGCGACAGATATTGAACTGGCTGAAAATATGGGTATTCAGGGTTTACGCTACCACGGCGAAACGCTGAACTGGCCGACCATCAGTGAACAACTGACTAAACGTGACCGTTATGCCCATGTTGAACGCGCCACCAAAGAGACGCAAATCGACGTGCAAGTCTGGCTCGACCGTGAAGGTGGCAGCAAAATTAACACTGGCGTGGGTTTCTTCGACCATATGCTGGACCAGATTGCTACCCACGGCGGTTTCCGAATGGACATCAGCGTGAAAGGCGACCTCTACATCGACGACCACCACACGGTTGAAGACACGGGTCTGGCGCTGGGTGAAGCGTTGAAAATCGCGCTGGGTGATAAACGTGGGATTACACGTTTCGGCTTCACTTTGCCGATGGACGAATGCCTGGCCCGTTGTGCGCTGGATATTTCTGGCCGCCCGCACCTGGAATATAAAGCCGAGTATAACTTCCAGCGTGTCGGCGATTTAAGCACCGAGATGGTTGAACACTTCTTCCGTTCGCTTTCTTACACCATGGGCGTGACGCTGCACCTGAAAACCAAAGGCAAAAATGACCACCACCGTGTCGAAAGCCTGTTTAAAGTCTTTGGTCGCACGTTGCGCCAGGCTATCAAAGTTGAAGGCGACACGCTGCCCTCCTCAAAAGGAGTGTTGTAATGAACGTGGTGATTCTGGACACCGGATGCGCCAACCTGCACTCGGTGAGGTCAGCAATCCAGCGCCACGGCTACGAGCCACTGGTTAGCCGCGATCCTGATGTGGTGCTACGCGCCGATAAACTCTTTTTACCGGGTGTAGGAACAGCACAAGCGGCGATGGATCAGATTCGTGAGCGCGACCTTATCGTTCTGATCAAAGCTTGTACACAACCCGTGCTGGGTATTTGCCTCGGTATGCAGTTGCTGGGTTCGCGCAGCGACGAAAGCAACGGTATAGAGATGCTCGGTATTATTGAGCAGCCGGTGCTAAAAATGGTCGATCATGGTTTGCCTTTGCCGCATATGGGCTGGAACCGCGTCTATCCCAAAGCCGGTGACCGCTTGTTCCGTGGCATTGACGATGGTGATTATTTTTACTTCGTGCACAGCTACGCGATGCCGGTATGTGCAAACACCATTGCGCAGGCAAGCTACGGTGAAGCCTTCACCGCTGCCGTGCAAAAAGATAATTTCTTTGGCGTGCAGTTCCACCCGGAGCGCTCGGGTGCCGCTGGCGCGAAATTACTGAAAAACTTCCTGGAGATGTAAGCACCATGATTATTCCTGCTCTCGATTTAATTGACGGCACAGTGGTGCGCCTTCATCAGGGGGACTATGGCCAGCAACGCGATTACGGCAACGACCCGTTGCCGCGCCTTCAAGAGTACGAAGCGCAAGGTGCGCAAGTGCTGCATCTGGTCGATTTAACCGGCGCAAAAGACCCTGCCAAACGCCAGCTCTCACTGATTAAAACGCTGGTTGCAGGCGTGAAAGTTCCCGTGCAAGTGGGTGGTGGTGTACGTACAGAAGAAGATGTTGCCGCACTACTTGAAGCAGGTGTCGCGCGTGTTGTCGTCGGATCAACAGCGGTGAAATCACCCGAGGTTGTCAAAGGCTGGTTTACCCGCTTTGGTGCTGATGCACTGGTGTTAGCACTTGATGTGCGCATTGACAAACAAGGCAATAAACACGTCGCGGTCAGCGGCTGGCAAGAGAACTCTGGCGTAACGCTTGAAGAACTGGTGGAAACATACCTGCCCGTCGGGCTCAAACATGTGTTGTGCACCGATATTTCACGTGACGGTACGCTGGCAGGCTCTAACGTGTCGCTGTATGAAGAAGTTTGCGCACGTTTCCCACAGGTGGCGTTCCAGTCCTCCGGCGGCATTGGTGATATCGATGATATCGCCGCTTTACGTGGAACAGGCGTTCAGGGCGTGATTGTTGGGCGTGCACTGCTGGAAGGGAAATTCAACGTAACGGAGGCAATCTCATGCTGGCAAAACGGATAATTCCTTGCCTGGATGTACGAGACGGGCAAGTAGTCAAAGGTGTGCAATTCCGCAACCATGAAATCATCGGCGATATCGTCCCGCTGGCGCAACGTTACGCTGCCGAAGGTGCCGATGAACTGGTGTTTTACGATATCACCGCCTCGAGCGATGGCCGTGTGGTCGATAAAAGCTGGGTGTCACGCGTGGCGGAAGTTATTGATATTCCATTCTGTGTGGCGGGTGGCATCAAGTCGATTGAAGACGCAGCGCAGATTCTCTCTTTCGGTGCAGACAAAATCTCCATCAACTCCCCTGCTCTGGCTGACCCTGAACTGATTACCCGCCTGGCTGAACGTTTTGGCGTGCAGTGCATTGTGGTCGGAATCGATACCTGGAATGATTGCGAAACCGGGAAATATCACGTCAATCAATATACCGGCGATGAAAGCCGCACGCGTGTCACCAAGTGGGAAACTGGGGATTGGGTGAAGGAAGTACAAAAACGTGGGGCCGGGGAAATCGTTCTGAATATGATGAACCAGGATGGCGTGCGTAACGGTTACGACCTGGAGCAATTGAAGAAAGTACGTGAAGTTTGCCACGTGCCGCTGATTGCCTCGGGTGGAGCAGGAACCATGGAACACTTCCTCGAAGCTTTCCGTGATGCAGATGTTGATGGTGCGCTGGCAGCCTCAGTGTTCCACAAGCAAATTATTAATATTGGTGAGCTGAAACTTTATCTGGCTCAACAAGGCGTGGAGATAAGAGTGTGCTAACACAAGAGCAGCAAAACCAACTGGACTGGGAAAAAACCGACGGATTGATGCCGGTGATTGTTCAACACGCGAAATCTGGTGAAGTGCTGATGCTGGGATATATGAACCCAGAAGCTCTGGCGCAAACCATTGAAAGCGGAAAAGTCACCTTCTTCTCACGCACGAAACAGCGCTTATGGACCAAAGGCGAAACCTCCGGCAATTACCTCAACGTGGTAAATATTGCCCAGGACTGTGATAACGACACGCTTCTGATTCTGGTCAACCCGATTGGCCCAACCTGCCATTTAGGTACCTCAAGCTGCTTTGGTGAAACCCACCACGACTGGCACTTCCTGTATCAACTCGAGCAACTGCTGGCATCACGCAAAACTGCCGACCCTGAGAGTTCGTATACCGCGAAGTTGTATGCGAGTGGGACCAAGCGTATTGCACAGAAAGTCGGTGAAGAAGGCGTGGAAACTGCGCTGGCGGCAACAGTTAATGACCGTTTTGAGCTGAAGAATGAGGCGTCAGATTTGGTGTATCACTTACTGGTATTATTGCAGGATCAGGATTTGGATTTGAGCGCGGTGATTGAGAATTTGCGGGAAAGGCATAAGTAGGTTTACGTTGATGTGAAAAAGGCCGCGAAAGCGGCCTTTTTCACATTTAGATAAGTCTTACACAATTGGCTTGTAGTTACGCAGTGCGTTACGTCCAAGGACAACACCAGCCCCTAGAATCAGACCAACCAGAGCACCCAAGACTAATGTCAGACCCTTTTTCGGGCTATCACGGCGAATTGGCAAACTTGGTTTCATTACATAGCGGAAGGCGTAAGTAGTATCTGGTTTAGACTTCAACGCATTGATCGCTAACAAAGTTTGACGAGCGCTGAAGTAAGACTCATCCAGAGGCAGTGGACGCGTCGCTTCATTCTTAATGATGGATGAAAGCGCATCACTACCTAATACAAACAATGTGTCTTCAGACAGCGTTTCAGCCTGCTGAACCAGGGTGTTTTTGATGTTGGATTGCTGCGCAACTATCAATGCCTGATTCAGGATCTCCAGACGCTTGTCTTTCTTCTCTTGAGCAATTTTCTCTTTGGTTGCCAAATCGACTTTCAGATCTTCAACTTTAGAATTGATACTGGTCTGCAAGTCATCATCAAGCTCGGTAACAATGCGTTTATTAATTTGCTGAATATAATTGGTGAGCGTTTTTTGTGCCTCACCTGCGGTAGTTGCAACATAGCTCACTTTCAGTGGAACAGGCTGCCCTTTTACCGATTCTTCTATCGTCAATTTTTCAGGCTTTTCTTGATTGTCTAACTGTTCGGACAAAGCAGACAACGCTGAGTTAAACCGGCCAAAGAAACGCTGCTGTATCTCTCCAATACTCGGAATACTTGACGGATTTTGGCTATACAGAATATTCATTGAGTTATTGTAGTTCGCAATTTGCCCTGAATCCGGCAACGTAATGATAGCCTCCGAGGTCCATTTCTCTTTAGCAACGAACAGATAGATAACAGCAAGGATTATAGCTGCGACAGCAAAAGCGATTATGGTAACTTTACCCTTCCATAACTGCATTAAAATATCAATTAAATCAATAGATTCCATCGACTCAGCAATGTGGTTTTTGCCCGCATTATTGTTATCTTGGTTCATGTTTACCCTAGAGAAAGTAGTCACATTCAGTTATTTAAGTGCACGAGATAATTGTAGATGAAATATTTAATTGAAAAATAAGAATTTTGTTCAAAAATATTATATCTCATCACATGTGTTAATTTAGTGTTAACACTTATTCACTAACTGTATCATGTTCAATCGAGAAAACTAGTCGGTTAATCCGAAAAAAAGCGGCCCTAAAAAGGACCGCTTAAGTAACCACTTTACTGTAGGCAAATGACTATTCAAGCCATTCAGTATGGAATACACCTTCTTTGTCAGTGCGCTTATAGGTATGCGCACCAAAGTAGTCGCGCTGCGCCTGAATCAGGTTAGCAGGCAGAACCGCTGAGCGATAGCTATCGTAGTAAGAGATAGCTGCGGAGAAAGTCGGTGTTGGAATACCATTTTGTACCGCGTAAGAAACGACATCACGCAGTGCCTGTTGATATTCGTCAGCAATCTGTTTGAAGTATGGTGCCAACAACAAGTTTGCAATCGCTGGGTTCTCAGCGTAAGCATCAGTGATTTTCTGCAAGAACTGGGCGCGAATAATACACCCTGCACGGAAAATCTTAGCAATCTCGCCGTAGTTGAGATCCCAGTTATTCTCTTCAGAAGCGGCACGCAGTTGTGAGAAGCCCTGTGCGTAAGAGACGATCTTGCCCAGATACAATGCACGACGCACTTTCTCGGAGAACTCAGCTTTATCACCGGCGAATGGTTTAGCTTGCGGGCCGCTCAGTACTTTAGATGCGGCAACACGTTGCTCTTTCAATGAAGAGATATAACGCGCAAACACAGATTCAGTGATAAGCGACAGTGGCTCACCGAGATCCAGCGAGCTTTGGCTAGTCCACTTACCAGTACCTTTATTCGCTGCTTCGTCAAGAATCACATCAACCAGATAGTTACCGTCTTCATCTTTTTTAGTGAAGATGTCTTTAGTGATGTCAATCAGATAGCTACTCAACTCACCTTTGTTCCAGTCGGTAAAGGTGGTTGCCAACTCTTCATTGGACAGATTCAGGCCATTTTTAAGCAGCGAATATGCTTCAGCGATAAGTTGCATGTCGCCGTATTCAATGCCGTTGTGAACCATTTTGACATAGTGACCAGCACCATCAGCACCGATATAAGCAACACATGGCTCGCCATCTTCTGCTACTGCGGCAATCTGCTTAAGAATTGGTGCAACCAGTTCGTAAGCTTCTTTCTGACCGCCAGGCATGATAGATGGGCCTTTCAGGGCGCCTTCTTCACCACCAGAAACACCGGTACCAATGAAGTTAAAACCTTCTGCAGACAGTTCACGGTTACGGCGGATAGTGTCGTGATAGAAGGTATTGCCACCATCGATAAGAATGTCACCCTTATCAAGATAAGGCTTCAAAGAATCAATGGTTTTGTCCGTGGCTTCGCCTGCCTTAACCATTAATAAAATACGACGAGGAGTTTCAAGAGATTCAACAAATTCTTGCACTGTGTAATAAGGAACCAGCTTCTTGCCCGGGTTCTCAGCGATAACTTCTTCAGTTTTATCGCCTGAACGGTTGAACACGGAAACGGTATAGCCACGGCTTTCGATATTGAGCGCCAGGTTGCGCCCCATCACTGCCATGCCAACGACGCCGATCTGTTGCTTGGACATTACATGCTCCTGTCAGGTAATATATGTAATTTATAACTTAACATCTTATGAATACATCGTCAGTTAAACTCTATCTCAATAAATTCTTCTTTCATAATTATTTTTTTTGTTGAAATCCACTATCATAATAAGGGATAAAATAAAAAACCAATAGCTAGCATAAATCATGACATTTATTTTTAACAAGCACAACATTATAATTAATATTTTCTGAAATGAAAAATTCCTTATCAAAAAAAACAAAAATAAAATATTTATTACTAAGCCACCAAAAACACCAAATATTGTAATATTTGCACCCCAAAAAGTAAGATCATATAGACCTTGAAAAAATAGTGGCATTTTAAATAAATCATACCCCATGAGACCTGCTCCACCATATAAATATTTGGGATTCTGAAGGAAATAATTAATAGTGTCGATTTTAGTGTTATTACTACCATCACCGCCCATAATAAACAATTGATATCTTTGTAATAGATAATCATTAAAACAGGCGACTAATAACAACAAACAACCTATCATCACAAATATAAACATTGGCTGTCTAAAGATTTTTTTTATATTCACTAAAAATAAAAAACAAAAAACCTGTATAATACCAACAATTGAGAATGACATTGCCACTGTGACCAATGACAAATACCCCCGTTTGTTAATATAACCACCAAGTAAATACCGAATACTAATAAGACAAATAATTGCAGAAGAATATTCAGCAGGTTCATTAAATATCCCTGACGCACGAAAAAGTGTATCATGAAAATTTCTTGCACCAAACCCACCTGACAATCGACTATAATCTAGGTAAAAATTTAATACATAATAAGAGATAAATTGAATTAAAAAAAACAATACATTAATTGACAATGTTAAATCAATAGCTCGTTTTAATTTATCAATCGTGAAAGAACTAGAAAAAAAACACACGCAAAAGTAAAAACATCCAACTAGAGATAATATCAAATTAATATTTATACGTTCTTTATAATCAACATATTGAACAACTATAATATAGTTGATGCATAGCACAATGAAAAATAGAAAAAAAAGGACCAACCCTTTTGTATAAATAACCCTAGAATTTAACAATGTAAAAGTTATAGCTACTAGAGGTAATACTCCCCAGGCAATAGTTACTCCGATACTACTTCCTAGAGGGAAGAAAGCGGCTAAGACACAAAAAAATATATTTTGATCTTGGATCTTTTTTTTGTTAGAAGTCATACATATTTGTGCGTTCATGATTGACCCCTATTTTATTTGATAGAACCCACAGAATAAGTGAAAATTTATAACCCAATGGTACATTATAATCTTTATTTTTTTCATCCATGTTGTAATAATAATCTTTCAAAACTGACTTCATTTTCTTTAACGAAAAAACCTCTGCCCTGTTTCGATGATTTTCACTTAATAAATTATAATCAATATTGTTTAGGGATAATAAATACTTCATAAGTTCAGAAAAGTTTCGATTTGAAGCATTCAGACCTTTTTCCTGGAAAGAAAGCCCCTGCGTATGTGTTAGGAACCCTGGAGTTAAGCCTTGTCGTTCTGACTCCACACCAATAATAGCTGGGACACCTGCGGCCGCAGCTTCAACAATTGCCGTACCACAGCCAACAAATGCAAAGGCGCCATCAAGTATACTAGGTAATTTACTATATTCCACATCACCAAAAAAAATAGTTTCAACTCTCTTTTCCAGAGCGTATTTCTTTATCTTTTCCTTTTCAGGTCCATCTCCATAGATTTCAAAAACAAATCGATCGTTAAGATTTAATTTATTTAATGCATCAATCATATTATAATTATAAGTTTTAAAATCCACCAAACGACCAATAGATATTATTCTTTGACTATGTTTGTCTGGGTTACACATTGCATAAAGCTCGGTATTAACCCCAATGGGCAACTTATTAACATAAGGCTTATGAAAAATATTTCCATAAAGATTGCAAGTATAATCATTCATAAAAATAACATTTTTTGAGTCTATTTCATGAAAATTACACAACTGCATTCTTCTCATTTTGTTGTGTGTATCGCCCCATTGAAATTCACGAGAATGATACACTCCAACTGATTCTATCTTTCTTTGTGGTAGAATCTCATTTATTCTTTTCATTAACATTAGAGAGAAAGAGCAACTTGCATGAATTATATCAACATTATTAAAAAGCGTTTTTATGATTTTTTTGTTAAGTGGAAATATTGTTCTTAATGTGGCAAATTTAGGATCAAAGGTTTTCATTATATCCTTTAGAAAAATAACTTCTCCATGTTTTTTAAATTTTGTTAACAATTCATTATTAAATGAGTCGCTCATAATAAGCAGTTTATAATAGAACTCACCATCTAATTGTTCTGCAGCTCTAACTAAAAACGTTTCGATTCCGCCTAGGTTAAATCCACTATTAATAAACAAAATTGTCTTCATACTCTTCTCCTTTTAAGATAACTATTAATTTCCATCCAAAAAGAGAAAATTAAACATGTTATTGCTGCAAAAGATACAATCATTCCAATCATGAGAAAAAATAACACCCTTGAACTATAATCCACATTATCGATATACAATCTCGACATACAAAATATTACGGAAAAAGATATCACAAGAGGAAGTGTTATATCTCTTAACACCCATTGCATATGATGTTTTGGAGCATAAACATGATGCACAAAACCAGACCATATAAATAAAGTAAATATATTCAAACAAAGCCAAATCCAGCCAGTACCGTATGCACCATAAGTTCGCGAAAAAAAGTATATCAAAGGAATTAATAAGATAAAAGCAACAGTATTATATACTATATGCAATTTTAATTTGCCATGTGCATATTGTAAAAAATATTGAAAACTAATCAATGCAAGTAAACCATTTCCTAAAGCATAGAGTGGTAAAATTTCTCTTCCCCAGTGAGAAGCTTCAGTATTTTTTGTCCATGCATATAAAATTTTTTCTGCATTCAAGCATAACATAAACACAATTGGGAAAATAACACTTGAAATAAATCTTGTGGCTTTATGATATAAACCAAGCATTTCATCTTTTTTGTTTAAATTTAATAGATATGCCATTCGTGGCAAAATAGCATTATTAACTGGGGTAGCAAGCATCGTAATCCCATTAACCAATGTAATTACAAGCATAAAGTAACCAAAATCACTTAATTTTAGAAAAGAGGAGAGAAGAAGCTTGTCTAATTGTGTAAGAAAAAGCCAAATACTTGTTGTATAGGCTGTTCCGATCATAAAGGGAAATGTTTTTTTTAAACAAGAAGGTGATAATAGCGGAATTTTTATAAAATAAGAAAGTCGGCCAAGATATAAATTAGAATAAAATTTAATACCGTATAATAAAACTTCAACAATAGTAAGTAAAATTTGGTATATGAAATAACCAGTAATTGTCATATTGAAATGCATAAATAGCAATATCGGGAATGGTAACCTCAGGGTAATAATAATAACGTTGATAACATTGACCCAAACTTGCTGTTCAAAACCATTAATACCACTTTTGTATAAACTAACAAACCAGCGTAAACCAAGCATCCCCCCCATTAAAAGCAGACAATTAGCAACCTCTGTAACATTTAAGTTATTTAGCTTTAACCAATGAATTGCAATATAATGACTTAAAAATAAAGACGTCATTATCATTACGACTGCTATAATAAAAAAGATCGTTTCCAAACTACGTGCAAGTTTAAGTATATAGGTTTTACTCGCATTTGTACCATTATTATTAATAGCGACTTCTCTCCCCAAAGTAGGAGACATCCCTAAATCAAATAAAAGCATCCAAGATTGAAGTAATGTAAAAAATGCAATTAAACCATAGGATTCTGCATCTAAGAGTTTTAAATAAAAAGGTAATATAACGATACCAATAACGGCTAAGTATATCTGTCCTATATAATTAAATATTACATTTGTTTTAAGTCTATTTTTCATTTTAAAAAACTCTGAACACAAATATTGCAAATAAAAAAAGACGGTCTCTAAATCGTCTTCTAAGTTTATTTACCTTACATGCTAATAAAAATCTATCAATGAATTTATTAGACTTTATTAATGGTAAAATCTCTTTGTTATCATGATCAAAAATTTCGAATATTTTCAAGACTTCTTTAATATACCATCCATTTCTGATCAATATTATTCTTTTCCAAAAAGCACGAAAGCTATTATTTGCACCAACTTGATTATTTTGATGTTGTCTATATAGCATAGTAGGTTCAGGATCAATAAACCAGCTGTAATTATTAGCACGACAAAATGCATATATTAGCCAATCGTGCAAAGCTATATCAAGAATGATACTTTTATTTAATGTACAGAAACGTTTAAACTCCTTGGCTACATTCTCTCTTAATACATAAGTACAACCAGGCCCGGCAGCTTCAAAAAAGTAATCAAATTCGACCTGTGGTTGTGATTTACTGATCAAACATCTTCGATGATCATCCCAAAATGCAACTACATTACTCGAATAAACATGTTTATGTTGTAAATTTTTAATTGCCCTTTCCAATTTATTTTCATACCATAAATCATCCTGATCAGCTAAAGATACATAATCAAAACTAGATAAATCTGTATCTAGTAAAAGTCTATAGAAATTTCGTGCGGCTCCACCAAACCGCTCTCCATAGGGCAATATTACTATATTTGTATATTGCTTGCTTAATTCATTACATAGATTAAGTGTATTATCAATTGATAAATCAATGCTGATGAATATTGTAACACTTACATTTTTTTGCGTAATAATTGTTTTAATTTGCTCTTCAATATATTGTTCACCATTATAAGCTGCTAATAATACTGCGACGGTATATAATTTATGTTGTGACTCGTGTATATTCAACTACGTAACCTCCTGATAAAATTGATAATTTTTCTAAGCGGAGGAAATACTACTATAATTCCTAACAAACATTTAAATTGTTTATCGCGAAATGAGCACATAAATAAAAATGAACTTATCTCGTAGAAATTTTTCCATGCGTTATCGAAACTGGTTATTTGACCATCGTGACGACGATAGTAAAAGAGATTATCATCTAAATTTGCAAACTTCATTCCTTTATGAATCATTCTCAAAAAAAGCTCGTGATCTTCCGACATAAAACCAAATTTATATCCACCAACGTCTAAAAGTGAACTTTTTCTAAACATTAGTGCAGGATGACATAAAACATTTCTTATAGGTAAGATATTAGTTATCTCTTGAGATGTTTCATAAAAAGGAAATTTTTTTTCTAAATTTTCTCCATGTTCATCTATGAGTTGTATTCGACATCCAATTACATCATATTCGCTATTATTTTCTAAAAACTCAATTTGTTTAATGAAACGATCCCTATGACTTATGTCGTCTGCATCCATACGAGCGATATATTTTCCTCTTGCAAAAGAAATGCCTAAATTTAACGAAAAGACAAGACCTTTTATATTGGTAATGAGTAATTTAATTCTTTTGTCAGATTCAAGAAAAGGTATTATATCTTTAATATCATAATCGGTCATGCCGTTCATAATAATTATTAATTCAAAATCATCAAAACTCTGAGTTAATATACTATTTACTGCATCTGTGAAATATGGGTCAATTCTATTACATGGTAATACGACGCTAATGAATGGGCAATCTTCTAATTTTTTGGTCATATATAAATACGCTATTTCTTCTTAAGATTGAGGAGGTCGTTTTCCAATTCTAGCAAATGCTGCTTTCTTTTTATTACTTTTTTGGCTGGAACACCTAGGTACGTCCAAAATGTTTCACAATTTTTATTAACGAGCGATAGAGCTCCTATTGCAACTCCTTCTTGTAGCGTCACATTGGGTAAAATAATTGAACCACTACCTACAATAACGTGTTTTTCAAGAATAACCTCACCAGATTTTACATTCGTGAATTGACTAGGTAACGTTGGATTTGTTAAGAAATTCCCACTATAATCATCGGTACTTGAGTAGACTGATACTCTAGATGATAGACCACAATAATCAAATAACTTAATAAGTCCGTTACCTATAAGTAGACAGAAAACTGCTATATGTACATTATTACCTATTTCGATTCCATCATTACCAGCGGAAATAACACAGAAATCATCGATGCGAACATTATTACCAATCATTATACGCTCAGCACCGTATATAGAACATTTCTTGGATATTAATACGTTACAACCAATATTCTTAAAGCCAATTTCTTTTAACTCTGCGTCGCAGTAATAACTCATAGAAAATACTCCTTCACTTTTTCAATTACATACATCTGTTCTTCATCTGTTAGTGAAGCATGAATTGGTAAACAAAGAACTCTCTGAGATTTATCTTTGGCATTAGTAAGTTTTTGGGGGTTAGAACTTGATAATCCTTTATACATAGGCATATCACTAATTAGTGGATAAAAATATCGTCTAGACATAACCTTGTTAATTTTTAAAAAATCATATAAGCCATCTCTACTGATATTATTTTTGCTTTTTATGAGTATTGGGAAATAAGAATAATTCTGAGAAGCAGTTTCTTGCTCATCAATTATTTCAATGCCACTTATAATCCCCAATTCATTTTTATAACGATAATGAATTTCTTTACGATATTCAATGGCAGTACGTATATATTTTAATTGTAACAGACCAAATGCTGCATTAACTTCACTCATTTTCCCGTTAATGCCTGGTGCTGTTACTGTTAATTCATCTACAAAACCAAAGTTTTTTAATCTATCTATGCGTTCTTTTGTTTTAGCGTCTGGGCATACAATGGCCCCACCTTCAAAAGTATTAAACACTTTTGTTGCATGGAAACTTAATATTGATAGATCACCATAGGTTAATAGACTTTTGTCTTTAAATTCTATTCCAAATGCATGAGCTGCATCATATATAATTTTCAATCCATAATTATCAGCTATTCTTTGTATTTCTTCTACATCGCATGGATGCCCATAGCAATGAACTGGCATGATTGCTGTAGTATTGGGTGTTATAGCTTCTTCGATTTTCCTAGGATCAATATTGAAACCATTAATTTCTGTATCTACAAATACTGGTGTCAGATTATTCCACATAATGGAATGCGAGGTTGCTACAAATGAATATGGTGTTGTTATTACTTCTCCTTTTATTCTCAATGCTTGCAATGCAGTAACAAGAGCTATTGTTGCATTTGTAAACAAACAAATATGTTTAACATTTAAAAATTCACATAATTCCTTTTCTAAGCGCTGATGAAATGGGCCGTTATTTGTCAGCCATTTATTATCCCATATTTCTCTCAAATATGGGATAAACTCATCAAGCTCAGGTAAATGTGGTTGTGTTACAAAAATATTTTTTCTCATATCAGCACCCTTGAAAGTCCTTGAATGAAATACCATTATTATCTTTTTCCGATAAAATAAAAGGCGCACATGGCCACTTTATATCTATAATAGGATCATTCCAGAGGATAGTACTCTCAGCATCAGATCTATAATAGCCTGTAGTTTTATATAATAAATCTGCTTCGGCACTTATCACTAAAAAACCATGTGCAAAGCCTTCTGGTATCCATAATTGCCTTTTATTTTCACCTGATAAATAAACTCCTTCCCATTTGCCAAATGTAGGGGACTCAGGACGAATATCCACAGCAACATCAAATACTTCACCTGTTATACATCTGACCAATTTACCCTGTGCGTGTGGCTTCTTTTGAAAGTGTAAACCTCTTAATACGCCATTGGTGGATTTTGAATGATTATCCTGTACAAATTCAACCTTCCGCCCTACTGCCTCTTCAAATACTTTCTGATTAAAACTTTCCATAAAGAAACCGCGTTCATCACCAAAAACTTTAGGCTCAAAGATTAATACATCTGGAATAGCTGTTTTTATTACATTCATTTTAGAGGCCTTTAACCATTTTCAGTAAATACTTACCATAATCATTTTTCACTAACGGTGCAGCCAGTTTCTTGACCTGCTCAGCATTTATGAACCCTTTACGGAATGCTATCTCTTCTGGGCAAGCTACTTTTAACCCCTGACGCAATTCAATAGTCTGAATGAAGTTGCTAGCTTCAATTAAGCTTTGATGCGTTCCAGTGTCCAACCAAGCATACCCACGCCCCATCATGGCAACTGACATTCGGCCTTGCTCCATATAGATGCGGTTAATATCTGTAATTTCTAATTCACCACGAAGGGAAGGCTGCAGACTTTTCGCCATTTCCACTACGCTATTATCGTAGAAATAAAGACCGGTTACTGCATAATTGCTTTTTGGCTCAAGAGGTTTTTCTTCTAGTGAAATAGCTTTACCTTCTTTATCAAATTCAACTACACCATAACGCTCAGGATCGTGTACATGATATGCAAATACTGTAGCGCCTGACTCTTGGGCTACTGCATGTTCAAGTTGTTTTTGAAGATCGTGACCATAGAAAATATTATCGCCTAGAACCAATGCACAATCATCATCACCTATAAATTCTTCACCGATAATAAATGCCTGCGCAAGGCCGTCAGGACTTTCCTGCACTTTATATTGCAGATTCAGTCCCCACTGAGACCCGTCTCCAAGCAACTGCTCAAAACGGGGAGTATCCTGCGGAGTGCTGATAATCAAGATATCGCGAATACCGGCGAGCATTAAGGTGCTCAGCGGGTAATAAATCATTGGCTTGTCATAGATTGGTAGCAGTTGTTTACTCACTGCCATTGTCACTGGATATAAACGAGTGCCAGAACCACCAGCAAGAATAATACCTTTACGTGAAGTCATATTAATTTTCCATTTTGAAAGCGGCCTTTGATAAAACCACTTATTAATTTATTGCTATGCTTTCGTCGCCGCGAAAATTTCAACTAACATGCGCTTAACACCCACATCCCACGTAGGAAGTGTCAACCCAAACGTCTTTTGGAGTTTCTGAGTATTGAGACGTGAATTTTGAGGGCGGCGAGCAGGTGTTGGGTAAGCGCTAGTAGGAACCGGATGCGTCTTGCTTACAGCAAGTTCCATGCCTGCTTTTTTCGCTTCAGCAAACACCAGGTTGGCGTAATCAAACCAAGTTGTCGTCCCGGATGCAACCAAGTGATATAAACCAGCAACTTCAGGTTTGCCGATTGCCATTTTTATTGCATGAGCCGTACAGTCAGCAAGCAATTCCGCGCCTGTAGGTGCACCAAACTGATCGTTAATGATGGAAAGCTCTTCACGTTCTTTTGCGAGTCGTAGCATTGTCTTAGCAAAGTTATTGCCTTTACCAGCAAACACCCAACTAGTACGGAAAATGAGATGCTTAGAGCAATATTTTTGCACCGCAATTTCTCCGGCAAGCTTTGTTTCACCGTAAGTATTTAACGGTGCTGTCGCATCCGTCTCCACCCACGGTTTTTCGCCATCACCGGGGAAAACATAATCGGTTGAATAATGAATGATCCAGGCATTAATTTTTTCTGCTTCTTTTGCAATGGCTTCGACACTTGTGGCGTTGAGCAATTGGGCAAAATCACGTTCACTTTCTGCTTTATCTACCGCTGTATGGGCAGCAGCATTGACAATAACATCAGGCTTCACGCGACGAACAGTTTCAGCAACGCCTTCTGGATTACTGAAATCACCGCAGAATTCAGTCGAATGAACATCAACCGCAATAATGTTTCCTAAAGGCGCCAGGGAGCGTTGTAATTCCCAGCCTACCTGTCCCGTTTTACCGAATAACAGAATATTCATTTACGCTCACCATAATTCTGTTCAATCCACGATTTATAGGCACCACTTTTAATATTATCTACCCACTGTTGATTGGTTAAATACCATTCAACCGTTTTGCGAATACCACTTTCAAACGTTTCTTGCGGTTTCCAGTTCAAATCGTGACTAATTTTGCTGGCATCAATAGCGTAACGGCGATCATGGCCTGGACGGTCCGCAACATAGGTAATTTGTTCACGGTATGAAGTGTTTTTAGGAACCATTTCATCGAGCAGGTCACAAATAGCCAGTACCACATCGAGATTTTTCTTCTCATTATGACCACCAATGTTGTAAGTCTCGCCGAGAGACCCTTGAGTCACAACGGTATAAAGTGCGCGAGCGTGATCTTCAACATATAGCCAGTCACGGATCTGATCACCTTTGCCATATACAGGCAAGTTCTTACCTTCAAGCGCATTAAGAATAACCAATGGGATTAGTTTTTCTGGGAAGTGATATGGGCCGTAGTTATTTGAACAGTTGGTTACGATACAAGGCAGACCGTAGGTCCGCTGCCAGGCACGAACTAAATGGTCGCTGGACGCTTTCGATGCAGAATAAGGGCTGCTTGGTGCATATGAAGTTGTTTCGGTAAATAGCGGAAGATCCGTTCCTGCCGCACATTCATCAGGATGCGGCAAATCACCATAGACTTCATCGGTAGAAATATGGTGGAAACGGAAACTTGCTTTACGTTCTTCGTTTAATTTCGACCAATATGCTCGGGCTGCTTCAAGCAATGTATAAGTGCCAACAATATTGGTTTCGATAAATTCCGCAGGCCCGGTGATCGAACGATCAACGTGACTTTCCGCTGCCAAGTGCATCACTGAATCCGGCTGGTGCTCGGCAAAAATTTCGTCCAGTGCATTTCTGTCGCAAATATCTGCTTGCACAAAAGCATAGCGATCATTACCAGAAACTTCTGCTAACGATTCAAGATTACCTGCATAGGTTAATTTATCGACGTTAACGACGCTGTCTTGAGTATTATTTATGATATGACGAACGACCGCTGAGCCTATAAAACCGGCACCACCAGTAACAAGAATTTTCACGGATGCAATCTCTCTTTAATCTTGTAGTAATTTTCTTCGATAAATGAATATCGGACGTTTCAATTAATTTAATTCAGGTAATAATGGCTAATACAAAAGGGGGAATAATTTACATCAGCCATGCTACCGCCCCTGGCTTAACAGCTACCAGAACACTAAACACTTATGTATAGAACGAATTCCCTGCTCTATATCGGCTACATTTTATGAAACATTCGAATGAACAAGAGCTTACAGCATCAGTAGCTTCTAAGATGATTACCCTATTTTGTTCATTCGAATGTCTTGCCATCACCGGCAAACACACTTTGTAACATGCAACTCAAAAAAAACGGCAATCAGTCTTGGCAAGGCTTCAAACAAACAACCTCACCGCCACTATTGACTGCCGCTCTTTGCATCAAATACGTACCATCACTGTTATCAAAACTCTCAGCGCGCCAGCAACTTCTGAATGCTGTCCCTGAACTTCTGGCCTTCTTTATGGTTACGCAGACCATATTGCACAAATGCCTGCATATAACCCATTTTCTTGCCGCAGTCGTAGCTTTCGCCAGTCATTAATGCAACTTCTACCGCTTGTTTTTTATTAAGTGCAGCAATGGCATCGGTTAACTGGATACGTCCCCAGGCACCCGGCTCGGTTTTCTCGAGTTCAGCCCAGATATCAGCTGACAGAACATAGCGCCCTACTGCTGCCAGATCGGAATCCAGTGTTTGTGGTTCATCCGGTTTCTCTACAAACTCGACAATGCGGCCAATCTGCCCATCATTATCTAGCGGTTCTTCCGTTGTGATAACTGAGTAGTCAGACAAATCAACGTTAGGCATGTGTTTTGCCAGAACCTGGCTGCGCCCTGTCTCTCTGAAACGCTCAACAATAGCCGCTAAATTATAACGCAATGGGTCCGCACTTGCGCCATCAAGGATAACGTCAGGCAATACCACAACAAATGGGTTGTCGCCAACAATCGGGCGGGCGCACAAAATGGAGTGACCAAGGCCTAGCGGTTGAGCCTGACGTACGTTCATAATCGTCACGCCCGGAGGGCAGATTGACTGAACCTCAGCGAGCAACTGGCGCTTAACACGCTGCTCAAGCAGAGCTTCAAGTTCATAAGATGTATCGAAGTGGTTTTCAACAGCATTCTTGGATGAATGTGTTACCAGAACGATTTCCTTGATACCAGCAGCTACGATCTCGTCGACGATATATTGGATCATCGGCTTATCGACGATCGGTAACATCTCTTTTGGGATAGCTTTTGTTGCGGGCAACATATGCATGCCCAAGCCTGCTACCGGAATAACTGCTTTCAAATTAATCATATTCAAGCCCACCTCAAAATGGTTGGGGGATTATAGTCTTTTCGTGCGCTGATGCCAGCATGAATTGATCCCCAGAATTAGTACTTCATCTTAACGTTCTCAATAAAGTACGCAAAACCAAAACCTTGATTTATGCATTGCAAAAGCTCGGATTAATCGCAATGTGATTTGACAATCTACTTAGTCGCTACTGGTAGCACAAAATTCAACCCGCTCGTGTTCACATGCTGATGGTCAATCCGATCGATATCCACCGAACTCTGCCCCTTCTCATTCACGGCTCGCACATTAGCCAGCGAGAGGAGCGTATCCCCCTTAGCCATAAAGCGGCCTCGCACGTCTTTGCGCAGGTCGAAGTTAAGCTTCAGCGCTGGTCCAGTTTCAGCGTACTGCATGACGTCAACGTTGCGCAGAAACAAGTGTTGCGGTTTGTTATGCAACTCAAGCGTTGCGCGCTTTAGCGCCGCATTGGTGATGGCAACAAACGACGTCGCGTTACCCGAAGAAATCTGTATTCCACGGCTTTTGTACTGCATATGAGTATTATCAAGCGATATATTGTTTAGTTTAAAATTTTGCGGAATAGATAAATACTTACCCTTGATCGCACCATAACCAATAAGAAAACCCGCACTCTCTTTCATGTCGATATTATCAATCACGAAATTATCACAGCCATAAATTGCTATTGTAGCGTTATCAATTCCCGCTTTCTGGCTGAAAGTATGATTAATGTTGCGGGCCTTAATATTACGAATAACAAAGTGTTTACCATTTTCAACATGTATTAACTGCCTACAATTGCTGCCAGTAATATTCGCCACCACAAAATTCTTCACCGCCTGGTCTTCCGGGTAGTCGTTGTCGTAAGTACTGCCCGCAAGCCCAATCCCAATGCCCCAGTTGATCTTCCCATTGGTACAATCAATGTTTTCAATTACATGGTCTGAGATAAGCAGGTTGTGGTCATTGATAGCAACATTCCATTCTATAGCATCACCCTGCAAGTGGCTAAAATGCCCGTTGGTGATCTTCACGTTCTCCATACGATTATGGAACCCCTGGCGCAATATCGCGTAGTTCGCATCGTGCACCGTAATCTGGTCGATCACCAGGTTACGCATGGTGCGCTGCTCTTTTCCGCCAATGTAGATCTGCGTGACAGGCACAAAACCGCTCATATCAATGCCTTTGATAGTGCAGTCAGAGCCACGCACATCGAGGGTGATATTGTTAAACCGCCCGCCCTTCTCCCCTAACACCTGGCAGCCATCCTGCAGCACAAAACGCCCTTTGCCATTGCCCTTTAAGCCACCAGCGACGTGCAAAGTTTTGCCTTCCGGCATAAAAATGGCGGTATTGATGTTGTCGCAAACCAAATCGGCTGGAACGGATACGATATCAGCCGCTGAGAAAGCCTGTTTGAAAGCGGCAATCCAGTCACCGCTATAGAACTTTTGCACGTTGGCCTCACTTTTAAGGCCTGTGGCAAACACGCTACGAGGTAAGATGAATGGCACCGCGGCCAGCACTGAGCTGGCTTTGAGCAATTTGCGGCGGGAGGAGGAAAACGAAGGGTGAGTCGATTCAAATCTTTTGCGCATACATCCTCGTGAGGTTTCACTCGGTGGGTTTACAGCGTTTGTAGCTGACGGGCTAATTCTCGGTAGATAACTTGCTGGTTAAATTCAGTTTCGACTTTCGCACGGGCCAAGCTGAGCATTGGTTTAAGATCATTGGCTTCGATTCTGCCGAAGGCCTGCAACGTGTCTGCAAGCGCCATTGCATCTTTTTCAGGCACCAGCCAACCGGTGCGACCCGCGTCAATGAGTTCAGGAATACCGCTATGTACGGTGGAGATAACCGGAATACCCACCGCCATCGCCTCCATTAGCGCCACCGGAATACCTTCCATATCGCCATCTTCACCGGTTATCGACGGCAGCAAGAACACATCGGCTTCATCGAGCATCGCTTTCACTTCATGGTTCGGTTTAAAGCCAGGCATAAACACCACGTCATCAAGCTGATTTTGTTCAATAAGTGTGCGCAGGCGCGTTTCCCACGGACCAATACCGAGAATGTTGTAACGGAACTTCACGCCGCGTTCTTTGAGCCGCAGGCAGGCTTCAATCGCGATATGCAGACCTTTCTTCTCGGTCAATCGTGCTACCGAAATAATCTCCAACGTTTTGGCCGGAGCTTTCACGCTACGCTGCGAGAACCGCTCCATATCCACGCCCATACGCGAAACGGTAATCTTGTTGGCCGGGCAACCCATTTTTTGCAAACGCCCCGCCCATAAATTGCTTATCGGCAGCATCAAATCGCCACGGGTAAAGAGTTTTTGATATTCCGGTGTGTAGTGCGCAAGCGCCTCGCGCCCTGAAATATCAATGCCGTGGAACACCGTGGCAATTTTCCCTTTAAGCAGGCCTAATTCACGCAGCTTTGCTGCCGTGACACCTGCCGGGCCGAAGTGGGCGATAAATACATCAGCCTGTACGGTTTGCGGGTTACGGCCACAAATAGAGGAAAGGATCAGGTTGCGCGCCTCCTCGCCATAGCGTTTGGAATTAAGCGCGCGCCAGGTCTGCGGGCGAAGGGCACCACGCAGAGTGTTCAAGGCTCGAGATTGCAGTTTTGCTGCCTTCCCCGAAGGCTCGTCCATCAGCCAGGTGGTTTTCGCAGCCAGATCGTACTCTTTGAATGCCGAGTGGGTATTGGTCAAATCCCCTTTCTGGATGGCGACAATTTCCACCTCAAAACCCATATCGATAAATGCCGTTATCTGATTGAGCACAAAGGTCTCGGAAGCCACAGGAAATTTGAGCAGGAAGAAACCAACTTTCATTTTTCCCCCTTAACACGCTTTAATACCGATTCCACCATGCGCAAACCATCTTCACGTTCGGCGCGCACCGCATGAGCCAGGCGTTCTTTAATTGCTGGTAATTGCCCCAGCACATCCGCCACCACGCTCTGTAACGAGCCGTTCAGCAGTTGGCGAATTTCAATCGCCATTTCCGGCATGCCGAGCTGCTTCATGATGCCCGCAGATTTGTGTTCGTAATTGATAGCAATCGCAGGTGTGCCGAAGTTCATGGAAATAATGGCGGAGTGCAGGCGTGTGCCAACCGTCAGTTCGCATTCGCCGAGAATCTTGCCCATCTCCAGATCGTTAAGCTCATCCATCACCACATGGTATTGCTCAGGGTCATTCACATACTGGCGCAGGTTGAGCGCCACCATGCGGTCATCTTTGTTGTAGCTGTCGATACCCGTACAGGTCGACAACGCCAGCACCTGGTAACCCTGGTCAATGACACGATTCACCACCGAGGCGAATGCCTGCTCATAGGCCTGTTGCGTGGTGCCAAGGCGTTTGTCGAACGGTGCCAGTTCACGCAGCGTAATAGCGACGGTCTTCTTGCGCTTGATGGTTTCCAGCCAATGCTGCACCGCGTAGCTCGGCACAAAGCTGTCATTGTGATGATCGACAAGCCAGGCGGTGTCGACGCCCTGCTCCACTTTGCTGCTATCAATATTGCTTTGCTTCATCAAGTCGAGACTGACGGACTCACGCAAAATCAGCGACTCGGCATTACCGAAAACATAACTCGCCAGGTGATTAAACTGCGGGTCCTGGAATGGCCCAACGCTATGGCCAATCATGTACACCGGCTTTTTGGCCATAAAGCTACACAGCGCGTGCTCAAACTGAGAAACGCCGTATAGATCGACAAAAAATGAGCCGCCGACCTGAATAATCGCGTCATATTTTTGCAGCGATTTCACAAAATCAATAAAGCCCTGCGGGATGGAGATATTGCGCAGGCGCCCGTTGTCCGTGGCTTTCGCCAGCAAAACCTGGTGTTGATACTTGCGGCGCAGCACTTTTTTTACCCGCCCCATCAGCCCAACCGCATTGTTGTGCTGTTTCATCTGCTTATACAAGCCGTCACCCATTACCGGGCGGCCCAGCAGCCATGCAGAACTCACCGGATAACGGCTCATCACATCAACCTGCACGGTGTCATCAATGGTGGTAATCGCATCGATCAGTCCGCGCAGAATGGCGCTGTCACCACGGTTGCCGCAAGTGTGGTTGCCAAGAATCAATAATTTCATATAAATCAGACCTCTTATTAAGGGGTTTTAGCTTGCGCGAAGCAGTGTTTTTAAACGGTCGTTACGGCAGAAGTGTCGCTTCATCTCAACCACCAGCGCATTACGTGAGAGCACCAGCATGACGATAAAGGCCAATGCGCCAGCCGCGATTTGTACGCCCACCAGCAAACCGAGCGAAAGGTGCCCTTTCAGGGCAATTCCCAGCGCACTACTCACCACAATGGTTGGAATCGAAAGGTAAAACGGTAGCCAGATGCTCTGAATGTACTGGCGGTAACTGGACCCAAGCACCGGTTTAATCATGATGAAATAGCTCAGAACGGTGTTCACCACCTGCACGAACAGGAAGCCAAGCGTCACGCCCAGTGCGCCAGCAAGGTGCCCGCCGACAATAATCGCCGGGATAAACAGGCAGGTTTTGAAAACGTTGAATTTAAAGCTGATATCCACTCGCGCTTTTGCCATCAGTAATGACCCAATCGGGTTACCGATAGAACGCAGCAGCCCCACCACGCACAGCAGTTGCAGAATTGGCGTAATAAACTGCCACTTTTCACCAAACACCAGCGGCACAAAGTTGTTCGATACCACCAGCAGGCCGAGCAGCGCCGGGAAGTTGATAATCCCGACAATCGACAGCAACTTGTAGAAATTGAGGCGTAACTTGTCGGTATCATCCTGAATCTTGGCAAATGCCGGGAATAATACGCGAGTGATGATCGGGTTGAGCTTCATTGGTGGCACCACCGCCACGTTATAAGCGAGGTTATAGCCACCAGCGATACTTGCGCCAAGGATGCGCGCTAGCACCAGCGTTGAAAGGTTGGTATTCACGTAATTGATGATGCTGTCCGCAGTCAGCCACGCGCCAAACTTGAGGTTCGAGCCGACGGACTTGAGTGAAAAATGCAGGCCCGGGCGATAAATCTTACGGCCAAAGAAGCCAAACAGAGAGGTGCGCACCACGGTGTTCACCAGGTAACCGACGATCGCGGTCATGGCGAACGGGTAATACATCGCCGCCCCCACGGTGACAGTAAAGCCCGCCATCACCGAAACAGTTTCAATTGAGCCGATTTTTGAAAACTCGAGCTCCTTTTGCATGAGCGCACGGAACTGTTGGCCGTGGGGAATGACAATAAAAGCAAACGACAGGGTTTTGATAAGCGGTGCAAGCTTAGGTGCGTGCAGTACCGAGGCGATAAAATCGCTCAGCAAAAACACCAGCGCAAACACCACTAGCCCCAGGCCGACGTTCAGCCAGTAGAGCGTGGTTAATTCAAGATGGCTGATTTCTTTGCGCTGAATAATCGAGTTGGCAATACCAAAATCCGACAGCGTATCGGCCAGCGCGATAATCACCAGTGAAATGGTCAGCAAGCCAAACTCGTGGTTGTCGACAATGCGCGCCAGCACCGTCATCTGCACCAGGCCCAGGCTAATAATAATCACCGTGGCGATGGCGGACCATTTCGCGCCGCTGATGGTTTTTTCTCTCAGGCTCATTAAAGACTCACTTAATACGCAGCTTTATTAACAAAGCCTTTGAAGATGGTCAGAAAGACAATTTTGATGTCAAACCACAGGCTCCATTCGCGGATGTATTCCAGGTCAAACTCAACGCGCTTTTCCATTTTCTCAAGCGTGTCGGTTTCACCGCGCCAGCCGTTGATTTGCGCCCAGCCGGTAATGCCGGGCTTCACTTTGTGGCGCAGCATGTAGCCTTCAATCAGCAAACGATATTGTTCGTTATGTGCAACCGCATGGGGGCGAGGACCGACAATCGACATCTCACCCATCAGCACATTAATAAACTGCGGCAGCTCATCGAGCGACGTGCGGCGCAGGAAATTCCCCACCGGCGTAATACGCTTGTCGCCTTTGGTGGCCTGAGTCACGACAGCATCGTTTTCCATCACTTTCATGGAGCGGAATTTCCATACTTTGATTGGCTTGCCATCCATGCCGTAACGCGTCTGGCGGAAGATAACCGGGCCTGGGGAGGTCAGTTTTACCGCAGCACTAATGCACAGCAGTACCGGGGAAATAAACAGCAAGATCATCGCCGACAACACGATATCTTCGAGGCGTTTCAGAATCCGGTTGATACCGTTTAGCGGGGTAGCAAACAGCGGCACAACCGGCACACCGTTAACTTCTTCAGTGCGGGAGTTAAGAATATTGAAGGTGAAGACATCGGGGATTAGCATCACCGAACAGGTGGTATCCGTGAGTTCGCGGACCAGAGTTTTAATCTGCGCTTCTTCACTCATCGCCATGGCGATGTAGATATTGTCGATTTGCCCTGCGCGCGCCTGTTCAACAAGGTCGGCAAAAGAGCCGGCATAATCACCGTGTGGGGATTCAGGCTGCTGGTCGTCATAAACCCCGGTGACATCAAAGCCTAACCACGGTTCGTTACGGAAACTTTCGGCCAGTGTGTAACCCACCGGCAGTGAACCCGCGATGGCAATACGACGCGTGTTGTAGCCCATATTGCGCAACCAACCAGCACCGAAGCGAATAAACGAACGGCACATCACCATGCCGAAACTGGTCAGCACATACCAGGCCAGATACACCCAGAATGAGCCATCAAAGTCAGGGTTAAACGCCAGTAATCCGGCACTAAAAATCAGACTTAGCGTCCAGTTTTGCAGCAGCAGCATCAGTTCGCTGGAAATTCTCACTCCGCGCCAGGAGCGATAAAAATCGGTCATTCCACCAATCATCTGGAAGACCACGAGGGCGAGTAACGCCATCAGCAAATGCATATACAAAAACGGTAACGCGTTAACCTGACACACTACCCATAACCCAACAAACATGATGGTTATGTCAGAAAAACGTTGCACCATAGAGATTAACGATGCGTTCGTTTTTGGCAGCTCGCGCTTTTTTAGGTTTGTCATCGTTTTACCTTTATTAAAAGGGTGACGGATCCCCTTTCCTGCCTCAGGAGATTTCCGTCCCCACAGATCACTGATTCAACAGTTCCATAATTTCCTGCGTTCGCGCCTGCATCAGTTGTTCATTACTGCGCGATTCCACATTCAGGCGCACCACCGGCTCGGTATTTGAACTGCGCAGGTTAAAACGCCAGTCGGCAAACGCCATGCTCACGCCGTCGGTGTGGTCCACTTCCTGCGCGTGCGGCGCAAAGTGCTGCTGCACACGCGCAATCGCGACTTTCGGGTCCGCCAGCTTGCTGTTGATTTCCCCGCTCGCCGGCCACGCCGCCATACGGTCACGCACCAGCTCACCAAGGGTTTTCCCTTTCAGGCACAGCAACTCGGTCACCAGCAGCCACGGGATCATCCCGCTGTCGCAGTAAGCAAAATCACGGAAATAGTGGTGGGCGCTCATTTCACCGCCGTAAATGGCGTCTTCCTGGCGCATACGCTCTTTGATAAACGCATGACCGGTTTTCGACATCACCGGCGTGCCGCCTGCGCGCTCAACGATATCTACCGTGTTCCACGACAGGCGCGGGTCATGAATAATCTTCGCCCCCGGCTGTTTTTCAAGGAATGCCGCCGCCAGCAGACCGACGATGTAATAACCTTCGATAAACTGCCCTTTCTCATCGAACAGGAAGCAGCGGTCGAAATCGCCGTCAAAAGCGATACCCATATCCGCGCCATGTTCAATCACCGCGTTGCGGGTATCGTCGCGGCACTCCGGTAGCAGCGGGTTCGGGATACCGTTAGGGAAATTACCGTCAGGCTGGTTATGTACTTTTATGAACGTCAGCGGCACGTTGAGTGCCTTAAAGCGTGCTTCGATGGCATCAACAATCGGGCCCGCCGCGCCATTACCGGAGTTAATCACCAGTTTCAGCGGCTTGATGTTTTTGACGTTGATGTACGAGAACAGGTGGTCGATGTACGCCTCAACCACCGAAACTTTCTGGTAGCTGCCGCGTTTTGCCGCGTCCACCGGCGGGAAGTCGTTGGCTTCCGCCAGGCGCTGCACATCACGCAGGCCGGTATCGCCGCTAATAGGGCGAGCCCCTTCGCGCACCAGCTTCATGCCGTTGTAGTCCATCGGGTTATGGCTGGCGGTGACTTCAATGCCGCCGTCCACATTCAGATACCAGGTGGCAAAATAGATTTCCTCGGTGCCGGACAGGCCGATATCCAGCACGTCCACACCCGCATCCTGCAACCCTTTTGCCAGCGCCAGCTTGAGCGCTTCGCTGGTCAGTCGCACGTCGCCGCCCAGCACAATGGTTTTCGGTTTCAGGTACTCGCCATAGGCGCGGCCAATGCGTTCGGCAATCTCTTCATTCAGCTCTTCGCCCAGCTTGCCGCGAATGTCATAGGCTTTAAAACAGGTTAATTCAGTCATGTTTTACCTCTTTTCAGGCAACAGTCAGCCCTCTCCAGTACGGAGATAACTTTTTCTAAAATGTATAACCATTAGATTTCGCGTTGCAGGAAGGCGGCAAATGCGTGCATCGCCGGGAGCTTAGTTAACTAAGTGACCGGTGTGCGCAAAGGAAGCCAACGCATCTGCAGCGTGAAATATGATGGTTAGATGCGTCCGTAGCGATCCTGAAAACGCACAATGTCGTCTTCTTCGAGGTAGGTGCCGGAACGCACTTCAATCAGATCGAGCGGTATTTTCCCCGGGTTTTCCAGGCAGTGGGTGACACCCAGCGGAATGTAGATGGACTCGTTTTCACCGAGCAGTTTCACTTCCTCACCCAGGGTCACTTTCGCGGTGCCGGCTACCACAATCCAGTGCTCGGCGCGGTGATGGTGCATCTGCAAAGACAGGCCCTCGCCTGGTTTCACGGTGATGCGTTTCACCTGGTAGCGTTCACCTTCGTCAATAGAGTCGTACTTGCCCCACGGGCGGTACACTTCGCGGTGGTTGTGGTGTTCGTGGCGGCCATCGAATTTAATCTGCTCAACCACTTTCTTCACGCTTTGCACGTGGTCGCGATCGGCAATCAGCACCGCATCTTTGGTCTGCACAACAATCAGGTCTTTCACGCCAACGGTGGTAACCAAGCCGGATTCGGCGTAGATGTAACTGTTCTCAGTAGAGTGACTTATCACATCGCCATGATGCACATTACCCTGCTGGTTTTTGGTGCTGATTTCCCACAGCGAAGACCATGAACCGACGTCGCTCCAGCCGGCATCCATCGGCACAACTACCGCATCAGCAGTTTTTTCCATCACCGCGTAGTCAATAGACTCGTCAGGACATGCCAGGAATGCGGCTTCATCGACACGCACAAAATCGAGATCCGGGTCGATGTTCGCCATTGCTTTTTCGCAGGCGCTGAGAATATCCGGGCGGAATTTTTTTAACTCTTCGAGGTAGCGCCCGGCGCGGAACAGGAACATACCGCTGTTCCAGTAATATTCGCCACTGGCGACGTATGCCTGCGCGGTGGCGATATCCGGTTTTTCGACAAACTGCGCCACACCAAACGCAATCGCATCCGCATCAGGTGCATTCGGGTTTATCACTTCGCCACGGCGAATGTAGCCATAGCCCGTTTCTGGCAGATCCGGGACGATGCCGAAAGTCACCAGTTTGCCCGCTTCGGCATACGGCAGCGCATTACGCACCGCGCTTCGGAATGCATCTTCGTCCTGGATAACGTGGTCAGCGGCCAGTATCAGCATCAGCGGGTCATTTTCTGGCTGATTGCGTATTGCCGCCAGCGCTGCCAGCGCGATGGCTGGAGCGGTGTTGCGCCCGGCAGGCTCCAGCACAATATTTTCCGTCAGCTTGTTCAGCTCGCGCAGCTGTTCGGCGACGATAAAACGGTGTTCTTCATTGCAAATTACCACCGGGCTTTCGCAATCGACGCCGTTTAAACGGCTAACGGTGGTTTGCAACATCGTCAGTTCGCCTTTCAGGCACAGGAACTGTTTCGGGTAAAGCACGCGGGACAACGGCCACAAGCGGCTACCGTTTCCTCCAGCCATGATGACCGGATAGAGTCTGGAATTAGTCATAATTAACCCTGAATGTCCGCAATAAATTGATTCAACACGCTGTTTTTCTCGAGCGTGCGCTCGGCATATTCACATGCCACGATGTTATGTTCCGGCAGTTGCAGGCAGCGCTGAATGCCATCGGCCAGGGCATCAACCGATTCCGGCTCAACACACACCGCGATACCGGAAAACGCATCGCAAAGTTGGCCGAGTTCGGTGTCTGGTTCTGCGGTAATCACCGCATTGCCGCCCACCGCAAGAATGTTGGTCAGTTTTGATGGCAGAACCGCGTCCGCCGCACCTCGGCGCTGAATGACCAAATGACAATCGGCAAGCTTAAGTAACGCTGGCAGCGCGTCGTAAGGCTGCAACGGATGGAACACCACGTTGTGCAGCCCTTTATCCTGCGCCAGTTTTTGCAGGCGAGCCTTGCCGCCGCCCTGCCCGACAATCACGAATAAATACGGCTGGTTAGCAAAACGTTCAGCCACTTCAATGACCGTTTCCAGCCCCTGTTTTTCGCCGATGTTGCCGGAATAGAGGATGATTTTTTTATCAGCAGGCAATTGCAGGCTGTCACGAACCGCCAGAATTTCTTCACGGGAAATACCGCGAAAACGCTCTACTTCGGACCAGTTAGGGAAGAAGATCACTTTCTTCGGATCCACACCCTTTTCAGCCGCTTTGTTCATCATCGAACGCGAAATGGTCGAAACGTTGTCAACGTTATGCAGGCCGCTTTGTTCAAAACGGCTGGCCAGGCGGGCCACTTTCCCCTGTTTTTTGCCCGCCATTCCGAGGCCGAGCATGGCGTCGACTTCGTAATCCTGAATATGTAGCAAGGTGCGTGCACCGCTGAGTTTTGCGAGCAGGCGCATGCCCGGTACACAAAATAGCGTCGGCACCACACCGATAATGCGGTCCGGCTTCCAGCGGCGTTGCGCCAGCAGCGGGAATAAAGAACTCAGTGCAAAGCTGCCCAAATGAATCAGGCGCTTTATCGTTGAAGGCTGCTTTGGTACATACAGCGGGCAACGCCAGACAGTGGCGGCCCCCACTTCCTTCTTGTACTTCCAGGCGGAATAATCGGGATGGACTTCCCAAACAGGATAGTAAGGCGGTGCGGTGATAACACGCACCTCGTGGCCCTGGCGCGTCATCCATTCAACCATTTCGCCGGTATATTTGCCGATGCCAGTCAATTCCGGGGAGTAATTAATGCCGTAGACCAGAATCTTCATAATCCGATGACCTTATTTGCCTGAGCGCCCTCAAAATAAGCGCGACTGTTGTCATGCACATCGTCACGAGCCAACAATTCTTCAGGCGTTAACCAGCAATAAGCACAGTGTTGCGCATCCGGCAGTTGCAATGCACTGGCATCAACACGCAGGCGGAATCCCAGCACGATGTAGTGCGTGGAGAAATCCGTGCCGGAGAAGTTGTCGTCATAGAAGTGCTGCCACACGCCGTAAAACTCGCCGTCCTGCAACGTGAACGGCGTGCCTAATTCAGCTTCGGTTAAGCGTGCAAAAGCCCGCTCCAGCGTTTCGTCTTTCTGTACCCGGCCTCCCGGCACGAACCAAAAGTTCTGCGCCGGGCGCTGAGTGCGTTGCCCCAGCAGGAATTCTCCTGCCTGATTTTCAACGATCAGATCGATTGAGATCAGCGGTGTGGAGCGGACAACGGTTGAGAAGTCTTCAGCACTCAGAAACATATTTACCCCCGGAACCGTTGCTGGTTTTCGAGGAACCACTGGTAGGTGCTGGCAAGGCCAGGCTCCAGGGTGATTTCCGGATACCATCCCAGGCGGCGCAGGCGGGTAACGTCCAGCAGTTTGCGCGGTGTGCCATCAGGTTTAGTGGCATCAAACACCACGCGCCCACGGTAGCCCGTGACTTTGGCGATGGTTTGCGCCAGCTCGCGGATGGTGCAATCCACACCGGTGCCGACGTTAATGTGCGACAGCATCGGCTGGGTATTTTCCTGCCACACTTCGCTGGCCATTTCCATAATGTGAATGCTGGCTGCCGCCATATCATCGACATGCAGGAATTCGCGCATTGGCGTGCCGCTACCCCACACCACCACATCCGGCGAATTTTGCTGCGTCGCTTCGTGGAAACGGCGCAGTAACGCAGGGATCACGTGCGAGTTACTTGGGTGGAAGTTATCGTTCGGCCCATACAAATTAGTTGGCATCACCGAACGATAATCACGACCGTACTGGCGGTTATACGACTCGCACAGTTTGATCCCGGCGATTTTGGCAATCGCATACGGCTCGTTAGTCGCTTCAAGCGTGCCTTGCAGCAGCTCGCTTTCCGCCATTGGCTGGTGAGCTATTTTCGGGTAAATGCACGATGAACCGAGGAACAACAGCTTATTAACATTGTGCGTATGCGCGCTGTGAATAATGTTGCTCTCAATAATCAGATTTTCGTAGATGAAGTCGGCCGGATAAGTGTTGTTAGCAACAATTCCGCCCACTTTTGCCGCGGCCAGGTAAACCTGGTCAATACGCTCCTCGGCAAAGAAGGCATTCACCGCTGCACCATCTAACAGGTTCAATTCATCGCGATTACGCAGCACCAGTTCGACATCAGCGCGTTGTTCAAGCTGACGGACGATGGCCGAACCGACCATCCCCCGATGGCCGGCAACAAAGATACGGTGTTTATTCATGCTCAGGACTCCAGCGCGATGGCAACCTCGTAACCGTGGGACTTAAGCAACGAGTGTTTTTTCGCCGCTTCCAGATCTTTAGCGACCATTTCGCCAACCATCTCTTTAAGCGTGATTTCTGGTTTCCAGCCCAGTTTTTCGTGTGCTTTAGTTGGGTCACCCAGCAGGGTTTCCACTTCAGCAGGACGGAAGTAACGTGGGTCAACAGAGACAATCACATCACCTGGTTTCACACCCGGCGCATCGTGGCCCGTGACAGAAACAACAATGCCTTTCTCTTCCACACCCGTACCTTCAAAGCGCAGTTTGATACCCAGCTGTGCCGCTGACATTTCCACGAACTGACGCACGGAGTACTGCACACCGGTGGCAATCACGAAATCCTCTGGCGTCTCTTGTTGCAGCATCATCCACTGCATTTTGACGTAGTCTTTGGCATGGCCCCAGTCACGCAGAGAATCCATGTTGCCCAGATACAGGCATTTTTCCAGGCCCTGAGAAATGTTGGCGATAGCGCGGGTGATTTTACGGGTGACGAAGGTTTCGCCACGGCGTGGGGATTCGTGGTTAAACAAAATCCCGTTACAGGCGTACATGCCGTAGGATTCGCGGTAGTTGACGGTGATCCAGTAGGCGTAAAGTTTGGCAACGGCATACGGAGAGCGCGGATAGAAAGGTGTGGTTTCTTTCTGCGGGGTTTCTTGTACCAGGCCGTAGAGCTCGGAAGTGGATGCCTGGTAGAAACGGGTTTTCTTCTCAAGGCCTAAGAAACGAATCGCTTCCAGAAGGCGCAGCGTACCCATGGCATCAACGTCTGCAGTGTATTCCGGGGATTCAAAAGAAACCGCTACATGGCTCATCGCGCCCAGGTTATACACTTCATCCGGCTGCACTTCGGAAAGAATACGGGTCAGGTTTGAGCTGTCCGTCAGATCACCGTAGTGCAGATGGAATTTTGGATTGCTGGTGTGTGGATCCTGGTAAATATGATCAACACGTTCGGTGTTGAAGGAAGATGCACGGCGCTTAATACCATGAACTTCATAACCTTTTTCCAGCAGCAGTTCCGCCAGATAGGAGCCGTCTTGCCCGGTTACACCCGTGATGAGAGCTACTTTAGTCATAATAATTCCTATGATTGAAGATTAAATTAAGAGCTTTGCTTTAAATAAAGCGCTCACGCTCGATCGCGTATTTTTACTGCTGGGTTACCCCGGCAAACGGCATTCGCCGGTAATGATTTATAAATGCTGCTACGCGCACCCACGACGGTGCCATTTCCAATCGTGACGCCAGGTGAAACAAATACATCGGTTGCCAGCCAGCATTTTTCACCAATGACAATTGGCGAGGCGGTAATATCAAAATGCTTACTCATATAATCGTGACTACCGGTACACAAATAACACTTTTGTGACACCACAGAATTTTCGCCTATCGTGATATCGCCCAGCGTATATAACACGGCGTCATCGCCTACCCAGGCATAATCACCCAGCGTTAATTTCCACGGATAAGTAATTTTTACTGACGGACGAATCACAACACCTTTACCAATCCGTGCGCCAAACAGGCGTAATAAAAAGGCACGCCAGCGATAAAATATTTGTGGCGACCAGGCAAATAATGTTGCTTGTACCGCCCACCACAGTTGAACCTTAATAGGATGCCCACCCCGGAAACCTTTCGGCACCGAGAAGCCATTTAATTCCTGCATAATATTTCCTACGTTTTTGTCGGATGTCGCTGACGCTAATCCGACCTACAGAATCAGGCTTTGTTATAAAGTTCTTTTGCTTTTCCGGTAGTACGCAGACGGATCTTATAAGATAATTCTGCAATAAATCCCGGCACGCCTAATATCTTGCGCTGAACATTTTTTGCATCCCGACACAATTCAATATTATTTGATGTCGACACGCCGCCCATGGAAAATTCAGATACCAACCCCTTGACGCGTTTGAATGAATAACCTTTTTTATACATACGTGCGGCAAGCGCATAATCCGATGAGACTTTATATTGCAGATCGTAAGGGTATTTACGCAGCCCTGATACTGGGAAAAATATCGCCTGATGGCTGGCAGGTAAACTGTGGTAGATATACCAGCCCTGCTTTGCGCGGCGTTCTATTTTTGTACCGTCGCCGAAATCTAATAACGCATCGCCAATCACCATCGCATTATCAGTCGAGGGCATAGCAGCCAGTTGATGCGCGACGGTGGCAATATCCTGGTGGAAAATGTCACCGGAATTGAGGAACAAAGCAAAGCGGCCCCGGGCCATCTCAATACCTTTGTTCATTGCATCATAAATGCCGTTATCTTTCTCACTAACATAACGTAACTGGTACTGACCATTGAGGTTTTCCAGAAACTCTGCGGTGCCGTCATTTGAGGCGCCATCCACAACAATCCACTCAAATGTGATGCCTGGTGCCTTCGCTAAGTGAGCCAGCGAATGCCAGGTTTTTTCTATTCCGGCGAGATTTTTATAAGCAACCGTGATGACACTTAGCAGCATTGTTATTGACCTCAGGTGTTCGTAATTTTGAGCGCCTTACGTAAAATAAATGGGCACACAATCAAGAACGCATATTCAGGGCTAAAAATTGAACCGGTAAAAAATAATGACACGGGTGTAAAAAGCCATAATTGAACGCGGTAATTTTCATTATTACCAAAAGCTGTGCGCATCATTTTAATGACTTTCCACATATACCAAATGGTCAGTAATACCGCGAACCATGAAAAATAAATAATTAACAGATACAAACCATTGTCTACTGTTTTACCGACATCCGCACCGTTAAAGATTCCGAATGATGCGACATATTCATATAAAGATCCAAAACGCACTACCCCGTCGATATTGGTTAATGAATACCCAACCATCGCTAACGGGCCAATAATTCGATAATAAGATGAAGAACCTTCGGTTCCCAAATCGCCAAGGCGGGTCGCGATATAAGGGAATGCGAATATTAACCCTACTAAAAACACGGAAAGAGAAATAATTGCTAATGGCAACTTCTTCTTTATGGCATTTTTATTAAGGTACTGGAATGCCCATTCAAGAAGATAGAACAGGATAAAAGTCATTACCCCTGAAAATGAACCTGAAAGCACTATCCCTAAAAGAATCATACCATCTGTTTTCGGTGTTTTGATACCAAACTGTTTGATACTGAGCCAAATTGAGATTAATGCCAGAGCGAAGAACGCCGGTTCAAAATAGAGTGCGGTGGTGCGCTTGCCGCCGAAGCTAATAAAGTTCAGAACATAGCTATTACTGTATATAAGAAACTTCGAAATTTTCTCAATCAGGCTACTTCCACCGGTCAGAATAATCTGAGCCATTTCCGCCGCCGCAAGCATCACAATAATGCCCACCACACCATAAAATAACCGCAGAATTTTATGGTGATTACGCTGTGAAATAGTTTTGAAACGGCAACTCCATGTCATTGCCATAATCAGCACAATATAGACGAACAATAATGTCGAGGTGACGTATTTGCTGGCATCAAGCGATTGGCCAAAAATGTAGTTAAATGCAGTCAGTCCGGCACCGATACCCAGCGCAATCATCAATTTTTTGACGCTGATTCGTTCAATGTACAAAAAGAGGATTGCAGGTAAGAAGGTGACTATCGTTATTGGGAAGCTTTCCCCCAATGAGGCCAACTTGACGTTGACCACCAGATAGATAAACGGTAACAGCAGATAACTACAGATTCTGATAGAACGAGACATACTCCTCCAGCATCTGTTGCCCACTAAACGCCTGGCGGCTTGCAGCTTTAAATACCTGCAACTCTTTGCCAAACACCTGCTGCGCTAACTGCTCTTTTGGCATTTTCACCAGTTCGAGCACCCGAGCATCACTAAAGGTTTTGCCGCCAACTTTACGCAATACTTCGTCAGCAGCATCACTTTGCGTGGCGATAACCGGCACGCCAATGGATAACGCTTCACACAGAATCAGCGGGTAGTTATCTACCTGCGAGCTGAACACCAGCGAGTCCATTTCGTTAAGCTCGCTCATCAGTGCTTTTTTATCGGTCATATAACCGTGGTTCACCACGTTCGGGCCATTAAACGGCGAGAACTTACCGAAAGTGTGCAACTCGATTTCGTCGCCCAGCGCCATAATGGCCTGCACCAGTTGCTGATTAGTTTTGCCGTCGTAACGCAAATCATGGGCTACCACAGCTACTTTTGGCTTAACGCCCGCGGCTTGCGTGAGCGGTAATTCAGCCAGAATCGCTTCGGTTGCCACATCAATACCGTTATTGATGATTTTGCAGCGCCCTGCTCCGTAAATCAGGTTAAAGGCATCGGCCACATGCTGGCTTGGCGAAATAAACTTGCAGCCTAGCGCGAGCATTTCGCGGAACAACTGGCGTTTGGTGTGCACCAAAAGATGTGCACGATCCATTTTCACGGGCGGGTAGTTGTTTAGTGTCGGGCATTTCTGGCAGCCAGTTTTCCAACCATCGCAACCATCCAGAAACGCACAGCGTCCGGTGATGCTCCAGTGGTCGTGGAGCGTCCAGACAAAAGTGACATCCGGTTTATGCGCTTTTACACGCTGGCAAAACGTCACCATCTCTTCGAGATTCAACCAATAACTGTGTACCACATGAAAATGCAGCACTACCGGGCCTTGGGCACGAGTCACTTTGCGATACAGGTTATTCAGGTTGCCGAATGGGTCGCGGTTGAAAAAGCGAAACAGAATAATGTTGGCGATAGACGTCAGGCGTGGGGTGTGTTTTTCCACCCCCTGGAACTTGTCATGGCTGGCACTTTTCTTGCCGCCTTTACCGTAGCCGTAAATAAATCGCGAGCTTAAACCTGCAGCATTAGCACGCTGATGAAGATCCAGCGCCACGCCCGCTGCGCCGCCTTCAGCGAGGCGCACGTTAAATTGCATGATATTCATTTGATTATTTTTACCTGTGCTTTTTCGCCAACCACCAGCGCATTGTCTGGCACGCTATCGAGTACCACGCTCCCAGCACCAACAATGACGTTATTCCCAAGCGTGATATCGCCAATAATCACCACGTTGGCACCCAGTTCGACACCGTTGCCAATCACCGGGCAGGCGTTGCTTTTGCCGCGATTACCGATGGTGACGCCGTGGCGAATGGTGAAGTCATCACCGGCGACCACGAATTTATTAATCACAACGGCATAACCGTGGTGAATGGTAAAACGACGCCCGATGGTTGCACCCGCCTGGATTTCATAGCCAAACAGGCATTCGGTCACAAAGCGATAAAGCAGGATTATCGGAGCTGCCCAAAGATTGTTGATGACGTTTTTTTTGCGCCATACCGAGCAAAAGTGGGCAATACGGTAAGCCATCACCATGCAGCAAGGGCGAAGGCTCCAGGAGTTTGCGCGCAGGTCTTCAAGCACCGTTATTTCCCCCGCAATCCGTCAGCCAGACGCTTAGTATTGCGCACGCTCAAGAGCGCTAATAATGTGCGTAACGACATACGCTTGTTGCGAATCTGGTAGAGGGTAAACAGCTGATACTTCTTGCTGGCACGGTCGAATTTATCTTTGTGCTTTTGATAGAAATGGAAGTAACCGGCAAACTTTTTCGGTGATTTTGTGATCTGCATTTCACCGTGATTGATATGCAAAATTTGCGTAGCTTCTTCCACTTTCCACGGCTGACCATACTCCACCACCATACGCAGGAAAATATCGTAGTCCTGAGCCGCCGCGAGAGTGGTATCGAACAGGCAAGCTTTGAAGCGGTCAGCATAAGTAAACACCTGATTACCTATGATATTGCGCTTGTAAAACAGCTTTAATGAGAATGGAGATTTAGGGTAGAGCGGCAAGCTTGCGGGCTGCGAATAGACCTGGCCTTCGCAGACATAGTCATTGGCGTAGAGAAATGCATGAGTCACCAATTGGTGTTTTTGCTCCAGGAATACCGACAAGCGGTTTGGCGTCCACTCATCATCGTCATCAATACCCGTAATTAATTCACCCGTGGCATTACAGATGGCCTGGTTGCGCACTGAGCAGGCACCCGAGTTGAAATCATTGCGGGTATAACGCACGCGTGGGTCACCCAGCTCATCAACAAAGCGCTGAAGCTGCTCGAAAGAGGAAGAGCAGTCATCAACGATTAACATTTCCCAGTGTTCATAATCCTGGCGCAGCACCGATTTGATGGCGCGGATAGCCAACTGCTGGCGGTTCCATGTCGGCATATAAATAGAGATAAGTGGGCGTTTCATGGCGCTCCCCCGGAAATCGTTTTTATTTATTGGTAGATGGCGCTATCGCTTATCCACCCTACGGCGAGATTTGTAGGGCGAATAAGCAAAACGTCATCGGCCAGTTGATGCCTGATTACTTAGCATCAGATTTATATTCGTACTCGTAGTAACCGTAATCTTCGTACCCTGCCGCACGGCGGAAGATGGAGTTGAGGATCACACCACGCACGGTGACGCCATTTTGTTCAAAGCGGCTGAGGCTGGTTTCGACCTCTTTGAGCGTATTTACCGCGTAGCGCGCCACCATCAGCGTGGTGCCCGCATGGCGACCCACAACAGCGGCGTCGGTAACGGCGAGAATCGGCGGGGTATCAATCAACACCAGGTCATAGCTTTTGCTTGCCCATGCGATAAGTTCCGCAAAGCGTTCGCTCATCAATAACTCAGAAGGGTTGGACGGCACTACACCGCGCGGCACTAGGTCAAAATTGGGTACGGAGGTTTTTTGCGCACAGCGGGTAATTTCTGCCTGGCCTGAGAGCACTTCTGCCAGACCGTTGTTGTTGGTGGTGCCTAGTAGTTCGTGGGTATAACCTTTGCGCATATCGCAGTCGATTAGCAGAACACGCTTATTGGTCTGGCTAATCACGGCAGCCAGGTTGGCACAAACAAACGTTTTACCAATCGACGGGCTAACACCTGTCAGCATCAGGACGTTATTGGATGCCTGCATCATGGCGAAATGAAGGCTGGTACGCAGGCTGCGAATCGCTTCAATGGCCAGATCCGTCGGATTCCCCACCGCCAGTAGTTGGCTTTGCTTATTGCGCTTCGCCGCTTTAACACTGCGCACCGTGGCGTTGTCGCGGGATTTCTGCCATTCAGAAAGTGGGATGCTGGCGTACACACCAATCCCGGCCTCTTCAAGTACCGCAGGACTTTCGATGCCACGGTTAAACAAGGAGCGTAATAGCACGCCCATGATGGACGACATTAGGCCAAGAATAATGCTGCCGAGAATAATCAGGGCACGCTGCGGTTTCACCATGCCTGGTTGAGCAATGGCCGCATCGACGATACGCACATCACCCACGGTACTGGCTTCGGTGATTTTCAACTCTTGCTGCTTGTTCAACAGCTGCATGTATACCTGTTGACCAGACTCGACATCACGCGTTAAACGCACGATTTCTTGCTGCGTTTTCGGCATCGCGGTAACACGCCCGTTCAGCCGCGCTTTTTCATCGAGCAACGTCTGACGTTTTTCCAGCAGCGTGCGATAAGCCGGGTGAACCTTGGTATAGAGTTTGGAAATCTCCGCCTCTTTGAAGGTCAATTCATTGAGCTGCGCATCAATGTTCACCATGGTGTCGAGCACGGATTTGGCTTCCAGTGACAGGTCAACCGAGTCTTGCTGTTGGCGATAGGCATTCAGTTTATTTTCGGCAGCATCGAGGCGGCTGCGGACTTCCGGCAACTGCTGCGCTAAGAATTGCAGGCTTTTGGCCGCTTCTTCCGATTTACGCTGCACGTTCTGCGCCAGGTAGTTACGCGTAATGCTGTCGAGGATAGTGCGGATTTGGTCTTTGTCTTCGCCGGTATAAGAGAGGCTTAACACGCCGGTATCTTTGCCGTTTTCAGCCACCGTTAGGTTGCCCTGAAGCTGATTGATCATGCCAAGCGTTGAGTATTTATTAACGGTAAAGGTATCGCCAACTTGCGCTTTAATGGCGCTCACTAACATGGTGATGCCGCCCTGACTCAGTGGCTGACCCACCTGCCCTTTGGCGCTAAAACCGTTGTCGTTAGTCAGCAAATACTGTGTTGGACTAACCACTTCCACGGTAAATACATTTTTGGCCTGCCCTGCCGGGAGGTTAAAAGTATCAACAACAACGGTATCGTTCTGGCGGCCTTGCAGCCTGTCCCAGCCCGCGCCTAATAACCAGAAGCTGTTTTTATCGACTGAAATATCCAGGTTAAGATCGTCGACCGTTTTACCCAATACCAGGCGCGACTGAATCAGCTGCATCTCGGCAGCGGAAGCAGGCGGCTTGTTAGATAGCGCGGAACTGATGTCGTTGACCAGAGAATTACCGGCGTTTTGTTCGATTTGCACCAGTGCATCGGCTTTATAAATTGGCGTGGCAAACATGGCATATATGGTGGCAAGTATCGCAAAGATGGCGGTGATCCCCAGAACCCACCAACGGGCTTCAAGGACCGTTCCGAACAATCGGCCAATATCGATTTCGTCATTGCCCTCAGTCGGGGCGCTCGAACGGCGTGCTTTTTCTGTCATTGTTATCCCTGATGAGCGTTGAGTGCGTTAGCCCATTTTTGGGCGTTCTGGTCCAGAAGACCGTAAACCGCTTCAAAAGCGTCGTGGCTTTTGCGATACGGATCGGGAATTTCCCGTTCCGCATCCCAGTGACCAAACAGCATCACTTTGCCGCGCATCTCTGGAGCCATTTCGCAAAGTGCGGAGATATGGCGTTTTTCCATGGCGAGGATCAGGTCGTATTCGCGGCACATTTTGCCGGAAACCTGTTTTGCGCAGTGCCCCTCAAGGGAGAGGTTATGCTGTTCGGCAACACGAATGGCACCAGCATCAGCCCCCTTCCCGACCAAAGCCCCCAGCCCCGCCGAAGTCACAGTCAGCTCCGGGTGATAGCTTTTGAGTAACCGCTCAGCGGTTGGGGAACGGCAAATATTCCCCACACAGACAACCAAAATTTTGTTGAACATAGCGCGTTACCAGGTATGGATATCTTTGGCGGTGTCCGTCATATAACGAACGCCACTGATCGTCGGCAGCAGTTGGTTGATCAGACGATTCCAACGCGTGACAGGTGCTGTGGTCACATACACCACATCGTAAGGTTGCAACTGGAATTCGGTGCCCATCACCAGCGACGTCGCATCCGACATATCGAGCTGATAAATGTTGGCGATTTTGCCGCCCTGCTTCTCTTTGATTGGGCGAATCACGAAGATGCCGCTGGCATTGGAAGCCGTCATATCCAGACCTTCGGCCTGACCCAGCGCTTCGGTCAGCGTCATTCCGCTAAAGTCCATTTTCAGGGTGGTTTGTTTCTTCACTTCACCCATCACGAACACTTTCAGATCGTCATTGCGCGGCACGAATAAAATGTCACCGGGATAAAGCAGATGGTTCTGGCTCAGGTCGCCGTTTTGCATCAGCGCTTGCAGGGAAATCCGTTTTTCCTGGCCGTTGTGCGTCAGCACCACATTGCGCCAGTCAGCGGCATCAGTCAGACCGCCTGCGGCATTGATAGCATCGAGAATAGTGAGCGGTACGTTGGTAATGGCCTGCTGGCCAGATTTATTCACCTGACCTGAGACATAGGCTTTTTGCGAGCGGAAGCCAGCGATATTAACGTCCACCTGCGGGTCAGCGATGTACGTCGCAAGGCGGCCGGTAATATCACTGCGGATTTCAGACAAGGTTTTACCCGCGACTTTTACTTTGCCGACATACGGATAAAACATGGTGCCATCTGACTGTACCCAGTTACCCGCATCGCTTGAGCTACGGTATTGGCCTGCTGGAGTGGTAAGTTCTGGGTGATCCCAGACCGTGACATTAAGAACATCTCCTGGCCCCACACGGTATTGGTAGGCGGAGATCTCCTGGTCGAGAGACATATTTGGCTGTGCGACCGCCGGACGTACACGTAATTGCTCAACCAGACGCGGCGTTAACGGATACACGTTGACCATGCGGTCCAGATCAAAATCTGAATCCTGTTGCTTGATAACGTCTTTCCCCATCGTAGACATATTGCTACCGGGGAGTACTGTGCAACCACTCACAAGGGCTACTGACACCAATAAAGGCATCAATTTAAGTTTGTATTTAATCATTGAGTATTTATCACTATGGCAGAGTAATTATCCTGATCGAATAAAATAAGTGGCTCGTTAGGCTTATCAGTGAGATATAAAATTGGCCCCAAATGTAGATCTAACTAAATGGCATAATTCCTAAAAAGCACTTATTTAGACATCATGATGGCGACAGAATAACCGAGGCTTATTCTCTTGCCTTCGGGCATGCTACCGCCCCTGGCTTACAGTCACCAACCTACTGAAAAAAGACAATTTATAAGAAGTAACGATTCCAGAAAGTAAAACCAAAGAATAATTCTCTGGAGATAAGCCCTATGGCACCAGGTTAAATATCACAGCTTCAGCGAATATAAAAAATACATCTAATATCAGACACCGATATCGATTGTTACAGCTAACCCTATATCAGGCAAGGTTCCACCGAACCAGACAGGGACTTTTAAGAATAATATTAACGGCACATTTACACACGTTTAGGAATTTCTTTATATTGACAGAATATTAATAAGTGATAAGTCACAATGTGATATACAGATATATCTCATGTGAATTTCATTATAATAAGAACCACTGAACCATTATTAAAAAATAATTAATAATTTACCTTAGTGATTAAATGGAATTAACAGGCAATATTTAACATTTAAAGGGCAACATGATTTATCCCACCCTGCGGCATTGCAATTTCCCGCGCGGTTAACCATCCTTTAAGTGTGACGTTTGTCATCTAACAAGAGGTGCATTAAGGCATGGAATGGATTGCCGACCCCTCAATCTGGGCCGGATTGATAACGTTAGTCGTTATTGAACTGGTCCTCGGTATCGATAACCTGGTGTTTATCGCTATCCTTGCCGAAAAGCTCCCCCCTTCTCAACGCGACAAAGCACGCGTTACCGGGCTCATTCTTGCCATGTTGATGCGCTTACTGTTGCTGGCCTCCATTTCATGGCTGGTCACGTTGACACGGCCACTATTCAGCGTGGGCGAACTCGGGTTCAGCGCCCGTGATCTGATCATGCTCTTTGGTGGGTTATTCCTTTTATTTAAGGCGACCGTTGAGCTCAATGAGCGGCTTGAGGGTAAAGATAGCGAAAACCACACGCAGCGGCGCGGTGCACGGTTCTGGCCCGTGGTCGCACAAATCGTCATTCTGGATGCGGTGTTTTCTCTCGACTCGGTGATTACCGCCGTGGGTATGGTCGACCATCTGCCCGTGATGATGGCGGCGGTGATTATAGCAATTTGCCTGATGTTGCTTGCCAGTAAAGCACTCACGCGCTTCGTGAATAACCATCCTACTATTGTGATTCTGTGCCTGAGTTTCCTGCTGATGATAGGTTTTAGCCTGGTCGCAGATGGCTTTGGCTACCATATCCCGAAAGGCTATTTATACGCTGCTATCGGGTTCTCGGTGATGATTGAAAGTTTAAACCAGCTGGCAATATTCAACCGCCGCCGCTTTCTATCTGCCGATCAATCGTTGCGCCAACGCACCGCCGAAGCCGTGCTGCGTTTGTTGAATGGTAAGAAGGAAGAGGCTGAACTGGATGCTCAAACTGCATCGCTGATTGCTGACCACGCCCGGCAAGATGAGATATTTGAGCCACAAGAGCGGCTGATGATTGAACGAGTGCTTAATCTCAACCAGCGCACGGTGAGCAGCATCATGACATCACGTCACGATGTCGAACACATTAAACTGGCCGACCCGGAAGAACAAATACGAGCCTTGCTTGATAAGAACCAGCATACACGCGTGGTAATAACTGGTGAGAGCGATGAGATTCTGGGCGTAGTACACGTCATTGATTTGCTCCAGCAGTCACTCAAAGGCGAACCGCTCAACCTCGAAGTGTTAATTCGCCAACCACTTGTCTTCCCTGAGACACTGCCTTTATTGGCCGCACTCGAGCAGTTCCGCAACGCCAGAACCCACTTTGCCTTTGTGGTAGATGAATTTGGCTCGGTCGAAGGTGTGGTGACATTGAGTGATGTGATGGAAACCATTGCCGGTAACTTGCCAAATGAAGCTGAAGAGATAGACGCACGCCATGATATTCAGAAAAATCCTGATGGGACGTGGACCGCAAACGGTCATATGCCGCTCGAAGACTTAGTGCAGTATGTGCCAATACCACTGGATGACAAACGTAACTATCACACGATTGCTGGGCTGCTGATGGAGGCGTTACAACATATTCCGGTAACTGGAGAAGCTGTTCAGGTAGGGGATTTTCTGTTGCGGACATTGCAGGTGGAAAGCCATCGCGTACAGAAGGTGCAAATTGTGCCGAAGACCCGCGACGATGAGATGGATTTTGAGGTGTGATTTAAATAAAAAAGTCGGATGTCGCTGCGCTAATCCAACCTACGAAATACAGTATTTGTAGGAGAGATTAGCGCAGCAACATCCGACGATTAAAATGACTAAAGCTTATCTAGCAAATCTTTAACGTCTTTCGCTTTGCTGCTGTCTTTATGCTTGCCCAGCCAGTCATTCAGGCGACGTTTTGCTTCACTCTGCAACTGCTTACGCAGTACCTGGTCCACTTGCAAAGAGTAATTCAACTTCTGCCATGGCCCATAAACTCGCAGCGGGATTGGGGTGGTTTTCAGCACCTCAATCAACTTGCTATCCCCTTTCCAACCGTCAACTACGGTGACATCAAAGCGGGTATCGCACTGCTGCTTAACAAGATCAAGAGTCCCCGCGCCTGTCAGCGCCAACATGGAGGATGCGCCAACCATTTTCTTGAGGGATAACTCGCCATTATCGAGACTTGCCTGCGCTGAAAAATTATCCAACATGGTGACATTGTCATAATTTTCCTGGGCCTGAACATCATCATTGCTGCGGGTTACTGCTTGCTGTATTAGCTGTTGGAAGTTCATACCCTGCATTGTGGTATGTAGCATCGTTATGCTCGCATCCCCTTGCCAGCTACGACGGAAAGATTCGGCATTGAGTCTGTCACCGCTGAACTCCCCTTCCATTGATAGCAATCCAGACAACGCGATTGGATAGTTAAACGCAGTCAGAATCGGCCCAATTTCTATATCTTCAACTTTTGGGCTAAATGATAGTTGCGGCTGACTCTGGCGTGCATCAAGCTCGCCCGGGAATGACATACTCCCTTTGCCAAATTTCCCCATCAGTTCAGAAACCGTTAGCAAGCCATAATTGTTGGTTATTGCCGCTTGAACATCGGTGAAATCCAGCCCTCGCCACACCACACTCGACGCGGCAATATTAACCTGGGCAGTAAAATCGCGCAGACTCTGATAGTTGGTCTCTTCGACCCCGGAAGCAATGATCGGACGTGGTAGCGCACTTTGCTGCTGTGCCTGTTGCTGCACGTTGACATTCGTCACTGAGTTGCCAGCAACCAGGCCATCCAGATTCAATTTACTTGAGCGTAAATCGATTACCCACTGAGTTTTGTCTTCCAGCACAGCACTGGCATTACCTTGCAAGTCGCTATCATTGGCAGTCAGTTGCAGCTGATTAAGTTCAAGACGGCGCTGTGGTTCAAGCCAACGTCCAGCAAAGGTTCCACTGCCCGTAACCCCTTTAGCAGGAAGGTCTGCACCTTGAAGTTGGTAATCGAGTTTGGAGATATTGGCACTGAGTTGCTGCGGATAATTGCTGGCATCAAGATCAGCCACCAATGACAAGGTCAAATCACGTTGGTCACGATTAATACGGCTGCTCAGTTCAATGTGCGCTTGTTTCCGCTCATTCTGCTCCATTTGCAGATTGATATTGCGCACCGTAATTTGTTCGTCATCAGCATGCTGGAAAACCAGCACGCTGTCGGCAACTTTTAGTTTAGCTATGTCAAAAGACCAACCGCTGTCTTCATCAGGTGGAGGCGTGGGGGATGACGGCCCGACAGGGGCATCTTTGGCACGGCGCTCTTCTGTCTGGGGAGTGAGTTGAATTACTGCACCTTTCAACATCACCTGGTGAACCTTAAGCTGATGAGAAAGCAGAGGTAATAAGGCAACATCCAGGCGCATATTGTCGGCTCGTACCAAGGGCTGACTAGCACCTGGTGCGGTCAATGACATACGTCCTGATAAAATACTAAGTTGTGGCCAGACGTGCCAACGCAGCGGCCCGTCTAAATCCAGTTGATAGCCACTGCGAGCTTCAACCTGGCCTACCATATATGCACGAAAATCATTGGGGTTAACCAATAACACCAACGCAGAAAGGCCGGCAACCAGCACAACCAGCAAAATCATCAGCGTGGTAAGTAATCGTCTCATACAATCCCCATAGAGATGCAACTCAGTCCTTATCAATACGACTCGCCACAGCCCCTTGCTGATCGCGATATTTCGCGTCCTGGCGACTGTTGTAAGGGCGTGCGGCAGGGCCTGAAAGCGGTTCAAAACTCAAAGCGCCAATCATCATACCAGGGCGCAGGGCTAAAGGCAGCTTACCGGAATTATAGAACTCCAGAACAATGCAGCCATGCCAGCCTGGATCGATACGGTGTGCGGTTACATGGACCATCAGACCCAAACGCGCCAAAGATGAACGACCGTCTAACCAGCCGACTAAATCAGCGGGTATCGTTACGGACTCAAGCGTTACCGCTAAAGCCAGTTCTCCAGGGTGTAAATAGAATGCTTCGCCTTCATTGAGGACGATTTCGTCGCTCATAACGCGTTCCAGAGCTTCGGTCACTTCATCTTTTGGACCGCTTAAATCTATAAACGGTGCCGTATGGCCGCTGAAAGTACGGAATTTGTTCCCCAAACGCACATCGACAGTAGCACCGCTAATGCGTTCAACTGGCGGACGAGGGGTAATCGTTAAGCGCCCGTCATCGAGCCAGGCTTCTATATCGCGGTCACACAAACGCATCAGTGATGCTCCTTATCTCAAGCTCAGTTTTGTTTACCCTGCCACAGCGGGGCTAAGATAGCCACGCTACGAAGGGTAAATACCGGGATTTCATTACGTTTTTGCGAGCGAATAAGTAGAACTCGTCCGCGAAAGGCTGTTATGTCTGAAGATTACTCAAAGAACTGACTGATTTTTGCCTTGAGGATATCAATGGCGATACGGTTTTTACCCCCGCGCGGCACGATAATATCGGCATACTGCTTGGAAGGTTCTATGAATTGTAAAAACATAGGGCGAACGGTTTTCTGATACTGGGCCATCACAGAGTCCATTGAACGGCCACGTTCATTAACATCGCGTTTCATACGGCGCATCAGGCAAATATCCAGCGGCGTATCAACAAAAATGGAGAAGTTCATCTCTTCGCGCAGACGGGCATCCGTCAGCAACAAAATCCCTTCCAGAATGATGACTTTCTTCGGCATTAAATGAACAGAGTTACCGGTACGGGTATGTTCAACATAGCTATAGACAGGCAGCTCAATAGGGTTACCTGATTTGAGCATTTGTAAATGCTGAAACAGCAAGTTGTGATCCATCGCGTTTGGATGGTCGTAGTTGGTCTTAACTCGTTCTTCCATCGAAAGATGGCTTTGGTCTTTGTAGTAACTGTCTTCTGGAATGACACCAATGTGTTCATCACCAACTTGATCGCGCAGTTCGCGATACAGCGTGCTGGCAATAAGACTTTTTCCTGAAGCCGACGCACCGGCTATCCCGATGATGACGCATTGATGGGACTTGTCAGTCATGTTGTAACGAGCCTTGTTGACTTAAATGTTGAGGAAGGGCGACGCAAAAGACGTCAAACGCGGCAATTATAGGGAGATCCGCCCGCTGATACCAGAGTAATGCACACGCGAGGGTGATTTTAACTGGCTGGTAACAGGTAGATGGAAGCCAATCAATAACCACTGCATAAGAATGGTTATTAACGAATGGTAAAAATAAGTATGTCAAATAACACTTTTTATTACTTCTTGATGTTAAATTATGACCGACCTGCATAGGAATTGTAAATTGTTTGTACTAGCATAAAACCGAAACTTATCTTTTTATTTGCATCCGGGCATGGCACCTGGCGGCACGCCTTAACGGATTTGCGGTCATGATCAAACAAAGCACAAAAGAGTTAATCGCAATGCCTTCCTTCATTCTGCCTGCGGGGTTGGGGTTTTTAAGCTTTATATTCACTTTATACTCCCTGGAATTATCTCTGGTCGGTACTGTTTTAGCACCGCTTTGGTTCCCAACATCCATCATGATGGTGGCCTTATTCCGTAATTCAGTCCGTCAATGGCCAATGATCATTGTGGTATGTGCTCTCGGAAGTCTTTGCGCTTCCGCTATTTTGCAGCCCATACATGAAATTAACCTTGGCTACAGCGCTATAAATATTATCGAGGCATTGTTTGGTGCATCGTTAATGCGACGTTTCCTCACGCAAATTAACCCATTGCAAAACCTCAATAATTGGGTTCGCCTGGTTTTCTGCAGTGCAATAGTTCCCCCTCTTATTGGCGGCGTGCTGGCAGTTTGGCTTGCGGGTCCTGATGGTGGAAACATCGCTAAAACTTTTTTCGTTTGGGTCTTATCCGAAACTATCGGTACTTTGGCGTTAGTTCCAACAGCATTATTGTTTAAACCAAGCTATTTATTACGCCATAAAAACCCGAAACTATTATTAGAAACAATATTCACTTTTGTTATCACCCTGACACTTAGCTATCTTGCTCTGCGTTATATGCCGTGGCCATTTACCTTTATTATTGTTTTTCTGATGTGGAGTGCTATTCGCCTGCCACGTCTGGAAGCTTTTGTTATTTTCCTGGCCACATTAATGGTTGTCTCTTTAATGATGGCAACCAATAGCGCGGTAGACATGCAACCGCACACGGACATCATGAATAACGCCCCCTGGCTACCGTTCCTGATGATTTTATTGCCAGCAAATGTGATGACAATGGTGATGTATTCGTTTCGAGAGGAGCGTAAACACATCACCGAAAGCGAAGCGCGTTTCCGTAACGCGATGGAATATTCCGCCATCGGTATGGCGTTGGTATCAACCGATGGCCAGTGGTTGCAGGTAAATAAATCGCTTTGCAAATTCCTCGGGTATAGCGCCGAACAACTACGCTCACTGACATTCCAGCAGATAACCCATCCGGAAGATTTACACGCTGATTTACAGCAACTCAATATGCTGGTGAGTGGCAGTATCAACAGCTATTCGATGGAAAAACGCTATTACACCAGCAAAGGCGATGTCGTATGGGCATTGCTGGCGGTGTCTATTGTGCGTGACATTGACGGCACCCCGCTCTATTTAATCGCGCAGATTGAAGATATTAATGATCTCAAGCATACCGAGTGGGTGAATAAACGCTTGATGGAGCGCATTACACTTGCCAATGAAGCGGGTGGCATCGGTATCTGGGAATGGGATCTTGGCAGCGATGTAATCAGTTGGGACAAACGTATGTTTGATCTCTATGAAGTCCCGGCGCATGTAAAACCCACCTACGCTCTGTGGCTTGAATGTATCGTCGCCGATGACGCGCCAATGGCTGAGAAAACAGTTCGCGATGCTTTGCAGGCTCGAGTGCCTTTCAAGATGGAATATCGTATTCATGTCAAAGAAGGCATCCGCCATATTCGCTCACTCGCAAACCGGGTATTGAATAAAAATGGTGATGTTGAGCGCCTGCTCGGCATCAACATGGATATGACGGAAGTTAAACAGCTGAATGAAGCGTTGTATCAGGAGAAAGAACGTCTACACATCACGCTGGATTCGATAGGTGAAGCGGTCATTTGTACCGATGTAGATATGAATATCACCTTTATGAATCCTATTGCCGAGAAACTCAGCGGCTGGCCACAACAGCAGGCAATCGGTCAGCATATTCTGGCCATTCTGCACATCACGTTTGGCGACACCGGGCCCGTGATGGAGAATATTCATAGTGGTGATTATGCGCGAACGACCATCGAGCACGATGTCGTTCTGCATTGCCGCAACGGCGGCAGCTACGATATCCACTACAGCATCACCCCGCTAACAACGTTGGACGGGCAAAGCATCGGTTCGGTGCTGGTCATTCAGGATGTCACCGAATCGCGTAAAATGCTTAAACAGTTGAGCTACAGTGCCTCACATGATGGGCTGACACACTTGGCAAACCGTGTCAGTTTCGAAAACCATCTCAAACGTTTGCTGCAGAGTGCTGGAGAAAATCGCCAGCGCCATGCGCTCGTGTTTATCGACCTCGATCGTTTCAAAGCAGTGAATGATACCGCAGGGCACGCCGCGGGCGATGCGTTGCTGCGCGAGCTCTCCTCTTTGATGCTAAGCATGTTGCGAACAGGTGATTTCCTGGCTCGTCTGGGCGGTGATGAGTTTGGTTTGTTGCTCCCGGATTGCTCTTCTGACAATGCGCGCCATATTTCTGAGCGTATTATCCAAAGCATTAATGACTATCACTTTACGTGGAACGGGCGTTTGCACCGCATTGGCGCCAGCGCAGGTATAACCCAAATTGATGCCGATAACAGAATTGCTTCTGAAGTGCTTTCTCAGGCCGATATCGCTTGTTATGCCTCGAAAAATGGTGGCCGCGGCCGCGTGACCGTCTTTGAATCTTCTCAGCATGAAATTCGCAAAGAAGATCAGCATATGACCGTCGATGAGCAAAAGCACATCATCAACGAGAACCCGATCCTGATGGTAGCCAGAGGCGTTGCCCCGCCACGCGTTCCGGAATCAACCAGTTTTTATGTGGTGTCGTTACGCTTCTGGGGGAGTGATAATGTCGTGATTGATGAGTCCCCTTTCCGCACAGCCGTTACCGACAAAGAGTTGCAATGCGCTCTCGACCTAAGGGTTTTTAACGAATTCTTCAGCAAGTTTTCTCAACAAGTAGCAAGTAAAGGCTTTGGCATCGCGCTTCCTATTTCTTCCCCGGGCCTTGCGAGTGATAAAGTTGTCGACGAGCTGTTAAGAGGCTTATCCCGTAGCCCACTACCTGCTCGTCTGTTACACCTGATGGTCAATTGCGAAGTGTTGCAAAGTGATGATGAGAAGATAGACAGTAACCTGAAAAGGCTGCGCGATAGTGGATGCCAGTTGATCCTAAGCCATGTTGGCCGAGACCTGGATATCTTTAAACACGTCTCACGCCAGCGTTTCAGCTACATCATTGTGGATGAAGAACTGATTAGTAATGTTCACTGCAATCTGATGGATGAAATGATGGTGACCATCATTCATGGCCACGCCCAGCGTCAATCATTGCAAACGATCGCAGGACCTGCCGATATGCCAATGGTGATGGATACGCTCTCAGGCATTGGCATCGACCTTATTTTCGGTGAGGCCGTGACCCAACCAACCCCGCTGGAAATACTGCTGAACACGAGTTATTTCGCGATTAATTAATTCGCTATTAAGTACCTGGCACCCAGCCCTCACTATACCAAATATGCAATAACGCGTAGGAGCGCCAGGGCTTCCAGCGTTCGGCGTAACGGCGAATTTGAGTTGGCGTAATACCTGGAAATCGCTGCTTAATCAGATAGTCGTCTGGTAAGAAAACATCATTTGCCTGCCAACCACGCAAAGCAATGTAGTTTGCCGTCCAGCGACCAATCCCTGGATAAGAGATGAGCATTTTCACACCTTGCTCAACATCCACAGGGGTATGGAGTGGAAACTCGCCTTTTACCATTTGTTGCGCCAGATGAATGATCGCAGCACCACGTTTTAAGGGCATACCAAGCGGCTTTAGCTGTTCAGGGCTCAACGATGCCAGTCGTTCAGGGGTGGGGAAAAGTCGCCAATCAGGAAAATCCACCAGCGGTTCACCAAAAACCTGCGCCAGTTTACTGGCAAGTTTTGCCGCCATTGCTACGCTCACCAGTTGCCCCAGGATGGCGCGAACAGACAGCTCGAAGGTGTCCATGCAACCAGGCAAACGAAGGCCAGGACGTGCAGTCGCTAAATCCCCAAGACATTCAAGAATGGTATGTGACTGACAGTCAAGGTCGAGCAGTTGTTTCACTTTTTGCAAGACCTCATCGGCAACCGGCTCCAGACCCGCACTCAGTGTCACTTTTAGCTGGCAGGCTTTCTCATCGGGCTCAAGCGTAACTAACCCTTGATACTTCCCTAAAGCAAAACTGCGGCAGTAATACTCATCTGTGACAATCTCGACGCCACTAACCGCTCGCCCGGCCAGGAAACCAAACATCCACTTCCAGTCATAAGGTGGGTTGTACTCCAGTTGATACATTGTCTTTTCCTGTCGTTAACTATCGCAATAGCATAGGTGCACGTCACTAATAATGCCTTGCTTTGATATTCAGTTGCCCGATGCGCCACATTCCGCTAAAGTCGCCCCCCTTCTTCACCGGCATGGGGATTATATGCAATTTATTGGCTTCGATTATGGTACTGCAAACTGCTCGGTAGCAGTAATGCGTGACGGCGTTCCACAGGCGCTGGAGATGGAGAACGGCTCAAAACTGCTTCCGTCAATGTTGTGCGCTCCGACACGTGAATCAGTAAGTGAATGGCTATATCGCCATCACGAGGTTCCTGCCACTGGCACCGAAACCCAGGCATTGCTGCGTCGCGCGGTATCCTTTAATCGCGAAGAAGATATCGATGTCTTGCCTAACAGTGTGCAATTTGGCTTGAGTTCCCTGCGCCAGTACATGGAAGACCCGGAAGAAGTTTACTTCGTTAAATCACCCAAATCCTTCCTCGGCGCTACAGGCCTAAAACCTCAGCAAGTCGCTTTGTTCGAAGATTTAGTCTGCGCGATGATGCTACATATCCGTAATCAGGCGCAAAGCCAGGTTGCCGAACCGATTACTCAAGCTGTGATCGGCCGCCCGATTAACTTCCAGGGTTTAGGTGGTGATGAAGCAAACCGGCAGGCTCAAGGGATCCTTGACCGCGCAGCTCATCGGGCTGGTTTTAAAGATGTGGTGTTTCAGTTTGAGCCGGTTGCGGCCGGACTTGATTTTGAAGCCACATTAAACGAAGAAAAACAGGTTTTAGTCGTCGATATCGGCGGTGGTACCACTGACTGCTCAGTATTGCTGATGGGGCCGCAATGGCGTGCTCGTCGAGATCGCGAACAAAGCCTATTAGGCCACAGTGGTTGCCGAGTTGGCGGTAACGATCTGGATATTATGCTGGCCTTTAAACAGCTTTCCCCATTACTGGGTATGGGCGGACAAACCGAAAAAGGTATCGCCTTGCCGGTATTGCCGTGGTGGAACGCGGTCGCAATAAACGACGTCCCGGCACAAAACGATTTTTACAGCAGTGCCAATGGCCGCATGCTTAACGAACTGGTGCGCGATTCACGTGAACCTGAAAAAGTGGCATTCCTGCAAAAGGTCTGGCGCCAGCGCCTTAGCTATCGCCTGGTGCGTGCTGCAGAGGAGAGTAAAATCGCGCTCTCCGATAGTCAGCAAGTCGCCACCATGCTGCCGTTTATCAGTAAAGAATTGGGCTGCGAGATTACTCAACCGGATCTGGAAAGTGCTATCAGTCAGCCACTGCAACGTATTCTCGAGCAAGTCACACTTGCGCTGGAAAACAGTGCCGTGAAACCGGATGTGATTTATCTCACTGGTGGTAGTGCTCGCTCACCACTGCTGAAACATGCATTGGCTCAGCAATTACCGGGGATTCCGCTGGCGGGAGGCGATGATTTCGGCTCCGTTACCGCAGGCCTGGCCCGTTGGGCTGATGTGGTGTTCCGCGATTAATCAAACCGCCGTGGGGAAACCTGCGGCGTTTTAAATTTTTAGCTGTTTAACGCCATCCGGAAACTCAATTTGCAGTGAAAGCTTGCCACCCAACGCTTCGATATAACGCTTTAGTGTCCCCAGTTTGACTTCATTGCCGCGTTTTTCAATTGCCGTGACGGCTAGCTGGCTAATACCCATCGCGTCTGCCAGTTGTTGCTGCGACCAGCCCATTTGCTCACGAATCATATGCAAACAGCTTTCAAGAATCAGTTCCTGAGTCGCGTCAGCAATTCGTTTCTGACTTTCAGGTGAACGACGAGCAATCAACTCTTCTAATGTGCTGTAACCTTTTGGATTGTTTTTCATATTAATTCTCCTGTGCCTTCAACCAGGCCAAAAACTCTTTATCAGCGACAGTGATCATAGATTCGTAAAAGTGCTTGCTCTTCGATTTATCGCCAGCGCAAAGCAAAACTGCATTACGGCGATAATCAAAAATATAAATCACAGCTTATTAAATGGTTACCCGGCTGGCTACTTAACGACCATAACCTTACGAGCCGCCTCGTAAAAAACCGCCATCTCAGACTTATCCATACAGTACTCCATATTTCCTCCATTTTTCCGCCGCCTTAACTCACTACACTAGTATCATTAGGCCTAACCCCTGAGTACGACGGGGATAATCGTTTCAGGAAGAGAAGACGTAAATCTATGAAAGGCACATTCACCGCACGTGGGTTATGGATTGCAGCAGCAGTCATTGTCGTTATCGCCGCCATTTTTTACTGGCGCCATTCGAGCACGGGTAACGACACCGCAGGTTCGCAATCAACTCAGCAGCGCCATGCCGCCAATCGCCAAGGGATGCGCGGCGGTGCATTAGCGCCGGTTCAGGCCGCAACGGCGACCAGTGAATCTGTACCGCGTTATCTCACAGGTCTTGGCACTATCACTGCCGCGAACACCGTTACTGTGCGCAGCCGCGTGGATGGGCAATTACTGGCGATTCACTTCCAGGAAGGGCAGCAGGTAAAAGCAGGTGATTTACTGGCTGAAATCGATCCAAGCCAGTTCAAAATCACCCTTGCCCAGGCACAGGGCCAGTTAGCAAAAGATCAGGCAACACTTGCCAATGCACGCCGTGACCTGGCGCGTTATCAACAACTGGTTAAAACCAATCTCGTGTCACGTCAGGAATTAGACGCGCAACAAGCATTAGTCAATGAATCTGTCGGCACGATTAAAGCTGATGAAGCCGCCGTTGCCAGCGCTCAGTTGCAGCTCGACTGGAGCCGAATCACCGCACCAATCGATGGCCGCGTGGGGTTAAAACAGGTCGATGTTGGCAATCAGATTTCCAGCAGTGATACCGCCGGGATTGTAGTGCTGACCCAAACACATCCTATCGACCTGATCTTTACCCTGCCTGAAGGTGATATAGCGACCGTGGTTAAAGCGCAAAAGGCAGGAGCAACGCTGAGTGTTGAAGCCTGGGATCGTACTAATAAGCAAAAGCTCAGCAGCGGCTCACTGCTAAGTCTGGATAACCAGATTGATGTCACCACTGGCACCATCAAACTCAAAGCCCGCTTTAATAATGAAGACGATGCACTGTTCCCAAACCAGTTTGTTAACGCACGCATGCTGGTGGATACCCAACAAGATGCCGTGGTTGTTCCCACTGCTGCGGTACAAATGGGCAATGAAGGCAGCTTTGTCTGGGTGCTCAATAGCGAAGATAAAGTCAGCAAACACCTGGTGACTACCGGCATTCAGGATAGCCAGAAAGTCGTTATCACCGCGGGCCTTTCTGCAGGTGAACGAGTGATAACGGACGGAATTGATCGCCTGACTGAAGGGGCGAAAGTGGAAGTTGTCGAGGCACAATCAGCGAAATCAAGCTCTCCGCAGAGCAACACCGAAGCCGCACCAAAACACAAACGTAACGGAGCGACCTCCTGATGCAGGTGTTACCACCGAGCTCCACAGGTGGCCCATCGCGCCTGTTTATCCTACGGCCAGTTGCCACCACACTTTTGATGGTGGCCATTTTGCTGGCCGGGATTATTGGCTATCGCTTCTTGCCTGTGTCTGCATTACCCGAAGTGGATTACCCTACAATTCAGGTGGTAACGCTTTACCCTGGAGCCAGCCCGGATGTAGTGACATCAGCAATTACCGCGCCTCTTGAGCGCCAGTTTGGCCAGATGTCGGGCCTCAAACAGATGTCATCACAAAGTGCCGGTGGGGCATCGGTAGTAACATTGCAATTCCAACTCACGTTGCCACTGGATGTTGCCGAACAGGAAGTACAAGCCGCGATTAACGCCGCCACAAACCTGTTGCCAACCGACCTGCCGAATCCGCCGGTTTACAGCAAAGTAAACCCAGCGGATCCACCAATTATGACTCTCGCTGTCACCTCAACTGCCATGCCGATGACCCAAGTCGAAGACATGGTAGAAACGCGCGTGGCACAGAAAATCTCCCAGGTTTCCGGTGTTGGTCTGGTGACGCTTTCCGGCGGCCAGCGCCCGGCGGTGCGCGTGAAACTTAACGCCCCGGCGATTGCCGCACTTGGCTTGACCAGCGAAACCGTGCGCACAGCAATTACCAGCGCCAACGTTAACTCAGCAAAAGGCAGTCTGGATGGCCCGGAGCGCGCCGTTACGCTTTCAGCAAACGACCAAATGCAGTCGGCTGAAGAGTATCGCAACCTGATCATTGCTTATCAGAACGGTGCTCCAATTCGTCTTGGCGATGTGGCAACCGTTGAGCAAGGGGCAGAAAACACCTGGCTTGGCGCGTGGGCGAACAAGCAACCGGCGATAGTGATGAACGTGCAGCGCCAGCCGGGGGCGAATATTATCGACACCGCCGACAGCATTCGAGCGATGTTGCCCGCGCTAACCAAAAGCCTGCCGAAATCGGTTGAAGTCAAACTGCTCAGCGACCGCACAACCAACATCCGCGCCTCCGTTACCGACACCCAGCATGAGCTGATGCTCGCCATCGCGCTGGTTGTCATGATTATCTACCTGTTTCTGCGTAACGTTCCGGCGACCATTATCCCGGCAGTTGCTGTGCCACTGTCGTTGATCGGGACTTTTGCGGTGATGGTGTTTCTCGACTTCTCAATAAACAACCTGACGCTGATGGCGTTAACCATCGCTACCGGTTTTGTAGTCGATGATGCGATCGTGGTTATCGAGAACATCTCGCGTTATATCGAAAAAGGCGAAAAACCACTGGCCGCCTCGCTAAAAGGTGCCGGTGAAATTGGTTTCACCATTATTTCCCTGACATTTTCGCTGATCGCAGTACTGATCCCACTGCTGTTTATGGGCGATATTGTGGGCCGCTTATTCCGGGAATTTGCCGTCACGCTGGCTATTGCGATTCTGATATCGGCGGTGGTGTCGCTGACGTTGACACCAATGATGTGCGCACGGATGTTAAGCCACGAATCACTGCGTAAACAGAACCGTTTCTCCCGCGCCAGTGAGCGCTTCTTCGATCACGTAATTGCCGGTTATGGGCGCATGTTAACCCGCGTATTAAACCACCCGTGGCTAACGCTGGGAGTCGCTTTTGGCACCCTGGCACTCACCGTTGTACTGTGGATTTTCATCCCGAAGGGGTTCTTCCCGATTCAGGATAACGGCATTATTCAGGGTACTTTGCAGGCACCGCAATCGGTCTCCTTTGCCAGCATGGCGCAGCGCCAACAGCAGGTTGCAGATGTGATAATGAAAGATCCTGCGGTAGAAAGCCTGACCTCATTTATAGGAGTGGATGGTACCAATCCGTCTCTGAACAGTGCACGTTTGCAAATTAACCTCAAACCATTAAGCGACCGTGACGACCGTATTCCGGTGGTGATTGAGCGTTTGCAAACTAACGTGGCAAAAGTGCCGGGGGTCGAGCTTTATCTGCAACCGGTGCAAGACTTAACCATTGATACCACAGTTAGCCGTACGCAGTATCAGTTCACCTTGCAGACAACCTCACTCGACGAACTGAGCACTTGGGTGCCGCAATTAACTGAAAAATTGCGAGCATTGCCGCAACTGGCTGATGTCAGCAGCGACTGGCAGGATCAAGGGCTTGTGGCCTATGTGAATGTTGACCGGGCCAGTGCCAGCCGCCTTGGTATCTCCATGTCAGATGTCGATAACGCGCTCTATAACGCATTTGGTCAGCGCCTGATTTCCACTATTTATACGCAGGCCAACCAGTATCGCGTGGTGCTTGAGCACGATACCAGCACCACTCCTGGCCTGAGCGGGTTGGATAATATTCGCCTTGCTAGTACTGATGGCGGCAGCGTGCCGTTAAGTAGCATTGCTAAAATCGAGCAGCGTTTTGCCCCGTTGACGATAAACCATCTCGATCAGTTCCCGTCGAGTACATTCTCGTTTAACGTCACTCAAGATCATTCGCTGGAAGATGCGGTTAAAGCGATTACAGCGGCGGAAAAAGATCTCGCCATGCCTGCTGATATCACCACGCAGTTCCAGGGCAGCACCCTCGCCTTCCAGGCGGCATTAGGTAGCACCATCTGGCTGATCGTGGCCTCAGTGGTGGCGATGTACATCGTGCTGGGCGTGTTATACGAAAGCTTTATTCACCCGATAACTATCCTGTCGACACTGCCAACTGCGGGCGTAGGCGCATTACTCGCGTTGATGCTAGCAGGAGCCGAACTGGATGTGATTGCCATCATCGGCATCATTTTGCTTATCGGGATCGTGAAGAAAAACGCCATCATGATGATCGACTTCGCCCTCGCGGCGGAGCGTGAGCAAGGCATGAAACCGTACGATGCGATTTACCAGGCCTGTTTACTGCGTTTCCGTCCGATTCTAATGACGACTCTCGCCGCCCTGCTAGGTGCATTGCCGTTGATGCTCTCAACCGGTGTGGGTGCGGAGCTGCGCCGCCCGCTGGGGATTGGCATGGTCGGTGGTCTGCTGGTGAGCCAGGTATTAACGCTGTTTACCACGCCGGTTATCTATTTGCTGTTCGATAACCTGTCGCATGCGGTGCGCCGCCGCTTTGGTCGTGGTGATGAGGAAGTGCTGTGAAATTCTTTGCACTGTTCATCTACCGGCCCGTCGCCACCATTCTGCTGACCGCCGCCATCACATTGTGCGGCGTGTTGGGCTTTCGCCTGCTGCCTGTGGCTCCGCTGCCACAGGTGGATTTCCCAGTTATTATGGTCAGCGCTTCACTGCCGGGTGCCTCACCTGAAACCATGGCATCGTCAGTGGCAACACCACTTGAACGGGCGCTCGGGCGTATTGCTGGCGTGAATGAGATGACCTCGTCGAGTTCACTTGGCAGCACGCGTATCATTCTGGAATTTACTTTTGACCGCGATATCAACGGAGCAGCACGTGATGTGCAAGCCGCGATAAACGCCGCGCAAAGCCTGCTGCCAAGCGGAATGCCAAGCCGCCCGACCTATCGCAAAGCTAACCCGTCAGATGCACCCATTATGATCCTGACGCTGACTTCCGATACGTTTTCTCAGGGCCAGCTCTACGATTTCGCCTCCACACAATTGGCGCAGACCGTCTCGCAGATTGATGGTGTGGGCGATGTAGATGTCGGCGGCAGTTCGCTGCCTGCGGTGCGCGTTGATCTCAACCCGCAAGCACTATTCAACCAGGGCGTTTCGCTCGATGCCGTACGCACCGCTATCGACAATGCTAACGTGCGCCGTCCGCAAGGTGCTGTGGAAGATGGTTCTAAGCGCTGGCAATTGCAGACTAACGATGAACTGAAAGCCGCAGCGGAATATAAGCCGTTAATCATTCACTACAACAATGGTGGTGCGGTACAACTGAGTGATGTCGCTAACGTCACCGATTCAGTACAGGACGTGCGTAACGCCGGGATGACCAACGCGAAACCCGCGATTTTGCTGATGATTCGTAAATCCCAGGAAGCGAACATCATCGAGACGGTTGACAGGATCCGGGCGAAAATCCCTGAGTTGCGTGAAACGATTCCTGCGTCGATCGATTTGCAAATCGCCCAGGATCGCTCGCCAACCATTCGTGCCTCTCTTGCTGAAGTCGAGCAGTCGTTGGTTATCTCGGTCGCACTTGTGATTCTGGTGGTGTTCCTGTTCCTGCGCTCCGGGCGCGCAACACTGATACCCGCAGTCGCTGTTCCGGTGTCGCTCATCGGCACCTTCATCGCTATGTACCTGTGCGGCTTTAGTCTCAATAACCTGTCGCTAATGGCGCTAACCATCGCCACCGGTTTTGTGGTGGATGACGCTATAGTGGTGTTGGAGAATATCTCCCGCCATCTAGAAGCGGGCGTGAAACCATTGCAGGCAGCACTTCAGGGCGTACGCGAAGTTGGTTTTACCGTGTTGTCGATGAGCCTGTCGTTGGTCGCCGTTTTCCTACCTTTGCTATTAATGGGTGGCTTGCCAGGCCGGCTGTTTAAAGAATTTGCAGTCACGCTTTCAGTCGCCATCGGTATCTCACTGGTGGTGTCGATTACGCTTACACCGATGATGTGTGGCTGGTTATTAAAGAATAAACCGCAGCATACCCCAACCCGTAACCGTGGATTTGGACGCGTACTTGTCGCGATGCAACAAGGTTATGGGCGTTCGCTGAAATGGGTGCTAAACCATACGAAATTGGTGGGTGTTGTGCTGCTGGCAACCATCGCACTGAATATCTGGCTGTATATAGCGATTCCAAAAACCTTTTTCCCCGAGCAAGACACCGGGCGCTTGATGGGCAACATTCAGGCCGACCAAAGCATTTCATTTCAGGCGATGCGTGGGAAGTTACAGGACTTTATGAAAATCGTCCGGGATGATCCGGCGGTGGACAATGTAACGGGCTTCACCGGTGGTTCACGGGTCAACAGCGGCATGATGTTTATCTCATTAAAGCCGCTTTCTGAGCGTAAAGAGACGGCACAACAGGTTATCGATCGTTTACGTAAATCACTGGCAAAAGAACCCGGTGCGAGCCTGTTCTTAATGGCCGTGCAGGATATTCGTGTCGGCGGACGCCAGGCCAATGCCAGTTATCAGTACACGCTGCTGTCGGATAATTTGGCCGATCTGCGCACCTGGGAGCCGAAAATACGCCAGGCGCTGGCCAAACTGCCACAGCTCGCTGATGTGAACTCCGATAGCCAGGATAACGGCGCAGAAATGGATCTGATTTATGACCGTGAAACCATGTCACGGTTGGGCATAAGCGTTCAAGATGCCAATAATCTGTTAAATAACGCCTTTGGCCAGCGGCAAATTTCGACAATTTACCAGCCGCTTAACCAGTACAAAGTGGTGATGCAAGTCGACCCGCGTTACACCCAGGACATCAGCGCGTTGGACCAAATGTTCGTTATCAATAAAGAAGGCAAAGCCATCCCGCTTTCGTATTTTGCCAAATGGCAACCGGCAAACGCGCCTCTTGCCGTTAACCATCAGGGGTTATCAGCCGCCTCCACCGTGTCATTTAACTTGCCTACTGGCGTGTCGTTATCGGAAGCCAGTGACGCCATCGACCGCACTATGACGGCATTAGGCGTGCCTTCAACCGTGCGCGGGATGTACGCGGGAACCGCGCAGGTATTCCAGGACACCATGAAATCCCAGGTTTTGCTGATTATTGCCGCCATCGCCACGGTGTATATCGTGTTGGGGATTTTGTATGAGAGTTACGTTCACCCGCTGACAATCCTCTCCACCCTGCCTTCTGCAGGCGTTGGGGCTTTGTTAGCCCTGGAAATATTTGGCGCGCCGTTTAGCTTAATCGCGCTCATTGGCATCATGCTACTGATTGGTATCGTGAAGAAAAACGCCATCATGATGGTCGACTTCGCCATCGATGCGCAGCGTAACGGCAATCTGCAACCGGAAGAGGCGATTTTCCAGGCCTGCTTGCTGCGTTTTCGCCCGATTATGATGACCACGCTGGCCGCACTTTTCGGTGCATTGCCATTAGTGCTCACCAGCGGCGACGGTGCGGAACTGCGCCAGCCGCTTGGGATCACCATCGTAGGAGGTCTGGTAGTCAGCCAGTTGCTGACGTTGTACACCACGCCGGTGGTATATCTGTTCTTTGACCGCCTGCGGATGCGCTTTGCGCGTAAAAATGATCGTCTTGCGACAACGGATTAATCATCCCATAGCACTGGAATATCCAAAATAATTGGAGTTGCAGCAAGGCCGCAAGTGAATGAGTCCCGATGAGCTTACTTGAGTAAGTGATTTGGGCGAAAGAGCGCAGCAACGCTGCTGCAGCTTCAAGTATGAAGGATATTTAAATGACTGAACTGCCTGCCGCCGTGCGCTGGCAACTGTGGATAGTCGCCTTTGGCTTCTTCATGCAATCGCTCGACACCACTATCGTCAACACTGCCCTGCCTTCGATGGCGGCGAGCCTGGGTGAAAGCCCGTTACACATGCACTCGGTTATCGTGTCGTATGTGTTGACGGTCGCGGTGATGTTGCCCGCGAGCGGCTGGCTGGCGGACCGCGTTGGCGTGCGCAATATCTTTTTCACCGCCATCGTGCTGTTTACTATCGGCTCGTTATTATGCGCGCACGCCTCCACGCTTAACGAACTAGTGATGGCGCGAGTGGTGCAAGGGATTGGCGGGGCCATGATGGTGCCCGTCGGGCGCTTAACAGTGATGAAAATTGTCCCGCGCGAACAATATATGGCGGCGATGACCTTCGTCACTTTGCCCGGGCAAATTGGCCCACTGCTTGGCCCGGCACTCGGCGGCGTGCTGGTGGAGTATGCCTCATGGCACTGGATCTTCCTGATTAACCTGCCGGTTGGCATTATCGGCGCCATCGCCACGCTATGGCTGATGCCGAACTACACCATGCAGACGCGCAAATTCGACATGATGGGCTTTGTCTATTTGGCGTTTGGTATGGCGGCACTGACTATTGCACTTGATGGCGCAAAAGGTTTAGGCGTGAGCCCATCCACGGTGTGGTTGTTGGTCGGTGGAGGTACTGCAGCAATCGCGCTCTACCTATGGCACGCCAAAGCCAATGATAACGCTCTATTCAATCTCAATCTTTTTAAGACGCAGACCTTTTCCCTCGGGCTGTTAGGCAGTTTTTGCGGGCGCATCGGCAGCGGCATGATCCCGTTTATGACGCCGGTATTCCTGCAAATCGGCCTCGGTTTTTCACCATTCCATGCGGGCCTGATGATGATCCCAATGGTATTGGGAAGCATGGGCATGAAACGTATTGTGGTGCAGGTGGTTAACCGTTTTGGCTATCGCAATGTGTTAGTCGCCACCACGCTCGGTTTATCACTGGTTATTTTGCTGTTTATGGCGACGGCACTACTGGGTTGGTACTACTTGCTGCCGGTAGTCTTGTTCCTGCTTGGCATGGTCAACTCCACGCGCTTCTCGTCAATGAACACGCTGACACTGAAAGATTTACCGGACGATCTGGCAAGCGGCGGCAACAGCATGCTCTCAATGGTGATGCAGCTTTCAATGAGTATCGGTGTCACCATCGCCGGATTGTTACTGGGAATGTACGGTCATCATCAATTGACGGCGGATAGCGCCGTAGTCCACAGCGTCTTTATGTACACCTATTTCAGTATGGCGGTGGTTATCGCCCTGCCCGCGCTGATTTTTGCTCGCGTCCCGAAAGACACCACCAAAAATGTCGTGATTGCACGACGCAAAAGGAGGAGCTCATGAAGCTCTGGCGGCCTGGTATTACCGGCAAACTGTTCCTCGCGATTTTCTCGACCTGCCTGCTGGTGCTGGCAATCATGCATTGGGGTGTGCGGCTCAGTTTCGAACATGGGTTTATTGACTACATCAAGCGTGGCAATGAACAACGCCTCGAGATGCTAAGTGACGCGCTGGGCGAACAGTATGAGCAGCACGGCAACTGGCAGTTTCTGCGCAATAACGATCGCTTTATGTTCAAGCTGCTACGCTCGTTCGAACATGGCGATGAAGAAAACCATAACCTGCCGCCACACGGTTGGCGCACCCAATTCTGGGTCGTCGACCAGGATTACAAAGTGCTAGTTGGCCCACGCGGCCCGGTTCCGACCGACGGTATGCGCCGGGCGATTAAGGCAAATGGACGCGATGCGGGCTGGGTTGTCGCCTCGCCGGTTGAGCGCCTGACGCGCAACACCGATATTAATTTTGACCGCCAACAACGGCGCACCAGTTGGATCATCGTCGGCCTGGCGACACTTCTCGCCGCCGCTGCCACGTTTTTGTTGGCGCGCGGTTTGCTGGCTCCGGTGAAGCGGTTAGTCGAAGGCACACATAAGCTGGCTGCCGGGGATTTCAGCACCCGCGTCGATTCCACCAGCCAAGACGAACTCGGCAAACTGGCACAAGATTTTAACCAGCTCGCCAGCACGCTTGAGAAAAACCACAACATGCGCCGCGCTTATATGGCGGATATTTCCCATGAATTGCGCACCCCGCTGGCGATTTTACGCGGCGAGCTGGAAGCCATTCAGGATGGCGTGCGCAAATTCACGCCCGAATCCGTGGCGTCATTGCAAATGGAAGTCGCCACACTGACCAAACTGGTTGATGACCTGCACCAATTGTCGATGTCTGACGAAGGCGCACTGGCCTACCAGAAGCAATCTTTGGATATCATTAACCTGTTGGAAATTGTGGCGGGAGCATTCCGTGAACGCTTTAACTCACGTGGTTTAAGTATTAGCCTGGCGCTGCCAGATAGCGCCACCATTTTCGGTGACAGCGATCGTTTAATGCAGTTATTCAATAACCTGTTGGAAAACAGCCTGCGCTACACCGATGCGGGCGGCCAGCTGGTTATCTCCGGCGAAGTGGTGAATCAACGTTTTGTCATGCACTTTGCCGACAGCGCGCCGGGTGTCAGCGATGAACAACTCACCATGCTGTTTGAGCGTTTCTACCGCACTGAAGGTTCCCGCAACCGCGCCAGTGGCGGCTCAGGACTTGGTCTGTCTATCTGCCAGAATATTGTTGCCGCCCATAACGGCAAGCTTTACGCCTCGCATTCGCCTTTCGGCGGGGTAAGCATTACAGTAGAGTTACCGCTGGAGCCAGAATCGTTGAGACCTGTATGACCGAATTGCCAATTGACGAAAACACACCGCGTATTTTAATTGTTGAAGACGAGCCAAAGCTCGGCCAACTGTTAATTGATTACTTACGTGCTGCGGGATATGCGCCAGAGTTGATTACCCATGGCGACAAAGTGCTGCCTTTCGTGCGCCAGACGCCGCCGGATTTGATCCTGCTCGATTTAATGCTGCCAGGCACCGATGGCCTGACGCTGTGCCGTGAAATTCGTCGTTTCTCTGAAATTCCGATTGTCATGGTGACCGCTAAAATCGAGGAAATCGACCGCCTGCTTGGCCTGGAAATTGGTGCCGATGATTATATCTGCAAGCCTTATAGCCCACGCGAAGTGGTAGCGCGCGTCAAAACCATTTTGCGCCGCTGCAAACGCCAGCGCGATCCGGTTGCAGCCGATGAAATCAGCCCGTTAATCATCGACGAAGGTCGTTTTCAGGCGAGCTGGCGCGACAAACTTTTGGATTTAACACCAGCTGAATTCCGCCTGCTGAAAACGCTGTCCCACGAGCCGGGCAAAGTCTTTTCCCGCGAACAGCTGCTTAACCAGCTTTATGATGATTACCGCGTAGTGACTGACCGCACTATCGACAGTCATATTAAAAACCTGCGCCGCAAACTCGAAGCGCTGGATGAAGAACAGTCGTTTATCCGTGCGGTCTACGGCGTGGGTTATCGTTGGGAAGCCGACGCCTGCCGAATTGCGTAAAGGTAGTTTCTGGAATCAATATGCTCAAAATAATTCGAGTTTCAGGTAGGCGGCAAGGGAATTTATCCCGATGAGCTTACTTATGTAAGTGATTCGGGTAAGTGAGCGCAGCCAACGCCCCTGCAACTTGAAGTATGAAGAGCATTAGCGCTACAATTCCCGCCCTAAAACTGTGCCTTAAACCATTCCATCTTAATCGAACCCTAAATAATTCGAGTTGGGGGAAGGCGGCAAGAGAGTAAATCCCGATGAGCTTACTCAAGTAAGTGATTCGGGTGAATGAACGCCGCCAACGCACCAGCAACTTGAAGTATGACGGGTGGAGTGGTTCTGACCTGAAATCAGACGAGAACCCCATGTTTAAACCAGAACTTCTATCCCCGGCCGGAACGCTGAAAAATATGCGTTACGCTTTCGCCTATGGCGCAGATGCTGTCTACGCTGGCCAGCCGCGTTACAGCCTGCGCGTGCGCAATAACGAATTCAACCACGAAAACCTCCAGCTCGGCATCAACGAAGCCCATGAGCTCGGCAAAAAATTCTACGTGGTTGTCAACATTGCCCCACACAACGCTAAGCTGAAAACCTTTATCCGTGACCTGAAACCGGTTATCGATATGGGCCCGGATGCGCTGATCATGTCTGACCCTGGTCTTATCATGATGGTGCGTGAAGCATTCCCGGAAATGGACGTTCACCTGTCAGTGCAGGCCAATGCCGTAAACTGGGCAACCGTGAAGTTCTGGAAACAAATGGGTCTGACCCGCGTGATTTTGTCACGCGAACTGTCGCTGGAAGAAATTGCTGAAGTGCGTGAACAAGTGCCGGATATGGAACTGGAAATCTTCGTTCATGGCGCATTGTGCATGGCCTATTCTGGCCGCTGCCTGCTGTCGGGTTACATCAACAAGCGTGACCCGAACCAGGGCACCTGCACCAACGCCTGCCGTTGGGAATACAAAGTTGAAGAAGGCAAAGAAGATGATGTCGGCAATATCGTGCATCTTCATGAGCCGATTCCGGTACAAAACATTGAGCCGACTCTGGGCGCGGGCGCACCAACCGATAAAGTGTTTTTGATGGAAGAAGGCAAACGCCCTGGCGAATACATGACGGCGTTCGAAGACGAACACGGCACCTACATCATGAACTCGAAAGATCTGCGCGCCATCGAACACGTTGAGCGCCTGACCAAAATGGGCGTGCACTCGCTGAAAATCGAAGGCCGCACCAAATCCTATTACTACTGTGCGCGTACCGCTCAGGTTTATCGCCGTGCAATCGACGATGCCGCAGCAGGCAAACCGTTCGACCCAACGCTTCTGACCACGCTGGAAGGTCTGGCACACCGTGGCTACACCGAAGGTTTCTTACGTCGTCATAATCATGATTCTTATCAGAATTACGAGTACAGCCACTCGGTTTCTGAAAGTCAGCAATTTGTCGGTGAATTTACCGGTGAACGCCGTGGCGGTCTGGCAGAAGTGAAAGTGAAGAACAAATTCCTGCTCGGCGACAGTCTGGAATTAATGACGCCACAAGGTAACGTCACCTTCACCCTTGAAGTGCTGGAAAATACCAAATCGCAGCCGATTGAAGTCGCACCTGGCGATGGCCATATTGTATGGATGCCGGTGCCAGAAGATGTGTCGCTGGATTATGCGTTGCTGATGCGCAATTTAGTTGCTCAGAACGCGCGCTAAGTCACTCATTGTGGGTATTTTTTCCGCGCCAGAACATTTCTTAGAAACCGATCACATACCGCTTCGCTGTATACGGTTATTATCGCCGGGCTGAAAAACATAACCCATAAATGCTAGTTGTACCAAGAACCACCTCATTGGCCTGTGGAATCTCCCTTCCGCAGGCCTTCTTTTTTGGTGGTAACAACATGAAATAAAAGGATTTATTTCAATCAGTGTCCACGCATTGACCACGCATCGAAAATTTTCAGCAAAAAATAATCAAAAGCCTCGCCATAATGTGAGGCTTTTTTGTGGTTTCATTTGTTGAAATTTTATTTTTCATATAGTGTTTTACTATATCACCATGAAAATTGATAAACGGAATGCTGAAAAATGCCTCTGATGGAATACATAGAAAAGTACTACAACGGTAATCAGGCTTCTTTTGCTCGCCTGACGGGTGTCCAACCAGCACAAATCACCCAATGGTTGGAGAAGAAATTCATTGTTGTTAACCATACGATTTACAGCCCGCGCCGCAAGCTTGATGTATAAAACTTTGTTATAAATATACAGAGTGATGCGATGAAATATAGTCTCACAATTTTCATTGATAAAGTGACTTTGTCTGGTTTCGAGATAAATTTGGAAAAGCAGTAATGAAGATAGAAAAGTGTACAAAATTTTATAAGTACGTAAGTATTGAAGGCTGTTTAAAAATTATTACAGAAGGAACTCTTAAATATACGAAACCTGTAGATTTTAATGATCCTTTTGATTGTTATCCGTACATGCCTGAACGTGGTGCTGACAAGTTATTCAAACGGTTAGCTACTAGGGTTCCCATAACTCATCATGCATCAAAAAAGAAAACACAAAAAAACTGTGCTCTTATAAAAAGAACTGGCAGCAAAGGCGTAATCCATGAAATTCTATCCAAAAGTATCGCTATCACTTGCTTCAGCACAGATCCATTTTCAGTTCCTATGTGGGCGCACTATGCAAATAACCATGAAGGTTGCGTTATTGAGTTGCAAGCCACTGATCAGATAGTGGGTAAGATTGCACAACAATCCCCAAACTCTCCAATAATATTGCCTATCCATGTTGTGTACTCAGATGACAGGCTTCCACTTTGCGATAAAGATGGAATCATAAATGGATTCAATCCAGTTTTTGTAAAAAGTACTCAATGGAGCTATGAGAAAGAAGTTCGGGCTTATTGCCCAAATGATGGTATCCAGCCTTTTAACAGGTTACAAATTACTAAAGTCTTCATGGGTGAAAGAATTACTCAATCAAATAAAAAAGCGGTTGAAGCGGCTATCGATGTTATGAATAAAGAAATAGGATCAAGATGTAAAACAACATCATTAACTCTAGCGTTCAAAACTTTTAAATTTGTAGAAGTACAAAGTTAAGATTCCGTGCGCTTTCTTTGTAAAATTATTTCAATCGGCAAGTATGTATACTGATATTATTTGAGCAAAGCATACGTAATCTACCAAATTATTCATGAGTAAGTAGCATTAAAAAAACGATCCTAAAAAAGTCACGAAAAACAGATATTATTTATTACTTTCAATTACTTAGCATGAATACATAGTTTACCTTAGATCCTACAGACTGAAATCCACTGAAATTCATTACATTCTGTGCAATGGCCATTTCTCACGGAATCCCCAGCACTGGCGCGGTCTGCGGGGGTCAATTGCACAAATCCCCAACTGAAAAAACTTTATGACGCAAAGAGCGCAGGCGGGTGCGGTGTAGCGCGGTTTCCGTGATGCGATTCGTTCCGTGGGTGGCTGCGGCTGCGTTTCTGCGGGCCGCTGCTGTGACGATCCTTTCGTGTCTATGCGTTGACATGGTGGCGCTTTTGCGTGGCCTGTGGTGCGTTCTGGGGGCTGTATTTGAGGTATAAAAAAGCCCGCGCGCGGCGGGCTATCTCATGGTGCTGGCAGGTCAGGCAATGAAGCCTTTGTATTTATTCTTTGTTGCTGTTGCAGCCGTGGCCGCTGTCGTAAAGTCGGCGGCATTCGTCGGTGCGCCAGTGTTCTGATGCGTATGCGCAGCACAGAGCGTGGCTACCTGCTGCATCAGGTCGATAGTTTCCAGCATCATCTGCAGGGTGTTCACTGATTCACTGCCTATATGAACCGTTGGCCCCATCACCTGCTGCCCGCCGGCGGCAACACTCTTACGCAATCCCGCTATCTTCTCAGTCAGCGCCGCACATTCTGTGGTGATACTGCCGGTGACTTTAGTTGACTGATTGCCACCGACTTCTGTCGTGGCGTCCTGCGCCACATGCGCGACGTAGTTTGCCTGGGTGCCGATAGCGTAATCACCGGTGCTGACCTGTTGAATCGCACCGGCCATTAGCCTAGCGGGCCCCATCACTTTGGTTGTATCACCGGCGTGGATAATCGTATCACGCTGCGTGATTGTGCGGCTTTCCGTGTCGGCCTTAACCTCACGGTGCATAGATGATTCCGCAATCGTCTGGTCAGTTGTGCGCTGCATATGCCCCTCAACGGTGACGCGCGTTGCCACGCCTTCACGTTGCTGTTGCAGCTGCTCGCCGGGTTTCACATTCGGCAGGCTGTTGCCGTCAGGTAGCGTCTGGCGAATAAAGGGTTTATCTGGCCGGCCATCCATGAACGCCACTTCAACCAGCGTTCCGACCGGCGGGAACTGGAACATGCCGCTGTCATGGCCAGCCATTGGCACCGGCACCTGGACCGCTTTATAAACCGGTGTATCTGTTACCGGGTTGCCGTCCGCGTCCTGCAGCTGCAGATCCACGGCATAGCGTGGCCGAAACTCGTTAGCAATGTTACCGCTGCTCACTGGCTCAGAATGCGCAATCACCCGCGCAACACGGGGAACATGCAGCCCGCCAGCAATCTCCGGACACACGGCCTCCAGTTGCCGGCGTATCAGAGGTTTGGTTAACGGGTTGCCAGCGGCATCAAGCGGCGTCCATGTCAGCATCATGTCATCGTTCATCAGCCCGACTTTCGTTACCCGCTGGCCATTGACCATTGCCCCCGGTCGCAGTGTCGGCACCATCGGGATTGTCATCGTATCGCCGGCGGCTGATGCCTGGCTGAACTCATGCGGAATATCGACCTGCTTATTTGCCAGTAAGCTGTGCGCATAGCTGCCGGTGAACATGTCACCATCAGGCAGCTGATACCAGACATAATCAGGAATGCTGAAGGATTTCCCCAGTATGGCCAACAGCTGCCAGCCAGTCCCGGCGTGGGTGAAATGGGCTATTGGTCTGTCGGTGTAGTCGGCGTTAGCAGGAAGCGTAAACGCCAAACCAGTATGGTTTCCCAGCCATTCGGTAACGATGCGTAAAGTCGGGTGCTGGAATGAGCAGGGAATTGGCTTATCAAGCTTACCCGCCAGCTCCCGTACAAACAGTTTTGCGCTGCCGTTCTCTGCCGGCTGCGACCGCTCAACATACCCGGTAAACCAGCGATACATCATATCCGGGTATCCAATATCAAGGCGCACCAGTTTGCCGGTGTAATCATCACTGGTCACGGCGGTAATAAAACCCCGACCGCCTGATGACATTTCCATTACCAGATTGACATCAGACAGGGGAATTTCGTCACCAGAAAGATAAAGACGTTTAATCGGGCGCATTAATCCACCACCTTTCCAAGCGCATTATTGACGGGGTTCAATACCTTGCTTTCAAACCACGTTAGCTTCTGATCGCTTTCTTTCGCGTCGCTGCTGCTTGCGTCACCGGTGCGAGCTGATTGTTTTGCCGCTGCAGTTCCATTTCGGGAATCGTTTCGCGCCTGGCGTTTCTCCGGAACACTGTGTTTTTCACGCAGCGTAAACTGGACACCCCAGGCCATTTTCCCATCCTGTTCCTGCGCCTCCAGCTTGCCCGCAAAATTGACCTGGCGAATGCCTACCGTATTAGCGGTCAGGTTGGCCACACGGTAAAGCGCCAGAGCGCCGCCGGATGTGGTTGCACTGGCCAGCGCAAAAAGACGCTTCAGCGTCTTTTCTTCAGAGAAAGGGATCACCCCGCTTACCTGCAGCTCTTTGGCTTTAATACCCTGCTCTGCGCGAGTGGTGCTCGATGTCTGCCCGGACTGGTCTTTATCCTGATACTGCATCCCGAGCGTGACGCGCAGATTTTTCATGATGATGGCCTCGCCATCGAGAGCCAGAATGATGTTAGCCAATCATTGCCTCCAGTGCGCTCAAATCACTTCCTGTGAAAAGAATGGCTGCAGTGTGTACCGCATCCGGATGCGGCAGGTTTTTTACCAGTTCCACCGCTGTTGTCAGCGCCGGCCCCTTCATATTGAAAAACCACGCTTTCGCCGTTTTCCCCTGCAATTCAGTCATTGCGCTTGCGATGTCTGCCAGTGCTGCAGTGCGCTCATGAAGAAAACCCGCCAACCCGGTGGTTATCGAACTCACACTGGCAGCTGCTGCCGCTTCAAGTTTTGCCGCCTCAATACGCGCAGAGTTCAATGCCTGCCGTGTCGTTTCTGTCGCTACAGTAATCGGGTCAGGTAAGGCAGAAAGCACATCCGGCAGCTGCATTTTCACCTGCTCCAGCTCACCAAATGACTGTGCCAGCCGGCGCACCTGCTTCAGCTCCGGCATGGGCAAGACAGACGAGACAGCATCAAGAGATGAGAGCAGTTCACTGTGCGTATTTTCGCAAATCATCATGATGATATTGTGTGTACCCGCACCATTTTCCAGCATTTTTTTACCGAGATAACTGATGGCGTTCAGCGGGCTAATATAGCCTCCAGATTTGGTATGCTGCCCCAACTCTGGCACCCATGGATGCGCACAAACAACAGAGCACTTTAGTTGGTTAATTTGTGCAGGTATTTTTAATTCAGATTGTTTCCACATATCACTATCCATAGCGAATATTTTAAAAGTTACTATGCCGGCTGCGAGGGCCACTCAGGTTTAAATGCATCAACTCGCATCAATAACACACGATATTTTTTCCATTCAGAGAGTGAGAGCAATTCTTCATTCGTCGCAATCCCGGCATCGACTGCATCCTGACGCCATTCAATTTCTGTATCTGCCCGAGCCTTCAACAGCGCTCTATTATTTCTAACCTGTTGTGCCAGCTCA
>NZ_LXEP01000006.1 GCF_001654835.1 Buttiauxella gaviniae ATCC 51604
CGCAGGTCAATTTCGTCCTGATTTGCATTAGGTACTGCAGGGGTTCCTGTAAATGATGGACTGTCTAGTGACGCCTTTGCTGCCAGTGCCGTAGTAATAGTGGTGGAAAAGTTAGCATCATTTCCCAGCGCATCAGCCAGTTCTTTTAGCGTGTCCAGAGCTGCTGGTGAAGAGTTGACAAGCGCCGCCACTGCAGCGTGAACAAATTCGGTTGTCGCCAGTTGTTGCGTGTTAGTCCCGGCCAAAGGAGTGGGTGCCATCGGCGCTCCGGAAAATGTCGGGCTTGCCAGTGATGCCTTAAATGAAAGCGCATCTGCCAGTTTCTTCAGAGTATTTAAGGTGGAAGGTGCTCCACCGTTTAATTCCGCGATTGCTTGCGCAACAAAAGATGTATTGGCAATTCGCAGGTCAATTTCGTCCTGATTTGCATTAGGTACTGTAGGTGTACCCGACAGTGATGGGCTATCCAGTGGAGCTTTGCCAGCAAGCATCGCCATCACAGTGACGGCAAAATTAGCATCGTTTCCCAGCGCGGCGGCCAGTTCGTTTAATGTGTCCAGTTTCTCTGGGGAGGAAGCGACTAAAGCCGAAATAGCCGCGTTAACAAATGCTGTCGTAGCTATTTGGGTATCATTCGTTGTGGCAGAGGCAGTCGGGGCTTCTGGCTTACCTGTTAATTGTGGTGAGTCCTTAAAAGCATACTGCGGATGTGCATTACGTTCAGCAATATGTTTCGCCAGTAAATCATCGGTATTACTGCCAATCTTTCTTAAGTCAATCACAGAACCGTCAGCGTTAATCTGAGCAACCGCAAACACATAATGATTTACATCATTTTTCACGTAATCAGCCAGCGTATCAGCCAAGGTAACCACTGTACTCACCTGCCAGACACTGGTCAGCGTTCCGGTAAAACTGGTATCAACCCAGACTTTTACTGGCTTAGTGGTCACTGTCAGCGCCTCGTCTGCCGTCAGTTCCGCACGCACCCCCCCGACATACCCTGCACCGGCAGTGACGCTGTAATTGTTCCCGGAACGCTTAACCAGAAAACCCTCCCCGATAAAGGCACCAGAGCCATAAACATCGATATTTTCAACCCGGTGACGCTCGTCCATCCCCGCCAGACGCGCAGTAAAATCAATCTGCCAGGTACCTGCAGGCGTGGTGATTTGTGTTTCTTTTTTTGCCCCGCCGTACTCCATCAGAAATGAACGTGTCAGCACGTTACCCTGAGTGCCGGCGTTGTTTTTTACCTTCTGCTGTAATGGGGCATGAATAATCATGGCCAGCGTGTTGCTGGTCTTATCTCTCAGCCCCACCCAGTTAAAATCAAAATCGCCGACATCCGCGCCCAGCGTGATGGAATACACCACGGCGTTAGCATTCACCACACCGGTTTTTCCCACGCCTGCACGATGGACAATCTGCCCTGCAGTTGGCATCGCCTCAGCGGGATCGATAGCGTCTGTGATGTTCAGATTTGGAACATTGGCAAACACAAATTCATCCAGTACAACGGGGATATTGGCTGCAGCCTGTTGCGCTTTTAGCGCCTCAAAAGCTGTAGTGATAACGGTCTGTGACATGTTTTCTTCCCTGAAATCTTATTTTGATGCGGTATAAACCACGTAATCACCTGTGAACCACCCGGCACGAACATCCAGTTCGTTAATGGTGATCACTTCATATTCATAGCGGCGGCAGGTACGTCCATACTGGCGAATAATTTCCCGTAACAGCGCACCATTTGCCGCTATCTGGCCATCACTCACCCGGATGGTGATAACGTCCCAGTCCTTGCCCTGCTGGCGTTCCTGAAGCTCCACATAACCAATGCCCAGCCGGTGAAATATCTCAATGAATCCTTCGACGCTGCCCGCATCACGCGCATTTATCCAGGCATAGGCCACACGCTTTCTGAACAGGTCGAGCGGCTCGCTACTGAACCGGGTAATATCCCGTTCCCACGCCAGCAGATTCAGGATGGCTTCCGGGCACGTCAGGGGATCGAATTGTTTTGATGGCCACAACAACCAGTCATACAGCCACTGCCAGAACTTTTTGCAGCCAGACAACAACTTTGCCAGCTCGCCTTTATCCATCCAGAACGGAAGTTTTAGCTTAGTGAAATCAGGCATTCTTCAGCTCCACAGTGAGCGATGTCAGGCGCGGCACTTCCAACTGACTGGTGATGTCTTTGATGGAAAACTCCACCGAATCGACACCGCTCAGTAATTCGTGCAACTCCCTGCCAAGCTGTGAAAATGAGAAACGCGAATAAGGCCATGTCTTCACCACATCCCAGGCGGTATTTTCACGAAATGCGCAACGGATCAGACTTTCGACATCACTTTTTAGCGCGGCCTGCGCTTCGTCGCTCAGGTTGGAAAGATTGACCACGTACACCGTTGCCGTCAGGTCACGGTGCGTTTCGGGCATGGCCATGCATTGCATATCATCGCCATGGCCGTGATGCCCCTGGGTATTAATAAAATCATTGACCGCATCAATAAACGGCTGCGATGCCTGGCCACTGTCGAGCAGCAGATATGCGTTTGCCGTACCGGGCCCGCGCGGTGCGTCATGCTTAAAGAAGATGCGATCCACTGACAGCGCCACCACTTCCGCAATCATGCTGCGGTAAATCGCGTCGGTGTGGTAATTACCTACCAGGTTGAACTGGTTGCGGCAACGTTCGCGCAGTTCATCATCTGATTCGTCATCGCCACCCGGTTGCGTCAACCAGTCATCCTCTGTCACCGCGCTGGCAATGCCAGGCACGGCCACCGGCAAAATACGGTAATAACCGGGGGCCAGATTCCATGCAGCCCCCGCGCCATTGGCCTGTACTGGCACCAGAGCTGAAGCGACGTTTGCAGGGATGATTGTGTCAGCGGTGACGGCAAGCTGATAAATAACGCCATTAATCCGCTCAGTCTGCACAACCGTACCGGCTGGCACTGTTGCCACCTGGCCGGCGGTAATTTTGGTAAAACGCACTACCCCCTGCGCCGCGCTGGCGGGTTTCGGTGTGACATTCAGCCCCCACGCCAGCAGACGCAAAAGCGAGCCGGTCGCAGTGGCCACAAACATGTTGGCCATCACAATGTTAATCAGTGCGCTGATGATCCACATTACCGGCGTAGTGATTAATGCCGTCACCAGACGCCAGAACGGAGACATGCGGGAGGTATTCGTCACAAACCCCTCGGCTTTCACCAGGCGGTTAAATTCCGCTTTTACGGCTTCTTCAGTGACCGGCATTCCTGCATCCTGCAGGACTTTTTCAAAATCAGCCTTCGGCTTTTCCATAATCCACTCCCTCGGATAGCGGCCCAAAATCATAGGTGTCACCGGTGATAAACAGCCTGGTCAGGCTTTCTTCTTCCACCTCTACCGTTCCCGGAACAATCCGTTCATCATTTTCAACCAGCAGAATTATCTGAGTGAAAATATCGCTGCGCAGTGTCGGGCTGCGCTCTGCAATTAACGCTGTGGCCAGACCGCTTTCCATCACTGCATGCACCAGGTCCTGCCCGATGCTGTAGCGGTTATTGCAGGTCATTGGCTCATTGCCGGCATTCAGCACGATATCGCCGCCGGTAATGAGCAAATCTATAAATAAATCACTCATCCCTGCGTTTCCTGCCATTCACGCAACTGTGTTGGGGTTGGCATCTGCTGCACCTGGATGGTGGTATCACCAAAGGTTTTTCGCTGGTCAATGGTGGTCTGCCCGCTACTCACCGCACCGCCAGCCAGCACACCTTTGCTGCCTACTCCCTGAACCGTTCCACCGGTCAACAAATCCGGTGTGAATGATGCCGGCGCAGCAGCTGCGCCACCGGTTGTCAGCGCGGCGGCTGTTGGCATGGCTGCAGTAGTTGATGTACTGGCAATATTCATGGCTTCAATACTGACACCCGGCAGCATGTTCAGCTTTTCAACAATCCAGTTGTACGTGTCAGAGAAAGACGCCTTAATGACATCCCATAACCCTGCAAAAACATTGCTGATGACTTCGCCCATTTTCTGAAACGACTCAACCGGTGATGCCAGATTGAACACGGCGATCACATCCAGCCAGCCCTGTTTAATAATGCCCATCGCATCAAACAAATGGCCAAACTGCGTGATAACAAGCTGAATCGGTGAAAGGATCAGACCGATGGCCTGCGCAACAAATTGCCCACATGCCTGGCCGGCACTGGTGACATTATTCAGCTCACCGGCTGACATCTGGATTGGCGAAAGCAGACTGGAAAACCAGCCAAACAGTGTTTTGATACCATTCCATACCGGGGAAATAGCCGTTGCAATCACATCAAACATGCCAGCGAACGGCGTTAATGCGCTGAATGCCTCGCTGAACCCACTGATAAAACCACTGACAAACGCCTTGATGGGTTGCCAGAATACATACACAGCAGCAACCAGTGCAGCGATTGCGCCCACAACCAGTGCAACAGGCCATGCCATCATCAGAAACGATGCTGCCCCCATTCTGGCCGCCATGCTCGTGGCAAGAATTGCCCCCCGAACCATTTTTAAACCGGCACTGAAAATGATGGTTGCCTGATTCCCGGCGAGCATCGCCAGGCGGTTTAATCCCAGCAGACGGGCAACCGGCCCCAGTACGCTTTTTAGCCCCAGCATGGCAAAACGGTGTACGCCGATTGCAATATTAGCGACGGAACCAGCTGCGCCCAGACTCAGCATCGCCATCACCATCAGCCCGATCGCTTTGGTGATATGCGGGAAGATGGCCTGCCAGCGCATAAACTGTTTTCCGGTATCAGCCACGCCATTCAGCAGCGGGTAAATAGTTGGTAACAGGGTTGCGCCAATCACTATCCGGATAGCATCCATGTATGCCGTCAGCCGTTCCCACGGATCAACCATGTTTTTGGCCATGTTGACGGCGTAGTCCAGGCCTTTAGTGTTGCCGATGGCGTTGATGTTTCCCTTCAGGGTATCGGTGTTATTGATAAGCAGCTTAATCATGGCCACCGCTTCATCAGAGCCGAATGCCTTTTTGATGAGATCGGAATCCGCCACTTTGCTCAGGTCGCCATATTTCCCCCGGATCAAGTCCAGAATTTGCGGCGTACTTTTCATTTTGCCGCTGGCATCGGTGAACGCCAGTCCCAGCGCTTTTTGCGCACCGCCAACACCGGCGAGGAAAGATTTGTATTTAGTGCCGGCTTCAGAGCCTGACATGGTGGACTGCAGCTGGCCCAGAATGGCGAACTGTTCAGATACACCCGCGCCTGAAGATGTCGCAGAGGCTCCCAGTGCTGTGAATGCGCCGGCCATTTCATTACCGGATGTTTTGAACATTTTCACCGCAATGGCGGTTTTGCCTGCGATATCTTCCACCCATTTGGCATTGCCCATCGCTGCCGCATCTTTGGCAAAGATGCCGTACATGGTGCCCATATAGGAAGTAATGGTGCCTGCATCGGCTTTGGTCGCTTTGGCCAGTACGTTGGATGCGTTAGTGAATGACGCAAGGTCATCACCGGCAAGGCCGGAAATAGCAGACTGAATATCGTAGGAGGATTTCACAAAATCGGTGGCGCTGCCGCCGTAAGCAATCGAAAAATTCATGGCAGCATCGCGCAGGGAATTAAGCGCGTTCTCAGCTGTGCCCAGGCTGCGCACTTCGCCCAGCGCCATATTCATTTCATGCGCCGGCTGTAGCACCGCTTTAATGCCCATGCCGACACCAAACAGACCCGCACCTCCCACGGCAATGTTGCTGAATGCCTGAGTAGATTTACTGGCAAAGCCTTTAACCCCGGCCTCTGCCTGTTTGAGAGGCCGGGTGATTTTATCAATCAGTGCAAGGGTAAAGTCGAGTTGTGCGCTCATTTGTCACCGTTTAATGCCAGCGCAATTCCACCTGCAGTGGCTTTACGCAAATTCTCCCAGTGACGATTATCCAGCCAGATAGCCGCAGCAATGCTGTCCGGATTGTCGCCTTCCTCTGGCAACCAGTGGCGGCGCAGTATCAGATACTGCTCCAGCCCGTTGTGCTCAATAGCGCGAACCCGCGCCGTTAGTTTTTTACTTCGATTTCCAGCTCAGGCACAAACTGGTCATTAACCTTTGCCGCCAGCTGCAGCGCAGCGCCTGGCTTCTCAAGAAGTGCGGTCAGCGCATCTTTTGATTCTTTATCAACGATGCGGCGCAGGTAGTTATGAGCCGGTGCAATCTTGTTGTCTGGCATCATTTCGTTTACGAATTTGTTGTAATCCTGCATGGTCGGTTTAAACGTCAGGTCAGTACCGGAAACACCCAGGACGATAATTTGTTCTTTACTCATTGTTCGCTTTCCTTCGCAAAAAAATCTCATTAATAAGAGTGTTATGCCGAGCAGCACACACCGGGTAAATATCCTGATAAAGCAATAAAGCAGCAGATAAATCAGTGCCTGCTTTCCCATGCAGGCGCGGCAGTTTTTCCGGGCACTTCGTCAGCAGGTTTTCCTGATAAGGCACGTTCTGCCGCACTGGCTGCATCGTTGTACATCCGGACAAAATCATCAGAGACGCAAACGTTAGTGAAAACCGGCTTATAAATTTCGCTACGTATTTCATTTGGCTGTGCATTCTTCAGCCCTTCGATTTTTGTTTCCAGCTGGCGTGCTGAATCCGCTGCAATCACAACCAGTTCATCACGCAACTTCTCACCGGTTTTTTGTGCGGCTGTATTGATGGTCAGCTGCACAGAATCCTGCTCCCAGCCCCGACAAAACCAGCCTGCGGCCAGACCAATGATGAGCGCCCAAAGTGTTGCGCGGCTCATTAGCGCAGCTCGAAATGCGGGCAATCCCAGTTGTCATTGCCCACTTCGTGGCCGTCACCGTTAAAATCACCGCCCCAACGAATGCGAATACCCAGCTCGTCTGCTGCCTGCTGCATGGCGTGGTGCACCGGGATAAATTCAGCCACTTTCCAGGTACCGCCAACCGGGAATAAATCCACAGCAAGCCCGTCCTGATGTTTGCTGTGGGTGACTTTGGTTTTGTGCTCTGCATACAGCTGGCGCTGGCGTTCTGCCGTGCGCAGACCTTCGATAACGGTAAAATCAACCGTCGTCAGCTGCAGGGCACGACGCACCACCATAGCCAGCTTCAGATTGACACCGCGCAGGTTGTCTTCACTGCGCTTGCCAAATACAAATCCATTGCTCATTCGCTATCCTTATTTTTCCGACGTAACCAGATTTCCAGAGCCTGATGCCCACCGATCCCCAGCGCTGCCCCCAAACCGATAATGGTCAGTGGACTGGCACCGGGAACCTGAAGTAGCACCGCACCGGCGGCTGTCGATGTCAGGCTGCCGATAATCACGCGCGAGAAAAAGAGGCGCGGAGTAATCGGATCATTGCCATCGAGCATCTTACCCAGTGCGCCAAGACAACCGATGGCCAACAGGGTATAGAGCGTTTTTTCGTGTTCCTGCATGTCTCACCCAATCAGATTGCGTACATCGTCGGCAGATAACACTGGAACGCCGTTGATTTTCACAAACTCCGGGTTAGTCACGATGAATTTTGCTTTATGTGACATGGTGGAGCCGCCCTTTGGATCGACATCCAGAATGGAAGTGATCAGCAATTTGCAGCCGAACGCCTCCACTTTCAGTTCTTCGTCACCGGCTTTTGCATACCACATCACGTCAAACGTCGGGATGCCACGCCATGAACCTGCACGAGCAGCAATAGGTGTCAGCTGGTCTTTCAGTACGCGAGAAGAAAACTCCACCTCGCCATCTGCGGCCACATCACCCGATACATAGCCATCAGGAACACCGCGCGTCTGCGCAGCGGCTGTGTTATCAGTAATATCGAGCGAAATTTTATCGAAATGGATCAGTTCACCGTCAAAACTGCAGTCAACGGACTGACCAGAAATGCGCTGACTCATCAGGCATTACCTCCCTGTAAACTTAAATCCAGCATGACAGACGCCTTGATTCCTTTCGGGCATTCGTAGGTGCGCACGATGATGTAAATTTCCACCTGCGTTTTGCTGCGCCATAGGATTTGTACATCACCGTCCTGTGGTGGCATAACTTCACCGGGGAATGTGACACCCTGAATGCGCATCGTGCGGGACATTTCACGCATCGGGCCGGCGAAATACTGCTGATGTGATGCCATGCTGGTCGGCGTGGAGTTCAGCGAACGGTCAGCAATTTTTGCGATGGCTAGTAAACGGACACGGCGACACACCTTGTCAACAACACGTTTGTTTTCAATCGCCTGATAATCACCGCCCTCGGCATCCAGTGTGATGCCATCAGACCAGTAATAACCGTCATAATCCGGGTACCACATCGGCACACTGAATCGCGCCTTACTGAGCGCCTGCAGGGTATCCAGCCCCAGCTCGTTACCGTCTTTATCAACGGGTTTATTGCCGGTACTGTTCAGCCCGACAACTGGCCCGGTTTTTACCCGCGCCGGACTGTCTGCGATGGTCACTGCCCGGTTGCACAGACGACCGACATAAACGCCTGGCTCTGCACCAAACAGACGCGGGATAAGCGTAACGCCAGCATCCGCGATACCATCCTGATACGCAGTGACGCGAGCAAGATAATCTGCCCAGGCTTCCGTTTTCTGAACACCCTGCACAGACAGATACACATGGATCCAACGCTGGTATTTAGCCAGCACATCCGCAATCAGCGTTCCCGCCAGTGTAATGTCGTCTTTAGCGGCAATTTCGTCGCAAAGCACCACACCTTCCACCGAGCAAACCGCCTGCGCAGCCTTCACCGCATCAGCAAATGTCCCGGAAGGGCTGGAACCATCCATCACCCAGACATAAGCAAACCAGTTCTGGCCAGCATTACGCATCGCGGCCTGCAGGTCAGTTTTAAGAACGCTATTTCCAGCGCCCAGCAACACATCAAAATCGGTCTGCGTGTTAACCGGCAGCACTTTCCCTGCATTGGGCACAGACGCCCCCGCATGGCCAGGCACCACAACAGCACCTGCAGCTGCGGTCAGTTTCAGTAAAACGCTCAGGTCAGTGCCTGATGAACCTGCCGTGGCTACAGTCAACGTTGCAGCTGCGCCCGTATTCAGCGTAGTCACCACAAATCGACTGTCTGAGTCATTCCATGTCACTGTTGCCAGTGTGCTCAGTTTTGCCGATACCGCCGTGGCCACTTCAGCAAGTGTTGTCACTGCTGACAAATCAAGACCACTGACGTTTTTTAACGTGCCGTTAATGGTCAGTTTGAATGCGCCATCAGTAACAGCAGTGAATTTGGTAATGGTTTTATCGCCGGTTGCCAGCACACCACCACTGAGCACGGCAGCAGTTGCAGTGCCGCCGGTTGCCTTGAGCGAACCGACAAACAACATGACGCGCTCAATTTCGTTCGTTTCGCCCTGCAGCTGATTCAGCTGATTGACGTCTACAGTTGGCCAGGTCATCCCTTCCCCTTACGTATCCTGTGCATTGACGTCCCAGCCAAAGCCTATTGCCTGCAGCTGTCGCGCCAGTGCTTTCATAAAATCATCCTCGCCAATACCCAGAAACTCACGGGCAGGCAGGGTGACAGTCCATGTCTTTTTCGCTGGCGTCCCCTCCAGCTTTCGTATCAGCAACCCCGCCTGAGCGGCGCTGACCTTTTCCTGAATCTCTTTAAATCCTGGTGTTTTCCACCGTTTACCGCTGCGCACCTTAAACCCGGCTTTACGCAGACGCTTTGCCTGCCGCAATGTTGCCGGGCCGGTCTGCCCTGATGAAGATGCAGACTGGCGGGCACTGATGGTGGCGGTCATGCCGTTTTGTTGTGCGTAACCCACCGTGCCGGCTGGCACTTCGCGCTGGCCGTTTCGGTAACTGCCACCGCTCAGATACAGTCTGACTGCATCAATTTCCGGCATTTCGCGCACCCGGATAAGCTTTGGCATATTGCGCAGCATCTTGCCTTTGCGCTTTGTTTTGCGCTTTTGCCACGCTACGCCATCCGGTGTTTGCTGGTTTCGCACATTGCGTTTTGCTGCCGCAACCAGCCCATACTTCGCCAGGCGCCATAAAAGCCGTCGGCGCTTTGCCGGTGTCAGCTCCAGCGATTTCAGCGCATCTTTCAGCACCTTTAGCTGAGAGGGATTTAACTCACCTCTGATTGCACCGGCCATGTACCGTCACCGCTTCCCACAAACATTGTTGCCTGTTCTGCCACCCAGACTGACGATTGAGCCAGACGCCAGCGACAACCATCAAAAGGTATTGGCCCGTCCGGGTCTTCCAGCAAATCCACGGGCTCTGACAATTTGCCTGTGATTAACACAATGGCCGTTTCATCCTCATCCACCTCCACATCAATCTCGGGCAGTTCCCAGTCCATATTGATGCTATCCATAGCCTTTGCACCTTCGGTCATATACCAGACCTGAACCAGTGCCATTGCTATCTGTGGGTCATAGACCCGGAAGGGGAAACGCGCCCATTCCAGCGTAACCGTGTACTGCATAATGGACAGCCGGTACTGGCCCGCCCCGAGGTCACGCGCTGCCGGCTCAAAACGCACCTCATCCATGAGGCTTTCAAACCCTTCCATGGCGCGTTTCGGCATGTTGCTCTTTACAAACTCAGTCAGCGAATCAAGCAGAGTCATATGATGGACACCCCCACACGGGAAAGCCCCTTAAGGCTACGCACTGCAAAATTGGCTTCAGCCAGTAATGCATCCTGCGTTTCAGTACCTGCCGCCTGTGCATCATCTTTCACGCGCACAACGCTTTTCCATTCGCCCATCAGGTCAGCTTTTGCCCTGGCAAATACCGCTTTGCGGTACTGAGCGACAATGTGATTAGTGCCCTGATACGCAGGCCCGATCACATCTGCAGCGCGGTTAAATCCATTGTCGATATAACGCTGGCGCTGGATAACCAGACTGTTATTCACCTGCGCCATGGCACTGACCAGTGCATCAGAAACCGTTGCAGGTGAAATATCTGCCGGGATGCTGCGGCTGTCCTGAAAATCCTTTACGTTCAAATCAGGCCAGAAACCATCGTTTGTGACCGGCACATCCTGATAATCAATCGGGTTACCGCTGAACATAATTCATCCCTGAAATGACGGCTCAGACCAGGCTCCACGACAATTAAGGCTGTTGCCTGTTGCCTCCCCTGCGAGCCGTCGGCGCTTCGGTGCTCGTTACTCCGTTTGCGCCAGCTTGCGTAATCGCTGGGCAATTTTATTGCGGAGTGTTGTAACCTGAATGCGCGGGTTAACTTCCGTCGCCTTACCCAGCAGTGCATCAGCATCTTTCAGTTTTTCAACATCAGAAATTGCGGTGACGGATGGCATACCATCTTCATCACGCAGCAGATGCAGTGCGGCAAAGCGCAGATATTTAGCCCGTACAAATTCGTTAACTTTCCAGTGCTCAAGAACACATTCAGAAACTGCGCTGAAATATGGCTCAACAGAACGACCGTTATCGGCTTCGGTTTCTGCCCACTCCAGCATGTAATCAGCTGCAAAGTGGGCAAAGTCGGTGCGGATGTTCTCCGGCGTTTCCTGGCCCTGCTCAATGGCAATTTCTGCCCATTCCAACGCCTGTTCCAACTCACCTGTATCAAACAGCCAAATCACGCAGTAACTGAATACCGGGTTGTTAAACACTTCACCCGATTCCAGATATTGCTCGGCCCATGGCTTCCACTTTGGCAACAGCTCATCACGCTTCATGGCGATGCGGTCAGCACGTTGTTGCGAATGGCTGCGCAGGCGTTCTACATCGAGACGCAGCGCAGCAATCTGCACATGCAGGCTGTTTGGGGAGGCCACAACGGCCTCCACATTTCCCGCCTTCAGCTCCTGCGCCGCTTCAACACGGCGCTGATGGTCACGAAATAAACTCATATTTATCCCTTATGGATTGGTAGTGGTGCCTTTGTCGCCTTCCAGCACGACGTTACCAGGCTCAAGGCCCACAAACAGGGTCTCGTCTTCCACCACATACGCTTCGTTGCGGTAATAAGAATCAACCAGGCCTTTGTGATCGTCGTCATCTTTAAACGCACGACGCATAGAGCCTTCCTGGGTATAGAGCGAAAGGTTTTCATAAGTCGTGATGACACAACCACGCGCCGGGAAGTTTGGCAGGATGGTTGCAGGCAGACCGCCGAATGACCCCATCAGATCCATTTGCTTCATGGCGGAACGCTCAGTCGGGGTACGACCATGCATTTTGCCGGCGGCATCCGCTTCTTTGGCGATGAGGTCTGCACCGACCATCAACACTAAATCAGTACGCTGGCGGTGAACCGGATCAAGCCCCTGACGCAGGTCATAAGCCAGATGATCGAGACTGGTGTAATCCGCATCTTTATCAGTGCCGATGTGGATTTTGTCGGCAGTTTTGCCACCGGTAAGGATGTTTTTCGGCAGATTGTCACGCATCCACTGCATCCAGCCTTTGTTCACATCTTCCAACAGCTTTTGTGTAGCTGGGTCGGTATCATCAGCAACAGACACACCATTCCAGCCGATCATCAACTGGTCGAGTGCAATTTGCTTCTGAACGTATGCCCCATACAACGCCAAAAACTGACCGCCCATACGAGCCCAGGTATCCGCTGTTTTCCATGGAATAATGACGCCACTGTCTGTATCTACGCAGGTGTACTTGCCACCGCCTGGATTAGCAAGTGCGCGGAAACGGCCCGTTTTTTTACGGCCAGTGATGCTCCGCTGCATTCCGGAAAAGACTTTCTCACCCGCAATGTCGGTCACCATCGGCATGTTAATCAGCTGCAAAAACTCGGTACTCTGCTGCACAGCGCCTAAGAGTTTTTCTTCCTGCGGCCCGGTAATGGCAAATGATTTACCCAGTAAAACCTGCTGTGGGTCAGCCTGGTATTGCTTCGCCAGTACATTACGAATCTGCTGTACTAAAATTTCGGTAGTTGGTTTCATCCCTGTTCCTTACAGCCAGCCGTTAAATTCTTCACCTGGATTTTCACCCGGCTGTTTAGTAGTACTGGTACCAGCCATCGCATCAAACTTCTGGGTAATTGAGTCCAGCTTGCCTTCCAACTGCGTGAACTGCTCAACCGTAATACCCGTTACTACTGGTTTTTCTTCCGGCTTTTCTGGCTCTGTAACTGGCTTGTCACCAGCACTGAACGCTTTCACCTGTTCCTGAATGCCGGCGATAGCCGTATCCTGTTTTTCCATGCGCCCCATCAGCGCATCAAACTGTTCCTTGGTCATTTCGTCTTCTTCCGTGTTATGGGTTTGGGTTTCTTTGTTGCGACTGAAAAGACGCGACAGAAACGATTTATCACGTGTGCTGGTTGGCTCATCCGCTTCTTTCAGCGCTCCGAGTGAGAAGGTTTCAACGCTACCGCGCACCACTGGTGACTCGTGCCCATCAATGCTAAACATCAGGCGCTCAGTCCCGAGACTTGCGGGAATGTCGGTCACAGCCAGTCCCATCAGATAGTACTTACCGCTATTAGCGAAATTGGGTATCAGTTCAACAGATGTGAATAATTTCTGGCCCATTTCATTGGTCGCAATAAGCCAGTCATTCGGCATCAGCTTTGCGTACATCTTTAGTACGCCGTCGACCTTCTCAACTTTTACAGCGTCGATTTCGCCATAGTTATAGCTCCATGAACGTTGCTCCATCGTTTCATCATGGCGCGGCCACATCAGACCGGTGTAAACCTGGCGGTTATAAAACTCGGCCGCTTCCTGCAGCCATTCTTCCTTGATTTCTCGCCCATCAACCGTATTCCCTGATGTGGCGATACAAACCCAGTCTGTGCGTAAACGTGACATAACGTCCCTGTTCCTTTTCTTCCCTGACCAGTAGTTAACCCCGTTTTCTGATGGCTTTCACGCACACAAATTCGGACAAATTCGGTTGGAGCGGTGCAACCGAACCAAACCGAAAAGCAGGCAATGCGGCAGGTATGCCAGATGGTCAGAATGGGGAAAAACGGAAACTGGCCAGAGGGAACATGGCAGAAAAATACTCAGATGAAATCAGGGCCGTTGCCCGCCAGCTGTATCTGAAACGATGGACACCACAGGAAATCAAAGAGGAATTAAAACTCCCTTCAGTGCGCATCGTTTATTACTGGGCTGAAAAATTCAGCTGGCGTGACATGCTCAGTGAAGAAGGTGTGGAAGCAGCTCTGGCGCGGCGCATTCAGTTGCTGACCGACCGGGATAAGAAATCCGATTTAGAACTGCGCGAACTGGATCAACTTGTTGGCCATCACATCAAACTCATGGCGCAACGGGCAAAGCGTGAAGAAAAGCTAACCCAGTATGCTGCGTCTGGCACAACAGCCATTCTCCAGACTGAGGATGGCGAAAAGCCTGCGCGTAAGGCCCGCAAAAAGAAAAATGACATCAGCCATCTGACCGCGGATTCCTTTGCAGAATGGGTGTCTGTGTTATTTGGCTATCAGCTGACGCTACGTGAAAACCTGCATCAGAAAATCCGTAATCTGCTCAAGTCCCGCCAGCTGGGTGCGACATGGTATTTCGCCGGTGAAGCACTGGAAGATGCAATATTAAACGGTAAACCGCAGGTGTTTTTGTCAGCGTCAAAGCGCCAGGCTGAGGTGTTCCGTTCCTACATCGTCCAGATTGCCCAGAAGTTTCTCGGCGTGGAATTGACTGGCAACCCCATCCGACTGAGCAATGGCGCAGAACTGAGTTTTCTCGGCACCAACAGCAACACAGCACAATCCAACAGCGCCAATGTCTACATTGATGAATATTTCTGGATACCCAAATTTCGCAAACTCAATGATGTGGCCAGCGCGATGGCTACACATGATCAGTGGCGCATTACCTATTTTTCCACGCCCAGCTCAAAAGCTCACGAAGCCTACCCATTCTGGACAGGTGATGAATGGCGGCGCGGTCGGGCTGAACGTAAAGATATTGCATTCCCGACTGAAGCAGAGTTGCGTGATGGTGGTCGCCTGTGCCCGGATAAGCACTGGCGCTTTATCGTCACCATTGAGGATGCTGTAAAAGCTGGTTTTAACCTGGCTAACGTGAACGACCTGCGCGACCGCTACAGCGGGCCCGCATTCGACATGCTGTTCATGTGCGTGTTTGTCGATGATAAAGACGCTGTTTTTGCCTTCGACCAGTTGATGAAATGCGGCACTGACCCGGCATTGTGGCAGGACTTCAAATCTGATGAATCCCGTCCGTTTGGTAATCGTGAGGTGTGGGGTGGCTATGACCCCAGCCGCACAACAGACAACGCCACATTTGTGATTATTGCCGTACCGCTTTATGCCGTTGAAAAATTCCGCGTCCTGAAAAAATGGACCTGGACAGGCCTGTCCTTCAAATTCCAGGCCGAACAAATTAAGAAAATCAAAGAGCAGTACAACCTGACTTATATAGGTATTGATGTGACCGGCATTGGCGCGGGGGTATTCGATATTGTCAGCGCCTTTGCGCCCCGTGAAGCCGTTCCCATTCATTACAGCGTCGAAAGCAAAAACCGCCTGGTACTGAAGATGATTGATGCGGTCGGAGGTAACCGCATTGAATGGGATCGGGAAGATAAAGATATTGCCGCCAGTTTTATGGCCATCAAGCGCACCACAACCAGCAGCGGCAATGCCATGACGTTTGTCGCCACACGTTCCGTTGAAACAGGACATGCAGACTCATTCTGGGCTATCGCTCACGCGATGGTGAATGAGCCGCTCAATACCGAACATAAACGCAAATCAAGATGGATTTTGTGATGAGCAGAAAGAATAAAAAACCGATGGTTACGGCAGAAAACACCGCGCCGGCGCAGCAAAAAATGTCGATGATCTCTTTTGGAAACCCTGAACGGGCCATCTTAAACCCACTTGAATATGAGCCGGTGTATTTCGACAGCTCCAACCTGTATTACACGCCTCCAGTCAACCGGCTTGCACTGGCAGAGTTGCCTGATATTAACGGCCAGCATGGTGGTATTTTGCGAGCGCGTACCAACATGATCACCGCTGATTTAATCAGTAATGCCGGTATGCTTCAGAATGATATTCAGGCCACAGTGCTAAACCTGCTCACTTTTGGTGACGTGGCCTTGCTCAAACTACGCAATGCATTTGGCAAAGTCATTGGCCTTGTGCCTCTCCCCTCGCTGTATACCCGCCGGGGTAAAGACGGAAAATTTTATGTACTGCAGAAAGGTGGCCATCTGGAGTACGCGCAAAAGGACATCGTCTTTGTGAAACTGTATGACACGCGCCAGCAGGTCTATGGTAAGCCTGATTATCTCGGTGGTATCAGTTCTGCCATGCTGAACAACGAAGCCACAACCTTCCGTCGCCGCTATTACCGAAACGGCGCACATCTGGGGTACATCCTTTACACCACTGACCCAAACATGACAGATGAAATGGAAGATGAGATGAGAAAGCAGATTGCTGAAGGTAAGGGGGCCGGCAACTTCAAATCCATGCTAATCAACATCCCGAACGGGAAGGAAAAAGGGGTGCAACTTATTCCGGTCAGCGATATGGGCGCAAAGGATGAATTTGTCAGTATTAAAAATATCAGTATGCAAGACATTCTGAACGCTCACCGCTTCCCGCCAGGCCTCGCCGGTATGATGCCGAACAATAACAGCTCATTTCCTGACATCACGAAAACCCGCGACGCTTACCAGCGTGACGAGGTGATCCCGGTGCAAAAGCTTATCAGTGACAGCGTGAATACAGATAATGAAATCCCTGCAAACTTACATATTAATTTCGCACAATCGCTGCAAAGTTCTGTTATTCAGGGTGATAAATGAGCTGGAAAAACGTAAAATATACCCAGTCAAAGAAACACGGAGCTGGAAACATGTCAGGTATCAGGGTCTTTTGTCCGGAGTGTAACGCCCGTGCAATCATCAAAAAGACAAACAGAAAACACCAACAAATATCAGATATTTATTGCGCCTGCTCAGTCGTGGAATGTGGGCACACATTTGTGATGAATATGACGTTTTCGCATACCCTCAGTCCTAGCGGGTTAACGGGTAATAAACTGGTTAAATTTTTAATCGACCGACTCAAGCCAGATGAGCAGCAACTGGCCCGTGACTTGCTTAATGGTCAGTTAGCCTGAAAAAAGCCCCGACTACTTCATAAGTGCCGGGGCTTTTTATATCTTCTCTGCCTGCTTATCCCGTTCTGCAAGTTTTGAATATTCCCCAAACGGATCGAATCGTAGTTTAGAAACATTTACACCATGTGCCGCCTGCAGGTAATTCCAGAGATTATTGATTCTTTGTGCCGTTGATGTTTTCTGGTTGCTGAGTAAATCCCCGCACCTGGTTGCGCGGTATATCCTTTTTCCAATGACCAAACTTCCGCCCTGTAACAGGGAAATTGCCTGTGTCCTGGTTATCGCCAGGCGCTGCAATTCACCTTCAGCTAAAATCCGCTCAATTGCAGGCGCCATTTCTTGCCGCCTGACGTGTTCGGCATTGGCTCTGGCCTGCGTTTTGGCCACAGCTTCACGCCATGCAATATCTAATTCACTACCCGGTTTATAAGGTGATCGGTTTTTTGACCGTTCTGGCGGGGTTTCCCGGAGCCGCCGCAACAACCTGCGCCGCGTTGCATCATCCATTGCCTCAAAATCTGTAATTTCTTCTTCAAATGCTTCTGTCATTACATCTTCTACCGGCTCAAAATCGGTGTTTATTTCGCCGTCCGTAGAGTTATTGACAGAACTCCAAGCGCCGCCCAAGGTCGGCGGGGAAACGTCAACCCCCAAACCAGCGGCACGTTTGGCCACTGCATCACTGTTAGTTTTAGCGCGAATAGTCCACTTAACAAGACGGGTACAAATACGGGATATCTCGCCCAGGCGAGGCGACCAGACACCGAAAACCTTTTCGGGGATTTCACAGTAATCATTCATTTCTTCAGCTGGCTGATATGCCAGGCGCACCACGTATTTATCACGGGGGATCAGCACCCCTCCCTGATAATTGATGTAACTGGCAAAGCAGCCCACATCAGCCGCCGCACAAACCGCATCCATTGCGGGATCAGACAGTAAGGCAGCGCCACGCTTGAACGTACTGGCGATTTTTTGCTGATTAACAAGCTGATTACTGAGTTTGCGCAGCTCCCTGTAAACGGTAACTGGCGGCTGGCCTAATGGCTGGAACTGTCTGATGCGGTGAAGGGATGCCCACGCCATTGCGTATTTGGCCGTTTCGTTTAATGGCCTGCCGCTTTCCGTGTCCAGCTCGCCAGCCAGCGCATGGCCATCAATATTCTTTGAAATATATTTAGCAATGTACGCAGTAGCCGATCCCTTGCTCGGGTCCATTTTTTTTGACTTGAATCTGGCACCGGTATTACGTCCCAGCTCCTCACGGTCTACTGCAATAAAATAGCGGCGTAGAATTTCTACTGTGGCTTTTACCTCGGATTGCGGCATGAATAACAGCGCGTGCCAGTGCGGCGTGCCGTCGTGATGTGGTTCGGCAACCCGGAAGCCGTAGGGCCGCAATTTGTCACGCTTCAACGCAGACGTTGCACGGCTCCACACAGTGCATAAATAGTGCTGGGCTTCTGCAACAGTCGAATGATTCCACTTTGCGTTATGGTGCCCGGACTGGATATTGCTGTGATATTTCGACGGACAGGTGATAGTCAGGAAAACACCAACATCACCGCGCTGCTGTGCGACCATTTCAACACCGGCCATTCTGGCCATCAGCTCATGACGACGTATCGCGGGGTTAGAGGTGGACTTATTAATCATGTCTTCTAACGATGAAACGTTACCGTCTGCATCAACCAGTTCATGACTTTTAAAGAACTCACGGTTTTTACGTCGCTGCTCCTGCCATTCGGACAGACTGGATGCGCTAACATAGGCATGCGCTTTTTTATGTACCGCGCCGGTGGCGCGTAACTGGTTTTCGCGCCAGTCGCAGCGCAGACGCCAGATTTTTCTGCCCCACCAGTCAGGCGAACTCATGCGCAATATGGCGGTAAAAATGCGCTCCCGGTCGAACTCCTTCGACCAGGCAGGAGGTGTGACACGTAGCGCAAGCATTTCACGGCCCAGATGCGCATAAAGCCAGTGCAGCTCTTTATCACTCATGGTGTGAATGTCGAGGTCTAGCGCCGCGCATTCCGTCGCAAACATTTCTTCAAGCCGTCCGGCAATCTCATGCGCCGCACTCAAGGCTTCACGTTTGGTGAACCCAGCCAGATGCGCCCAACGGCCACGCCAGTATGCAGCCAGCTCGCTGGAAGCATCATTTGTTATGCCTTGTTTTGAACGCACAACATCAAGACGCAGTAATGATTTTTTCACGGTGCCCATAAAAAAATCATTAACGTGTCGGCTCTCCCGATTGGCTCGCAACCAGGTTATTTTCTTGCGCCACACTTCACGGATGTAAAACGGCTCATCACTCAGACGATGCTCCACGCCCTCTGGAGTCTCGGCCCATTTTTCAGCAATAGCTCGAGCAGCTGCAGTGTCCTGTTCGACCAGTTCTTTATAAATGGCCAGCGGCAAACCTCGCGGCTCAAGTTTATCCAGGGCATGTATTAAGGCATTACGATCCCGGACTTCTGCCGGCTTATAACCCGCCCGTTCAAACAGACCATCAATGTGTTTTTCGACGGCTGGATGAAACAACTGCGCCCCGGAAGTCGGGGCGATTTGTTTTGGCTCAGGCACATAAGGCAGTATGGCTGCGCGGGGGGCATTCCATGGCCAGGCTAATTCACTCATGCCGGATTTGCCCGAAATTATTAAGCGTCTGTCCGGGCCTTATGTCGTCTGCTTCTGACTTAGTTGTAAACTCCAGTTGCCTGCGAACGTGCAAACCCTCTGCAGCGTCGAAAACTTCAACGTCTACAACGTGGATATAATTGATTTGCTGACGTTCAAAAATGCGCTCAACTACTGCAATAACCGTGAAATCCTCACCGGCTGCTGCAGGGTCATAACCGGCCCATAACTCACCATGCATTGCGCCAAGCATCAGAAAGGCTCCACGCCATAAGCCGCAGCCGTTGCCATCATTTCTCTATAGGTTGCATCGCCACAGCAGGGGCCGCAGTCAGGGCAGCGCCCGCCACCGTGGCGACCACATCCGGCGCAAACCTTCAGGGTGCCGATCACTTCTTTGGCTGCTGCACGTGTAGAGACTTTTGAGCTAACCGAACGGTTAACGCTGATTTCCTGAAAATTGAACGCTTTGTAAATATCGCGGGTTGCAGCTGTGTCACTGTTGGAAAGCACAACCGGAATGCCGTGTTTTATGTTTGCGGCAAGCAGTGCCGCGACTAATTCACGATGCTGTGGCGCTCCGAATGGTGTGCTGTGGTACTGGGTAAAGTTGGCCGTTTCACTTACTGGCAGGTATGGGGGATCACAATAAAGAACCGCATCTTTATTAGCTGTTGCCTGAATCGTCACCTCAAACGGACAGCACATAAAAATAGCTGTTGTGTCCTTTGCTTTCTCAGCAAATAAACGGATCTCCGCTTCAGGCAGATAAGGCGCACTCTTATGGTTACCAAATGGAACGTTATAGCCACCGCTCTGGTTATAACGCACCACCCCGTTGTAACCGTGGCGATTCAAATAAAGAAACTGCGCTGCCCGGGTAATTTTCGCAGACATAGCCAGAAGGCCAGACATGCCAAATGGTGAATGGCAATAAAAGCCCTTGATATTAAAAGCTCTGCGTATTTCTGCGTAACCGTCAGGGCTGTTGAAGTTTTCAAATAAATACCTTGCAGAATGAATTACTAATTCAGGATGGCGGGTTACCTCTCGGTAAAGATTAATTAAATCTGGGTTTATATCGGCCAATACATAACGGCGATAATCCGTATTAAGAAATACAGAAGCGCCGCCTACAAACGGATCAATCAAGCAGTCAGCTTTCGGCAAATGAGGCAACAGATCAGGAATAACGCGCCCTTTACCACCGGGCCATTTAACAATCGAACGAATCATTTTCACTTTCTCCAGGGTGCAGGAAGCCCGACGCGTTAGCGCCTGTTTTCTTTTTGGGTCGAATCAGGAATTAATTAATTGTGGTTTCCGACGCTGGCGGTTTGTCTCGCTGCGCCTGCACTTCATGATGTGGGGCTGCAATATCCAAAAATTCCCAGGGTATTGCGGCCGCTAATTCAGCCAGGTGTTTAATGCCAAGCATCAGGCTGCGTCGCTCCTGTTCGCTGAAGCTCTCAAAACTATTCCCCAGTTGATTGCGGGTAAGTTGTGGCAGCTCCTTAAACCGTTGCGATGCTGCATTGGCCAGCATGAAAACAACCTTTCTTTGTGTCTCATCCAGTCGGTTGAAACGGCTGGCTGTATCGTTGGCACGGGCATTGGCCAGACTGGCGCTGAGTCGCGCCCGTTGTGCCAGAAAGGCTTCACGCCCAGATTTTGGTTTGCTCTGTCCAGTAGCCATCATCAGCACTCTCTTTAAGCAAAGATGCCCATCAGTCTGGCGAACCAGCGACGGGGGTTACGTGGGCGAGACATAAACGGCAGGCGGCAACTTTTAATAAATTGCACTTCAGTAGCTTTAGGCTGGAAAAAGCGACCGTCTGGGGTTTCAATCCATCCGCGCTGGTGCGCATGGTGCGTAACTTTCTGGCCATGAACCAGCAGACTGGCAAGCGAAGGGCATTCCGTCATATCCATAATATTCACCTTTTAAATTATGCTGGCTCACCAAGACCTAACCACATCAACCACCCTTCCCTTATTTCTTTCGGGCGACTTTCATAAGCCATTTTCATGCCGTTATTCCAGGCTGGAAGATAAACCCAGTATTCACCTGCACGACCAGAGCTAGACTGAGGATCAGTCATCTCAACAACCGGTAGCTTGCCCTTCTCAATCATTTTCTTTACTGCTGCTTCAGATTTGCCAATAAGTCTGGCGAACTCCTGATAAGGCACAGCATCGGTAGTGCTTACAACCTGCTTTCTCATCTGATAGATTCTCCTATAGGGCTAATAATCGCCTTTAGTCTCTAATAGTCGCTTTTAGAGGTCTTAAATCTAATAAGGGAAATATTCCCTGATGAGAGAATAATCTTCCATAGGAGAACGCATGTCAATCCCAGTTCATGAAAAAATCAAGCTTATAAGAGAGTCTGAAAGGATTAATCGAAAACAATTCAGTGAGTTAACTGGCGTTGCTTATAGCTCACTTTCTGCCTACGAAGCCGGAGACAAGAACCCTGGCGTAGAGGCGATGATGAAGGTTTTGCAGCACCCTAGATTCATGAAATATACGATGTGGTTTATGACTGACCAGATATCCCCAGAATCCGGTCAAATTGCACCGGCCCTCGCACACTATGGGCAAGACGCAACAACCTTGCAGCACTCAGGCCAAAAGACTGGTTAACAATTCAACGCTGTTACATTCGTTACAAATGTTTACTGCTAGTCGCAAAATACGCACAACACAACCAAAAAGAGTTAGCAGTTAAAAATAGTCGCACTTATCGGAGAGCTTTCTTATGACAATCAAGAAACTCGATGATGGTCGCTATGAAGTGGACATAAGGCCTACCGGACGCGACGGAAAACGCATCCGTAGGAAGTTTGAAAAGAAAAGTGAGGCTGTCGCATTTGAAAAGCACACCCAGTACAACCACCACAACAAAGAGTGGCTCTCAAAACCGACTGATAAGCGCCGCCTGTCAGAGTTGACTCAAGTCTGGTGGAAGCTAAAAGGGCAGCATGAGGATTACGGTAAGAATTATCTTAGTAAAATTGAGCTCTTTATTAAAATAACTGACGATCCGTGCGCATTTCAGATAACGAAATCACTCATCAGTCAGTACAGCACTGCACGGCGGAGTTTGGGTATCAAACCAGCAAGCATAAACCGTGATTTGACCTGCCTGAGTGGAATGTTTACAGCGTTAATTGAAGCTGAATTATTCTGCGGTGAACACCCGATCCGCGGTATGAGAAGGCTTAAAGAGCAGCAACCGGAAACCGGATACCTGACGCAGGATGAAATCGCATTACTGCTTTCAAGGCTGGACGGGGACAACAAGAAGATTGCAGTGCTTTGCCTGAGTACCGGGGCAAGATGGGGTGAGGCAGTGAAGTTAAAAGCTGAACATATCATTCAGAATCGTGTGACGTTTGTGAAGACCAAAACAAACAAGCCACGCACCGTTCCTGTATCACAGGAAGTGACTGAAATGATTGCAGGCAATAAACGCGGATTCCTGTTTACTGATGCCCATTACAAAGAGTTTCGGCAAATAATGAAGGATGTTAAACCAGATTTACCATCCGGCCAGGCTACACATGCGCTTCGCCACAGTTTTGCCACTCACTTCATGATTAACGGAGGAAGCATTATCACGCTACAACGAATACTGGGACATTCACGAATTGAGCAAACCATGACCTATGCTCACTTCGCACCTGAATACTTACAGGACGCAGTGTCACTCAATCCGCTACGTGGCGGAACTGACGCACAAAACGTCCACACAGTGTCCACAGTCGGGTAGCTTTTGAGGGCTTTCAGTAGTCTTGCGTACCGTGCAAGGCCGCATTGCACGGCTGAAAGCCCCTATTAACACCAAAGAGAAAGGCACTTCCGCAGGCCACCTTTTTATCGTTACCGATTCAACATTTGCAAACACCGTTGCGCCAGTTTCAATCCAGAAACATTAATTGCCTTTATTAACCTGCCCCATTAATTCGCTGAATAAATCCAGGATTTGAACGTCACTCATCTGCAACAAGCTGTCACCTATATAGAACTCAGTTTTACACCAACCAGGCACTTCCGCCTCGTCCATATTGCTGAACAACCAATACCCATGCCGACGGGCAATGTCATCCCGTGCATTTAGTAATGCTGTTTTTTCTGCGTCAAAATACGCATGAAACATATTTACCTGAGGAGTGCGCGGCAAAATACGAATGCCCGGTATTGTTTGAAGGCAGGCGGCCAGGCTCAATGTCCGCTGATAACAAGACTCAAGTATGGCTAATTGCTTATCAAAACGCATCGCGGTAGATATCACCATTGGACTTTGCGTCACCAGGTTGCCGCCTAATCGTCTTTGCCAGAGACGTGCCTGTTGTATGAAGTCGGTATCGCCTGCCAGCAGTGCGCCAGCAAGACCGCCGAGACCTTTATAGGCTGAGACATAGACTGACGAGAAACCATCAGCAATTTCGGCATATGACCGTTGGTAATAGGCTTTGGTTTCCCACAGGCGCGCCCCATCCATATGCAGAGTTGTACCTGACTGCGCGGCACTCTTTTTCAGCGCCTCCAGTTCTTCCCACTCCGGTAGTTGCCCGCCAATCTCGCGTGCTGGTAACTCTACGACCAGACAACCCAGAGGCTCAGCAACAGCTGACAAGTCTTCCTCCACAATAGGCCGAAGTCGATGTCCTACCGTCACGCCATGCAACTGCATTAAAGCCTGATAGGATTGCTTTTCGTGAAGCAGGAGATGTGAAGATGCATGTACCCCAAAGCGCTGCAGTCGCTTTCGCTCGCACCAGATATTTACTGCTATCAACTGCGCCATAACACCGCTGGGCATGAATACGGCCGATTGCTTGCCCAGCAGTTTTGCCACTTTCGCTTCAAAGTGTTGAATGAATGCACCTTCACCATAAACGTCATGGGTTACATCATTAGACTGCGCCCATTCAGCCATTTCCTGAAACATCTGCGCTGGCGTCGATTGAGAGAATCCCTTTAATTCGACAGTGCAGGACGCTCTGAGGCGCCCACGTTCTTCTTCAATGTTGTTCATCATCATATTTCTTTTTTTATTGAGTGAATGTTGTTGTGTATTTTTAGTTATTCAATGCGTTGAAAGCCGTCAGATATAATACTTACGCATAAAACTCTATGTATGTCATTTATCAATAATATGCTTTGTCCCGAACTATTCATCGCTGAACCCCGCAGACTCAGTCTGTTCTTACCCGCAAATCCTTCACATAAGATACACTTTGAATTCAACTACATTTCCAGAGGTCCGCCATGGAGCAGTTTCCCGTATCACTCGTCATTCTGAACGGCAAAGGTGCCAACAACGACATCTTGCGTAGCGCCGTAAAAGTCATGCGTGACGAGGGTTACACGTTACACATCCGCGTTACCTGGGAACAAGGTGACGCGATTCGTTACGTTGAAGAAGCATCTCGTATGGGTGTCGATACCGTCATTGCTGGCGGCGGCGATGGCACGATAAACGAAGTGGCAACCGCGCTGGCGCAACTCGCTCCGGAACATCGCCCGGTATTAGGTATTTTACCACTCGGTACTGCCAACGATTTTGCCACCAGCATAGGCATTCCGCAGGAGCTGGATAAAGCATTGCAGCTGGCAATAGTCGGCAAAGGCGTGCCTATCGACCTGGTACAAGTGAACGAATCGGCCTGGTTTATTAATATGGCAACCGGCGGTTTTGGTACACGCATCACCACTGAAACACCTGAAAAGTTGAAAGCTGCGCTCGGTGGTATCGCTTATTTTGTTCACGGATTGATTCGCCTGGACACGCTCAAACCAGACCGCTGCGAAATTCGTGGACAAGATTTTGAGTGGCAAGGCGATGCGCTGGTGATCGGTATTGGCAATGGCCGCCAGGCGGGCGGTGGGCAGGAACTTTGCCCGCAGGCGTTGATTAATGATGGTTTATTAGAGTTGCGTATTTTTACTGGCGAAGAGTTGCTGCCAGCAATTTTTAAAACGCTGACGCAACCTGACGACAATCCAAATATTATTGATGGGCGTTCATCCTGGTTCGAGATAACCGCCCCGCACGACATTACTTTTAACCTTGATGGCGAGCCGCTGACCAGCCAGAAGTTCCGCATTGATATACATCCCAATGCGATAAGCTGCCGTCTGCCACCAAACTGCCCGCTGCTGGGTTAACAACCGCAGGCGAGTTTGTTTTGCGCGGAAAGCAGGTCAGAACTGCGCCACCTGCTGAGCCATTTCACGGCTGTACTGGCGGCTGGCGTTTACCAACATTTGCGTATACGGGTTTTGCGCTGATCCACTGATAAGGTCATCGGTGCTGAGGGATTCCAATATACGCCCGTGTTGCATTACACCCACGCGATGACATAAATGTGCAATGAAGCCTAAATCGTGTGTCACCATTAAATAGGTGAGTTTCGATTCTTGCTGTAAATCCGAAAGTAAATTGAGAATTTCCGCCTGCACCGAAACATCCAATGCTGAAGTAGGCTCATCAAGCAGCAGCACTTCCGGTTCAAGTATCAGCGCACGCGCAATCGCCACACGCTGGCGCTGGCCGCCGGAAAGCTGATGCGGATATCGGCTGCGAAAAGCGCGGTTTAACCCGACTTTATCCAGCATCATATTGATACGCCGGTCGCGGTCAGTGAACCCCTGAATTTGCAACGGTTCTTCCAGAATGTCGCCGATAGTGTGGCGCGGATGGAGCGAACCGTAGGGATCCTGAAATACCATTTGCACCATGCGGCACCGCTCGCGGCTGATTTTGTGCTCGAGTTCGGTTCCGTCAATCACTAACTTGCCCTGCCAGTGGGTAAATAAACCCGCCAGGCATTTCAGCACCGTCGTTTTCCCGGAGCCCGACTCCCCCACCAGGCCAAAAATCTCACCATGTCCGACGTTAAAATTCACATCGAACAGCACCTGGTTGGTTTTCGCCCCTTCGCCAAAGGTTAAATTAAGCTGGCTGACTTCAATCATGGATGACATAAGTTGCTCCTTATTCCGTTAGCCAACTAGCCTGGCGCTGTAGAACCGGTAGATGCGCCCGGCGCATATCCATATCCGGCAAGGCACTGATAAGCCCTTGAGTATAGGGATGCTGCGCATTATCGAGATCTTTTGCGGCGATAGATTCCACAACGCGCCCTGCATACATAACCAGCACTCGATCGCAGAAACTGCGCACCAGGTTGATGTCGTGGCTGATGAAAATCAGCCCCAGCCCGCGCGACTGTACCAAATCATCGAGCAGCGCCAACACTTGCAGGCGCACTGAAACATCGAGTGCTGAAGTCGGTTCATCAGCAATGACCATTTCAGGGTCAGTGATAAGCATCATGGCAATCATGATGCGCTGCCCCTGGCCGCCGGAAACTTCATGAGGATAGAGGTTATAGACGCGCTCCGGCTGGCGAATGCGCACCACTTCCAGCATCTCCAGCACTTTCTGCTTCGCTTCTTTATGGCCGACGCGGTGGTGTGTCAGCCAGGCTTCAGCGATTTGATCCCCCACGCACATCACCGGGTTCAGTGAGTATTTCGGGTCCTGCATAATCATGGAAATTCGTTTGCCACGCACATTGCGCATTTGTGCGTCAGTAGCATTGAGCAGATCAACATCGCCAAATTGCATACGATCGGCGGTGATCTGCGCTTTTTTAGGGTGAAGTTGCAAAAGCGCGCGGCCCACTGTGGATTTCCCGGAGCCGGACTCGCCAACGATGGCTAGTTTCTCGCGCCCGAGCTGGAATGAAACACCACGCACCGCGTGGGTTTGCTGGCGACCATTAACGAATGTCACATTCAAGTCGCGTACATCAAGCAGTTGCGGCGAGTTATTCGCTGCGAGGATCGAGGATGTCACGTAAGCCATCTCCCAAGAAGTTGAATGCCAGACTGTTGATTAAAATCGCCAGCCCCGGAATCGTTACTACCCACCAGCACTCCATCATGTAAGTGCGCCCGCTGGAGATCATCGCGCCCCACTCCGGCTCTGGAGGCTGCGCGCCAAGGCCCAGGAAGCCCAGACCTGCGGCAGTCAGGATGATGCCCGCCATATTCATCGTAATGCGGATAATCACCGACGGCATGCACAGCGGCACGATGTGACGCCACAGCACACGAACCGGCGAAGCCCCTTGCAGGCGGACGGCAGAGATAAAGTCAGCTTGTCGTAATGAAAGGGTTTCCGCACGCGCAAGGCGAGCAATCGGCGGCCAGGCTGTGAGCGTAATTGCAATCACAACATGCTCAAGACCGGGGCCGAGTGCTGCAACAAATGCCAGTGCCAGTACAAGACTTGGGAACGAAATGAAGATGTCGGTTACACGCATCAATACCATATCGACTTTTCCGCCGAAGTAACCGGCGGTCACTCCGAGCAGCAAGCCAAGCGGACCTACGGTTATCGACACCAGTAATACGATGTAAAGCGTGATGCGTGAGCCGTAAACCAGGCGGCTAAAAATATCGCGACCAAACTCATCGGTGCCAAACCAGTGCGTGGCGTTGGGTGCGGTTAGCGCGTTATTCAAATCCTGCACCAGCGGGTTAAAAGGCGCTATCCATGGGGCGAAAATTGCCACCAGCAACAACAGGAAAACAATCCCTCCCCCAATCGCCGTCAGTGGATTGCGCGCCATTTTGCCAATAAACCCAACAGCCCGCAGACCGGCTCGTTTGAAGCGTAATGAACGCTCGTCGGCGGCGGTGAGTTGTGGTGTTCCAAAGGAGACAGTCATGATTTTGTCCTCGGATCAAAGAGTTGGTAGAGCATGTCGGACAGCAGGTTCAGCAACACAAAGATCACTCCCACCACCAGCACGCAACCCATCACCGCGTTCATATCGCCAAGCAGCAGACTACCGGTGAGATAAGAACCAAAACCCGGCCACGAGAACACAGTTTCAATTAACACCGCCCCTTCCAATAAAGAGCCGTAGGCCAGCGCCACCACCGTCAGCAACTGCACCAGAATATTGCGGAACGCGTGGTTCCAGATAACCTGGCGCTCGGTCAGCCCTTTGACGCGTGCGGTGATAATGAATTCCTGCGACAGTTGAGCCAGCATAAAGCTGCGCGTCATACGGCTGATATAGGCCAGCGAATGGAAGCCCAGCAGAGAAGCCGGAAGAATCAGATGGTTTAGCGCGTTAAAGAACACCGCGCTGTTTCCCGCCAGCAACGCATCCACTAACAGCAAACCTGTACGGCGCGGCACAATGCCATCCAGCCCTAAATCAATACGCCCTGCGCCGCCCACCCAACCCAGCCAGGCGTAGAACAGCAGCAGTCCCATCATCCCAACCCAGAAAATCGGCGTGGAATAACCCGCAAGACTGATGATACGCACGGCATAATCGACCACGCTGTTACGGCGAGCCGCCGCCCAGACGCCAAGCGGAATACCAAGCCCCGCACCGACGATAATCGCCACCGTCGCCAGTTCAAGCGTTGCCGGGAAGACACGCAGAATGTCGTCAACCACCGGTTTCCCAGTCAGCAGCGCATTGCCCAAATCACCATGCAGCAAACCACCAAGGTAAATCCAAAACTGAGTAGCCAGCGATTGATCAAACCCTAACTGGTGATAAACCTGCTGATAAGTGCTTTGGTCTGCATCCGGGCCGACAATCGCCAGCACCGGGTCGATTGGCATGACGCGGCCAATAAAGAAGGTAAGCAGCAGTAACCCAAACAAGGTGACCAGCACCTGGCTTAAGCGCTTTGAAAAACGCCGGACACGGCCGCCCGGAGCCAGCAAGATCATGCTCATCCTTTGTTCTCCCCATTTTCAGCAGCAGGCGTTTTATAAACATCACGCAGGAAAGTGGTGGCTGATGGGTGCGGCTGGTAGTTCTGCACTTCGTTGCGTACCACCACCGAATCCACCATTTGTGAAAGCGGCAATAATGCAGGGATCAACTCGTCATAACGGGTCTGAATCGCCTGATACTCTTCACGCTGCTTAGTTGGGTCACGCTCCACGAGAGCTTTATCGATTTGCTGGTTCAGCGTTTTGTCATAGAAGCTGGTACGCCAACCCTGGAAGTTAGTCAGACGAGCCGCGTCACTGTTATCCGGGTTGTAGACCAGAGAGCGCAGGCTGGAATGTGGATGCGGTTCTACGCCACTGCCGCCGCGCCCAACCAACATGTCGAACTTACGCTCGCGCATTGCGCCGTAAATCTGGTTGCCCGTGCCGGTCACGATTTTCGCGTTGATTCCCGCCTGCATCAGCGTGGATTGCACCGCAATCGCGATATTCAGGAAGGGTTGGTCCGCCAACACGCGCAGCGTGGTATCAAACCCGTCAGGATAACCGGCTTCAGCCAACAGTTTTTTGGCCCGTGGAATATCCAGCGCATAGCCTGGGTTCGGAAGCGTTGCAGGCATACCTGATTGAATTGGACGCTGATGCAGCACGCCGTATCCCGGCATCAATGCTTTATTGATACCCTGATAATCAATCAGATAACGCACAGCTTCACGCACTTTCGGGTTGGCGAAATGCGCTTCCTTCATGCTCATGGCAACGTAATAAATGGTGCCTTTTTTTACGGCATCGACGGTCAAATCGGGATCTTTTCGCAAGGCGTTTACGTCAGATACCGCCATGTTGCTGGCAATATCCAGATCTCCTTTGGAGATCATCAGCCGTAAAGTTTGCGACTCCTGGAAGTGGCGGAATACCACGCGGGAGAGTTTAGGCGCGCCGCGCCAGTAATCCGGGTTACGCTTCATACGCAATACATCTTTTGCTTGCCACACATCAAGGCTAAATGGCCCAGAACCCGCTTCGTTGGTCGTCAGCCAACGATTGCCCCAGTCATCGTTTTGTACATGCTGTTCTACCGTTTTACTGTCCAGCACCACGATACTTCCGAGTGCGGCCAGCGAATAGATAACCAGCTGTGGGTCGTTGGCTTTAGGCAGCGTGATTTCAACCGTTGAAGCGTCCAGTGCTTTGACATGATCATCAACGTTCTTTTTGCTAAAACCGTAGGATTTCCATACTGATGCCTGCGCCAAATTGAGGTGTAAAACGCGGCGCATTGACCACACCACGTCGTCTGCGGTGAGTTCGTTACCAGAGTGGAATTTCACACCATCACGCAGGTGGAACGTCAGGCGGTTGCCATCTTCCGAGATATCCCAGGAGGTTGCCAGTGCCGGGCGCACGTTGGTGAGTTTCGCCGGGTCTAACTCCACCAGCGAGTCATAGAGGTTTACCACCAGTCCCACCACTTCGTTACCGGTCATGGCGGCCGGGTCGAGGGTGAGCAGGTTATTCATATTCATGCCGATGATCAGCTGGTCAGGTGGCGTTTTCGCCATCACCGAGCTACTACCGAACATGAACAGGAGCGTGAGCAGCCACGCCCCCAGTCGGGAGCTTCGATTCATGATAGATACCGTTTTGTAGGGTCAGTATTCCCCGGCGTCTTTCGCGCCGGGCTTATTATTTTTACGGCTGTTAGTCTTTGCTTACGGTATGCGTTTCGATATACGAGAAATTAATGTCTTCACCCAGGCCCGGACGCTGTGGCAAATGCACAAAACCATCGGCATCCATCGGGTCAACGATGCTGTTCAGGTACGCTGCTGGCTCATCGTATTCAAGGAACGGGTGCAGTAAACCACGCTCGTACCAGCGGCAATTACGAATTGCGCCTACTACTGCGAGGCTTGCCGCACCATTGCCATGAACTTCGCAGTCCATGCCGAAGGACTCAGCAAGAGCAGCAACTTTCATGGTTGGTGAAATACCACCAACGCCGTTCGCCCCCGCACGCAGAATGTCGCACGCGCCGGCTTTTACCCAGTCTGCACGGCTATGGTGTTTGCCGCCGAGGCTTTCTGGCCCGACAACGTCGATAGATAAGTTCTCAGAAAGCCAGACGTAAGACGCCATGCTCTCTTCTTCCATCGGCTCTTCGAACCAGGCAAAGTTGAGTTTTTCCAGCGCCTTGCCAATGTAGAGCGCCTGACTACGGCTGTACCAGTGGTAGCCATCAAGCATTAAATCGATATCCGGGCCAACGGCTTCACGCACGGCGGCACAGGCTTTAACATCCATTTTGGGGTCTGGAGCGAAGGCAACCGGTGGCATCCAGGTGTGAAGTTTGATGGCTTTATAGCCGCGAGCGACCAGCTTTTCAGCGAACTGGCCGAATTCGTCTGGCGTAGATAAACCGCCTTCCAGTTCGTCGCCGCACATGGTGCTGCCGTAAGCCGGTACTTTGTCGCGGAATCCACCAAGCAATTTGTAGACCGGCACTTTCAGTTTGCGGCCAATTAAATCCCACAGTGCTTGCTCAACAAATGAGAGCGCACGTTCGGTAAGTTGGTGTGCGCTGCCACGCTGCCAGTGCACCAGGTCTTGCCAGATGCGCTCGCGGTTAAACGGGTCTTGCCCGACTAGCACTTTACGGAAGAAGGCATTGACGACATAAGGGCGCACCACTTCCGGTGGCGCGAAAGAGTAACCACAGTCACCTTCATCGGTGGTGATCGTCAGCATCGCCATTTTCGCAAGGCTTTCCGGACCCGGGTGAGAATGGCCTGCACTGTCAGAAACTCGGCGGGTTGGGTAAGTAAAAACGGTTACGTTTACGGATTCTATTTTCACGGCTGTTATTGTCCCTTTGTTAATTTAAAACAGCGTTTCATCACTTACTCTATGCGTAAAAATTCACCTCCGCCTCGTTCAAAGGTGCTTAAATGCGCGTGATTTTTTGGACATATGTCCAGGGGGGCGTGATGCTTTTCACAAAATGTTACGGAACTGTGATGAAGGTAACTGATGGATGTGGGGAAGTTTTCGGCGGGCGTCGCTGCGCTAACCCGCCAGCAATACGCAGAAAATCAGGCGATAGTCACTTTGCTGTTCAGATACACATCCTGCACAGCATTAATCAACTTAACACCCTCAGACATAGATTTCTTAAAGGCTTTGCGCCCCAGAATCAGCCCCATGCCACCCGCACGCTTGTTAATGACAGCGGTACGCACTGCATCTGTCAGGTCGGTTTCACCTCCAGCGGCACCACCCGAGTTAATCAACCCTGCGCGACCCATATAGCAGTTGGCCAGTTGGTAACGCACCAGGTCTATCGGGTTATCGCTGGTCAGTTTGGTGTACACACGGTCATCGGTATAACCAAAGTTCACCGCCTTGTAGCCACCATTATTTTCCGCCATCTTCTGCTTCACAATATCCGCGCCAATAGTGGCGGCCAGATGGTTTGCCTGGCCAGTGAGATCGGCACTTACGTGGTAATCCACACCGTCTTTTTTAAAGTCCGGGTTACGCAGATATGCCCAAAGAACAGTGACCAGCCCCAGCTCATGTGCGCGTTCAAACGCCGCTGAAATCTCTTCAATTTGGCGACGTGACTCTGGCGAACCAAAGTAAATGGTCGCCCCCACTGCCACCGCGCCCATATTGAACGCCTGCTCAACACTTGCATATAACGTCTGGTCGAAAGTATTTGGGTAACTGAGCGTTTCGTTGTGGTTAAGTTTGACGAGGAAAGGAATGCGATGCGCGTAACGTCGCGATACCGATGCCAGCACGCCATAGGTTGAAGCGACACAGTTGCAACCCGCTTCAATCGCCAGTTCAACTATGTTTTTCGGGTCAAAGTAGAGAGGGTTTGCCGCAAACGATGCCCCAGCGGAGTGTTCAACACCCTGATCGACCGGTAAAATGGAAAGGTAGCCAGTGCCAGCAAGCCGCCCGGTGTTATACAGCGTTTGCATGTTTCGTAGCACTGCAGGCGGGCGGTTGTTATCCACCATCACGCGGTCTACATAATCCGAACCAGGCAGATACAACTGGTCTGCCGGAATAGTCATACAACGATGCTGTAACAAGCTGTCGGCATCTTTGCCAAGCAGCTGCGCAATATCAGTCATAATACGCTCCCGTAAATTCAGCGAGCACCCTGCCCGCTGAGGATGGATTCTCCTGGCCTGCATTCATTAAAACAGGCAGACATAATCCTGGCCGTGACTCACGGTATTCGCCACCTACGGGAGCACTTTCGGTTTGTTTTACGGTGTAACGTTTTATGCCCGGAGGAGATTTACGCCATTACCACCACTCGTGAAAATGATGAACTGGTCCAATTCCGTTGCCCACTTCCAGCGAATCCGCATGTTCTAATGCCTGAGACAGCCATTTTTTCGCTGCAGTGATAGTTTGAGGCCAGTCGTTATAGCGTGGATAAAGTGCCGCAAGTGCGGCGGACAGTGTGCAGCCCGTACCATGCGTATGACGCGTTTGCACACGTGGTGCAGTAAAACGCTGCGCTCCACTTCGAGTAAACAACCAATCTGGGCTTTCAGCGTCATCAAGATGACCGCCTTTCATCAGCACGGCCTTACATCCCATCCCCAGCAACGCATCCCCCTGCTCTTTCATTTCACGTTCGTTGCGAGCGTGTACCGTATTCAGCAGAGCTGCTGCCTCGGGTAAGTTCGGGGTAATCAATGCCACCTGCGGTAATAACCTGCGACGTAAACTTTCTACAGCAGAAGGAGCAAGCAACGGGTCGCCACTTTTCGCCAGCATGACCGTATCAAGCACCACGTTTTTGACTTGGTAAAATGCCAACCTCTCGGCCACGGCTTCAACAATATCTGTTTCTGACAGCATGCCGATTTTGACAGTGTCGATTCGAACATCACTCAGCACAGAGTCAAGTTGGGCTGCGACAAACACAGGTTCGATACGATAAACCGACTGCACTCCACGTGTGTTTTGTGCAACCAGCGCGGTAATAACGCTGGTGCCATACGCGCCCAATGCCGAGAACGTTTTAAGGTCAGCCTGGATACCCGCGCCACCACTTGGGTCGGTTCCTGCAATAGTTAGCGCGTTAATGCGTTTAACTCCTTTCATACCAGAGCCTCCGCATTTAGTGCGTAAAGCGCATCCAGAAAGGCTGGAGTGAAACTACCAGGCCCGCGGCTTGCAGCAATTGCCTGTTCGCCAGCACATTTCATAAACTGGCAGGCGGAAGCGACATTGTCTAACCGGGAGCCAGGCAATGAACAACAGGCAGCAACAACTGCGGAAAGTGCACATCCTGTGCCGACAACACGCGTCATCAACACGCCACCACCGGCAATACTCCATGCATTTTCCCCATCGGTGACGTAATCCTCCTCACCTGTTACCGCAACAATCGCACCAGTAATCTGGGCAAGCTTAAGTGCCGCGGGTAGAGCTGAAAGCGCCTCTTCAGTACTGTCCACACCTCGCCCACCACTGTGCTCGCCCGCAAGCGCCATGATTTCCGACGCATTACCACGAATTGCGGCCGGTTTTAATTCAAGGATCGCGCGTGCAAATTGTGTACGAAACTCCAGGCCACCGACGGCCACGGGGTCGAGCACCCAGGGGATAGAAGATTGGTTCGCAGCATGAATGGCAGCAAGCATTGCGGTACTGCGCTCAGAGGTGAGTGTGCCGATATTGATGAGTAGAGCGCAGGCTATAGGGCTAAATTGTGCGGCTTCTTCTGGCTCAATGACCATTGCCGGAGCCGCGCCAATAGCGAGCAAAACGTTGGCGGTAAAACTCTGCACCACATCGTTAGTCATGCAGTGAACCAAAGGAGAAGCGTGATGTAAATTGTGTAAAACCGACACGGAAAGGTGGCCGGGTAGCAGGTCAGGCTGCATATTAAAAGCTCCTGCCCGGCGTGAAGAAGGGATGACCTGACAGGCATCTGACTTCCCTACGCTGGCATTATCCAGATCAGGTGGTACGGGTATTTCTCAGCCTTCACAAAGAAGGGCACCCCGAGTCATTTAATTCAAAATCAACTACTTGCGATTAACGCCCCGTTAATCCCTGCTCAGGATAATGCCAGCAGGAAGTCAGACAAACAAGTTCTTAATCTAAGTGCGCACAGTGAAATAGTGACCAACTCTCTCAAGCATCATCTTTATCAGGATTTGACTATTAATGAAAACACCGCCCCACACCTATTAACATAAATCTAAAAAATTAATTGAGCATAGTTAACGAGTTCATCATTTATTATTTTTACCAACCAGTAAAATTATTTCCATGGATTATTTAATCTCACAAAACACTGTTAACACATTGAAATAACTTGACCATTAAATGATCGCGATGTATTTAAAACATACTAAATCACTCCTCGGAACTATCTGATTCGTTATAATGAAATTGGCAACAGCATGCTTTATGTGTATAACTAGAAACATATAATTACCTATGATCTTTTCTTATAAAAAAACATAAAATTAACATCCTATATGAATATCGATAACAAAGTTTTACTTGATAAAAATAGCAGTACTAAAATATTCAATTGGTTAAATATGTGTGTTTTTCTTGTTTCTGGGCTGTTTGTCTCTGTTGCTCAAGCTCAGCTTTCAAAGACAATAGAGAGCATCACAAAAACTCATCAAATAAACATCGCCTATCGTGATGCCCCACCTTTTTCTTATGTAGCATCGGATGGCAAAGTTGTTGGTTATGTTATCGATTTATGTAATGTTATCGTTAGTGATATCAGCAAACATCTGAACATACCGGATTTAAAAGTTAATTATATTGAGAACAAATATCTGCCAGAAAGAGATGAATTATTGCGTGAGAAAAAGGTAGATATGATCTGTTCAGTTAATGCTAACGTTATTGAATGGAAAACGATTGCAGACTATTCAAGCCCCTATACTTATTCATATACACGATTCGCAACTTTAAAGAACAAAAAGATATCATCCATTGATCAATTAGCGGGTCATACTGTTAGTGTAACTTCGGGATCAGTTGATGCTCTTGCGCTTAACCAGACCAATCGTGAGTTGAATCTCAATTTATTCGTTATTACGACTCCAACCATGGAGAAAGCTTTTGAACTGATGCGCAGTGGCAAAACATCGGCTGCTTTTATCAACGATATTTCATTAAAAGAAATCATTGAGGCTCAGAGCGATAAAAATTTATTTTCAATTAGCGATAAAGGTGTTGGGAAACCACAGTTCTTTGTCATACTACTGCCGCACGATGACAAAGAATTTAAGTCACTGGTAAATCAGAGTCTTTGTAAAATTAGAAAATCACCAGATTTTGGTAAGATCCATGATGTCTGGTTTAATAAACCGATTCCTTATTTAAAGCTAAACTTACAAACTCCTTACTCAAAAGAAATGGATAAAGTATTAACGCAATTTGACGATTGTTTAAGAACAGGGCGATAAATAATTAGTTGCTCAAGACATCATGTGACTTGAGGAATGTATTAGAATCATAACCTTGCTAAAGAAATGTCTATTTCTGGATATATTTTCAATTCACTTACTTATGCTTCACACTATTACTCAATGGAAATATATCAACTAATTTTTAAACCTTAATAAAACATATTAGCATCATAAAACAACATTCGCAGCATGTTAATAACATTTGTTTTTGGTTAATCATATATTCCGTTTGACTAGTTACTAAAATCTATATGAAAATTAATAGCAACTTATTGGTTTAGTGTTTGTTGAATGAATCACGGATAAGATTAAAACCTCATGGCTATCATTAGACTGTTTATAATCGAAAAGTAAATCATTGAGAGTAAGTACCATGGGGATTAGAAGTTTTCTTGTAAAAATGTACACACCTGTGGTCATGGAAACTGAGTTAACTAAAAGAAACTCAAAGATCAGCAAAAGTACAGTATTCAATCAATGGAAAAATTTTCCATTGATGCATTTGGCACGCCCTGAAAACTTAAAAAAATACTTCGTGCTCTGCCTTTCATTTGCTCTTCTGTATTCATTTGCGGATAAACTGAGTAATAGCATTGAGATTTCTGGTACAACTATCAGGCTCTACGATCTCACGTTGCCAGTAATTTCCGCGCTGCTCATTTTGTATAACAAAAAAGCAATCCCTGTTCTCATTTTGTTTGCCCTGTATAGTGTTCATACACAGCCTTTACCCCACCTCCTTGGCACAATATCTCAACTCATAGCGGCTTTAATCAGTACTAAAGTCTATTTTTATGCTGCTGGTAAGCGTGGGGCCGTCAGTTTCGGACGCAGTAGCCTTAGTGCCCAGCGCATACTTTGGTTGATATGTTTTAACACCCTTATTTTTACAGTCATTCAACAATGGTTATTACTAAAATTTCATTTCATATCAGAAGTCAACATTCTTAGTATCCCCACACTGATTAATGTGCAATGGATGTTGACATCCTGTATTACAGGCACCCCATTTTGTTATCTCATTCTTAGGGCTTGCTACCAGCCGCTATGGTTTTTCAATTACTTAAAACAATTAAAAAAATTAATCACTTCTGGGCCGCGGGCAATTTATCAATTACTCTGGGCATTGTTGGTAGTCGGAATCATGTATTGTCTGATTTATTTACAAGGCGATACTTTAATATATACAGATTACACTATTGTATGGCTTTTACCGGTAATGCTCTGGGGGGCAATTTGTCTCGGCCATGCACTAATGTCCCCTCTTTGGGTCGTCATGCTCATTTTATTGAGTGACTACATTGATAATTACATATCAATAAACAATGAGTTTACTTTTAGTCATTATGTTAGCCATTTGGCTTTAACCTGCTCTATGATTTTTACATTTTCACTAACAATTGTTATTGTTGGTGTATTGGTTACACGCATTTTAAAATATATAAGAAGCCTCAAGAGAATTTCTTTATCAGAGCCCCACACTGGTTTACCTAATCTTCTTGCTTTAAAAAATGATATAGTTCGTTACCCACATGCTGGGTTATGTATTATTCAATGTCCAGAATTAAACACGCTAACACAAACTCATGGAATAATGTTTCGCTTCGAATTCGTTAAGGCTGTTTCTTCTTATTTAAGCCCATTGCTTCTGGATAATGAAAAAATGTATTACAGCCCTGGATATGGGCTTCTTCTGCGCCTTAACAAAGTTGATGACAATATTATTCATCCTTACTATAAAGCGATGTCATCTTTCCGTTTTTCATGGGAAGAAATGGAGCTGGGCCTCAATTTTGGCATCGCGTACATGGCATACGGAAAATGCATCAATAACCTTTCTTATGTCGTGGGCCAGCTTAATGCCCGTACTTATGAATCGCTAAAGCAAGGTAAAGCTGAAGCACTTAATGTCATATCCCCCGGTGATCAAACCATCAGTTCGGGAGCTATACGCCATCTTCTGCAAAAGTCGATAGACCGTAAATCATTTATGCTCGTTGCTCAGCCAATAGTTTCAACTAAAAACAGCAGCCAGTATTATGAAATTCTTATTCGAATGAAGACAATCAATAACAAGATATTCTTCCCGGATACTTTTCTACCAGTGGCTGAAGAAGCAGGATTGCTTGCGGAAGTAGATCTGACCGTTATTGAACAAACATTTCAATTTATGCAATCCATAAATAAAACTGAATCTGAGACTCGTTTCTCCATCAATTTGACACCTCAGTCGCTATGTAGAAAAGATTTTCTGGATAGACTGAATGTTCTTTTAAAGAACTATTTAATACGTCCTGATCGCATAATATTTGAAATCATAGAGTCAGATATTATCGATAGTATTAATGCATCCCGTGTTCTGCAGGAGCTACGCAAACTGGGATGCCAAATTGCGATTGATGATTTTGGTACAGGAGCATCCAGTTACTCTCGTCTAAAAACATTAGATGTCGACATACTGAAAATAGATGGCTCCTTTATTCGCAATGTTGTTGAAGATAAGTTTGACCGACTAATCGTCATGTCATTCTGTGAAGCGGCTAAATATAAAAGTCTGGAAGTTGTCGCGGAATTTGTTGAAAATGAAGAAATAAAACAAATGCTAATAACGATGGGAATAGAGTGGTTGCAGGGATATCATACCGGGAAACCTGTCCCAATTGAGTCTCTATGGTCGTAATTAATAGACACTTGAATTCATATATTTCTCTAATGTGTTGATAGTTAGATTGGGAAGTAACCTGAAATGATACTTACGCTGAAGAAATTTTTCTATAAATGTTATCCAATAATAACATTATTTATAGTCACTACGCTGACAACCTTCATAGGTATTATTGAAAGAGTTAATGGCCCATTTTCTTTAGTTTGGTTGACCAATGCTATAACCATTGGTGTGTTATTACGCTTCTACAAACATGTTAACTGGCAACATTATTTAATTTGTTGCGCCGGCATGGTGTTGCCAGATTTATTAATCGGCACAAGCCTTAACCAGGTTTTATTGATGACCATTGCAAATGTTATCACAATTTCAATAGGTTATATTACCCTGCAACGCTTTGCTACGCGTACTGAAGAAGGCGAATGGCTGGGTAGCTTGCATAGCGTTCCGCAATGGTTATTGCTCTGCCAACCCTCTCTTATCATAGGTTCGTTAGTAGGATTAGGGGCATTATTTGCTCTGTATGATAATGCTTTTTTACAGACAGCATTTTATTGGTATTTAAACGAGTCGCTTGATTTCATAGTGTTTTTACCAGTCATTTTGGCAGCCCCAAGAATACTTAAATCTTTCGCAAATGATTTTTTTAATGCATTCTTACATATTATCCCGTCTATTTTATTATTGTTTGCTTTTGTTTTTATAAAAGACAAAATATATTTCCTGATGGCGTCAATACTAATTATTCCAACCATAATATGGTTGGCACTTTCAGGTAATCTATTTTTAACAACCTTTGGTATCAGTATGAATGGTGCATTCTTCTTTATGTGGATCATTCACTCTACACATGGTTATCTACATTTTTCCGAGAATATCTACATCTCTGCAGTCAGGACGATTGTCGCAGTATTGGCGCTTTGTGCGCTTACAATTGCGGTTGCCATTTCTGAACGAGATAAACTTTTTTCTAAGCTATCCCAACTTGCTAATCACGATGATTTGACCGGTATTCTCAATCGCCGGGCATTTACTAAAGCAGCTGAGGCTATTACGTCGTCATTGAACAAGGGCGATATCTGTTCAATGGTTTTAATTGATATTGATTTTTTCAAGAAAATAAATGACGTATGGGGGCATCAAAAGGGAGATAAGGTTCTCGTTGCCTTTTGCCAGCGATTAAAACAGTGTATCCCCGACAGTCAATTATTTGGACGCGTAGGCGGCGAAGAGTTTGCCCTGTTGCTCACTAATACTCCTGAGATAAATCACCAGGAATTAACTAATACCATTGTTAATGAACTGTCCAGAAACCCTCTTTCTATTGATAATGAGCCGTTCCCACTAACAATTAGCGCTGGTATGGCCGCCTGGTCTGAAGGTCAAAAATATGAGACGTTGTTTAAATATGCTGACCTGGCTTTGTATCAAGCAAAAAATAATGGGCGCAATCAATGGCAGGAGTACCTACCTTGCGAAAAAATGCTCCCTAACCAAAATTTCATACCGTCATTATTATAGACATTTATATCCAGGCGGTAACCGTCTGGATATAAATACCCACCTCCCTTCCCTTGGTTATTGTTTTAAGAAACCCCTTATATTTACTTAAGTCAATTCTAATATCTAACATCATTATTTCATGTCAGGATTTATCGCAACGATATAATCGTAAGCTATATAAAATTAACTTACGATTATCAGCGGTATTGACAAAGAGTATATTTCAGCACTGACAGGTGCTGTTGATGAAAAAAGATGGAAATGATGATTGATGCACCACTGACTCACGCCCGAATCACTATCCACAAACCTTTTCTTTGTGCTGCGGGTTACTGAAGATTTGTACATAGCCGCGCGCAAACGTAGATTTCGACGCATCAAAAATGGCGATCTGACACATTTTCATAGCCGGTTGACCCCAATTGTCTTTGACCGCATTGAGTCTCTACAACAGCAAATGTATGCAAAGCAGTTGCCGGAACCACTCGATATCATACTTGTGACCAGTGACTACTACTTGTCGCTGGCACTGACTGAGCACTTTTTTAAGTTCCAGCGAACTCACGTCTGTGTAAACCTGGAGGAGGCTGAAGTGATGCTTCAACAAACCCCACAACCGCGAGTGTTCATCGATCTGGATGGCGTAAGCGAGCCAGCAATTGATGTGCTAAATATGATCAGACAATGGCATCAAACCTGGCCACGCCTAAATATGATGCAACTGACAGCCTGCCGTTGTATGGAAGTCGCCCGACTGATCGATGCGGCATCAATCTTCCCTGTGGTGGAACGGCGACTGAGAATTACCGATCTGCTTATTCTGCTGACTCAAAAGCGAGCCCGGCAAGATTGGTCCATTGCTCAGGATGGGTCACACTTAGTCCCACTTTCAAAGCGTGAATGGAATATTCTGCTGGCCGTGGCAAAAGGAGAGTCGCTGAAAACCATTGCCGCCTCATTTCACAAACCCTACCACTCTGTGGTTTACACTCTTGGGCGGGTTGCCGCTCGTATTGGAGCAGGGAACAACAAATCATTAATACATTTGCTGAATAAATTGTCCTGCGCGTCATCCTCAAAAGTGTAGCCGCGCTAACTAACCGCCTTCCGAGTGAAAGCTAGGAAACGACTTATTTTCAATGTTCCAATTTTGTTAAATTGGAACCGTTTATTAACAATTACAACTATTCCTGGAAAATCAGTTCCCCGCAAACTATGCCGCTTCCCGACGATTAACCACGTAATCACTCTGTGCTACGGATAACAAATAGGAAACATTCGAGACTTCGCACTATTCTTCATGTTCAAAACAATCTTTTTTCCCAAATATTTCACTTAACACAGATGCATTCCCCAAATAACAATTAATTAACCAATTTAATTAGAATTTAATCACAGCATTATTCCCCGAGCATAACAGTGGCCTTTTTCTTAAATAATATGGCTGTATAATCAATCTATTCATTTATCTAATATGAATAGATTGTTTTTCTTACTGAAATAACTCTCTTTGTTTCACTCGTAGCAATTAGAAAATAGTACTTATGAAGGAAGTGTTTAAGTTCAAGGGAGCATCTTGCATACATTATAAAACACGAAATAGTGAAACACCTTTTCACTTTCGCCGCCAGTGACTTTGCGTCAATGCGATATGTTCCTCAAAAAATTAGAGGCAAGAATATGAAACCTGCATCCGTAATTATTATGGACGAACACCCTATTGTCAGAATGTCGATAGAGGTACTGCTACAGAAAAATAAAAATATTGATGTGGTGATGAAAACCGACGATAGCCGGGAGGTAGTTAACTATATACGGTCTAACCCTGTCGATTTGGTGATTCTCGACATTGAACTGCCGTCTATTGACGGCTTCACTTTATTAAAAAGAATCAAGAGCATACAGGCTGACACTCGGATATTATTCTTATCTTCCAAGTCTGAAAGGTTTTATGCGGGCCGTGCTATTCAGGCCGGTGCAAATGGGTTTGTCAGTAAAAGGAAGGAGCAGGAGGATATCTATCATGCGGTTGAAATGTTGCTTGCAGGGTATTCATTTTTCCCCTCCGAAACGCTGGAGTTAATCAGTAATCCGGGTTCACGCAGCGGAGTTACTGACGATACGCCATTATCTAATAGAGAGATAACCGTATTACGTTACCTGGCCAATGGTCTATCCAATAAAGAAATTGCCGAACAACTTCTGCTGAGTAACAAAACCATCAGCGCACATAAATCTAATATATTTTCCAAGCTGCATGTATCATCGATTGTCGAACTTATCGATTACGCCCGAGTAAAAGAGCTATTATAACTGCACGCCCAATCACTGTTTTAAATCAAAAAACCGGGTTGACGTCCGGTTTTTATTTAATTTAATGATGCCTAAGAGGTTTTCTAATAATAACTAATCATAAACGTAGCATCTGCGTCGGCTTGCCCGGCTTGTGGGTTATCGGCAAGCGCGATGTAATTCGCAAAAAAGGTTAATTCCGCATTTCCGTTAGCATCAACTGGCACATCCTGGCTTGCCTCCTCAAGAGGCAGGCGGGTTTTATCTTTATCGCGCAACTCGACGGCCACATTTGTCGCCCCACTCGTGTTATTAAGCCCCAGCAAGCCGGCGTTGCCCGTGGCTTGCTTTCCAGAAAAGGTGATGGACGCAGCACCCGGTGGGCAGCCGTTAAGCTTCAACGTGAACGGCATGCTTTGCGTAGTGCTGCCTGCGGTGCGCAGTTGTTTGGTCGGCCAACGCCCAAGCTGCACTGTTTTATTGTCATCCCCAATTTCGACGTAACAGCTGAAATCCACCACGTTGCCACGCAGTTCTATATTGATGGCACCGAGCGAAGTGTCGGCCTGAGCATGACTCACAAGGCTTGCTGCCAACCACAGCAGCATTGCAATTTTAGTCATAATCCACCCGCAAATAGCCCCGCGCACTAAACGGCCCTTCCGCCGGTTTGTTCCCTGTCACGCTTACCGGCCAGGCCCGAATCCCCACTTGCGCCGCAGCTGCATCGTCAAGACGGAAATTGATTTTGCTACCCAAATTGTTAGGAATAAATGGCGTTCCGCTGCTATCGGCGACGATAAACCCGAGATCGTTATTATTTGAAACCATCATATTACCGGACGCCTTCTCTGCCTCCACCCGCAGAGAAAGATAGGCCTGCGCCGCCACATTGGTGCATTTAATAGCGATGGTTTTAGTTTGCGGCGTCACACCTTGCGGTCGATTCCCGGCTCCGGCCTGGCTAAATAGCGCGGCACCAATGTCGCCAAAATCAAATTCAACGATTTGCCCGGCGTTGATTTCACAGCTTTGCGGCACTTCAATTTTGCCGCTGTAGCTAATGGTATAAACCGGAGTGGTGAGTGGGTCGGTGTTCCGCGTCGTGACATATACCGTAAACATGGTCTGCCGTGGAATCGGCACCATATTGATAAAGCGCCGTGTCACTTTGAGTTTAAAAACCAGCTTCGAATCCTGAACCGGAAACGGCTGCTGTTTGGACACATTGTTGTGGGTTCCCATCTGAATATAGTTGCGTGGCGGATAAAATTGACCGGCGTAGCTGTCTGTGATGCTCATCGCCCCTTCGAGATAATCATTGAGCTTGATGTACTGGTAACCGCCAATCACTTCTTGCACCGGCAAGGTACTCACGTAACTGCGCATCGTGGTGTTGCCGGTGGTTCCTTGCGGGCAAGTGGCATTGACACCGATCCAACCCGACTTTTCTGCAAGGGTGATGATTTGCCCGACGTTATTGTTTGCGCTGGTGAATACGTCAGACAGATCGTAAAAAATATCCGCTGGCACACCATTGGTGTTTTGGCAGACTGTGGCAAACGCCGGGAGCGCACATATCCACAGCGCCCCCCCTGCTAAAGATGTCATCAATTTCATAAACAGATCCCTGAATCCTATGAACAGGTCGCACTCGCCACGACGATCGCCTGAGTCAGGCTTTCTGGCGGTAATGTAAATGGTGCGAAACACTGTGATCCTTTACCCTCGCCCCACTGAATCAGCAGTTTTCCCTGGAGTGGCAAGCCGCTGAGGTAAATTTGCCCGTCATCACCAACCATACTGGTGATGCCCGTGGTTTCTTCGCGCACCACAGAGCCGAACGGTACCGCTCGCCCACCACGGGTTACGGTGATGATTGTCCGCACGCCCACACGCGCCTTAAATTCCGCACGCACCAATGCGCCTTCCGTTGGCACCACGCTGCTGACGTTGTTTTCAATGTCGGTGTGGTTGTCCATGGTGTTGGTATCGAGAGCGATACGGTTGTGGCGATATACCGTGGCGTAAGGCATCACCGCGTAACCGCGCCAGTCAGTTTTCACCCCGGTCTGGTTTTCGACGCCAACCCCGCTGGCTCCCGGCGCTTTTATTAACACGTTGGTGTCACCAAGCGGCTGGCTAAACGTGATGCCATCTGCGTGACCCACCACGCCGCCAGAAGCCTGCCAGTTGTAGTCATGTTGGTCGCGGTCGTAGTTGTAGCCAAGCCCCAATGTGCCGTAGGTAGCCTGCCAGTTAGCCGTGGCACTTCCGCTGTATCCGTTAGTGTCGCTGTGGCCTTGAGTGACGCTGTAATTGAGGTTTCGGTCTTCAAGTAATGTTCCGCCGATACCTGTTTGCACGGTAGCATCGCCATCTGAGTTGTTACTGGCAGCAAAAGTGGCGTAAGCGTGATCGATGGTGCTGGTGCGCGAATAGCCATGCCCCAGCAAGGTGCTAAATGGCACCGAAAGGTTAAAGGCCATAATGCGATCGCTATCGGCGATCCCGACGGATTTGCTCCACGACATCGAAAGTGAGTAGCTGATCCCGCGCCAGCCGCTGGCATATCCGGCCTGATACCATGTGTTGTTCTGGCTGGTTTCCCAGTAAGTTTGCTGGCTGCCTGAAACATAGAGTGACCCGTAATCACCCAGTGATTGAGAAACGTTGATTTGAAATCGCCCGCGCTTGCTGTAACGCAAGTTGTGGTAGCTCTGCACAACCGGCTCATCTTTGCGTCCACCATCCGCTTCGTCGGCGTATTCGTAGCCTTCGATATTTTTGTATGCCACCTCATCGAGCGTATAAAAACCACGCGTGGAATAGCGATAGCCCAACAACTGGAAGTTAGTGCCGTAACCGCTGAGGGATTTGGCGTACAGGAATCGTAGCGACTGACCTTGATGCTCGCTGTCATCTGCAAGTCGGCTGCGAGCGTGGGTAACATCCATTGAAAGCGCGCCCCACTCCCCGAGGTTTTTCCCGGCTCCCAGCGCCACAGCGGTGTAGTCTTCGGCAAGCTGAGTGCCGCCATAGGCGGTAAAACCGTAGGGTAAACCCGCAATCAGCGTGACCTGGGTGAAGAATGGCGTATCCTGCTGGTCGCTTCCGCTACGGAAATCCCCGGTCACCAGATCGAATTTCAGCCGCCCTTCCCGTTGCAATAACGGGACGGTGGAATAAGGCACGGTGTATTTTTGCTGAGTACCATCTTTTTCTTCGAGAGTGACCTCCAGGTCGCCGCTGGAAGAGGTGGGATTGAGGTCACTGATGGTAAATGCACCCGGTGAAACGTAGCTTTGGTAAATCACAAAACTGTTCTGGCGAATGGTGATTTTGGCGTGGGTACGCGCGATACCGCGTACCGTTGGCGCGTAACCTTGCAGGCTGTCGGGGTACATACTGTCAGCCGAATAGAGCCGCGCCCCGCGAAATCCGAGACTGTCGAACACATCGCTACCTGTGTTGCTGTCACCTAATACCAGCTCGCTTTTGAGTGGAATAATCGTCCGTTGCGCATAGGTGCTGATGTTGTTCCAGCTGTTAGTGTGGTAGCCATCTGCGCGAGTGTAGTTCCAGGCACCGCTGTTACGCAGCCGCCATGCTCCGTAGTTCAGGCCACTTTGCAGGCTTAAATAATAGTTATCGTCGTCGCTGCCATGGTTGCCGGTAAAGCTGTAGTTGAGGAGCGCTGCCGGAACCCCTTCGTCCCACTCCTGCGGCGGTATATAGCCCCGGGCGCTGTTAAGCAGCGATGCCTGCGGCAAGCTGATATCCAGGCGTAGTTTGGCAAAATCAAAATTTGTCTCGGAATCAGGGATCAGCACCGCGAGCGGTACACATTCCCCGGACTTAAACTTCGCAAGCGCCGGATAAGCCAGCATGTTCAGTCCCAGCCGCTTCAACCAGTCAGTGTCAAGGCACGGTACCAGGCCGCTCGATTTTGCTTTTCCGCCACTGACGTCGCTGGCAATAAAACGGAGATCCTGGGTCGAGATAAATTCATCGTTACGCCAGATGTCCACGCGATAGACACCAGGTGCCTGATGGCTGCCTTTTTCAAAACGCGATAAATCCGCCATTGCGGCATCTTCTGCCGACAAAAACCCTGGGTTAAAGTAGCTTTCCCCGGAGCTGATTACCGGCCATAGCGCGGCCATTATCATCGCCGCAAGCGGGGTGACTGACTTGTTGATCATCTGCCAGATATCCTTGTTGCACAGATTACCTGCATTACAGCATTACGCCCGCTTGCACAGGCGTCACCGCACCATAGTCATTGACGGTCTGGAAGGAGATAGCACCTTTTAGCGCGGTCGAAACCACCACGTGCGACACGCTTTTTGGCGCGACCATGGTATTAGCCAGTTTCTCGTTGCCAATTTTAAGATTGACCGTGCTGACGTAATACGGTGAAGGATTGTGAATACTCAGTTGCTCGCCGTTGCGGCTAAAGCGCAGTTGTTTCAGCGCCTCTTCTGGCTGCATTTGCAGGTTTTTAGGGCGCACAAACAGCTTGATGCGCGACAAAATCGCCAGTTGCAGTACGTTGCTGCCTTCGAGATTATTTTTATCGACCGAAGGAATCGCTTTCACGTTCATCCAGAAAATAGTTTCGCGGTCTGTTGGCAACGCTGGCCCGGCGTAAATAATACGCAGTGTGTTTTCGCTCGAGGGCTCACTAACAAAAAGTGGAGGCGTGACAATAAAACTTTTATCTCTGGCACCTGCACTATTTTCAATCCACGAGTTCACCAGAAAGCGTTCTTTGCTATCGCTATTATTAATTGAGAGCGAAGTTTGTTTTGCCTCGGCAGGATAAATAACCCGTGTCGCACCCAATGCAACGCCTCCGGCAGCTTGCGTATTAAAGCACAGCATTAACAGGCACAGCATTATGGCCGAGCATTGTTTAAATAAAGTCGTCATTACACGGCACCATCATTATTACTATTATTAAAATCTTTAATTCAGAAATAATGAATTTCTGTTCGTCAATAAAAGAAGCCTCATTTCTGAGGCTTGCGTTATCCCTACAAAATTTGATTATTCGTATTTCATTACAAATGTCGCATCAGCGTTGGCCTGGCCTGCTGTTGCGATGGCTGCGGTAGATTTATAGCGCGCGGTGAACGGCAGGGTGTTCGTCCCGTCAATCAGTGTCTGCGCGGTGGAGAAGACAGTACCATCCGGGGTCAACACTTTCGATTTGCTATCGAGGATTTCGATACCGACGCCACCTGCCGTGGTGCTGTTGTCACCCGAGTTAATCGCCAGAAGCGTAGGGTCGGTGCCATCAGTCTGGCCTGAGAATGAGACAGAAGCCAGGGTGGAGACTGTGGTATCGCAATCGTTAAGCACGATGGTGAATGGGATCTGCGCGGAGGTGTCACCCACTTTAGTAAACTCCGCCGTACGGTATTGGCCCAATTTCACCGTTTGATCGGAAGACTGCGTGCTCACCGCACAGGCCGCATTCACCAGTTCACCTTTAAAGTGAACCGTACCGCCATTTACAGTCACTACATCGGCCTGTGCTGCACCGCTCACTAATGCAATACCTGCAACCAATGAGGACGCAATTTTGCTGAATTTCATCGAGATTCCTTTAATTATTTAATTACCCTTATTGAATAATGCATCCTTCATTATTCCAGTGAATAACCGGGGCCATAGATAGTCCATCCCCTCCCCTCAATCCTTAAGGAGATATTTATTTATCGTCATCAATGAAGTCTAAATTAATATTTAAAACACCATCTCTTCGACGATGAGTAATTTAAGTCAAATAAACATTTAATAACATGTAACAAACCTTTATCTTGCCTCAGTAATGTCCTATTAACTTCTAAGATATCGACCAACGACTTCAGGATGGATGAGTGATGCTGACGAAGAAGCACCATGAAGGGTGACGCTGGGTGAATGAAACAGATAAAACCTGGTATACTCAGCGCCAATTCAAGATATTCTTAGTAAATTCTTTTTAAGCCGCTAATTTATTGATTCACTGGATCTGTCCTGATGATACCCAAAATGTTAAAAATGCCGCTGCTGCTGGCATTGTTGTCTTGTTTAATGGTGATGTCTTTCCCGTCTCATGCGGATGACCCTACTGGGCAAACAGCCAGTGAAGAGCCGGTTAAGATCAATGCCAGCACGGTAATTCCCGCGTTGCAAAAGCGCCTGGATTCACTTAAGCAGCGAGTGTCCACGGCAAAAACCGATAAACAATTCACCAGCCTAAATGACGATTCGCAAAAATTGGTGAGTGAAGCCGATAAGCTCGCCGTTGCACTGGCACCGCAATTAACTCAGGTTCAGGCACAGTTGGATGTTCTTGGACCGGCACCGGCACCAGGTGCACTGGCCGAAACACCGCAAGTTGTAAGCCAACGCAAACAACTGAACAACAGTAAAACTTTGCTCACCACACAAATCGAGCAAACCAAAGCCATTGCAGTTGCCGCGCAAAACCTCTCTTCGCAAATCTCTGGATTGCGCCGCGATGCGCTGAAAACACAAATTGCCCTGAATACCGGCAGTATTCTTGGCGAAAAATTCTGGTCACCCGTATTCGAACCCAACGACAAAGACGCTGTACGCTTCGGTGAATTTGGCGCTCAGATTAGTGATGCCTGGGCCGAGGCCTGGAGCGATGAATGGCGAATAGGTTCGGGTATCTATCTGTTACTGGCGCTGGGGATTGGGGTATTTGGTCGTTTCGGGCTGGATAAACCAATGAACTGGATTCTGCCTCGCTGGCTGCCGCAAGGCCGTTTTCGCCGCAGTTTCCTTGCCTGTTTCACAACCTTGAGTACTACGCTAACGCTGGGTATCAGCATACAATTGCTGTGTTATACCTTCACGCGCCTGCCTGATACCTCACCATGGGTTAATGAGTTTGCCGGACAACTGGTCGAGCTGACCTATTTTTCCGCGGTGATTGCCGGTCTTGGCATCGCATTGCTATCTAATAGTCACCCTTCCTGGCGTCTGCCGGGTATTGCCGACCCGCTGGCAAAAACGTTGGCGTCATTCCCGATTTTACTGGCAGCCTTCATATTTATCTTCGGTATCATCGAGCAGTTGAACTCGCTGGTTGGAGCGAGTATTGATGCCACGTTATTTGGTAATGGTCTGGCCGCTTTGCTAGTTGCGCTCAATTGCCTGATCGCACCTGTTCGTGTCAACCGGATACGCAGGCAAATGCGTGCTGAAGGCGAGCAAACAGAAGCGCGTTCAACCGTTGCGGGTCTTATTCACCTCATCATCAGCCTCACCGCTTTGGTTATCTTGCTGGCGCTGTTGATTGGCTACATTCCACTGGCCCGTTTCGTCACCTTTGAATTGTTGTGGATTGGCCTGGTGGTTTGCAGCCTGTATCTGCTGATTCACTTCGTGGTGGACTTGTGTGAAGCAGTATTCTCCCCGTCAACCCACAGCGGGAAAATTCTTAAAAGCACGCTAAGTCTCAACGACCGCCATCTGTCGCTTGCCGCGACTCTGTTCTCAGCGGTTGGGAAGACATCACTGCTGGTAATGGCAGCAGTCGCTTTGCTTAACGGTACCTTCGGCACTACGACGCCAATGGAGTTACTGACTAAAATCGCTGATATGTGGGGTGGTAAAGGCCTCGAAGGGATGAACATCATCCCGGCACATGCACTTAATGCGGTGTTGTGTCTGGTGGTGGGTTGGTATGTTCTGCGCTCTACTCGTCGCTGGCTGGATAACGATTTCCTGCCAAAAACCAATATGGACCGCGGCCTGCGTGCTTCGCTGGTAACGCTGTTCACCAACGTCGGTTACGTGCTGATTATCATGCTCACGTTGTCGATGCTCGGTATTGAATGGAACAAACTGGCCTGGATAGTCAGCGCCCTGTCGGTTGGTATCGGTTTTGGCTTGCAGGAAATTGTGAAGAACTTTATTTCCGGCTTGATTCTGTTGACCGAGCGTCCGGTAAAGGTGGGCGATCTGGTTAGTATCAGCGGGGTTGAGGGTGATATTCGGCGTATCAACGTACGTGCCACAGAGATTCAATTAGGTGACAAATCAACGGTAATTGTGCCGAACTCGCAGCTAATTTCGCAAAACGTGCGTAATGCTACGATGGGGAATGCACAAGGTGTGGCAACTATATCTCTGACTTTCCCATTGGATATCGACCCTGAGCAAGTCCGTAATTTACTGCTCGAAGCGTATAACCTGCATGAATCGATTCTGGAAAACCCTCAGCCCTCAGTCAGCTTTAAAGAACTGGGGCCAACCGGGATTGTGCTGAGTGTTACCGGTTATGTGAATAGCCCGCGAATGGTCAGCTCAACGCGCAGTGACCTGCTTTATGAGATCCTCAAAATGCTGCGCGCGGCAGGCATTAGCCTTAGCCAGACACAAACGATGATCCTTGAACAGCCGACAACTAAGGCTGTAATAGAGGAATAATCAACAAAGCCACTGGCCGTCCATGCGCCAGTGGCTTTCGAATGTAAGAGTCAAAACACCTCTCATTGGCCAATCATTATTTTTAAGAATACTTACCGAAAACACATTCATGAAATTGATTTATATCAACAACTGCTAACGTACTGGGCAGCATTATCTCGCCACGAAAATACATTCCACTTCTTAAACTTTCCCAATGGGTAATAATTAAGAAGATCTAATTTATAAGAGAGTTAATGATGAGCAAATTCAACGTAGCAGTAGCAGCCCTGGTGGGCGGAATGTTGTTGTCTCCTGCAGCGATGGCACTCGATTTGGCCAACGGTAGCTGGAAAGGCGCAGGTGATTCAGTAAAAGTCGTGGTTAACAATAAAGCCGTGACAATTAACGGTAAAAAAGCGACCCGAACCATTAACAATCCTGATTTCGCAGAGTGGAAAGGCGCTGGCTACACCCTGAGCTTCACCCGTAGCGGTGATGAAATGAGTGGCGAATGGTCTGCACCGCATAAACATGGCGCACTGCAACAAGTCAACAGCACCAGTACCTCAAGTGCGAAGAAACTCGAGAAAAAAGATCTGATGGACTTAACTACCAGCCAGGTAGAAGCAAAACTTAAAGCTGCAGGCTGGAAAGAAGTGTACCCGTATACCGAATACACCCTGAACGGCCAGCGCGTGAAGATTCAATACCGCGCCGATCACGCTAACTCAGTCATTTTTCAGTAAGTAAAAAGGCCGGTCAGGGATGACCAGCCTCAACTTTAACTATCAGGAAAGCAACTCAATAGGTTCTGAATTCCCGCGAGCGCGCCACAGCACGACCCAGCGTTGAATCGATGCCACCATAATCACCAACCCCAACAGCACCATCACAATTGAAATCGTCCCATTGAAAATGTTGAAGCCTTTGGCTGCACTATTGAAGTAGACGTTTTTCACCATCCAGTAAGCCGCGTAGTTTACCGTCACATACAGATAAGACAGTGGCACCAGGCAGGTCAGCACGTACCAGCGTTTTTCTGACATACGCAGAATAATGGTTGCGCCAATCATCAGACCAATTGAAGCCATTAGCTGGTTAGAAACACCAAACAATGCCCACACTGAGTTGATATCGCCCGAGTTCAGCAAATAGCCCCACAAGACGCAAGCGACGATGCTGCAACCAATTGCACCCGGCATCCAGTTAGTGCGTTTGAGTGGTGGCCAAATATCACCGAGGAAATCTTGCAGCAAGTAGCGTGCAACGCGAGTACCGGAGTCTACGGCTGTCAGAATAAATACTGCTTCAAACATCACTACAAACTGGAAGAAGTAGGATGCCAGATGGCTGAACCACGGAATACGCGTAAAGATATCGGCCATACCGACGGCAAGTGTTACAGCCCCACCAGTACGCCCATAAAGGTCAAGACCGATAGATTCGCTAAGCTGCGGCAAATTCACCACGTCCATACCAAGGCCAGCAAATACTTCGCGCGAGGAGTTAATGGCAAAGTAGTCAGCAGGATGCAAAGAGGTGGCAGCGATAAGCGCCATCACGCCGACTACACATTCCGCAAGCATCGCACCGAAAGCAACGGGCAGAATATCGTTCCATTTGTCGATTTGCTTAGGTGTGGTACCGGAACCGATGAATGCATGGAAACCGGAAATCGCGCCGCAGGCGATGGTGATAGAAATAAACGGCCATACCGGACCTGCCAGTACTGGGCCATTACCATGGATGAACTGCGTCACCGCCGGGAACTGAATTTCCGGGTTAATGAACACCACACCAACGACCAGCGCACCGAACACGCCGATTTTCATAAAGCTTGAGAGATAACCACGTGGTGTCAGCAGCATCCAGACAGGCAGCGCGGTAGCAAAGAATGCATAGAATGGCAGGACCAGACTCACTGTTGAGGCACGTAAACTCAACCACTCGCCAAATGAAGATTCCTGAATGTATGGGCCAATCACCACGCAGGCGAAGATAACAATAATCCCAACCCAGGTCGCACCGCGCATACTGCCGGTATAACGCTCCCAGAGCCCGACGCAAATCGCTACAGGGATAGTCATAAACACAGCGAACGTGCCCCATGGGTTACGTTCGAGTGCATGCACCACCACCATCGACAAACCAGCCATGGTAATGGTAATGATAAATAGCATAGCAAGACCGGTACACCAGCCAGCCACCGGACCAAGTTCCGCTTTTGCCACTTCTGAGAGTGACTTCCCGCGGTGTTTCATCGAGGCGAAAAGCACTACGGTGTCGTGCACTGCGCCCCCCACCACACATCCGATAAGCAGCCATAAGAAGCTTGGCAGATAACCGTATTGTGCCGCCAGGACAGGGCCTACTAACGGCCCTGCTGCCGCGATTGCGGCAAAGTGACTGCCGAAGTTAACCCATTTTTTTGTCGGGACGTAGTCTTTGCCGTCCTCAAGAATATGTGACGGTGTGATTTCTGAGTCATCTGCATTCAACACTTTACGGACGAAAAACACCCCGTAAAGGCGATAGCAGATGGTAAGAATGCACAGGGTCGCGATAACAAATGTTAGTGCGTGTTGCATAACCCACTCCAGAGCCAAAGATAAAAAGTTCAGGGCTATGCTGGCATGGGTTGGGATTGCAATAAGCGGGAGTTTTGGTGAGCGGTTGTATTAGTGTGTGAGCGGTTAGAAATGGGGGGGTGAGTGGTATTTCGTTCACCCTGGTGTGCGTTTCCTATGGCGGAGCGGTGATTTTACGTTCACCCGAACGTCATTCGATCCCACATATTTCGGTGAACGGTGAACGTGCCAAGGAGAGAACGCCCTCTCCTTGGCAATCCTGGCGCCGGCAAGTCAATCGCCGGGCGCGCCAGGGGGCTGGCGTGAGCCACCTGGCACGTTCACCGTTCACTAACCTATGTAGGATCAGTGAACATTCGGGTGAACGGAATATTCACCCTTCAGGCATAAACGTCCAGTTTACTTCTCCACCCTCAGCGCCTTCACTTGCTCGGCAGTCACATCCCCCGGCAAACCACCCCATGTCACTCGCAGGTAATTCACCAGTTCCGCAACTTGCTCATCGTTCAGGCGCTCACCAAAGCCCGGCATGCTTTGCATACTTTCCCCGTTCGGGAAGTTCTGCGCAGGCAGGCCATCGAGCACCGAAACAATCAGGTTTTTGGCATCCGGCTGGCGCAGCGTCGCGTTGTTCAGCATCGACACCGCAACGTGCGGTTTGCCCTCGCCTTCACGGGCATGGCATCCAGCGCACTGGTCGAGATATGTCATCCGCCCGGCTTCGTTACCGTTCCCGAGTGCTGCAGGCACTGCCGCTGGTGGCGCTTCGCCCATCAAATACGTTGCCATCGCTTTTTGATCGGCAGCCGTCAAATGCTGAGTACTGAGGTCAACCACCATATGCATTTCGCTAAACGCGCTGCCTTGCGGGGCAATCCCAGTGGTGAGGAATTGCTGTACATCCTGCGGCGTCCAGCCTCGCTGCGCTAATGCTTTTGGTGTGATATCAGGTGCCATAAAGCGGCCGAGTTCTCCGCCCTGCATCGCTTTGTCGAGTTTCATCTGACCGAGTAAACCGCGCTCGGTATGGCATTCGCCACAGTGCCCAAGCACATCAGCCAGATAACGCCCACGATGCCAGTCCGGTGAATCACCCGTTGAAATTGCAGGAAGCGGATCTTTGTCATGGAACATAATATTCCAGCCAATCAACGCAATACGCTGGTTGAACGGGAAGGCCATTTCGTTATCCGGCGTCTTAACATCCACCGCCGGGCGCGTCATCAGATAAGCATAAATATCGTCTGAATCCTTACGCGAAATATTTTTGTACGAGGTGTAAGGCATAGCCGGGAACAGATGACGCCCGGTTGGGGTAACGCCTTCGGTCAGCGCTTTGTAGAAATCATCTTTCGTCCAGCGGCCAATACCGTAATCGGCAGAAGGCGTCAGATTGCTGCCGTAAATTGTGCCATATGGGGATTCCAGCGGGTAGCCGCCAGCTAATGGAGCACCACCAGAAGCGGTGTGGCAAGCCGCACAGTCAGCAGCTTTGGCCAGATAACTACCGCGTTCGATTTGATCTTTACTGGCGGTGACTTTTTGTACCGGGCCGTCATAAGTGCGATATTCCCGCCAATACAAAATGGCGACAAGAATGACTACAATTGCCAGCACAATCAGTGCGAGACGTTTTTTCATTTCACCGTCTCCTTCAGAAGCCCCGGCGTTTTCAGCACCACGTCACGCACCGCTTCGTAATAACGAACGTAGCCTGTACAGCGGCAGATGTGGTTTTCCAGCGCATGTGAAATCGCACCTTCCAGCTCTTCACGTGCAATCGGTTGGCGTTTGAGTTTCTCGACAAAAATCGTTGCTGCGTTAACAAAGCCCGGCGTGCAGTAGCCGCACTGGAAGCTGTAGTGGTCGAGGAATGACTGCTGAATTGGCGACAGTTCTACGACGTCGCCCTGCTCATCAACTTTTGCATGCCCTTCAACGGTGCGGACTTTTTTGCCGTTAAAGAAATGGGCACCGGTAATACAGGTGCGCACTTCTTCACTGGTGCCGCTTGGGTTATCAACAATCGCCACACACGCGTGGCAAATGCCCTGTCCGCAGCCCAGGCGAGAGCCGGTCAGATAGACATATTCGTGCAGGAAATCGATCATCATCAACCCTTCTGGCACATCAATTGGGCCATACGGTTTGTTGTTGATGGTCAGGGTCATTGGTTTAGTTTTGATGCTCATGGTAATACCTCACGAATATTTTCTGCACGAACGGGCAAATCACGGAAACGGTGGCCGGTGGCATCGGCAATCGCATTCACAATCGCGGCAACAACCGGGATCATCACGACTTCAGCCATGCCTTTTGGTGGGTCAGTTTCCGAAAGTGCGGGGAGGATATCGCCAGTCTGTTTCCAGACTGCAACATCGCTGGCTCGCGGCAGGTGATAACGGTTGAAGTTCCATGTCCCGTTGCCCGGTCCGTCTTCATAGAGAGGTAAATATTCGTGTAGCGCATGGCCGATACCCATCGCCAGGCCGCCCTGCAACTGCCCGGATACCAATTCCGGCACAATTAAATTGCCGCACTCCATAATCGAGTGATGGTTCAGCAGTTCGACATCGCCGGTTGCGAGACTTACCGCAACTTCGGCGAGTGTGCCGACCGCGCTATAGTAGGTCACCGATGCGTTGTTACGCTGAGTTGGCGGATAGTAGACATGTTCACGAGCAAGCGTTACGAATTCGCCATTGCCGTTACGCACCGACAAGCCGTCAATCGGCAGGCGTTTGCTTTGTTCGCCAATTTTGAAATCGGCTTCTGCCCATTGCCAGCGGTTAAAGACATGCACTGTGGCGCCGGTCATTAACCCCATTTCATGGGCTTTTTTCGCCACCAGCTCAAGGCTTAAAATTTCCATACCGGCAGCGGTTAGACCGCCTTCTACCCAGCGGGCGTCTTCGATACGCACCACTAAAGGTGCTGCCTGGCCGCCGCCAATTCCGGTGGTCCAGATTGCCATTGCCGCCGGCCACAAGCCGTGTTCGAACACTAAACGCGCCGCTTCACGCGTGCTGTGCGAGAAGTAATAAGCTGAGTTACTGGCACTCGATGGCGAACAGTACGACGGTGACCAGGATGGATCAGCAGCCAGTTTGTCCTGATCTTCCTGGGACATAATGTATGGGTCACCACTGGTGACAATCGGCAGCGAACTCCAGTCGGTGACCGAGAAATGCGCTTCGTCTGCCGGTTTGCCCAGCCATTGTGCGCACAATACGGACTGTGATGTTGACATACCGGTGCCCATTTCCGCACCGCTGTGATGCAGCACAATACGCCCATCGGCACCGACTTCTACGCGCGCAAAGGAGGTTTCAGCCCCGGTACCAAAGTCTTTTTGTACGCAACCAAAGCCCACGCCGTAGCGTTTACCAGGGTTTTTCATCTCAAATTCGGCTTTCCGTTCGGCACGTTTGATCCAGATTTCATTTTTCGCCGCTTTAGCCAGCACTTCATCAACACGAATCGCACCAGCAGGAATCGCACCCTGGGTGTTTTTCATGCCAGATTTCAGCGCGTTACGCATACGGAATTCAATCGGATCGATTCCCAACTCGTCAGCAATTTCATCCACCATCATTTCGGTAGCGGCCATACTTTGCAGCGTGCCGTAACCGCGCGCGGAACCGGCGTCGATAGCGCGTGAAGCCACGCCCACCGCCGACAAATCACTTTTCGGGAAGTAGTAAATAGACTGCGCCGCCGTCGCGCCCACCATTGAGACTGACGGGGTAAAGTTGCTGCGTCCGCCGCCGTTGGCGGTCATATCGCCCAAAAACGATTGCAGAATACCGGTCTTTTTATTCACCGCGATGGTGTAATTCATATCGAACGCGTGGCGTTTGAGTGCGCTCTGGAACTGCTCGTAACGGTCGTTCGCCAGACGTACCGGGTGACCGTCGCCATACATTGCGGCAACCGCACCGTAATACGGGAAGTTGTAATGATCTTTGGAGCCATAACCCACGGTGTAACACGGATGGAGAATAAGCTGTTTTACCGGCTGCGTGCGTTTTGCCAGCATGCGCGGCATCTCGTCAGCTACTTCCTGCGGGGATTGCGTTGGCACCACCATATGCAGCGTTTGCGTCGCTTCATCAAACCAGCCGTTGGCGTTATCCGGTTCAAGGGCGGCGGTGTCGATGGATTGCGTGGTGTAGCGGCGTTGTAGCACCAGCCAGTCTTCAGGCGGGTTCTTAAGTTCATCTGCAATCATGCCCGCGTAATACATGCCTTCCTGATCCAGCTTGCCGCCTTCTCGCCCTTCAGGCCAGACCGGCAAATGCTTTTTCATCGATACCGGGAAAATCGGCATGTCTTTCAGGCTGGAGAAATGATCGTCGTCTTGCGAGGTGGCGCCACCGACGCGCACAAAGCGGAATGTGCCCCACGGGTCACGTTCCAGCGGGCCGGTTTCGGCACCGTACTGAATCACTTCGTCTTTAAATTTCAGTTTGTCTTTGGCAAAGCGGAAACGGGCAAAATCGTGGTAAATCAGGATGGCAACAGCTTGCCCAAGATACGCCGGCGTTTTGCCGGTCGGCAGCAACATGTCTTCACCGTAGAACGCCGGGAATGCCAGGCCATCACGCGCCAGATCTTCGGCAGTCACCAGGCGATCGGGTTTCAGATCATCGTCCAATAAGGAGAGATCGATACCGCTAAACAACCTATCGGCTTTCGTGGTGCGCAAAATAAAGGCGTGAGCCTGTTTCTGCGGCCAATGAGGCATGTCTACCGCGCGAATATCGCGGGCAAAGACTTTCTGCCCCATCACTTTTGATTTCCCGTCGATTCGGAAACGGATGCGCTTATTTTTGGCATCCCAGTTCGGCGAGTGAAGGATTTTTTGTTCAAATAGCGCGGCATAAGCACGGCTATAGAGAGGGGCAAGATACACCGCGACTCCGGCAACCACCGCACGTTTAATAAAACTGCGCCGTGATGGATTAAAATTGCTCATAAAACGTCCCGTTTAAAATTATTATTGTCTTTTTTTCAAACAATTATGCGTAGATCTTATACATTTCCGTAGTGAATATAAGTATATATATTTAAGCTAAATCATGTGAGAATTAACATCTCATTTTCATAAAAAAAACATTGTTGCGCAAATTACTCATGGCATTGCGTAATCAGGAAGGCAGTGAGGAATCACCCTTGAATATGAAAGCGGGCATTATTATTGCCGCCGCAGGATGTGCCGAACGCTTCAAAAAAGCGGGCGGCGAAGGCAATAAACTTAACGCGTTGCTCAACAGCAGCAGCGTGTTTGCGCAAACGCTACGTAATGCACTGGCTTCTGGCCTACAAGTGCATGTAGTGACGCGGCCGGAAAACAGCCAGGTTCAAGCGTTGTGCCTCGCACAGCAAGTTCGCGTTACACTGATTGAAAGTTCTGGGTTGGGTGAGTCGATCGCTGCCGGTGTTCGCGCAAATGCGAACTGGCAAGGCTGGCTGATTCATCTTGCGGATATGCCTTTTGTTCCACCGGCTGTGTTTGTGGAGGTGGCAGATGCACTGAAATCTCACACGCTGGTGCGGCCATGCGTTAGCACGCAACCGGGTCATCCCGTGGCCTTCGACCGTAACTGGTACAGCAAACTCAGTCAGTTAACCGGTGACAACGGCGCGCGTGAGTTGTTATGTGGCGAGTCCATGCACCTCATCGAAATTAAAGATGCCGATTCCCAGCGCGATATTGATCTCCCATCACAACTGGTTCAAAGGAGTGAGTAATCATGCAACACCTTGATATTAGTGTGATTTACCAGGCTCGTGAATGGCTGGAACAACAACCCGTCTGGTTATGTACGGTTTTAAATACCTACGGTTCCTCACCCCGCTCACCAGGGGCGTTAATGGTGGCAACAGCCGACAATCATTTTTGTGGTTCACTTTCCGGTGGCTGTGTAGAAGAGGATTTTTTGCAGCGTATTGCTCAGGGTGAATACCAGCAAGCCAGCCAGATTGTGCGTTACGGCGAAGGCGGATTAGAGCCAGGAATTGCCCTGCCCTGCGGTGGCGTGCTGGATATTTTGGTCGAATATCTCCCTTCTACCCCTGGCAATATTACGTATCTGGAAAAGATGGCCGCGGCGCTAGGTGGCCATTTTTCCTTGCAGAAACGTCTGACGCTTCCTGAGCCTTGTCGCCACCTTGAAGTTACCGAATTTGCCGATATCACCCAGGTTGAGCGCAACGGGCAGCAGATTACCGTGCATGTTGCCGCAGCACCGCGCTTACTGATTGCAGGGCTCTCGAGCGTTGCGTTGTACTGTGCCGATTTTGCCAGCTCGCTGGGTTTTGAAGTGTTGGTTTGTGAGAATCGACCAGACGCCTTAGAGAATTTCGCCGCCCAGCTTAAACCGGGTATTACTCTGCTCAGGCAGTTCCCTGCGAATTATCTCGAGCAACAAAGTTGCCACGCCAACACGGCGATTGTCGCGCTAACGCATGATCCACGTATGGATGACCTGACGATGATGGAAGCGGTGAACACGCCTGCGTTTTACATTGGGGCGATGGGGTCGCAGAAGAACAGTGCGCGACGGTTGGAACGATTACAGAAAATAGCGGAATTAAACCCGACTCAGTTACAACGCATTCACGCCCCTATAGGCTTGCCATTGGGGAGCAAAACTCCGGCGGAAATTGCACTGGCGGTGATGGCAGATATTGTGAAGCGCAAGAATGAAGCGCGGGGATAATTTTTTGGGTGGATGTGCGCAAGCGACATCCACCGCAATAAATCTTACTTCTTCGCTACGTGTACGCGAGCAGTTAAACCACGCAGGAAATAGCGCAGGAACTGGTCGCCACATTCGCGGAAGTTTTTGTTCTCTGGTGCACGCATCATCGCGGTGATTTCTGGCATAGAGATACGGAATTCTTGTGAGGTCAGAATTTCCAGCACGTCATCGGTTTTCAAATCAAACGCAATACGCAGTTTTTTCAAGATGATGTTATTAGTCATCTTGCGTTCAATTTTTGGCGCAGGCTTGCTTTCGTCTTTGCCGCGCTTGAAGTAAATCAGGCCGTTCAAGAAGTTTGCCATCAGGATATCCGGGCAAAGTTTAAAGTTCTCTTCGTCTTCTTTTTTGGTCCAGGTAACAATCTGCTCGGCAGTAACGGCAGTGTCGGTCAGGGCGAAGATTTTCACCATGTCGTCGTTGCCCAAATTCAGCATGTAGCGCACGCTGCGTAATACGTCGTTATTCATCATAGTGGTGATTCTCTCGTTCAAAATCTTGCAAAGCGGGCAGTATATCGGCATGACCGCATATACCCTACATAAAACTATATCGTTTTAAACTAGACCGCTTTCAACCCCAGCGCTTCTTTCAGGCTCTTTAAATAACGCCGACTCACCGGGACTGACTGCCCGTCACGCAGCATCAATTCGGCTTGCCCGCCATCTTCAAAGCGGATCTCTTTGAGATGCACCATATTGACCAGGTATTGACGATGGCAGCGCACCAGCGGCGTGCGGCTCTCAAGGGTGCGCAACGTCAGTTCGGTAAAGCCTTCAGCGCCAAGGGCATTGGTGACATATACCCCGCTCATGCGGCTACTGGCATACATCACTTCTTCCATCTGGAGCAGGTAAATCCGGCTCTGCCCGGTACAAGGGATGAATTTGAGATCTTCCTGGTTTGGCTCAAGCAGCGTCATATCCTGATTGACGCGCTCATGGCGCAAACGGTGTAGGGTTTTCTCCAGCCGTTTGCTGTCTATTGGTTTAAGTAAATAGTCGAACGCATGTTCTTCAAAAGCCTGCACCGCGTACTCGTCAAAGGCAGTGAGAAATACGATGTAGGGGCGCTGTTCAGGATCAAGCATGCCCACCATTTCCAGCCCACTGATGCGCGGCATCTGGATATCAAGAAACACCACGTCCGGATGCAAGCGATGCACCGCGCCAATGGCTTCCACCGCATTACCACACTCCCCCACGACTTCAATGTCTGGTTCGTTTTGCAGCATGATGCGTAAATTCTCACGCGCCAGCGGTTCATCATCGACAATCAGCACTTTTAACATGGGGTTTCCTCCAGAGGTAAACGTAGGGTAATACGGGTAAATCGGTCTGACTCAGAATCCACTTTAATACCGCAGTCATCGCCGTATCGGGCGCGCAGACGTTTATCTACAAGACTCATCCCAAGTCCACTGGAGGTGTTTTTTTCCTGATATAAACCGGCGTTGTCTTCAATAGAAAGCTGCAAATACTCGCCATTCTGGCAGGCATTAACCGTCACCTCCCCGACGCCAAGCAACTGCGAAGTGCCGTGCTTAATGGCATTTTCAACAATGGGTTGCAGAGTGAAAGCCGGTAACTGTACCTGCGACAGTGCCTGAGGAACATTCAGTTGCACGCGTAATCGTGACTGAAAACGCGCCTGTTCGATTTGCAGATAAGCATTCACATGTTCAATTTCATCGGCAAGCGTCACTATCTCGCTTGGGCGCTTTAAATTTTTACGGAAGAAGGTCGAGAGATATTGCACCAGTTGGCACGCTTGTTCATTATCCCGGCGAATAACGGCCACCAGCGTATTTAATGCGTTAAACAGGAAGTGCGGGTTCACCTGCGCGTGCAGAAGCTTGATCTCTGACTGCGTTAGCATCTGCTTCTGGCGTTCATACTGCCCCGCCAGAATCTGGGCTGAGAGCAGCTGCGCGATGCCTTCGCCCAGCGTGCGGTTAATCGAACTGAACAAACGGTTTTTCGCTTCATAAAGTTTAATGGTGCCAATCACGCGGCTATTTTCACCGTACAGAGGGATAACAAGCGTCGAACCGAGTTTGCAATGCGGGTGCAGTGAACAACGGTACGGCACTTCATTGCCGTCGGCATAGACCACTTCACCGCGTTCAATTGCTTGCCAGGTATATTCAGACGAGATCGGGCTGCCTGGTAAATGATGGTCGGCACCGATGCCAGTAAACGCAAGCAGCTTCTCGTGATCGGTAATAGCAACGGCTCCGATATCCAACTCCAGATGGAGCACCTGCGCCACTTTCATACTGTTTTCCTGGTTAAAACCTCCGCGCAGAATCCCTTCTGTCGAGGCCGCAACTTTTAACGCGGTTGCCGAGAATGCCGAGGTGTATTTCTCAAACATCGCGCGCTTGTCGAGCAAAATACGCATAAATAACGCAGCACCCACGGTGTTGGTTATCATCATCGGAGCGGCGATACTTTTCACCAGATTCAATGCATCGGCAAACGGGCGAGCAATCAACAAAATAATGCCCATCTGGAAGAATTCAGCCAGCAGTGTAATACCGCCTGCGGTCAGCGGATTAAACAACAAATCGCTGCGCCCACGACGAATCAGCAAACGGTGCAGCAGCCCACCAAGTAGCCCTTCTACAATGGTGGAAACCATGCAACTTAGCGCGGTCATGCCTCCCATCGAATAACGATGCAGCCCGCCGGTTAAACCCACTAGCCCGCCAACCAGCGGCCCACCGAGCAACCCGCCCATTACCGCACCAATCGCCCGTGTATTTGCGATAGAGTCGTCGATATGCAGGCCAAAATAGGTGCCCATAATGCAGAAGATGGAGAACGTGACGTAGCAGAGTAATTTGTGTGGTAAACGTACTGTGACCTGCATCAGCGGGATAAACAGCCGCGTTTTACTCATCAACCAGGCGATAACCAGGTAGACGCACATCTGCTGAAGCAGCAGTAACACCAGGTTAAACTCGTACATTGCGCCCGCCATTGAGTGTTAAACGGCGCGTAACATACAACGATGTGGCTTAACTTTCTTTGAAGGGATTCAATAATTTTTGATTTTGGGAATAAATATCCCTCACCCCGGCAATTTTGTCAGGTTGAGCTCTGTAAGCCTCGCAGGTTTTCCGTTCACCCGTGCGTTCAGTTATCTCTTTCATTCCCGAAAACGGTGAACGTGCCAGTGGGATAACGACATCCCCCCTGGCGACCCCGTCGCCCGGTGATTAAATTGCCGCTGCGCGGTAAACCCCAGCTTATCCCCAACGTTCAGAGTCGTTCGCGAATGTTGGGCAAAAAACGGTGTTTACCGCTTGCGGCTATTGATTTGCCGGGAGTCTGGGTTCTAGGGTGACGACGGTGGTCACCCTAAGACGTTCACCGGTTCGGTAGCGACATAAACACACTGTCGTTTGGTGAACGGAACCTTCTCCGGATTGGCAGGCCCCTCTTCAAAGTTGTAACTAAGAGACAGCTCCCAAGAGAGGGCTACAAAGTTTGCTCCTTCTCCCTGAGGGAGAAGGTCGGGATGAGGGTGGTTTTAAATTACACCGCTCTGAACGCAATATCCGCTGGGATCACTTCACCGTCCCAATAAAGCTGCGCTGCAACGCTACCCGCCAGTTGACGGTAGATAGCTGTGAACTCGCTTTCAGGACGATTGATAACCGTTGGCTTACCGGCATCAAGATCTTCACGCAGAGTAATGTGCAGCGGCAACTGGCCCAGTAATCTGGTGTGGTATTGATCCGCCAGTTTCTGCGCCCCGCCGGTACCGAAAATCGGCTCATTGTGACCGCAGTTGCTGCAAATATGCATGCTCATGTTTTCGACGATACCCAGCACTGGCACATCGACTTTCTCAAACATCACAATGCCTTTACGGGCGTCAATCAACGCAATATCTTGCGGCGTGGTCACAACAACAGCACCCGTTACTGGAATATTTTGCGCAAGCGTCAGTTGAATATCACCAGTGCCTGGCGGCATATCCAGCACCAGATAATCTAAATCTGGCCACATGGTTTCTTGCAGCATCTGCAACAGTGCCTTGCTGGCCATCGGCCCACGCCACACCATGGCGTTTTCGTCGGTCACCAGATAACCAATGGAGTTGGTTGCCAGTCCGTGCGCAAGAATTGGCGTCATATGCGTGCCGTCGGGAGACGTTGGGCGTTCGTGTTCCGCACCCAGCATCGTTGGGATAGACGGGCCATAAATATCCGCATCCAGAATCCCGACTTTCGCCCCTTCGGCGATGAGCGCCAGTGCCAGGTTCACCGCAGTACTCGACTTGCCAACCCCGCCTTTACCTGAAGTCACTGCAATAATGTTCTTCACACCATTAATGCCGGGGTGATTTTTCACACGCTTTAAGGTGGCAATGTTGTGGCTGAGTTTCCAGTCCACCGCTTTCGCCCCAGTAATGCGTAACAAATCCGAACTGCACTGCTCTTGCAAGGCTTCAAAACCGCTGCGCCAAACGAATGGCATCAACAGCTCAACATGCAGCGTGTCGTCTAACATCGCGACATGATGCAGTGCTTTAAGCGCGGTCAGATTATGTTTGAGGGTTGGGTGCTGAAAATTGGCCAGTGTCCCGGCGACCATAGCGCGTAGCTGCTCGGGGGAACGACTTGACGGGGATTGCGAATTCATCCCGGCTCCTTATGTTTTTATTGTCGGACATTGCAGTTTGTTAAGCATACCAGAACCCGCCAGGCGCGATAAAATTTCCTTGTTCAGCTTGTGTGGTTTACCACAAGGCGGCTCTCAGTTAACATCTAAGGCCCTTTTCTATTTATGAAGATGCAATTTCTACTATGGCTCATACCGCGAAAAAATTATTGGTAACGTGCGCACTTCCGTACGCTAACGGCTCAATCCACCTTGGTCACATGCTGGAGCACATCCAGGCTGACGTCTGGGTCCGTTACCAACGAATGCGCGGAAACACGGTCAACTTCATCTGCGCGGACGATGCACACGGTACACCTATCATGCTGAAAGCACAGCAGTTAGGTATCACACCAGAGCAGATGATTGCCGAAATGAGTCAGGAGCATCAGACTGATTTTGCTGGCTTTAACATCAGCTATGATAACTATCACTCCACGCATAGCGACGAAAACCGCGAGCTGGCAACGCTGATTTATGGCCGCCTGAAAGAGAACGGTTTCATTAAAAACCGTACTATTTCTCAGCTTTTCGACCCGGAAAAAGGCATGTTCCTGCCTGACCGTTTCGTAAAAGGCACCTGCCCGAAATGTAAAGCACCGGACCAGTACGGCGATAACTGCGAAGTTTGTGGCGCAACTTACAGCCCAACCGAGCTGATTAACCCGCAATCTGTTGTTTCTGGCGCAACGCCTGTCATGCGTGATTCCGAGCACTTCTTCTTTGATTTGCCATCGTTTAGCGAAATGCTGCAAGCCTGGACCCGTTCTGGTGCGCTGCAAGAGCAAGTGGCGAACAAAATGCAGGAGTGGTTCGAGTCTGGTCTGCAACAGTGGGATATCTCCCGTGATGCGCCTTACTTCGGCTTCGAAATTCCTGATGCACCGGGCAAATATTTCTACGTCTGGCTGGACGCGCCAATTGGTTACATGGGTTCATTCAAGAACCTGTGCGACAAACGCGGCGACACCACAAGCTTTGACGAATACTGGAAGCAAGATTCCACTACCGAGCTGTATCACTTCATCGGTAAAGACATCGTTTATTTCCATAGCCTGTTCTGGCCAGCCATGCTGGAAGGTAGCGGTTTCCGCAAGCCAACCAACCTGTTTGTTCACGGCTACGTGACGGTAAACGGCGCGAAGATGTCCAAATCTCGCGGCACGTTCATTAAGGCGAGCACCTGGTTGAACCACTTTGATGCCGATAGCCTGCGTTACTACTACACCGCGAAGCTCTCTTCACGTATCGACGATATCGACCTTAACCTGGAAGATTTCGTGCAGCGCGTGAACAGCGACATCGTCAACAAAGTGGTTAACCTGGCATCGCGTAACGCCGGCTTTATCGCCAAGCGCTTTGACGGCCAACTGTCTGCTGAAATCGCTGACCCGGCGCTGTACAAAACCTTTACCGATGCGGCGCAGTCAATTGGTGAAGCGTGGGAAAGCCGTGAATTCGGTAAAGCCGTGCGTGAAATTATGGCGCTGGCAGACGTGGCAAACCGTTATGTCGACGAACAAGCGCCGTGGGTTGTGGCAAAACAGGAAGGCCGCGATGCTGACCTGCAAGCTATCTGCACCATGGGTATTAACCTGTTCCGCGTACTGATGACCTGGCTGAAACCAGTTATTCCAACGCTTGCTGAACGTGCTGAAGCATTCCTGAACTGCGAACTGAGCTGGGATAGCATCAATACACCGTTGCTGAACCACAAAGTGAATACTTTCAAAGCGCTGTATAACCGCATTGAGATGAAGCAGGTTGAATCACTGGTCGAAGCGTCAAAAGAAGAAGTGAAAGCGGCTGCCGCTCCGGTGACTGGCCCACTGGCTGATGACCCGATTGCAGAAACCATCGCGTTTGATGATTTCGCTAAAGTGGACCTGCGTGTTGCGCTGATTGAAAAAGCAGAATTTGTTGAAGGTTCTGACAAGCTGCTGCGACTGACGCTGGACCTTGGCGGCGAGAAACGTGATGTGTTCTCCGGCATTCGTTCTGCTTATCCAGATCCAGCCGCACTGGAAGGCCGTTTGACCATTATGGTGGCAAACCTGGCACCGCGTAAAATGCGCTTCGGCATCTCGGAAGGGATGGTGATGGCGGCAGGTCCTGGCGGGAAAGATATCTTCCTGTTAAGCCCGGATAGCGGTGCGCAAGCGGGTATGGCAGTTAAGTAATCGCATATCAGTAAAATCTTTAATGGCTCCCATCACCGGGGGCCATTTTTATTTCCCACCAAGGGTATATATCTAAAAATCAACTAAGCTTTCCCACCACCAAATTTTTAAGTTATGCAGAATGGTTCTTTTAGTTATTGATTTGTAATTTTTATACTGCGGACTCACTTCATCATTAATGGTCCGCCACTATGACATTTCATTCTTCACATCCTGACGTTGAATTTAAAAATCTGACTATTCGCCGCGTTGCCGGAAATATTGGCGCTGAGATTGTTGACTTCAAAATAACACCTGACATCAATGAAAATATATTTTCACAAATAGAAGCTGCTCTGGTGAAATATAAAGTTCTCTTTTTCCGTAAGCAGACACAATTAAATGACGAATCTCACCAGGCATTTGGTGCACGATTTGGCAAAGTGGTTGCACACCCTACCGTTCCGGCGCCTACCGGCACCAAACTCTTCGAACTGGATGCCTCAAAAGGCGGAGGTAGAGCGGATTCCTGGCATACCGATGTCACCTTCGTTGAGGCCTTCCCAAAAATTTCTATTTTACGTGGCGTGAAAATTCCTGAATACGGCGGCGATACCGTATGGGCAAATACCGCGACGGCTTATGAAAACCTGCCTGAAGAGTTAAAGCGCTTTGCTGAAAGCCTGAGAGCGGTGCACAGCAATGATTATGACTATGGCGCAGACCGTATTGTGGCCGAACAGCAGCGCCTGGATCATCACCGTAAAGTCTTTGTTTCTGCGGTTTATGAGGCAGAGCATCCGGTTGTCCATGTGCACCCTGTCAGTGGCGAAAAAGCACTGCTGCTCGGGCATTTCTTCAAACGTTTATCTGGCTTTAGCAGCCGTGAATCAGCACGCCTGTTTGAGCTGCTGCAAAACCGTGTCATCCAACTGGAAAACACCGTGCGCTGGCAGTGGCAGCAAGATGACGTAGTGATTTGGGATAACCGGGCCACCCAGCATTACGCGGTCAATGATTACGGTACGCAACCGCGCCTCGTACGCCGCGTCACCATTGAGGGCGATGCCGCTGTTGCCGTTGATGGCAGCCGTAGCCGCACCTTGAGCCGCCCGGACGCGCAATCTCCCGTCAGCGAAGTGGCCTAAGCCGCGAAATAAAAAGGAAGAGAATGATGCAACGTCGGGATTTATTGAAAGCGATGGCGGCCTTCGGGGTTTATGCGATGGTACCGTCTTTTGCACGCGGCGCTAATGGTGCCAAAAAGTATGATGGCGTGACGCTGAATGTCTCGACGTTTAGCACCGCCTACCCCACTTTACTGCGCCAGTGGCTACCGGAATTTGAAGCGTTGACCGGGGCGAAAGTGAACTTCGATACGCCTGCATTTCCGGTTTATAACCAGCGAGCAGATCTCGAGTTGTCCACCAAAGGTTCCGCCTACGACGTGGTCAACGTGACCTTTATCTACACCAGCCGCTGGATAAACTCCGGCTGGTTAACGCCGCTGGATGAATTTATCGCCAACCCAAACCTGACCAGTGCCGAGTGGGATGTGCACGACTTCCTGGCCGGCGGCCTGGGGCCGGAAACCGGGCGGGATGGCAAACTTTACGGCATTCCGTGGGTACTCGAAGGGATGCTATCAGGCGCCTCGCGCTTTGATTTGGTGACACAAGCCGGGCTCAAATACCCTGATACCACCGACGATCTGGTTAAGGTTTTCCAGGCCGTCAATAAAAAGGAACGTGTGTCGGCTTATGTGACCGATAGCCATTACGGCTGGACGTTCATTCCTTATCTGCAAGCGTTTGGCGGCAACGTATTCCGCAATCCGCCTGACGACCTATTCCCGACACTTGATACCCCAGAGGCTATCGCCGCAGCGGACTATTTTGCACGACTTATCCGCGAGTTTGGCCCGAACGGTGGCCTGACTTACACCGCTGATCAATCGACTCAGGCATTAAAATTAGGACGCGTTAATTTCTCCGACTCAAGCCAGGCCTACCTTGCACAGCTTGGCGACCCGGCGTCTTCACGGACATTAAAAACCGTGAATTTCGGCCAATTGGTACAAGGGCCTGCGGGGCGCTTCCCGGGAATGGCGGTACACGCTCTGGGCATCCCTGCCGGTTCGAAAAATAAAGAAGCCGCGTGGGCATTTATTCAGTGGGCGCTTTCTAAGCAAACCACGCAACGTGCGGTTCAGGCGGGGTATGGTTCGCCAACACGCCGGAGCGATATTGATTCCCAGGCCTATCGCAGCAAGCAAATTATCAACGGTGTCGATTTGGCTCAGCTTTCGCTCAGCGCCATTGAACGTGCAGCCCAGGGTGGCTACATGAAATACCGCACAGTGGATGTTTATCCTCAGGTTGACCAGCAGCTTAATAAGGCTATCGCGTTGATTATTTCGGGTCAGCTTTCAGCGAAACAAGCAATGCAGCAAGCTCAAACTGCGTCGATTGCCGATCTCAAACGCTCGGGTGCGAAAATCTAAGGAGCCTTGATGAAGGGTAAAACCAACTGGCGTAGCCAACAGCGTAACGCCTGGCTGGCCGGGTTAATGCCGTCAATTATTTTGCTGGTGGTGATTACGTTATTACCGGCGATGGCATTAGTTATTACCAGCCTGACACCGTTAAGCCTGACTAATCCCCAGGAAACATTTAATTTTAGCGACCCGTTAATTAATTACCGGCAACTTCTCGAGGACCCACGTTTTCTTAATTCTATTATTACGCAAATAAAATTATCGGTAGTCAGCGTGTTATTCCAGGTGATTATTGGGCTGGGTTTAGCGTTGCTATTAAATGGTGCATCAACGTGGTTGCATACCGCCAGGACATTATTTTTGATTCCCATGGTGCTCCCACCTATTATCGTGGCGCTTATCTGGAAAATCATTTACACGCCGGATATTAGCCCGCTACATCAAGTCTTAGAGCTATGGGGAATCACCCTCAATTCGCTGATTGCCAATCCTGCAACGGCATTATGGGCGATTGCGGTGGCGGATATCTGGCAGTGGTTCCCGTTTACCATGTTAATGGTGCTCGCGGCTTTGCAGATGATCCCCCGCGACCCGCTAGAAGCCGCAAGTCTGGACGGCGCGCGTGCACATAATATCTTCCGCTATATCGTGCTGCCATACATCAAACCGGTGTTGGTGGTCTGCGCCCTCTTCCGGCTTATCGACAGCTTTAAAGCCTTCCCGCTGATTTACATTTTGACCGATGGCGGGCCAGGCACAGTCACTGAAGTCACCAACTATTACGGCTTCATTCAGGCATTTAATTTCTCGTACTGGGGCTATGGCAGCGCGATCGCCGTGGTGATTCTTGTCGGGGTATTTGTCCTGAGCTATATCATTGGCAAAGCGGGGTGGAGCGATGAGCGAAAAACTAGCGCTTGAACAAGTTTCTGGCAGCACCCGGCGCAGAAAGTCATTTCGTCTGCGCGGCAGTCGGGAAGTCGCGACCTGGCTATTACTGTTGGCGGTGCTTTCCCCCTTCCTGTGGATGGTGGTGATGGCCTTTCGACCGGCTATTGAGGTGTTTGATCTCACGCTGTGGTTTACCCCGACGCTTGATGCCTTTCGCGCACTCTGGCAGGGGAATTTTCTCCATTCTTTTGGTAACAGTCTGCTGGTAAGTACGCTATCAACAGGACTTTCGCTAGTCATCGGCGTTCCCGCAGCATGGGTATTAACACGCTGGCAATTCCCCGGGCGCAGATACGTTGCACTCTGGATTCTGGTGACCCGTATGGCACCGCCCATCGCGTTCACCATCCCCTTTTATCTCGCCTGGCGCTGGTTAGGTTTGCAGGACACGGTCATCGGGCTGGCGATTGTCTATCTCACCTTCAACCTGGCGATTGTTATCTGGCTGATGCAGACCTTTTTTGCAGCCGTCCCTCCAGCTTTAGAAGAGGCGGCCTGGCTTGATGGCTGTTCTATATGGCGAACATTCTGGACCATAACGCTACCACTTGTGGCTCCAGGCTTAGCGGCGACCGCCATTCTGTGTTTTATTTTTTCGTGGAACGATTTCTTCTATGCCTTGATCCTGACTCGCACGCAGGCCGTCACGGCACCGGTGGCTATCGTCAATTTTCTCCAGTACGAAGGATGGGAGTGGAGCAAAATAGCGGCCAGTGGCACGCTGGTGATGCTGCCAGTTGTGGCATTTACGCTGCTGGTGCGCCGCTATCTTGTTCACGGCCTGACTGCTGGCGGTCTCAAGGATTAAATCATGGCAACGATTACGTTAAGCAATATTCATAAACGTTATGAAGATAACGTGATAATCAACGGGCTGGAATTAACTATTCGCGAAGGCGAGTTTGTCGCACTGGTTGGCCCTTCTGGATGCGGGAAATCCACTCTGCTGCGCATGATTGCTGGGCTTGAAAGCATTACCGACGGTGAGATAGCGCTCGATGGTGAAATCGTTAACGATATTTCTCCGCAAGAGCGAAATATCGCGATGGTGTTCCAGAACTATGCGTTATATCCGCATATGACCGTGGCAGAGAACATGGGGTTTTCGCTCAAGATGCAGGGCGTAGCAAAACTGCTGATTGATGAACGCGTCGCTCAGTTGGCACAAACTCTGGGTTTATCCTCGTTGCTCAAGCGAAAACCTGGCCAGCTTTCTGGCGGTCAGCGTCAGCGTGTGGCCATGGGGCGAGCTATTTTGCGCAACCCACGCGTGTTCCTTTTTGACGAACCGTTGTCAAACCTTGACGCCAAGCTGCGGGTCGAGATGCGAACGGAAATTAAAGCGCTGCACCAGCGCCTGAACGCCACCATGGTTTATGTGACTCATGATCAAGTCGAAGCGATGACGATGGCCGACAGGATTGTGGTACTCAAAGACGGGGTCATCGAGCAAGTCGGGACGCCACTTGAGCTGTACGATCGCCCACGCAATGCATTTGTCGCCGGGTTTATTGGCTCCCCTTCCATGAATTTACTAAGCGGCATAGTCGACCGTGAATCGGTGGTCACCGATGATGGTTTGCGTCTGCCGTTAGCCAACGTGCCTGCTGGCGTACAGGGGCAACGAGTCTTGTATGGCGTGCGGCCAGAGCATTTCTCTCAGGTTTCACAAGGAGGCGTGGTGGCAGAAGTGAATGTCGTAGAACCCACAGGTGCGGAAACACAGATTGCCCTTAATATCGGCAATCAAAAGGCGATTGCCGTCTTCAGAGACAGGATACAAACAAAACCGGGGAGTGAAATGCGCTTACTGCCAAACGTTCAGCTAACGCATCTGTTTGATGAGCACAGCGGCACACGGATTAATTAGTGCTGACGTTCAGGGGAACAGTACAGAACCATTCCCCTGAACGTGACGAATCCTCAATGGCCCTTAACCTCAAGCCCGGAAAATTACACATCCGTTCTGTTGCCGACCGTCTTATCTTTTAAGAACACAAACATCAAACCTAACCAAATCACGCCGCCCAGCAAATTCAACAGGCTGAACAAACCGTTACCGCCGAACAGATAGGCATGTTTGCTTACTTCGATACCCACGGTGAAGATAAACATCTGTAACATCCCCATCGCCGCCGAAACGGTGCCTTTGCTCATATCACTGGCAAACAATGTCAGACGCACCAGTCCTGCGTTGGCAAGGCCAATACCAAATGCGTAGATACTCAATCCAGCCGTCATCCACAAATAAGCATGTGTTGACGCCACGGTCGCCACTGCGGCGACGACCAGCCCTGGTACAATCCACCAGCCGCCCATGATAATCAGCGAACGCACGCTACGACGAGAAGTTAACCGCGCCAGCACCAGGTTGCCGATAATCAATGCGCCAAAAATTGGCACCTGCAACAAGCCGTACTCATAGGTCGAAAGCTTTTCACCGCTAATAATGATGATCGGCGATTGCGCAATCCACGCCAGAAGCGGCAGGCTAACAAAACCGATGGCCAGCGCTCCCGCCACAAAGCGCCCATTCTTGAGCACCAGCTTGTAGTCGTGGCCCAAATCTCGCAGTGAGAGCTTTTCGCCCAAACGCGTCGCGGTTTCCGGCATTGCGCGATGCAGACCGAAGAATGAGAATGCCGCCAGTGCCGCGAACAACACAAACATCGTTTCCCATGGCGCGTAGTGAATCCATGCAGCCCCAACCAACGGGCCGAGCAGCGGCGCAATCAACGCAACGTTCGCCATCAACGCGGTGATTTTGATACACACCGCCTCTTCGAAAGATTCCTGAATTGCCGCGTAACCCACCGCGCCAATAAAGCACAGGCTAACGCCCTGCAAGAAACGCAGGATGGTGAACTGCTCAATGTTTTGTGCCAGAAGTGTTGCGAGGCAAGTGACGATAAACCACACCACGCCAGTCAACATCACCGGACGGCGACCAATTCGGTCCGACAGCGGCCCAAGCAGCCACTGTAAAAACATGCCTCCAGCCAGATACGCGGTCATGGAGGTCGGTACCCATTCGATTCCCGCGTTGTATTGTTCGACAACCGCCAGCATGCCTGGCTGGATCATGTCGTTGCCGATATACGTAGAAAATTCATAGAGCACCAGACACAGCGGGAATAGCAGTGCCTGGCGACCCAGTCGCTTATTATTTTGCATGAGAAACTCAAGAGAGAAGAAAACGCGCGAATTGTAATAAATTGGCATCGCGGTAGATAGTGAATTGTTATTTAAGCAGAGCAATCGTTCAGTTGTTTAAGGTTTTCTTAAGAAGCTCAAAGTAGGCTGTCGTCCTATGGTCACGATGCATGGTGTACGGCATCATCTTCAACCGGCTGATAAAGGAACCAAAATAGATATGATCGAACAACTCAATCAGACACTTTTTTTGCTGATTAATGCCACACCTGACTCACCTGAGTGGCTGATTAAGCTCGCCATTTTTATCGCGAAAGATTTAATTAATATTGTGCCGTTGTTGATTGCCATTCTCTGGCTATGGGGGCAACGCCGCCATATGAGCGCCCAACGTGCAGTGGTGATTAAAACTGCACTGGCGATTCTCATCAGCGTTTCGCTGTCGTGGATTATTGGCCATAGCTTCCCGCATGACCGCCCGTTCGTGACAGGATTTGGCTATAACTTCCTGCACCATGCGCCGGATGACTCATACCCAAGCGACCATGGCACGGTAATTTTCACCTTCGCGCTGGCGTTTTTGTTCTGGCACCGTGTGTGGTCGGGCGTGGTGTTATTTGTGATTGGTTGTGCGATTGCCTGGTCGCGTGTTTATCTCGGCGTGCACTGGCCGTTGGATATGCTCGGTGGTTTGCTGGTGGGCCTGTGTTCTTGTTTACTGGCTCAAATGGCATGGAACTGGTTCGGGATGCAACTTCACGCACGCCTGCATCAGGCTTATCGATTCTGTTTTGCCCTGCCTATCCGCAAAGGCTGGGTGCGTGACTAACTGTTTTTGCAAAGGTAAGATGCGTTAATCGAAACCCGGCGATGCCGGGTTTTTCATATTCAGAGGGCATCATGGAAACCCGGCGCGACGAACGCATCAACCGCCTCATTCAGGCGCTTAAACGCAGCGACAAAATTCATCTTAAAGAGGCTTCGGCGCTACTCGGTGTCTCTGAAATGACCATTCGCCGCGACCTCAACAGTGAATCCGGTCCCGTGGTGTTATTGGGCGGCTATGTGGTGCTCGAGCCACGTAGTGTCACCGCCAACCATTATTTGTTAAGCGATCAGAAAACCCGCCGTATTGACGAAAAGCGCCATGCTGCGCGCCTTGCAGCAGCAATGGTTCGCCCAGATCAAACTGTATTTTTTGACTGCGGTACCACCACGCCATACATCATTGAAGCGCTGGACGATGAGCTGCAATTTACCGGGGTGTGTTACTCGTTAAACACCTTCCTGGCGCTACAAGATAAGCCAGGCTGCCGGGTGATTTTGAGCGGGGGTGAGTTTCATTCCAGCAATGCGATTTTCAAGCCTATTAACTTCCAGGAGTGCCTGAACAATTTTTGCCCGGATATCGCCTTCTTCTCGGCGGCAGGCATTCACACCCGTCACGGGGCAACCTGTTTTAATCTCGATGAGCTGCCAGTAAAAAATTGGGCATTAGCGATGGCGCAACAGCGTGTGCTGGTCGTGGACAGCAGTAAATTTGGCAAAGTGCGCTCAGCCTGTATGGGACCACTTGCTGCTTTTGATTTGATTATCAGTAACGAAGAGCCTGACGCGGCGTTTGTTGAATTTGCCGCGTCGGAGAATATTCATCTCGAGTGGTAATAAATAAGCTATACCCAAAATAGTTTGAGATTGCAGGTAGGCGGCAAGGACGTGAATCCCCAGGAGCTTACATAAGTAAGTGACTGGGGTGAATGGCCGTAGCCAACACCCCTGCAACTCAAAATATGAAGGGTATTAGAACCAAGAACCAAACCAAGAATGAAACTTCATCAACACAAAATCCCACATCCGACTAAAGAAACCACCCTCTTCGACTGCTTCCATCACCATCAGAGGGCGCTGCTCAATTGATTTACCATTAAGCTGGAAATCGATGGTGCCAACCACCTGGCCTTTCTTGAGCGGCGCGGTAAGCTGCGGTTCGGTCAGCGAGAAACTCGCTTTCAGGTTCTTCAACTGGCCACGTGGAATAGTGACAGAGCCACCTTCCCCGGCCCCCAAATTCACTTCGCTTTTATCCCCAAACCACACGCGTTGAGTCACAAAAGTGGCATCCGGTTTAATCGGTGTAACGGTTTCAAAGAAGCGGAAACCCCACGTCAGCAACTTTTCACTTTCATTGAAACGAACTCGATCGGTTTTGGTGCCTAACACCACGGAAATCAAACGCATATCGCCAGACGTTGCCGATGCGACCAGGTTATAGCCTGCGCCTTCGGTGGTGCCGGTTTTCATCCCGTCAACGTTAAGATTGGAGCTCCACAGCAAGCGGTTACGGTTCGGCTGCTTGATGTTGTTGAAGGTGAACTCTTTCTCTTTATGGATGGCGTACTCTTCTGGCACGTCATGAATCAAAGCCCTGCCCAGCAGCGCCATATCACGTGCGGTACTGAATTGCCCAGGTGCATCGAGGCCGTGAACGGTCTTAAAGGTAGTGTTAGTCAGATTCAGTTTTTGCGCATAGTTGTTCATCAAACTGACGAAAGAATCCTGACTACCTGCCACATAATCGGCAATCGCAATGCTGGCGTCGTTACCTGACTGAATAATCACGCCTTTGTTCAGGTCTTCAACCGAGACTTTATCGCCCGGTTTTAAGAACATCAGCGACGAACCGCGCAGCGCCGGGTTGCCGGTGGCCCAGGCATCTTTGCCAATTGTGACCATATCGGTAAGCTTGATCTTATCAGCCTTGATAGCCTGCCCAACCACATAACTGGTCATCAATTTGGTCAGACTCGCCGGATCAAGTTGTGAATCCGCATTCCCTTCGGCCAACACTTTACCGCTGGCATAATCCATTAAGATCCAGGCCTTAGCATCAACTTGCGGTGCATCAGCAGTCTGTTGTTCCGCACTAACCGCAGGCGCGGCCACCAACAGCAGGGTCGTACCCGCCAGTAATGCTCGAAGCGAAGCAGGGATTTGCAAAGTTTTCATAACACCACCCAGTATCCATTCTATAAAAGTGACGACGCGCGCCGTGACTTAATGTTTCAAGTTGCCAGTAAGCTATCGCGGGAAACATCTTAATGAAACATAACGTTGGTAAAGTTTTTTAAGTTTATTCGATAACTGCGCGACTTGCCGCCACGTTGATGAGTTTTTTACCTGACGTTTAACTCACGTGCTGTTTTCTTCACCAGCGCACGGCATACTGAGGAGGAAACCAACGAATGAGGAAACAAAATGATCACTGTTTGGGGCCGAGACAATTCGACTAATGTGAAGAAAGTGCTGTGGTGCCTGGAAGAGTTAGGCGTGGAGTATCACTCAATTCCTGCTGGCGGGAAATTTGGTAAAACGCATGATGCTGAATATCTGGCGATGAATCCTAATGCGTTGGTGCCCTGCATTCATGATGATGCAACCAATCTGACGTTGTGGGAATCCAATACCATCGTGCGTTATTTGGCTGCGCAATATGGTAAAGAGTCATTGTGGGTTGCTGAACCCGCAGCCCGAGCACACGGTGAAAAGTGGATGGACTGGGCAGGAACCGCCCTCGCAGGCCCACATCGCGGCGTGTTTTTCAGCCTGGTACGAACAGCGCCTGAATTACGCGATGAAAAATTGGTAGTCAATAGCATCGCGCAGTGCAACACGCTGTTTGCCATGGTTGATGCCGAACTGGCGAAGCAGCCGTGGTTAGGTGGTGATGAGTTCGGTACCGGCGATATTGCGCTTGGCCCGAGCATTTACAACCTTCTTAATCTCGACATCCAATGGAATGACTTTCCCAATCTGCAACGTTGGTATCAGCAATTGACCCAGCGCCCGGCATTCAAGAAAGTCGTGATGATTCCGCTAAGTTAATACCTTAGGCTGATGGGCTAATTTTTAGTAATTGCCCGTCAGATTCGTCGGTCAGGACATAAAGATAGCCGTCCGGGCCGACGCGCACATCACGAATACGCGCCCCGTGGTCGTCCAGCAACCGCTTCTGATCCGTGACCTTATCGCCCGCAAGCGTCAGCTCAATCAAGTTTTTCTCTTTTAGCGCCCCAACAAATAGCTTCCCTTTCCACTGCGGGAATTTGTCGCCGTTGTAAAACGCCATGCCGCTCACCGCCGGGGAAACTTTCCAGTAATAAACAGGCTGTTCAGTGCCTGCTACGATTTCACCTTTCGCTTCAGGAATCGGCAAACCACTGTAATTAATGCCCCAGGTTGCCAGTGGCCAACCGTAGTTTTTACCGGGCTGAGATACGTTGATTTCGTCGCCCCCACGTGGACCATGCTCATTAAGCCACAGCTCGCCATTGGCGGGGTTAAACGCCAGCCCTTGTGGGTTACGGTGCCCGTAAGACCAAATTTCGCTACGAGCGCCCTGCTTACCTGCAAATGGATTGTCCTGCGGCACCTCTCCGTCTTGTGTCAGGCGCACCACTTTGCCTTGCAGCTTATCCAGATCCTGTGCGGTAGAGCGCTGGTTATTTTCACCGAGCGCGATAAACAGATAGCCTTTGCCATCAAATGCCATGCGCCCGCCAAAATGGTTGCCGGTTGAGAGTTTTGGCGCCTGGCGGAAGACCACTTTGAAATTCTCCAACCGCTGCATATTGCTACTCAACGTGCCATAACCCACGGCAGTACCCGCCTTGTCTTCACTGTTGCCTTCGGCAAAACTCAGCCAGATGCGGCGACTTTTTTCAAAGTCCGGGGCCAGAACCACATCCAGTAACCCGCCCTGTCCATGCGCCCAGACTTTCGGCACACCAACAATCGGGTCACTCATCCCTTCACCCGGCTGCCAACGGCGCAATTGCCCATCACGCAGCGTGATAAGCATCCCTTTGTTTTCAGGCAAAAAAGCTAAAGACCATGGGTGGTCGAGCTTGCTTTGTAACACCTCAACTTTGATATCTGCAGCCCAGCTGAAGCTTGCTGAAAATAATAATGTTGCGGCGATGAATGAGCGTAATGGCGACCGTGGCATAACCTTCTCCTTATCGGTATACCCGATAAGGTTAGTCTTCCAGGATTGGTAGGATGGCAATTTTACAAAAACTTAAATTGGGGGAGTCTCCTCCCCCATATATCACGACTCTACGGCCAGTTGGTGACCCATAATATCTTTCAGGCTGTTGGAAAGTTCGGACAGGCTGCTTTCCAGTCTTTCGGCATCGATGGCGATATATTGTGGGCAATCGTGACGCCCGGTCATCAGGCAAACTCCGGCAGAACACACCGCACTCATTCCCTGGTTAATACTTTCCATTTCTTGCGCTGCAAGGTGGAATTTGAGGCGTAAAGCCTTCTCACGATACTCAGTAGACAAATCAAACAGGTTATCGCGCAGATGCTCAGTTTCCATCACAGACATATAGCCTTTAGCTTTTCTCAAAGAGAGATAAGCAGCGATGTCTATTTTGGCGATAATCATCTTTTTCAAGAGATCTCGTTTGAGTGGCTCCCCATTCATGCATTTACCCTCCATGTGGTTTGAATTGATAACACACACTTATAGTATGGATAAATTTTAAGCTGACCTGTCTTTTTTGCCGTGTTTTTTGATCCCTGGCAACAACCTTTACAATGGCTAACAATTGCAGTTAAACAAGGGATTACGCAGCGGCATTGACGCTACAAGTCGCAGCCTGACGCTGCTCCTCAAGCATTTGTCGTAACACACTGTGCCCAAGGTTATTTTGCCAGGTGAAGCTGTTTTGCAGCACCACAACGGCAAAATGATTCACGCGATCAATACCTATATAGCTTGAGTAACCGCCAATATATCCCACCTGATAAGTGATGGATTGCTCGCCATAGGTATCCGTCACCCATGCAATATTGGCGGCTTCTTTATCCCGTGGATAATAGACCTGCATCGTATCGTGAATCGCTTTATCCACCGTTGCATCGCCAGTGCTGGCAAGGTGTGCTGCGGCAAAAGTCAGTAAATCGGCAGTGTCGGTATACAAACCACCCGCGCCAAGCATATTGCCGGTGAATTGCCAGTCAGGCACCACTTGCCCGCGAGGGATAAATTTCGGCTGGCTTCCCGCATGGCCAATAGCTCGTAGCGGATAGCTTTTCAGTTTTTGCGGGGTAAAACTGCTGTTATGCATCCCGAGAGGATCAAAGATCAGCGATTGCACCAGTTGATCAGCCCGCAGGCCGGTCTGGTAGCGCAGAACGTAATCGAGCACCGCATAACCCAGGTTTGAGTAACGCGGTTCGGCATTGCCCGGTTTGCTGAAGTCAGCCAGGTCTGCGACAACATCGTCACTATCAAGATGAGAATAGAAATTCTCACCGTTGCCAAGATAACGAATAAAGGCTGTCAACATTGGCAAATCCATGTTTTGCCGTGGCAAACCAGAGGTATGCGTCACCAGTTGCAGCAGCGTGATTTTTTTCGCATCACGGCTTAATGACAGCGATGGCGGCAGCAAATTTTCGAGCGTATCTGACCAGTGCAAGCGCCCCTGCGCCACTAAAACCCCGGTCGCCTCAGCAGTCATGCCTTTACTCAACGACCCCACGGCAAACAAGGTATGTTCATTGACCGGCTTATTGTGCTCGGCATCGGTGACACCAAAATGCCAATAATGGCGCTGATTGCGGGCGTCAATCACCCCCACCACCATGCCGGGTGATTGCTCCTCAACCATGGCAGGCAACCACTGGTTGATATCACGAGTTGCGGGCTCCCCGCACGCTCGCTGGGCTTTTTGCGGCACTTCAGCCTCAGGAGCAACATTCGACAGCGTTCCACATCCCGCCAGCATAAAACCGAGCAGCAGCGTACTCAGGCGACGGGGCGAATTCATCAATTAGTTTGCCGCCACACAAGGTTTAGCATCAAGGCCGACAAGCATGGTACGGTTTTCACCGACTTTTTTCAGGCCGAAGTTACTGCTGTGGTAGCGATAAAATGCCTGTCCGCCGCTCATACTTTGATAGGAGTAACGATCGCCGTTATACCAGGCGTAGTCGCCATCGATAGCGAGTTTTTCACCGCCACAAACAAATTTTTGCGCCGTCGCAGACGGTGTGTTGAGAGGGGTTGGGATCACATTACAGGCCGAAAGCAATGCAACCGCAGTCAGCATACCGGTAAGGGCTAAAATCTTGCGCATTAAGTATTATCTCTATTAGTGGGGATGATGTTTAAGGCGAGCGGGAAGATAATAGAACCAGCGCCCCAGGTAAGCAAAAACTAAGGCACTTCAATGATTCTGAAATTTCATCTTGTGCGCTGGAAAAAACAACCAGTAGAGCCACACCCAAAACCCGTGTAGAATCGCCCGGTTTTTCTTTTATTGATTACTTTGTGAGCGTGACCTGTATGCAACAACCCCGTATTGGCTTTGTCTCCCTCGGCTGCCCAAAAAACCTCGTCGATTCTGAACGAATTCTGACTGAGCTGCGCACCGAAGGTTACGATGTAGTGCCTAGCTATGATGATGCCGATATGGTTATCGTTAACACCTGTGGCTTTATCGACAGTGCCGTACAAGAGTCGCTCGAAGCGATCGGTGAAGCGCTGAACGAAAATGGCAAAGTGATTGTGACCGGCTGTTTAGGGGCCAAAGAAGATCAAATCCGCCAAGTGCACCCTAAAGTTCTGGAAATCACCGGCCCACATAGCTATGAGCAAGTTTTGCAGCACGTTCACCACTATGTGCCAAAACCAAAACATAACCCGTTCTTGAGCCTGGTGCCGGAACAAGGCGTGAAGCTGACCCCGCGTCACTACGCTTACCTGAAAATTTCCGAAGGCTGTAACCACCGTTGCACCTTCTGCATCATCCCTTCAATGCGTGGCGATCTGGACAGCCGTCCGATTGGCGATGTGTTGTCTGAAGCGAAACGTCTGGTTGATGCGGGCGTGAAAGAGCTGCTGGTGATTTCGCAAGATACCTCGGCCTACGGCGTGGATGTTAAACACCGCACCGGTTTCTACAACGGTGAGCCGGTGAAAACCAGCATGGTTAGCCTGTGTGAACAACTGGCAAAACTCGGCGTCTGGACGCGTCTGCACTACGTTTACCCATATCCACACGTTGACGATGTGATTCCATTAATGGCGGAAGGTAAAATCCTGCCGTATCTGGATATCCCTCTGCAGCACGCCAGCCCACGTATTCTGAAGTTGATGAAGCGCCCAGGCAGCGTTGATCGCCAGTTGCAGCGCATTAAGCAATGGCGCGAGATCTGCCCGGATCTGACTCTGCGTTCTACCTTCATCGTTGGCTTCCCAGGCGAAACCGAAGAAGATTTCCAGATGCTGCTCGACTTCCTGAAAGAAGCTCGTCTGGATCGCGTCGGTTGCTTCAAGTTCAGCCCGGTTGAAGGTGCTACCGCCAACGAACTGGCCGATCCTGTGCCAGAAGAAGTTAAAGAAGAGCGCTGGAACCGTTTCATGCAGCTCCAACAGCAGATCTCTGCTGAACGTCTGCAAGAAAAAGTGGGTCGCGAAATTCTGGTTATCGTTGATGAAGTTGACGAAGAAGGCGCGATTGGCCGCAGTATGGCTGATGCTCCAGAAATCGACGGCGCGGTTTACCTCAATGGCGAAACCAAATTGAAACCTGGTGATGTGGTGCGCGTGAAGGTTGAAAACGCGGATGAATATGACCTGTGGGGTTCAGTGGTTTAATTTCTGAATGTCGGATGGCGCTACGCTTATCCGGCATACGAAAAGACGTTGTAAGGTGGATTAGCGCAAGCGACATCCACCTTTTTTATCCTCAGACTACCCTTTGATCTTCGGATCCAATGCATCGCGCAGCCCATCCCCCAGCAAATTAAACGCCAGCACCGTCAGGAAAATCGCCAGACTCGGGAAAAGAGCCACATGTGGTGCAATCACCATATCGGCTCGTGCTTCGTTCAACATTGCCCCCCATTCCGGGGTTGGCGGCTGTGCACCTAAACCCAAAAACGACAAGCTCGCGGCCGAGATAATTGACGTGCCGATATGCATGGTGAAATAGACCACAATCGACGAAACCGTCCCCGGCAGAATATGGCGAAAGATGATGGTTGCGTCCGAGGCACCGATACTGCGCGCCGATTCGATAAAGGTTTGATGTTTTAGTACCAGCGTATTGCCACGTACCAGGCGAGCGAACGCCGGAATACTAAAAATGGCGACCGCGATAATCACATTCGACATGCCGCTACCCAATACCGCTACCACGGCAATCGCCAGCAAAATCCCCGGAAAAGCAAACAGCACATCGCAGATGCGCATAATCACCCTGTCCCACCAGCCTTCGTAATAACCAGCCAGCAACCCGAAGAACGTGCCAATCAACGCGCCGATTAATACCGAGAACACACCTGCGGCCAGCGATATTTGCGCGCCTACCAGCACGCGGCTGAAAATATCGCGCCCGAGTGAATCGACACCAAACCAGTGCAGCATCGACGGGCCGTCGTTAAGTCGGTCGTAATCAAAATAGTTTTCCGCATCGAATGGGGAAATCCATGGCGCAATCAGAGCAATAACAATCAAAAACAGTACGAACATCCCAGCAAACATCGCCACAGGTTGCTTACGCAAGCGGCGCAGAAATTCGTGCCAGGGCGTGCGCACTTGGTTTGGCCGAACTATCGGCATCGCGTTCAGTACCGCCTGGCGGCGCCAGTTAAAGAGTCGCATCCTTACTTGTACCTGATAGCTGGGTTAATGGCGGCGTACAGCAAATCCACCACTAAGTTGATAACAATAAATTCCAGCGAGAACAGCAACACTTCCGCCTGAATCACCGGGTAATCACGCATCTCAACCGAATCCACCAGCAGGCGCCCAAGACCCGGCCAGTTAAACACCTTTTCGACCACAATTGAGCCACCAAGCAGGAAACCGAACTGCAGGCCCATCATGGTGACAACCTGGATCATTGCGTTGCGCAGCCCGTGTTTGATAACCACCAGCGTTTCGCTCACACCTTTCGCGCGTGCGGTACGCATGTAATCTTCTTGCAGTACATCCACGAACGAGGCTCGCGTAAAGCGCGCCATCACCGCCGCTACCGCCGCTCCAAGCGTCACCGAGGGCAAAATGTAGTGCTGCCAGCTGTCGGCTCCTACGGTCGGCAACCAGCCCAGTTCGACGGAGAAAACCTGCATCAGCAACATGCCAAGGGCGAATGCCGGGAAAGAGATCCCGGAAACGGCGATAGTCATGCTTAAACGGTCTGGCCAGCGGTTGCGCCAGACGGCAGCAATAATGCCGGTGAACAGGCCGAAAATCACTGCCCAAACCATGCTGGTGATGGTCAGCCAGAATGTCGGCATAAAGCGGCTGGCGATCTCTTCAGAAACCGGGCGGCGCGAGACCATTGATGTGCCGAAATCGCCCTGCAGAATATTGCCGATGTAATGCAAAAACTGCTGCCATAGCGGCAAATCCAGTCCTAACTGTTTACGCACCATCTCAATAACGGTGGCGTCTGCTTCCGGCCCGGCAATCAAGCGAGCCGGGTCACCAGGCAACATATGGACGAACAGAAACACCAGCACCGCGACAATCAACAGTGTAGGGATAAGGCCCAGCAGACGTTTGAGGAAGTAGTTAAACAATGGCGCTCCATCGAGTTAGGTATTGCGGTGGATGTCGCTTACGCTAATCCACCTTACAACAGCACAGTCCGTTGTTATTTCAAATCCGCATCATCAAAACTAAATCCGGTATCTGGCATCACATAAAAACCGCTAAGGTTTTTGCTGTGTGCAGAAACCAGTTTTTCCACCACCAGAGGCACCCACGGAGACTCTTTCCAGATGGTGTCCTGCGCATCTTTGTACAGTTTCGCTTTGTCATCACGATTGGTGGTTTTCAGCGCTTCAGTCAAATCTTTATCAACCTGCGGGTTGCTGTAGAAAGCCGTATTAAACAGCGTTGGCGGCCAGTTTGATGAGGCAAACAATGGCGATAGAGCCCAGTCTGCTTCACCGGTCGAGGCCGACCAGCCGGTGTAGAACATTCTCACACCGCTCTCTTTCTGCCCTTTGCCTTCTACTTCAGCGGCACGCTGCCCGGCATCCATTGCCGTGACTTTCACTTTAATGCCGACCTGCGCCAGTTGCTGCTGAGTGAACTGCAATACTTTCTGGGCGGTGCTGTGGTTGTGCGATGACCACAAGGTGGTTTCGAAACCGTTTGGATAACCCGCTTCTTTCAGCAGTTCGCGCGCTTTTGCCGGATCATACGGCCACGGTTTGTATTTTTGCGCGAAATCGATTGATGGCGGCACAACGCCTTCGGCTGGGGTCGCATATCCGGCAAACGCCACTTTCACCAGTGCCTGACGGTTAATGGCATAGTTGATGGCTTCACGTACTTTCGGGTTATCAAACGGCTTTTGCGTCACGTTCATGCTGAGATAACGCTGCATGATGGAAGGCGATGCTACCAGTTCCAGCTTGTCGTTTTTCTCAAGCACCCCTGCCTGCTCGTAAGGGATTGGGAAGGCAAACTGCGCTTCACCGGTTTGCAGCATGGCCGCGCGGGTGTTGTTATCAACCACCGGGCGCCAGGTGATGGTGTCGAGTTTAGGCAGGCCCGGTTTCCAGTAACCGTCGAATTTCTTCACCTTCACAAAATCGGTCTGGTTCCAGGTATCCAGCTGATACGGGCCGGTACCCACCGGGTGGAAGCCAATCTCTTTGCCGTATTTTTTCAATGCAGCCGGTGAAATCATCGCCGTTGCCGGGTGGGCCAGAATATTAATAAACGCCGAGAACGGCTGTTTGAGGGTGATTTTTACCGTGTTTGCATCAACCGCTTCGGTGCTTGCAATCGCTTTATACAGGTTATAGCGCTTGAGATGGTTTTCCGGATTGCTGGCGCGATCAAGGTTCACTTTCACCGCGTCGGCATTGAAGTCGGTGCCATCCTGGAATTTAACACCCGGATGCAGTTTGATGGTGTAAACCAGCCCATCGTCAGAAACGGTGTAGCTTTCCGCCAGCACATTTTGCAGTTTCATCTCTTTATCAAGACCGAACAGCCCCTGATAAAACGACTTCGCCACTGCCTGCGAAAGCGTGTCATTGGCATCATAAGGGTCAAGCGTAGTGAAGTTGGATGCAACAGCGACGACGACATCTTTTGCAGCAAATGCCGGTGAGGCGATGACGCTGGTCGCAAGACCCGCTGCCAGCAGCCATTTTTTATTCTCAAATATGGTCATTGTGTTCCCCTGTTTATCCTTGGCCGGAATATTATTTTTACTGGGGCCGGGCGACAAAATGCCCCGGCCCCACATTTACAAGCGTTGCAACCTTCGGTTCACTCCCCAGTTTGTGCGTGCTACTGGGGATGTCATCAGAAAGCAAAACCGGTTTTGGACGACGATGCGCGGGATCTGCGACCGGAACCGCCGCCATTAATTTTCGGGTATACGGGTGTTGCGGGTTTTCAAACACCGCGCGTCGTGGGCCTATTTCAACAATTTGCCCGAGATACATCACCGCAACGCGATGGCAAATACGCTCCACCACCGCCATATCATGAGAAATAAACAAAAAGGCAATGCCAAATTCGCGCTGTAGGTCGAGTAACAAGTTGATGATTTGCGCGCGAATCGAAACATCCAGCGCCGAGACAGACTCATCGGCAATCACCACTTTGGGATTAAGCGCCAGCGCTCGTGCAATGCAAATACGCTGGCGTTGCCCGCCAGAAAATTCGTGCGGATAACGCCAGGCGTGCTCAGGCAGCAAACCAACGCGCTCCAACAACCAGGCTACACGTTGCTGAGCATGCTCTTTGGACATCACGTTATGTACCAGCAACGGTTCCATAATCGAATAACCCACCGTCAGGCGTGGGTCGAGTGAGGCGTAAGGATCCTGGAAGATAAACTGGATGTCTTTGCGTACATGCTGCATGTCTGCATTTGACAGCGTGTCGATGCGCTGCCCGTTAAAGTGAATGCTGCCGCCCTGGGTTTCTACCAGCCGCAATAACGCCCGCCCGGTGGTGGATTTGCCACTACCCGACTCCCCCACCAGCCCTAACGTTTCGCCAGGCCATAAATCAAAACTCACTTTTTCCACCGCATGAACACGGCTGGTGACGCGGTTAAAAATGCCACTGCGAATATCGAAACGTGTCACTAAATCGCTGACTTGCAGAATGGGAACGGAACCGGGGGCAACGGTGTCTTGCTCAGTTTCCGGTTCTTGTTGTTCTGGATTATCTGGATCAATCAGCGGGAATTTGCAGGGCAAATCGCGCCCATTCATTGCGCCAAGACGTGGCACCGCAGCCAGTAATGTTTTGGTGTAAGGATGCTGCGCTGCATTAAAAATCTGCTCCACAGTCCCCGTTTCAACCGCCTTACCGCGATACATCACCAACACGCGCTCAGCAATATCCGCCACCACGCCCATATCGTGAGTGATAAAAATCACCCCCATTTGCATTTCATCTTGCAGGACGCGAATAAGTTGGAGAATTTGCGCCTGGATGGTGACGTCCAGTGCCGTCGTCGGTTCATCGGCAATCAGCACCGCCGGGCGACATGAGAGCGCCATGGCAATCATCACACGCTGGCGCATGCCTCCTGAAAGCTGATGCGGGTAGCGCCCTAAAATAGCTTTCGCCTCTGGGATACGTACTCGTTCGAGCATACGGCGTGCTTCTTCCATCGCCGCGTGTTTATCAAGCCCTTGATGCAAACGAATAGACTCGGCGATTTGCTCGCCAACCGGAAACACCGGGTTTAGCGATGTCATTGGCTCCTGAAAAATCATCGCGATATCAGCGCCGCGCACATGGCGCATTTGCGATGAGCTTAACTCTGCTGGTTCAATCACCTGGCCATTGCGGCGACGCAGCAGGATTTTTTCGCTTTCGACAATGCTCGCTGACTTGTCCAGCAGGCGCATTAACGCCAACGCAGTGACTGATTTCCCTGAGCCAGACTCCCCGACAATCGCCAGTGTTTCACCGCGCTTTAGTGTAAATGACAGGTCTGACACCGCTTGGGTATCGACTTTTTCCTGGCGAAAGCTAACGTTGAGTGCACTGACAGATAGCACTTCATCTTCGGGCAGTTCGTGACTATGGGGCATCAATGCTCCTGGCTACTATAGATTCCAACGCTTGGAGCATCGCCCACATAACCGTAGCCGCGATACATTCCTTCGCTGTTAAAAGGCAGTGCTACATTGCCCTCGTTGTCGATGGCAATCACTCCGCCGCTGCCCTGGAGTGCCGGGAGTTTTTCCATCACCACACGTTCTGTCGCCTGATGCAGGCTGAGACCGGCATATTCCATCAGAGCCGCTATATCGTAGGCTGCCAGCGTCTTCATAAACACTTCGCCGGTTCCGGTACATGAGACCGCAACGTTTGCGTTATTGGCGTAACAGCCAGCGCCAATAATGGGTGAATCCCCGACGCGGCCCGGCATTTTGTTGGTCATGCCGCCTGTTGAGGTAGCCGCCGCCAAATTGCCATATTGATCGAGCGCGACGGCACCGACGGTGCCAAATTTGGTGTCCGGATTAATTGGCTCGCCGCCATCGTGGTCGAGAACGGTTTGGTGATTAGCTCTGGCACGTTGTAGCTGCTCCCAACGTTCCTGAGTGAAAAAGATGTCTGGCGATACCGGCTCAAGTCCCTGCTGTTCGGCAAAACTTTCTGCCCCGCGCCCAATTAACAGCACATGCGGGCTGTGCTCCAAAACCTGGCGTGCCGCCAGAATCGGGTTGCGGATATGGCTCACACCCGCCACAGCACCCGCTTCAAGGGTGTTGCCATCCATAATACAGGCGTCGAGCTCATGGGTGCCGTCGTGGGTAAAAACTGCGCCGGTCCCGGCGTTAAATAGCGGGCATTCTTCGAGTAACCGCACGGCTTCGGTGACGGCATCCAGCGCACTGCCTCCGGCGGCCAGCAATGCCTGGCCCGCCTCAACAATGTCCGATAATGCTTTGATATAAAGCAGCTCTTTTTCGGGGCTAAGTTGCGCACGAGTGATGGCTCCCGCGCCACCGTGAATCGCGATTACTGCTTTGCTCATTTCGACATTGCCTTGTCAGAGTTCGTTGTATTGTCGGAGTCCGTTGTGCTGTCGGATGGCGCTGCGCTTATCCGGGCTACGGAAACTACGAAAGCTATAAATATCAGAATAGTGACTGTTAACTAATACGATTTTTGAATATAGAAAGATGTAAATGTGATGTAAAGGAAAATGCCTAAGTCGATTACTCCGAATGGGACATGCAGCACCAGGCGTTTCTCTGCCATAATGTCCGACATATTTTTCCCGCGCCGCAGGAGCTTTCATGGAATTTACCGCCGGGCTTATCCCCCTTGAAACCGCAATGGAACAGATGTTGTCGCGTATTGTTCCTGTCACTGAATCTGAGTCCATCCCTTTGCTGACGGCTTGTGGACGCATTACCTCCCACCCTGTCACGTCGCCAATAGATGTACCTGGGTTTAATAACTCAGCAATGGACGGTTACGCGGTGCGCCTGAAAGATATCGCGCTGGGCACGGCGTTGCCTGTCGCGGGGAAAGCCTTTGCCGGGCAGCCCTTTGCAGGCGTCTGGCCGGAAGGAACCTGCATCCGCATTATGACTGGCGCACCAGTGCCGCCAGAAACGGATGCGGTGGTGATGCAAGAGGAAACAACTGTCACCGAAACTGGCGTGCGTTTTAATGAAGAAGTGAAAAACGGACAAAACGTGCGTCTGCGCGGTGAAGATATTCGCCAGGGTGCCAGCGTGTTACCGGCGGGCAAGAAACTGACTGCTGCTGAGTTACCGCTTATTGCCTCTCTGGGTATTGCTGATGTTGCAGTACTGCGCAAAGTTCGCGCAGCCGTGTTCTCCACTGGCGACGAACTACAACTGCCAGGCGCTCCGCTTGGTGAAGGCCAAATCTACGACACCAACCGTCTTGCGGTGCATATCATGCTCGAACAGTTGGGCTGTGAGGTTACCGATTTAGGGATTATTCGTGATGACCCCGAAGCCCTACGCGCCGCATTTATCGAAGCAGACAGCCAGGCCGATGTGGTTATCAGCAGCGGCGGTGTTTCAGTTGGTGAAGCGGATTACACTAAGCAACTGCTTGAAGAGTTAGGTGAAGTGGGCTTCTGGAAACTGGCGATTAAACCGGGCAAGCCGTTTGCCTTTGGTCGCCTGAAAAACAGCTGGTTCTGCGGCCTGCCGGGTAACCCGGTTTCTGCGGCACTCACTTTCTATCAACTGGTTCAACCGTTACTCGCCAAACTTAGCGGCCAACAAGGTAATGCCCTACCGCCACGTCAGCGCGCTCGTACCGTTGGGCGTTTGAAAAAATCACCGGGCCGCCTCGATTTCCAGCGCGGCATCATGCGCACAGGTGAAGATGGTCAATTAGAAGTGCTGAGCACCGGCCACCAGGGTTCACATATTTTTAGCTCATTTAGCCAGGCCAACTGTTTTATCGTGCTGGAACGCGAGCGCGGCAATGTTGACGCAGGCGATTGGGTTGAGGTTGAGCCATTCAACCAGCTGTTCGGGGGCTAAAGATGAGCGCTGAATTAAGCGACCAGGAAATGCTGCGCTATAACCGCCAGATTATTCTGCGCGGTTTTGATTTCGACGGGCAAGAAGCGTTGAAAGCCGCGCGTGTATTGGTTGTTGGGCTTGGCGGACTGGGTTGTGCTGCCGCCCCGTATCTTGCCGCTGCGGGTGTCGGGCACCTGACATTGCTGGATTTTGACACCGTGGCGCTGTCCAATTTGCAGCGCCAAACTCTGCATCGTGATGCCACGATTGGGCAGCCGAAAGTAGATTCCGCACGGGATATGCTGGCGGCAATCAATCCCCATATTCAGATTGAAACGGTGAACGCGCTGTTAGACGAGGCGCAACTGTTGGAACGGGTGGCGCAACACGATTTGGTGCTCGACTGCACCGATAATGTGGCGATTCGCAACCAACTTAATCAGTGCTGTTTCACCAGCCAAAAACCGCTGGTTTCCGGTGCGGCGATTCGTATGGAAGGGCAAATCAGCGTGTTCACTTATCAGGATGGCGAACCTTGTTATCGCTGCCTGAGCCGCCTGTTTGGCGAGAATGCGCTGACCTGTGTAGAAGCCGGAGTGATGGCCCCGTTAGTAGGGGTTATTGGTTCGTTGCAAGCGATGGAAGCCATCAAGCTACTGGCTAATTACGGCACACCAGCAAGCGGAAAAATCGTGATGTACGATGCGATGAGCTGCCAGTTCCGCGAAATGAAACTGCCGCGAAATTCGCAATGTGAAGTGTGCGGAACTCATTCGTCATAAAGCCCCACGCTATTGACCGCCACATGGCGCTTATTCGAGCGAATGCGGCGCACCGAATCACGCACTACCAGCGTACCGTTTAGCAATAAATTCCCCACTGGGGCATCGGGGCGGATTAAACGTTGCTGGAGTATATGCACAGCCTCTTCGCCAAGCTGGTCACGCGGTACATGAACCGAGGTCAGCGGCACATCATGAATAGCCGCCAGATTAAAACCGTCGATACTCATCACTGAAATATCGTGTGGTACGCGTAGTCCCGCATTTTGAAGTGCGCTTACAGCCCCTGCTGCCATAAAATCCCCACCAACCAGAAAGGCGGTTGGGAGCTGATGGCGAGGGGTCTTTTCCAGAAACTCACTGATTAATCTTTCGCTCTCTTTAGCACTGAAATTCTCCGCGGTAATCAAATGCTGCGCATCATCAAATCGCAGATTGTTAGCATCCCAAGCATCACGAATCCCCGCCAGACGTAACTCCATCGTATAGCGGCGCAGGCAGAGCAAATTGACTACGGCTTTGTGCCCCTGCTCAAATAAGTAACTTGCCGCATAGTCGCCGATCAGTTGGTGATCGGGCGCAACGCCGGGAAGGCGCATTTTGCGATCGCGGCAGTTGATCAACACGCAGGGCTTACCAAGATCGAACACCAGATCGTGGATATGTGGATCATCAATGCCCAGTAAGATCGCCGATTCCGTCTCCACTTCATTCATTTTGCTCAGGAACATATTGGCATCACTGTCGTTTTCTTCGAGAGCACAGTAGCGCAGCCGGACTTCATGCGGTGCCAGAGCCTTACTCACGCCCTGTGTAACACGATAATAAAAGACATCAGATCGCTCATCGAACGCACGCTGCGGGGCAAAAACGACCAAACTATTAAGTAGCATGCGCCCCGCCGCCATTCCGGCAAGCACACCTTTTTGACCAGCGCAGTTCAGCACTTGTAGGCGAGCTTGTTCGCTGGTGTTCGATTTCCCAGCCAACACGCGAGAGACCGTGCTAATTGAAAGCCCAGTTTCGGCAGCGATTTCGGCAATTTTTAGCTTTTTACTCATTTTGTGATCTGCGCCCATTTCACCCATGAAAAAATTTTCACGATGAAGTGTAGGGCTTAATCGCTGGTATTTTCGTTATCGAACGCACGAATTTTTCTTTCATGTGAAAATTTTTGCATGAAAGTCGCTATTGACCATTTTATAACTGTTTTACGCTCTCTCCATTGCCGCAGTTGAGCCTGCCTTTTCGTGGCAAGAAGCAAATAAAATAATTATTAATCAATTAGATACAACTTTCACAATCTCAAGGTTGTGGTAAATATTTCGATAGATAGCTCTTCTAGTGGAGAACGACATGAGTCATGGCATAAATCCGGGAGTCACCGCCGTTAAGGCCAAGCGTACCGTCCGCAACCTGCGCTGGTGGGTGCTGGTCCTGTTTTTGTTAGGCGTTACCGTTAACTACATCACCCGTAACTCACTGGGTATTTTGGCCCCTGAGCTGAAAACCAGCCTCGGCATTACCACCGAGCAATATTCATGGATAGTCGCCTCATTCCAGCTTGCCTATACCCTATTCCAACCAATTTGCGGCTGGTTGATTGATGTCATCGGCCTGAAACTCGGCTTCCTGATTTGTGCCGGGATCTGGGCTGTGGTGTGCGTAATGCACGCTGGTGCCGGAAGCTGGATGCATCTGGCAATTTTGCGCTTCTTTATGGGGGGTGCGGAAGCCGCAGCAACACCGGCAAATGCCAAAACCATAGGTGAATGGTTCCCGAAAAAAGAGCGCCCTATCGCCGCGGGTTGGGCTGGAGTTGGGTTCTCTATTGGTGCCATGCTTGCACCGCCAATTGTCTATTTTGCTCATGCCTCTTTCGGCTGGCAGGGCGCTTTTATGTTTACCGGCGTGCTGGCAATGTTATGGGTGATTTTGTGGTGGTTGTTCTACCACAACCCTGAACAACACCCGAATCTGAGCAAAGATGAACTGGAATTCATCAAGCAAGATAACGAACCCGCTGCGGTGAAATTACCTTTCCTGACTGCACTGAAAACGGTTGGCAAAAATAAACGTTTCTACGGTATCGCGATTCCCGCATTTATGGCTGAACCAGCCTGGGCGGTACTGAGTTTCTGGGTGCCACTGTATCTGGCAAATGAACGCGGTATGGACCTCAAACAAATCGCCATGTTTGCCTGGCTGCCATTCCTCGCCGCTGACCTCGGTAGTGTGGCAAGTGGTTACCTGACCAAGCTTTATACCCGCTGGTTTGGTTGCTCCCGCACCAACTCCATCGTGGCAAGTTCGGTGACCGGTGCGTTTCTGATGATTTCTTTGGCGCTGGTTGCCATCACCAAAGACCCGTACGTCACCATCGCCTTGATTTCCGTCGGCGGCTTCGGGCACCAGATAATTTCCTGCATGTTGAGTGCACTGGTGGTGGACTCCTTTGATAAAGGCCAAATGGCCACGGTCAATGGCATGCGTGGCTCTGCCGCCTGGATTGCCAGCTTCTTATTCTCACTGCTGATTGGTGTCACCGCTGACAAGATTGGCTACAACCCTCTCTTTATCGCCATGGGCTTCTTTGACCTGATTGGCGCTGTATTCCTGATTTCTTTTATTGCTGAACGCCGCTCCAAGCGTGCCTGAAACGGATTGTGAATAATGAAAATTTTGAAGACCTGGACACTGTTGAAGTCTGATGCCAACCACGTGGAATTGAGCGTGGATGGTAAGCACCGCCTGAACCTTTTTGTGCTGGAACAAGGCATGTTCCGCGTGCTGATTAAACGCGAAAACAAACTGGCGCTGAACCGTACATGGAGTATCGCACCAGAAAATGATGTGCCTTGGGAAGGGCGTAACCGTGAAAGCCTGGAAGGTTTTGCATTGCCGGGTTTCACCATGGAAGAACTCGGCGATACGCTTCGCATTAGCACCGATAATCTACGTGTGACTGTTCACCAGCCGCTGTGGCTGGAGTGGGAATATCTGGACCAGGCCGGCGAATGGCAATTTCTGGCAAGCGACCGACCAACCAGCGCTTATTTGCTCAACGCACATGGCGATGGCGTGGCGCACTATCAGCGTCGCTATAAAGAAGAGCAGTATTACGGTTTAGGCGAAAAAGCGGGTCCACTTCAACGTACCGGTAAGCGTTATGAAATGCGCAACCTGGATGCGATGGGCTATAACGCAGAGTCCACTGACCCGCTCTACAAACATATTCCGTTTACCATCACACGCCGCCCGGATGTCAGCTTCGGGATGTTTTACGACAACCTGAGCAGTTGCTGGTTGGATCTGGGGAATGAGATCGACAACTATCATCTGCCCTATCGCCGCTGGCAGGCTGAATCTGGTGATGTGGATTACTACATCTTCCTCGGCCCGCAAGTGCTGGATGTCACCAAAGCGTTTGTTCGCCTGACGGGTAAAACCCTGTTTAGCCCGAAATGGAGCCTCGGTTACAGCGGCTCCACGATGCACTATACCGATGCACCCGATGCGCAAAACCAGCTAATGAGCTTTATCAAACTGTGCAACGAACATGCGATTCCATGCGATTCGTTCCAGTTGTCATCGGGTTATACCTCGATCAATAACAAGCGCTACGTGTTCAACTGGAACTACGACAAGGTTCCGCAGCCGAAAGTGATGAGCCAGTCGTTCCACGATGCCGGTATCAAACTGGCAGCGAATATTAAGCCTTGCCTGTTGCAGGATCACCCTCGTTACCAGGAAGTGGTTGAGCAAGGTCTGTTTATTAAGGATTCGGAGCTGGATAGCCCGGAACGTTCGATCTTCTGGGATGACGAAGGTTCGCATCTTGATTTCACCAATCCGGCAACGGTGAAATGGTGGCAGAACGGTGTCACCACACAGTTGCTGGAAATGGGTATCGATTCTACCTGGAATGATAATAACGAATACGAAGTGTGGGATGGCGAAGCTCGCTGCCACGGTTTTGGTGAAGAGATTGCGATCAAAAATATCCGCCCCGTGATGCCACTGCTGATGATGCGCGCCTCTTTGGAAGCACAGCAGAAGTTTGCTCCAGAAAAACGCCCATACTTGATCTCCCGTTCCGGTTGCGCTGGGATGCAACGTTACGTGCAGACCTGGAGCGGCGATAACCGCACCAACTGGAATACTCTGCGCTATAACACCCGCATGGGCGTGGGTATGAGCCTTTCTGGGTTGTACAACGTGGGGCACGATGTCGGCGGTTTCTCCGGTGACAAACCAGAGGCCGAACTGTTTGTACGCTGGGTTCAAAACGGCGTGATGCATCCGCGTTTCACTATTCACTCGTGGAATGACGATAGCACCGTCAACGAACCGTGGATGTATGCATCGGTAACCCCGGCAATTCGTAGTGCTATCGAAACACGCTATCGCCTGTTGCCGTACTTCTACACGTTGCTGTGGCAGGCCCATGCCGACGACGAGCCGATGCTGCGCCCGACGTTTCTCGACCACGAACACGACGCGAAAACCTTCGAAGAGTGTGACGACTTTATGCTGGGTCGCGATTTGCTGGTGGCAAGTGTGGTGGAAGAAGGCCTGCGTGAGCGCGAAGTCTGGCTGCCTGAAAATGGCGCGGGTTGGTACGACTATTACACCGGCCAATGGTATAGCGGTGGCCAGGCGATTGTTGTCGACGCGCCGCTGGAACGCCTGCCACTGCTGGTTCGCGCCGGAGCCGCACTGCCACATTCCGCGCGTATTACTCACGTGAAAGCGAGTGCTGACAATGTACGCGAGCTAAAAGTGTATCCGTTACAAGGCACTGGCGTTTCTCACGGTCGCCTGTTTGAAGATGACGGCGAGTCATGGGGTTATCAGCAAGGTAATGCGCTGTGGCTGAACTGGGAAATTCGCTGTACGGCAGACGAGATCCGTGTGGAGTTCACCTGCAAAGGTGATTACATCCCAGCATGGAAAGAGATGGCGTTAACGCTACCGGCGGGTGAGAAGCGCCGCTTGATCGTTGATGGGAAAGAGCAGGATTTCTGGAAGATTTAAGATATAAAAAAACCGCCGGAAGGCGGTTTTTCATTGACGATCAATAACCTTAGTTATCGATACCTTTACTACGCAGGTAATCTTCGTAGCCACCGGTAAAGTCAATCAAGCGCTCTGGCGTAATCTCAATCACGCGGGTTGCCAGCGAGCTAACAAATTCACGGTCATGAGAAACGAAGATCAGCGTGCCTGGGTACATTTCCAGCGCCATGTTCAGCGATTCAATGGATTCCATATCCAGGTGGTTTGTTGGTTCATCCATGACCAGAACGTTAGGACGTTCCATCATTAACTTACCAAACAACATGCGACCTTTTTCACCACCGGACAGCACCTTCGCAGGCTTTTTAATATCGTCCTGGCTGAACAATAGACGACCAAGAATGCTGCGCACCGCTTGCTCATCGTCACCTACTTGCATCCACTGGCTCATCCAGTCGAACACCGTCAGATCATTTTCGAATTCGTATTCGTGATCCTGTGCGTAATAGCCGATTTGCACGTTCTCAGACCACTTCACAGTACCTGCATCTGGAGTCAGTTCAGAGACCAGAGTTTTAAGCAGAGTGGTTTTACCCACGCCGTTGGTACCCAGAATGGCGAGTTTCTCACCCACTTCCAGAAGCATGTTAACGTCTTTGAACAGCGGGCCGTTATCAAAGCCTTTAGCCAAACCTTCAACTTCAAGCGCATTACGGAACAGTTTCTTGTCCTGCTCGAAGCGAATGAACGGGTTCTGACGGCTGGATGCTTTAACTTCGTCCAGTTTGATTTTATCAATCTGGCGAGCACGAGAAGTTGCCTGGCGAGATTTAGAGGCGTTGGCGCTAAAGCGGCTAACGAAGGATTGCAGGTCAGCAATCTGCGCTTTTTTCTTCGCGTTATCAGACAACAGACGTTCACGCACTTGTGTTGCCGCTGTCATGTATTCGTCGTAGTTGCCTGGATAAACACGCAGTTCGCCGTAGTCCAGATCCGCCATGTGAGTACAAACCATGTTCAGGAAGTGACGGTCGTGCGAAATGATGATCATGGTGCTGTTACGTTCGTTGAGCACGGTTTCCAGCCAACGAATGGTGTCGATGTCCAGGTTGTTCGTCGGTTCATCAAGCAGCAGGATTTCTGGGTTTGAGAACAGTGCCTGCGCCAGCAACACACGCAGTTTCCAGCCTGGAGCAACTTCGCTCATCGGGCCGTAATGTTGTTCTACAGGAATGCCTACACCTAACAGCAGTTCACCCGCGCGCGCTTCAGCGGTGTAACCGTCCATTTCGCCGTACAGGACTTCCAGATCGGCGACTTTGTAGCCGTCTTCTTCGCTCATCTCTGGTAACGCGTAAATACGGTCGCGCTCTTCTTTTACTTCCCAGAGTTCAGCGTGGCCCATGATTACCGTGTCGAGAACGGTGAATTTTTCAAAGGCAAATTGATCCTGACGCAACTTACCGAGGCGTTCGTTCGGATCAAGTGAAACGTTACCCAGCGTTGGCTCTAAATCGCCACCGAGGATTTTCATAAAGGTAGACTTGCCGCTACCGTTAGCGCCGATCAAGCCGTAACGGTTGCCGCCGCCAAATTTGACAGAAATATTTTCAAACAACGGCTTACTGCCGAACTGCATTGTGACGTTACTGGAAACTAGCACAGAGATGTCCTGGTAAAAGAAGGTTTGTATTATGTGAGATCGGGCACATTATGCCATAACTCAACGTGCAGATCGCTCTGCTTGTGCGCTGGTGATAAAATAATCAATGTGCAAAAAAGTGTGATTTAATCCACATCTGATTTCCCAGGCTGAGGGAATGCACATATAATGCGCGCTCAAATCGCTCCGTTTCTTCACTAACTAGCCTGCATGGCCATAAATACATTGCATAACATGAATATGAAACTACGCACAATTTTACTGGCATTTGTGGCTGTTGTGGCTTTTAGCAAAACAGCTTCTGCCGTGACCTATCCTCTGCCAACCGATGGCAGCCGTCTGATTGGTCAAAACCAGGTTGTCACAATTCCTGAAGGTAGCACCGCACCGCTGGAAGAATATGCAGCGCGTTACCAAATGGGTCTTTCCAACATGTTGGAAGCAAACCCAGGCGTTGACCCGTATTTGCCAAAACCAGGCACCATCCTGAACATTCCTCAGCAGCTCATCCTGCCGGATACCGTTCATGAAGGCATTGTTATCAACAGTGCTGAAATGCGCCTCTACTATTACCCGGCGGGTACTAACACTGTAATCGTGTTGCCAATCGGTATCGGCCAGTTGGGTAAAGACACCCCACTGAACTGGACGACCAAAGTAGAACGTAAGAAAGCAGGCCCAACATGGACGCCGACTGCAAAAATGCATGCGGAATACATCGCGGCCGGTACTCCATTACCAGCCGTTGTTCCAGCTGGCCCAGACAACCCTATGGGTCTGTATGCATTGTACATTGGCCGCCTGTATGCAATTCACGGTACTAACGCGAACTTTGGTATCGGCCTGCGTGTAAGCCACGGTTGTGTGCGTCTGCGTAATGAAGACATCAAGTTCCTGTTCGAAAAAGTGCCAGTCGGGACCCGTGTTCAGTTCATCAATGAACCAGTGAAAGCAACTGTTGAGCCTGATGGTTCGCGCTACATTGAAGTACACAACCCACTGTCTACAACTGAAGAACAGTTCAACTCAACTGAGATCGTGCCAATCACGCTGAAAAGCAATGTGACTGCGATTACCGCTCAGCCTGATGTTGACAGCGCTGTTGTCGATCAAGCAGTTCTGGGCCGTTCCGGTATGCCGGTTCGCCTGAACTAATCAAGCGTTTGAGTTAAAAAGCGACCTGCGGGTCGCTTTTTTTATGCCTGCAAAACATGGTGCTGTGAGATTGCCCAAAACATTCTGGAAAGTTCCTTCGAGGAATATTTGGTATGCTCATAATTCATGATGTGATCGGTAGCACATTTTAAGCTTTAATTGTATGATGAATGCGTTTATTAAAGGGTAATCACCATGCGTAACTTGCTCACCGTAATTTGGCAGTACCTGCGGTCTTTTATATTAATTTACATATGTTTATATGCAGGCATTGCTATCTCTTCGCTGCTACCAATCACCATTCCCGGCAGTATTATTGGCATGTTAATTCTGTTTGTTTTGCTGTCTCTGCAAATCCTGCCAGCCAAGTGGGTTAAGCCAAGCTGCCATCTGCTGATTCGTTATATGGCGCTTCTCTTTGTACCGATTGGCGTAGGCGTTATGCAGTATGTCGATGTGATTAAACAGCAATTCGGCCCGGTGGTGGTTTCCTGTTTTATCAGTACCTTAGTGGTATTAGTCATCGTGAGCTGGAGTTCTCATTTAGTGCACGGCGAACGTAAAGTTGTGGGTGAAAGTGAGGGCGAAACAAAATGATGCATCATATCTGGTGGTCTTTACCTTTAACGGTGGTGACTTTCTTTCTCGCCCGCCAAATCGGAATGCGTTATAAGTCGCCGCTGCTGAACCCGTTACTGGTTTCGATGATTGTTATCATCCCTATTCTGGTATTTACCGGCACGCCTTATGATCACTATTTTGCCGGCAGTAAAGTGCTCAACGATTTGCTGCAACCGGCTGTAGTTGCCCTCGCGTTCCCACTGTATGAACAGCTTCACCAGATTCGTGCGCGCTGGAAATCCATTATCACCATCTGTTTTATTGGCAGCATGGTGGCGATGATTACCGGTACATCCGTTGCATTATTAATGGGTGCCACACCGCAAATCGCAGCGTCAATCTTACCTAAGTCTGTCACAACACCTATTGCCATGGCTGTTGGCGGCAGTATCGGCGGCATCCCAGCAATTAGCGCCGTATGCGTGATTTTCGTGGGGATTTTGGGCGCGGTATTCGGTCATAGTATTTTGAATCTAATGGGTATTAAAACCAAAGCGTCTCGCGGTTTATCGATGGGTGCGGCCTCCCACGCGCTGGGTACCGCACGTTGCGCTGAGATGGATTTCCAGGAAGGTGCATTTAGCTCACTGGCGTTGGTAATTTGCGGCATCATCACTTCCCTGGTTGCTCCGTTCTTATTCCCGGTGATTTTGGCTGTGTTTGGTTAAAACTTGCGAGAGATCGCGCAATTTTGTTCTTTATTTCATATGTTGCATTTGTAATTAGATAAAGATCACATATAAAGCCCATACAGACCCGTAAACTGCGGTTCAATTACTTGTTATGAGGCTACTACTTATGCGCTCACGTTTTCAGGCTGCTCTCGCACAGCTCCCGGCTTCTTTGCAAGCCGCTTTGCAACCCTTGATTGCTGACTCTCACTTCCCGGCAATGTTTAGTGCAACGGAAGTAGATTCACTGAAAGCCCAGACCGGCCTTGATGACGATGCACTGGCATTCGCTTTGCTGCCGCTTGCAGCCGCCTGTGCTCGTGCTGATTTATCTCAATTCTATGTTGGTGCAGTGGCTCGTGGCGTAAGCGGTAATCTCTATTTTGGCGGCAATATGGAGTTTCTTGGTTCCACCATGCAGCAGACCGTTCATGCCGAGCAAAGCGCGATTACCCATGCGTGGATGCGCGGGGAGAAAGCCCTTGCTGCAATTACCGTCAACTACACGCCTTGTGGGCACTGCCGCCAGTTTATGAATGAACTGAACAGCGGCGTGGCACTGCGCATTAACCTTCCAGGTCGTAAGCCTGCAACCCTCGGCGACTATTTGCCTGATGCCTTTGGCCCTCGCGATTTAGAAATCAAAACATTACTGCTTGATGCAATGGACCACGGCTTTGCACTGCACGGTGATGAACTAAGTCAGGCGGCTATTGCAGCGGCAAACCGCAGCCATGCGCCATACAGTAACGCGCCTTCTGGTGTGGCACTGGAAATGCGCGATGGAACGATTTTCAAAGGAAGTTATGCTGAGAACGCAGCATTCAACCCTTCCCTGCCTCCGCTACAAGCTGCATTGAATCTGCTTAGCCTCTCAGGCTATGACTACAATGAAATTCAACGAGCGATCCTTGCAGAGAAAGCTGATGCGCCATTGACGCAATGGGATGCCACGGCCGCGACCCTGAAAGCTTTGGGTTGCCTGAATATCGACCGCGCACTTCTGAGCTAAAACTCACAGAACGGGCGTAAATGCGCCCGTTCTGGCGAATTTTAATTCAACCAACTCCACGAATCTTGCTCTTAACCACCAGGTAAAGTAGCCTTGAATAAAATTTCATCCCTTTATTGAGCTGCAAGTCCATGTTGAAGCGCTTGTTTTATAGCCTGTTGGTCATCATCGGCTTGGCTGTGGTAGCTGCGCTGTGTCTTGACCGCTGGATAAGCTGGAAAACAGCGCCTTACGTCTACGACGAACTTCAGGATTTACCGTACCGTCAGGTCGGTGTGGTGCTGGGAACCGCCAAGTATTACCGCACTGGCGTGATTAATCAGTACTATCAATTCCGTATTCAGGGCGCTTTAAATGCTTATAACAGCGGCAAAGTGAACTATCTGCTTTTAAGCGGAGATAACGCCCTCCAGAGTTACAACGAACCGATGACCATGCGCAAAGATCTTATTGCCGGTGGCGTTGACCCTGCCGATATCGTGCTGGACTACGCAGGTTTTCGTACTCTGGACTCGATAGTACGTACTCGCAAAGTGTTTGATACCAATGATTTTATTATTATCACTCAGCGTTTCCATTGCGAACGCGCACTGTTTATCGCCCTGCATATGGGGATTCAGGCGCAGTGTTACGCCGTTCCTTCACCGAAAAATATGATGACTGTACGTATCAGAGAGTTTGGTGCGCGTCTGGGTGCGCTGGCAGATTTGTATATCTTCAAGCGTGAGCCGCGTTTCCTTGGGCCGCTAGTCCCTATACCCGCCATGTATGAAGTCCCCGAAGATGCTCAAGCTTATCCGGCTGTGACGCCAGAGCAGTTGCTGGAATTGCAGAAGAAAGATAAGAAATAGAGGCAGGCAAAGTCCATAAAAAAACCCGCACATAGCTTGCTGTGCGGGTCTTGGTAAAACAATGAATATTACTTCTTACGAGCGTACTTCAGGGAGTCCAGGGCTACTGCGAAGATAATAATCGCGCCTTTGATAATGTACTGCCAGTAAGGGTTCACGCCGATATAAGTCAGACCGTAGTTGATGACCGTAAAGATGATTACACCGGTCACTACGCCTACAACCGTACCTACGCCACCGCTGAATGACACGCCGCCTACCACGCACGCCGCAATCGCATCGAGTTCGTACATAAAGCCGAGGTTGTTGGTTGCAGAACCGATACGACCTGCTTCTAACATCCCACCGAAGGCGTAGAACACACCTGACAGCGCATAAATCATGATCAGGTTCAGTGCAACGTTAACGCCTGAAACTTTAGCCGCTTCCGGGTTACCACCGATGGCGAAGATGTTCTTACCAAAGCGAGTTTTGTTCCACAGCACCCATACGAACATCACAGCAAATAGCGCATAGAACGTAATGTAGGATAGCCGGAAACTACCTAACGCAATAAAGCCCTGCGTAAATGTCGAGAAATGCGACTCAAAACCAGAAACCGGCGATGCTCCGACAAAGTCGTAATACAGGGAGTTAATACCGTAAACGATAATCATGGTACCCAAAGTGGTGATAAACGGCGTCACGTTCAGGTAGGCGATGATAATTCCGTTCACCAGACCAATGACTGCACCGATAGAGCACACGATAAGCAGTACCACCGGGATAGGCAGGCTGTGCATCTCAGGAAAAACTTTATTGACGTTATCCATTGATTGCAGAAGTGTAGCCGCGATTACCGCCGCAAGACCCACCTGACGACCAGCAGAAAGGTCAGTACCCTGGGTCACAATCAGCCCCGCCACACCCAATGCAATAATAATACGCACCGAGGATTGGGTCAGGATGTTACTTAAGTTGAGTAAACTTAAAAACGTCGGATCCTGGAAAATAATAATTGCCAGTAGCACCAGCAAAACGACATAAATGCCGCCTTCTTTCAGATAAGTTAGAAAACTTTTCTTATTTAACGCACTCATTTTCAATAGCCCCTAAATTATCAAAGATGCACTGACGCAAGACGTAAGATTTCGTTCTGCGTGGTTGTTTTAGTGTCTACAATTCCGGCAACAAGACCATTGCTCATCACCAGAATACGGTCTGTAATCCCTAACAACTCCGGCATTTCGGACGAAATAATAATGATTCCTTTCCCTTTCTTAGCAAGTTCAGCAATCAGCTGATAAATTTCGAACTTAGCACCAACATCGATCCCGCGAGTTGGCTCATCCAGCATTAAGATCTCAGGTTGTGTTAACAACCAACGCCCGATAATAACTTTCTGTTGGTTACCACCAGATAGCGAACCAATAGAAGTACGATGACCAGGTGTTTTTACACGCATTGAGTCAATTACCCATTGGGTATCACTTTTCATGCGTGAATTATCTAATAAACCAACTTTATTTTTATAATTGCGAATATTAGAAATCAGCGAGTTAAAACCAATATCCAGATAGGCGTAAATCCCTGTTGAGCGACGCTCTTCAGTTACTAACGCAAAGCCATGGTTAATCGCTTCATTGGCCGAATGATTATTAATTTTTTTACCGTGCAGGTTAATGGTTCCGGCAGATTTTTCGCGGATACCAAATAACGTTTCAACGATATCAGTACGCTTCGCACCGACCAGTCCGGCAATACCGAGAATTTCCCCTTTATGCAAATCAAAGGAGACGTCACGAATTGAAGGCTGACGCAACGAAGTCAAATTACGCACTTCCAAAATCACGTCACCCGGCACGTTCTCTTTTGTCGGGAAGCGTTGGTTCAGAGAGCGCCCTACCATCATGGAGATGATTTTGTCCATATCCAGCCCTTCTAATGGCTGGGTGGCAATCCATTGTCCATCACGCAAGATGGTTATCTCATCACACAGTTGGAAGATCTCTTCCATTTTGTGAGAAATATAAACAATGCCGCAGCCACGTTCTTTTAATTTACGAATGATTTTGAAAAGGTGGTTAACTTCCTTTTCTGTCAGTGAGGATGTTGGCTCATCCATAATGACAATTTTGGCATTGTAAGAGAACGCTTTAGCGATTTCGATCATCTGCATTTGTGATACTGACAACGTACCAACGCGGGCGCGCGGGTCAATATCAATATCCAGCTCATCGAAGATATGTTTGGTATCACGGTACATTTTGTCTTGGTCGACAAACATACCTTTGGTTGGGTAACGACCCAGCCACATGTTATCCATTACGGTACGTTGTAATACCAGGTTAAGTTCCTGGTGCACCATGGAAATACCATTTTCCAGCGCTTCTTTAGTGCTGGAAAAATTAACTTCATTTCCCTGAAAAAGGATGCTGCCGGAATCTTTGGCATAGATTCCAAAAAGACATTTTAATAACGTTGATTTACCAGCCCCGTTTTCACCCATTAATGCGTGAATAGAATGAGGACGGACTTTTAAATTAACATTATCCAGTGCCTTAACGCCGGGGAATGATTTATTAATGTTGGTCATTTCCAACAAATATTCCGACGACTGATTTGTATTATTGTCGACCATAATTATACCTGGTTCCATACTCTTCATCTTTCAAGCCGCAGGGGTGTTGGCTGCACTCACTTACCCCAGTCACTTACTTTATGTAAGCTCCTGGGGATAAGCTCCCTGGCCGCCTACCTGCAACTCGAAATCTGAAGAGTATCCTAATTCGACTGAGTATCAGGTTTGATACCGAGCGCAAATCTGCGCCCGGCAATCACGGTATGACTTATTTACCCGTAAATTCAGCCAGGTTGCTTTGATCAACGCCGACATATGGGATACGAACGATTTTGTCTTCGATTTTCCACTTAGTGCCATCAGCGGCAGGCTTACCAGCAGCCAGGTTTTTAGCCAGGTCGAAGGTTGCTTTTGCCTGGTTGTTAGCATCGTTCAGAACGGTACCGGCCATTGCGCCAGATTTAACCAGTGCCAGCGCTTCTGGCAGGGCATCCACACCAAATACTGGAATAGAAGATTTGTTGTGCGCTTTCAGCGCTTCAACTGCACCCATTGCCATCGCATCGTTGTTGGCGATAACCACTTCGATTTTGTTAGCGTTCGGGCCAGACAACCATGCGTCCATCTTATCTTTCGCCTGAGCGGTATCCCACATCGCAGTATCTAACTGCAGCTGTTGGGTTTTCAGGCCTTTAGTATTCAACTCTTTGATAACGTAGGTCGTACGCGCTTCAGCATCCGGGTGACCAGGTTCGCCTTTCAGCAGTACGAACTGAACCTGACCATCTTTGTTAAGATCCCACGCAGGGTTAGCCGCCCAGTGTTTTGCAATCAGGTCGCCCTGAATGATGCCTGATTCTTTAGAGTCAGTACCGACGTAGTAAGCTTTGTCGTAGCTATCCAGCGCTTTGCGAGAAGGTTCTTTGTTGTAGAACACGATTGGAATGTTCTGGCCGCGCGCTTTTTCGATAACGGTGCCAGCAGCAGCCGGGTCAACCAGGTTGATTGCCAGTGCTTTCACGCCTTTTGCCAACAGTACGTCAATCTGATCGTTCTGCTTGGACTGGTCATTCTGTGAGTCGTTCATCAGCAGTTCTACGTCTGGCGAAGCTTTTGCATCTTTCTCAATCGCTTTGCGAACCACTGACATAAAGTTATCGTCGTATTTGTAAATGGTCACGCCAATACGGGTATCAGCTGCATGAGCGGCTGCGCCAAACAACATGCAAGACATAACGGCGGACAGGGTCAAAACCTTCTTATTCATGGTATCTCCGGTTTTTTTGCAGGGTAGTTCTTAGGGGTATTCAGGCAGGCAGCGTTGTTACAAAAACGTTACTGAATGCCGAAAATTTTTCTGTTCTAAAAAACTCTTCCGTGTTCAATAACGTTCCATAACAGCTTTTATTGGTAGTTTTTTGCCGAATACCTATAAGTAAACTGATTAGTCACCGTTACATATAGTTTCAGCTGATAAGACGCTGACATCATAGTCATCACATTGTTAATTAACTGTGAATTTACTCACAAATTGAAACCGGTTACATAAAAGACTTTTTTCAGAGAGTGATCGGTGCCGCAATTTGCCGTGGAGCAACAGAATGGCGACGAACTAAAGTCGGCATAAAACAGTGTGTTGCACCATTATCGAGCGTTCCTGCCGCCCCTTGTAACGCCAGTTCGGTCGCCAGGCGTGCCATTGAAACAATGGGGTAACGCACCGTGGTAAGTTGTGGATCGGTGTAACGTGCTATCGGAATGTCATCAAAACCAATCACTGAGACATGATGCGGCACGACAATGCCATTATCTTTCAAAGCAGTTAACGCACCTGCTGCCATGCTGTCGTTATAGGCAAATACCGCACTGAGTTGCAGATTGCGGCCTAACAACTCAACCATTGCCGCTTCACCACCCTGCATATCGGGTGAACCCACGCCCACCCAGCTTTCGGGCGGTACAATCCCCTGTTCACTCATGCCACGCAGCCATCCTTCCCGACGCTGCGCGTTGTCTTCAATTGCATGGCTCGATGCCAAATATCCGATGCGCTGATGACCTTGATTAAACAGCATTCTAGTCGCCATCAAAGCGCCACTGACATTATCAAGCCCGACACATCGATGCTCGTATCCGGGCACAATACGGTTAACCAGCACCATGCCAGGAATGTGATCGAGGAACTCGGCGAGCTCTTTATCACAGAGTGCTTTAGCATGAACAATCAATGCGTTACAGCGCTGGCGAATCAATACCTCAATGGCATGACGCTCTTTTTCTTCCTGATGGTAGCTGTTGCCAATGAGCACATATTTGTTGTGCTCTTGCGCCACAACATCCACCGCTTTGACCAATGCGCCAAAAAATGGATCGGACACATCCATCACCACTACACCAATTGTATCGCTGACCTGCGTTGCCAGAGCCTGGGCGTTAGCATTCGGGCGATAGCCCAATTGCGCCACCGCCTGCATCACACTTTCACGGGTATCAGCGCTGACTAGCGCGCTGTTATTGAGTACACGGGATACGGTCGCCACGGAGACGCCGGCGATTCGGGCAACGTCACGAATGGTGATCATATTTATCACCAGGCGAAGGAGGAATTAGTCTCATGAATACACCCTGTATATGGCAAGGTGGCTATTCTGGCAGCGACTTGGGAATGACTACGTGAGGATGATCACACCAATGAAAACGGTTACATACATATCGTTAACGTTTGTGATGTATATCATTATCTTGCTGGATGCTTCAGTGATACCCCTGCAGCACGTGCGGTTAGTTGTCTCCAGAGCCACTCAACAGGCCCTTGACGGAAGTAACGCAGCCAGAGCATAGAGAATAAGATATTGATTACCCAGACAAAAGGCACAATTCCCAACAGGCTCAGGCGGTCAAACTTCATGAACCAGCCCATGCGGAAGAAGAAGGTAGTGCAAATCACTGTTTGCAGTAGATAGTTCGACAATGCCATTCGCCCGACATGCGCTATTGCATTCACCAGGCGCAAGCGCGACAACTGCGGCCAGTAGCCAAATGCGAGTGCTGCATAGCCAATAGTTTGAAACGGTGCACTTAGTTCACGCGGCGCTTGCAGCAAGAAAGCACACCAGCGATACATCCAGCCAAGATGCCACTGGGCATAAATCGCAGGAATGTTAATTAGCAACCCAACCACAATCAGCCACACGCCAATGCGGCGATAATGATGCAAACTAAACTCGCCTCGCAGCCAGCCACTGCGCATTAATGACGCGCCAATCAGCATCATCCCCGCCAGTTGCCAACCGTATTGCGCGCCCAGAGCTACAAGGTTAGATGAGAGCAAATCGATGCGATTGTTAATGGCCTCCGTCCCGCCGTTAAGCTTCCACCACTGCTCGTACTGCAAATTTGCAGCATCGGGGATCCACGAGCGGTTCGGTGTATCGCCGGAAATAAAACCTAGCAATAGCAGCACGCCAATACCGGTGAGATACAAGATAACGCCAGTATTAAACAATGAACGATTACCCGGTGCATCACGAATGAGACGCCAGCACACCAACCCCACTAAACCGTAGGCCAGCAAAATATCGCCATCCCAAAGGAAAATAGCGTGCATAAAACCGAGCAGAACTAATAACGTCAGACGTGACTGAATCCAGCGTTTGCCGCGATGTAACAACATCTGCAAGCCCGCGCCAAATAACAGAGCAAATAAGGTGAGGAATTTTACCTGAGCAAAGAGATCTAAAATCGCCCACGTCCAGGCATCGTGACCAGTAGCGGAACCGGACCAGGCTGGATTGAGATACGCAGCCTTCGGTAAACCGAAGGCCACGATATTAAGCAGCAGGATGCCGAGAATAGCGACGCCACGGACAAAATCCAGCGTAACGTTTCTACTCATACACCCTACCTAATTAATGTTAGTTATGACGCACTGCGCGCAGGAATTCCTGGCGTGTATTTTGGCTGGATTTAAACAATCCACCCAAAGATGTGGTTGTCGTCGCACTAGTCGCATCCTGCACGCCACGTGCTTTCACACAATAATGGACTGCATCAATAGATACCGCCACATTGTTGGTACCAAGCAAGGTTTGCAGTGCAATCAGGATTTGCTGGGTTAAGCGTTCCTGAACCTGCGGGCGCTGCGCAAAGAACTGCACAATGCGGTTAATTTTCGACAAGCCAATCACGGTATCTTTCGGCAGATAAGACACTGTCGCTTTACCGTCGATAGTCACGAAATGGTGTTCACAAGTGCTGGTGAGCGTAATGTTGCGCACGGTGACCATCTCATCAACCTTCATCTTATTCTCAATGACGGTGATTTTCGGGAAGTTGGCATAATCAAGGCCGGAGAAAATCTCATCGACATACATTTTAGCTATGCGATGTGGGGTTTCCATCAAGCTATCGTCGCTGAGATCAAGATTCAGCAACTGCATGATTTCCGTCATATGCCCGGCAATCTCGCGTTTGCGGGTTTCGTTATCAAGCTCACGCAATTGTGGGCGCAGTGGCGTTTCCAGGCCGCGTGCAACCAATGCTTCATGAACCAATGCGGCTTCTGGACTTAGTGATGACATGTTGTTTTCTCCTGCAGGTGTGACTGACCTCGGCCCTACATGGGGCAAAGTGTGCGCTCATTGTGCGTGAGCACGGTCGCATAATCCAGTAGTGCGAACGATAATTATTGAAATCGTCAATACCTTTACTCTTTACGCCAGACGAGGCCGCCGCCAATCAATAATGCTACGCCGGCTACGTATAACGCAGGCTCAAGTTGCCCGGTAAGCGAAGTCGATAATGCTGACAGCATCGGCCCCACCAGTTGCCCCATGGCATAACCGGTAGTGAGTAATCCTGCCATGTAACGGGTATGCTTTGGCGCCAGTTCGCGTCCATATTGCAACGATAATTGCACCGCACATAAGAAGCCACCTCCCACCAGCAACGAACCTAAAACCAGCCCGACCATACCGGGAATCATATCTGAGGCGAATACCCCAAGTGCTTGCAACCACAAAACCAGCGCCAGGCGCTGATGGCTTTGCAGCTTTTGACGCGCGGCAATGCCGAGCAAAATACCGCAAACCGCCGCACCGCCAAATATCGGCCAGACAAACTGCGCAAACGCGCTTCCAGGAAAGCGTGCGCTCGCCATCTGCGATAAAAATGTGGCGGGCAGAATGTAACCAAATCCGGCCAGGCTATAGCTCCACACCAGGCGTTTGAGTTGTGGTGTTAACACCAGCGGCTCGGGTGCCGTTTCCGGGCGGTGCAACTCCCCTTTGCGTGGCAAATTTCGGGCGATTAACAGGATAAACAGCAGCGCCAGAGCGCCATAAACCAGCCAGGCACTGCTTGCTGACAACCCGTAACTGTGGATTGCCACCGCCAACAACCCGCTGACAAATATTCCCGCCCCCGGTCCTGCGAACACCGCCGCACTTAACCCCGGCTTGCCTAAATGTGCCAGCTGCTCATTGCTCCATGCGGCGATTAACACCATCGCCCAGCCGCTGGCACAACCAATCAGAAAACGAATCAACGCATGCCACAAGGCTGAATCCACGGTAGCAGAAAGTAGCGTCAGTATGACTGCTCCCCAGACACCAGCATGCAAACGCAACTCTACCCGCCGATGTGCACGCATGGCATCCCATGCGCCAGCCAGATAACCGAGGTAGTTAATCGCTGCTACCAAACCCGCACTGGTTAAGGTAAGTTGCCCTTCAGTTATCATTAATGGGACTTGTGGTGTGAATGCAAATCGGCCAATGCCCATTGCAACCACCAACACCAGAAACCCAGTCAACGCGATACGTGCCGCCACTATCACCCCAAATGTTGCGATTTCGTTGCCAGTATGATGCCGCATGGCTAGACTGGGGAGAAGTGAATATTCCTCAATCACATTGAATATATACCTAAAATAATTCGAGTTGCATTGAGGCGGCGACGCAGTGAATCCCCTGGAGCTGACATAAGTCAGTGACTGGGGTGAGCGAGGAAAGCCAACAAAAATGCGGCTTGAAGTATGAAGGGTAAAATTAAGGACCTCTGGATGGAACTCCTCGAAGAACACCGATGTTTTGAAGGCTGGCAACAGCGCTGGCGCCATGATTCTGCAGTACTGAAATGTCCGATGACGTTCAGTATTTTTCTGCCAACTCCACGCACCACACCTCCACCGGTTCTGTACTGGCTGTCCGGTTTGACCTGCAATGATGAGAATTTCACCACCAAAGCCGGAGCACAACGTGTCGCTTCTGAATTAGGGATTGTGTTGGTAATGCCTGATACCAGCCCACGTGGTGAAAATGTACCGAATAATGAAAGCTACGATCTTGGTCAGGGAGCAAGTTTTTACCTGAATGCCACCGAACAGCCGTGGGCCGACCATTTCCGTATGTACGACTACATTAATGATGAGTTGCCAGCGTTGATTGCTGATAACTTCAGCATCAGTGAGAAAGCCTCTATCTTTGGGCATTCGATGGGTGGCCACGGTGCGCTAAGCATCGCATTGAAAAATCCTGGTCGTTATTGCTCTGTTTCGGCCTTTGCACCGATCGTGAACCCAACTCGCGTGCCGTGGGGCCAAAAAGCCTTTGATGCTTATTTAGGTACAGACCAAGAGAAATGGCGCGAATGGGATAGCTGCTGCTTGTTGATGCAGGCTGATAGTTCCAACGCCATTCCTGTGCTTATCGATCAAGGTGATGCGGATCAGTTCCTTGCAGATCAACTGCAACCGGCGCAATTTGCTGAAGTAGCACGTCAGAAAAACTGGCCGCTAACCCTGCGCGTGCAGCCGGGTTACGACCATAGCTATTACTTTATTGCCTCGTTTATAGAAGACCACCTGCGTTTTCATGCGGAGCATTTGGCGTAGCATTGTTCCCCTCACCCCGGGGTTGTTTCTTATACACAACGTTGAGGGAAGGTTCCTGCCATTACGGGAAGATTCCGTTCACTAAAGGTTCCGTGATATCTGTACTCCCCGAACCGGTGAACGTACGAAGGGTGCTACCGCAGCACCCTTCGCAATCCCGGCTCCCGGCGATTAAATCGCCGCTTTGCGGTAAACCTCCGTTTTTCCTTTCAGTCCTTGGGTCGGTTGTGACTCGCTCCCGGCGATCACAACCTCTCACCGTTCCCGACGGTTCGACCCGGCCTTACAGTCAAAACGGAGGCGATTTATGCCGGACTCAAAGGTCAACGTCAAAAGCTAAGGTCAAAAGCTGAACCGGTTTTGACCTTATCCCCGGTATAAATTGCCCCAGTGTTCCCCATAAGTCAGGGTTGAGCTGCCGGGAGCAGCGAAAGAGAGCGATCGTTGGGAACGAATCGCGAACGACCCTGAACGTTGGGGATAAGCTGGGGTTTACCGCGCAGCGGCAATTTAATGACCGGGCGCCAGGATTATCAAGGAGAGGG
>NZ_LXEP01000007.1 GCF_001654835.1 Buttiauxella gaviniae ATCC 51604
ACGAATCGCGAACGACCCTGAACGTTGGGGATAAGCTGGGGTTTACCGCGCAGCGGCAATTTAATGACCGGGCGCCAGGATTATCAAGGAGAGGGCGTTCTCTCCTTGATACGTTCACCGTTAACAACGGTTACAGAAGCCGTCAGACGTTCGGGTGAACGGAAAAACATCTCATCTTACAGATCTCACCCTGACAAGGGGGCCTGGGTGAGTCCAAACACTCAGAACCCGTAATCCACCGCCATAAAGTAACGACGACCATCTTCGTTGTAACTGTAATCGTCACGACTCAGATCTTTATCACCCAGGTTCATTACCCCGGCACGTAACTTAACGCTCTTCGTCACCTTCCACGCAGCACCGGTATTCCACACCACATAGCCGCCAGGCGTTGGCTCGCTGCTGGTTGTGGCACGCTGCTCGCCGGTATAGTTGGCGGAAACGTAGAATGACCAGTCATCCAGCGGCACCCAGTCCAGGGTACCGTTGGCTGTATGGAATGGCAGAGACGACAGCGGTTTATTGCCGCCGCTACTCAAATCTCGTCCATCGTTATAGGTGTAGTTCAGCGTCAATTTCCACCGATCGCTAAACGGCACCTTCACTTCGGTTTCCACGCCGCGAATACGCGCTTTGTTGACGTTGTAGTATTTGAAGATTGGGTTGCCCGCACTGTCAAAACCCACAAAGTTAGAGTAGGACGGGGCTTGCGCGCGGTTAGACGTCCGGTTGATATCAATCATATCTTCCAGGTTGTTCTGGAAGGTGGTGATACTGCCGCTCACGCCGTCCAGCAGACCTTCGTCGCCCGCGTAGTACAGCCCCAGCTCGAAGCTTTCGCTGGTTTCCGGTTTCAGATCCGGGCTGCCGACAATCTTACACGAGCCACGGCAGGAGTTGCTGGTCCAGTCCGGGCTTAACTGTAATAAAGAAGGCGCTTTAAACGCCGTCGCCCAGCCGCCTTTGACCGTCACGGTATCTGTCGCGCTGTATACCAGATAGGCACGCGGGCTCCAGTGGTCGCCGTAGGTTTCGTGGTCATCCATACGGATGCCGGTAGTCAGCGCCAGCGGTTCGAAAATCCGCCATTCATCTTCGAGGAACAGCGCGTACTGGCTGGCAGAAGTTTCAGAACTGCTGCCGCCGGTCAGGTTAACCGGGTCAGTCAGTTTATCGTGACGCCATTCCCCCCCGAAGGTCAGCAACTGGTTGATTTCGCCTAACGGCAACACCAGTTTGCCGTCGAGGCTGTTATTGCGCGAGGTGATTGGCGAGCTGTTGCCCGGATTGAGGTTATCAATTTTGTCGCCGTAGAAACGCAGTTCGGTATTGCCGTAATCCCAACGTCCATTGTGGGAAATTGCGTAATCCTGGCGCTCCATGCGGTTTTTATTCAGGGAGTCAGAATCTCGGTCCTGGCGGTCAAAACCGTAACCAAACGTCATATCCTGATTTTCAGCTGGCGTGAGAGCAAATTCAGCGCTGCCGCTGCGCGTGGTGAAGCCTTCAATGCGTGGCGTTTCACCCGTGGCGCTGGTACTGGAAGGTTCTTGCTTATCTTTTTCACGCTTGCCGAGGTTACCGTAAACCTTCACCCCAAGCAGATCATCAACGATCGGGCCGCTGACGAAGAAATTGCTGTTGTAAGAATCACCGCGATCGCGTTTTTCCTGAAGGGTGGTATCCGCCGTCACCGTGCCGTGCCAGGCCTTACCGACTTTACGGGTAATAATGTTAACCACGCCGCCCAGGGCATCGGAACCGTAGAGCGAGGACATCGGCCCGCGCACCACTTCGATACGTTCAATGGCATCGACCGGGATCCAGTTAAGATCGAAATCGTTGTGGCGGAAGACGGCATTGCGCGAGTTCACGCGCTTGCCATCCACCAGGATCAGCGTGTAGCTGCTGTCCAGGCCACGAATACTCACGCCCTGGCGGTTATCCCCTTCGTTAGTGAGTTGCACACCAGGGACTTCCTGCAGGACATCTTTCAGGTTCTGGATTGGTTTCTTTTTCAGGTCTTCCTGAGTGATAACGCTAATACTGGCGGGCGCATCTTTGAGGTTCTGCTCACTCGCAGACGCGGTGACAACCACGGTGTCTTCGTACTCAGAGGCGATAGCGGGATACGCAGCACTGATTATTGACGCGCAAAGTCCTCCCCGGACGATGGGATTCAACCTTAACATTCCTTTCTCCATGAGGTGAATGGCAAACAATACTTAACCAATAGATTGCGCTCACATTCCTGATGCGACGCCTGCTGCATTGGCAGGCGACTGCACGTTTACTCGCCGACTTCCAGCCGGGGTAAAACGTGGCGACACCATAAGATAAACGAGAATAGTTATCAATCAAATTGTTAAAAATTGTAATATTCGCCATGCCACTCAGGAGAAAGGTGTTTTATTTATTGACCGTAATAGGCGCTTTTGCCGTGCTTACGCAGATAGTGTTTATCGAGTAATTGCGGCTGCATATTGCCGAGCTGCGGCGTTAATTGAGTTGAAAACAGCCCCATATAAGCGCACTCCTCCAGCACTACCGCGTTATGCACCGCATCTGCCGCATCTTTTCCCCAGGCAAACGGGCCGTGAGCATTCACCAGCACCGCCGGAACCTGTAACGGGTCGATGTCCCGCTCAACAAAGGTCTGAATAATCACTTCGCCGGTCTGATGTTCATATTCCCCGGCGATTTCTTCCTGCGTCATTAAGCGCGTGCACGGAATGGTGCCGTAGAAATAGTCCGCATGCGTGGTGCCCCAGGCGGGCAAATCACGCCCGGCCTGTGCCCAGATAGTCGCGTGACGCGAATGGGTGTGGACGATGCCGCCAATGCCAGGGAAACGGCGATACAGCGCCAGATGGGTTGCGGTATCAGAAGACGGTTTTTTGCGCCCTTCCACCACTTCGCCGCTGTGCAAGTCCACCACCACCATATCTTCAGCGCGCATACCGTCGTATTCCACGCCCGACGGTTTAATCACCACCAGGCCCCGCTCGCGGTCGATGGCGCTGACGTTGCCCCAGGTAAAAGTCACCAGATGATGCGCCGGCAAAGCGAGATTCGCCTCCAGTACCTGCTGTTTTAGCTGCTCTAACATACGAATCCCCCTTCCTGCATACGTTGTTCAATCCAGCGCCGCGCTTCAATAATTTCCAGCACCGGCTCTTTGGCTTTTTCCGTCCACATTTCCACCAAAAACGCGCCGCGATAATTAAGCTGTTTTAACGTGCGGAACACGCCAACAAAATCGACACACCCTTCGCCAAACGGCACATCGCGGAATTGCCCGGCGCAGGTTTCGGTTACGCGCTGCGTGTCTTTGAGATGAATGGCGGCGATGCGGTCGATGCCGAGGGTTAATTCCGCCTGCACGTCATTGCCCCAGGCGCTCAGATTGCCGACATCCGGGTAAACGCTGAACCACGGCGACGACAGCAACTTGTCCCACTTCTTCCATTTGGTTATCGAATTCATAAATTCGGTATCCATAATTTCGACCGCCAGCATCACCTGAGCGCCTGCCGCCTGCTCCACCGCCCACGCCAGACCTTCGGCAAAGCGCTGTTGTGTACCTTCGTCGCGCTCTTCGTAATAGACGTCGTAACCCGCCAGTTGGATGGTGCGAATACCTAAATCCCGCGCCAGTTTGATGGCCTTACTCATCACCTCACGCGCCCGCTCGCGCACGGCTTCATCGTGGCTGCCGAACGGGAAACGGCGATGCGCAGACAGGCACATCGACGGGATCGTGACGCCGCTTTCCAGCATCGCTTCCACCAGCGATGCTCGTTGCGTGGTGCTCCACTCCAGGCGCGCGAGGCGTTCGTCGGTTTCATCAAGCGACATTTCGACAAAATCAAAACCGCAGCTTTTTGCCAGCGCCAGGCGCTCCGGCCAGGAAAGGTGTTTAGGCAACGCTTTTTCGTAAATCCCTAACGGATGAACTCTCATGCTTTTGCTCCCCAGATAGCGCGGATTTGCGTATGGAAATCTTGCGCAACCTGTTGCGGATTAGCCGCGCCAGAAAGTGCGCGCCCGGCGATAAACGCCTTCACGTTGATATCGCGGAACAGCGGTAAATCGGCGGGTGTGATGCCCCCGGTGATGGATAACTCCAGCCCGATATCCGACAGCACTTTCATCCGCGCTAAATCTTCAGCCCCCCAGGTTTGGCCGCTGGCCTGAGCATCGCGCCCACGGTGATAAATCGCCTGGCGGATGCCGGTTTTGTACCAGGCTCGCGCGTCGTCAAACGTCCAGTTGCCAAACAGCTCAATCTGGATTTCACCGCCCCGCGCTACCGCGACCTGGTGAGCTTTTTCCACCGTTGCCAGCGGGGCGGCACAAATTACCGTCATCCAGTTAGCGCCAGCATTAAACGCTTGCTCCGCGAGTGTTTCTCCCGCGTCGGCCACTTTCCAGTCGGCAACAATCAGTTTCTGCGGGCACAGTTTGCGTAGCTGGCGCAACGCCTCCAGCCCTTCGGTCAGACACAAAAGCGTTCCCGCTTCGATAATATCGACGCTATCACTTAGCAAAGCAGCATCGCGCAATGCCGGTTGAAGCTCGCTGTAATCAAGGGCGAGTTGTAATAATGGACGGCTCATAATGGGTATTCCCTGGTGTTATTCAGCAACGCGCAACGGGCATGAAAGCCCTGGAGCGCTTCAATCAGTAACTGATATTGTTGATATTTGGTTTGGTAGACCTGCCAGGCGGCGGGATCGGGATGAATTACCCGCGTGGCATGTGTAAGCTGCTGCTGCGCCTGGGTGAAACTGGCGAACACGCCGGTGCCAACCAGGGCGGCAAGCGCCGCACCCAGACAACCGGTTTCTTCAACCTGCGGCAGTTCCACCGCCAGGCCGCTGACATCCGCCAGCATCTGCATCCAGACGTCGGAATGCGCCGGCCCGCCGGTCACGCGCAGGGTTTTGGCATGGCTAAACCGCTGGCGTATCCGGTTAAGGTGCGTCATGTGGCTGAACACCACGCCCTCATAAACGGCCTGTAACAGGTGCCCGCGATGGTGCGCCGACTGCAAGCCATAAAAGCCGCTGGTCATTTCTAACCCGGCGTTACTGCCGTATAAAAACGGCAGAAACAGGACGTCACTCCCGGCTTTCGGCAAGGCAGAAACCGCGCGGTTGATGTCATCAAAACTCAGATCTCCGCACTGGGCCGTCAGCCATTCGAGGTTGGCCGACGACGTGGGGCTGGCTTCGTGAACAATGAACTGACCGGGTGACACGAAGCGCCCGTAAACATAAGGATGAGGTTCCTGGTCGCTGATTCCATGAGCAATGCCGCTGGTAACGGCCCAGGTTCCCATCACCGCATTGAGCGCCGTGTCATCATGCAGACCCGCGCACAATGCGGTAGAAACCACGTCGAACAGGCCGCCGACAACGGGCGTACCCGCCACCAGACCGGTTATGGCCGCCACGTCCGCCGTGATTTCCCCGCAAATTTGGCTTGAACCGACCACCGGAGGTAGCGCCGGAAAAACCTCTTCAATGCCCAGCCACGACAACAGTTGCGGGTCATACGTCCCCTGATTCATGTTGTAGAGATTGGACTCGGAAATATTGCTCTCTTCGCAGCCTTTCATGCCCGTCAGGCACCAGCGCAGATAGTCATGCGCCATCATCACCGTGCCAATTTGCGAGTAACGTTCCGGCTGGTGCTGCTTTACCCAGCGCAGCAATGAAACCGGATGCCCGGTCCACAAGGTCTGGCGCGTGTGCGGGTAAAGCAGTTCGGGGATCTTGTCCCGCTGCCAGTCACTGACAATATTCAGCGCGCGCCTGTCGGAAGAGAGCATCGCAGGCCCCAAAGGCTGGTCATTTTTATCCAGCAAAAACAGACCCTTGCCCTGAGCTGAAATGCCGATGCCTTTAACCTGATTGCCGCTGATGGCGCAACGCGTGAGCAAAGTGGCAATCGTGTCGGCACACGTTTGCCAAAGCCCTGGCATGTCGCGTTCAGCCCAGCCGGGTTTCTCGCCCACAGTGACTAACGCCTGGCGCTGAATGGCGAACTCCCGGCCCTGCTGGTCGTACAACCCTGCTTTGAGATAGGTGCCGCCGCAGTCGATGCCCAGCCAGAATGGTTGTTTCATTGTTTTCTCTCTTCAGTGCAAACCTGATGGTGGATGACGCTGCGCTTATCCCCCCTACAACTCGCATTCGTAGGGCGGCAGCGTCATCTGACAAACACTCAGTGCGTCGTTAAGCGGCCATCTGGCTCAGGCAGACTGCTGCTGCTCGGCGCATCACATTTCGCCGGTAACATCAGCGCCAGTAACGAGGCAATCGCCAGTGAAACCGCCAGGCAATAAACGCCCGCATCTTTGCTGTAGAAAGTAATCAACAAGCCGACGGCATACGGACCGCAGAACCCGCCGAGATTACCCAGGGCGTTGATCACCCCCCGCGCCCCACCGGCCATTTCCGCGCTAAACAGGCGGGCAGGTATCGTCCAGAACACGCCAGCGGCAGATTGTAAAAAGACTCCGCAACCCACCAGGGCAGCATAAGAAAGCCAGATGTGTTCTTTGAGAACCACGGACATAAACATGCAGAACGCGAAGCCCATCAGCGGCAGAGCGACGAACAATTTGCGCTTGCCTGTGCGGTCAGAAAGCGTGGAGAAAATAAACATGCCCGCCATCGCGCCGACATACGGCAGAATCGCTAACATGCCAACCTGCCCCATGGTGCTGTGGGTCAATTCTTTAAGGATGGTCGGCAGCCAAAGGGTGTAGCCGTAAATGCCGGTCTGGTAGAAGAAGTTGAGCGCGATGAGTTGCCACATGGTGCGGTCAGAAAGCACCGCGCTGAGTGACGCATTCTTCACCGCCGTTTTCGCCAGCTGTTTTTGTTCAGCGTTAAGCGTGTCGATCAGCCACTTTTTCTCACGCTCATCTATCCAGCGAGCTTCTTGCGGGCGGTCACAAACGGTCAGCGACCACAACACCAGGACTACCGCCGAGAGCAAACCTTCGATAATGAACAGCCAGCGCCAGTCCATCGCTGAAATAATCCAGCCGGAAAGCGGCGCCGTGATAATCCCGGCGATGGGCACGAACATGATCACAATTGCGTTAGCGCGCCCACGTTCGGCATCCGGGAACCAGTTGCTGATCATCGTCAGCACCACCGGCAGCATGCCCCCTTCCGCGACACCCAGTGCGAAGCGTAAAAATAACAGTTGGTATTGATTAGTAATCAAGCCGGTGAGGATGGAAATAATCACCCACGCCACCAGCGACCAGCCGATAAACTTTTTGCCGCTGCCGTGAACGGCAATTTTCCCACCGGGAACCTGGAGGAATAAATAACCAATAAAGAAGATGCCGCCCGCAAGGCCCGCCATGGTGGCGGAAATACCTAAATCACTGTCCATCCCACCCGGCATGGCGAAAGCAATATTCACCCGATCCATATAGGAAATAATACAGGTGATTAAAATGGGTGGAATTATCCTCAGCCAACGGCTTCGTGGAATATCATTTGTTTGGGTCACAGAGTTAGCGTTCATAAATTATTCTCGATAATAAAAAATGGGATCTAGCGTGTCCTTCAATAAAAAAGGAACGGTTTTTTCTTAGCTCGTCGAATAATGAATATTTATAATTATGTTAATGCGCTACGTAATGCAGAAATCCCGTCAGCTAAAATAGCCACCCGATGTTCAACAGAGGCTTCTGGGTTTATTTCTAATAATTTAATACCAATGAATTTAAACGATTCCAGCGGAGAAACACTCAACATTTCCCTGGCAATCTCTACCGTCAACAAGCTTTCATCAGTGAATGTGGAGAACGGAGCGTGTGAATCTTGCCATTCGCCGTACGGGCCATTTAGCGCGGTGCCAGAAAACATCAGCCCCGCCAGCTTCCCGGTTTGCTGGCAAAGCCGCGCGTGTTCCAGAGGAAGCGCCGTGTTGCGGCCTTCAATGGCCGATCTGGCCCAGTTCAGGCAAATTCCCAGGTCACTTTTCAGTTCCTGCTCAAGGGGCAAAAAACCCTTGCGTGCATCCGGCTGAGTCATCGCATCGCAATGTTCAATCACCAACTCACAGGGCCAGTCCCAGCTTTGCAGTTCTGTTAAAGATTGCGCAAAACGTTCAGCCGCTTGCGTCACAGACGGATTACCGATAGCGGGCGCCGCCTGTATCTCCAGCGCAATCACTTTTTGTTTAGCAAACCGGTCGTTAGTACGGCTAATTTTTTCCCACACGTGGCGATAGTACTCCACGCAGCTTTTGCGCTGGGCTTCATCGGTTGATGCCAGGCCAAATCCACCGTTAGCCCCTCTGCGGCGCATGGTTTCCATTATGGCTGTCACCACAATTTGCCAGTCATCCGGCGTATGTTTAAACAGATACTCATCGCCATAAGGATGTAAATGCTCAAGGCAAGGTTGTTCCAGCCCGCGAATACCTGGCACATCGGCTAATTTGCGCCAGAATTGTGTTTCCTTTTCTTCCCCTGACTGGTGAAACGAAGGTGCGCAGGGGTACGCGCCAATAATAAAACCGGCGTTATTCTCTTTCATTATGTGTCCCTTAAATGAATTAAAGCTCTTTTAAAGCAACTTTCACGACCACCTTTCTTATTTGCGTTTCTTTATTTTTATTACATGCGGGACGGTGAACATCCTGCGGGAAAAATATGGCATAATTTCCCGGTGACAGGGTTAAAAAAGATTCCCCGGCCATGTTCTGGTAAAAAAGAATATCGCGCTCTTCCTGGTAAGGTACCGCAATAATGTTTTCGCCGTTATCCGCAGCCACACCAATAATCTCTTCCCCCCATGCCAGAAACTGAATATCAATATATCGACGATGAACTTCCGGTAAATTGTCTTGCGCCGGGCAAGTGGTTAAATCCAGTATTTGGGCGTAAATATCACGCCCCTTTATTTCGATAACCCCAGGTTCAACCGCGCGAAAATCCGTGGTACGCAAAAACTCCAGCGCCTGTGTGATAGCGGATGGCAAAACGCAGGGATTTTTATGAGCAATATGTCCAAAAATCATGGTGTTCTCCGCTACAGCGCTTTAATTCTCGCCCAGACGCTGTCATCAATGGTGATGCCATCGCGACGGTTTTCGGCAAGGATGCGGGTAAATTCATGGCCAGGCAAACGTACCGCTTCGTCAGGATTCGCCCGTTCGGCGCTGGTGACGTAATCCACAATGCGTTGCAGTTTGGCATCACGCGTTGGGCCGTCGATGAGTTTATCCACTTCAATGGCGATAAATATCTGCGAAATTCCATATTCGTCGCTGTTGTCTTCGGTGACTTCGGCCACGGATGCGCCGTTGGAAAGCAGCGTGGCAATCATATCGAGCACAATCGACAAACCGGAGCCTTTCCAGTATCCCATCGGTAAGATGCGGCGGTTTTTCTCAACGATTCCCGGCTCGCGCGTGAGGTTGCCTTCGTCATCAAAGCCGCCATCAACCGGAAGCTGGCGCCCTGCCAGACGGTTCACTTCCAGCATGCCGTAGGAGAACATCGACATCGACATATCCACCATGGTGATAGGTTCCCCTGGGATCGCGACAATCAGCGGGTTGGTTCCGATACGGCACTCTTTTGCGCCCCACGGTGGCATGACGGCAATAGAGTTGGTCCAGCAAATTCCAATGTAGCCCTGCTCCGCCGCCTGCCAGCCGTAACTGCCCCCGCGCATCCAGTGGTTTGCATTACGCAGCGCCACCAGGCCAATACCGTGATCGGAGGCCAGCGAAATGGCGCGATCCATCATTTTCTTTGCCGTCAGATTACCAATCGAGCGATGCGCATCCCACTGTTCGATTGCCCCAAGACGGGTCACGCAGGTCGGTTTGGCTTCAGGAATAATATCGCCATTATCCAACTGCTGAATGAAGCGCGGGAAACGGTTAACGCCGTGGGAATAGACGCCCGATTCAGTGGTCTGGGCAAACATCTGCGCGCACTCGGCGGCGGTTTGCGGCTCCACGCCTCGCGCCAGCAATACTCTTTCGAATTCCTGCTTTAACTGCTCAAAGGTCACTTTCATGCCTGACTCCCGGTTTTCTCACCATCAATGTGAGTGATTTTAGATCTGCATATTTCACTATGCGAAATCTGATTTCAAAAATATACAGTTCAATTTTTAACAAGTCAAAGCAGGAGCGTTTTTTAAAAATCATTTAAATCAATGTGTTAATATTTACGTGTTGAGATCGTGAACTGAAACACACTTTGCGCTACCATCAATGCGCGGCGAAATTACGGGAAGGAAGAGATGAGCGATAAAGAAAGCGATGTGAGCAAAGAGAAGGACAGACCGGCTGGCAGCCAGAGTTTATTCCGTGGCCTACAGCTTATTGAGATCCTCAGCAACTACCCCAACGGTTGCCCGCTGGCGCATTTATCTGAGCTGGCTGAGTTGAATAAAAGTACCGTGCATCGACTGTTACAGGGGCTACAGTCCTGCGGATACGTGACGCCAGCGCCTGCAGCAGGAAGTTACCGTCTGACGACAAAATTTATTTCGGTCGGGCAAAAGGCGCTTTCCTCATTAAATATCATTCACGTCGCCGCCCCGCATCTGGAAACGCTGAACATCGTTACCGGTGAAACGGTGAACTTCTCGAGCCGTGAAGACGATCATGCAATTTTGATTTATAAGCTGGAGCCGACTACCGGAATGCTGCGTACCCGGGCATATATCGGCCAGCATATGCCGCTGTACTGCTCGGCAATGGGTAAGATTTATATGGCCTTTGGTCACGCGGAATATGTCGAAAATTACTGGCAAACACATCAGGATGAGATCCAACCCCTGACGCGCAATACCATCACCAGCCTGGAGCGGATGTATCAGGAGTTGGAGCAGATTCGCGAGCAAAAAATGGCGATGGACGCAGAAGAGAATGAGTTGGGCGTTTCGTGCATCGCGGTGCCGGTGTTTGATATTCACCATCGCGTGAGTTATTCGATTTCGATTTCGCTTTCAACGGCCAAACTGCGCCAGGTGGGTGAGAAGAAATTGCTTAAGCCGCTGCAAGAAACCGCCGCAGCGATTTCCCGAGAATTGGGGCTGAATGCCTGACCCTGATTCAGGGATAACACAGAGCAAAAGGGCGCGATCATCGCGCCCTTTGCATATTAATTTTTAAAGGTTTTCGGGAAGGTCATTTCGCTGTATTTCACGAAACGCGTTCCTTTAGTGATTTTGTAACCCAGCCAAATCGCCAGGAACAGCGGGATACCGATGTACGTCGCGGTCACGCCGGCCCAGTCAATTTTGTCTGCCAGGAATGCTTCGTAGTTCTGACCCAAAGTAATAATCAGGCACAGGACGAAAGCAAAGATTGGCCCCAGCGGGAAGAAGCCAGATACATACGGCAGGTCATTAAGATCAAGACCTTGCTTCACATAACCACGGCGGAAACGGTAGTGGCTGATGGCAATCCCCAGCCAGGCAATGAAGCCGGTCATACCGGAAGTATTCAGCAACCACAGGTAAACGGTCTGGTTCCCGAACATTGATGTCAGGAAGCACAGGCCCGCCACCACGGTAGTGGCGTACAGCGCATTACGCGGCACGCCGCCACGGGAAAGCTTAGAGAAAATGCGTGGCGCTTTGCCGTCGCACGCCAGGGTGTAAAGCATGCGCGTTGAGGCGTACATCCCGGAGTTACCCGCCGAAAGCACCGCCGTCAGAATAACCGCATTCATTACAGCCGCCGCAGACAGCAGACCCGCATGCTCGAAGACCAGCGTGAACGGGCTCACGCCGATGTCTTTTACATCGTTACGCAGCAGGCTCGGATCGGTATAAGGAATGATCAGGCTGATAATCAGAATCGCGAACACATAGAACAGCAGGATACGCCAGAACACCTGACGCACAGCACGTGGGATGTTTTTGCCTGGATCTTCAGATTCGCCCGCAGCCACACCGATAAGCTCAGTCCCCTGGAATGAGAATCCGACTATCATCGCGACACCAATCATCGCGGAGAATCCACCAGCAAACGGTGCATCACCAATTGCCCAGTTGCTCCAGCCAGCAGGTTGTGCACCTTTAAAGATGCCGAGGATCATCATCACACCGACAATGATAAAGATGACAACGGTGACAACTTTAATCAGTGAGAACCAATATTCTGCTTCACCAAAACCTTTAACGGAGATGTAGTTCAGCAAGAACATGATGCCGAGGAACAGTGCACTCCAGATCCAGCCAGGGGTATCAGGGAACCAGTAGTTCATCACCAGTTGTGATGCGACCAGGTCAACCGCGATAGTTACCGCCCAGTTGTACCAGTAGTTCCAGCCCAGCGCGAAACCGAAGCCTTCTTCAACGTATTGTTGCCCGTAAGTAGCAAAAGAGCCCGAAACCGGCATATATGCCGCAAGCTCACCCAAACTTGTCATCAGGAAGTACACCATCAGACCAATCAGCATGTAGGAGAGCAACGCGCCGCCAGGGCCCGCTTGAGAAATGGTTGCACCAGAGGCAACAAATAGCCCAGTACCGATGGAACCGCCGATGGCGATCATCGTTAAGTGGCGCGCTTTTAACTCACGGCGTAAGCCAGGCGCTTGTGTTGTTTTATCTTGAGAAACCATAGAAAATTGCGGTCCGTCCAAAAAATGAGGCGAGATTGTAGCAAACCAGAGTCAGACTTATAGTAGAAATACGCTGTTATAAGAGAGCTTCATAATCGGCGGTGGATTATAAGTAACGCACTTATACCAGGGAGTCTGTGAGAGGTTTTTTTCGACATTTGAATGAGATGTGGGAGTCCCTTCCCCTGCAGGTAATAGAAGTTACTGCTATTTAAAATCGACCTTCATTAATTCGGGGATAGTGACATCACGTGTCGTTTCAACACAGCGGTTGATGTAATCGACAAAACGCGGCGGCGGTGACATACCTAAATCCAACAGTTTCTTATTCGAGAAACGCACATTCAGCCTAGAAAATTCACCATATAAACGCATTGCTCTTAGCATCAGCCTTTCATTACAGGGGCCGTAAATTGTTTTGAAATCTCTGCGTTCTTTTACCAACTCGCTGTAATCCACTTGCTGATAAGTAGAATAGATAGGTTTTTGATTGAGTGCCGCGGCCATCGCTTTATCTATTTCGACAAACTGAGTACTACCTGTGTCACCCGCTGATATGTGATAAACCCTTTCGGTTAGCTTTGAGCGTTTTGTTAATAACAAAAGTGCCTCAGCACAGTAATCCACAGGAATAACATCGATTTTATCTTCCATTGAACACATGAACTTCCCAAGCATCAGCACCATGCGGAATACCCAGAAAATGCTGCTGGATGGACGGCAACCTTCTTCACTGTGCCCTACCACAATTGAAGGGCGAGCAATAACTAAAGGCAGTTGCGGGCAATGTTCTACCATCAATTGCTCAATGGTGGATTTAGACCACGTATATTGAACCAAATGCTCTTCTTCAGGCTTGCGCGCCATGCTTTCTGTTACCAGCGTCCCTGCATCCGGTACACATGACATTGCGGTTCCCACATGTACAAAACGGACCAAACCCGACACATCCGCCATCCGTTTGACGAATTTAAGTGTACCTTCAACGTTCACTTTCCAGATCAGCGCATTATCACCAAATGAAGCGACAGCGGCGGAGTTGATCACGTGGGTTACAAAAGAGAGCCTGGCATCATCCAAAAAATCTTCTGAAGCAGCTAAATCACCGAGTAATATGTTTTCTTCATTAATTTTATTAAGTAAGGCTTCACTGCAACCAAACTTAGCAAGGTTATTCCTGACCCTAACGACACCTTCTTTAGGCGAGTTAGCCCTTACTAATAACAAGTATGAGTTAATTGAAGAATCAGAAAGCGCTCGAGCTAATACAGCACCACCCAGAAAACCTGTGGCTCCGGTAATCAATAAATTGCTCATTTTAGAAACTCTGGATTTAAAAACGCCATACTACGTGGCGATTTATAAACAGCGCATCAATAAAAACAATAACAAAAAGCAGGGTTGAATTTTATTTGTAACTTACTGTATTCATGATTAATTTATAAAATCACAAATTAACTCCGTTTAAATACGGTATATTGATTTTATAATTTATTAATGTCTTGCGAGACCAAGCAGGCAACTTTAAATTAACAACAATTGTATAATTTATTTTATTAAAAAATGAGTTTATATATGTAACCGCTAGAAATCATAGCCAAAAGAGTGCCAGTCAAAATAATTAGCATGGTTGGTAGTACACGTGGCTGCGCAAACCAAAATGAATTCAGCCCCTTTTTAATCCGCATAGACTGCACCGATTCAACAAAACCCATGCAGAAAAAGGTGGAGCTGATTAGCGTAAACCAAGGGCTGATATCAAGCCCTTTCCAGGCAAAATAGGCATTAGAAAAGTGAAACTTTGCCAGCAAACAGGCTGAACAAAATCGAGGAAAGTAACGCCTCCCAATCAATAAAATTGTGGTGCCTACTGCGGCCCCCAACATCACCCACTGCATTGCAATGCCGTGTACTGTAACGATATCAAGCAGTAAAAATCCCGTGCCAACAACAATGGTTAAAATTGCGGCACAGTTTGCACAGAGTCGATAAAGATTCAGGTTGTCGGTGTAGCGAGCTGATGCAATTTCTTTAACATCCATTGATTCATAATCTCTGACGTCTATAAGGGTGGTAACAGCCTGTTTGCTGAGCAGCAGGATACCCAAAACAGCAAAGTCTTAATTGATTTTAAACAAGGACGCCTTGTAAACAACACCTGTGAATCCAGCTAGCCTGCTACTCATCGCAATATTTTAAAAAACGCTGTAAGGCATTAGAAATATGTTTCTGACGATGGTGAATCCGATACAAAGTACGCACCAGGCGCGGCAACGGTACTGGCACTTCCACCAGCGAGCCAGTTTCCAGTTGTTCCGCAATCACCCTTCGCGACAGGCAACTGATGCCAAGACCATGGCGCACCGCATGTTTAATGGCTTCCGAATTTCCCAATTCCATACCGAGATGAAATTGCGGCAGATGAGAAAGTAGCAAGTAATCGACAATTTCACGTGTACCAGAACCTTTTTCGCGCAGGATCCACTGCTGCTGTGCAAGACTTTCCAGAGTGACCGGCTGCTGCAATAAAGGTGCGCTTGGTGGCGAAAATACGACGAGCTCATCTTCCAGCCAGGGCTCGGTCACCAATTCTGTCATATGGCTCGGCCCTTCAATCAGACCAATATCAACCCGGAAGTCGGCAACAGCGTTAATCACATCCTGACTGTTGCCAACGCTCATTTCCAGCGGGAGATTTGGAAAATCGCGGCGATAATGAGCAATCATTTCCGGCAGAATATAATTGCCTATAGTGCTGCTGGCATAAACGCGAATGGCACCGTTATCCTCTTTAAACAGTTGTTCGACTTCTATTGCCTGCTCAAGCAAACCCACCACGCGCGGATACAGCAAACGGCCATGTTCATTAACAACCAGGCGTTTGCCTACCCTATCGAACAATTGCACGCCTAACTGCCCTTCAAGATCGGACAGCGCCGCACTTACCGCAGACTGAGACAACGCCAGCATTTGCGATGCCTGTGTAGTAGAGCCGCTTTTGAGAACTTCAGCGAAGACTTCAAGTTGCCGCAGTGTGATATGCATAGTGGACACGCCTTAACACTTATTCAGATTGATTATAAATATATAATCAATTTTATTTTTAAGCCAGCAGGCCTTACTCTTTTGCCAACAGCCAGGACAGTTCGAGTTACAGGAAAGCTGCAGCTTGAACTATGACGGGTACATAAAGGAGAAGGTTATGGCTACGCTATCAATTCCCGATCATCGACATACATTGTGGCATTTTCTGCCAGGTCTTGCTCTTGCTGCCAGTATTACGGCTCTGGCGCTTTGGTTGGGTAACATTCCTTCCGTTGCGGGCCTCGGCCTGGGTGCATTAACACTCGCGATTCTGTGCGGCATGGTGATTGGCAACACGCTTTACCCGAAAATCTGGCAACACTGTGATGGCGGTGTACTGTTTGCCAAGCAACATCTGTTGCGTCTTGGGATCATTTTATATGGCTTTCGACTGACGTTTTCTCAGATTGCGGATGTCGGCGCCAGCGGTGTCATTATTGATGTTCTGACATTAACCAGCACCTTCGCCCTCGCCTGCTGGCTGGGTCAGAAAGTGTTTGGTCTGGATAAACAAACCAGCTGGTTAATTGGCGCCGGTAGCAGTATTTGCGGTGCTGCGGCGATTCTGGCAACCGAGCCGGTTGTGAAAGCCGAAGCCAGCAAAGTAACCGTAGCGGTCGCAACGGTGGTGATTTTTGGCACGCTTGCGATCTTCATTTATCCAATGATTTATCCGTACGTTACACAATGGTTCACGCCAGAAACCTTTGGGATTTATACCGGTTCAACGATGCATGAAGTCGCTCAAGTGGTTGCCGCAGGGCATGCCATCAGCCCTGAAACTGAAAACGCGGCGGTAATTGCGAAAATGCTGCGCGTAATGATGCTGGCTCCATTCCTGATTTTCCTGGCAGCTCGCGTCAAACAACTGGCTCCGGCAGGCCAGGCGCAGAAAAGCAAAATCACCATTCCATGGTTTGCGGTGCTGTTTATTGTGGTTGCGATGTTTAACTCACTGCACTTACTGCCAGCTTGGGCGGTCAATGCTTTGATAACACTGGATACTTTCTTGCTAGCAATGGCGATGGCGGCTCTGGGTTTAACCACTCACTTCAGCGCGCTGAAAAAAGCTGGTGTACGCCCGCTGCTGATGGCTCTAGTGCTATTTCTCTGGCTGATCGTTGGCGGTGGCGCAATTAACCTTGGTATCCATCACCTGATGGCATAAAGAGGTACGGAAAATTCCTGTCTAACCCGCTATCATTGTCCGTTTCCCGATAGCGGGTTTTGACAGGAGTAAGAATGATGAAGTTTATTGGCGCACATGTCAGTGCTGCAGGTGGTCTGGAAAATGCCGCAATTCGCGCGCACGAACTCGAAGCCACTGCTTTTGCCCTGTTCACCAAAAACCAACGCCAGTGGCGTGCAGCTCCGCTTACTGACGAAGTTATCAGCAATTTCAAACGAGCCTGTGAAAAGTATCATTACGGGCCGGGACAAATCCTCCCTCACGACAGCTATCTCATTAACCTTGGCCATCCGGTTGAGGAAGCGCTGGAAAAATCCCGCGAAGCCTTTATTGATGAGATGGAACGTTGCATGCAGCTGGGCTTAACGCTGCTGAACTTCCACCCCGGCAGTCACCTGATGCAAATCCCTGAAGAAGAGTGCCTTGCCCGCATTGCTCAGTCGATAAACATCGCGCTGGATAAAACCGAAGGCGTGACTGCGGTGATTGAAAACACAGCGGGCCAGGGCAGTAATCTCGGTTTTCGTTTCGAGCATCTGGCCGCAATTATTGATGGCGTAGAAGACAAATCCCGAGTCGGTGTGTGTATTGATACCTGCCACGCCTTTGCAGCGGGTTATGACCTGCGAACCGAAGAAGACTGCGAAAATACCTTCGCAGAATTCGAGAGAATTGTTGGGTTCGAATATTTATGTGGCATGCACCTTAATGACGCGAAAAGTGCTTTTGGGAGCCGTGTCGACCGCCATAACAGTCTGGGTGAAGGCAATATTGGCCACACGCCGTTTGCCTGGATCATGCGTGATAACCGTTTCGATGGGATTCCGCTAATTCTGGAGACGACGAACCCAGATATCTGGGCTGAAGAGATAGCCTGGTTGAAAGCTCAACAAACTGAAAAGGCGGTTGCATAACCATGAACGACAGGGAAAAGCAGATACTCAAAATTCTGCGTCGCAATCCGCTTATTCAGCAAAATGAAATTGCTGATATTTTGCAAATCAGCCGTTCACGCGTTGCAGCCCACATTATGGATTTGATGCGTAAAGGGATGATTAAGGGCAAGGGCTATATCCTTACCGAGCAAGCGTATTGCGTAGTCGTCGGCGCGATCAATATGGATATTCGTGGTGTTGCGGATATTCATTATCCGCAGGCGGCCTCCAACCCTGGCAGCATTCACTGCTCGGCAGGTGGCGTGGGCCGCAATATTGCACATAACCTGGCGCTGCTGGGTCGTGATGTCCATTTGATCTCAGCAGTAGGCAGCGATTTTTACGGAGAAACGCTGCTGGAACAGACTCGCCAGGCGGGTGTCAATGTCTCCAGCTGTATCCGCCTGCATGGGCATAACACCTCAACCTATCTGTCCATCGCCAATCAGCAAGAAAAAACGGTGCTGGCGATTAACGACACCCACATTCTGCAACAACTCACGCCGCAATTGCTTAATAGCTCGCGAGATTTGATTCGCCACTCCGGTGTGGTGCTGGCGGATTGCAACCTGACGCCGGAAGCCATTGAGTGGGTCTTTACCATTGCTGATAATATTCCTGTCTTTATCGACACCGTTTCTGAGTTCAAAGCGGCAAAAATCAAGACTTGGTATTCGCGTATTCATACCCTGAAAACCACGCAAAAAGAGCTGGAGATTCTGTGGGGCCAGCCAATAAATTCAGACGCAGACCGCCTACAGGCGGTGAATGCCCTGCATCAGCAAGGTGTGCAGCAAATCTTTGTTTGCCTTGAAGATGAGTCTGTCTTTTGTAGTGAGCACAACGGTGAGCAATTCTTACTTTCCCGTCCTGCACATCCGGTGGTTGACAGCTTTGGTGCCGATGACGGCTTTATGGCAGGTCTGATTTACAGTTTTCTGGAAGGGAGCGATTTTCGCGATAGCGCAAATTTTGCGATGGCCTGCGCGGCATTATCACGCGCCAGCATTAGCATAAATAACCCAACACTTTCCGCCGATAACGCGCTTTACCTGTTACAAACCACGAAAGCATGATGTAGCGTGCCAGTCGCCACTGGCACGCATCGATGTTATGCCAGACCAATAAAGAAACCGGCAATGGTGGCGCTCATCAGGTTAGAGAGCGTAGCTGCGGCCAGTGCTCTCACTCCCAACTGCGCAATTTCTGGCGCACGCTTTGGTGCAATTGCTGAAAACGCACCAACCACCACACCGATAGAGCCAAAGTTTGCAAAGCCACAGAGCGCAAAAGAGATGATTGCGATCGTTTTTACATCCAGGGTACCGGCAGTTTGCAGATACGGAGAGAAGTTGAGATACGCAACAAACTCGTTAATGGCCAGCTTCTGACCAATCAGGCTTCCAGCCAGCGTCGCTTCACTCCAGTCTACGCCCATGAGCCAGGCCAGCGGGGCAAGAAGATAGCCAAAGATTCCTTCAAGTGTGGCATGTCCAAAGCCAAACCAGCCGCCAATGCCGCCGATAATGCCATTGATCATCGCGATAATAGCGACAAAGGCCATGACAACCGTCGCCACACCTGCTGCGATTTTCAGCCCGGTCATCGCCCCACTTGCCGCCGCTTCAATAATGCTTTTTGGCGGTGTTTCAGTGAATGACAGGTTCTCAAAGGTTACCTGAGATGCTTCTGTGGCCGGGCTCAACATTCGGGCGAACAGTATGCCGCCTGGGATTGCCATCAAAGACGCCGCCAGCAGATAATCGATCGGCACGCCCATTCCGGCATAGCCAATCATCATTGAGCCAGCAATAGAGGCCATCCCACTACAGATTGCGGTAAACAGTTCATTGCGGTTAAGGCGATCGATGAAAGGTTTCACGATAGCCGGGATCTCGTTTTGCCCGAGGAAGATGGTGGTGACGGCAACGAATGATTCGATCTTACTGATGTTCAGCGCTTTTTGGAAAATACCGCCAAGCACACGGATTAGCAGCCCCATTACGCCAATGTAGTAGAGCAAACTGATAAGCGCGGTAACAAAAATGATGGCAGGCAATACACGGAAGGCAAAGATAAATCCGGCGCCGTCAAACAGTACATCCATTTTTGGTCCCACCAGTGAACCAAAGATAAATGCGCTACCGGCATCACTGTAGGACATCACTTTGTGCACACCGAGTGCTGCCTGTTCAACAAGCCATTTCCCCGGAGGAAAATAGAGCATGATGCCGCCAATGGCGATTTGCAGTAATAACGCCGCGCCAACGGTACGCAAGCTGATACGTTTTTTATTTACTGACAGCAGAAATGCGATTGCCAGTAATACCGCCATACCCAGAACACTTCTCATTATGTCCATAATGATTTTCCCTTCATGCCAGGAAACCCGACGTTAACGCCAGGTTTTGGTATGTTTGATATTCGCGGGCGACCGCTCTGCCCATGGTTTTTTATCAGGCGAGCCGTTGATATTCTTTGGCAATCTCGCAGGCTAGTACGGCGTTGTTGAACACCAACTGAATGTTGGATTTCAGGCTGTCGCCACCGGTGAGTTCCGCCACACGTGCCAGCAGGAATGGCGTACTCTCTTTTCCTACAACGCCCTGCTCTTCAGCCTCCCTTACCGCCCGGTCGATTGCTGCGTTAATTTTCTCTTCCGCCATCGCAAACTGCTCTGGGATCGGATTCGCGACAACCAGACCACCGCTCAGGCCAGTTTTCCATTTCACCGCCATCGCGCGGGCTATTTCTTGCGCGCTATCCAAACGAATACTGACGTCAAATAAACTGGTGCGGCAGAAAAATGCTGGCAGAGCTTTGGTCTGATACCCAATTAATGGCACACCAAATGTCTCTAAATATTCAGTCGTTAACCCGAGATCGAGAATAGATTTCGCACCTGCACAAACAACCGCGACATTAGTATTTGCCAGTTCTTGTAAATCAGCAGAAATATCAAATGAATGTTCTGCCCCACGATGTACACCACCAATTCCACCTGTCGCAAAGACTTTAATTCCGGCAAGAGCGGCAATAATCATAGTGGAGGCAACGGTCGTGGCACCATTTTTCCCGGCTGCGACAACAAAAGGTAAATCTCGGCGACTGACTTTTGTCACGCTATGGCCTTCACGGCCCAATAATTCAATTTCATCTTTACTTAAGCCGACTTTCATTACGCCGCCAATAATAGCGATTGTGGCTGGAACGGCTCCGTGCTTACGAATAGTCTCTTCTACTTCAATTGCTGTTTGTGCATTTTGAGGGAAAGGCATGCCATGAGAAATAATCGTTGATTCCAGTGCGACAATCGGTTTGTTATTATTTAATGCTTCCTGTACTTCTGGTGAAATTTGCAATAATTCGGATGAGATATTTAATTCAGACATTCTGTGTTCTCCACTAACGATGTAACATTCGCAACAGATAAATCAGGGTTATTGGTATATTCACAGGCAAGTGCCATGGATGAACAACCCTGCGCAAATCGAACTGAATCTATAAATGGCAAACCATCCATCCAGCAGGAAACAAGCCCTGCCATCATGGCGTCACCGGCGCCGGTAACATTAATGACTTTGGTTTTAACGGGCGCAGACCAGCCGCTTTCCCCATTGATATCGCTGTAATAAACACCGTCTCCCCCCATACTGAGCACCAGACGGTTTAAGCCATGCTGATGAAACCAGGAGGCAACTTTTCCGACATCGTCCCGGCCGGAAAGCGTAATTCCGCTGAGGGTTTCCGCCTCAAGTCGATTGGGTTTCAGTGTGTGAATTTGATTGAGCCGCTCGCGAATTTTGACGCACTTCCAGGCTGAAACTGGGTCAACAAACACCGGCACATCGTGTGCATGTTCCAATACCCAAACCAGTGTTTCTTCGCTGAGATTACAATCAACGACGATCACTTTTGCTCTACGAATAAAATCAGCATGTTGTGTTAAAAATTCGGCGGAAATATGATTAGTAATACTCATGTCATTAATGGCGACTAGCATTTCACCGGTATTATCAAGAAGTGATAAATAACTTGATGTATTTTCCCCTGGCACAACAAGACACTTATCAATATGCACTCCAGATTTATTTGTTTGTGCCAACAATGACTGGCCATAAAAATCACCACCCACAGCAGTCAACAACCATGTATTTTTACCAAGAAGCGCCAAATTATGAGAAATATTTCGACCAACGCCGCCTGGCGTGAATTTTATCTTGCCAGGATTTGAGTCAGCATAATTTAAAGATGCATTTGAATACCCGGCAACATCCATATTGGCAGAGCCAATGATTACTATGTATTCCTTTTCACGCATAGCTCGTCCTCTGGCAATAAACTGCCATAAAATGAGTTTACCTGGTAGATAAACCACCATGATTTTATTTATTAGAGCACATGTTCATATTCAAACATGTGTTTATAGTAGGCGTGTTTTGAGCAAAGTAAATACATCACCCAGATCTAAAATGAATAGATATGAACAAAATCACAATTTTTTGTAGGTACAGTTTGCAAGGCAGGGGGAGATTTGAGACGTGGGATACAAAATATGGGCATAAAAAAGGGCAGAGAACTCTCTGCCCCGATTAGACTCGTTTACTTATGCAGCTTTTGCGACAACTTCTGCTTCCGGACGTTTCAGGAAGGCATAAGACAGACCCGCCAGCAATGTTCCTGCAATTATCGCAATCAGGTAACCCACAACCGGGGTAATCGCACCTGGGATTAACAGAACAAACAAGCCGCCATGTGGAGCCATCAGTTTAGCGCCTACTGCCATGGAGATTGCACCAGTCACCGCACCACCAACGATACAGCATGGAAGAACACGCATTGGATCACGTGCTGCAAACGGGATAGCCCCTTCGGTGATAAAGCACAGCCCCAGAACCATCGCTGCTTTGCCGCCTTCCTGCTGAGCTTTGTCGAATTTACGACGCGCAATAAATGTTGCCAGCCCCATCGCCAACGGTGGCACCATACCTGCAGCCATAATGGCGGCCATCGGTGCGTAAGTTTGGGTACTGAGTAACCCGACACCAAATGCGTAAGCCGCTTTGTTCACCGGCCCACCCATATCAGTACACATCATACCGCCAAGGATTGCGCCCAACAGTACCGCATTCGCGGTGCCCATGGTTTGCAACCAGTGAGTCAGACCTTCGAGGATTTTCGAAACCGGCGTACCGATCAGATAAATCATCGCCAGACCCACAATCAGGCTTGAGAACAGTGGAATGATTAGGATTGGTTTCAATGCTTCCATGCTTGGTGGCAGTTTCAGCTTAGTGCTAATCATCTTAGCAACGTAGCCTGCGAGGAAGCCCGCAATAATCCCGCCGATAAAACCAGAACCGGTGCTAACGGCTAACATACCGCCGATAAGACCCGGCGTCAGGCCTGGTCGGTCAGCGATAGAAAAAGCAATGTAACCCGCCAGAACCGGCACCATCAGCGCAAAGGCTGAACCACCACCGATTTGCATCAATGCCGCAGCCAATGTACCAGGCTCTTTAAATGCTTCGATACCAAAAGCGAATGACAGCGCGATACATAGACCGCCCGCGACTACCATTGGTAGCATGAAGGAAACACCGGTTAACAGATGGCGATAAGCACCTACCGACTCTTTTTTTCCTTCATTCGCGCTGGCTGCACTCTGCCCTGTCGCTGCAAAAGGCTTTGCCTCAACAACCGCTTTATCAAGCTCTTGTGCCGTTTTCTTCAGTGCCAGACCTGTTGAGGTGCGGTACATCGGTTTGCCCGCAAATTTTGCCAGGTCAACTTCGATATCGGCCGCAACAATGACCAAATCGGCCTCAGCCACTTCTTCAGGGGTAATTGCATTACCTGCTCCAACCGAGCCGCGTGTTTCAACCTTTACCCACCAGCCACGTTTTTTCGCCTCGGTTTCAATGGCTTCAGCAGCCATAAAGGTATGCGCGACGCCCGTTGGGCAAGCAGTTACTGCAACAATGCGTTTAGGCCCTTTAGCCAGCTCGACCGGTGCAGCACTAGCTGGAGCGGTATAAGGCTTCGCTTTATCTTTCGCTTCACCTAAAAACAGTTCCGGGTGCTGAACTGCACGGTCAATATCACCCAGATATACCTTTTTGCCATTCAGCGAGCTATCGGCAGGAATAGCGGTTCCCACAACGATTGCCATTTCGGCATCGTTCGGATTGTCGATAATCTGCAAGCGCGCTTTTTGCGCGGCTGAACCCAGCAATGTTTTCGCGAGGTACGCACGAGCTTGCCCAAGACCTGGTTCGATAATCAGCAGCGTTTTCATAGTTCCTCTCCTGCTGTCAGTTAAATGGTTTCAGATCAACACGGGCCATCATAGCCGCCAGTTGAGTACGATCTGTAATTCCGACATTGCTCTGACTTACAGCCAGCGCAGCCACTGCCGTCGCTAAACGCAGGGTATGTTCGCTAGATTCACGCATTAACAGGCCGTAGATAAGCCCGCCGACCATAGAATCCCCCGCACCAACGGTACTGACGACTTCGCATACTGGCGGTTTCGCTATCCACTCACCCGATGCGTTAACCCAAAGTGCACCTTCGGCACCCAGAGAAATCACCACATGAGCAATCCCCTGTTCACGCAGTGCGTGAGCCGCTTCAATGATGTCTTTCATTTCCGGTAATTTACGACCGGCCCAAATTTCCAGCTCGCGGCGGTTTGGTTTAACCAACCACGGTGCGGCTTTCAGACCTGCGACTAATGCTTCGCGGCTGCTGTCGAAAATAATGCAAGGGCACTGGCTACGCAGACGCTTCATCCAGTCAGTGAAAGCGTCAGGTGAAACGCCGGCAGGTAAACTGCCACTGACACACACCATGTCAAACTGACCAAGCCAGCTCAGGGAATCAGCAACAAAACGCTCCCAATCTGCAGGAGTTACATCAAAGCCTGAGAAATTAAAGTCGGTCACTTCGCCATCTTTCTCAGTCAGTTTTACGTTGATGCGGGTACGGCCTTGCACCACCTGAAAACGGTTGGCAATACCCAACTCGCTGAACAGTTGCTGAAAACCATCCTGGTTATCTTTACCCAGGAATCCACCTACCGTGACATCGATGCCAAGGTCTTTAAGAACTTTAGCAACGTTAATCCCTTTACCGGCGGCATGCAGACCCGTTGTACGCACGAGGTTTACTTCACCACGTTCAACTTCCGGGGTGTAACCGACCAGATCGTAAGCCGGGTTTAACGTAATTGTTGCGACACGACGACTCATGCTGCCCCCTCACCAAGACCGGCGGCAACCGCTTCACCAATGGCTTGCAGTGCAAGTTCAGCATCCTCACCTACGGCCGTAAAGCGCAGGTGGTGGCCTTTTTTCACGCCCAGTGCGACGACTTTCATCAGGCTGCGACCATTGGCTGGCTTCCCGGTTCCATCAAGGTTTGTCACGGTAATCTCGCTATTAAATTGTTTAATGGTATTCACCAGCACCGTACCAGGACGGGCGTGTAGACCATGTTCATTGCGAATCTGGAAATCAGCACTCAGGCTATTTTGTTCAGTTGGGACATCAGTGGTCAGCAGCATCAGCAACCCAGGTGCATCTGCGTTCAGCAAACGGTCAGCATTGTTGTTTATCAACATGTCGCTCAGGCGATTGAGAACTTGTAAGGGTTGGTCGTCGGCCACTGCAACCGTCATCAACAGCGATACCGGTTGGCCGTCTGCTTCAAAAACTGATGCTGGGCGGCTGATTGCCACAGCACTCGCAAGGTTGCCTTCGGTGCTGTCGTTAAGCCAGATACCCTGCCCGAGATAGAGTGGTTTGCTGGAAACTACATGGCTTACAAAAGCAGAGTTGGCAGCACCCGCCTGTTTAATGCGCCCGGCATTTAATGCCTGAAGCGTCATCAGGTCGGTGGCGGTAACATCCAGCGCTAATAATGAGTTATCAAACAGCAAAGATGCAGATTGTTTTTCGCCCATCAGCAATGCGCGAAGCTCTTCTGCTGAAGTCGCGGTTTTGAGTTGTTCAGCAACTTCGTCATCACTGAGCACATGTGTCAGCTGACGCAGTAAACCAAGGTGTTCGTCAGAACGAGCTGCAATGCCAATTACAATGTAAGCTTTCTGGCCCTCGCCCCATTCGATTCCTTGTGGAAACTGGAACACCTTAACGCCGGTTTTCAATACCAGATCACGGGTATCAGTAGTGCCATGTGGGATAGCAATACCGTTGCCTAAGTAAGTGGAGGTTTGCAGCTCGCGAGCCAGCATACCTTCTACATAGCCAATACTGACGTTCCCTGCCTGCGCGAGCGCAGTGGCAACCAGACGTATGGCTTCTTCTTTATTTCCGGCACTTTCGCCCGGATGAATATCCTGCACAGATAACTGGAACATGGTTCTCCTCTCCTGCTGAATTGAAACGATTCAGCTGCAATGAGAAAAAATGCGCCATCCCACTCCTGAAACTAAATAAGACGACGCTGAAACGTTTCAAGTAGTGTGGAGATCCTCCGCGATTCAGGCAAGATATGTTGTATTTTCGTTACCAGAATTTAGAGGTTACGCACATTTTCACTCCCATCCGAGCCGAAAAAGTGAGCAGTATCACGGTACGTTCAGCAGACAATTTATAAGCATCAGCTTTTGCTGAACATAGCCAGGAACAGCGTTTTAACTTTTCGTGTCGCTTTTGATTTGAACAACTGTTTATTTCCAGGCAAGGCGCGTAAAATCCGCGCGTTCATTGACCAGCCGACACTGAGAGCATGCAAAACTCCCCCATAGCAGCAACACGCAAGCCCCTTGACTTAACTTCTTCCGCCTTTTTGATTGTAGCTTTTTTAACCGGAATTGCGGGGGCATTACAAACCCCAACTCTGAGCCTGTTTTTGACGGAAGAAGTCCATGTTCGTCCTGCGATGGTGGGTTTCTTTTTCACTGGCAGCGCCATCATCGGTATTTTGGTCAGCCAGTTTCTTGCAGGGCGTTCTGACAGGAAAGGCGATCGCAAATCGCTTATTTTTGTCTGCTGCTTATTGGGTGCATTAGCCTGCGTGCTGTTTGCGTGGAACCGTAACTATTTTGTGTTGCTGTTTGTTGGCGTTTTCCTCAGCAGCTTTGGTTCCACTGCTAACCCGCAGATGTTTGCCCTGGCGCGCGAACACGCTGACAGTACGGGCCGTGAAGCGGTGATGTTCAGCTCTATTTTGCGTGCGCAGGTCTCCCTTGCATGGGTGATTGGCCCGCCTATCGCCTACGCGCTGGCTTTAGGTTTTGGTTTTACCACTATGTATCTGAGCGCGGCCTTCGCATTTGTGGTTTGCAGCGTGATGGTACGGCTGCTCCTGCCATCAATGCGTAAAGAGGTGGTAACTAAATCCACCACGCTTGAAGCTCCGCGCCGTAACCGCCGTGATGCCCTACTGCTATTCGTCGCCTGCACCATGATGTGGGGCTGTAACAGTCTCTACATTATTAATATGCCGCTTTACATCATTAATGAATTACATCTGCCGGAGAAGCTGGCGGGAGTGATGATGGGGACAGCCGCCGGGCTTGAGATCCCAACCATGCTTATCGCAGGCTATTACGCCAAACGTTTTGGTAAGCGTTTTCTAATGCGTATTGCGGGAGTCGCAGGTCTGCTGTTCTACATTGGTATGTTGACGTTACATAACGAATTCATGCTGCTGGGCCTGCAACTGCTGAACGCTATTTTCATCGGCATTCTGGCAGGTATTGGGATGTTGTATTTTCAGGATTTAATGCCGGGACAGGCGGGAGCGGCTACCACGCTATATACCAATACGACGCGTGTCGGTTGGATTATTGCCGGCTCGATGGCCGGCGTAGTCGCCGAAATCTGGAACTACCACACGGTGTTTTATATCGCGCTGGGAATGATAGCCATCACCGCTTATTGCATGATGAAAATTAAAGATATCTAGGGCGCAGTCGCAGCTTCCAGATAGATCAGGTAATCCATGGCTTGCTTGCGCGTTGTACCGCACATTTCCCGCGACGGTTGCAAGTTTGCGCAAACCTTTGGTCTTAGCGGTGAAAGAAAGATTTTACAGCGCATATCTGCGCCAAGCTGAACACATGGGGTATCTGCGGGCTTGCCATCTGGCATGCCAGGAATAGGACTTGATACAGAAGGCGCGGTACAACACGCGCCGCAATCGGGACGACAGTCCATCAACAAGACTCCAGTGGGCTGACAAGGATCAGGACTCTAGCAGTAGCAGTGCGGCTTTACTACGTAGATTTATGCACTATCTGCATTGAAATCCGCTTGCCTGAAAGACGCCTCCCGAGTAATTTGACGCAATATTTTCGCTCCTCAATTTTTTACAGGAAACACCGATGCCAAGAGCTAATGAAATCAAAAAGGGTATGGTACTTAATTACAACGGCAAGCTGCTGATTGTTAAAGATATCGATATCCAGGCACCTAGCGCCCGTGGCGCAGCAACGCTTTATAAAATGCGTTTTTCTGATGTCCGTTCTGGCCAGAAAGTTGAAGAGCGCTTCAAAGGTGATGATATTGTCGACACCATCACTCTGACCCGCCGTTACGTTGACTTCTCTTACATTGACGGCAACGAATACGTGTTCATGGATAAAGAAGATTACACGCCGTATATCTTCACCAAAGACCAGATTGAAGAAGAGCTGCAATTCATTCCGGAAGGCGGCATGCCAGACATGCAAGTTCTGACCTGGGATGGCCAGTTGCTGGCGCTTGAACTGCCACAAACTGTGGACCTGGAAATTGTTGAAACCGCACCTGGCATTAAAGGCGCGTCAGCAAGCTCCCGTACTAAGCCTGCAACAATGTCTACTGGCCTGGTCATTCAGGTTCCAGAATATATGGTGACCGGTGAGAAAATCCGCATCCATATCGCTGAAAAGCGTTCTATGGGTCGTGCAGACTAATACGTGTTTTGCGGTTTAACCGACAGACTTCCAAACCCGCTTCGGCGGGTTTTTATTTTGGGAAAAATATTTGTGCTATTTCTTAATGGGATAGCTTACCAGAGGTTTGATCTCCTTTAGCACAAACATACTCTGCATTTCTTTAATCCCCGGCAAACGACGTACCACTGACATGGCAAAGTCCGCATAAGAATCCAGATCGCGCGCGACGACTTGCAATAAGAAATCGGCATCGCCACCGATGCTGTAGCATGCAACCACATCCTCAAGAGCCGCGACCTCCTCTTCAAACTTCTTCGCTTCTGATTCACTGTGGCTGTCTATGGTGACACGAACGAACACCATCACTGCCAGGCCGATCTTGCGACGGTTAAGTACTGCGCGGTAACCCTGAATCACTTCGTCTTCTTCAAGCTTGCGTATTTTTCGCCAGCAAGGTGAGGCTGATAACCCAATTGAATCGGCTACAGACTGGTTCGTCATGCGCGCATCATTTTGTAAGAGAGCCAGAATCTTTACGTCTGTTGTGCTTAAGGTCATCTGGTCAGTTCCTTTTAATTTTAGATAATAAATGGGTCAATCCTGCCCTATTTTGTCCATTTTTCAAGCTATTTAGGCAGCAATTTCCCGTGAGCTTCCTGCATTATATTGTTCACAAAGAGCGACTCCATGAGCCATTTCAGATTCCCCTGCGAGGACAAAATATGAAGTTTGACGCCAGCCAACATCGAAGCACGATTATTATTGATAAAGACCTGAGCCCTGGGCTTGCCATCAACGCAGCCAGCGTTATTAGTATGAGTTTCGGCCATACGGTAGAAAATCTGGTGGGTCCTGACATGCAAAGTGCAGATGCCGTCAATTATCCTGGCGTTATTTATGCCCCTTTGCCGATTCTCCTGGCACCAGGCGCTTATATACAGGAGCTGCTCAACATTGCTGAAACAGACAAAGAGATTTACACGATGCCCTTCAGCGCTTTGGCGCAGTCATGTAAGACATACGATGAATATGGGGAACGTATTTCTGCTGTATCCAGCAATCATATTGAGCTGGTAGCAATAGGGTTAATTGGGCCGAAGAAAAAAATCACCAGGCTCACAGGGAACCTGGGTCTGTATAAATAGGCTTATGTTGCAGCCATAAAAAAACGCGCCAGGAGGCGCGTTTTTTACATCAATTTTTTACATCAATAATGTTCAGCTTACTTCAGCAAATCAGGGAACATAACTTGTTTCAGAGCCAGTTCCACACCGCGAACTTCAGCCAGACCTTTCAAACGACCAATCGCTGAATAACCTGGGTTAGTTTTCTTGTGCAGATCGTCAAGCATCTGGTGGCCATGATCCGGACGCATCGGGATCGGGCGCAGATCGCCGGCGTTTTTACGACGTTGTTCTTCAGTCAGAATCGCTTTCACTACCGCAACCATGTTCACATCACCTTGCAGGTGCGCGCCTTCATGGAAGGTTTTCGGGTTATCTTCGCGGCAAGTTGCGCGCAGATGGGTAAAGTGAATGCGATCGCCGAAGGTTTCAATCATGCGAACAAGGTCGTTGTCGGCACGAACGCCGTAAGAACCGGTACACATGGTGAAGCCGTTATAGATGCTGTCGACAGTTTCTTTCAGCCATTGCATATCTTCAATAGTAGAAACGATACGCGGCAGGCCCAGGATTGGACGCGGTGGATCATCCGGGTGAACTGCAAGGCGAACACCTACTTCTTCCGCTACCGCAACAATGGCGCGCAGGAAGTACGCCATGTTTTCGCGCAGCTGTTCTTTACTGATGCCGTCATATTCAGCAAGACGTGCACGGAACTGGTCAAGGGTGTAACCCTCTTCCGCACCTGGTAAACCAGCAATGATATTGCGGGTCAGTTTTTCTTTTTCGGCATCAGACATATTGTTGAAGTAGCCCAGCGCCTGGCGCTGCTCTTCTTCGCTGTAGTCAGCTTCAGCGCCTTCGCGCTTGAGGATGTGCAGCTCAAATGCTGCAAAAGCAATCTGGTCAAAACGCAGAGCGCGTGAACCATCTGGCAATTCATATTCCAGATCGGTACGTGTCCAGTCCAGAATCGGCATGAAGTTGTAGCACACGGTGTCGATGCCACATTCTGCCAGGTTACGAATGCTTTGCTGGTAGTTTGCGATATGCTTATCGAAGTCGCCGGAGTGAGTTTTAATTTCTTCGTGCACCGGAATACTTTCTACTACAGACCAGGTCAGACCTTTTTCCGCCAATACAGCCAGGCGCTCTTTGATGTCAGCAACCGGCCAAACTTCACCATTTGGGATGTGATGCAAAGCAGTAACGACACCGGTCGCGCCCGCCTGACGCACATCATCCAGAGATACCGGGTCTTTTGGGCCGTACCAACGCCATGTTTGTTCCATCGACAGTTCCTCAGTTTAAGTTGTCATACCAATTCTAGAATGCTGCATTGACTACTACCATACCGGATTCTCGCTTACGGTCAAATTTTGCAATGATATTGGTTGATCCAGCTCACATTAAAGGGATAAAGACAGCAGACCAATTTAATTTGCTGTCATATAACTTTAGACTGAGCCATGTTACCAATTAGTTAACCAGGATTTGCATTTTATGAACACAATTGCTTCAGTCACGTTACCTGCCGATATTCAACAGCCTAATTATGACCGCCGGGCGTTAAAAACTCGCATCGTCCACTTTGGTTTTGGTGCGTTTCACCGCGCACACCAGGCGCTGCTGACCGACCGGGTACTCAATAAATTGGGGGGAGACTGGGGCATTTGTGAAATTAGTCTGTTTAGCGGCGATAAACTAATGAGTGCGCTGCGTGCACAGGACCATTTGTATACCGTATTGGAAAAAGGTCGTGAAGGTAATCAGGCGATTATTGTCGGCGCGGTTAACGAATGCCTGAATGCAAAACTCGATGGATTGGATACCATTATTGAAAAGTTCTGCGAGCCACAAGTTGCGATTGTCTCCCTTACTGTGACTGAAAAGGGCTATTGCATCGACCCGGCGACCGGGAAACTGGATAGCAGTAACGAGCGTATTATTCACGACCTGCAAAACCCTGAAGAACCGCATTCGGCTCCGGGCATTTTGGTGGAGGCACTTAATCGTCGCCGCGAACGTGGACTGCGCCCATTTACCGTACTTTCTTGCGACAACATTCCCGACAACGGCCATGTCGTACGCAATGCGGTAATTGGCATGGCGGAAACTCGTAGCCAGGAATTAGCGGACTGGATTCGCGAGCATGTCACCTTCCCTAGCACCATGGTTGACCGAATTGTTCCTGCGGCCACACCTGAGTCATTGCAGGAAATTACTGATACGCTGGGCGTAGAAGATCCCTGCGCCATTGCTGGCGAGCCGTTTATCCAGTGGGTCATTGAAGATAACTTTGTTGCAGGCCGTCCGGCATGGGAAGAAGTTGGCGTCGAAATGGTGGACGACGTGATGCCATGGGAACAAATGAAGTTACGCATGTTGAACGGCAGCCACTCCTTCCTTGCTTATCTCGGCTACCTCGCCGGCTATCAGCATATTAATGATTGCATGGCAGATGAGAATTTCCGCAAGGCGGCGCATCGTTTAATGATGCAAGAACAAGCGCCAACACTGCGCGTTACGGGCGTAAATCTACAGCAGTATGCCCATAACCTGCTCGAGCGTTTTGACAACCCGGCGCTGAAGCACCGCACATGGCAAATTGCGATGGACGGTAGCCAGAAACTGCCACAACGGATGCTTGAGAGTATTCGCTGGCATCTGCAACAAGCCGATGAGTGGCCATGCCTGGCATTAGGAGTTGCCGCCTGGATGCGCTATGTCAGCGGTATTGACGACGCGGGCAACGAAATTGATATTCGCGATCCATTAGCTGAAAAAATTAAAACGCTGGTCGCAAACAGCTCTGTTAATGAACGCGTTAATGCCCTACTCAGCCTGCATGAAATCTTTGGCAGTGACCTACCTGCTGATGAACAATTCGTCGCGCGTATTACCGCTGCATGGAATGAGTTATGCAGCAAAGGTGCGCGAGCAACGGTCGCAAACCTTATCGATTAATTTAACAATCAATGCCTTTAAGCCCGCTTCACAAGGATGTGGAGCCGTCCGGGCTTCATTTTTTGGTAATTGTTGTTCAGGATAGTGATAATTGAACATCACGTAAGGTTCACTCAACCTGTCCGGAGCACTTGTGACTAAAACCAACCTGATTACCGGTTTCCTCGGTAGCGGTAAAACCACCACCATTCTGCATTTACTTGCCAATAAGCCCGAGCATGAAAAATGGGCTGTGCTGGTCAACGAATTCGGTGAAGTCGGAATCGACGGCGCGTTATTAGCCGACAGCGGTGCTTTGCTGAAAGAAATCCCCGGCGGCTGTATGTGTTGTGTAAATGGACTACCGATGCAGGTAGGGCTCAATACTTTGCTTCGCCAGGGCAAACCTGACCGTCTGCTCATTGAACCGACCGGGCTTGGTCACCCAAAACAAATCCTCGATATGTTGACCGCCGAAGTTTACCAACCCTGGATCGAACTCAACGCTACTCTGTGTCTGCTTGACCCACGTCAGTTGCTTGATGAGCGGGCAGTCAATAATGACAATTTCCGCGATCAACTCGCCGCCGCTGATATCGTCATTGCAAATAAAGAAGACCGTGCCAGCGATGAAAGCCGCGCGGCTCTTAACGAGTGGTGGCTGCGTGAGGGGGCTGGGCGGGAAATGATTACCGCACAAAATGGTCATATCGATATTAGCCTTCTTGATAAACCACGCCAAAACCTGCGCGAGGTGCCATCCAGTCCGGATCATAACCACAGCCATGCAGCAAAACGTGGGTTAGCGGCATTAAGTTTGCCTGAACATCAACGCTGGCGGCGCAGCATCAACAGTGGCCAGGGCTACGTGGGTTGCGGATGGATTTTTGATGCCGACACACTATTTGACACAGTAGGGCTTCTTGAATGGGCTAGACTTGCTCCTGTCGACCGCGTCAAAGGTGTACTGCGTATTGCGGAAGGTTTGGTTCGAATCAACCGTCAGGGCCTTGATTTCCATATTGAAACGCAAAATGCCGCACCACCTGACAGCCGCATAGAGTTAATACATAGCGGTGACGTTGACTGGAATGCGCTACAAACTTCATTGTTGAAGCTACGTTTAAGTTTGTGAGCCTACCCTTTCGTCTTTGTTAAAATATCTAATGATTTCGTATGAATAATATTCGATTACCTCTCATCCTTGTGCTCAATGCACTTGGATTAGTTCTATTTTTTAGTTGGTACCTGCCCGAGGGGCATGGTTTTTGGTTTAACCTGGACTCCGGGATCTTCCATTTTTTTAACCGCGAGTTGGTTAAGAGTCACGCCTTCCTGGTGTTTGTTGCCGTGACCAATAATCGGGTGTTCGATGGCATTTCGCTATTAGCGATGGGTTCACTGTTTTTCTGTTACTGGCGCAAAGAGTCAGCAACAGGCCGCCGACGCATGTTCATCATGGGTATTGTGATGTTATTTTGCGCAATCATTATCAATCAACTTGGCCATTTGATTCCCGAATCTCACGTCAGCCCAACGCTCTATTTCACGGATATTTACCGTGTCAGCGAATTGCTGCATTTCCCGACTAAAGACGCCTCTAAGGACAGTTTCCCTGGTGATCATGGATTAATGCTGCTGATTTTCACCGGTTTCATGCTGCGATATTTCGGCAAAAAAGCGTTTGCTATTGCTGTAATTATTTTCCTGATTTTCATCATGCCACGCATGATGATTGGCGCACATTGGTTCACTGATATCTTCGTCGGCTCGTTATCTATTGCTCTCGTTGGGTTGCCCTGGGTTCTATTAACCCCATTAAGCGATGGGTTAATTAATCTTCTGGATCGTTATTTACCTTGCAAAAAAAGAACAATTCAATAACACCAAATAAACATTATTTTCAGCAATCATCAGAAACCAGAAATGATTGCTGTCTATTTTTTAGACACCCGCATGGGGCGTGTAATATTTAACCTGTCATCTTCATCAGACAAATGAAGTACCTGCACAGATAAGCAACAGTTCTGGTTAACAACTATGCAATATTACTTTTTACCTTTTAACATCACAATTTCTTATAAAATTTCAGAGAAAACCGCTCGCCATGCCTGATTTGATGAGGTAACCTCGAATACGTTTTGCGCTGATGCCCAATTCATTTGTTATGTGAATAATTTTGTGCGACAAGCCACAGTTTTGTTCATTAACGTTTGTCTCAGGGCGCGCAGGTAATTAGTCTCGTCACGTTGGTATTTTGTATAACGATATTTATCGTAAAGGACATCAAGGGATAACAAACATAATGGTCAAGTCTCAGCCTATTTTGAGATATATCTTGCGGGTAATTCCCGCCGTTGCTGTAGCAGTAATGCTGTCAGCATGTAGTTCGACAAACACCGCAAATATGCATTCTGAGACGCATGCAGTCGGCAATAAAGATGGTTTTTTACTGCAAGCTTCTCAGGATGAATTCGAAGAGATGGTCCGTAATGTAGATGTGAAATCACGTCTTATGGATCAATATGCAAGTTGGAAAGGCGTTCGTTATCGCCTCGGTGGTAGTAATAGAAGCGGCATTGATTGTTCTGCATTCGTGCAGCGCACATTCCGTGAACAATTTGGTTTAGAGTTGCCTCGTTCAACTTCTGAACAGCAGGATTCAGGTAAATCGATTTCGCGTAGCAAATTACGTACTGGCGATTTAGTTCTGTTCCGTGCGGGTTCAACGGGTCGACATGTTGGAATCTATATCGGTAACAACCAGTTTGTACATGCTTCCACCAGCAGTGGTGTGACGATTTCGAGCATGGATGAGCCTTACTGGAAAAAGCGTTACAACGAAGCGCGACGTGTATTGAGCCGCAGTTAATGCGCACCTTGCAGACGGTTACTCCCTTGGCTGTTCTGCAAGACAACAATATGACGAGACAAAAGAACGCTGCTTATGCAGCGTTTTTTATTGCCTAAAATTCATCCAGTTAAATAATTCTAAAATGATGATAGTTTTCGTTCGAAACTTTATGACGTATCGATCGTTTTTGCGTTATAGTCCAAAAAAACGCAAATAAACAATCAGTCTCTTGCGCCTGCAGGAACCATTCATACATGTTTTCTAAAAATATTTTCTCACGTTACTTTACCTCTGTCCGGCAAATAGCCGCCTTCAGTATTTTGGCCGGCGTGCTTGCCGCGCTATTGATTGGCGGAATAACTAGCCTGACATTGCACAGCAAGCGTGAAGCCAGCTACGACACACTTACTGAAGATATGCGTGAATATCTCAGCATCTTTTTCCAGGACCTCCAGTCGACCATCAGCGGCATTCAACCATTAACTCTTTCAGACTGCCATCAAGTCTCCGGCGAATTGACTTCGCGCGCAGCCTTTAACGCCAACGTTCGCGCCTTTGTTTTAGTTCGTAACGGCAACGCCTACTGTTCTTCGGCTACGGGCAGCATGTTGATGGAGATGAGCCAGCTCTCCCCGGATATCGATATCAATAAAAATATCGATTTGGTTATCATGCTCGGTACCCCAATGATGCCCGGTAAGCCGACTATTGCCGCATGGTTTAAAAATCCGGTAATTGAGGGGCGTGGGGTTTTCGCCACCCTGAACGTAAATCTTACACCGTATCTATTATTCACTACTCGCCAGAGCGATATGGTGTCGATGGCGATCATCGCTGGCGATAAAGCGCTAACCACAATATCCAGCAATGTGATGAATGCTGCGAACCTCCCGAAGCATCCTACGCGCGTAATATCCATGGAAGATTTTCCCATCAAGATAGCGTTGTATGGCAAAACCTGGCCTGTAGAAGATATTCAAATCTCGATTCTGACCGGGCTCATATTCGGCATACTCGGTGGTGCGTTATGTGCCTACTTCCTGACGGTGCGCCTTCGTTCCGGTAAAGAGATTTTGATGGGGATTAAACGCGGGCAATTTTATGTTGTGTATCAACCGGTAGTTGATGCCAAAGAATTAAAAATGTCAGGCGTAGAAGTATTGATGCGCTGGAACCACCCAATTGCAGGGCCTATTCCTCCCGATGCGTTTATCGCGTTCGCCGAAGCACAGCAATTGATCGTTCCCCTCACCCGCCATTTGTTTGACTTGATTGCACGCGATGCCAAAAAGCTCCAGCATATCTTACCGGCTGGTGCGCGCCTCGGCGTTAATCTGGCTCCTAGCCATTTACATTCACCAACCTTTAAAGAAGATATTCAAGCCTTTGCCGCCTCATTGCCCCCTCATCATTTCCAGTTAATTTTCGAAATCACTGAACGAGATATGGTGAAAGAAAATGAAGCCAGCTGCCTGTTTACCTGGATGAATGAGCAAGGATTTCAAACTGCAGTCGATGATTTTGGCACCGGGCACAGCGCACTTATCTATCTGGAACGCTTTAAGCTGGATTATCTGAAGATCGATCGTGGCTTTGTTAATTCTATAGGTTTAGAAACTGTAACATCCCCAGTACTTGACGCCGTATTAACCCTTGCCCGCAAGCTAAGCATGACGACGGTTGCAGAAGGTGTGGAAACACCTGAGCAAGCCAAATGGTTAATTGACCGAGGGGTAAATTATTTACAAGGTTACTATTTCGCCCGCCCACTCACTCTTGAGCAATTGCAGTCATGGGGCGGTCAGCAAAAAACCTACGATGAGCTTGCTTGATCCCAGCGAACACCAATGCTGCTTGAAGTATGGCAGCTATAACTTATGATTTATCATCATGGCGTTATAACGCGGCGGGGCGTTGCCTGGACACTGATATTGTTTCGGGATGAAACAATTAGGTAAGCTCCTCCCCAACAAGGATTGATCTATACGATGTTTGCCCGCATTCTCACCCTGCTGAGCCTTTGCCTGATTGCAGCCCCAGGCCTTGCTGAAAACATCAAGGAAAGCTACTCCTTTGCCGTTTTAGGGGAACCTAAATACGCCATCAATTTCACTCATTTTGATTATGTTAACCCTGCGGCTCCGAAAGGCGGGGATATAACGCTATCAGCCATTGGCACCTTTGATAACTTCAACCGCTATGCTCTGCGCGGCAATCCTGGTGTAAGCACCGAAACCCTATATGACACGCTTTTTACCAACTCGGATGATGAGCCGGGAAGCTACTACCCGCTGGTCGCTGAGATGGCGCGCTACCCAGATAACTTTGCATGGGCTGAAATCGAAATTAATCCGCAGGCGCGTTTTCATGATGGGACGCCCATAAAAGCCAGCGATGTGGCCTTTACCTTCAATAAATTTATGACCGAAGGCGTACCGCAATTTCGTCTGGTTTATAAGGGCGCAAAAGTGAGATCTATTGCCCCTTTAACGATACGCATTGAACTAGCAACACCCAGTAAAGAACGAATGTTAGGTTTGTTCTCACTACCCGTGTTCCCTGAAAAATTCTGGAAGAATCATAAACTCAGCGATCCTCTGTCTGCTCCCCCTCTGGCAAGTGGCCCTTACAAAATAACGGCCTGGCGCATGGGGCAATACATCACCTACTCACGTGTCAGGGATTACTGGGCTGCCAATTTGCCAGTTAACCGGGGGCGCTGGAATTTTGACTCTATTCGGTACGACTATTACCTCGACGACAACGTCGCTTTCGAAGCTTTCAAAGCCGGTGCGTTCGATTTTCGTAACGAAGTTTCAGCCAAAAACTGGGCCACGCGCTACACAGGAAAGAATTTTGCTAACCATTTCATCGTAAAAGAAGAACAACCCAACGATGCAGCGCAGGATGCACGCTGGCTGGCATTTAACATTCAGCGCCCAATTTTTGAAGACCGGAAAGTGCGCGAAGCGATTGGCCTGGCCTTTGATTTTGAATGGATGAACAAAGCGCTTTTCTATGGTGCTTACAGCCGGGCAAACAGTTATTTCCAGAATACGGAATATGCCGCTCGTGATTATCCACATGCAGATGAACTCATCCTGCTGGCACCCATGAAAAAGGATTTACCGCCAGAAGTGTTCACCAGCATCTATAACCCGCCAAAATCGAACGGCAATGGTTTTGACCGAGAAAACCTGCTCAAAGCCATGACGTTGTTAAAAGAGGCTGGATGGGAGCTGAAAGACCAGAAGCTCATCAATGTTAAAACAGGTAAACCCTTCACCTTCGAATTGCTAATAGGGGCTACCGGTAACACACAATGGGTTTTGCCATTCCAGCATAATTTACAACGGCTGGGGATCACGATGGAGATTCGCCAGGTCGACAACTCGCAACTCACCAACCGCATGCGCAAGCGGGACTACGATATGATATCAACGCTTTACAGCGCCATGTCATATCCCAGCGCTGACGTGCAAATCGCATGGGCTTCAGAATATGTTGATTCCACATATAACTCCCCCGGAGTGAAAAGCCCGGTGGTTGACGAACTGATTTCTCAGATTGTGGCTAATCAAGGCGATAAACAAAAACTGCTTCCCTTAGGCCGGGCTCTGGATCGTGTACTGACATGGAATTACTACATGATCCCGATGTGGTACATGGCCGCAGATCGTTTCGCATGGTGGAACAAGTTTTCAAAGCCGGCTATTCATCCGTTATACGCAACCGGGTTTGATACCTGGTGGTACGACGTCAATAAAGCCGCACAATTACCAGCTAACAGGCGTTAAGGGAATATATGGGAAGTTATCTGTTACGTCGCTTGTTGCTGATAATCCCCACGTTGTGGGCAATTATCACCATCAACTTTTTCATCGTACAGATAGCACCAGGCGGCCCTGTAGATCAGGCTATTGCAGCAATTCAGTTTGGCCATGGTTCAGGTGTGCCCGGTATGACCGCTGACACTATGGGCAGCGGCCACGCGCGTGTTGGCGTGGGTAACGTTGGTGACAGCCAGTACCGAGGTGCGCGCGGTCTCGACCCGGAAGTGATTGCTGAAATCACTCATCGCTATGGTTTTGATAAACCGATCCATGAACGTTACTTCAAAATGCTTGGCGATTATTTGCGTTTTGACTTCGGTGACAGCCTGTTTCGCAGCGCATCCGTTATCCATCTGATTAAAGAGAGCCTGCCGGTTTCTATCTCGATTGGCCTATGGAGCACGCTGATTATCTATATTGTGTCGATCCCACTCGGCATACGAAAAGCCGTCAGCAATGGCAGCAGTTTTGATATCTGGAGCAGCACTTTTATTATCATTGGCTACGCCATTCCCGCATTCTTATTCGCAATTTTGCTGATTGTATTGTTTGCCGGCGGCAGTTATCTGGACTGGTTCCCGCTACGCGGGTTGGTGTCGACCAATTTCGATACCTTACCGTGGTACGGCAAAATTTTTGACTACCTCTGGCACATCACCTTGCCGGTGGTGGCAACCGTGGTAGGTGGCTTTGCGACCTTAACCATGCTGACGAAGAACTCGTTTCTTGATGAAATTCGTAAACAATATGTGGTTACAGCCCGCGCCAAAGGGCTGAGTGAAAAGAAAATCCTCTATCGCCATGTGTTCCGCAACGCCATGCTATTAGTTATTGCCGGTTTTCCTGCCACGTTCATCAGTATGTTTTTTACTGGTTCGCTGCTAATCGAAGTGATGTTCTCGCTAAACGGCCTGGGTTTATTAGGCTATGACTCAACCATTTCACGCGATTACCCGGTGATGTTTGGCACGCTATACATATTTACGCTCATTGGTTTGCTGTTGAACATTTTGAGCGACATTACTTACACGCTGGTCGATCCGCGTATTGATTTTGAGGGGCGTGGATGAGCCGTTTAAGTCCTGTGACTCAGGCCCGTTGGGCTCGATTTTGTCAAAACAAACGCGGCTATTGGTCATTATGGGTTTTCGCCGTTCTGTTTGTACTTAGTCTCGGATCAGAGCTTATTGCTAACGATCGTCCATTGATCGTTCACTACCAGGAACGCCTCTATTTCCCCTTTATTGCCAATTATAGTGAAAGTGATTTCGGCGGGCCTCTAGCAACCCCTGCTGATTATCAGGACCCGTGGCTTGCAGAACGTCTGAGCCAAAAAGGTTGGATAATCTGGGCACCGATTCGCTTTGGATCTAGCGCCATTAACTTTGCCACCACGGTCCCCTTCCCTTCACCGCCAAGTTCCCAAAACTGGCTAGGAACTGACGCCAACGGTGGCGATGTCCTGGCACGCATTCTCTACGGCACACGCATTTCTATTCTTTTCGGCCTGATGCTGACACTCTTTTCCAGCGTGATTGGGATACTTGCCGGTGCGGTTCAGGGCTATTACGGCGGGCGGGTTGATTTATGGGGGCAGCGATTTATCGAAGTGTGGTCTGGAATGCCGACACTGTTCTTGATAATCCTGCTTTCAAGCGTCATTCAGCCTAATTTCTGGTGGCTGTTGGGGATTACGGTGCTGTTTGGCTGGATGAGTCTGGTGGGAGTGGTACGTGCAGAGTTTCTGCGCACCCGGAACTTCGATTACATTCGCGCGGCACAGGCAATGGGTGTCAGCGACAGGTCGATAATCACACGTCATATGCTGCCCAACGCCATGGTCGCCACCCTCACTTTCTTACCGTTTATTCTTTGCGGTTCGATTACCACCCTCACCTCACTGGATTTCCTGGGCTTCGGTTTGCCACTTGGTTCCCCATCCCTCGGTGAGCTGTTGCTGCAAGGCAAAAATAACCTTCAGGCTCCGTGGCTTGGCATCACCGCATTTCTCTCGCTGGCAGTATTGCTGACGTTACTTATTTTTATCGGCGAAGCAGTGCGCGACGCCTTCGATCCGAGCAAGGCGCACTGATATGACGACTCCACTGCTGTCCATAAAGAATTTATCCGTGGCTTTCCGAAGCGGCGACACCATTGTGCAAGTGGTGGACGATTTATCCCTTGAGGTGAATGCCGGTGAAACACTCGCATTAGTCGGTGAATCAGGATCAGGGAAAAGCGTCACGGCGTTATCGGTGCTGCGTCTGTTACCGGCACCGCCAGTTGTTTATCCGGCGGGTGAGATTCTCTTTAAAGGGCAGGAGTTATTACATGCTCCTGAACGCACGCTTCGAAGTGTACGTGGCAACAAAATCGCCATGATTTTTCAAGAGCCTATGGTTTCACTAAACCCTCTGCACAACATTGAAAAGCAGCTTTATGAAGTGTTATCGCTACATCGTGGAATGCGCCGTGAAGCCGCTCGTGCCGAAATGTTAACGTGCCTGGACCGAGTTGGTATTCGTAATGCGGCAAATCGCTTAACTGATTTCCCCCACCAGCTTTCTGGTGGTGAGCGCCAACGCGTGATGATTGCCATGGCGCTGCTGACTCGCCCAGAATTACTTATTGCCGACGAGCCAACAACTGCTCTGGATGTCACGGTGCAGGCACAAATTCTGCAACTGCTCAAAGAACTCAAACAAGAGCTGAATATGGGGCTGTTGTTCATTACCCATAATCTGAATATCGTCAAAAAGCTGGCGGATAACGTTGCTGTGATGCGCAACGGTAAATGTGTTGAACAAAACTCCGCAACTAAACTGCTCTCCGCACCGCAGCACCCTTACACGCAACAACTGCTGGACGCCGAGCCCACGGGTAGTCCACGTCCCGTAGAGGATAGCATCAAGCCGCTATTGACCGTTCAAGGATTGCAGGTCGCCTTCCCTATTCGTCGCGGGTTGCTTAAGAAAACCATCGGTTATAACTACGGAATAAAAGACCTAAGTTTTACGCTGCGTGCCGGTGAAAGCATCGGTTTGGTTGGAGAGTCAGGATCAGGTAAAAGTACGACCGGGCTTGCGTTGCTACGCCTAATTAATTCCAGTGGTGAGATATGGTTTGATGGCAAACCGCTCCATGAGCTTAATCGCAAAAAGCTGCTGCCACTGCGTCACCGCATACAGGTCGTTTTCCAGGATCCGAACTCATCGTTGAATCCACGTCTGGATGTTTTGCAGATAATTGAAGAAGGTTTACGCGTGCATCAGCCTGCGTTAACTGCGGCAGAACGTGAGCAAAAAGTCATCGTGGCAATGCAGGAGGTGGGATTAGATCCGCAAACAATGCATCGTTATACGGCAGAATTTTCTGGCGGACAAAGACAGCGTATCGCCATTGCCAGAGCGCTGATTTTACAACCAGAGTTAATCATTCTTGATGAGCCGACTTCTTCGCTCGACCGCTCCGTACAAGCACAAATACTCGCATTGCTGAAGTCGTTACAAGAAAAGCATCAGTTGGCCTACATTTTTATCAGCCATGACTTGCGAGTAGTGAAGTCGTTATGCCACCAGGTAGTGGTACTGAGGCAGGGAGAAGTCGTTGAGCAAGGAGCATGCCAGCAAATTTTTGCAGCACCTCAGGCGGAATATACACGCCAGTTACTCGCGCTTGCTTGATTTGCAAGCTTAAGAATCAAAAGGGATTAGTGCTGGAGAAAGATTCAGCAATAGCCACGCCGAAGTTCTTAAGCCTGCACGTTGCAGTTTGCTCATCCTGACGGTTAACAAACAGGCATGGCTGACCTTCGCATTCCACGACGGCAGAATCCACTTCGATATCTCTCAGCGCCAGGCTCAATTTGTGCATGGTCGGCCAGGCTGAATCACTATTGTTGTCGCTAAGCAATTTCAGGCCAATCAGACAATTTTCAGCGTTCTGACCATTTTGCGGAATCGGTTCAACTCTGGAACCTGCAAAACCAGCCAACCAGCGATATCTATGTGGTAAGCGATGAACAATAGAAAGCTGTAACGTATTCACTGTGGTGTCCCCAAAAAATCCAAAATTATTTCACAAAAAGTTTACATAAAGGTTAACACAATGTTGATGCTTTGTGTGTAAACAACCTGGAAACCGCTTACATCCGTTGTAATTATTTGTCTACCATTTCATATTTAGTGTTTTATTTTTGTGGTACCGCACACATTTCGGCGCTATATGTAACGCTTTCTGCGATGTAACTCAACCTTTTTAACTACAAGAATATGACTTTTTGTTGTTGATACGTTTACATTTGAGAAACAAATTGTAGGCGTTTGTGAGAGGATTTCGTTGATTTGGATTAAAGAACGGGTACCTGGCGATACCCGTTTTCATACTTTAGGATTATTTAGTGGTTAAGCGCGGGCGGCTGGCGTAGAGATAGAACACAATGGAGCAAGTCGCGCACACGGCAATCGACCAAATCATCGGCCACGCAGAATTAAAAGTCGCAAAGGATAGCAGCGCGCCGGTTAATGCGCCGATACCGAAACGAAACGTGCCAGCCAGCGAAGAAGCTGTTCCCGCCATATGTGGAAACTCATCAAGAATGACCGCCATCGCGTTTGACGACACCATTGAAACGCAACCAACAAATGCCGCCACACCCAATACCATCGACCAAAAACCGAACCCCAGCATCGTACTAAGTACCAGCCAGATAGCCATAGCAAACTGGACAAACAACCCAAAGCGGAACATCGCCAGCGGGCCGAAACGGCGTACGAAGCGGCTATTAATTAGCGTCATCACAATCAAGAACAAGATGTTAAGCGCGAAGTAGTAACCAAAATGCTGTGGCGCAACGTGATTGAGTTCAATGTAAACAAACGGCCCGGCACTCAAAAATGAGAACATTGCCGCGAAGCTAAAACCACTCGCCAGCATGTAACTGAGCACGCGTTTATGGCGGAACAGCGTCGCAAAGTTGCCTATCGTGGTTCGTAAGTGAAACTTCTGACGGCGTTCAACAGGTAGCGTTTCGTGGATCAGGAAGAAAATCATCGCTGATGCAAGCAGTGCTGCCAGTGCCAGGATCCAGAAGATTGCATGCCAGCTAAACCATACGAGCACTGCCCCGCCGACCATCGGTGCAACAAGCGGTGCAATAGTGGTGATCAGCATGACAAACGACATCATGCGCGAGAACTCTTCTTTTGGATAAATATCGCGCATCAAGGCGTTGATCACCACGCTTGCAGCAGCAGCAGAAAGGCCATGCAGAAAACGCATTGCAATCAGGTGATCAATCGTTTGTGAGAGCGCGCAAGCAATTGCTGCCGCCGCAAAGACAAGCGTACCGCCAAGTACCACCGGCTTACGGCCAATGCTGTCTGCCATCGGGCCATAAAATAGCTGCCCAATAGCAAAGCCAAGAATATAGGTACTTAACGTCATTTGTGCGCTGCCCGCTGGCACGCCAAATTCCGAGGCAATAACCGGCAGGGCCGGTAAATACATATCTATTGATAACGGCATTAACATGGCCAGCAGGCCAAGTATCACCACAATACCAATTGACGAGTTTTGCTTACTGCTCAAGCTTCCTCCTGGAATTAACGTGGCGGCATGCCAACGCTGGCAACTTCTTCTTCGGTTAATGTGCGGTATTCGCCGGGTGCGAGATCTGCATCCATAGCAATTGCGCCAATGCGTTCACGATGCAAGCCAACCACATGGTTGCCTACCGCCGCAAACATACGTTTTACCTGGTGGTAACGGCCTTCGCTGATGGTCAAACGCACTTCAAGCGGAGTAATCACTTCAAGTGTTGCAGGCAGCGTCAGATCTTTTTCATTATGCAATTGAACGCCAGCGGTGAATTGTTCTGCTGTGTCGTCGGAGATCGGATTCTCAAGTGTCACCAGATAAGTTTTTTCACAATGGTGACGCGGAGAAGTAATACGGTGTGACCATTGACCATCATCAGTCATCAATACCAGACCGGTGGTGTCGATATCCAGACGCCCAGCAGCATGCAGTTTGTGCGCCATTGGTTCGTCGAGGAAATAGAGCACGGTTGGGTGATCCGGGTCTTCCGTTGAGCAGACGTAACCTTGTGGCTTATTAAGCATAAAGTAACGCGGGCCAACTTGCTGAGTCAGTGAACGACCATCAAACTCCACCTGGTGCTCAGGGTTCAGTTTAAATGAAGCGTCACGCACCACTTCACCGTCAATCGTGACACGGCTTGCGCGGATTTCACGGCCAGAGATAGCACGGCTCACGCCAAGCTGCTGAGAGATAAATTTATCGAGTCGCATTAAATATTGCCTGTTTCTAAGAGGTACCAGGACAAAACCGCTGGCCGGGCATCAGCCCGTTTATATGGGTAAAATTCGTTTGCCTGTTAATTAGTTTGCCAGTATAGCCGGATAGAAAAGTCTCTCAAGCTAAAACCCTGTTTCATGCCATAATCGCCGCTGATGTTTCACAGACCTGATCAATAATGTCCTTTACCTTACGCCCCTACCAACAAGAAGCAGTAGACGCCACGCTGCACTACTTCCGTAAAAACATCACCCCAGCGGTGATTGTGCTGCCTACGGGCGCGGGAAAAAGTCTGGTGATTGCCGAACTTGCCCGTGTGGCGCGAGGGCGAGTGTTAGTACTTGCACACGTTAAAGAGCTGGTCGCGCAAAACCACGCTAAATATTGCGCGCTTGGCCTGGAAGCCGATATTTTCGCCGCCGGTCTGCAACGCAAAGAGAGCAACGGCAAAGTCGTTTTCGGTAGCGTCCAGTCCGTAGCCCGCAATCTTGAGCAATTCCACGGCGAGTTCTCGTTGTTGATTGTCGATGAATGCCACCGTATCGGTGATTCTGACGACAGCCAATATCAGCAAATTCTCGCCCATTTACGCACCGCGAATCCTAAACTGCGTCTGCTTGGCCTGACCGCAACACCTTATCGGCTCGGGAAAGGCTGGATCTACCATTTTCACTATCACGGCATGGTTCGTGGCAATGAAAATGCCCTTTTCCGTGACTGCATTTTCGAATTACCGCTGCGTTACATGATTAAGCACGGCTATTTAACGCCACCCGAGCGCCTCGATATGCCCGTGGTGCAGTACGATTTTAGCCGCTTGCAGGCACAATCGAACGGTTTATTCAGCGAAGCCGACCTTAACCGTGAACTGAAACAGCAAAAGCGTATTACCCCACATATCGTCAGCCAGATTGTTGAGTTTGCCGCCGACAGGCGCGGCGTGATGGTTTTTGCCTCAACCGTTGAGCACGCCAAAGAAGTCACCGCGCTGCTGCCCGCAAACGATGCGGCTCTGATTACCGCAGATACCCCGGGCCCTGCCCGCGATACTTTAATCGAAGCGTTTAAAAACCAGCAATTCCGTTTTCTGGTGAACGTGTCGGTACTTACCACAGGCTTTGACGCGCCCCATGTTGATTTAATCGCCATTTTGCGCCCGACAGAATCCGTCAGCCTGTATCAGCAAATTGTAGGTCGTGGCCTGCGCCTGGCTCCCGGTAAAAAAGATTGCTTGATACTGGATTACGCCGGAAATCCCCACGATCTGTTCACTCCAGAAGTCGGTGCTGCGAAAGGTAAAAGCGATAACGTGCCCGTGCAGGTTTTCTGCCCTTCATGCGGTTTTGCCAACACGTTCTGGGGCAAGACCACCAGCGACGGCAAGTTAATTGAACACTTTGGCCGCCGCTGCCAGGGCTGGTTTGAAGATGATGACGGAACCCGCGAGCAGTGCGATTACCGCTTCCGCTTTAAAAATTGCCCGCAATGTAATGCAGAGAACGATATTGCCGCCCGTCGTTGCCATCAGTGTGACCATGTTCTGGTCGATCCCGACGATATGTTAAAAGCCGCGCTGAAATTGAAAGATGCCCTGGTGCTGCGCTGTGGCGGAATGACGCTGCAACACGGTGGCGACGAAAAAGGTGATTGGCTGAAGATTACCTATTTTGATGAAGACGGTGCAGATGTTAGCGAGCGCTTCCGCCTGCAAACACCCGCCCAACGTATGGCTTTCGAGCAGCTATTTATTCGGCCACATAGCCGTGCACCCGGCGTGCCGCTACGTTGGATAAACGCCGCTGATGTTGTGGCTCAGCAATCTGCGCTCCGCCACCCGGATTTTGTCGTCGCACGTAAGAACGGCAACTTCTGGAATGTACGGGAAAAGGTATTTGATTATGAAGGACGCTTCCGCCGGGCAAATGAATTACGTGGCTAAAGGTTCTTTTAATTGCTGATGTCGCGTGGAATGGCTATAATGCGCCCGCTTTTGCATCCGCAAAGCAGATCACTTACCTGTTGCTGGGTCGCCTGTAACAGGATTATTTAAGAGAGAAACAGTTAATGTTTACTATCAATGCAGTAGAACGCAAAGAGCAGGGCAAGGGTGCGAGCCGCCGCCTGCGTGCAGCTAACAAATTCCCGGCAATCATCTATGGTGGTTCCGAAGCTGCGATCTCTATCGAACTGGATCACGACAACGTAATGAACCTGCAAGCTAAACCAGGTTTCTACGAAGAAGTTCTGACTCTGGTTGTAGACGGTAAAGAAGTTAAGGTTAAAGTTCAGGCTGTTCAGCGTCACCCGTTCAAGCCAAAACTGAGCCACATCGACTTCGTTCGCGCTTAATCGCGAATTTAGTTCGAAAAAAAACCCGCTTCGGCGGGTTTTTTTATGGCTATTTTCCAGAACTGCGACGTTGTAACTGGTCACGCAGATTCGGTGGCGTGCCCTTAATGGTCAGCGTGTCAGTCGCTGGATCCCAGTAAATACGCTCGCCAAGTAGCATAGCATCAAAACTAATCGTTAACCCGCCACCGCTACCGGCGAATTTGGTTAACTGGCGCAGCGTGCTGCGATCGGCCGGGAAGCTTTCTTCAAGTTCATAGCCTTTATCCGCCGTGAACTGCTGGAAGTTTTTATCATCAACCGCCCACGGTAGCTCATCAGCCAGCGAAGAAAGCTCAATCTCTTCCCCGGACTGGAGTTGCTCGTTGCAGTATGCATAAACCTGCTGACGCGCGGCCTGACGCTCATTTTTATCCAGCTGCGCTTCGTTGGTGAAATCATCCAGCGCTTGCAACAAACCTTTGTTTTGCGCTTTGGCGTTTAAACCTTCGCTGGCACCAAGGAAATCCATAAAGAAATCGGACACTTTGCGCCCCACTCGCCCTTTCAGGAAAGTCAGGTAACGCGTGGACTCCGGGTTGGTTTCCCATTCTGTCAGATCGATACGCGCCACAATATCGGCGTGGTTGATGTCCAGATGATGCGTGGAACTAATATCCAGCTCTTCGTTGACGCGCATACTGCTTAAATTATTCAGCACCGCTACCAGTAAATATTCCACCGCCAGGTAGCGATATTCGCAAAACAGCACAATGCCGCCATCAGCAAATGGATATTTTGCCAGCTCATCACGCAAACGACCGGTCGCAGCACGGCTGAAGGCGAGGAAATCCTCATCACCTTTTCGCTGTGAACGCAGGGCTTGCGCTAATTCACTCTCTTCGCTGAACAGACCATATGCTTTATTTTTTGCACTATATACGCGGTGCAATTCGGCCATCATTTCTTCTACGGCGCCGTTCGTTGCCAACAGAGAATCACGCAGCACGACTTCAAGTGTCTGTTCGCCGCGTTTGATCAACTGGTGTAAGGCAATCTGGTTGATATCCAGACTCATGATAAACTCTCCTTTTAAACTCGGCGGTATTCAACCATTGCCAGAAGCCTTGTGCAACCTCCCCTAAATAATTCGGGCGGCAAGAAGGCAGCTAACGCACGTGCAGCTTGAAGTATGAAGGGGAAAGATAAAAAAGCAGAAAAACAGGTCCTTCTACGGTAAGATAACGCCCTTTCCTGAATCTAATTGATTGTTAATTTATGCCACAAATATCCCGTTATAGTGACGAACGCGTCGAAGAACTGTTGAGTGAACTGGCGAGCGTGCTGGAAAAGCACCAAACGCCAACCGATCTTTCCCTGATGGTACTGGGAAATATGGTCACCAACCTGATTAATACCAGCGTAGCTTCTGCTCAACGCCGCTCGCTGGCTCGCTCTTTCGCAGAGGCACTGCAAGCCTCCGTGAGCGAAGACAAAGCTCATTAAGGGATTGTAGTTACACGTTATGGTGACTAATCGTCAGCGCTACCGCGAAAAAGTTTCCCAGATGGTCAGTTGGGGACATTGGTTCGCCCTGTTCAATATCCTGCTGGCAACGCTGCTGGGTAGCCGCTATCTATTTGTCGCTGACTGGCCGGCAACACTCACGGGTCGTATTTATTCCTGGCTGAGTGTTATCGGTCATTTTAGTTTTGTGGTTTTCGCCACTTATCTACTGATTCTCTTCCCGCTGACCTTCGTTGTCATGTCACAGCGCCTGATGCGCTTTATCTCGGCAGCGCTTGCTACCGCAGGCATGACACTCCTGCTTATCGACAGCGAAGTCTTTACTCGCTTCCATCTCCATCTTAATCCAATTGTCTGGGAACTGGTGATTAACCCAGACCAGAGTGAAATGGCGCGAGACTGGCAGCTGATGTTTATCAGCGTACCGGTAATTTTATTGATTGAAATGCTGTTTGCGACCTGGAGCTGGCAGAAACTGCGCAGTCTTGGGCGTCGTAAACACTATGCAAAACCTGTTGTTGTGCTGTTTTTTGTCGCATTTTTCAGCAGCCATATTATGTATATCTGGGCTGATGCCAATTTCTATCGCCCGGTTACCATGCAGCGTGCCAACTTGCCGCTCTCCTATCCAATGACAGCCCGTCGTTTCCTCGAAAAACATGGCTTGCTGGATGCGAAGGAGTATCAACGTCGACTGGTGGAACAGGGTAATCCTGAAGCTGTATCAGTACAGTACCCGCTTAGCGATCTGCAATTCCGTGATATGGGCGCGGGCCACAATGTATTGCTGATTACCGTCGATGGTCTGAACGCTGAATACGCGCCAAAAAACTTGCCGAATCTCAACGAGTTTGCTGCCAGCAACATTAGCTTCAAGCAACATATGAGTGCAGGTAACGGTACCGACAGCGGTATTTTTGGCCTGTTCTATGGGATTTCGCCTGCGTATATGGACGGTGTTTTATCCGCCCGAATCCCAGCAGCATTAATTACTGCATTGAACCAGCAAGGTTATCAATTGGGGCTGTTCGCTTCCGATGGTTTTGACTCATCGATGTACCGCCAGGCTCTGTTGTCTGACTTCTCTTTGCCTTCAGCGCAGAGCCAATCTGACGGACAAACAGCCTCGCAATGGATTAACTGGCTGACGCAGTACGCATCTGATGACAATCGTTGGTTCTCGTGGGTTGCCTTTAACGGCACCAGCATCACGGCAGATACTAATCAGCAAGCCTTTGCTCGCCGCTATGCGCGTGCAGCTGGTAACGTTGATGAGCAAATCAAACGTGTGCTTGATGCGCTGGAAGCCTCAGGCAAGCTCCAGAATACAGTTGTGATTATTACCGCAGGCCACGGTGTGCCTCTTGGCAAAGAGCAGCAAGATTCCTTCGCATGGTCACGTTCACGAATTCAGGTGCCACTGGTTATCCATTGGCCGGGCACACCTGCACAGACCATTACGAAACTCACCGATCACCAGGATGTCATGACAACGCTGATGCAGCGCCTGCTTCATGTCAAAAACCCAGCGAATGAGTATTCACAAGGTGAAGACTTGTTTGCCGCAACACGCCGTAATAACTGGGTAGTAGGTGCTGATAACAACAGTCTTGCGATTACTTTGCCAACCATGACGCTAGTGCTTGATAACAATGGCAACTACCGGATGTACGATTTGAAAGGCGAAATCATCAAAGAAACCAAGCCTCAACTTGGGTTATTGCTGCAAGTGTTGACTGATGAGAAGCGCTTTATTGCCAATTGATTGTATATTTATGAAACAGTTAGCAATAAGCCGTCTTGCAAACGATCGCCAGATAAGTAGTATTATTTTTTATGCTTCGGCACGTAGCGCAGCCTGGTAGCGCATCGTCATGGGGTGGCGAGGGTCGAGAGTTCGAATCTCTCCGTGCCGACCAGAAATATCTTAGAAAGCAGCCTACTATGGCTGCTTTTTTTATGTTTGTATTTTGAATGGGGGTAAACGCCCACTCCTTTTCATCACCAGCACATCTGACCAACGTGTCGTATAACGTGGTGAAAGCATGTCTCTTTTCATCTGCCAGGGTTGCTCTATCCCTTGCCCGGCAAAGTACAACGTTCCTTTGCCTTTCTTCTGATTAATACCATCAATGGTCTGCATCAGAGCGTCACTGTTGGCTCGAGGTGGGTTTTCATCAAAGAGATTTAGCTGGGCAACGCCCTGGCTAAAAAAGTCGCAAAGCATAATTCCAGCTTTTTGATAGTGGTGACCGTTTCTCCAGATAACGTTCAGGCAACGCGTGGCTGCAGCGATAATATCGCGGGTGTCCTGGGTGGGTGTCAGCAGTTTCACCATCGCCTGATTGCCATAGTAAGGTTCACTTGCTGAGAATGGCGATGTTTTGACAAAAGCCGAAATATGGCGGCAATACTGATGCTCGGCTCTTAACTTTTCTGCGGCACGTGCAGCATAACTACATAGAGCCTGGCGCATGTGTTCATACTCAGTAAGACGCTCCCCAAACGAACGTGAACAAATGATCTCCTGTTTCGTGGGAGCAAATTCTTCAAACCCCAGGCAAGATTCACCACGCAGTTCACGAACCGTACGTTCGAGCACCACGCTAAAGTGCTTACGTATAAAACGGGTATCAGTATCTGCAAGTTGCAGTGTGGTTTGAATGCCCATGGCATCAAGTTTTTTGCTGATACGACGACCGATTCCCCACACTTCATTAACCGGTAATGCATGCATGAGTTTGCGCTGGTGATCAACATTGGATAGGTCAACCACGCCACCCGTTTTCAGCGGCCACTTCTTCGCCGCGTGATTAGCAAGCTTCGCCAGTGTTTTAGTTTGGGCGATCCCCACTCCCACGGTTAAATGCGTACGCTGTAAAAGAGTAGTACGTATTTCCCGGCCAAAATCCGCCAGATTGCGACAATTATTCACGCCAGATAAATCACAGAATGCTTCGTCGATGGAGTAAATCTCCACTCGCGGGCAGATTTCTTCCAGCGTCATCATAACCCTACGCGACATATCAGCGTACAACTCGTAATTGCTACTAAAAGCGATAACGCCCTTTTGTCGGAAGAGCTCTTTCTGCTTAAAGTAAGGGCCGCCCATTTGTACACCGCAGTTTTTAGCCTCGGCGTTACGCGCAATAACACAGCCATCATTGTTACTGAGAACCACAACTGGCTTACCTTTCAGGTCTGGCCTGAATATGGTTTCACAGCTTGCGTAAAAGCTGTTTACATCAACCAGAGCAAACATGGTTACCTCAATGATTTCACGATGTAAGTGACGACACCAAATATCTCAAGCGCCTCATCGCTGCCAATGCGAACAGGTTTGTAAGCGCGATTGAGCGGTATTAAATGGATAATGGCCCCGAGTTGTAGCTGCCTGACGATAAACTCGCCATTCATTGCTGCAATCACAATATCGCCATGTACCGCCGTTATTGCGCTATTGATCACCAGTAAATCGCCATTGCTGATACCACCCTCAATCATCGAATCGTCAGATGCACGCATGTAGTACGTGGCGGTTGGGTGAATGAACAGCAGTTGGCGAACATCAATGCTCTGTTCTGCATAATCCTGCGCGGGTGATGGAAATGCCCCCACAGTCATGCTCCATACGTCGTTGATTGGCAAAAAATAAAACGAGTTAGCGGTGCCATAAATTCCCTCACGAACAAATACTGTATATATATACAGTATCGTTAAATGCATGGGTCGATCAAGTCACTTGCAGGCAGATTCTTATAACGATTTGAAGACGTGGAGAATTTAATTAGCAGAAAAAGAGCAAGATGAATCGCACCCCAAATTTGCCCTACCGCTTCAGTCCTCACCGTTCTATGCTTAGTTGATGGAGAAAATGACTGAACTGAAACGCACCAAGCGCCTTGCGCTTTCCTTGCTGCTGATTGCGGCAGTGACTTTTGTGATAACCCTCTTTTTGCCACCGGGATTCTGGGTTAGCGGCTTAAAAGCGATTGCTGAAGCTGCTATGGTCGGTGCACTCGCTGACTGGTTTGCCGTTACCGCGTTGTTTCATCGCGTGCCGATTCCTTTTATTTCCCGCCATACGGCGATTATTCCGCGTAACAAAGACCGCATTGGTGACAATCTGGGCATCTTTGTGCAGGAAAAGTTTCTTGATACTCAATCACTCATAGCACTGATTCGCCGCCACGAACCGGCACATATGATTGGCCAGTGGTTCAGCAAGCCCGATAACGCCCAGCGCGTTGGCCAGCATCTGTTGCAAGTGATGAGCGCATTTTTGGATCTGACAGACGATGCGCGTATTCAGCGGTTGATCCGCCAGGCGGTACACAAAGCGATTGATAAAGTCGATTTAACACATTCAAGCGCTCTATTGCTGGAAAGCCTGACCAAAAATAACCGCCATCAGGAATTGCTCGACGCAGTGATTGCTCAAATGCTCACACTGATTAAACGTGAGAGTACGCGGGCGTTTATTGCCCACCAAATTGTCCGCTGGCTGGAAACGGAGCACCCACGTAAAGCCAGCATTCTGCCGACAGAATGGCTGGGGGAACATAGCGCTCAGCTGGTTTCCAATGCGGTCAACTCGTTCCTTGATGATGTCAGCCACGATCAAGGCCACCAGATCCGCCAGGCATTCGATCGAGCCACATTAAAGCTTATCGAGAATCTTAAGCACTCGCCGCAAATGGCGGAAAATGCAGACAGCATCAAGAGTTATTTGAAAGAGGATGAGGCATTTAACCGCTATCTGGGCGAACTTTGGGGCGATTTGCGGCAATGGCTGAAGGTTGATGTTAATGCTGAGGACTCGCGCGTGAAACAGCGAATTGCTGAGGCTGGACAGTGGCTTGGGGAAACGCTAGTTGCCGACAGCGCGTTACGCGCTTCATTAAACGAGCATCTGGAGCAGGCAGTACAAAAGATCGCACCTGAGTTTGCTACGTTCCTGACGCGTCATATTAGCGACACGGTCAAAAGTTGGGATGCGCAGGATATGTCGCGGCAAATCGAGCTGAATATCGGTAAAGACTTACAGTTTATCCGTATTAACGGCACGCTGGTTGGGGGATCAATCGGGCTGGTGTTGTACCTGCTATCGCAGATACCGGCGGTGCTGCCGTTACTGAACTTCTAAAGAAAACGCCCGCATCAGCGGGCGTTAGAGAATCAATGGTTTTGTTTCGGTTGGTCGTTGTGACCGACTTTTGAGAAGACGTTAAAGACTTCACCCAATCCATAGATAAGACCGAGAATCACCGCCATAACGATTGGCACCATGACCACGGCAAACACCAAGCTTTTCAATAACTCTAACATGGATGCCTCCAACAAAAGTGAGAACGGCTATTCTAACGACCTGACAGAAAAACGCACTCTCCTTTTGTGCGATTTGCCCAACCCCGCGCAATAGAGGAAAATGGCGTTTTCATTATTGCGGAGAGGTTATGCAAGCTGAAATTTTACTGACGCTGAAACTCCAGCAGCGGCTGTTCGCCGATCCACGTCGTATCGCGCTACTTAAACAAATACAACATACCGGCTCAATTAGCCAGGGTGCGAAGCTTGCAGGCATCAGCTACAAAAGTGCCTGGGATGCCATCAATGAGATGAATCAGTTAAGCGATGAGACATTAGTTGAACGAGCGACAGGCGGTAAAGGCGGTGGCGGCGCGATACTTACACGCTATGGTGAGCGTCTTATCCAACTGTATGAACTGCTCGCGCAAATCCAACAAAAAGCCTTTGATGTGCTGCGTGATGACGCATTGCCGCTCGATAGTCTGCTCGCAGCCATTTCACGATTCTCATTGCAAACCAGCGCCCGTAATCAGCTTTTCGGCACGGTATTGCATCGGGATGGCGAACAAGTACAACAGCACGTGGATATCTTACTGGCTGATGGCACAACACGTTTGCAAGCAGCAATTACGCGTCAAAGCGCAGAACGCCTGGGTTTGAGCGAAGGCAAAGAAGTCCTTGTGCTGATTAAAGCGCCGTGGGTGGAAATTACCTCCGATGCAAAACGTGCCAGCGGCGCAGACAACCAACTCACCGGCATTGTCAGCAATATTCAGCAAGGTGCGGAACAAAGCGAAGTTCTGGTGCAATTACCTGACGGGCAAACGCTGTGTGCTACCGTTCCAAATAACGTGGTGGAAATCCAGAAGCTGGTAGAAGGTGCTGAAGTCATAGCATTTTTTAATGCCGATCGCGTGATTATCGCAACTCTGTGCTAAAAAAACCTGGCGAATTGACAACAAGACAGGCAATCCGTAAATCTGAATTTAATGACTGCAAAAAATGGGATGTTCTATGTCGACGTTGCAAATTTCGCAAGGGGTCTTTCACCTTAGCGATACCCGAACTCTGGCCCTTAATGATTTAACCGTTAACGCCGGTGAAAGCTGGGCGTTTGTGGGCGCTAACGGTAGTGGGAAATCAGCCCTCGCCCGCGCACTTGCGGGTTCCCTACCTATACAGAAAGGCGAGCGCCAGTGCTCGTTTTCTCGCATTGCTCATCTTTCCTTTGAACAACTGCAAAAATTAGTCAGCGATGAATGGCAGCGCAATAACACTGACCTGTTGAGCCCGGACGAAGACGACACTGGCCGCACGACGGCAGAAATTATTCAGGATGAAGTCAAAGATGAAAACCGCTGCCAGAAACTTGCCCAGCTTTTTGGCATTACCCCGTTACTGACTCGCCGTTTTAAATACCTTTCAACCGGAGAGACGCGCAAAACGCTGCTCTGCCAGGCGCTGATGTCACAACCTGATTTGCTGATTCTCGACGAACCGTTTGACGGTCTGGATGTGCATTCCCGTGTACAACTGGCAGAGCTATTGGGTGAACTAAGCACGCAGGGTTACACCGTGGTGCTGGTGCTTAACCGCTTCGATGAAATCCCTGATTTTGTACAGCATGCTGGCGTGCTGGCAGATTGCGCGCTGATTGAAGTGGGCGAAAAACAAAAACTACTGGAACAGGCGTTAATCGCGCAACTTGCCCACAGCGAAAAACTAGCAGGCGTTGCGCTGCCGGAAGCTGATGACCCAAGCGCTCGTTACACTCTGCCTGCCGATCAGCCGCGCATTGTTCTGCGTGATGGCGTGGTGGAATATAATGACCGGCCTATCCTGCACAAGCTTTCCTGGACGGTAAACCCTGGTGAACACTGGCAAATTGTTGGCCCCAATGGGGCGGGCAAATCGACATTATTGAGCCTGGTAACTGGTGATCATCCCCAGGGATACAGCAACGATCTAACGCTGTTTGGCCGTCGGCGAGGCAGCGGTGAAACCATCTGGGATATCAAAAAACATATCGGTTACGTCAGCAGTAACTTACATCTGGATTATCGCGTGAGCACCACAGTAAGAAACGTGGTTCTTTCGGGATATTTTGATTCGATTGGTATTTATCAGGCCGTTTCCGACCGCCAGCAAAAACTCGCCAGTGAATGGCTGAACATGCTCGGCATGGACAATGCCATCGCTGATGCACCGTTCCACAGCTTATCCTGGGGCCAACAACGCCTTGCACTTATTGCCCGTGCGTTAGTTAAACACCCGACATTGTTAATTCTGGATGAACCGTTGCAGGGCCTGGATCCGCTGAACCGCCAGTTAGTGCGCCGTTTCATTGATATTTTGATTGGCGAAGCAGAAACCCAGTTGCTGTTTGTCTCTCACCATGCCGAAGACGCGCCTGAATGCATCACTAAGCGGCTGACTTTCGTTGCCAGTGACGATGCGTATCGCTACGAGTTTGAAGATTTATAGCGCCTGAACGACAAAGCTCTTTCCGTCGGGGTGGCTATGTTTTCGTTTAGCCACCCTACTTTCAGACAACCCGCAACATCCTCGTAGCTACCATTTGTTTTATAATCATTTTTACTGCTAAAGGTTGCTGTTGATATATCAGTGTAAACGATTCCACTAATTTATCCCATGTCACACTTTTGCCATCTCTGTTATGCTATGTTTAATACATACCATACGCGTAATGGAGAGCAAAATGAAAGTATTGGTAACAGGTGGTAGCGGTTACATAGGCAGTCATACCTGTGTGCAATTACTACAGAATGGTCATGACGTCGTCATCCTGGATAATCTATGCAACAGTAAGCGTAGCGTATTGCCAGTCATTGAGCGCCTTGGTGGCAAACACCCTTTGTTCATTGACGGCGATATCCGTGATGAAGCATTGCTGGCTGAAATTTTCCACGATCACCAGGTTGATGCGGTTATCCATTTTGCCGGGCTCAAAGCCGTTGGCGAATCGGTTAACAAGCCGCTGGAATATTACGACAACAATGTTACTGGCACCTTGCGCCTGATTTCTGCCATGCGCGCGGCTAATGTCACCAACTTCATCTTCAGCTCATCTGCCACAGTTTATGGCGACCAGCCGCAAATCCCTTACGTTGAAAGCTTCCCAACCGGCACACCTGCAAGCCCATATGGCCGCAGCAAGTTAATGGTTGAACAGATTCTGGCTGATTTGCAAAAAGCCCAGCCGAACTGGAGCGTGGCGCTGCTGCGTTACTTCAACCCGGTAGGTGCGCATCCGTCAGGCGATATGGGTGAAGACCCGCAAGGTATTCCAAACAACCTGATGCCTTATATCGCGCAGGTTGCAGTAGGACGTCGTGATTCACTGGCAGTCTTTGGTAACGATTACCCAACCGAAGACGGTACTGGCGTGCGCGACTACATTCACGTGATGGATCTTGCCGATGGCCATGTTGCAGCAATGCAAACACTACAAGGCAAGCCTGGCGTGCATATCTATAACCTCGGTGCAGGTATCGGTAGCAGCGTGCTGGACGTTATCAACGCTTTCAGTACCGCTTGCGGAAAGCCGGTGAATTATCACTTCGCCCCGCGCCGTGAAGGCGATCTCCCCGCTTATTGGGCAGATGCCTCCAAAGCCGACCAAGAACTTAACTGGCGTGTCAGCCGGACTCTGCAAGAAATGGCAGATGATACCTGGCGCTGGCAGTCTCGCCATCCTCAAGGTTATCCAGACTAAGGAAATGTGATGGAGCAGTTTAACCCGGTGGATCATCCACATCGCCGTTTTAACCCACTAACTGGACAATGGATTCTGGTCTCTCCGCATCGGGCTAAGCGCCCATGGCAAGGGGCCCAGGAAACACCATCACAGGAAACATTACCGGCGCACGATCCGGATTGTTTCTTGTGTCCCGGAAATACGCGCGTCACTGGCGATAAAAATCCGCAATATACCGGCACTTTTGTTTTTACTAACGACTTTGCCGCGTTGATGACGGACACCCCAGACGCACCTGAAAACAGCGATCCACTTTTACGTTGTGAAAGCGCTCGCGGTACCAGCCGGGTTATCTGCTTCTCCCCAGATCACAGCAAAACGCTACCGCAACTTTCCGTAACAGCACTTGAAGAAGTGGTCAAAACCTGGCAGGAACAGACTGCGGATCTGGGTAAAACCTATCCGTGGGTGCAGGTTTTTGAAAACAAAGGCGCTGCTATGGGCTGCTCCAACCCCCATCCGCACGGCCAGGTTTGGGCAAACAGCTTCCTGCCAAACGAAGTGGCGCGTGAAGATGTGCTGCAACTTGAATACTTTGCCGAAACAGCCTCGCCGATGTTGGTCGATTACGCACAGCGTGAGCTTAAAGACGGCAGCCGTACGGTGGTAGAAACCGAACACTGGATTGCCGTAGTGCCTTACTGGGCCGCGTGGCCGTTCGAAACGCTGCTGCTGCCAAAAACACATATTCTGCGTATTACCGATCTTAGTGCCGAACAGAGCAGTGATTTGGCGCTGGCATTGAAAAAACTGACCAGCCGTTACGACAACCTTTTCCAGTGCTCATTCCCGTATTCCATGGGTTGGCACGGTGCACCGTTTAACGGTGAGGAAAATGGTCACTGGCAGTTGCACGCTCACTTCTATCCGCCACTGCTGCGTAGCGCAACAGTGCGTAAATTTATGGTCGGCTATGAAATGCTGGCCGAAACGCAACGTGATTTAACCGCAGAGCAAGCCGCAGAACGCTTGCGTGCCGTATCCGATATTCACTTTCGCCAATCCGGAGAATAAAAAATGAGTCTGAAAGATAAAACCCAACACATCTTTGCCGAACAATTTGGTTATCCGGCGACCCACACAATTCAGGCTCCGGGCCGGGTTAACCTGATTGGCGAGCACACTGATTACAATGATGGCTTTGTTCTGCCGTGCGCTATCGATTACCAGACGGTTATCAGCTGCGCGAAGCGTGATGACCGCATGGTGCGTGTTATCGCAGCCGATTACGATAACCAGACAGATGAGTTTTCGCTCGATAAACCCATCATGAGCAACGACACCCAGCAGTGGTCCAACTATGTTCGCGGTGTGGTTAAACATCTGCAAAAACGCGATAAAAACTTCGGCGGTGCAGATTTAGTGATTAGCGGTAACGTGCCACAAGGTGCAGGCCTGAGTTCATCGGCATCGCTGGAAGTGGCAGTGGGCACGGTGTTCCAGAAGTTATATCACCTGGCACTTGATGGTTCGCAAATTGCCCTGAATGGACAGGAAGCAGAGAACCAGTTTGTGGGCTGTAACTGCGGCATTATGGATCAGCTGATTTCAGCATTAGGCAAAAAAGATCATGCATTGCTGATCGACTGCCGCACGCTCGGCACCAAAGCCGTTTCAATGCCAAAAGGTGTGGCTGTGCTCATCATCAACAGTAACTTCAAACGCACTCTGGTTGGCAGTGAATACAATACTCGTCGCGAGCAATGCGAAACCGGTGCGCGTTTCTTCACTCAGAAAGCACTGCGCGATGTTGAGCTCTCCAAGTTTAATGAAGTCGCTCATGAGCTTGACCCGATTGTTGCGAAACGCGTACGCCATGTCCTGACTGAAAATATCCGCACCGTAGAAGCTGCTGATGCGTTGGCAAAAGGTGATTTGAAACGTATGGGCGTGCTGATGGCTGAATCTCACGCTTCTATGCGCGATGATTTCGAAATCACCGTGCCGCAAATCGACACCTTAGTTGAAATCGTCAAAGCCACTATCGGTGACAAAGGCGGCGTGCGTATGACCGGCGGCGGCTTCGGTGGTTGTATCGTAGCGCTGATTCCGGAAGATTTGGTTCCAACGGTTAAACAGGCTGTCGAAAAACAGTACGAAGCGAAAACCGGTATCAAAGAAACCTTCTATGTATGCAAACCTTCGGAGGGTGCAGGCCAATGCTAAAAGAAACACCACAGCTCGCACCTGACGGGCAGCCCTTCCGCATCTCCACTCTGCGCAATAGCGCGGGGCTGGTGGTCACAGTAATGGACTGGGGCGCAACCTTGCTGTCATGCCGCGTGCCGATGAAAGATGGAACGGTGCGTGAAACGCTGCTTGGCTGTGAAACGCCAGAAGATTATCTGAATCAGGCCGCTTATCTGGGCGCCACTGTCGGCCGTTATGCCAACCGCATTGCGAACAGCCAGTTTGAGCGCGATGGCGTCACTATTAACGTGACAGCAAATCAGGGTGCACATCAGTTGCATGGTGGACCTGATGGTTTTGACAAACGCCGCTGGCGGATTGTGCGCCAGAATGAGCATGAAGTGCTATATACACTTGATTCTCAAGATGGCGACCAGGGATTCCCCGGCGAGTTGCGCGCAACTGCGCGTTATGCGCTTACCGAAGATAACTGCATCACCGTCGAATTCCGTGCCAAAACCAGTAAACCATGCCCGGTAAATCTGACTAATCACGCTTATTTCAATCTCGATGGTAAGCAAAATGATATTCGCCAACATCGTCTTCAATTGCTCGCGGATAGCTATTTACCAGTCGATAGCAACGGTATCCCGCAAGCTGGACTTGCCGATGTTACGAATACAGGCTTTGATTTCCGCACGGTAAAAACTATCGCCGATGATTTCCTACATGACAACGACCAGCTGTTGGTGAAAGGCTACGACCACGCTTTCTTGTTGCAGGCGCAAGGCGATGCCAGCCAACCAGCTGCACACGTCTGGTCGAGCGATAATAAACTGCAAATGACGGTCTATACCACAGCTCCTGCCCTGCAGTTTTATAGTGGCAATTACCTGGAAGGAACGCCAGCAAGAGAGCAAGGTACCTATAGTGCTTATCAGGGCCTGGCGCTCGAAAGCGAGTTCCTGCCGGACAGCCCAAATCACCCTGAATGGCCACAACCCGATTGCTGGTTACAGCCAAATGAAGAGTATTTAAGCGTTACGGAATACGAGTTTATTGCACTTTAAATTTCTCGCCCTCCGCAATGGAGGGCGATTCTTATCCTGATCGCTGGATTTCCCACCATTTAGCGACAAAAATATAACAACCATTCACATCCACCTTACACTCCACACTCTTTTTCGCTATGTTAAACGTTTAGCATTGCCGCTTGCCCCTTCGCGGCAATATAATGATAATCGTTATCATTAATCGCAGGCTTATTAAGGAGTAAACTATGGCTGTTACTAAGCTGGTTCTGGTTCGTCACGGTGAAAGCCAGTGGAACAACGAAAACCGCTTCACAGGTTGGTATGACGTTGATCTATCTGAGAAAGGCAAAACTGAAGCGAAAGCTGCAGGTAAACTGCTGAAAGATGAAGGTTACTCTTTCGATTTTGCTTATACCTCAGTGCTGAAACGTGCCATCCATACACTGTGGAATATCCTCGATGAACTTGATCAGGCATGGCTGCCAGTTGAGAAGTCCTGGAAGTTGAACGAGCGCCACTACGGTGCACTTCAGGGTCTGAACAAAGCTGAAACTGCTGAGAAATACGGTGATGAGCAAGTTAAGCAATGGCGTCGTGGCTTTGCGATCACACCTCCAGAACTGACGCGTGATGACGAACGTTTCCCAGGCCATGACCCACGTTATGCAAGCCTGAGCGATAAAGAGTTGCCGGTAACTGAAAGCCTGGCGCTAACTATCGATCGCGTTATCCCTTACTGGAACGAAACCATTCTGCCACGCATGAAAAGCGGTGAGCGTGTGATTGTGGCCGCTCACGGTAACTCACTGCGTGCATTGGTTAAATTCCTCGATAACCTGAGCGAAGACGAAATTCTTGAGCTGAATATCCCAACTGGCGTGCCGTTGGTATATGAGTTCGATGAGAACTTCAAACCGCTGAAGCGTTACTATCTGGGCAATGCTGATGAAATCGCAGCAAAAGCCGCAGCGGTAGCAAACCAGGGTAAAGCGAAGTAATTCGTTAGATGTGGAAAAGGCGTGGTTCTCACCACGCCTTTTTTATTGTTATCGCGTTAAAACTTAGCCGCGGCGTGCTTTTACTGCATCAGCTAACTGGCGCAGTACAGTTTCGGTATCTTCCCAACCAATACATGCATCGGTCACGCTCTTGCCATAAACCAGCGGCTCACTACCTTCCAGGTTCTGGTTGCCTTCTACAAGGTGACTTTCAATCATCACACCAGTAATCGCGGCATCACCACCAGAAATTTGCTGGCAAACATCTGCGCACACTTCCATTTGCTTCTTAAATTGCTTGCTGCTGTTCGCGTGGCTGAAGTCGATCATCACTTGGGCAGGCAGGCCAGCTTTTTGCAGATCGGTTTTCACCTGAGCCACATGCGCTGCGCTGTAGTTTGGCTCTTTGCCGCCGCGCAAGATGATGTGGCAGTCGCCGTTTCCGCTGGTAGTCACGATAGCAGAGTGGCCCCATTTGGTCACAGACAGGAAGCAGTGCGGCGCACCAGCTGCATTGATCGCATCGATCGCAACTTTCATGGTCCCGTCTGTGCCATTTTTGAAGCCAACCGGGCATGAAAGGCCAGACGCCAGTTCACGGTGAACCTGAGATTCTGTAGTACGTGCACCAATGGCACCCCAGCTCATCAAGTCCGCCAGATACTGCGGGGTGATCATATCCAGGAACTCACCTGCCGCTGGCAGACCAGAGTCGTTGATATCCAGCAATAACTTACGGGCAATACGCAAGCCATCGTTGATCTGGTAGCTGCTGTCCATATGTGGATCGTTGATCAAACCTTTCCAGCCCACCGTTGTACGTGGTTTTTCGAAGTAGACACGCATAACGATTTCCAGCTCACCTTGCAATTCTTCACGCAGTGTCAACAAGCGCGCGCCATACTCTTTCGCCGCTTTGATATCGTGAATTGAGCAAGGGCCAATGACAACCAGCAGACGATCATCATTTCCTTTCAGAATCTTATGAATCGCTTTGCGCGCACCAGATACAGTTGCGGCGGCTTTTTCAGTGGCGGGGAATTTTTCGAGCAGCGCTACTGGCGGTAAAAGTTCGTTGATTTCTTTAATGCGTAAGTCGTCATTCTGATAATTCATGATATTTCCGGGAATGGCCTTGAGATTTAGCTTAGTTGCAATCCCTTCAATCTATCGCTTCAGACCTGAAGTGTAAACGGGCTTTTACACTTCAGGCAGAATATTCCTGGAAATGACCTAAAAAGCGTCAAAAAATGGTAAAAACCCGGTTTCCCGCTACAATTTTTAATTGTTAACACTGAAAAACACTCAATTAGCAAAATTGTATTCTGATGCGGCTTTCATGGCTGACATATTAAGCCGACAAAAGTACCAGGCACAGAATAAAGCCAGTGCACTGTTGGAAGAAGTTATCCAGCAATAACGACCATAACAGGAGCATTAAATGAATAAATTAACTGCACTTTTCCTGACAGCAACCCTTTCTGTAGCAAGCAGTCTTGCAATGGCCGCTGAAACCAGCGGGAGCAATAACGGCCAGGCAAATGCAAGTGCCGAAGCAGGCCAGGTTGCGCCCGATGCGAATCAGAATCTCGCACCCAAAAACGTCGATAATAGCAATATCAGTAATGGCGGCACTATGCTTCATCCTAATGGCTCAACCAGCAGCAGCGGGATGAGCAACGATGGAATGAGCAAAGAGGAAATCCATAAAAATTCGATGTGTAAGGACGGGAAATGCCCGGATATGAACAAAAAGGTAGAAACCGGTAGCGGAGATGACGTGAACACGAAAGTGGACGGCACCTCGCAGTAAATTAAGCCCGGAAAATTAAGGGGAGCTTAGGCTCTCCTTTTTTATGAGCGTTATTCAACAAGTTAACAATGTTAGTGTTTATAATTAGCGCATTGTTGCTTTACGGATACAGAGGAACCATGGCGCATACACATCAACATAACCCGAGTGATTCCAACTCCAGGCGCCTTCTGTGGGCTTTTGCCGTCACAGCGCTCTTTATGGTGGCCGAAGTCATCGGTGGTGTGCTTTCTGGCTCGCTTGCCCTACTCGCTGACGCGGGTCATATGCTGACAGATGCAGCGGCATTACTGGTAGCTTTGCTGGCAGTACAGTTTGCGCGCCGTCCACCAAATACTCGCCATACCTTCGGTTGGTTAAGGTTGACGACACTTGCTGCCTTTGTGAATGCCATTGCTCTGGTGGTAATTACGATTCTGATTGTCTGGGAGGCAGTAGTCCGTTTTTATCATCCGCAACCCATAGTCGGCTGGACGATGCTGATTATTGCGTTTGCCGGGTTACTGGCGAATCTATTTTCGTTCTGGATATTGCATCGCGGAAACGAAGAAAAAAATATTAACGTTCGCGCCGCAGCCCTGCACGTTTTAGGAGATTTGTTAGGTTCGGTAGGAGCCATTGCTGCGGCACTGATCATTCTTTGGACAGGCTGGACACCTATTGACCCTATCCTTTCCATCCTGGTTTCGTGCCTGGTGCTACGTAGCGCATGGAGTTTGCTTAAAGAGAGCGTCAATGAGCTTCTCGAAGGCGCACCTCATGCTTTTGATATTCCGGTACTAAAGCGCAAACTGGCCAGAACTATTCCGGAAGTAAGGAATGTTCATCATGTCCATATCTGGTTAGTTGGTGAGAAGCCGTTGATGACTCTGCATGTTCAGGTGGTACCTCCACACGATCATGATGCTCTGCTAGAACGCATCCATCATTTTTTAAAAGAGGAATATCAGATTGAACATGCCACGGTGCAGATGGAGTATCAGCTTTGCCATGGGCAGGATTGCGATTTAAACGAGCATGACCATCCTGGCCATGCTCATCATCACCACTGATTAGGAAAAGGCGCGTGAGCCACGTTCATGCGCACTTTTGATCCACATGCGGCTACCGTTGAGCGCAATAAACGTCAGGATCAAATACTCCAGCGACATTGCATAGACGCCCTGCAAGGCAAAAACAACCACGCTAATCATGTTAATGATCACCCAAAGTAGCCAGTTTTCGACGTACTTACGAGTCATCAGAATCATCGCCACGATGGACAGTACCATCATGCAAGAGTCCCAGAATGGGAAAGCGTCAGGTTGAAGATCAGGCATCGTTACATTCATGCCTAAAGCCTGCATAACGGAAACCGCCGTATGAGTCAGGAAAGCAAATACTGGGTCGATGAAGATTGTCATCAGTCCAATAGCACCGACGCAGAATACAATCCAGGCCAGCGCCTTAGGTAATGGTAACCAACGGATATGGAGTGCAGCCTGATTGTCACTGGTCTGTCTCGACCAGGCATACCAGCCATAAATATTAGCCGCAAAGAAGAACAGTTGTAGCAGAAGGCTCGCGTAGAGTTGAATCTGGAAGAAAATAATCGCAAATAGAGTGACGTTAATTAAACCAAATGCGTAGTTACTGATTTTCTCAAGGCTTGCCAGCCAGATACAGAGTAAACCCGCTAGTGTCCCGACTGCCTCAATCCACGATAAATCATACCCGCCAGCCCCGATGGGTATGTGAACCAAAATGTTCTGCGTGCTAAAAAAGTCCATATTCGCTCCTTTTTAAGGTATTCCCAAAATAATTGAAGCTGCATCAAGGATACGTGAACGTAGCCAACGCAGATGCAGCTTCAAATATGACAGGATAAAAACCCTTACGCATTACCCTTAACATTGCGTCGCAACTCAGCGGCAAAATCTAACATTCGATTTAAAGGCACCAGCGCGCCCTCACGCAGCGCAGCATCAACATGGATCTCGTGTGCCGCTCCGCCTTGTTCTAGCCCCTCAGCGATGGCTTTAAGGCCGTTCATCGCCATCCATGGGCAATGTGCACAGGTCCGGCACGTTGCACCTTCTCCTGCGGTTGGCGCTTCAAACAATTCTTTATCCGGGCATGCCTGCTGCATTTTGTAGAAAATGCCACGATCTGTGGCCACTATCAGTTTCTTGTGGGGCAACGTTTTCGCTGCAGCAATCAGCTGGCTGGTAGAACCGACAGCATCGGCCAAATCAACGATTGCTTGCGGTGATTCCGGGTGAACCAATACAGCTGCATCAGGATAAAGTGCCTTCATGCGCGTTAGCGCCTGAGTTTTGAACTCGTCATGTACGATACACGCGCCCTGCCAGCACAACACGTCAGCGCCAGTCTGCTTTTGAACGTAATTTCCCAGATGACGATCCGGAGCCCAGATAATTTTCTCGCCCAGACTGTCCAGATGTTCAATTAATTCAACTGCAATGCTGGAAGTCACAACCCAATCCGCACGCGCTTTTACCGCTGCGGAAGTATTAGCATAGACCACCACTGTGCGATCAGGATGTTGATCGCAGAAGGCGTTGAACTCTTCGATTGGGCAGCCGAGATCCAAAGAGCACTCTGCATTCAGAGTTGGCATCAGAACGGTTTTTTCTGGGCTGAGGATTTTCGAGGTTTCCCCCATAAAGCGTACCCCGGCAACCAACAGCGTGGTTGCTGGATGATTGGCTCCGAAACGCGCCATCTCCAGCGAATCAGAGATACACCCCCCCGTCGCTTCAGCCAGAGCCTGAATTTCAGGATCAGTGTAGTAATGAGCCACCATCACAGCATTCCGCTCTTTCAGCAGACGCTTGATTTTCTCACGGTAAAATTGCTTTTCATCCGCGCTCAAAGGCTGTGGTTTAGGTGGGAAGGGATAAATCGCTGCTTCTGGATCGAACATTACGCTCATAGTGCTTTCTCGTTTGACTGACTTAACCAAATTAGCACTATTCTGGCGAAGACCTACCAGAAATGGCCACGGTTGTTTTGTATGCTAAACAAGATAGCGAATTACGGAGGAATTGTCGTGGGGAATTTACAGTTACCTCAGCCCAATGCCTTCCCCCTGCAGCAGGAGGAACTCGTTCAGGCTGTAGAAACGAAAAAAGCGCCAAAAGGCGCTTTTTTCTGAATTTGGTGGGGCGTGCAGGATTCGAACCTGCGACCAATTGATTAAAAGTCAACTGCTCTACCAACTGAGCTAACGCCCCGAATGGTGGGTGATGACGGGCTCGAACCGCCGACCCCCTCCGTGTAAAGGAGGTGCTCTACCAACTGAGCTAATCACCCAAACTTCGGTACTACTTCGCACTACTTAAATATTGGTGGGGCGTGCAGGATTCGAACCTGCGACCAATTGATTAAAAGTCAACTGCTCTACCAACTGAGCTAACGCCCCGCTATGCGGTTTACTGCTTCTTCAAACACTTACTACATCGAAATTGGTGGGGCGTGCAGGATGATTACTCGTCTCTTCCTGAGACTCGCCCTCCGGGCCGCCGCGAGCGGCGTTCAAAATCGTTCCCGACGATTTTGTCGACCTGCTGCAGGTTCAAACCCTACACGATTCACTTACTTCGTACTGCTTCGAAATTGGTGGGGCGTGCAGGATTCGAACCTGCGACCAATTGATTAAAAGTCAACTGCTCTACCAACTGAGCTAACGCCCCGCAATGCGGTTTACTGCTTCTTCAGGCACTTACTACATCGAAATTGGTGGGGCGTGCAGGATGATTCGGCCTTTGGCCTCACCCTCCGGGTCGTTGCTACGCAACGCTGTTTCGCTTTCGCTCAACTCGAACCTGCTGCAGGTTCAAACCCTTCACGATTCACTGACTTCGTACTACATCGAAATTGGTGGGGCGTGCAGGATTCGAACCTGCGACCAATTGATTAAAAGTCAACTGCTCTACCAACTGAGCTAACGCCCCAATTTCGTGTCACTTTCGGTTTGTTTGATATCCCTTGGCAACGGCGGCATATATTACTGATTTAAGATTTTGACGCAACAAGAATTTCGATCAAGATCACCTAATGGCTTGTGTTTTGTCCGGCTTGACCAGAAAAGCAGCAATATCTGGTCAGGCCGCACACACTACATCGCATTCAGACGTTTTTGAGCCTGCTTTGCGCCATCGGTATTTGGGAACTGTTTGATCACTTGTTGATACACAGCTTTCGCTTTTGCGGTATCGCCTTTGTCTTGCATGATCACACCGACTTTATACATTGCATCTGGAGCCTTAGGTGATTTCGGGTAATTTTTCACCACAGAGGCAAAATAAAACGCCGCATCATCCTTTTTCCCCTTGTTGTAATTCAACTGACCTAACCAATAATTTGCATTTGGCTGGTAAGTTGAATCCGGGTACTTTTTAACAAAACTCTGAAATGCAGCAAGGGCTTCATCCTGACGGGACTTATCCTGCACCATGGCAATAGCCGCATTGTAGTCGCTGTTAGCGTCACCACCTTGCGCAGGGGCGGCTGCTGCAGGTGTCTGAGCTGCCGCACCAGCATCCGGTGTAGCTGCCGCTGCAGCCCCCTGATCGGTACTACCAGCCGCTTGTCCTGCTGCACCACTACTACCAAGGCTGTCTATCTGCAATAAAATTTGCTTCTGACGCTCAACAACCTGATTCAATTGGTATTGGCTTTCCTGAATTTGACCACGCAGGGAATCAATATCATTTTGATTATCAGAGAGTTGTTGTTGGAGTTGGGTTAAAAGTTGACTATGAGCGTTAGAAATACGCTCGAGTTGAGTGACACGGTCTTCGACCGAGCCTGAGCCGACACTACTGATTGGCGCCTGAGCAGTAGCGGCCCAGGGGGCCGCTATGCCAACCAGTAACGACAGACTCAACAAGTGATGTCTGAGGTTACTGTTCATGCAGTTCTCTTAGTAAACCAGTACGGCACGACGGTTTTTAGCGTAAGCCGCTTCGTCATGACCCAGTACTGCTGGTTTTTCTTTACCGTAAGAAACGATGGAGATCTGGTCTGCAGAAACGCCTTTACCTTGCAGGTACATCTTAACAGCGCTAGCACGACGCTCACCCAAGGCAATGTTATATTCCGGGGTACCACGTTCGTCCGCATGACCTTCTACGGTCACTTTGTAAGATGGGTTGCTACGCAGGAAGTTAGCGTGTGCATCCAGCATTGCAGCGAAGTCAGAAGAAACATCATACTTATCCAGACCGAAGTATACGATGTTGTTCTGTTGCAGCTGTTGCATCTGCAGGCGAGCCTGTTCTTCAGATGACATGTTGCCATTGCTACCGTTAGCGTCCATACCAGTGCCGGCGCCCAGCATACCTTCGCCGCTCTCGTTGTTGGCGCTCTTGTTAGAACTACACGCAGCGATTGCCATAACAGGCAGTGCCAGCATCAGCCCTTTCAGCACTTTGTTCAGTTGCATTTCTTTGATCCTTTAATATTTTATTATCACAGATACGGCGACCAGGCAGGAGATTTAACCTGACCATCGGTTGCCGGAAGACGCGCTTTGAAACGCCCATCTGTTGAGACCAGATTCAGCACAGATCCCATCCCCTGAGAAGAGCTGTAGATTACCATCGTGCCGTTAGGTGCCAGACTTGGCGTTTCATCCAGGAACGTTGACGATAAAGTTTGTACGCCACCCGCTACCAGATCCTGTTTGGCGATGTGTTGCTGCCCACTATTGGAGCTCACCATCACCATAAACTTACCGTCGGAACTCACATCAGCATTCTGGTTCTGAGGACCTTCCCAGGACAGACGCTGTGGAGCACCACCGTTGATATTCACTTTATAAATCTGCGGACGTCCAGCCTGGTCAGAGGTATAAGCTACATTCTGGCTATCCGGGAACCACGTTGGTTCAGTATTGTTGCTGCGTCCATCAGTTACCTGACGAATCTGACCAGAAGCTATGTCCATAACATACAGGTTCATACTACCGGTTTTGGATAGCGTGAAGGCCAGTTTGCTGCCGTCTGGAGAAAACGCTGGCGCACCGTTATGACGAGGGAACGAAGCTACCTGACGAATTGCACCATTTGCCAGAGTCTGGATAACCAGAGCAGAACGGCCACTTTCAAATGTTACATAAGCCAGTTTGCTGCCGTCAGGAGACCATGCTGGTGACATCAGCGGTTCAGGAGAACGTTTGACAACATTGGTGTTGTAGCCATCGTAATCAGATACGCGCAGTTCATACGGGAACTGGCCGCCGTTAGTCTGCACCACATAAGCGATACGAGTACGGAACGCACCTTTAATGCCTGTCAGCTTCTCAAACACTTCATCACTTGCGGTATGACCAGCATAGCGAATCCACTGTTTGTTCACCTTGTAGGAGTTCTGCGCAAGCACAGTACCAGGTGCACCAGAAGTATCAACCAACTGGTAAGCAACGGTATAGCTGCCATCACCGTTTGGTGTAACCTGGCCTACAACAACGGCATCAATACCCAGAGCAGTCCACGCGGCCGGTTGCACTTCCTGAGCGGAGCCAGGCTGCTGCGGTAAGCGGGAACGATCCAGTGGATTGAATTTGCCGCTGTTACGTAAGTCTGCTGCAACGATGCCACCAATATCTTCTGGCGCGGCACCAGGGCCTCCCCATTTAAATGGCGCAACACCAATTGGACGTGCTGAGTCTACCCCTTGGGTGATCTCAATACGGACTTCTGCGTGCAGTACTGCTGCCCACAGCATTAAAAAACTTAAAGCTACTCGAAATGCCTGCTTCATCATATCTCCCTTATCTGGACCCAAAGCCCACGATAATTTAGCAGAATGTTAACAAACTCAAATACACAAAACTACCAAAACCCTGTGACAGATCTTAGCCTGGTGTACAACTTTATAGAGCATCTATCATTGAGGCTTAAAGTCTAATGGAACATTTCTGAAAACCTCATATACCGCTTTAGTTGGAGGCTTAGGAAACTTAGACATACGATTCGTAGCTTGTAGCATTGCCTGGCAAAACGTAGGATCACCACCTTCCTGAGTCACACCCAGCAATGTTCCATCCTGGCCAATTTTCACTCGCAGCGTACAAGTCTTACCTTTGTAAGTATCCCAATCATAAAGATGACCTTTAATTGCTGCCTGCACTAAGGCTGAATAAGCAGCAATGTCACTTTGTGACGCACCACTAGCACCAGCTGCTGCTCCAGTTGTACTACCTGAACCTGCTTTTCCGCTATTAGCTGATTTCGGTGCATTCTTACCATCGCTTAAACCATCAAGCAGATCGTTTACACCAGCAGCGGCAGCTTTATCGGCAGCAGCTTTCTCAGCAGCAGCCTTTTTCTTAGCATCTGCTGCAGCTTTCTTATCAGCAGCAGCCTTATCAGCCGCGGCTTTTTCAGACGCAGCTTTCTCGGCTGCGGCAGCTTCTGCTGCTGCTTTTTTCTCAGCATCAGCAGCCTTTTTAGCGGCTTCAGCGGCAGCTTTCTTCTCAGCATCTTGCTGAGCTTTCTTCGCTGCAGCATCTGCGGCTTTCTTCTCGGCTTCCTGCTGAGATTTTTTCGCAGCAGCAGCGGCGGCTTCAGCAGCTGCCTTTTTCTCTGCGTCAGCGGCTTTTTTAGCTGCTTCCTCAGTCGCTTTCTTTTGTGCATCTGCAGCAGCTTTCTTCGCCGCTTCTTCCGCAGCCTTCGCCTGAGCGTCAGCCTGAGATTTTGCCTGAGCATCAGCTTGAGCTTTGGCGTCTGCTTTGGCTTTCGCCGCCGCTGCTTCGGCTTGCTTCTGTTGCTCCTGCGCTTCTTTCGCTGCTTCTTGCGCTTGCTTCTGCTGATCTGCTTGTTGCTTCGCTTGTTCCTGCGCTTCGAGGCGTTCTTTCTCCAGTTGCTTCAGACGCTGTTGTTCGGCAGCCTGTTTTTCCTGAAGTTCTTCAGCCTGTTGTTGCGCTTGTTTCTCGCGTTGCTCCGCTGCACGTTTGCTGCTCGACTGCTGTTGCTGCTGGCGATTGTACTGTTGAACAACTGCACCAGGGTCGACCATGACCGCGTCAATAGCCGAACCCCCACCGCCGCCAGCACTGGCGTCGATGTGCTCGTCAAACGAACTCAAAATCAGGACTGCAATCAAAATGATATGCAGGATCACTGAGACGATTATCGCGCGCTTGAGCTTATCGTTTTCTATGGTTGCCTTTGACACTATCGGTTCCCAAATATCGCGAGATGGATCAGATTGGCTGCGTCATCAGACCGACGGATTTCACACCTGCGCTATGCAGCATGTTAAGTGCCTTGATGATTTCCTCATAAGGAACATCTTTAGCACCCCCGATCAAAAAGACCGTTTTCGGATTTGCCTGCAAACGACGCTGTGCTTCCGCAATAACCTGTTCAGATGGCAACTGGTCCATACGGTCTTTCTCAACCACCACGCTGTACTGCCCTACCCCGGACACTTCAATAATGACCGGCGGTTCATCGTTACTGCTCACCGTCTGCGAATCTGTCGCATCCGGCAAATCTACCTCAACGCTCTGTGTAATGATGGGAGCCGTTGCCATAAAAATAAGCAACAACACCAACAGTACGTCCAGCAGAGGAACGATGTTAATTTCGGACTTTAATTCCCGACGACCACGCCCACGTCCACGTCTGGCCATGACTTACCCCTTACTGCTTATCGCTGCTGGTAAAAGCCTGACGGTGCAGGATAGCCGTGAACTCTTCCATGAAGTTGTCGTAATTCAATTCCAGTTTGTTCACACGTTGGTTCAGGCGGTTATACGCCATAACCGCTGGGATTGCAGCGAACAGGCCGATTGCAGTTGCAATCAGTGCTTCTGCAATACCTGGAGCAACCATCTGCAATGTCGCTTGTTTCACCGCACCGAGTGCGATAAAGGCGTGCATGATCCCCCAAACCGTACCAAACAGACCGATATACGGGCTGATGGAACCCACGGTTCCGAGGAAAGGAATGTGCGTTTCTAGCGTTTCCAACTCACGGCTCATGGAAATACGCATGGCGCGAGATGCCCCTTCAACGACCGCTTCAGGTGCGTGTGTGTTAGCACGATGCAGTCGGGCAAACTCTTTAAAGCCTGAATAGAAAATTTGTTCAGAGCCAGCAAGACTGTCACGGCGGCCCTGGCTTTCTTGATAGAGACGGGACAATTCAATGCCCGACCAGAACTTATCTTCAAAGGCTTCTGCTTCACGAGTAGCAGCATTGAGGATTCGCGTTCGCTGAATAATGATTGCCCATGATGCAATGGAAAAACCAATCAAAATCAACATGATAAATTTGACCAGAAGGCTTGCCTTCAGGAACAAATCAAGGATATTCATGTCAGTCACTGCTTGAACTCCGCGACAATAGACTTGGGAAGCGCACGAGGCTTCATTAGGTGTGGATCAACACAGACGATCAGGACCTCAGCTTCGTTGAGTACCTGATTACCGGCATTGACGATTCGCTGTGTAAATACCATAGAGGTACCACGCATCGATGTAATTTCACTTTGGATTTCGAGTAAATCGTCGAGTCGGGCAGGCGCCAAATAATCCACCGTCATTCTGCGGACAACAAAGGCGACGCGCTCTGCCAACAAATCTTGCTGGCTAAAATGGTGATGGCGCAACATCTCAGTGCGTGCTCTTTCATAGAAAGCAACATAACTGGCGTGGTATACCACACCACCGGCGTCAGTGTCTTCGTAATAGACACGAACCGGCCATCGAAACAGCGTTGTACTCACAATACATCCCGGTAATGCAATTTAACGTTGCTACTATACGCAAGAGGATGGGGGTTGGGAATGGGTTGCATTAAACGTTAGGTAAATATTTATGGGCTTGTTAAAGCCCATAAATCTTGTGTGAAAATCTTTGAGGTTAAAGAAGCATCAGAAGAAAAAAATAGCCAGTCCTGCCAGCAAGACTAATTGTGCAGGTAAGGGGCTAAAAACCCCCTGCCACAGCACTTTGCGAGGGCGAAAACCCACGCCATGAATTACGCCAGTGCATACAGCCCACATCAGCAAAAAACCATGCCAGATTTCAAGACTGCTGGTTTTCGCCGCAAAGCGGGACGGGTCCCAAAATATACACACGGCAAGAACTAATGCCATTATCAAGGAAAGAGCCCTTAAAGGGCTCTTATCCATTACCGCATAAAGCTTCGCGATAATTGCTTCCATCAAATTTCTTCTTTACCAGCTTTAGCAGCTTCAACATGCTCAAGTGCCAGGGCGGTAATGATGCCAAAAGCACAGGCAAGAAGCGTCCCCAGAATCCATGCAAAGTACCACATAATCAGCTCCTTACTTAGTACAGAGAGTGGGTGTTGCTTTCGATATGCTCTTTGGTGATTCGACCGAACATCTTCCAGTAACACCAAGTGGTGTAGATAAGAATGATCGGTACAAATACCGCAGCAACATAGGTCATCACATTCAGAGTTAACTGGCTGGATGTTGCATCCCACATAGTGAGACTAGCGTTCAACATGGTGCTCGAAGGCATCACGAACGGGAACATCGCCACACCGGCAGTCAGAATGACACAAGCCAGAGTCAATGAGGAGAACACGAATGCCATCGCGCCTTTCTCAAGACGAGACATCAGCACAGTCAACAGTGGCAGAACCACACCCAGAACCGGGATGAGCCACAGAATCGGCATATTATTGAAGTTCACCATCCAGGCACCAGCCTGACGAGCGACTTCTTTAGTCAGCGGATTCGATGCTGCATGGTGGTTCAGCTCTGAAGTCACAACGTAACCATCGATGCCGTAAATCACCCAAACACCTGCAAGTGCGAAGCACACCATCATCACCAGTGCTGAAATTTGCGCAGCGGCTTTAGCACGCAGATGCAGTTCACCCACAGTACGCATTTGCAGGTAAGTTGCACCCTGAGCAAGGATCATGGAAACGCTCACGACACCAGCCAACAGACCAAACGGGTTCAGCAACTGGAAGAAGTTACCGGTGTAGTACAGACGCAGATACTCATCAACGTGGAACGGCACGCCTTGCAGCAAGTTGCCGAACGCCACACCGATAACCAACGGCGGCACAAAACTACCGATGAAAATGCCCCAGTCCCACATGCCACGCCAACGCATGTCTTCAATCTTCGAACGGTAGTCAAAACCTACCGGACGGAAGAATAATGAAGCCAGCACCAGAATCATTGCCACATAGAAACCAGAGAACGCTGCTGCATAAACCATCGGCCAGGCAGCGAACAATGCGCCACCAGCGGTGATGAGCCATACCTGGTTACCATCCCAGTGAGGGGCGATGGAGTTCACCATGATGCGGCGTTCAACATCTGTTTTGCCAATGACACGGGACAACATACCTACGCCCATATCAAAGCCATCGGTGACTGCAAAACCAATCAGCAAAATGCCAACCAGCAGCCACCAGATAAAACGCAATACTTCATAATCGATCATTTGACGACTCCTGTCTTAGCGTGCCGGCTGAGAGGTCACATTGGACTGCTCAAAGTGATAGCGACCTGTTTTCAGACTGCTCGGCCCAAGGCGAGCAAATTTGAACATCAGGAACAGTTCCGCCACCATAAACAGCGTATAAAGGCCGCAAATCAGTACCATGGAGAAGATCAGATCGCCCACAGTCAGAGAGGAGTTAGCAACCGCAGTTGGCAATACCTCACCAACAGCCCAGGGCTGACGACCATATTCGGCAACAAACCAACCAGATTCAATCGCAATCCACGGCAACGGGATACCATAGAGCGCCGCACGCAACAGCCATTTTTTCGAGCCGATTGCATTACGCGTCACAGTCCAGAACGAAGCCGCGATGATGAACAGCATCAGGAAGCCACAGCCAACCATGATACGGAATGCAAAGTACAGCGGAGCTACACGAGGAATTGAGTCTTTCGTTGCTTTCTGAATTTGCTCTTCCGTCGCATCAGCAACGTTCGGGGTATAGCGTTTGAGCAGCAGGCCATAACCCAGGTCTTTCTTAACAGACTCAAAGTTATCGCGAACGGCCTGGTCTTTAGAACCTGCACGTAACTGTTCCAGCAGGCTATAAGCCTTCATGCCGTTACGAATACGTTCTTCGTGCTGCACCATCAGGTCTTTCAAACCAATAACTTGCTTATCCACAGAACGGGTGGCGATGATGCCAAGCGCGTATGGGATCTGAATCGCATAGCTATTTTCTTGCTTGTCCTGGTCCGGGATACCAAACAGCGTAAACGCAGCTGGAGCTGGTTGAGTTTCCCACTCAGCTTCAATAGCGGCCAATTTGGTTTTCTGCACGTCACCCATTTCGTAACCGGATTCATCACCCAGCACGATGACAGACAGGATTGCCGCCATACCGAAGCTTGCAGCGATTGCAAAAGAACGCTTCGCAAATGCAACGTCACGGCCTTTAAGCAAGTAGTAAGAACTCACACCGAGGATGAACATCGCGCCACATACGTAACCAGACGCTACGGTGTGAACGAATTTCACCTGCGCAACTGGGTTAAGGACCAGTTCGGAGAAACTGACCATCTCCATACGCATGGTTTCGAAGTTGAAGTCGGAAGCAATCGGGTTCTGCATCCAGCCGTTAGCGACCAGAATCCACAGTGCGGAAAGGTTGGAGCCAAGTGCCACCAGCCAGGTTACCGCCATGTGCTGAACTTTGCCCAGACGATCCCAACCGAAGAAGAACAGACCTACAAAGGTGGATTCAAGGAAGAATGCCATCAAGCCTTCGATGGCCAGTGGGGCACCAAAAATGTCACCCACGTAGTGTGAATAGTAAGACCAGTTTGTACCGAACTGGAACTCCATGGTTAAACCGGTAGCCACGCCCAAAGCAAAGTTGATACCAAACAACTTGCCCCAGAACTTGGTCATATCTTTATAAATTTGCTTACCTGACAGAACGTACACTGTTTCCATGATGGCCAACAAAAACGCCATACCGAGCGTTAGTGGCACAAACAGAAAGTGGTACATCGCGGTCAAGGCAAACTGTAAGCGCGACAGTTCGACAATATCCAACATCTTGACTCCTTGCTCTTCGCATGAAGACTTCGACCGTGGCTCACCGTAAGGAAAACCACAACGCATGCCCTAATACAAAAACATTAGCTTCCAGACTTCATCCCTTCGTCATTTTATTTGCATGTAACGAAGAAAGATGAAAGGTTACAAACACGTTAATAAAAACCAAAAATAATCCGCAAATATATTACCCTGCAATTTCCCTACAATAAATAGGTAATTGCTTAGTGTTATTTACGTTTCTCGACAGTGATCAATTTATAGCGAAAATGTCCCTTAACAGCCAGTTTGATCTGCAACAATTTACGCTGTTTTGCATACCACTATCCAGTTTTAGATATTGATCTAGCGCAATTTATTCCCTGATTGTTAATTTAGTTTCCCGCTTAAATTAATAGTAAATTTGATGTTAATGATATGTTTTGGAGATATCACTAAGGTTAATGGAAAAGTGATATCCATAAACAAAAACCATTTATTGCAGATAAGTTAAAAAATAAATTCCGAACGTTAACAGCGATGGTTTTTTATCTTCACGCGCTATTTTCATCAGGCCGTCTCTTCCCCCATCCGAAATTAACAATTGATTTACTTTTAATGTTCCATTATTTAACAAGGCGCTGTTTTTGATAAGGTTAGTAGTCAGTAGTGTAGTCTTTTAAAACATAAACCACTTAAAAAATCCGACCTTAAAAAAAAGCAGGATTACGCTCGGCGTGCCATTACCAGATGCGATTCTTACGGTAGGTGAGAGTGGAAAGGTTAGTGCTTCCCTCCCCTTGCTGATTGTTGTTACAGTGAATTTTCATCCATTTGCACTTTTTGATATTCAACACGCTGGTAATAAGGCTCAAACAGCGATGCCAGCAGTTGAAGTGAGAGGCTTTCGGCTTTTTAAGCTACTCAGGCAGCCAAATCACTCAAGGTGCCATAAGTGGCTGTTATGTGAATACAGTAATCAATGACCGCAAATTTTGGCCATAAAAAAGGCCGCTCATTGAGCGGCCAACCATGTCGAACAATTTTTATTAGTTCTGCTTACTGAGGCAAAATAGCTTTCAGTGCGTCACCGATGTCAGCCAGGCTGCGAACGGTTTTCACGCCTGCGGCTTCCAGCGCTGCGAATTTCTCATCCGCAGTACCTTTACCACCCGCGATGATGGCGCCTGCGTGGCCCATACGCTTGCCTTTCGGCGCAGTGACACCCGCGATATAACCAACAACTGGCTTGGTGACATGCTCTTTGATGTAGGCCGCTGCTTCTTCTTCAGCGCTACCGCCGATCTCACCGATCATCACGATAGCTTCAGTCTTCGGATCTTCCTGGAACATCTTCAGAATATCGATGAAGTTAGAGCCAGGGATCGGGTCACCGCCGATGCCTACGCAAGTAGACTGGCCCAGACCGATATCAGTCGTCTGTTTAACGGCTTCATAGGTCAGTGTGCCTGAGCGGGAAACGATACCCACTTTGCCTGGCAGGTGAATGTGGCCTGGCATGATGCCGATTTTGCACTCGCCCGGGGTGATAACGCCTGGGCAGTTTGGCCCAATCATGCGCACGCCAGCTTCGTCCAGTTTCACTTTCACAGTCAGCATATCCAGCGTCGGGATGCCTTCAGTGATAGTGATAATCAGCTTAATGCCTGCGTCGATTGCTTCCAGAATGGAGTCTTTGCAGAACGGTGCTGGAACGTAGATTACAGATGCGGTCGCACCAGTTGCTTCTACGGCTTCACGCACAGTGTTAAATACTGGCAGGCCGAGGTGCTCAGTGCCGCCTTTGCCTGGCGTAACACCGCCAACCATTTGCGTACCGTATGCAATCGCCTGCTCGGAGTGGAAAGTCCCCTGGCTGCCGGTGAAACCCTGGCAAATAACCTTGGTATTTTTATCGATCAAAATGGACATTATTTCCCCTCCACTGCAGCAACAACCTGCTGCGCTGCGTCCGTCAGACTTTTCGCTGCAATAATATTCAGGCCACTATCTGCCAGTTTCTTCGCGCCCAATTCAGCGTTGTTACCTTCCAGACGTACTACCACTGGAACGTTAACACCCACTTCGGCAACCGCACCGATGATACCGTCTGCGATCAGGTCACAACGTACGATACCACCGAAGATGTTCACCAGAACCGCTTTCACTTTATCGTCAGACAGAATGATTTTGAATGCTTCGGTAACGCGTTCTTTGGTTGCGCCGCCGCCAACGTCCAGGAAGTTCGCTGGTTCGCCGCCGTGCAGTTTAACGATGTCCATGGTGCCCATTGCCAGGCCCGCACCGTTAACCATGCAACCAATATTGCCATCAAGCGCAACATAGTTCAGTTCCCACTGTGCCGCCTGCGATTCACGTGCATCTTCCTGGCTTGGGTCACGCATTTCGCGCAACTCTGGTTGACGGAACAGTGCGTTGCCGTCAGCGCCCAGTTTGCCATCGAGACAAATCAGGTCGCCCTGCTTAGTGATGACCAGCGGGTTGATTTCGATAAGTGCCAGGTCACGCTCAAGGAAGATGTTCGCCAGACCCATAAAGATCTTAGTGAACTGCTGAACCTGCTTACCTTCCAGACCCAGTTTGAATGCCAGTTCACGGCCCTGGTAAGGCATTGGGCCTGCCAGCGGATCCAGTGCAACTTTGTGGATCAGGTGCGGGGTTTCTTCCGCAACTTTCTCAATTTCAACGCCACCTTCGGTAGACGCCATAAACACAACGCGACGGGAGCTACGATCAACCACCGCGCCAAGATACAGTTCTTTATCAATGTCAGTCGCAGCTTCAACCAGAATCTGGTGAACTGGCTGGCCATTTGCGTCTGTCTGGTAGGTAACCAGGCGTTTGCCCAGCCAGTGCTCAGCAAAAGCACGGATGTCTTCTTTGCTGTTGACCACTTTCACGCCGCCCGCTTTACCGCGGCCACCAGCATGAACCTGACATTTTACCACCCACGGACCTGCACCAATTTTTGATGCCGCTTCTTCCGCTTCACGCGGTGTATTACAGGCGTAACCGACTGGAGCCGGCAGGCCATATCGAGCAAACAACTGTTTCGCCTGATACTCGTGTAAGTTCATGAGTTCTATCCATCCTTCAGGGTAATCGTTATAAACCTGTAGGCCGGTGCGCTATTGATGCCAGATGGCGCGCAGCTTTCGGCCTACAGTGCAGGTGATGCTTTAAAACTAAACGTCCAGCAACAGACGAGTCGGGTCTTCGAGCAATTCTTTGATTGCTACCAGATAACCCACTGATTCACGGCCATCGATCAGGCGGTGATCGTAAGACAGTGCCAGATACATCATCGGCAAGATCTCAACTTTACCCTCAACCGCCATCGGACGGTCTTTGATAGCGTGCATACCTAGGATCGCGCTCTGCGGCGGGTTGATGATCGGCGTTGACATCAGGGAACCAAACACACCACCGTTGGTGATGGTGAAGTTACCGCCAGTCAAATCTTCAACGGTCAGTTTGCCGTCACGGCCTTTCACTGCCAGCTCTTTGATGCGTTTTTCGATGTCAGCCATACCCAGGGTGTCAACATCACGCAGTACTGGTGTTACCAGGCCACGTGGAGTAGAAACCGCGATGCTCACGTCGAAGTAGTTGTGGTAAACCACGTCTTCGCCATCGATAGAAGCGTTCACTTCTGGATAGCGTTTCAGCGCTTCAACCACCGCTTTGATGTAGAAGGACATGAAGCCCAGACGTACACCGTGGCGTTTTTCGAAAGAATCACCGTACTGCTTACGCAGATCCATGATTGGCTTCATGTTCACTTCGTTAAACGTAGTGAGCATGGCGGTGGAGTTTTTCGCTTCTAACAGACGCTCAGCAACGCGTTTGCGCAGGCGAGTCATTGGAACGCGTTTTTCGCTACGGCCAGCAATTGGTGCAACCGGAGCTTTAGTTTCAGCAGCCGGTTTCGCTGCCGCAGGTTGAGCCGCTTTCGCCTGAGTCAGATGCTTATCAACATCCTCACGGGTGATACGGCCACCGACGCCGCTGCCTTTAATGGCATTAGCATCCAGAGAATGCTCTGCAATCAGGCGGCGAATAGCTGGGCTGAGTGCGTCATTGCTCTGCTCTTCCAAAGAAGCCTGCTGGCGCTGTGCCGGGGTAGACTCTTTGCTTTCTGTTTTCGCAGAAGTCTCTTTACCGGCGCTGTTACCTTCACGCAGGCGGCCCAAAATTTGACGAGAAGTTACGGTTGTACCTTCATCTTCCAGTACAGCATCCAGAATACCATCTGCAGACGCCGGTACTTCCAGTACCACTTTGTCAGTTTCGATTTCCACCAGCACTTCGTCACGGGTAACGGTGTCACCCGGTTTTTTATGCCAGGTAGCAACGGTTGCATCGGCAACGGACTCAGGCAGGTCAGGAACTAGAATATCTACGCTACTCATTTTTTATCCTTTAATTAATCGACGTTCAGCGCGTCATTAACCAGATCTTGCTGCTGCTTCTGGTGAACGGACAAGTACCCTACCGCAGGTGAAGCGGAGGCTGGGCGACCTGCATAACGCAGACCTGATCCAAATGGAACTACTTCACGGAAATGGTGTTGGCTGCAGTACCAGGCGCCCTGGTTAAGCGGCTCTTCCTGGCACCAGACAAAATCATGTACGTGAGCAAATGGTTTCAACACTTCCTGCATAGCCTGATGCGGGAATGGATATAACTGTTCGATGCGCACAATTGCCACATCTTTCTGGCCGTTCTTACGACGCTGTTCCAGCAAATCGTAATAAACCTTACCAGAACACATTACCACGCGTTTCACGCCAGCAGGATCCAGCTCGTCAACTTCGCCAATTGCAGGCAAGAAGGTTCCGTTAGCCAGTTCATCCATGGTGGAAACCGCCAGTGGGTGACGCAGTAAAGATTTCGGTGACATCACCACCAACGGACGGCGCATACCACGCAGCGCCTGACGACGCAGCATGTGGTAAACCTGTGCTGGAGTCGAAGGGACGCAAACCTGCATGTTCTGTTCCGCGCACAGCTGGAGATAACGTTCCAAACGCGCAGAGGAGTGCTCCGGTCCCTGGCCTTCGTAGCCGTGTGGCAGCAGCATAACCAAGCCACACATACGGCCCCACTTCTGCTCACCGGAACTGATGAACTGGTCAATCACAACCTGAGCCCCGTTGGCGAAGTCACCAAACTGAGCTTCCCAGATGGTCAATGTGCGCGGTTCAGCCGTCGCATAACCGTATTCGAATGCCAGTACAGCTTCTTCAGACAGCACGGAGTCCCATACTTTGAACTCGCCCTGGCTGTTGTGAACGTGTTGAAGCGGCGTGTAAGTGGAACCGTTAGTCTGGTTGTGAATCACAGCGTGACGGTGGAAGAAGGTGCCACGACCCACGTCTTCACCAGACAGACGCACTGAAACGCCTTCATCAACCAGAGTTGCGTACGCCAGATTTTCAGCAGCACCCCAGTCGAATTTCTTCGCGCCGTTCGCCATTTCCATACGGTCACTGTAGATTTTCGCCACACGTGACTGCATCTCAACGGTTTCAGGTGCGCTGCTAATACGCTTAGCCAGCTCCTGCAAACGCTTCATCTCTACCTTGTTCGGATAGCTCTCATCCCACTCGTGGTTGAGGTATGGCGACCAGGTAAATGAGTGCATGTTCATTGGGCGATATTCTTCAACCACACACTCGCCAGCATCCAGTGCGTCACGGTACAGATTCACCATTTCGGTGGCATCTTCAAGCGTCGCCAGCTTTTGCTGCTCCAGACGGTCTGCGTAAATCTTACGCGGAGTCGGGTGTTTCTTGATTTTCTGGTACATCACTGGCTGAGTTGCACTTGGCTCATCAGCTTCGTTGTGACCATGGCGACGGTAGCAAACCAGGTCGATAAACACGTCGCGCTTAAAGGTGTTACGGAAATCCAGTGCCAGACGGGTCACAAACGCGACCGCTTCCGGGTCATCCGCATTCACGTGGAAAATCGGTGCCATCACCATCTTACCGATATCGGTACAGTACGGCGTGGAGCGCGCATCCAGTGGGTTAGACGTGGTGAAACCAATCTGGTTATTGATAACGATGCGAACGGTACCGCCCACTTCGTAACCACGCGCTTTGGACATGTTCAGGGTTTCCTGAACCACGCCCTGCCCGGCAACCGCTGCGTCACCGTGAATGGTGATTGGCAGGACCTGGTTAATGCCTGGTTTTTCCAGACGGTCCAGACGCGCACGCACAGAACCGATAACCACTGGGCTTACGATTTCAAGGTGCGACGGGTTAAACGCCAGCGCCAGGTGAACCAGGCCGCCTTCGGTTTCAACGTCAGATGAGAAGCCCATGTGGTACTTCACATCGCCAGTGCCGAGGTGCTCTTTATGTTTACCAGCAAATTCGTCGAACAACTCCTGCGGCTTTTTACCCAGTACGTTGATCAGTACGTTCAGGCGGCCACGGTGTGCCATGCCCAAAACCACTTCACGTGTGCCGCTCTTACCCGCGTGGCGGATCATCTCTTTGAGCATTGGCACCAGTGCGTCACCGCCTTCAAGCGAGAAGCGTTTCGCGCCCGGGAATTTCGCACCCAGGTAACGCTCAAGGCCTTCTGCTGCGGTCAGCTCGCTCAGGAAGCGTTTCTTTTCTTCAACGGTAAACGTTGAGTGCCCCACCACTGATTCAATTCGCTGTTGAATCCAGCGTTTCTCTTCAGTGTTGGTGATGTGCATATATTCCGCACCGATCGAACCGCCATACGTCTGCTTGAGTGCATCAATCAAGTCAGCAAGCTTCATGGTCTCTTTGCCGCTGGCAAAAGAACCCACATTGAAGGTTTCCTGGAGATCGGCTTCAGTCAGGTTGTGGAATGCTGGGTCAAGATCGGGAACCGCGTCCTGTTTCCACAAGCCAAGCGGGTCAAGGTTTGCTGCCTGATGGCCACGGAAACGCCATGCGTTGATAAGCTGCAACACTTTGACTTGCTTAACGTCGGTGTCAGGGTCGGTGATTGCGGTGGAATAACGTGAGGCATCCTTCGCCAGACGACGGAAATAATCACGTGTTTTGGAATGGAATTGATCCGGTCTGGCCCCGGTTCCAGGTAATTGCTGGAACATTGAGCGCCAGTGCGCATCAACAGAGTCAGGATCGGTTAAGAAGTCTTCATAGAGCTGCTCTATCCAGGACTGGTTTGCACCTGCCAGGTAAGAGGAATCCAGCCAGGCTTTCATTTCGCCGTTCTGCATCGTGATCCCTTAAGCATTTTTATGCTTATTTCGCCGTGAATAACTATTGCGTACAGAATATGTACGCATTACCGGGGTCCACAACTACGAGCCTTTTCCTTTCCAGGCGGCTCAAGAAGGAACCTTTAAAAACTGTCACAACAGGGCAGTTTTTAAAGATTTCCTGCGATTTATTCCCCTCTCCCACGGGAGAGGGGACGAAAAGCTAGGCACTCTTTTGCAGCAACATCGACTTAATGTGGCCGATAGCCTTCGTCGGGTTCAATCCCTTAGGACAAACACTGACGCAATTCATAATGCTATGGCAGCGGAATACGCTGAAAGCATCACTGATTCCGTCAAGACGACTTGCGGTTTCAGTATCACGGCTGTCAATCAAGAAGCGGTATGCCGCCAGTAAACCTGCCGGACCAATGAATTTGTCCGGGTTCCACCAGAATGATGGGCAGGATGTCGAGCAGCACGCACACAGAATACACTCGTACAAACCATCCAACTTCTCACGCTGTTCAGGTGACTGCAAATGCTCACGAGCCGGTGGATTTTGCCCATTATTCAACAGGTAAGGCTTAATCTTCTCATATTGGGCATAGAATTGCCCCATGTCCACAACCAGATCGCGCACAACCGGTAATCCAGGCAGTGGACGGATGACAATCTTCTGCTTTCCGTTACCCAATGCGGAGATTGGCGTGATACAAGCCAGGCCATTCTTGCCGTTCATGTTCACACCATCGGAGCCACAAACCCCTTCACGGCATGAACGACGGAAAGACAACGTCGGGTCTTTTTCTTTAAGTTGCATCAGCGCGTCAAGCAACATCATGTCGCGCCCTTCTTCCCCTTCCAGGGTGTACTCCTGCATACGCGGAGCATCGTCAACATCCGGGTTGTAGCGATAAATAGAGAATTCGAGTTTCATCACTTTGCTCCGCTATTAATAAGTACGCACTTTCGGCGGGAATGCCGGACGCAGTTTCGGCTGCATGTTCACCTCACGGCGCGTCATGCTTTCCGACTCAGGCAGATACAGGCTGTGGCACAACCAGTTTGCATCGTCACGGTCCGGGTAGTCGAAGCGGCTATGCGCGCCACGGCTTTCGGTGCGGAAGTTAGCGGAAACAGCGGTAGCAAAAGCGGTTTCCATCAGGTTATCAAGCTCAAGGCACTCAACACGCTGGGTGTTGAACTCGCTTGAAGTATCATCCAGACGGGCATTTTTCAGGCGTTCGCGGATTTGTTTCAGTTGCTCAAGGCCTTTAGCCATCGCGTCACCTTCACGGAATACCGAGAAGTTGTGCTGCATACATTCCTGAAGCGCTTTACGGATTAGTACCGGATCTTCGCCGTTACGGTTGCCATTCCAGCGGTTCAGGCGTTCCAGCGCGGCATTAATTTCGTCTTCGGTGGCATCACGCAGTTCGCCTTGCTCGGCGATAGACTCCAGCAGATGCATGCCCGCAGCGCGGCCAAATACCACCAGGTCGAGCAGAGAGTTACCGCCCAGACGGTTTGCACCGTGAACGGATACACAAGCGATTTCACCTACCGCAAACAGACCTGGAATCAGAACGTCTTCGCCCTGCTCATTCACAGTCAGCGCCTGGCCCGTTACTTTGGTTGGAATGCCGCCCATCATATAGTGGCAGGTTGGGATAACCGGAATAGGCTCTTTAATTGGGTCGACGTGTGCAAAGGTACGAGACAACTCGAGGATGCCCGGCAGACGAGATTCGAGAACCTCTTTACCAAGGTGGTCGAGTTTCAGTTTAGCGTGTGGACCCCATGGGCCGTCACAACCGCGACCTTCACGGATTTCAATCATGATGGAGCGAGCAACAACATCGCGTCCAGCAAGGTCTTTAGCATTTGGCGCGTAACGCTCCATGAAACGCTCGCCGTGTTTGTTCAGCAGATACCCGCCTTCACCACGGCAACCTTCTGTGACCAGAACCCCTGCCCCGGCGATACCGGTTGGGTGGAACTGCCACATTTCCATATCCTGCACCGGAACACCGGCACGCAGCGCCATACCAACACCGTCACCAGTATTGATGTGGGCATTAGTCGTGGACTGATAAATACGGCCTGCACCACCCGTTGCCAGGATGGTCGCTTTCGCTTTGAAGTAAACCACTTCGCCAGTTTCGATACACAGCGCGGTCGTACCGACCACTGCGCCATCAGCGTTTTTCACCAGATCAAGCGCATACCATTCAGAGAAGATGGTGGTTTTGTTCTTCAGGTTTTGCTGATAAAGCGTGTGCAGTAATGCGTGACCGGTACGGTCAGCCGCTGCCGCAGTACGTGCCGCTTGCTCGCCGCCAAAGTTTTTCGACTGGCCGCCAAACGGACGCTGATAAATAGTGCCATCATCAAGACGGGAGAACGGCAGCCCCATGTGCTCCAGTTCCAGAATCGCTTCCGGGCCGGTTTTACACATATATTCAATGGCATCCTGGTCACCGATATAGTCGGAACCTTTTACCGTGTCATACATATGCCATTCCCAGTTGTCTTCATGGGTATTACCGAGAGCTACGGTAATACCACCCTGCGCAGACACGGTATGGGAACGGGTTGGGAAAACTTTAGATAACAAGGCACAAGTCTGGCCGCCTTGTGAAATTTGCAGTGCGGCGCGCATACCTGCACCACCAGCACCGATCACAACTGCATCAAACTCTCTGACTGGTAAACTCATTACACACCCCACACCACAACGAATCCATAAATGACGTAAACCAGCAGTGCAACAACAATAACAAGTTGCAGCCCAAGACGAATCGCCACTGGTTTAACGTAGTCGGTCAACACCTGCCACATGCCAATCCAGGCATGGATCAAAATTGAGAACAATGTCAGCAGAGTGAACACTTTGGTGAAGGCGGAGCCGAAGAAACCACTCCAGACCTCGTAGGTTAAATCGCCGGTAACAGCGAAGAACCCGATCATATAAATGATGTACAGGGTGATTACGATGGCGGAGGCACGGACCAATATATAGTCATGCACACCATTGCGACCTAATGCGGAGGCGTTGCTTACCATACGAGGACTCCTGCGAGAAGTGAAAGCACGACAGTAATAACAAATGAAATCATCGCGGATCGTTTGCCCGCTATCAGGGTTTCTTCCAGCAAACCGGTGTCCATCATGATGTGGCGGATGCCCACAACAACGTGATAAGCCAGTGCTGTGAGGATGCCCCACATAATGAATTTAACAAAGAAGCTACTCATTATTGCTGACGCAACAAGGAAGCCTTCTGGAGACGAGAGTGACTGGCCTAACAACCACAGTAGGATGCCTACAGCCACAAAGGTGATCACGCCGGATACACGATGGAGGATGGAAGCGATTGCAGTGACGGGGAACCTCATCGTTGTGAGATCGAGGTTTACAGGTCTTTGTTTTTTCGCATTTTTTATCATGAATAGCGCCCACATGCTGTTCTTATAGTTTCCTTCCTCCGGATCTGCAGGCGGGGTCAGACAGCGTGAACTTTCTATAACTGTGCGTCATGCAAAAACAGCTACATCCAGATGCCAAAAAACTGGCTACAACGCTGGGTGGCGCCCGGTGGCAGGGTATTCCGGAGACCTGGCGGCAGTATAGGCGCTTCACAAATTCATTACAATTAACCTACATATAGTTTGAAGGGCTTTTGGTCTGAACAGTGAGCAGGATCACGATAACAACATTATTTTAAATTTTAATCATCTGATTTGACAAAAGTTAAACATTCTTGTTACAAACAATGCCAGAAAAGCCGTATAATTCGCAAAAGTTATAGGGTCAGCCTTTCACCTGAGAATAAGTTATGTAACAGTGTATCGGTATTGACCCAATCAATCAGGACCGTTATTAGTGGTACACAGATTTGAATGATATGGACTGCTAACACCCTGATTTGCTGTTTTTTCGCCTGCGTGACTCGTGTTACCTGCAAGCGCCCATTGCTCTGTACCCTGCGTTACACTGATATCAAAACAGAGCTGAGAGCCAAATAAAAAACTGGTAGAGAGTCGCGATTGGTTTGAATGTATTTCCTAAATAATTCGAGTGGCATCGAGGCGGCAACGCGGCGAATCCCCAGGAGCTTACATAAGTAAGTGACTGGAGTTAGCGAGGAAAGCCAACAAAGATGCAACTTGAAGTATGACGGAAATAGGCAAGTCGGGCATCCCGCAGTCTGATGAATAAGGCGCTAAGGAGACCGTAAATGTCTGATAAAAAAGCAACTCTCACCTATAACGGTGATGATGCTCTGGAACTGAATGTGCTAAAAGGCACTCTCGGTCAGGATGTAATTGATATCCGTAGTCTTGGTTCTAAAGGTGTATTTACTTTTGACCCGGGTTTTACCTCTACCGCATCATGCGAATCAAAAATCACCTTTATCGACGGTGATGAAGGCATCTTGCTGCACCGTGGTTTCCCGATAGATCAACTGGCAACACACTCCAATTATCTTGAAGTCTGCTATATCCTGCTGAACGGCGAAAAACCGACCCAGGAACAATACGAAGAATTTAAAACCACCGTCACCCGTCACACCATGATCCACGAACAAATTACACGTTTGTTCCACGGTTTCCGTCGTGACTCCCACCCGATGGCTGTGATGTGTGGTGTGACCGGTGCACTGGCGGCGTTTTATCATGACTCCATGGACGTGAATAACCCACGCCACCGTGAGATTGCCGCGTTCCGCCTGTTGTCCAAAATGCCGACCATGGCAGCCATGTGTTACAAATATTCAATAGGGCAACCGTTCGTTTATCCACGCAACGACCTGTCTTATGCCGGTAACTTCCTGAACATGATGTTCTCCACGCCGTGCGAGAAATACGAAGTTAACCCTATTCTGGAACGCGCCATGGACCGAATTCTGATCCTGCACGCAGACCACGAGCAAAACGCTTCCACATCAACCGTTCGTACTGCTGGCTCAAGTGGCGCTAACCCATTTGCTTGTATCGCAGCCGGTATCGCATCCCTGTGGGGACCTGCGCACGGTGGTGCTAACGAAGCAGCACTGAAGATGCTTGAAGAGATCAGCAGTGTTGAACACATTCCTGAATTCGTTCGTCGTGCGAAAGATAAGAATGACTCTTTCCGTCTGATGGGCTTCGGCCACCGCGTGTACAAAAACTACGACCCGCGTGCCACAGTAATGCGTGAAACCTGCCATGAAGTTCTTAAAGAGCTGAATCTGAAAGATAACAATCTGCTTGAAGTGGCGATGGAACTTGAGCATATCGCGCTTAACGACCCGTACTTCATCGAGAAGAAACTCTACCCGAACGTGGACTTCTACTCAGGCATCATCCTGAAAGCAATGGGTATTCCATCTTCCATGTTTACCGTTATCTTCGCGATGGCGCGTACTGTTGGCTGGATTGCTCACTGGAACGAAATGCACGATGACGGCATTAAAATTGCCCGTCCACGTCAGTTGTATACTGGCTACGAACAGCGTGATTTCAAATCTGATTTGAAAAAATAAGTTCGTTTCTGGAAAGTAAAGAACGCGCCGAAAGGCGCGTTTTTTTTGAGTCAGCGTTATGCCTGTGGGTTATCCGTCAGATTGGTGATGCCCACGCCCTGCGGTGCCGATGTTTGTGTTTCGGTCTGCGACTGGGTTGTTGGCGTCAGTTCGGTGACTTTCGGCGATTGAGTTTCCTGCGTCGCTGCTGGCGCAGCAGGTGGTGTAACCTGCGTCTGTTCGGTCGTGGCAGATGGTGTAACCTGCGTCTGTTCGGTCGTGGCAGGTGGTGTAACCTGCGTCTGTTCGGCCGTGGCAGATGGTGTAACCTGCGTCTGTTCGACCGTGGCGGATGGTGTAACCTGCGTTTGTTCGACCGCGGCAGGCTCTTCAATTTGCTGTTGTATAACAGGAACAGATTCTACCGGAATCGTTTCTGACTTCGGTTTCGGAACCGGGGTTGATGCGCGGACGGTAAATGTCGGTTTACTATTCGCAATGGAATATGTCACGTGGCTGACAACATCGCTCGATGTCGACACTTCAACAGGCGATATGGTTACGCGACCAATCAGCGTACGGGCATAGCCGCCGACTGTATGTTTGCCCTCTGGCAGTTGTAGTTCAAGACTTTTACCCGTCCCCAGCGCACCAGCATCCTTGCTATCAATGGTCACATATATTGTGGTGCCATCGTCGGTTTTCGTTGGGACATGCGTCACGGTCACGCGCGAGGAGCCAAAATCGAAAGCCGATGTCGGGTCTGCGGTTTTCGATTTTGCGCATCCTGTCAGGGCTAAAACGGCTGCTATGGCAGCCAGGGCGAAACGAGAACTCATAGTGCAACGTCTTCCTTTAAATTTTTTTGTGATCTACGTCTCAATATACCCGATCTCCGCGCCATGCGATAAACGCTATCTTCAGGATTATTTAATGCTGACAGCCAGGGCACCAATAAAATGGCCTGGATGAAAGCATTGTTTTCTCAATAATGGCACCGCAGCGTTCGCATTTCTCCCCTGCACGATGAAACACCTTAAAGCTGAAAATAGCCCCATGGTGTTTATTCTCATCCACAGTGCCACGCGTACTGTATGAAAAACGTGGGATATCCAGCAGTGCATGAGACAGTTTATCGAGTTGTTCAGGAGTTAAACTCTGTGCATTATGGTGCGCTAATATCCCAACTGCCCAGAGAATCTCAACGCGCAGATAATTTCCCAGCCCTGCCAGGAAAGCCTGATCCAGCAACAAACTACTGAACTGACGCCTACGAAACCTTGCCGACAACAAGCGTGCTTTCACCTGTTCTGCCGTTAGCGTCATATCAAGGACATCCGGCCCGACACGCAATAAAAACGGATGCTTCAATAGTTGATCGCCATTGAGTATTTCAATATCTGAAGCGCTGTAGAGCAAAATGGCTTTATCAGCAGTCTGCAATCTGACGCGTAAAACACGTGTCGTGTCTGTCGTTTCACCTGCATCAACCACACGCCACACGCCATAAAGTTGGTTGTGGCTGTACATGGTTAACCCATTAGAAAAATGCAACAGCAATGCTTTTCCACGCGTTTCGATACGCTCGATGCTTTGACCAACTAATGTTTGCTCAAACGGCTTCAACTGAGGAAATGCAAACCAGATTTCGGTTAACGCTTTATTTAAAACGGCGGCTTCAAGTTTATCTGCCGCTCGCCTTATTTCTGGACCTTCTGGCATCTCTTTGCCCTTGAAAATTAGTCTTCGTTATTCAGCCGCCAGGCCAGTTGCTCAAGATAGATTTGCTGCTCACGACGCGCTTTAAGGGCTTCTTCCAACGTGCATTGCACGAAATGAACCGGCTCCCCTAAGCGTAATTGCGCAAGGTTAAACATGTCAGCTTCGATCACGCAGGCAATCCTTGGATATCCGCCGGTTGTCTGCGCATCGTTCATCAGCACAATAGGCTGCCCATTGTGCGGCACCTGTACCACTCCCGGCAGTAGCCCATGCGACAACAACTCGCGATCGGTAGTGCGCTCAAGCCGCTGCCCCTGCATGCGATAACCCATGCGGTTACTTTGCGGGCTTAACTGCCACGGTAAACGCCAGAATGCATCTTGCGAAGTGTGCGTAAACTCCTGATATTCCGGGCCCGCCAGCGCACGAATGCGGTTCCCCCACAAGAGCTGCTTTACACCGCGCGACTCCCGGAACCGTCGAGTTGCCGGTAATAGCGGTATTTCATCGCCATCTTTGAGCAAACGCCCTTCGATGCCGCCAATTTGCGCTTTAAGATCGGTACTATAAGAACCCAGGATTTCAGGTACATCCAACCCACCGGCGACAGCAAGATAGCTACGCATCCCGCGATCAGGCACTTTTAGCCTTAATTGCTGGCCCGCTTTCACCGGTAGTCGCCAGCCAGTCCAGACTGTGCGCCCATCCAGTTCAGCGTGGCTTCCTGCACCAGTTAACGCAAACCAGCCATCTCTGGTGAACTCAACAACGCAATGGCCAAGCGTGATTTCCAGCGCGGCACTATCTGGTGCATTACCCACCAGCAAATTAGCAATTTTCAACGCTGGGGTATCAAGGGCACCGCAACGGCTAACACCCAACTGCCGGTAACCAAAACGCCCTGCGTCTTGTATCGACATATGCATTCCAGCACGGATTATTTTCAGCACACCCCCTCCTTTTGAGGCACAAAGCGGACGGTATCTCCCGGCGCCAGTAGTGTTGGCACGTTATCAGCCGGATTAAAGAGCCTCACGGGCGTCTGGCCGATAAGCTGCCAGCCACCAGGCGTTGCCAGCGGATAAATACCCGTCTGGCTGCCGCCAATACCTACCGAGCCTGCAGGAACCATCAAGCGTGGCTCAGCCCGACGCGGCATAGAAAGAGTGGGAGCAAGGCCTGCAAGATAGGCAAAGCCTGGTTGAAAACCGAGAAAATAGACAATGTAATCAACGGATGAGTGCAGCTCCACAACCTGGCTTGCCGATAAGCCGCAATGCCCTGCGACTTCGGCTAAATCAGGGCCAACACTGCCACCATATATTACTGGAATATCAATGCGGCGAGATTCAACCACCATGGCCTCGCTCTCTTCCCACCAGCGCTGGAGCCGCTCAATACCATCCAGTGCCAGGCTTTGCGGTTCACGTAGCACCACAGTGATATTGTTCATCCCCGGAATGACTTCTGAAACAGCGGAAGATTCCAGTAGACGCTGGGTTAATCCCCAGATCCGTTGCTGACTTTCCAGCGATAAAGGTGGTTCCAATTCAAGAACTACCGCACTTTCGCCTAACAGATAACACCGCGCTCTTTGCACTTTTACTCCTCGGTCTGACGTTATGCCGGGTTCGGAATATCGATAAAGGTCACTTCCAAATCTGTCTCACTATTCAGCCAGTCGCTTAATGCCTGAATACCGCCGCGCTCGGTGGCGTGATGCCCGGCCGCATAGAAATGTAGACCTTGTTCACGTGCGGAATGAATAGTCTGCTCTGAAACCTCACCGGTAATAAACGCATCAACGCCAAAACGTGCCGCGCTATCAATAAAACTTTGCCCCCCCCCAGTACACCAGGCGACACGGCGAATTTGTTCAGGACCCGTATCACCGCTCCAAAGCGGTGTACGACCAAGTCGCATCTCAATCCATGAAGCCAGTTCTACGCCAGAAAGCGGTGTTGGAAACTCTCCCCAAGGCACCAGCGGCTCGACTTCCCCTTTGGTTTCAATCCCCAGCAACGCGCCTAATTGCGCGTTATTGCCAAGCTGCGGATGCGCATCGAGCGGCAAATGCCAGCCGTATAAATTGATGTCATTGCTGAGCAGCGCTTTCAGGCGATTGCGTTTCATACCACGAATCACCGGAGACTCACCTTTCCAGAAGTAGCCATGGTGAACAATCACTGCATCGGCATTTTGGCGCACAGCTTCGTCAATCAGCGCCTGGCTTGCGGTCACACCGGTAACGATTTTGCGGACTTCTTCACGCCCTTCGACCTGTAAACCATTCGGCGCGTAATCGCTGATAGCAGCGCTGTTGAGTTTTTCGTTAATTAGGCGTTCCAGTTCGCTATTTTTCATTATCTTTCTCTTCAGATTTACGGGCCGCTTCATAAGCGGCGAGTGTCACGATACGTGCTTGTTTATGGTCAACAATTGGGCGCGGATAGTCCAGTTTCAGTTGTTGTTTGTCCGCCCAGACCCAAGGGGTGTGGATATATTTATCCGGTATATCACTCAATTCAGGCAACCACTGGCGTATAAATTCACCTTTTCCATCAAAGCGCTCGCCTTGGGTGGTTGGGTTAAAGATTCTAAAATAAGGTGCTGCATCAGTGCCGGTCGAGGCCGCCCATTGCCAGCCGCCATTGTTAGCAGCCAGGTCACCATCAATCAGTTGTGACATAAAGTAGCGTTCGCCGCATCGCCAATCGATCAATAAGTCTTTGACCAAAAAGCTCGCCACCACCATACGTAAACGGTTGTGCATCCAGCCAATTGTGTTTAGCTGGCGCATCGCAGCATCCACAATAGGAAACCCCGTATTGCCCTGCTCCCAGGCTATAAGCTGTGATTTATCTTGCCGCCAGATAACGTTATCTGTCCATGAGATAAACGGCTGATAACGGCACAGTTTCGGGTAAGCCACCAGCAAATGGCGATAGAACTCACGCCAGATTAACTCATTTAACCAAACCGAACCTGCGCCTCCATCCAGTGCCTGGGGGTGATTTCTCAGTAAACGGTGCAAACATTGGCGTGGCGAAAGTACGCCAATCGCCAGATAAGCCGACAGGCGACTGGTCCCGTCGATTGCGGGGAAATCACGTTGCTCTGCGTAATCAACCACCGGCTGGCAGCAAAACTGGCGTAGTTGGTGAATAGCCTGCTGTTCGCCGATGGGGAACAGGCGTTCATCGACAGGCTGGCGGGGATAATCAATTTCCGCGAGTGTGTTCGTTTCCGGCAAGGTAATCCCACGGCTTTTCGGGGCCGATACACATTCCGGCAACCCTTCATGCAGCCGCTTGATGAACGCTTTACTAAATGGCGTAAAGACTTTGTACATCTCGTTATTGCCGGTGGTAACGCTTCCCGGCGCCAATAAAACGCTGTCATCAAAACCCTGGCAAACCACCTCGCGGCCCAGCATCTTTTCTACAGCCGCATCACGCTGCCGCTCATTGAACTCGTACTGATAGTTGTAAAACAACGCGTTGACTTTCTGCGCTTCACAAAAGTTTTTCAGGTATTCGACTGAGTCATCAAAACCATCAACCTGGTGAATAAAAAGTTCGATGCCACGCTCAGCAAGAGAGGTATGCAAGCACTGCAAGTGCTGCCATATGAATTCAGCCTGGCGTGGCGACATTTCATGCTGTCGCCATTGACGCGGAGTCGCGATAAAAATGGCTATCACATGCGCGTGTGGGTCACGGCACGCCGCAGCCAGCGCCAGATTGTCATTCACCCGTAAATCATTGCGAAACCAGACCAGATGCGTGGCCATACAACTCCATGTTTAATTAGCAGAATACGATTGTTGAGACGGCATTTAACTAAGTGTAGCAAAGCTGTAAATCAAAAAGGCTACCCGATTGGGTAGCCTTTACGTTAGTCGTGTTAGTCGGGAAGCAACCCGACAAATCTGACTACTACATCATTGGTGTTGCCATACGCACCAGCGTGATGAGTGGTTGTGGGTATACACCCAGTAACAGCACCAGCACGGCGGAGATCAGAACCACTACACCGCCTGCAGTAAACGCCCAGTTAGTTGGCGCATCACGACCTGGTTGTTGCGGTGCGTTCAGGTACAAACTCACCGTCACACGCAGGTAGTAGTACAAACCAATCGCACTACCCAGTACCACAGCACCGGTCAGCCACCACAGGTGAGACTGTACACCTACCGCAATAATGTAGAACTTACCGATGAAGCCGAGCGTCATTGGAATACCTGCCAGTGACAGCATCATCACGGTCATGACCGCAGACAAAATTGGCTTGTGCCAGAACAGGCCACGGTAAGAGTACAGAGAGTCTGCATCCGGGCCACGGTATGGGCTGGACATAAGGCTGACCACGCCGAACGCGCCGAGGCTGCTGAACAGATAACCTGCCAGATAAACACCGACCGCTTCCATCGACATGTTGCCGCTTTGCAGCGCAATCAATGCCACCATCAAATAACCGAGGTGTGAGATAGACGAGTAACCAAGCAGACGCTTGATATTGGTCTGGCTCAATGCCATCAGGTTACCGAAGATGATAGAGATAAAGGCGATAATACCCAGTACCACACGAACTGCTTCGCTATCGCCAACTGGCGCGTAGAGGAACAGACGCATTACCACACCAAAGATGGCGATTTTGCTGGCGGTTGCCAGGAAAGTGGAAACTGGAGCCGGTGCACCCTGGTAAACATCTGGTGTCCACAAGTGGAATGGAACCAGTGACAGTTTAAAGCCAAGTCCAACAATCATCAGACCCAGACCCGCAAGCAGCAGAGGTTCATGCAGCATGTTGTCTGCCAGGCTCTTACCGAGGCTCACAAACGACAGGTCACCTGATTCTGCGTACACCAGCGCCATACCGAACAGCAGGAATGAAGAGGCTGCAGCAGACAGAATGGTGTATTTGATACTCGCCTCAAGCGACCTTTTCTGGCGGAAGGCGTAGCCAATCAAACCGAATAACGGCAGCGAGATCAGCTCAATACCCAGGAACAATGCTGCCAGGTGATTTGCGTTTGCCAGCAGAATACCGCCCAGTGCTGCAATCAACACCAGCAGGTAAAACTCTTCGCGGTTGTCGGTGTAACCCTGAAGCCACGGGTAAGCAAACGTACAGGTCGCAAGGCTCGCCAACAGAACCAGTCCAGTATAGAGCATCGCATAGCCATCAACGCGCATCAGAGGCGTGACATCCATCGCCCCAGCCTGACCCACAAACCACAGTGAAACGAGTGCGGCGTTAAGGCCAATTACTGCCAGTGTTGCATTGACAAAATGGTCGCGTCGCCACGCTATGGAGAGCATCACAACCACCACCGTCAATCCGACGACGAGCAGCGGTAGCAGCGCGATCAATTGTTGAGGAGTTATAGTCATGGCGAATTACGGCCTTGTAGTTGGAATTGAACTGGTAAACCACTGCTGAATATTGCTCATCGCGGCATGCGAAGTATCCAGAATTGGCTGCGGGTAGAAGCCCAACAGGACTAACAACACCACCAGCAACAGGATGATAAAGAACTCGCGCAGCGACATGCCTGCCAGTTGTTTATCACTGATTTCGCTTTTAGCTTTACCGAAGTAAGCACGATGAATCATCGCCAGAGAATAAACTGAGGCAAAGACCAGACCGAAAGTCGAGATAATAGTAATCATTGGCACGACATGGTAACTGCCGAACAGAATCATGAATTCGCCAACAAAGTTACCGGTGCCCGGCATACCCAGCGTTGCCACTGCAAAGAATAACGACAGGCCTGGCAGCCATTTAATTTTGTTCCACAGGCCGCCCATCAGACGCATATCACGAGTGTGCAAACGCTCGTAAATCTGACCACAGATGATGAACATACCGGCCGCAGAAAGACCGTGAGCAATCATCTGAATCACCGCACCCTGATAAGCCAGTTGGCTGCCGGTATAAATGGCAATCAACACAAAGCCCATGTGGGAAACGGATGTGTAAGCAATCAGGCGTTTAATATCAGTTTGTGCGAAGGCCATCCACGCGCCATAGAAGATGCCGATAACACCCAGCCACATGGCAATCGGTGCAAATTCAGCAGACGCTTCTGGGAACAGCGGCAGTGCAAAACGCAACAGACCGTAGGCTGCGGTTTTCAGCAAGATACCTGCGAGGTCAACAGAACCTGCCGTTGGTGCCTGGGAGTGCGCATCCGGCAACCAACCATGCAATGGAACCACTGGCATTTTCACCGCAAACGCAATGAAGAAGCCCAGCATCAGCAACCATTGAACGCTGCTGGACATTTCAGTGTGCAGCAATTGCTCATAGTTAAACGTCCACACACCGGTTGAATTGTAGTGCACGAACACCAGACCAAGAATCGCAATCAGCATCACCAGGCCGCTTGCCTGGGTATAGATGAAGAACTTGGTTGCAGCGGTGATGCGTGTCTTCCCGTCGGAGGCTTTATGGCCCCACAGTGCGATCAGGAAGTACATCGGCACCAGCATCATTTCCCAGAAGAAGAAGAACAGGAACATGTCGATGGCAAGGAACACGCCGATAACGCCACCGAGGATCCACATCAGGTTGAGGTGGAAGAAGCCCTGATATTTTTCGATTTCATTCCACGAACAGAGTACCGCCAGCACGCCGAGCAGACCGGTGAGCACCACCATCAGTAAAGATAAGCCGTCCAGCGCAAGGTGGATGGTTATCCCAAAGCGTGGGATCCACGGCAGGATAAATTCAGACTGCCACTGCGGCAAACCAGCGGATTGCGTCAGTGAATAGCCACCGGCTAACCACAGTTGCAGCGAGAGAGCCAGTGTCAGTCCCATCGTTACCAGCGCAATCCAACGTGGCACTTTTACGCCGAAGCGCTCTGTTTGCCAGCAGAAGAAGCCGCCAATAAAGGGGATTAGTATCAGCCAGGGTAATAGCATGGCATTTGTGTCCCTAAGTCAAAATAAACCAAAACATCACTCACATTCCCTCCCCTTAGCTAGAGGAGGGAATGTTGAATTAGCGCAATACCAGCAGCAAGCCTACAACCACGACCGCACCGATACTCATTGATGCCACATACCAGCGCAGGTAACCGTTCTCGCTCACCAACAGGCCGCGACCTGCAAAGCGTGAAAGAATTGCCGGAATGTTCATCAGTGAATTCAACGGATCGCTCTTGATAAGCCAGGCGATACCCAGGAATGGCTTAACGAAGACTTTGTCATAAAGCCAATCGAAGCCCCAGGCATGGAACCACCAGGTACCAAAGAAGCGACCCGGTGCGCTGTTGGCAATCGCTGTTACCAGAGTACGTTTGCCCAGCCACAGCCATGCTGCAATCAGGATACCGGCGATGGCGACAACACCGGAGGTAATCTCAAGTGCCAGCACGCTACCGTGCGCAAGTTCAGTAGCCGCTGGCAGAACACCAGCAAGCGGCGGAACAATCATTGCGCCAACGAAGGTGGACAACACCAGCAGCACAATCAGCGGCAAGTTATGAGTGATGCCTTTAAGTGGATGCGCGTGAATCTGCTCTTTACCGTGGAAGACGATGAAGATCATACGGAAGGTGTACAGTGAGGTCATAAACGCACCGACCAGACCCGCAACCATCAGGTTCACATGACCATTCGCCATCGCACCGGCCAGAATCTCATCTTTACTGAAGAAGCCCGCAGTAATGAGTGGCAACGCAGACAACGCGGCGCCGCCGACCAGGAAGCAGATATACACCAGCGGAATGGACTTACGCAGGCCACCCATTTTGAAGATGTTTTGTTCGTGGTGGCAGGCAAGAATCACCGAACCAGACGACAGGAACAGCAACGCTTTGAAGAAGGCGTGCGTCATCAGGTGGAAAATCGCCGCATCCCACGCTTGTACGCCCAGCGCCAGGAACATGTAGCCAATCTGGCTCATGGTCGAGTACGCCAGCACACGTTTGATATCGGTTTGCACAAGTGCTGCGAAGCCCGCCATCACCAGCGTGACCGCACCCACGATACCCACTAAATGCAGCACTTCAGGCGTTAGCAGGAACAGGCCGTGAGTACGGGCAATCAGGTAGACACCCGCGGTAACCATGGTCGCTGCGTGGATCAGCGCTGAAACAGGCGTTGGGCCTGCCATTGCATCCGCAAGCCAGGTCTGCAAAGGCAACTGAGCAGATTTACCCACCGCGCCGCCTAACAGCATCAGGGTTGCCCACATCAGCATTTGGTTGCCCGCCGCAAAGTGCTGCGGTGCCAGTTCAACCATTTCGCGGAAGTTCAGCGTGCCCAGTTCGTTGTAAAGAATGAACAATGCGAAAGCGAGGAACACATCACCCACGCGAGTCACAACGAAGGCTTTCATAGCCGCAGCGCCGTTCTTCGGATCGGTATAGTAGAAACCAATCAGCAGATACGAGCATAGACCTACGCCTTCCCAACCGAGATACATCAGCAACAAATTATCGCCAAGCACCAGCACGACCATGCTTGCAATAAACAGGTTGGTGTAAGCGAAGAAGCGAGAGTAGCCCTCTTCCCCACGCATATACCAGGATGCGTACATGTGGATCAGGAAACCAACGCCGGTCACCACCGACAGCATGGTCAATGACAAACCGTCGAGGATCAGGTTGAAGCCGATATTAAAATCGCCAACTGACATCCAGGTCCATAACGGCTGGGTGAACGCTTCTCTTCCGTTGTTAAAGAAATCAACCCCAACAATCGCGGTGACTAACGCCGCAAGACCGATTGAGCCGACCCCAACCGTTGCAGAAAGGTTTTCTGACCAACGACCGCGAGAGAACGCCAACAATAAAAAGCCAATAAAAGGCAAAAGAATGGTTAACCAGAGAAGGTTCATCCACGCATCTCACTTACTGAATCGATATTCAGGCTCTGGCGACGACGATGGAGCTGCAGTAACAGTGCGAGGCCAATACTGGCTTCGGCGGCAGCTAAGCTAATCGCAAGAATATACATCACCTGGCCATCAGCCTGGCCCCAGTAACTGCCAGCTACCACAAACGCCAGGGCAGCAGCGTTGATCATCACTTCCAGGCTAATCAGCATGAAAAGCAGGTTGCGACGAATCACAAGCCCCGTCAGCCCCAATACGAACAAAATGGCAGCGAGGATTAGTCCATGTTGCAGCGGAATCATACGTGCTCCTCCGTTTTTCTTTTCGCGGCTGCGTCAGCCTGGCGATTGCTCAGCACTTCACCCTGACGGTCTTCACGACCCAAGTGGAATGCAACAACCAGACCCGCCAGCAGCAGCATTGAGGCTAATTCCACTGCCAGAACATACGGTCCGAACAGCGCAATACCTACCGCTTTTGCACTCACTGGCGTACCGTCAATCCCCTGGTCATTCAGACCCAGGATTGCGTAAACCAGCACTGAAAGCAGAACGGCTGACAAAATGCCAGGGCCAATCCACAACTGCGGTTTCAGCCAGTTACGCTCTTGTTCAACGACCGCACCGCCGAGGTTGAGCATCATTACCACAAAGACGAACAACACCATGATGGCGCCGGCGTAGACGATAATCTCAAGCGCTGCGGCAAAGTAAGCTCCCAGGGAGAAGAACACCCCGGAAATAGCCAACAGCGAGATAATCAAATACAGCAAGGCATGCACCGGGTTGGTATGCGTGATCACCCTTAGGGTGGTCCCGACCGCGATGATTGCGCATATATAAAAAGCGAATTCCATTGCCTTGCTCCTTTAAGGTAATAGGCCTTTGACGTCGATAGGCTTGGCTTCGTTTTCCGCTTCGCCCTTATCTTTGCCGTCGATTGCCATACCTGCCATCCGGTAGAAGTTATATTCCGGGTATTTGCCCGGACCGGAGATCAACAGATCCTCTTTTTCGTACACCAAATCCTGGCGCTTAAACTCACCCAGTTCGAAATCAGGTGTGAGCTGAATAGCCGTTGTTGGGCACGCTTCTTCGCACAGACCACAGAAGATGCAGCGCGAGAAGTTGATACGGAAGAACTCTGGATACCAGCGGCCGTCTTTCGTTTCTGCTTTTTGCAAAGAGATACAGGCTACCGGGCAAGCTACTGCACACAAGTTACAGGCAACACAGCGCTCGGCACCGTCCGGATCGCGAGTTAACACGATGCGACCACGGTAGCGCGGCGGTAAATATACTGGTTCTTCCGGATACATCTGCGTTTCACGTTTGGCAAACGCGTGCAGACCGATCATCCAGATACTGCGTACCTGGGTGCCGAAACCAACCGCTAACTCTTTCAATGTCATGGTTTTTTCACCCCTTATGGTGCCTGATAGAGAATGACCGCGGCGGTCACCAGCAGATTAACCAGTGTCAACGGCAGGCAAATTTTCCAGCCGAAGGACATCACCTGGTCATAACGCGGACGAGGCAATGCTGCACGGATCAAAATGAACATCATCATGAAGAATGCAGTTTTCAGCGCAAACCAGATGAAAGGTGGTAACCACGGACCATGCCAGCCACCAAAGAACAGGGTGACAATCAGGGCTGAAACCGTAACGATGCCGATGTATTCACCAACGAAGAACAGGCCAAACTTCATGCCTGAATATTCGATGTGATAACCATCTGCCAGTTCTTGCTCAGCTTCTGGTTGGTCAAACGGGTGACGGTGACAAACTGCAACACCAGCAATTGCGAACGTAACAAAGCCGAAGAACTGCGGAATCACGTTCCACAGGTTGGCTTGGTTATCAACGATATCGCCCATATTGAATGAACCCGCCTGCGCAACAACGCCCATTAGCGACAGACCAAGGAACACTTCGTAGCTGAGTGTCTGCGCAGACGCACGCATCGCACCCAGCAATGAGTATTTGTTGTTACTCGACCAGCCAGCGAACAGCACCGCGTAAACCGCGAGACCTGCCAGCATCAGGAAGAACAAAATACCAATGTTCAGATCGGCGACTACCCAGCTTGGGCTGACCGGCACAATCGCAAAGGCCAACAGCAGCGAGGTAAAAGCAATCATCGGAGCCAAGGTAAAGATGACGCGGTCCGCAAAGCGTGGAGTCCAGTCTTCTTTAAAGAACATCTTGATCATGTCCGCGACTAACTGGAGCGAGCCGCCCCAGCCAACACGGTTCGGTCCGTAACGGTTCTGGAACAGGCCCAGCAAACGACGCTCACCAAAACTCATGAACGCACCGCAGGTCACCACGACCAGCAGGATAACGACCGCTTTGAGAATGCTCAGCAGAATGTCGATAACATCCGGTGTTAACCAACTCATTGGCCAGCCTCCTGAAGATTTTCAATACGAGCACCCGCCAGTACCGGAGCAATGCCAGGCATACCCATCGGTAAACCAACCTGCCCTGCTGCCAGCCCTTCGGAAAGTTGCAGCGGCAGACTTAACGTCTGGCCTTCATAGCTAAACGAAATCAGGCTTCCCGCGTTCACGCCCAGTTTTGCAGCATCAGCCGGATTCAGCTTGATATACGGCTCGGCCATACGGCTCTGGAAAACAGGAGAACGTTGAGACATTTCATCACTGCCAAACAGATGGTAGTAAGGCGCAATACGCCATTTCCCTTCTTCTGCCTGGAAGATTTCCGGCACATCGGTGAAGTAATCGATACCCGTTTCGGACGCTTCAATCAGACGCACACCCGGATCGCCGTGACGCAGTTTGCCACCCACTTCAGCCTGGAATTTGTTCCATGCCTGAGGTGAGTTCCAGCCTGGTGCCCATGCGAATGGGATTTGCTGACGATTTGCAGACGGGCTGTTATTCCCTTCCATAGAGAAGGCGAACATAGTGTCTTTATCCTGCGGCTGGCGCGGTTCATGCACACTGATGTTCGCACGCATTGCCGTACGACCACTGGAGCGGATTGGGGAACGCGACAGTTTCTGACCACGAATACGGAAGCTGGCATCAGGTGCCGCCTCTTTAATTCCGGCCAGTTGTGGCAACGCCTTCACGCACGCATCAATAACATCATCTAACTGCGTCCAGTCCACTTCACGGCTTTCAACTGTGCTGTGCAGTGAATGCAACCAGCGCCAGCTTTCCAGCATCACAATGGAGTGGTCGTAGTAAGACGGGTCATAAACCTGGAAGAAACGCTGTGCGCGGCCCTCGTTGTTGATAACCGTACCATCGCTTTCAGCGAAGCTTGCGGTGGAGAGCACCAGATGGGCTTTATCCATAATCGCAGTGCGCTGATGGTCGATAACCATCACCAGCGGAGCTTTACTGAGTGCTGCGTCAACACGTGCCGCAGAGGCATGGCGATGAAGATCGTTTTCCAGCACGACTACCGCATCGGCAGAACCGCTCTCCAGTTCGCTCAGTGCTTCTTCAAGAGAACCACCGCCGATAAGGCCTAGCCCAACACTGTTGACTGCGCGAGCAACCATAGTGATACCAACATCGGCACCACGGCCTTTCAGTGCTTTAGCAACGTTTGCTGCCGCCTGAATCACCGCTTCGCTTCCGGCGTTAGTACCGGATACGATCAATGGTTTTTTCGCACCCGCCAGCGCTTGAACAATCACGTCGACTTTATTTTTCAGGTCGCGATCAAGTTCAACAGCGGGAGAGTTGCTGTCCAGTGCGTTGGCGATAGCAAAGCCCAGACGCGCCTGATCTTCAACCGGCGCACGGTAAGTCCATGCGGCGATATCATCCAGACGAGTGCTGTCGATATTGGTGACAAACAACGGGTGTTTCGCGTGCTGGCCAATGTTCATGATCGCCGCGATTTGCCAGTCAGCAACTTTCTGTGCTGCTGCCATTTCACGTGATTTCCCTTTCACTGCCTGACGCACAGCCAGTGCAACACGTGCGCCGGTCTGAGTAATGTCTTCGCCCAGCACCAGAACCGCATCGTAGGTTTCGATTTCACGCAGTGCCGGAGTGTGAATGCCACTTTCTTGCAGTACTTTGAGCATCAGTTGCAGACGTGCTTGTTCACCTGTTGCAATACCGGTGTAGAAATTATCTGCACCCACCAGTTCACGCAGCGCGAAGTTGCTTTCAACGCTGGCACGTGGGGATCCGATACCGATCACTTTCTTCGACTGGCGCAAAATATCTGCCGCGCCCTGCATCGCTTGTTCAGCGTTCAGGGTGATCAGATCGTCGCCACGGCGTTGGATCGGCTGACGTGGACGATCCTTCAGGTTGACGTAGCCATAACCGAAGCGGCCACGATCACACAGGAAATAGTGGTTCACGGTACCGTTGTAACGGTTTTCGATACGACGCAATTCACCGTAACGCTCACCAGGGCTTGTGTTACAGCCGATGCTGCACTGCTGGCAAATGCTAGGGGCGAACTGCATATCCCACTTACGGTTATAACGCTCGGAGTGAGTTTTATCAGTGAATACACCGGTCGGGCAGATTTCTACCAGGTTACCGGAGAATTCGCTCTCAAGCGTACCGTCTTCAGGGCGGCCGAAGTAGACGTTGTCATGAGCGCCGTAAACACCCAAATCGGTGCCGTCAGCATAATCTTTGTAGTAACGCACACAGCGGTAACAAGCGATACAGCGGTTCATTTCGTGAGAGATGAATGGGCCGAGGTCCTGATTACGGTGAGTACGCTTGGTGAAACGATAGCGACGGAAGCTATGACCGGTCATTACCGTCATATCTTGCAAGTGGCAGTTGCCGCCTTCTTCACAAACCGGGCAGTCGTGTGGGTGGTTGGTCATCAACCATTCCACTACGCTTTCGCGGAATTCTTTAGCTTCGCCGTCATCAATAGAGATAAACGTGCCATCAGAAGCTGGTGTCATACAAGACATCACCAAGCGACCACGAAGATCTTCTGCGTTCTGATATTGCTTCACCGCGCACTGGCGGCAAGCACCGACGCTACCAAGCGCCGGGTGCCAGCAAAAATAAGGAATATCAAGGCCGAGCGACAGACATGCTTGCAGCAGGTTGTCTGACCCATTTACCTCATATTCTTTGCCGTCTACATGTATCGTAGCCATAGTCAGCATGCTTCCAATTAATTATAAAATTTTATAACCTGCAAACTTGTTGTCAGGTATCACCAGCGCGCTTTTAATAAGTTCGGTTGGATGCCAGCAATGGCACGCGTGTTACCGAAATCTTGTTTGGCAATGCCTGCTTCGAATTCGTCGCGGAAATATTTAATCGCACTCTGTAATGGCTCAACCGCACCTGGCGCATGCGCACAGAAGGTTTTACCCGGACCGAGGAAACGACACAGTTGCTCAAGTGTCTCGATATCCCCAGGCTGGCCTTCGCCACGCTCCAGCGCACGCAGAATTTTCACACTCCACGGTAGGCCATCACGGCAAGGTGTACACCAGCCGCAAGATTCACGGGAAAAGAACTCTTCCAAATTGCGCACCAGCGGAACCATACCAATTTCATGGTCAACCGCCATCGCCAGCGCCGTACCTAAACGACTGCCTGCTTTACCGATGCTTTCGAATTCCATCGGCAGGTCAAGATGCGATTCGGTCAGGAAGTCTGTCCCTGCCCCGCCCGGCTGCCAGGCTTTGAATTTCAGGCCATCACGCATACCACCGGCGTATTCTTCAAGAATCTCACGTGCGGTGGTACCGAACGGTAATTCCCAGACGCCTGGGTTTTTCACACGCCCGGAGAAGCCCATCAGCTTGGTGCCAGCATCTTTGCTGGTCGAAATGCCCTGATACCATTCCACGCCGTTGGCCAGAATCGCTGGCACGTTGCACAGAGTTTCAACGTTATTAACACACGTTGGTTTACCCCACACGCCGCTTGAGGCAGGGAATGGTGGTTTTGAACGTGGGTTCGCGCGGCGGCCTTCCAGGGAGTTAATCAATGCGGTTTCTTCACCACAGATATAACGCCCGGCACCGGTGTGCACGATAAGCTCAAAATCAAAACCAGAACCGAGAATGTTTTTGCCCAGCAAACCTGCTTCGGTTGCTTCAGCAATCGCGCGGCGCAAATGCACAGCCGCTTCGATGTACTCACCTCGCAGGAAGATATAACCGCGGTAGGCTTTCAGCGCGAATGCAGAAATCAGCATGCCTTCCACCAAAAGGTGCGGCAGTTGCTCCATCAGCAAACGGTCTTTATAGGTGCCGGGTTCCATTTCATCGGCGTTACACAGCAGGTAACGGATGTTCATAGACTCGTCTTTCGGCATCAGGCTCCACTTCAGACCGGTGGAGAAACCTGCGCCGCCACGCCCTTTCAGACCTGAGTCTTTAACGCGGGTAACGACTTCGTCTGGTGCCAGGCCTGTCAAAGCAAGACGCGCACCTTCGTAGCCGTTTTTGCTGCGATATTCATCCAGCCAGACAGGCTGTTTGTCATCACGCAACCGCCAGGTCAGCGGATGGGTTTCGGCAGTACGAATAATCGTCTTCATTTATACTGCTCCAGCAAATCAGGGATTGCTTCCGGCGTCAGATAGCTATGAGTGTCCTCATCAATCATCATGGTCGGCCCTTTGTCGCAGTTACCCAGACAGCAGGTTGGCAGCAGGGTAAAGCGACCATCAAACGTGGTTTGACCCGGTTTGATGTCCAGTTTTGCTTCAATGGCAGACTGAATGCCCTGATAGCCCGTAATGTGGCAAACCACGCTATCGCAATAACGAATGACATGGCGGCCTACCGGCTGGCGGAAAATCTGGCTATAGAATGTGGCAACACCTTCTACGTCGCTGGCTGGAATACCCAGAACTTCAGCGATGGCATAAATAGCGCCGTCTGGCACCCAGCCACGCTGCTTCTGAACAATTTTCAGCGCTTCGATAGAGGCTGCGCGAGCATCTTCGTAATGATGTTTTTCGTGCTCAATCGCATCACGCTCGAATTGACTCAGCTCAAAGGCTTCTGCCTGGGGTTGTTGTTTATCGTGCATAGTTAGCGATCCACATCAGACATTACAAAATCGATACTACCCAGATAGACAATCAGGTCAGAAACCAGACTGCCGCGAATCGCCGACGGGATTTGCTGCAAGTGCGCAAAGCTCGGGGTACGAATACGGGTACGGTAGCTCATGGTGCTGCCGTCGCTGGTCAGGTAGTAACTGTTAATCCCTTTCGTCGCCTCAATCATCTGGAAGGATTCGTTAGCCGGCATAACCGGGCCCCACGAAACTTGCAGGAAGTGAGTGATCAGGGTCTCGATATGTTGCAGCGTGCGTTCTTTCGGTGGCGGCGTTGTCAGCGGGTGGTCAGCTTTGAACGGACCAGCAGGCATGTTTTTCAGGCACTGGTCAAGAATGCGCAAGCTCTGGCGAAGCTCTTCAACTTTCAGCATCACACGGGTGTAGCAGTCGCTGATGCCACCGCCGACCGGGATTTCGAAGTCGAAGTTTTCGTAACCAGAGTAAGGACGAACTTTACGGATATCGAAGTCAACGCCAGTTGCGCGCAGGCCAGCACCCGTTGTGCCCCACTCCAGTGCTTCTTTCTTGCCGTAAGCAGCAACGCCCTGTGAACGACCTTTCAGAATGGTGTTACGCAGCGCAGCTTTCTCGTAGGAATCCAGACGTTTTGGCATCCAGTCGAGGAACTCTTTAAGCAGGCGTTCCCAACCGTTTGGCAAGTCATGTGCAACACCACCGATACGGAACCAGGCCGGGTGCATACGGAAACCGGTAATCGCTTCGACAAGGTCATAGATTTTCTGACGGTCGGTAAAGGCGAAGAACACCGGAGTCATCGCGCCCACGTCCTGAATAAACGTAGAGATGTAAAGCAGGTGACTGTTGATACGGAACAGTTCGGACAGCATGACGCGGATAACGTCAACACGTTCAGGAACCTTGATACCCGCCAGTTTTTCAACCGCCAGCACGTATGGCATTTCGTTTACGCAGCCGCCGAGGTACTCGATACGGTCGGTATACGGAATGTAGCTGTGCCAGGACTGACGCTCACCCATTTTCTCAGCACCACGGTGGTGGTAGCCGATATCCGGTACGCAATCGACAATCTCTTCACCGTCGAGTTGCAGAACGATACGGAATGCACCGTGCGCGGATGGGTGATTTGGACCGAGGTTCAGGAACATGAAATCTTCATGCTCGCTGCTGCGCTTCATGCCCCACTCTTCAGGCTTGAAGGTCAGCGCTTCCATCTCGAGGTCTTCTTTCTGTTTGGTCAATTCAAACGGATCGAACTCGGTGGCACGCGCCGGATAATCTTTACGCAGCGGATGGCCTTCCCACGTTGGCGGCATCATGATGCGCGTCAGGTGCGGGTGACCATTAAAGGTGATGCCAAACATTTCCCAGGTTTCACGCTCATACCAGTTAGCGTTCGGGAACAGTTTGGTAATTGTTGGCACGTTCAGGTCGTTTTCAGACAGCGCCACCTTGAGCATGATATCGCGGTTGCGATCGATGGAAATCAGGTGGTAGAAAACGGAAAAATCCGCAGCCGGTAAACCGTTGCGGTGAGTACGGAGACGTTCATCCATGCCGTGTAAGTCGAACAACATCACGTAGGGCTTCGGTAATTTCTTTAAGAAATCGACCACTTCCAGTAATTGTTCACGCTTAACCCAAGCCACCGGAACTCCGGTGCGGGTTGGCTGAACAGTAAAAGCATCCGGCCCAAAACGGTTACGCAGTTCGCCAATAACCGGATCATCTAAATGGTCACGGGTTTGCCAGGCTTCCTGGTTGGCATCATGCGCAGTTAAATCGGTCATAATTCTCACCATTGCAAATGGTACGTGGTGACTGTTGGTCAGCGGCTTCGCGCTAATATTATTGATATGCGAAGTAAACTCACGCGGACCACAGGCGCAAATTAAATCTCGTCTGGCGACCTAAGATTAGTGACTGCAATACGCTCGCCGCGTTTACGCTCGCGCTCTGATTGCATGTTGGCGCGATACACGCCCTGATCACCAACCACCCAAGACAGTGGACGACGCTCTTTACCAATAGATTCTTGCAGCAACATCAGAGCCTGCATATAGGCTTCCGGGCGCGGCGGACAACCTGGGATGTAAACATCGACCGGCAGGAATTTATCCACGCCTTGCACTACAGAATAGATGTCGTACATGCCGCCGGAGTTGGCGCAGGCACCCATTGAGATAACCCATTTTGGCTCAAGCATTTGGTCATAAAGACGCTGAATAACGGGAGCCATTTTGGTAAAGCAGGTTCCTGCAATAACCATCAGGTCAGCCTGACGCGGGGAAGCACGCAGAACTTCGGCACCAAAACGTGCCACGTCATGTACGGCGGTAAACGAGGTCACCATCTCAACGTAGCAGCACGAAAGACCAAAGTTATAAGGCCAAATTGAGTTTTTACGACCCCAGTTCACCATATCGTGCATAGCATGTTCGAGCTTGCCCATGTACACACTACGGTTGATTTCTTGGTCAAGAGGATCGGTTACGATCTCCTGTTTTTGCAGGGGGTAACGGTCGTTCTCACCGTCGGGGTCTATGCGGGTGAGCGTATAGTCCATCTTATTGCCTCATTTTATGCTCGTTATAATTCAATTTACAGCGGTGTTGGCTGCGTTCATAAACCCCAATCACTTACCTAAGTAAGCTCATGGGATTTACTCGCTTGCCGCCTTGCTGTAATCCGAATTCTTTAGAGCATCTTGCGTATGACGGTTAGTGAGACTGTCGGTTTCCGGGTTGATTTGGGCGCGGCGCGAACGCGCAGGAGTCCAATCAAGCGCGCCAATGCGCACCAGATACACCAGGCCTGCCAGTAGCACTAAAATGAAAATTGCGGCCTCGACGAAGCCTACCCATCCGCTTTCACGGATAGAAACTGACCACGCATAGAGATACAAGGCTTCCACGTCAAAAATAACAAAGAACATGGCAACCAGGTAAAACTTGGCGGAAAGACGTAAGCGCGCTGTACCAACTGAGTCGATACCTGACTCGAAGGGAGTGTTTTTGTGCCGACCCTTAGCTCTCCCGCCAAGGAACCAGGCCCCGAGAAGCATTACGCAACACAGGCCTATGGCAACAATAAGAAAGACTGCGAACGCCCAATGGTGAGCGATAACTTCAGTGGATGTTGACATACTCATTGCTTACTCATCAAAAGTGGCGCCAAAATCTCTGCTCTTGTTGGCAGATGATCACCACATCGATTCATGGGGAGGAACAATAAACCTTACAATAACTGCTGGAATCAAAACTTTACCAGCAAATTGATGGGGTTTTTTACTCCTTTCTATAACCTTTTGTCAACTTTAACAAAAGTATCCACACATTAATTTACATGAGCCCAACTTCATTAACATTTAGTGCGTTAAAAATCAGTAATGCCGAATTATTAACCCTACTTTAATGAAGGTGAATCGTGTCCGTTAACGAGGAAAAAAATATCTACCGTTCTATTTTGGCAGGAAATCTCAACTATTCATCCCCCTAAGAGGGAGTATTTTCTTGATCTGAGACACGCTTCTGTTAATCCATCTCGGAAACTAACAACATTGCGGCGTATTTTTTAACATTTAAACGAGTAATGACTCGAAGGATGTACGTAGAAGGTAGGTATCTAGGGCGCTATGAAGCAGATTGTTTTAAAACATGTTTTTACAAATTAGTAATAAACACAACTTGCAGTGATTAAAAAACAGGCCATTGAGTCAAAAATTGACCTCAACGACCTGTTTTCGAATTTCATATTTTGTTACTAACAAACCGAAGGCATTACTCGAAATCACGCTCCATTAGCACGGTATCACCATCTTCATCTGACGAAGTCATGTAACGGTATGGATTAGGGTTTGATTCCAGAGCACTAAAGATAGCCTGAGCCAAATCATTACTGGTCTGCACATTACGGCACAACAAGTATTGAGTATCTGGCATAACCGGTAAGCCATCAGCATTACCCAGCACACGCAATTCAGGGCTCATCATTTCAACAGGCCGAGCAGTCACACCCAGTCCGGCTTTCACAGCAGCACGCACTGCCGAAAGAGTGGAAGCAACATACGCAATACGCCAGGGAATACGCTCTGCATTCAAATGCTCAAGCATCATATCCCGGTAAGGACTCGGATCGTCGAGCATGACTAAAGGTACGGTTTCACCTTTCTGGAAGACGTAGTCCGATGCGCAATACCATAAAGTTGGCGAGGTACGTAACACGATGGATTCAAAATGCGCGGGTTTTGATGTGGTGACAACCAAATCAACTTCCTGCTGATTAAGCATTTCAACCATAAATGGATTACGTTTAACTCGGACATCCAATGCCAGCTTTGGGTAAACCGAGCTTATTCGGTTAAGCAAGAAAGGCAGAATGGTATCCGCGGTTTCATCAGATGCACCAATCGTGAGCACACCTTGCAAATTACTAAACATCAGTGACGTACATGCTTCATCATTAAAGCGTAGAATTTTTCGCGCATAACCCAGAAGCTGAATTCCATGCTCGGTCAGCAGCTTATTACGACCATGACGGGCAAAGAGCTCTTTTCCTACTAACTGTTCAAGACGCTGCATCTGCTGGCTTACAGCCGATTGCGTACGGCAAACCGCAACTGCCGCCGCAGCAAAAGTATTCAAATCCGCTACGGCAACAAAAGTCCTTAGCAGATCGAGGTCGAGATTTAGTATCGGACGATTTGCGTTAATCATAATTTTTTCACTAGTAGGTTGCTCTTACGAGTCTGCCTTAGTTTTATTGCTGTGATTTATCAAAAAGATAAAGCAATTCCCTTTTACAGAACGTCTCCCGAGGGGCCATACCGTCATCCTGACAGTCGTTCTGACTTTTTATTTTTCATGCATCCCGGTGCATGCAGGCCAATAATGTAGCTCACATATTCCAGGAAATATTATACCGCCATAACCAACATACAAACATTCGTCTTATTGTTCTAGTCACTTAAATTAAAACTGAGTAATTATTGTAAGCCTACTTCAGTACTGAGTTTTAATTATTCAACTTTTTGCGGTTACGAGGGTAAGTGCGATGAAAGTTATCTCTATGTCATTTTTGCTGCACGGACAATTACCAAAGTGCAATGGTTATATACTAACCCGCAGTAAAACATAGAGTTTCATTATGTCCAAAAATAGACACTCATCATTTACAGTGACATATCTTACCGCAAATCATGCCAGTCCATAAGTTTTGTTGCGAATTATCTGATCTCATTCTCTTTTTTCATTTCACTCTTCAACAGGTTATTCATAAAACCCCCTGAAGCTATACCAGGTAAAAGAGAAGTAACTTAACTCTATTCTTTAGTTATATTAATGACACTCACAGTTATTTTTATATACATATTATTAACTCACATTAGTGAACCTCTTTTAACCTCAAGCATAAACATTCAATTTTCCTTAACTATCACTCAATTTAATTCTCAAATCACTCAGCATTACCCACTACAACACCAGTGCCACAGCAGTTAATGGGATTGCAAAATGGCCAAATATTTACATATTTCACTAATTTAAATAAAATAATCAATACATTATGCCAATCATTAGCTATTCAATTGGTTTTTCTGCTTGTACCTAAATTGAAAGATAAATTACAGTCTGGCGCCTCGACCGCCTTCAAATCTGAGCTTGGCAGGAGTACATTTGTTGCCTGGTCGCTTCCACGGCAGGAAGTGGCGTTAACATTAAAGGTCAGGTTCATGTCCCCTATCGAAAAATCCAGCAAACTTGATAACGTCTGTTATGACATCCGTGGCCCAGTACTCAAGGAGGCTAAGCGTCTTGAAGAAGAAGGGAATAAAGTCCTCAAGCTGAATATTGGCAACCCCGCGCCATTTGGCTTTGATGCCCCGGATGAAATTCTTGTCGATGTGATTCGTAATCTGCCTACTGCTCAGGGTTACTGCGACTCGAAAGGACTCTATACCGCACGTAAAGCCATCATGCAGCATTATCAGGCTCGTGAAATGCGGGACGTGACAGTTGAAGATATTTACATCGGCAACGGTGTTTCTGAGCTGATTGTTCAATCGATGCAAGCATTGCTGAACAGCGGTGATGAGATGCTGGTACCAGCACCTGATTACCCTTTGTGGACCGCGGCAGTTTCGCTTTCTAGTGGTAAAGCCGTTCACTATTTATGTGATGAGTCGGCAGGCTGGTTCCCAGACCTTGACGATATTCGCGCTAAAATCACACCACGCACTCGCGGCATCGTGATTATTAACCCGAACAACCCAACCGGTGCCGTTTACTCTAAAGAGTTGTTGCTGGAAGTTGTAGAAATTGCGCGTCAGCATAATTTGATTATTTTTGCTGATGAAATCTACGACAAGATTCTGTACGACGCGGCACAACACCATTCAATTGCAGCACTGGCCCCAGACCTGCTAACAGTGACCTTTAATGGGCTGTCCAAAACTTATCGTGTTGCCGGGTTCCGCCAGGGCTGGATGGTTCTGAATGGGCCGAAGAAGCACGCCAAGGGTTATATCGAAGGGCTGGAGATGCTCGCGTCGATGCGTCTGTGCGCGAACGTGCCTGCTCAGCATGCAATTCAGACTGCTTTAGGCGGTTATCAGAGTATCAGCGAATTTATCGCACCCGGCGGGCGTCTATACGAACAGCGTAACCGTGCGTGGGAGCTGATTAACGATATTCCTGGTGTTTCATGTGTGAAACCGCAGGGCGCGCTCTATATGTTCCCGAAAATCGATGCTAAACGTTTTAATATCCACGATGACCAAAAAATGGTGCTGGATTTCTTATTGAAAGAAAAAGTGCTTTTGGTTCAAGGAACAGCATTTAACTGGCCGTGGCCTGATCACGTACGTATCGTGACTTTACCGCGTGTTGATGAGCTGGAAATGGCCATCAATAAATTTGGTCGTTTCCTCGGCCATTACCACCAATAATTCTCACGGGGGAGATGTTTGCATCTTCCCCCGACTCCCCGCACAATGGTTTTCTTTGCTTACGTACCGAGTGTATCTATGAGCCAAAGCCATTTCTTTGCCCACCTTTCACGCCTGAAATTAATCAATCGTTGGCCGCTGATGCGTAATGTGCGTACCGAAAATGTTTCGGAGCATAGCCTGCAAGTTGCAATGGTCGCTCATGCATTAGCCGTGATTAAGAATCGTAAATTCAACGGCCAAATTAACGCCGAACATGTCGCCCTGCTTGCAATGTATCACGATGTCAGTGAGGTTCTTACGGGGGATTTACCAACGCCGGTGAAGTATTTCAACACGCAAATTGCTCATGAATACAAAGCTATCGAGAAAATAGCCCAACAGAAATTGATCGATATGGTGCCTGAAGAGTTACGTGACATCTGGGCACCACTGATTGATGAGCATCAGAGCAGCGACGAGGAGCGCGCCATCGTCAAGCAAGCCGATGCGTTATGCGCCTATCTAAAATGTCTGGAAGAGCTCTCTGCCGGTAACAATGAATTTTTACTGGCTAAAAGCAGGCTCGAGAAAACGCTGGCTGACCGTCACAGCGAAGAGATGGACTATTTTATGAATGTCTTTGTGCCAAGCTTCCAGCTTTCACTCGATGAGATTAGCCAGGATTCACCGCTTTAACCTATACCCAAAATAATTGGAGCTGCTTTGAGGCGGCAAGAGAGCAAATCCCCAGTCACTTATCAAAGTAAGTGACTGGGGTTTGTAAACGCTGCCAACAAAGATGCGGCTTCAAGTATGAAGGGTATTAAAACGGGAATAACATCGGCACCATCACCACACTCACCACCATCACAATCACGGTAAATGGCACGCCCATCTTCACAAAATCGCTGAACTTATAATTTCCCGGCCCCAGAACAAGCGTATTAACCGGCGATGATACTGGTGTCATGAATGCAGCGGATGCGGCTAGTGCAACGATCATCGCAAATGGATAAGGGGAAACACCCATCGATTTTGCCGCGGCTAACGCAATAGGCGCCATTAACACCGCAGTCGCCGTATTTGAAATAAACAAGCCAATCGCGGCGCACATCACAAACAGGCAAATCAGCATCATGTGCGGACCGTAGCCGCCACCCAGGCTCATTAACCCATTAACAATTAAATCCACCCCGCCCGTTTTTTGCAATGCAAGGGCGAAAGGCATCATGCCGACAATCAAAATAATACTCGGCCAGTGCACTGCTTTATACGCACTTTCCATATCAATACAGCGGAACTTGCCCATCAGCAAACAGGCAATAATAGCCGCGATGGTGTTAGGAATTTCATCGGTCAGCATCAGTGCAACCATCAACGCCAGGCAGAAAATAGCGTGCGGAGCCTGGCTATGCGCAGGCGAGGCTTCGCCCTCTTCCACGGGTAAGTTAAGCACCAGGAAATCGCGGCCTTTGAGTTGCAACTGGCTGATCAGTTTCCAGTCACCCACCACCAGCAAGATATCGCCAAGTTGCAAGGCTTCATCCACCAGCAAGCCTTCCATCGCTTCGCCATTACGGCGTAACCCGACGACATTCAGGCCGTAGCGCGTACGGAAGCCGATTTCGCGCAGCGTTTGTCCGATTAGCTCAGACTCAGGGATCAGCGAGACTTCGGCCATCCCCACATCCAGCGCCTGGTCTGAAAAATACTCACCGCGCAAAACCATCGGCTCAAGCATCTGCTCGCTACAAAACTCGCGTAAATCAACTTCAGAAGCTGACATATCAATCAACAGCACGTCACGAACGCGAAATTCAGTGACGCCAGTGACATTGACGATAACCCGGCGGAATTTGCGCCAGCGCTCAAGTCCTATGACGTTTGCACCATAACGCTCTCGCAGTTTTAAATCATCAAGACGGCGCCCAACCATCGGTGAACCTGGGCGAATTGCGAGACGACGCGCACGGCCAGTCAGCCGGTAATCTTTAATTAGATCGCGAAACGTACGGCGGCGCCAGTCTTGCTTGCCATCGTCTTTGTTCTGCCCTTTTAGTGCAAAACGCGCAATCAGCATATAGCCGATACCCAGCAATAAGATGACCAGGCCAATAGGCGTAACGCTAAAGAAATGGAAGCCCTGCAACCCTTCACGCAGCAATTCGCTATTTACGACCAGATTGGGTGGTGTTGCGACTAGCGTCATCATGCCGCTAATTAACCCGGCAAAACTGAGAGGCATCATTAAACGCGATGGCGAGGTTTTCATGCGCATTGAAACACTGAGTACCACTGGGATAAATATTGCGACCACACCCGTTGAACTCATAAATGCGCCAAGCCCCGCAACGGTAAGCATCAGCAAAACCAGCATTTTGGTTTCGCTGCTACCCGCAACATCCACCAGCCACGAACCCATTTTTGTGGCTACACCCGTGCGTACAAGGCCATCGCCAATAATAAAGAGTGCGGCAATAAGAATAACGTTGGGATCGCTAAAACCTGAGAAGGCTTCGTTGAGAGTAAGTGTGCCACTGAGGACAAACGCAATAATGACAAGTAAAGCGATCGCATCCATACGCACTTTTCCAGTGGCGAATAACACCACCGCAATTGCTAATAGTGATAAGACCCAAATCAATTCTGAGTTCAAAACAAATCCTTTGTGGTTGTCTCAGGGGGAAAAATTTTGCCATAAAAAAGCCCCGCAATCGCGGGGCTAAATCATGTGTTTAGTGTTTTCTAAGCACTTCGACTGTGCCATCTGGCAGCTTCTGAACCAGAAGCTCAGTCAACGAATGCAGAGCATAGTCGACATGCTCAAGCCGTGGTGTATCGGCCGGTGCATTGACTGCGATAACATGGCAACCTGCAGCCAGACCAGAAAGTACACCAGCTGGCGCATCTTCTACGACAGCGCATTCTTCAGGCTCTAAACCTAATAATTGCGCACCGAGTAAGTAGGCATCCGGTTCAGGTTTGCCTCGGGCGACACGTTCAGCCGTAACAAGCACTTCAGGCTCTGGCAATCCGCCTGCAGCACGACGAGCTGAAGCCACAGGTAATGAACCAGAGGTCACGATAGCCCATGGAATGCCCGCTTCGTTCAGATGAGTCAACAGCTCAACAGCCCCTGGCAATGCCACAATACCGTCGGTATCTTCAGACTCGATTTTCTCAAGACGGAAAAACTCCTGCTGGATCTCTTCTTCAGACGCTCCCGCCATAAAATGACGCAGCGAAGTTATCGCCTGCTTACCATGAATGAAGCCTAATACTTCTTGCGGCGAAATATCGAAACGCTTAGCCCAGTTAATCCATGCACGCTCAACCGCTGGCAGGGAGTCAACCAGAGTCCCATCCAAATCAAACAAGAAACCTTTGCACTTCACGACGCGTCTCCCCTCAGGCATTAATAATCTGCGCGATCTCATTCACACTTAAATGATACTGACGTGGGCAGGACTGCCACACTTTCAACATACGCTGATATTTTTCCCACATTGGAGTCTGCGCGTTAAAGCCATGAGTACCCGCGTCAAAATGCGCGTAACGGCCTTCAATATTGACCATAAATCGAACATATCCCAGGAACCGAGCTTCAGTTGCTGCATCGAAGCCGAGGAATGTGACACGGCGTTCGTCAATTTCCTGGTTATCCTTCAGGTTCGTCCAAGAGACATGCAGCGCGTGGTACATCTCCATAATGTCGATGACAGTACGGCAAGTTTCTTCCGTCAACTCACCGAACTCACGGTCCAGCTCGCGCATTTGCAGGCCGTAACCGCGCTCAATGATCGTTTGCAGGCGACGATAACGCTCGGCGTTGTCTGGATCGAGCATGGTCATCATTTTGTACTGATTAGATAAAATCAGACGCTGGGCGTTAGTCATTTCCATTTCTTAGCTCCTGTTGCGCAGAATCACTCCTGCGAAAAAATATCCTTCTATATATGCGTAACGGCAGGGATTTTACAAATCATCAAGAAAAGTTTTATCCAACTGCTTAAACGCACGTTTCAGTACTTCAGCGAGCGCCTGGTAATCTGGCTTGCCTTCAATCGGTGTTAGCGCCTGCCCTGCTTCCTGTAATTTGCCGCGCACTTCGTAGAACCAGCTCAAAATGGTCGGCGGCAGTGGCGTAACTGAGCGCTTTCCTAGCCACCATAAACCCTGCATTGGTAAGCTACAGGCGAATAATGCGGTTGCGACTGCGGGGCCAAGTTGGCCGCCAAGGGCAATCTGCCAGGTAAGCGTAAACACAGCAAGTGGGGGCATAAAGCGGATGGCAAAACGTGTGGCGCGGATAACACGATTTTCTACAAAGACTGGCGCGAGGCGTTTATCGACAGGCCAGGTCTTAGAATAGTGTTGCCCACGGCTGAATATGCTAAACCAGCTGGCGTGGCTTTTTAGGGGTGTCGACATGGCTTTACCTCAACTTCACATATAAAAAATAAAATTTTTGTGCAAAACAACAACTCTAAATTACATGGTTCAAAATCTTTTGTCTTTAGCTGCTGCAATCGGGTATCCTGTGCCGGCCTTGATGGCCGTAGAAGGGAAACCGCAGGTTGTCAATTTTTTGCTCAGTCAGCCGTTGCCGAAAAATCGCGCAACATGGCGTAAACTCTAGAGTATTTATTCGTCATGCCAAAAAAACGCTTCTGGCATGACGTTAATCATAAATGTCAGGCTCATCATGCGCTACGCTGAGAGACTAACTGACGTTTTTTTAGCCACATATTAATAGTAGGTACTTCCATGTCGAGTAAGTTAGTACTGGTTCTGAACTGCGGTAGCTCTTCACTGAAATTTGCAATCATTGATGCAGTAAACGGTGACGAGTACCTTTCTGGTTTAGCCGAATGTTTCCATCTTCCTGAAGCACGTATCAAATGGAAAATGGATGGCGGTAAACAAGAAGCGGCTTTGGGTGCAGGCGCCGCTCACAGCGAAGCTCTTAACTTTATGGTTAATACCATTCTGGCACAAAAACCTGAATTGTCCGAGCAGCTGACTGCTATCGGCCACCGTGTTGTTCACGGCGGCGAGAAGTACACCAGCTCCGTCGTTATCGACGAGACCGTGATTCAGGGTATCAAAGATACTGCTTCTTTTGCACCACTGCATAACCCGGCACACCTGATCGGTATTGCTGAAGCACTGAAATCTTTCCCTAAACTGGCTGATAAAAACGTTGCTGTGTTTGACACCGCGTTCCATCAGACCATGCCAGAAGAATCTTACCTCTATGCTCTGCCGTACAACCTGTACAGAGAGCATGGCGTTCGTCGTTACGGCGCACACGGCACCAGCCACTTCTATGTGACTCAAGAAGCCGCGAAAATGCTGAACAAGCCAGTGGAAGAAGTGAACCTGATCACTTGCCACCTGGGCAACGGCGGTTCTGTTTCTGCTATCCGTAACGGCAAGTGTGTTGACACCTCTATGGGTCTGACTCCGCTGGAAGGTCTGGTAATGGGCACCCGTTCTGGTGACATCGATCCAGCTATCATCTTCCACCTGCACGATTCCCTGGGCATGAGCGTTGACGATATCAACAAAATGCTGACTAAAGAGTCTGGCCTGTTGGGTCTGACTGAAGTCACCAGCGACTGCCGTTATGTCGAAGACAACTACACCACTAAAGAAGATGCTAAACGTGCAATGGACGTGTTCTGCCATCGTCTGGCGAAATACATCGGTTCTTACACTGCACTGATGGAAGGTCGTTTGGACGGCGTTGTGTTCACTGGTGGTATCGGTGAAAACGCTGCAATGGTACGTGAACTGTCTCTGGGCAAACTGGGTGTTCTGGGCTTTGAAGTTGACCACGAACGCAACCTGGCTGCTCGTTTCGGCAAATCAGGCTACATCAACAAAGAGGGTACCGTTCCTGCGATGGTCATTCCGACCAACGAAGAACTGGTTATCGCTCAGGATGCATCTCGCCTGACCGCTTGATTCTCCTTACCGCCAGCCTTCGCTGGCGGTGTTGTTTTCTGAGCCCTGAAAAGGGCTGTACCCAAAATAATTCGAGTTGCTGCAATCCTCTGCGACCCGAACTATGCCGGGTATATACAAAGAGGTTATACCGTGTCCCGTACTATTATGTTGATCCCTACCGGAACCAGCGTCGGCCTGACCAGCGTCAGCCTTGGTGTTATCCGTGCTATGGAACAAAAAGGCGTTCGCCTTAGCGTTTTCAAACCTATCGCCCAACCGCGTACCGGTGACGATACTCCAGATCAAACCACCAGCATTGTGCGTGCTAACTCCAACATCCCAACGGCTGAGCCGCTGCACATGAATCACGTTGAGTCGCTGCTGTCGAGCAACCAACAAGACGTGCTGATGGAAGAGATCATTGCCAACTTCCACGCCAGCAGCAAAGACGCTGAAGTGGTTCTGGTTGAAGGTCTGGTTCCTACTCGTAAACATCAGTTTGCGCAGTCTCTGAACTACGAAATCGCAAAAACGCTGAACGCTGAAATCGTCTTCGTTATGTCGCTGGGCAACAACTCCCCAGAGCAGATGAAAGAGCGTATCGAGCTGGCACGTAGCAGCTTCGGCGGCAGCAAGAACACCAACATCACTGGCGTAATCATTAACAAACTGAATGCCCCAGTTGATGAGCAAGGTCGTACTCGCCCTGACCTGTCCGAGATTTTTGATGACTCCACTAAAGCGAGCATCGCTAACATCGATCCTAAAGCACTGTTTGCCGACAGCCCGCTGCCAGTTCTGGGCTGTGTGCCATGGAGCTTTGATCTGATTGCTACTCGTGCAATTGATATGGCGCGTCACCTGAACGCAACCATCATCAACGAAGGCGACATCAAAACTCGTCGCGTGAAGTCTGTGACTTTCTGTGCGCGTAGCATTCCGCACATGCTGGAACACTTCCGTCCAGGTTCTTTGCTGGTGACTTCAGCAGACCGTCCAGACGTGCTGGTTGCAGCGTGCCTGGCTGCAATGAACGGTGTGGACATCGGTGCAGTTCTGCTGACCGGCGGTTACGAAATGGACCCACGCGTGACCAAACTGTGTGAGCGTGCATTCGCAACTGGCCTGCCGCTGTTCATGGTTGACACTAACACCTGGCAGACTTCCCTGAGCCTGCAAAGCTTCAACCTGGAAGTCCCAACTGACGACCATCAGCGTATCGAGAAAGTGCAGGAATATGTGGCAAGCCACATTGATGCAAACTGGATTGAATCTCTGACCGCTACTTCCGAGCGTAGCCGTCGTCTGTCTCCTCCAGCGTTCCGTTATCAGCTCACTGAGCTGGCACGTAAAGCGGGCAAACGCGTTGTTCTGCCAGAAGGCGAAGAGCCACGTACCGTGAAAGCGGCATCTATCTGTGCTGAACGCGGTATCGCAACTTGCGTACTTTTGGGTAACCCGGATGAAATCACCCGTGTTGCTGCGGCACAAGGTGTTGAGTTGAGTGCTGGCATCGAAATCGTTGACCCGGAAGTGGTTCGCGAGAGCTACGTTGCACGTTTGGTTGAGCTGCGTAAGAGCAAAGGCATGACCGAAGCCGTTGCGCGTGAGCAACTGGAAGACAACGTTGTGCTGGGTACTTTGATGCTTGAGCAAGACGAAGTTGACGGTCTGGTTTCTGGTGCTGTTCACACTACCGCGAACACCATTCGTCCACCGTTACAGCTGATCAAAACTGCACCAGGCAGCTCTTTGGTTTCTTCCGTGTTCTTCATGCTGCTGCCAGAACAGGTTTATGTTTACGGCGACTGCGCGATCAACCCGGATCCAACTGCTGAGCAACTGGCAGAAATCGCTATTCAGTCTGCGGATTCCGCTGCTGCATTCGGTATCGATCCACGCGTTGCAATGCTGTCCTACTCCACCGGCACTTCTGGTGCAGGTAGCGACGTTGAGAAAGTACGTGAAGCTACACGTATTGCTCAAGAAAAACGTCCTGACCTGGTCATCGATGGTCCGTTGCAGTACGACGCCGCAGTTATGGCTGACGTTGCTAAATCCAAAGCGCCAAACTCACCGGTTGCGGGTCGCGCTACCGTGTTCATCTTCCCAGACCTGAACACCGGTAACACCACCTATAAAGCGGTACAGCGCTCAGCAGACCTGATCTCCATCGGGCCAATGCTGCAAGGTATGCGTAAACCAGTCAACGACCTGTCTCGTGGCGCACTGGTAGACGATATCGTTTACACCATCGCTCTGACTGCGATTCAGTCTTCTCAACAAGACTAAGTTCTTCTGAGAAGCAACAAGGCCGCATTTATATGCGGCCTTTTTTATTATCTTTCACCCCTCCCGATCCAGCTTATCGTCGTACCCTCCCCACTCTTCTATTCTGCTGTTAATCACAAAAATCACATCGCTTTTCTGAGTTATCTTGACAACCTAAATGAGTAGTGGCAATTCTGCTTCACCGATTGAGCAAATGTAAATCAGATGATAAATAAAAGTTTAATTTCTGGTTTCACGGTAGCAAGATGGGGATGTTCAGCATAATTCTTGAGTGAAACAGTGATAAAGGAAATTTACCTTATATTGCAATAAGTTAAAACATACCCTTCGCCTCAGCGATGCCGTACAGAGGCGATTATCGTGTTCGGATCAGCGAGGAGCAGAAAGATGCAATATCGTACTATGTTCAAAGCAACCCTTATGGTCGTATTAGGTTTTACTGGCGCAGTTCATGCTCAGGAAGCGGCAACCGTCGCCTTTTTAATGCCTGACCAGGCCTCGACCCGTTACGAACAACATGATTTCCCCGGCTTTAAAACCGAGCTAAATAAGATTTGCCAGCAGTGCAAAGTTATCTACCAAAACGCCAACGCCAATGCCTCGTTGCAACAACAGCAATTCAACTCAGCGATTGCCCAGGGCGCGAAAGTCATTGTGCTTGATCCTGTTGATTCATCCGCCGCCGCGGGCCTGGTAGAAATTGCGCACTCCCAAGGCGTCAAAGTGATTGCCTACGATCGCCCTATCCCCGCAAAACCTGCCGATTTTTATATTTCGTTTGATAACGAAGGAATCGGATATGCCATTTCCAAATCGCTGGTTGAGCACATGAAAACATCCGGCGTTCCCGCAGGCGCAGGCGTGCTTGAAATCAACGGTTCGCCGACGGATGCCGCGGCGGGTCTGATTCGCGATGGTATTCATCGTGGGCTTAAAGACTCGGGCTATAAAACACTGGCAGAATTTGACACGCCAGAGTGGGCTCCGCCAAAAGCGCAGGAGTGGACCGCAGGCCAAATCACGCGTTTTAGTGACCAGATTAAAGGCGTTGTGGCGGCAAACGACGGCACTGGCGGCGGTGCCATTGCCGCATTCAAAGCGGGTGGCGTGCAGCCGATTCCACCGGTTACCGGTAATGATGCGACCATTGCCGCACTACAGTTAATTATCGCAGGCGATCAATACAACACTATTTCTAAACCATCGGAAATTGTCGCCGCGGCTGCCGCCAATGTTGCCGTGCAATTAATTAACGGGCAGACACCGAAAGCGACTTCGACTCTCTATAACACGCCTTCGCAGCTATTTGTCCCGGCAGTTATTACGTCCAAAAATATCAAAGCAGAAATTTTTGATAAGAAAATCCAGACCCCGGAACAGGTTTGTACGGGTGAATATCAAGAGGCCTGTAAGAAATTAGGTATTACTCACTAAGTCACGACTCATGCGTCCGTAAATCTTCTTACGGACGCACTGACGATATTAAGGTTCTGGCTATGTTAATTGAAAATGACCTCGCGCCTCGCACTGATAAGCCGCTGCTTAAATTAAGTAAAATCTCTAAAAACTTTGGTGCAGTTTCTGCGCTAACCGATATTGATCTTGATGTTTACGCCGGGGAAGTCGTCGCCCTGGTGGGTGATAACGGCGCGGGAAAATCAACGCTAGTAAAAATATTAGCGGGGGTTCATCAACCCACTTCCGGCACGGTTGAATTCGAGGGGGAATTAATCTCTCTCGATACGCCAGGAAAGGCGCTGGAATATGGTATTTCAACCGTCTTTCAGGATTTGGCGTTATGTGAAAATTTAGATGTGGTGGCGAATTTGTTTCTCGGGCACGAATTATCGGCCTGGCAGCTTGATGAAGTGACGATGGAAGTCCGCGCCTGGACGCTTTTAAAAGAGCTGGCTGCGCGCATTCCTTCGGTACGCGAGCCGGTCGCTTCGTTGTCCGGCGGCCAGCGCCAAACTGTGGCGATTGCCCGTTCGCTTCTGCTTAACCCGAAAATCATCATGCTGGATGAACCAACTGCGGCACTTGGCGTGGCGCAAACAGCCGAAGTACTTAACCTGATTGAACGCGTTCGCGAGCGCGGTCTGGGGGTCATTATCATCAGTCATAATATGGAAGATGTGCGGGCCGTCGCAGACAGAATTGTCGTATTACGTCTGGGCCGCAATAAAGGCATTTTCACACCCGAATCTACCAATCAGGAATTAGTGGCGGCCATTACCGGAGCGACAGAAAATTCCGTCTCACGTCGGGTGGAAAGAAAAACAACCGAACATACGTTGGGGGCGAATTAAGCGATGACGACCAATAAACCACTGCTTCCCGAAACCCGGTTAGATCGCAGCGATGAGCGCGTCGACCATCAGGATAATATCTTTGGCTTGCTGCGCGCTTATATTACCCGGATTAAAACGGGCGATTTAGGGATGATTCCCGTGGTGCTAGGGCTGATTATAATTTCGATTGTTTTCACCCTTCTCAACCCGATTTATATGGCCCCGAATAATCTCGTTAATATGTTATTTGACTGTGCGACCGTCGGGTTTATTTCGCTGGGGATTGTTTGTGTATTGCTGTTAGGTGAGATCGATCTCTCGGTCGGTTCGATGAGCGGCCTGGCGTCGGCAATTATTGGCGTGCTGTGGGTGAATCAGGGTTGGTCCGTAGTTGGCGCTATCGCCGTTGCACTCGCGGTTGGCGCAGTGGTTGGCCTGATTTATGCCGAGCTTTACAGCCGTTTAGGGATGCCGAGTTTTGTGGCGACGTTGGCCGGGCTTCTGGCGCTGCTCGGGATGCAACTTTATATTCTCGGGCCATCAGGCAGTATCAACCTCCCCTATGTTTCGCCGCTGGTGCGTTTCGGCCAGGTCTTAGTTATGCCCGGCTGGATGGCGCATATTTTTGCGCTGTTACCCGGTATCGTGATGCTCGCCCAGGGTTTTCGCACCCGCACACGCCGTGCCGCAGCAAATTTGTCTTGCGAACCGCTCAGCTCTTTGTGGGCTCGCAGTCTGTTTATGACCGCTGTTTTTGAATTTATGGTGTTTTATCTCAACATCGGTCGCGGTGTGCCATGGGTTTTCGGCTTGTTTATCCTCGTGGTCGTCGTGCTTAACTACGCGCTCAAAAGAACAAAATGGGGCCGGTCGATGTTTGCCGTGGGTGGCAACCGTGAAGCCGCTCGCCGTTCAGGTATTAACGTGCGCGGTATTTATATTAGTGCATTTATGATTTGCTCTGTGCTGGCAACCACCGGCGGCATTCTTGCCGCATCACGCCTGGCGTCCGCCAGCCAACAAGCCGGTACCGGAGATGTCAATTTAAACGCCATTGCGGCGGCGGTTATTGGCGGTACGAGTCTGTTTGGCGGCCGAGGAAGCGCCTATTCCGCCCTGCTGGGTATTATTGTTATTCAGTGTATTTCTAACGGGCTGACGCTACTTAATTTGCCTTCGTCGCTGCGATATATGATTACAGGCGGCGTACTTGCGATTGCCGTCATCGTCGACTCCGTGGCCAGACGTTCACGCGTAACCCATGGGCGCGCCTGACAGACGTTAGATTAAGAAAGTTAAAGGAAGCGCAGAAACCAGGATGTCAGACCGTTCACTCCCCTGGATGATTTCTGCGCTTCCGTATTAGTCAGCAACTGGCTCTTAGCGCCGGTTCGCTGTGAAGATTTAGAGCATGACTAAGTTCAGTTAGCGTTGAGTAATGCCCAGCTGCCGAAGCGAATTTTGGTTCATGGCAATCAGGGGCAACAACAAAGGTTTTAATCTCAGCCCGCCGGGCGGCGGTAAAGCCATTAAGGCTGTCTTCAATGACCCGACATTGAGCGGCTTGCAGGCCCAGTTTTCGCATTACGGTCAGGTAAACGGCGGGATGCGGTTTACCAAAGCTCTCTTCATCAGCGCTACAAATCACGCCAAACCATTGCCAGAGATCTAATTTATCAAATACAGCCTCGATAACTTCCGGGCTGGATGACGTTGCCAGCGCAAGGCGATAACCCTTGCGATGAAAACATTCTAACACCTGATATAACCCATTCATTGCCATCCCTTTTTCCCGAATAGCATTACAGACTCGCGCAATGATTTGTTTCTCAAGCCATTGTGGTTCAACCGTCAGAAATTGCTTTTCACACCAGATGCGCGCAATTTCATCAATGCGCTTTCCTTTGGTGAGTTCTTCGCATTCTGCGGCGGTTATAGCAACGCCCTGGTCTGCCAGCATTTCGATTTGCGCATCCTGCCAAAAACCTTCGGAATCAATAATGACGCCATCCATATCAAAAATAATCGCTTGCAAGCTCATTGCTGTTCCATTTGGATTAGGCTGGCGCAGCACGCCAGCCGTAATGTATTAAGATGCCCTTACCGTCACGTCATCAGCGACGCGAACCGCGCTTTCAAAGCCTGGCTGTTCGACACGGATAAAGTGGCAAAGGAAGAAGGCGATAATATAAAGCGTGGTATACGCAATAACGACGCCGATAGTGCTGAAGTAAGGCAGCAGCACCACCGCAATGGCCGGAGCCAGAAAGTTGGACAAGCCCGCAGAGAGGTTGTAAACCGAAATCGCTGCCCCTTTGTGGCGAGGCTCCAGCGCCGGGAATACCGCCGCCATTGGCACAAACGCTGCCACAAAAATACCTAAAGCAATTGCCGGGATCAGCGCCATACCGAAGTTATGGCCAAAGTATTGCGGTACGTAGTAAAACGCCAGGCTTGATGCCGCCATACCCAGACATCCAAACCAACGCACCACGCGCATCCAACCTAGCTTTTCCGCGACGATACCCCAGAAAATATTGGAGAAAATGGTGGTAAAGAAAAACGCCGCCCATATCTGTAACCATTCAGATGTCGTAAAGCCCAGCTCGTCCACAAACATCAGCGGCATAATCACGGCAAAACCGAATAAAGAAAGAGTGTTGATGATACGAACCATGCTCGAATACATAATGCTGCGGTTGGTATAGAGCAAAGTGATTGCACGACCTAGCTCATTGAACTTCTCTTTGGTGGTCAGGTTATGCATGTGCGTTGGGGTCTGTACCTTACGCAGCGAAATCATCGCTATCAACCCGCCAGCCAGGCAGAAGAACAGCGCCATCCATAACGTCCCTAACTCCCCAACAAGTGGAATAGTAAAACTTGGAATATAGCTACCCGCTACACCGATGCCGATGGAATATACTGCCCAGTACCAGCCAAGTGCTGAACTGGCATTTTCACTCTTAACGTTATGAATAATCACCACAATGAAAGAGTAAAGGAACAGTGGGTAAGCAAACCCACGGATTCCGTAAAACAGCAGGATCAGCGGATAGTTTGCGTGCCCCAGACCAAAAACCAGGAAAAGGACATGGAATACGCACCACAGCACAAAACCGATAAACATGGTTTTCTGCGGTGTAATAATTTCAGCAACTACGCCAGATACCCACGCAGACAGTGCTGCGGCAAGGCCATAAAGCGTAAAGGCAAAAGAGGCTTGAGCGGGAGAGAATCCCAACTCTTTGATGTAGTGGGATAAGAATGCCAGCTCAAAACCGTCTCCGGTCATAAACACAGCAATAGCGATGTAACCCCACAGCAGGTGTAGCGGTAACCCAAACCACTGTTTATTAGTAATAGACATAGTGACCTCATTTTTGTGTACAGGGTATCCCCCGGCCTTCGCCGGGGTGTTTTTTTATTATAAAAATCAGTGAGTTCTAAAATGCAGATCGTTCAGATATAGAGACTTAAATTGTGTGTATCTTTTCATCAAACTCGTGTGTTGCTCAGGGCGAGCAATCCATGTCTGGTAGATTTCTGGTTTCTTGCAAACCGTTTCCAAATCTTTACCTGTAGCCAGGCATGCCAGCCGGGCAGCACCGAGTGCACCACCCGTTTCCCCTCCCTTATGTGTCACGACGGGCATATTGAGGACATCCGCCAGTAACTGTGCCCAAAGCGGGCTACGCGCACCGCCACCTACTAAAGAACATTGGTCGATATGGGTGCCACTTTCCTGCAACACACGCAGACCATCGGCGAGACCAAAACTGACACCTTCCAGCACGGCATAGCCCATAGTGGCGCGATTGCTGGCATGGGTCAGACCGTGGAACATTCCTCTTGCATTCGGGTCGTTATGGGGCGTTCGTTCGCCAGACAGATAAGGTAAAAACATCGGCGCGTTAGCTTTTTCGCTGTCGCTTAATTGCGCCACTTCTTCCAGTAATGCCAATTCAGTTACGCCCACCAGTCGGCAGAACCATTGCAGGCAACTTGCAGCACTGAGCATCACGCTCATCTGGTGCCAGCGTTCAGGCAAAACGTGGCAAAATGCGTGTACGGCAGAAGCTGGTGCCGGGCGATAAGCCTCATTCACCACAAATAAAACCCCGGAAGTACCGAGAGAAATAAACGCATCACCTGGGCTTACAGCCCCTACGCCAATAGCACTGACTGCGTTATCACCCCCACCACCGGCTACGACTACCGACGGGTTTAATCCCCAGCGTTTCGCTATTTCTGGAGCAAGCGTTGCGGATACTTCGCAGCCTTCAACCAGCGCAGGCATGTTGCGTCTTGAAAGCCCACATTTTTCCAGCAGGGCGTCGGACCAGTCGCGTTTCGCCACATCAAGCCAGAGCGTGCCTGCGGAGTCAGACATGTCAGAGATTTTTTTATCTGTCATGCGAAAGCGCAGGTAATCTTTCGGCAGTAGAACCGTGTCGATACGTTTGAAATTCTCAGGTTCATGGCGGCGAACCCACAACAGTTTCGGTGCGGTGAAACCAGGCATGGCGAGGTTCCCGGCGATCGAATGTAGTTCTGGAGCGATCTCTTCCAGCTCAGCACATTCAAGTGCGCTGCGGGTGTCGTTCCATAAAATCGCCGGACGGATGACCACGCCCGCAGCGTCGAGCAACACTGCGCCGTGCATTTGCCCAGAAAGACCGACCGCTTTGATCGCAGACCAATGCTTTTCACATTTGTCTTTAAGCGTGGTCATCAAATAATCGGTGGCATCCCACCATGCCTGAGGGCTTTGTTCTGACCAGTGTGGATGAGGCCGCTGAATGGTCAGCGGCACGCTGTGGCTAGTGACTATCTCGCCATCTTCATTGATAACCAGCGCCTTAACTTCAGAAGTTCCAAGATCGATGCCTAAAAACATGGTTCACCTCTTAGCGAATCAGTGTGTAAACAGCCTGAATTTTTTCACGCAGCAGCGCGGCGAAATCATCACGAGTCGCTAATTCCCCAAACAGGGCTTTGTCGCTGGCAAAAAGCGCAATCGGGTCTTCGGCGTTAAACATGGCATGAACCGCGTCGGCATCCAGAATGCCGTCCTGGTATTCATAAGGCAGTTGGCCTTTGTGCCACTGTTCCATATAGACAAAGAACAGCGCAGGCAACATTGCCGTGGCATGCGGGACGGCACCGCGCTGGTAGCATTCAAGCATCGTTGGGGTAATCATCGCCGGGATTTTGGAGAAACCATCGGCGGCGACGCGCTGGTTGGTATCTTCGATATACGGGTTGGTGAAGCGCTTGAGCACCACGTCACGGTATGTCGGTAAATCGATGCCGTTATTCCCAAGGCTTGGGATCACATCTTCGGTGACATAGCGGTCAGCAATAGCGTAGATAGCGTCGGTCAGGGTGCTTTCATGGATAAACTGTTTACCCATCAGTGTTCCGGCCCAGGCAATGCAGCTGTGGGAGGCGTTAAGAATGCGGATTTTTGCCTCTTCGTAAGGAATAACCGATTCGACCATCTCCACGCCGACCGCTTCCAGATCGGGGCGCACATCGCGGAAATTGTCTTCGACGACCCACTGAATAAAGGTTTCACCCATCACCGGAGCTTTGTCGTCAGTACCGGTTTTCTCTTTAATACGCGCCGGCAAATCTGCCGCCGGGCGTGGAGTGATACGGTCCACCATGGTATTCGGGCAAGTAGCATTGGCCTTCAGCCATTCAATTACCGCCTGCTTTCCGGTCAGAGTCAGGAACTCAACAAGACCATCATGGAAGCGTTCGCCGTTGTGACGCACGTTATCGCAGTTGAGCAGCGTTAACGGTCCGGCATTGTTGGCCATGCGTTGCTCAAGAATGCGGGTAATCACGCCGTAAATCGTTTTATTACCACCCTGCAAATCACAGGCTAAATCTGCGTTATTCACTTCTAATTGATGAGTGGTATTCAGGTAGTAACCCCCTTCCGTGACGGTAAAGGCGATCACTTTCGTTTCAGGCTTCGCGCCCTCTGTAATCAGCGGTTGTAAATCAGCCTGCCATGGCAACAACTTCTGAATAGATGTTATTTCTTCGTATACACGCTCACCTTCTGGGCTGACGGTTTCTAACACGTAGCGGCCCTTTTGCGCGGTGAGTGCGGCAACCACATGTTCTGCATCATTACGGATGTTACCTGCGGCGATATGCCAGCGAGCATCACCCTGCGCAATCAAGCGGTGTAAGTACCAGGCCTGATGAGCGCGGTGAAAAGATCCCAGACCAATGTGTAACCAGGTATTTTGCGTAGCCATAACGTTGCTCTCCATTTCAGTTTGTGGTGAAGAATGTAATGGAACAATTAACCAAATTAAGAGCTTTACGTCACAAAAGAGCAAATGACCGTAAAAATTACAAATGACCACAAACAAATAAAATAGAGTTGCCTGCATCGCCTGCACACGCCAAAATGCAGGGATTCGCTGGGGGTATTAAACATCTCCGTAAAAACTTAAGGTGCTGAATAAATTGATAACTGAAGAAGATATACGGTTGGATCAGAAAGTTCGCGCCGCGTGGATGTACTACATTGCCGGGCAAAACCAGAGCGAGATAGCCACCCAACTTGGTACTTCACGCCCGGTCGTTCAGCGCCTGCTAGCGGCTGCAAAAGAAGAAGGCATCGTTTCTATTGGGTTGAATCACCCTGTCGCCACTTGCCTGAATTACGCCCAGATGCTGAAAGAAAAATACGGCCTGATTGAATGCAATGTGGTACCCGCCTTTACCAGCGATATGACGCTCGACAGCGTTTCCTTCGGCTGTTATCAGCTGATGGAGAAATACCTGCGCAGCGATAACGAAAAAGTTATCGGCATCGGCTCAGGGCTTACGTTGAAAAAGACCATCAAGCGGATTGATTTCGACAGCCCGAACACGCGCTGCGTGGCGTTAATCAGCGCCATGGATGCAGACGGGAAATGTAACTATTACGACGATGTGCCTTTGCTATTGGCAAGTAAAATCCAGGCCAATTATTACCAATGGCCCGCGCCACGCTACGCACAAACGTCCCTTGAGCACCAGATGTGGTGTTCGAATCGCCTATTTAATAATGTTTCAAATGTCGCCCTGCAAGCGGACGTTATTTTTGTCGGCATCGGCGCGCTCAACCAGGAAAGCCCGATTTTCAAAGATGGGTTTATTACTTTTGAGCAGCTCGAAATGCTGACGCGGCAAGGTGCTATCGGCGAAGTTTTGGGGCGTTTTATTGATGAGAACGGCGATGTTGTCGAGAGCGATATAAACAATCTCATCACCAGCTATGATATTCGTCGCAGCGATTGCCCGCGCATTGCAGCGGCCTGTGGTGAAGATAAGCGCCCGGCGATTTTTTCAGCGCTCAAGGGCAAATGGATTAACGGCCTGGTCACCGATGAACACACTGCCCGCTGGCTGCTGACCCGCTAATTAGGCGGTTACAATGGTGTTCCGCAACTAAGCGTGGGCGGAATTTCGATACATTGAATCTTCGTGTCGCCCGAATCAATGATTGAAAAAGCCGCTTCCAGCATGGCCGGAACATCCTGCCTGATCATATCAATATCATGCCCAAGCAGCGGCACAAACGGGTCCCAGTCAAAACATCCCATCGGCGGCTGTCTCTCGCCTGTTTGTCCTCGCGCAGACAGCCACTGGACGACACCTTCCAGTGAAATGGTGGAGTTAACGAACAAACCGTAGAGGCCATCTTCTGGCGGCGTAAATTCCGCAAGCGTCTCCTGAACATGTTTTGGCGAATAACCATCGATATAAATGTTCTTCGCTGACACCACCAGCCCCGCTTCCTGATGGGCATCTCTAAACCCACGCAGGCGTTCACGTGTGTTGTGATCGTTGCGCCGCCCACCAACAAACGTCAGCGAAATTTTTTGCCCAAGGCGTTTTTCCGCATTGAGCAAAATACGCTCGGTAAGTAGCTTTGCGCCGCCATAGTTATCAGAAATAACCGACGGAGCCAGCGTGCCAGGTAAGTCGAGGTTTAAGGTATGGACGCCTGCCTGAGAGCATAGCTCGGAGATTTCATCAGGCCGGGTCGCCCCGGTGGCAATCACCCATTCCACCTGCCACGAAAGCATGGTGCGCACGGCGTCAATTTCCAGTTCTGGGTTACGACGGGTGCAGGTAATGATCGGGAAAAGACCGCGTTCACGGGCCATCTCTTCAAATTTTTCAACGATTGAACCGAAATAACGGTTGTCGTATTTCGGCACAATCATGCCAATAACCCGCGATTTTTCTTTGCGCAGCAAACTGGCCTGCCGGTTCACGGCGTAGCCCTGCTCCTGCGCGACTTGAGTGACCTTTTCCGCCAGTTTTGCGCTGATCCGGCGCTTCTTCCAGTTGCCGTTCAGAATTGCGCTTACCGCACTCGCTGAAACGCCTGTCAGTTCCGCCAAATCGTAAATGGTAATTTTCTTCGTTTTCCTGGCGCGTATCACAAATTTTTCTCTCCGTTTTTAATCATGCTTGCTGCAAATTTCATCTGGTGCTAAATCTGCTCTATCGATTGAGCAAAAATGATTACATCCCAAAATTCTGACCCACTGAAAAGGATTATAAAATGAAAAACGCCGTACCCTCTATGAATAGCTCTCTTGACGGAAAAGTTGCTGCGATTACCGGTGCCGCTTCTGGTATTGGTCTTGAGTGTGCCAGAACTTTACTGGCTGCTGGCGCGAAAGTTGTGCTGATTGACCGCGACGGCGAAAAGCTGCAAAAACTGACCGCTGAAATGGGTGAAAATGCCTTTCCGCTGGTGGTCGATTTAATGCAACCACAGCAGGTCGACAATATTCTCGACGGCATTTTGAAACTCGCCGGGCGCCTGGATATCTTCCATGCCAACGCCGGGGCATATATTGGCGGCCCAATAGCTGAGGGCGATCCGGATGTCTGGGATCGCGTCCTCAATCTCAATATTAATGCCGCATTCCGCAGTGTTCGCGCAGTTCTGCCTCATCTTATCGCACAGAAATCGGGTGATATCATCTTCACCAGTTCGATTGCAGGCGTGGTGCCTGTGATTTGGGAGCCGATTTATACCGCCTCAAAATTTGCCGTGCAGGCATTTGTTCACTCAACGCGTCGCCAGGTTGCGCAATATGGTGTGCGTGTGGGCGCAGTGTTGCCAGGCCCGGTGGTTACCGCTCTGCTCGATGACTGGCCGAAAGAAAAAATGGAAGAAGCGCTGGCAAACGGTAGCCTGATGCAGCCGATTGAAGTCGCTGAGTCCGTGCTGTTTATGGTCACCCGCAATAAAAATGTGACCGTCCGTGATTTGGTCATTCTGCCAAACAGCGTGGATTTGTAATCCCAGGGGAACGGGTGACAAAGATGAGAAATGAAACTGTAGAGAAAAATACCATTATCGGCGTGGATGTCGGATCCGGAAGCGTGCGCGCCGGGATTTTCGATCTTTCAGGCCATTTACTTGCCCATGCGACGCAACCGATCACCACGTTTCGAAGCTCCGGTAAAAAAGTTGAGCAGTCGAGCAATGAAATCTGGCGGGCCGTGTGTCAGACCATTCGTGAAGTAGTAAGCGCTGCGGGTGTATTGCCTACGAGCGTCAGCGGCATTGGCTTTGATGCGACCTGTTCGTTAGTGGTGTTGGGGAAAGATGGCGCGCCGCTGCCCGTAAATGATGCGAACGAAGCCGAACGCAATATTATTGTCTGGATGGATCACCGCGCCACCGAACAGGCCGAACGCATTAACCAGACGCAGCATCCAGTTTTACAGTACGTCGGCGGCAAAATTTCACCGGAAATGGAAACGCCAAAAATCCTCTGGCTGAAAGAGAATCGTCGGGAGATTTACGACAACGCCTGGCAATTCTTTGATCTGGCGGATTTTCTTACCTGGCGTTCCACGGGCGATCTGGCACGATCGACCTGCACCGTGACCTGCAAATGGACCTATCTGTCCCATGAAAAACGTTGGGATCCAGATTATTTCCGCACCATTGGGCTTGATGAACTGGCACAGGAAGATTTTTTACGAATCGGCCAGGAGATCAAAGAACCGGGCACGCCATGCGGCCAAGGCCTAAGTGCCGCAGCAGCGGACGAGATGGGTTTACTGGTTGGGACACCTGTTGCTATCGGCATGATTGACGCCCACGCCGGGGGCATCGGAACTGCGGGTGTCGACAAAGGCGCTTTGCATAATCTGGCGTGGGTGTTTGGTACTTCCGCCTGCACGATGACTTCCACGCAAGATCCCGTTTACATTCCAGGCGTCTGGGGGCCGTACTACAGTGCAATGGTTCCGGGAATGTGGCTAAGCGAAGGCGGCCAAAGTGCTGCGGGTGCGGCAATCGATCAGCTTGTCACTTTCCATCCTGCGGCGGCGGAAGCCAAAAAACAGGCGCAAGCGCTTGATGTGCCGCTACCGGTTTACCTTGCGGATTTGGCGCTGGCTAAAATCACCGATCCTTCCCGCGCGATAGAAATGGCTCGCGGCCTGCATGTGGTGCCAGAGTTTTTAGGCAACCGCGCGCCGTTTGCCGATCCGCAAGCTAAAGCTGTTATTGCCGGGTTAGGTATGGAGCGTGACCTGGATAACCTGATTGCCCTGTATGTCGCCGGGCTGTGCGGGATTGGCTATGGCCTGCGCCAAATTGTTGATGCGCAGCGTCAGCAAGGCGTAAAGACCGATAAAATTGTGATTAGCGGTGGCGCAGGCCAGCACCCGCTGGTGCGTCAGTTGCTGGCAGATGCCTGCGATTTGCCGATCATCACCACAAAATGCAGCGAGCCGGTACTGCTGGGGTCAGCCATTCTGGGAGCCGTTGCCGGAAAAGTGGCGTCAACCGTACAAGAGGCCATGGCCTCCATGACGCAATTAGACAGGCAATTTGAACCGCAAGAGGCGTATCGCCAGACACACCACGCCCGCTATGAAAGTTATAAACTTTTGCAGCAGACCGCTAAGGCGATTCGGGATAACTGATTGAGTGCTGATTTAGTACAGATACCCGCCCCGGATAAACATTCTCCGGGGCGGGCTGACGCGAGATGAATTACTCAGTCGCAGCAGCGTGCTGAGATTCATTCTTCGCATTGCGGGTCATCCACAACGCCAGTGCTTTAAGAGAGTCCGGCGTAAAGTCGTCACAGCGAGCTGTAATCTCTTCTGGCGACATCCAGCATACTTCGCTGACTTCTTCTTCCTGCAACGCAAACGGGCCATGAGAAACGCAGCTAAACAGGCTTCCCCATACGCGGCAGTTGGTGTCCTCAAAGTAGAACTGACCATGCTCGGCAAATGGCACACCGGCAATACCCAACTCCTCTTCAGCTTCACGACGTGCTGAGTCCAGCAGTTGTTCATCCGCCTGGACTACGCCACCAGCGGTAGCATCCAGCATGCCCGGCATAAAATCTTTGGTTTCGGTACGACGCTGCACCAAAATCTTCCCCATACCATCATGCACAACGATATAAGTCGCGCGATGGCGCAAACGCTGCGCGCGCATTTGCTCGCGGCTTGCTTGCGCGATTACTTCATTGTCTTCATTGACAATATCTACCCATTCCATGCCAACAAAATGACTCTGTTCCGCCATTGGGGAAACCTTATTCAGGGCGCTCTTTGGCGCGTTATGTTCAACAAGCGGTAAGTTACGGGGTAATCTCGACCTGTGCAATAACCCCAGCGTTATTCAGTGCGTGAACGCTCAGAACACCGTCGTTTAGCATGCCGTAACTCGCTTCAAAGCCGCCTTTAGGGATACTCACCGAGCCCGGATTAAAGAGATAGACAGTGTCTTGCTTCTCAGCCAGTGGAAGATGAGTATGACCAAAAACCAAAACATCGTTTTCTGCCAGTGGTGGCAATTTATCCGGGTTATACAGGTGACCGTGCGTCACAAATAAACGCTGGTCCTCCATCAATATTTGTTGCCAGGGTGCAGTAATCGGAAAATGAAGCAGCATCTGGTCAACTTCACTGTCACAGTTACCACGAACCGCGATAATTCTGTCTGCAATGCTGTTGAAGCACTCTGCAACAGCGCCAGGATTGTAGCCCACCGGTAGCGCATTTCGCGGCCCATGATTCAGCACATCACCCAGCAATATTAACCATTTAGCACCACTGCGCTCAAAATGCGTCAGCACCTGCTCTGTTGCGGGTAACGATCCGTGAATATCCGAGGCAAACATCAGCTTCATAAAGCCCTATTCCTGTTAATGGTAAGCGGAATTATCATAGCGAATTATGGGGCTAATCAGCCAGAATGCTTTGCGGAAAGTGCCAGAAAACGCTGCACAGAAGCACGCTGCCACTGGAAGGCTGCATACTCTTCCAATCGCTCTGGGACATCATCGCCATTGAGAATCAAACGATTAAGCATCAGTGCCAGGTCGGTATCGGCGATCGACCACTCGCCAAAAATATTTTGTTGGCCGACAGGCAACAAATTTTCAACCGTCGTTATAAGCTTTTGAGTCGCAATCTGTCCTTTCTCCGTCAGCGGTGGTTTCTTCACGCCTGCGAAAACCACGTCGGTTGAACGCTCTTCACGAATTGGCATTAAATCGCTGCGGATCCAGGCCTGGATTTGCCGGGCACGGGCACGTTTTTCCAGGTCATGCGGATAAATCCGTTCCCAGGTTGGCGGAGCAAAACGCTCTTCAAGATATTCAGTAATGGCCGAGGATTCACTTATTAGAAAATCATCGACTTCTAAAGTGGGAACGCGGCGCGTCAAATCATAGCCTTTCCAGCCAGGTTGCAGGTTTTGCCCGCTATTCAGATCAATCGTTTGCAGGTTAAAGTTCAGGCCTTTCTCTTTGAGTGCAACGTAGACAGACATTACGTACGGGCTAAAAAAATTCGCATCGGACCAAAGTGTTATTGTCGGCTGGCTCATAATATCCCCATAATTTCGTTTCCCAGGCTATTGAACATATAGCGGAAAATGGCAACTGTCACCTGAGCAAACCTCATCTACGAAGCACTTTTTCCAAAAAGTCTATACTCCATAGGTTTAAGAAAAATACTGATATCAGGATGGGAATGACATGATTGACCTCTACTACGCACCGACACCAAACGGCCATAAAATCACGCTATTTCTGGAAGAGACGGGCCTGGACTACGCCATTCATCGTATTGATATTGGCAAAGGAGATCAGTTTCAGCCTGCCTTTTTAGCAATTTCTCCGAACAATAAAATTCCGGCGATTATCGACAACCACCCTTTGGATGGCGGCGGCCCACTAAGCTTGTTTGAATCCGGTGAAATCCTGCTGTATTTAGCGGAAAAGACCAACGAGCTATTAAGCAAAGACCTGCGCGAACGTGTCCACACCCTGCAATGGCTATTCTGGCAAGTGGGTGGCTTTGGCCCAATGCTTGGTCAGAATCATCACTTTAACCACTTCGCCCCACAGCCCGTACCCTACGCCATTGAGCGTTACCAGGTTGAAACCCAACGCTTGTACGGCGTTCTGAATAAGCAGCTTGAGAAAACTCCATGGCTGGGCGGTAACGAATACAGCATTGCTGATATTGCGACTTATCCATGGACGGTTTCCCATGAACGCCAACGCATCAATCTGGCGCACTTCCCTGCCGTTCAAAATTGGTTTGAGCGTATCCGCTCGCGCCCGGCAACCGAACGCGCCTATGAGAAAGCGCAGCAAAACTAAACCCTGCGCGCCCGACATGGCGCGCAATTTTTTTCCTCATCTAATTTGGGTATAGTCTGCGATGGAAAATAACTACATGGAGCACACCTGCAATGTCCCCACAACCAGACGCGATTATTCGAATCAAAAATTTACGCCTGCGCACTTTCATTGGGATCAAAGAAGAAGAAATTGCCAATCGCCAGGATATTGTCATTAACGTCGCCATTCATTACCCAGCGGACAAAGCCCGCGCCAGTGAAGATATCAACGACGCGCTGAATTACCGCACTATCACTAAACAAATCATCCAGTTGGTCGAGAACCATCGCTTCTCATTATTGGAAAAATTAACTCAGGATGTGCTCGACATCGCATGCGACCATCCGTGGGTATCTTATGCTGAAGTAGAAATCGATAAACTTCACGCGCTGCGGTATGCCGACTCGGTATCAATGACCATGAGTTGGTGCAAGTAAGCGCAATCAACTGGAGACGAGCATGCAGATACTGATTACCGGCGGAACCGGTTTGATTGGCAGCCATCTGGTACCACGCTTGCTGGAAGTAGGGCATGATGTCACGGTCGTCACCAGAAATCCCGACAAAGCGCGAACGCTTTTTGACCCCAAAGTCACATTCTGGAAAAGGTTGAACGACCATCAGAATCTTGATGGATTCGATGCGGTGATCAATCTTGCAGGCGAACCGATTGCCGATAAACGCTGGACCGAGTCGCAAAAACAGCGCTTGTGCCAAAGCCGCTGGCAAATCACCGAACGCCTGGTTGAGATGTTTAAAGCAAGTCAGACGCCGCCATCGGTGTTTATTTCCGGTTCTGCCGCAGGGTATTACGGCGATCTCGGTGAAGTGGTGATTAACGAAGATGAACCGCCACACAACGAATTTACCCATAAGCTGTGTGCCCGTTGGGAGCAAATTGCCTGTGGTGCGCAGAGCGAGCACACGCGAGTCTGCCTGCTGCGTACCGGCGTAGTGTTAGCCCCCAAAGGCGGGATTCTGGCAAAACTGCTGCCGATATTTCGTTTAGGTTTGGGTGGGCCAATGGGTGATGGGCGGCAATATCTGGCGTGGATTCATATCGACGATATGGTGAACGGCATTTTGTGGCTGTTGGATAACGACCTGCGCGGGCCGTTTAACTTGGTTTCGCCCTATCCGGTTCGTAACGAACAGTTCTCTCATGCTCTCGGCCATGTACTGAATCGCCCGGCATTTATACGCGCACCTGCAACAGCCGTCAGAATGATGATGGGTGAATCGTCGGTGTTGGTATTAGGCGGGCAACGCGCGTTGCCAAAGCGGCTCGAAGAATCCGGGTTTGGCTTCCGTTGGTATGATCTGGAAGAGGCACTGGGGGATGTAGTGCGTTAATATTCAAGTCCCGCCGCAACGGCGGGACTTTCAGTATTATTTCAACGAGCCCGACAAAAACTGCTGCAAACGGGCGCTTTTCGGGTTCCCGAATAACTCCTCCGGCGTCCCCTCTTCCTCGATTAAGCCCTGATGCAAGAAAATTACATGGTTGGAAACGTGGCGCGCAAAATCCATCTCGTGCGTGACCACTACCATCGTTTTCCCCTCTTCGGCCAGTTTCTGCATAATACGCAGCACTTCGCCTACCAGTTCAGGATCAAGCGCAGAAGTCGGTTCATCGAACAACAACACTTCAGGTTCCATCGCCAGTGCGCGGGCGATAGAAACACGCTGCTGCTGGCCGCCGGAAAGATGCACCGGGTATTTAATCTGCTGGCGCTCGTCGATACCCACTTTCGCCAGATACTTAATCGCACGCTCTTTCGCTTCTTGCTTGCTCAGACCCAGCACCTGAATCGGCGCTTCCATGACGTTTTCCAGCACCGTCATGTGGCTCCACAAGTTGAAATGTTGGAACACCATCGTCAGGCGTGTACGTAGCAAACGGAGTTGATTTTTATCGGCAACTTTCAGCTGCCCATCGGTATCGCGCACCAGGTTAATATTCTGGTTATTGACAACAATCGTCCCTTCACTCGGTTTTTCGAGGAAGTTAATGCAACGCAAAAAGGTACTTTTTCCTGAGCCCGATGAACCAATGATGCTTATCACATCACCAGCATTAGCCTGTAAAGAAACGCCTTTGAGCACTTCATGTTGGCCATAGCGCTTGTGCAGGTCGGTAACGCTTAATTTTTTATCAGTCATCGTTGAACACTCAATGTGTTGAGCTTGGTTTAATATGCTGCAACCAGCGTTGCTCAGCCTTACGGAACAATCTAATCAGCACATAAGAAATACACAGATACAGCACTGCTGCAATCCCAAAAGCGGTAAACGGCTGGTAGGTTGCGGAGTTGATATCGCGGGCGATTTTCAGCAAATCCGGCACCGTGGCGGTAAACGCCAGTGCTGTGGAGTGCAGCATCAAAATCACTTCGTTGCTGTATGCAGGCAGCGCGATACGCAGCGCAGAAGGCAAAATAATGCAGCGGTACATTTTGAATGGCGAGAAGCCATATGCGCGCCCGGCTTCAATTTCACCATGCGGTACAGCACGGATAGCCCCGGCAAAGATTTCGGTGGTGTACGCACAAGTATTCAGCGTCAGCGCCAGCACCGTACAGTTCAGGCCGCTGCGGAAAAACTCATTGAGCAGCACAGTGCCTTTCACCACTTCCAGTGTGTACATGCCGGAGTAGAACACCAGCAACTGCACATACAGCGGTGTGCCACGGAAAATGTAGGTGAACAGCCAGATTGGGAAGGCGATAAATTTGTTGCTTGAGACGCGGCCAATGGCCAGAAACAGCGCCATAATCCCGCCCATCACCACCGAGGAAATCAACAACCACAGCGTAATGGCAACCCCTGTAAACCGATAGCCATCAGTCCACAGCAGCGCCTTCCAATATTCGTGGAAAATATCCATCATAGCTCAGCCCTCTTCACGCCAACCGAGTAACGGCGTTCAAGCCAGAGCAACACACCATTCGATACCGTGGTAAAGAACAGGTAAATGATCCCGGCAACAATCGCAAAGTAGAACGGCTGCCAGGTGCTTTTCCCGGCAAGCTGCGTGGCTTTCACCACATCTTCCAGCCCTAACAAAGAGACCAGCGCGGTAGCTTTTAAAATAACCTGCCAGTTGTTACCAATGCCCGGTAGCGCGTAGCGCATCATGGCCGGGAAGAGAATGCGGCGGAAAGTTTGCGAACCGGTAAAACCAAAAGCAGTTGCCGCTTCAATGTGCCCTCTCGGAACAGCCATAAAAGCACCGCGGAAAGTTTCGGTAAAATAGGCACCGTAGATAAAACCGAGCGTAATGATACCGGCAACCATGGGGTCAATATCAAACTGAGCAACGCCAAGCGAGTCGGTTAACACATTGAGCGCCATTTGCAGGCCATAGAAAATCAGCAGCATCAGCACAAGATCGGGCACGCCGCGAATCAGCGTGGTGTAGCCTTCAAACAGAATGGCTAACGGGCGATTTTTGGACAACTTGGCACCAGCTCCCGCCAGGCCAATAATAACGGCGAGGATAACGGAGCTTAGCGCCAGTTCCAGCGTGACGACAGCCCCTTTAAAAATGACTTCTGAAAAACCGTACAGCATGGTGCGTATCCTGTCGTCAGTGTCTGCACAAACTTAACCTGCCCGTGTCGGGCAGGTTTAACCACTGGTGACTGTTAACCACCGTAAACATCGAAGTCGAAGTATTTCTTCGCTAACTTCTCGTAAGTTCCGTCTTTGCGCATTTCAGCAAATGCTTTGTTCAGTGCTTCACGCAGCTCGGTATCGTCTTTACGCAAACCCATACCGGTGCCAACACCAAACAGTTTGTCGTCTTTAACTGATGGGCCACCGAACTGGTAATTAGCGCCTACCGGTTGTTTCAGGAAGCCTTCGCTTGCGGCCACTTCATCCTGGAATGCGGCGTCAATTCGGCCTGCCGTCAGGTCAGCGTAAATAGAGTCCTGGCCTTGGTAAGAGACAATTTCGATGCCTTTCGGTGCCCAGTGCTCATTACCGTAGGTTTCTTGCGTAGTACCTTGCAGCACACCGACACGCTTACCTTTCAGAGACTGAAGAGTGGGTTGAATCGGCGAACCTTTCGCGACCACTAAACGCGAGTCTGCAGCGTACAGTTTGTCAGTGAAGGCGATTTCTTGCTGGCGTTTTTCAGTAATAGAAAGCGACGACATAATCGCGTCGATTTTTTTCGCTTTCAACGAGGGGATCAACGCATCCAGTGGGTTTTCCACGAAGGTACAATTAGTTTCGATGCGTTTGCAGAGCTCTTTTGCCAAATCGATATCAAAACCGACTAATTCCCCTTGAGCGTTTTTCGACTCAAACGGTGCGTAAGTTGGGTCAGTACCAATACGTACATTTTTAGGAATTGCGGCGAAAGCTGTGGAAACACTGGAAAATACCAGTACCAAAGAAAGAGCGATGATCTGCTTGTTCATAATTATCCTCGAGTAGACCGTATATTTTGCGCGATTGCTTTTTAACCGGATAAAATTGCATGTTTCATGCCAATTTATGCATACCAATATAGTGTTTTTTCAAGCGGATGGCGCGCCCTGTTTCAGGAGAACTTTCACTTGAAAAGCATGCCGCACCAATAGGATGCAAGTAAAACACCATTTTGGTGCATCAGCAATAATTTGCACTAACGGAGTGCAAGCAGCTTCAGGTTAGATTGCAATTCTATTCAGCCCGACTATGAAAGCCATAACCGGGCTACAGACTACGGGATAAGGTTATTCACCGTAAACATTAAAATCGAAGTACTTCTTAGCAAATTTGTCGTAAGTACCGTCTTTCCGCATTTCTGCCAGCGCTTTATCGAAGGCCGCTTTCAGCTCTACGTCATCTTTACGCAAACCAATACCAGTACCGTCACCAAAGTACTGTTTGTTTTTCACAGATGGGCCAGCAAACTGATAGCCTTTACCCGCAGGCAGTTTCAGGAAGCCTTCGCTCGCAGCAGTTTCATCCTGGAATGCCGCATCAAGGCGGCCAGCAGCCAGGTCGGAATAGATCAGATCCTGGTTAGCGTAAGGCACCACATCAATACCTTTGCTACGCCATTCAGCGTTGGCATATGCTTCTTGTGTAGAGCCTTGCAACACACCAATGTGCTTGCCCTTGAGTGACTCAAGAGTTGGCTGAACCGGAGAGCCTTTAACGGCAATCAGGCGTGAATCAGCAGCGTAAAGTTTGTCTGAAAAGGCAATCTCTTTCTGGCGCTTTTCAGTAATGGAAAGCGAGGAGATGATACCGTCGATTTTCTTCGCTTTAAGCGATGGGATCAGTGCATCAAAATCGCTTCCTACCCACGTACATTTAGTATTGATGCGTTTACACAACTCATTGCCGAGATCGATATCGAAACCAACAAAATCCCCTTTCGCGTCTTTAGATGAGAACGGTGCATATGTGGTGTCCGTACCAAGACGAATGCTCTGCGGAATGGCTGCGAAGACACTTGCGGTGGCACTCAGGCCAAGCAGTAATGACAGAGCGAGAACTTGCTTTTTCATACATAACCCTCAGGTGGCTGATCTTATTATGTGTAACGTCGTGTTGTGTTTGCTTTGTGTTGCAGACCAGAGTTGCAGTTCCCATGCCACTTTTTCTTGCGTGGAAGAAAGTGCGCGGTTTTGTGTTAAATAAAAGTTACAACTCTGTCACGAGAATGAAAGATAGCAGGTCTGGTATGAGGGAAAAGCATTAACGGTGGAAAATAGCGGATAAATGTTCTGGAAGTGATCGGGGTTACAAAATCGCCCCATTTTGAGGCGAAGGGTTTTGTGATGCACCACACTGGCGCAATATTTATGCGCCGTTCCAGCGGGTGAACAAGTCCTGTGGTAGCTCAATATCAAACTGGTCGAGTACCCGATTGACCGTCTGGTCGATGATGTCCTGCACGCTTTGCGGGCGATGATAAAACGCCGGCATTGGCGGCATAATCACAGCACCTAATTCGGCGGCCTGAGTCATTAAACGCAAATGACCAAGATGCAGCGGCGTTTCGCGCACGCAAAGCACCAGCGGGCGGCGCTCTTTCAGCACCACATCTGCCGCACGCGTCAGCAGGCCATCGGTATAGCTGTGGACAATGCCAGAAAGGGTTTTAATCGAACAAGGTAATATCACCATGCCGTGGGTCTTAAAAGAGCCTGAAGAGAGGCTGGCGGCGATATCACGGGCGTCATGAACCACATCAGCCAGAGCCTGAACTTCGCGCAGGGAAATATCGGTTTCTAAGGCAAGAGTCTGGCGAGCAGCGTTACTCAGAATGAGATGAGTTTCGATATCGGGTAATTGTTGCAGTACCTGAAGTAGTCGCACACCGTAGATTGCACCACTGGCACCTGAAATTCCAACAATTAACCGTTTCATATTTTAGTTCGCCCGAGGAGTTTATCTGGGCTGACTTTGCCGCAAGATGGGCAGGGATGCAAGAAATGGTAACCCTCTCCTTCCGGGAGAGGGTTAAGGTGAGGATGGCTTTAACCCTCGTTGTGCATCTCTAAGTTTTCCACTTCGTTCTGACGGGCAATCGCTTGTGAATCGTCATTACGCAGTGACTCAAGATATTCAAGGTATTCGTGATCCACATCTTTGGTCACATAGATACCGTTGAACACCGAGCATTCAAACTGCGTGATATCCGGATTCTCAACGCGTACAGCCTCAATCAGATCGTTCAGATCCTGGAAAATAAGACCATCGGCGCCAATCAACTGACGGATCTCGTCAACTTCACGGCCGTGAGCAATCAGTTCGTTAGCACTTGGCATGTCGATGCCGTATACGTTCGGGAAACGAATTTCCGGTGCCGCTGACGCGAGGTAAACTTTCTTCGCACCGGCTTCACGTGCCATTTCGATAATTTGCTCAGAAGTGGTACCACGCACGATGGAGTCATCCACCAGCAGAACGTTCTTATCGCGGAACTCAGCACGGTTAGCGTTGAGTTTACGACGTACAGATTTACGACGCAGCTGCTGGCCCGGCATGATAAAAGTACGGCCAACGTAGCGGTTCTTCACGAAGCCCTGGCGATATGGCTTGTCGAGAATACGCGCGATTTCGAGCGCGATATCGCAGGATGTTTCTGGAATCGGGATAACCACATCGATATCCAGATCTTCCCACTCGCGGGCAATTTTCTCACCGAGTTTTTTGCCCATCTCAACGCGTGCGCTGTAAACGGAAATCTTGTCGATAAAGGAGTCCGGACGCGCGAAGTAGACGTATTCGAATAGGCAAGGGTTGCTGGTTGGGTTATCAGCACACTGGCGGGTGAACAACTGCCCTTTCTCAGTGATGTATACCGCTTCACCCGGTGCGATATCACGCAGGAATTCGAAGCCCAGGGTATCAAGCGCAACGCTTTCGGAAGCCACCATATATTCAGTGCGACCGTCGTTCAAATCACGCTTGCCCATTACGAGTGGGCGGATGCCGTTTGGATCGCGGAAGGCAACCATACCGTGGCCGATAATCATCGCAACACAGGCATAAGCACCACGAATCTGGCGGTTAGTCGCGGCAATGGCGGCAAAAATGTTGTCTGCTTCCAGAGGATAGTTGCGGAAGTTATCCAGCTCACTGGCGAAAATATTCAGCAGGATTTCAGAATCGGAAGTGGTGTTAATGTGACGACGCTTTTCTTCGAACAGCTTCTGGCGCAGTTCGTGGGCGTTAGTCAGGTTACCGTTGTGTGCAAGGGTAATGCCGTACGGAGAGTTAACATAGAAAGGCTGGGCTTCAGAAGCGCTGGAACTACCCGCTGTAGGGTATCGCACATGACCAATGCCCATGTTTCCTTGTAAGCGTTGCATGTGAATGGCACCAAATACATCACTCACCAGTCCATTAGCTTTGCGTAGACGAAAACAGTTTAAAGCATCAATGGTGACGATGCCTGCGGCATCTTGTCCACGATGCTGAAGCACCGTTAACGCATCATAGATAGACTGGTTTACCGGCATGAAACCGGCGATACCGACAATACCGCACATGTTGTCTTTTCCTCATCGTGAGTCTGTTTTTCTGGCGTTAATTGAAAATAAAATAGCCAGAAAAATCAGACTCTAAGCCATAACCCCCGCCCTAAGGCCGAGGCAAGAAACTTGACGAGCTTTGCAGATAGTCAAAGAACCATCTGATGATGAAACTGAATTGCGGGATAAGCTGCGACTTTTGCCAGTCGTCACTCTTCGAAAAACCAGTAAACGTATCAAGAAAGAACAGAATGGCGGCGACGATCAATGCTCCACGTAAAGCACCGAAACAGATCCCCAACACCCTGTCTGTACCCGACAGGCCGGTTTTCTCAACCAATGCGCTAATCACATAATTGACTATCGCACCGACAATGAGTGTCGCGATAAAGAGTATCGCGATAGCTATTCCATTACGTACCAGTTCGTCTTCAAAGCCTGTGAACCAGACTGACAGGTAAGTGTAGTAATGACTGGCGACAAAGAAAGCACAACCCCAGGTCACCAGCGATAACGCTTCACGCACAAACCCACGAATAACACTAATCAGAGCCGAAAAACCGATGACTGCAATAATGGCGTAATCTATCCAGACCATGAACAAATCTCACGACAAATCGCCCTGACGTCCAGTTCGGGGCGCATTCTAACAGAAAAAGAAAACGTTTGCGTAGGGATTTCCTTCCCTCGCGTAAATAAATAATGGCGTTGAAAAAATGCTCAACGCCATTAAAAACTTGCCCTAAATCCCGCCGCTCTGCGGGTTTATCTGGCCGTGTAAGTCATGACCACACCGTTCAGCCCGGAAAGCGAATTCAGCTCGCCCAAAGACGACTTAAGTTTGTCTTTCGAAGCGTCCGGTCCCACCAAAATACGGGTAACTTTCCCCTGCACTGGTGTCGACGGTGACGTGTAAGCACGGAACCCAGCGCCGCGTAGTTTACCAACAATTTCATTCACTTTGTCGGCATTCTTTAATGCACCTAGTTGCACGACGTAAGCTTTGCCGGTTGGCGCTTGTTCGGTCGTTTCTTGCTTCGCAGGTTTCTCAGGTGCTGGCGGTTCTTCGTTCATCATCGCCAGACGTTCTGCCGTTTGATCAATCTCAGCCTTACTCTGCGGTTTTTCGACCTGCTTAGGTTTCGGCTTTTCAACGACAGGTTGCGGTTTTGGTTGAGCACGGGCGACCGGAACTTCATCAATACCCGCACCACCATCACTTGGCAGTGAGGCGATATCTAATCCTGGTGCTGCTGCCGTACCCGCTCTCACCTCTTCTGCGGCACCTTCAGGTGGCTGAGAAGGGAGTGCCTGAGTTGCGACAGGCAACATATCCGGCTCAGCGGTATCCCCTGGTTTTGGAACCAGAGGAATGGCTGCGAATTCATCCTGATAATGCTTTTTCTGACCATCGAGCAGCCCTGGCAGGATAATGACCCCCAGTGCGACCAAAATGATGGTCCCTACTAATCGATTTTGAAACTTACTCGCCACCTGTTTTCTCCGCGTCCAGCGCTTCCATTACGTGGGCTACTGTATGAAATGAACCACACACCAGCACGGTATCATCCTCTGTTGCTGCACTCATCGCAGCATTCCAGGCTTGCGCCACTGTGCCGTAGACTTCACCCTGGCCCAGATGCTCAATCAGTTGCTCGGCCGTCGCACCGCGTGGCCCTTCCAGAGGAGCACAATACCAGCTATCAACTTGATGAGACAAATTTGCCAGCGTACCGGCGATGTCTTTGTCATGGAGCATGCCAATTACCGCCAACACTCGCCCACGCTTGGGTAGCTGCGCAAGGCGCCCGGCAAGATAGGCCGCCGCATGGGGATTATGCGCCACATCGAGAATAACCAAAGGGGCCTGCGAAATAATCTGGAAACGGCCCGGTAGTGCCGCCTCTTTAATCCCTTGAATAATAGCTTCAACACTGACATTTAGCTGGCTTGCACGCAACGCGGCCAATGCGGTCGCCGCATTTGGCTGTGGGACTAACGACATAGGCAGCTCGTTGAGTTCACCCTGTGCGTCTTTAAAGCTCCAGCTGTTCTCACCCACTTGATAAGACCAGTCGACATCACGGCGCAGCAGATGAGCACCCTTTTCAGCCGCTACATCAGCAATAGTGTGTGGCATATCTGGCTCGCCCACCACAGCAGGTTTACCACCACGGAAGACCCCAGCTTTTTCACGTCCGATACTTTCACGGTCTGGCCCCAGCCAGTCTGTGTGATCAAGGGCGATACTGGTGACAACGGCTACATCGGCATCGACAATATTGGTCGCATCCAGGCGACCACCCAGGCCGACTTCAAGAATCACCACGTCCACAGCCAGTTGCTTAAACAACAATAGCGCTGACAAGGTGCTGTATTCAAAATAGGTCAACGATGTTTCGCCACGCGCGGCTTCAATTTGTGCAAATGCCGCCGTGTGGTATGCCTCGTCCAGCTCTTCACTTTGTACGCGCACGCGCTCGGTGTAACGCACCAGATGCGGTGAACTGTAGACACCAACGCTATATCCCGCCGCCATCAACACCTTTTCCAGGGTGCGACAAGTAGTGCCTTTGCCATTGGTTCCAGCCACGGTAAACACCGTCGGTGCAGGTTTTAAGACATCAAGCGTCGCTGCAACTTTTTTTACGCGGTCAAGACCAAGCTCGATAGTTTTTGAGTGGAGATTTTCCAGATAACAAAGCCACGTGGCCAGAGGCGACGTGGCTTGAGGAGTTTGAATTTTTTCCATGATGCCCGTTCTACTTACCGAGAGGATCGGTTCAAGAAAAAAGGCAGTTCCGCGAGCGGCCCTGCCTTTATTGACTATCAGGCCTCGTGACCTTCTTCCGGTGCTGCCGGAACCACAATCGGTTCACGCGGCGCTTCAGGATTCGGCGCGGGCTGATTTGTCAGCTTTGCCAGAACGCTTGCCAGTTTGAGGCGCATTTCTGGACGACGGACGATCATGTCGATCGCCCCTTTTTCTATCAGGAACTCACTGCGCTGGAAGCCCGGCGGCAATTTTTCGCGAACGGTTTGCTCGATAACACGAGGGCCAGCAAAGCCGATCAATGCTTTTGGCTCAGCGATGTTGAGATCACCTAACATTGCGAAGCTTGCAGACACGCCACCCATTGTTGGGTCAGTCAGAACCGAGATATACGGCAGACCGCGTTCCTGCATTTTTGCCAGCGCCGCACTGGTTTTCGCCATCTGCATCAGCGACATCAGCGCTTCTTGCATACGTGCGCCACCGGAAGCGGAGAAACAGATCATCGGGCAGTTATCTTCCAGAGCCTGTTCCACAGCACGAACAAAACGCGCGCCGACAACAGAGCCCATAGAACCGCCCATAAAGGCAAACTCAAACGCCACAGCGACAACTGGCATGTTATAGAGCGTGCCTTTCATGACCACCAGCGCGTCTTTCTCGCCGGTTTCTTTCTGGGCAGATGCCAGACGGTCTTTGTATTTTTTAGAGTCTTTAAACTTGAGTATATCTTTTGGCTCAAGCTCACTACCCAATTCAAACATCGAGCCTTCATCTAACAGGCTGTGCAAGCGATCGCGCGCGGACATACGCATGTGGTGATCGCATTTTGGGCAGACTTCGAGATTGCGTTCCAGCTCGGCACGGTACAGAACCTGGCCACAGCTATCGCACTTCGTCCACACCCCTTCAGGGATACTCGCCTTACGGGTAGGGGTGATATTGCTCTTATTGAGAATTCGTTCAATCCAGCTCATTGATGACCTTTCTGCTTGAACCTGGTCGATGCCAGTTTTTCTGTGGCAGAACTAGCTGCCCCAGACCATAAATGGTGCTCATTAAAACATAACGGCCCGCGACTTTGGATAAAAAAGTGGTCGAACCGCGCGATGGGGTTACTTTTGCAGGCGTTTGGCCGCGCGTTTGTGGCGAATAATTTCAACCACACCAGGCAAGACCGACAACACGATTATCGCCACAATCAGTAATTTCAGGTTTTCCTGCACAATTGGCAAATCGCCGAACAGGTAGCCTGCGTAGGTAAATAACAATACCCACAGCAACGCACCGGCAACGTTATACATCGCAAAATGGCGATAGGACATATGCCCCATCCCGGCGACAAACGGTGCGAAAGTTCGCACAATCGGTACGAAGCGCGCGAGGATAATCGTTTTTCCACCATGACGCTCGTAAAAAGCGTGTGTTTTATCAAGATAACTACGGCGGAAGATTTTTGAATTCGGGTTACTGAACAGCTTTTCACCAAACAGCCGCCCAATAGTGTAGTTCACCGCATCCCCAACAATAGCCGCGATGATCATTAAAATCACCATGGTATGAACGTTCAGATCGTTAGTCGGCAATGCCGCCAGCGCACCGGCAACAAACAGCAGTGAATCACCCGGCAGGAACGGCGTCACCACCAACCCTGTCTCGCAAAACAGAATCAAAAACAGAATGGCATAAACCCAGACGCCATACTGCGCGACCAACTCCGCTAAGTGCACATCAATGTGCAAAATAAAATCAATAATAAAGCGGATAAATTCCATAGTTATCTACCTTTCTCGACTGGCGTCAGTCTGCCAAAAAAAGAGGCCCCATCGGGGGTTTAGGCAACGCAAAATGTTCAGGGTAATCAACAGAAACTAAGTACAAGCCTTCTGCTTTTCCGGTCGCCGCTGCAAGCTTGCGATCTTTCGCAGCCAGCAATTGGGCCATCCAGTTCTCTTCTTGATTGCCACAACCGATTTCCATCAGGCTGCCGACAATGTTTCGCACCATGTGATGCACAAACGCATTGGCTTTGATATCCACCACCACGTATGAGCCATAACGCGTGACGTTGATGTGCATCAGATTGCGCCACGGGGTGCGCGACTGGCATTGCACAGCACGGAACGACGTAAAATCGTTCTCACCCAGCAAACATTGCGCTGCACGGTGCATGCGTTCAGCATCAAGCGGGTGATAAAAATGCGTCACCCCCTGCCCCATCACCGCAGGACGCAGCCGCTCGTTATAGATGACATAACGATAACGACGCGCCGTCGCGCTGAAGCGTGCGTGAAAATCATCGGGCACAGCTTTAACCCAACGCACCGCAATGTCACCAGGTAAATTCGCATTTGCACCAAGCGTCCATGCTGCATCTTTACGCTGCGCGCGCGTTTCAAAGTGCACAACCTGGCCGGTGGCGTGTACGCCTGCATCGGTACGCCCGGCGCAGAATACATTTATTGGCTCATCAGCCACTTTAGAGAGCGCTTTTTCAAGCTTCTCTTGCACGCTGCGCACTTCATTCTGGCGCTGCCAGCCGTAATATTTGCTGCCGTCGTATTCAATGCCGAGTGCAATCTTGTTGAGTGGTGTTTGGTGCAACTCGTCGGACATTAGTACATATACTCCTGCACTAATTTCTCAGCCGTTTTCACCGCCATCAATGCACCACCGAAACGAACGTTATCGGCAACTGACCAGAATTGAATCTGCTCAGGCATTCCGTAATCGTTATGGATACAACCGATGGAAAGATGCGCACTGCCAGAGGCGTCAGCAACCTGAGTCGGGAAGTCCCCTTCTTCGGAAAGCGCGATATCTTCAAATTGGCCAAACGCATCACGCGCTTCTTCAGCAGCCAGCGGTCGCATTGCTTCAAAGTTGACCATTTGCGCATGCCCGTAAAACACCGGAGCCTGAACCATGCTGGCAGAGATCATCACACCTTCATCCTGCAACACTTTACGCACTTCGTTCACCAGGCGACGCTCTGCAATAACGCTACCTTCAGCATCAGGCACCAGTGGCAGCATGTTGAATGCTAATTGGCGACCAAACAGATCCGCGTCTTCAATTGGCAAACCATTAAGCAAACGTGCACTTTGACCGGCCAGCGCGTCTACCGCACTTTTGCCACGGCCAGAGGCTGCCAGTAAATTGGTGACCTGAATGCGTGATAAACCACCTTGTTCGATAAGCGGCTTCAGGGCTGTCAGGAGTTGGCTGGTCAGGCTATCAGCAACAGCAACCAGGTTACGATTACGGTATTCACCCAACACAAAAGGATTCACGTCAGGTACTACCAGCGGGACATCGTGTTCCATGGCGAACAGGCCACTGGAGTCGATAACCAGGCAACCGGCATTCGTGGCTTCTTCAACATAACGCGCAGAAGCTTCAACACCCGCAACGAAGAACGCCAACTGAACCTGAGTCCAGTCAAATGATTCAGCATCCTGAACCATCACGTTTTTGCCTTCATAACGAATATTTTCACCGGCGCTTTCATTGCGCGCCAGGGCATACAATTCACCAACCGGGAACTGGCGCTCGGCAAGCAGTTCAATCACAGCTGCGCCTACGGCACCCGTGGCACCTAAAACGGCAATATTCCAGCCTTCAGACATGTTGGTTTACTCCAGACTTAAATAGCAGTATCTCCCCGGTGTAACGCCGGGGAGATGAGAAGGATTTTTTAACGCGCAGTGTGATAGGTGGCGCTAAAGCCTAGCTTTTGCAGCATTGTCGCTGCCGCTTCATCATCACACTGGATATACAGCGATGACCATTCACGGCGTTCCTGATAATTTTTGCGCAACTTGTCAAACTCACCAGGAATTCCCGCCACTTTACGCAGCGGGGCATCATCGCGGCGCACATCATACACCAGATGAACCAGTCTTTTGAGTGTTGCCTGATCAAGCGGGCCATGAAGGGTAATACGACCAAATTCTGGGGCAGGAAGCAGAGTGTCTAATGCCACCTGTTGTTTCTGACCAATAAACTCGCTAAATGCTTCAAACACTTGCGTGGTGCCACGCGCTTTACCTTCCAGCGTATAGCCCGCGATATGAGCGGTACCGATATCAACTTTCTCGAGCAGAGCTACATTTAGTGCAGGCTCCGGCTCCCAGACATCAAGTACCACGCTCAGATGCTGACCATTCTCCAGACATTTAAGCAACGCCACGTTATCCACAACTGGGCCACGGCAGGCGTTGATCAAAATGGAGCCAGGTTTGAGGCTTGAAATCAGTTTCTCGTCAGCAAGATGCAGCGATTTGTACGCACCGTCTTTAAACAATGGCGTATGGAACGTCAGAACGTCCGCTTCGCGCACCAATTGTTCCAGTGAAACAAAATCACCTTTATCACCGCGGTCGGCACGAGGTGGGTCACAAAGCAGCGTACGAACGCCAAAAGCTTCGAGACGCGCCTGCAAACGCGAGCCTACATTACCGACACCAACAATACCTACGGTGCGGTCGGTAAGCTTGAAACCGTCGCGTTCTGCAAGCATTAACAGTGAGGAGAAGACATACTCAACTACCGCAATGGCGTTACAACCGGGAGCGGCCGAAAATGCGATACCCGCGCGCTCAAGGTAGTTTTCGTCAACATGGTCAGTGCCAGCCGTTGCCGTACCGACAAACTTTATCCCTTTGTCATCGAGTAAATCAGCATTCACTTTGGTGACTGAACGCACCATTAACGCATCGGCATCAGCCAGTTCGGATACGGGAATTGGGCGGCCAGGAACAGCGGTTACGTCGCCAAGGCGACTGAACAATTCACGTGCATAGGGCATGTTTTCGTCAACGAGGATTTTCACGTTAGCTACCTGTTCGGTTAATCGTCGAGAATAAGCCCGATAGTGTGCCATAATCTGGCGTCCTGGCATACTTGAGCCAGGGATCGACAAAGGATTTAAGCCTATGCAACCCATTCAGGGGGCGACAGCACGTCCTCCGGGGGAACCACCCTCCCCAACTTCAGCGGCAGGTGAGTTTCCGCTTTCTACACAGCAACGTACCGTTCTGGAACGTTTGATTACACGTCTTGTTGCGCTTAACCAGCAACAAAGTGCCGAAGTGTGGGCGGGATTAAAACATGACCTCGGGCTAAAAGGTGAAACGCCATTGTTATCGCGTCACTTCCCCGCGGCTGAACAAAATCTGAATCAGCGTCTCAATAATGCTCAAACAACCCATGCCACGCGTCAGGTTGTGCAACAGCTCAGCGAATTGCTATCACAGGGCAATAATCGCCAGGCTGTGAGTGATTACATTCGCCAACAGTTTGGGCAAACGGCCCTTAGCCAGCTCACGCCAGAACAATTAAAAAGCGTACTGACGTTATTGCAAAATAACCAGTTGGCTATCCCGCAGCCACAGCAGCGCCAGGCGACAGACCGCCCGTTGTTGCCTGCAGAACATAACACTTTAAATAAACAAGTCGCCAAACTCACAGCTGCAACGGGTGAGTCAGGAAAACTTATCTGGCAATCAATGCTTGAGCTTTCGGGGGTGAAAACAGGTGAGTTGATTCCTGCAAAACATTTCACGCTGCTGAGCACCTGGTTACAGGCAAGGCAAACCCTGAGCCAACAGCAAACTCCTACGCTGCATACCATCCAGGCCGCGCTAAAGCAGCCTCTGGAACCAGCAGAATGGAAAGAGATTACCGATTATTCTCAGCAACGTTTTCAGGCCTCACCGCAGTCGTTACTGACTACTGCGCAAGTGCAGGATATTTTGAACCAGATCTTTTTGAAGCGAGCAGAACGGCAACCGGCCTCGCCTGAAGTGCAAAATATTCAGCCCATCGCCAGCCCAATTTGGGCGCCATTTATTGAACCGATGAAGGTAATAAGTGCCCGCCCAGGCCTGGCACTTATCGCACTGATTGTGGTGATGGTTTTGTTCTGGATAGTGATTTAAACGTTAGCCACCCAGCCTCGGGTGGCTATTGTTACTTGCGAAAGGCGATGAGTGTAACCACAATCCCGACTACCGCAGAAATTGCTCCAGCTAAAAACACTGACGGATAACCCATCGAGGTTGCCAACAATCCGGTCAGCGGCCCTGCGACACCGTACGAGATATCCTGAAACGCCGCATAGCCACCAAGCGCCGTACCGCGTACCTGAGCTGGTACACGTTTCACTACTTCAACACCCAGTGCAGGGAAGATTAACGAGCAGCCACAACCCGTCAACGCAGCACCGATTAGCGCAACGCCTGCTCCCGGTGCCTGCCAGAGTAAAACCAAACCGGCAGTTTCAATCGCCAACGAGACCAGTGCCACTCTTACACCACCAAATCTGTCGGGCATCCAACCAAACAGCACACGCATCAGCACAAAAGCGCCACCAAAAGCGGTCAGCGTAAAGCCTGCCCAAGCCCAGCCGTTCGATGCAAAGTAAAGTGAGACAAAAGTGCCGATCACGGCAAAACCCACGCCTTGTAGTGCAAGACCCATCCCCGGTTTCCAGATAAGGCCAATCACAGTAAACAGCGATGGGCGCTCGCCTTTATGCGCAGGCACCGCACGAACGCGGCCATTAAACGCCCAGGCAACCAGCGGCAGTGCTATCGTCGATACACCCAACGCGACAAACCCCCAGTGGCTATTGAGCAGCAACCCAAGCGGTGCACCCGCTGCCAGTGCGCCATAAATCGCCATCCCGTTCCAGGACATTACTTTGCCGGAACGTGCCGGGCCAACCAGGCCCAGTCCCCAGGTAAGGTTACCGGTAAGCAACTGGCTTTCACCGAAACCGAGAATCAAACGGCCAACAATCAACAGGCCGAATTTCGCCAGCGGCTCAACGGGCAATAGCGCCGCCAGCAGATAAGCGACGCCAGCAAATGCGCATGCGCACATCCCCTGTAACGTCGAACGCTTCGCTCCTTGCTGGTCGGCCAGACGCCCGGCATAACCGCGGGTTAACACTGTTGCCAGGAACTGAATGCCTACGGCAATCCCTACCATGGTGTTACCAAACCCAAGCTCATGGTGAACAAAAAGCGGAATAACAGGCAACGGCAAGCCAACCGTCATATAGGTGAGAAACACCGCGAAGGTAATGCTGAATAAGGACTTATTTTCGGATTTGCTATTTTTAAGCTGAGAATCAATCAATGCAGACATGCTGCTTACTCCATTTATCGCAGAGTAAGGCGAGGTAACCACCCACGCCCTTTCCCTCTGAACGTTCAGATTAAGGGTGCGTTGGTTGACGTTGAACGCTTACGCATTATCAGAACGATAATGTTATTGCGCGAATAGTGCCTTCAGCCATTGATGCTGTCAATAATTGTGAACAGCAAAAAAAACGGGGCGCCATAGGCACCCCGTTCGTCATTCTCACTGTTAGTGATGAATTAAGCTTTAACTTTACGCATCACAAGTGTTGCGTTAGTCCCACCGAAACCGAAGCTGTTAGACATAACAGTATTCAGTTGACGCTCGGTAGTTTCAGTCACGATGTTCAGGCCAGCAGCCTGCTCATCCAGCTGTTCAATGTTAATGCTTGGCGCGATGAAACCGTGCTCCAGCATCAGCAGAGAGTAGATAGCTTCCTGAACGCCTGCGGCACCCAGAGAGTGACCGGTCATCGCTTTGGTCGCAGACATTGCTGGTGAGTTGTTACCGAAGACTTCTTTGATTGCGCCCAGTTCTTTCACATCGCCAACCGGCGTAGAAGTCCCGTGGGTGTTCAGGTAGTCAATCGGGGTATCAACACCGTGCATTGCCATCTTCATGCAACGCACAGCACCTTCACCAGATGGAGCAACCATATCTGCGCCATCAGACGTTGCGCCGTAACCAACGATTTCAGCGTAGATGTGCGCGCCACGAGCCAGAGCGTGCTCCAGTTCTTCAACCACAACCATACCGCCGCCGCCTGCGATAACGAAACCGTCACGGCTCGCATCATAGGTTCGGGACGCTTTGTCCGGCGTTTCGTTATATTTGGTAGACAGTGCGCCCATTGCATCGAACTCACAGGCCATTTCCCAGCACAGCTCTTCGCCGCCGCCAGCAAATACGATGTCCTGTTTGCCCAGTTGAATTTGCTCAACAGCATTACCGATACAGTGCGCAGAAGTCGCACATGCGGAGCTGATTGAGTAGTTCACACCGTGAATTTTGAACGGAGTAGCGAGACATGCGGAAACCGCAGAACCCATCGCTTTGGTCACAACATAAGGACCAACCGCTTTCAGGCCGCGCGGGCTACGCATTGCGTCTGCACCGAACACCTGAGATTTAGAAGAACCACCGGAACCTGCAATCAGGCCCACACGAGGGTTGCTTTGATAAACTTCTTCTTTCAAACCAGCATCTTCAATAGCTTGCTGCATTGAAAGGTAAGCATAGACAGAGGCATCGTTCATGAAACGGACGACTTTACGGTCAATCAGGCCGGTGGTGTCCAGTTTAACGTTACCCCACACGTGGCTGCGCATTCCAGAATCTTTGAATTCTTGAGAGAAAGTGATCCCCGGGCGACCTTCACGCAGAGATGCCAGGACTTCCTGCTGGTTGTTACCGATGCTGGAAACAATGCCCAGACCAGTAATCACTGCACGTTTCATTCAATACCTCTTCTACTGCACTATTAGGATTTCGACAGGCACAATAGCGTACACTTGTACGCCGAACAAGTCCGATCAGCCAAATCAGTCTGAAATTTGCACCGCTTCGCACACATCGTTATGATCGTTACACTGCCTGCCAGACGAGTAACTTACGTGAAACACTCCCCAATACAATCTGCAAACCTGGACTTTAATGAAGAGGGTACACCTGTATCCCGAGAGTTCGACGACGTGTACTTCTCTAATGATAATGGACTGGAGGAAACTCGTTATGTATTTCTGGGAGGAAACCGTCTAAATGAGCGTTTTGCTACCCATGAGCGTTCGCTGTTTGTAGTCGGTGAAAGTGGTTTCGGCACCGGTCTTAACTTTTTGACTTTATGGCAAGCTTTTGAAGATTTTTGCAAAAATCAGCCTCAAGCCACCCTCAAACGCCTGCACTTTATTAGCTTTGAAAAATTCCCTCTGACCGTAAAAGATTTACGTGCAGCTCATGCCCATTGGCCTGAACTTGCCGATTTTGCGCAGCAATTACAGCAACAATGGCCGCTGCCAATCGCAGGCTGCCACCGCATTTTGCTGGCGGAAGGCCGCGTTACTCTCGACCTTTGGTTCGGTGATATCAATGAACTGATACCGCAATTAGATGACACTTTAAATAATCAGGTAGACGCCTGGTTCCTTGATGGTTTCGCTCCGTCAAAAAATCCGGATATGTGGACGCCACAGTTGTTCAACGCGATGGCGAAATTGGCGCGCACGGGCAGCACGCTGGCGACATTTACCTGCGCCGGGTTTGTACGCCGTGGCTTAATTGATGCCGGTTTCGCGATGACCAAAACCAAGGGTTTTGGCCGCAAACGCGAAATGCTGGTTGGGGTAATTGAACGTGCGATCGAAACGCCAGCACGCACGCCCTGGTACGCGCGCCCTTCGTCACAAGCAAAAGAGGTTGCCATTATTGGCGGTGGCGTTGCCAGCGCCCTGCTGTCTCTCGCTTTGCTGCGTCGCGGCTGGCAGGTCACGCTCTACTGCGAGGATGCTGCTCCGGCGCTCGGTGCCTCCGGCAACCGCCAGGGTGCGCTTTATCCATTGCTCAATACACACAGCGCAACTCTGACAAACTTTTTCAGTGCCGCATTTACATTTGCCCGCCGCGTGTATGACTCATTGCCCGTCGATTTTGATCATGACTGGTGTGGCGTTACGCAACTTGGCTGGGACGAAAAGAGTCAGCATAAAATCGACCAGATGCTGAGCCTGGAATTTCCCGATGCTCTCGTTCATGCCGTCGACGCAGAAACGGCGACAAAACTTTGCGGTTTAGAAACCGGCCATGGTGGAGCAACCTACCCTCTTGGTGGTTGGCTGTGCCCGGCACAACTGACAGCCGGTGCACTTGGGATGGCCGAAAATTTGGGACTAAAAACACATTATCAGCATCGCGTTGAAGGACTCACCCAAACGCCTGACGGATGGGATTTATCAATTGCCGAGCAGGAAACAAAACGGCATGCGGCAGTAGTCTTAGCCAACGGTTTTAAAGTCAGCAAATTCATGCAAACCGAAAAATTGCCATTCTCAGCTGTGGGTGGTCAGGTCAGCCATATTCCCACCAGTTCGTCACTTTCAAAATTACGCCAGGTGTTGTGCTACGACGGCTATCTGACGCCGCAAAACCCGAATAATCAGCAGCATTGCATCGGCGCAAGTTACCATCGTGGCGTGGAAGATATGCGCTATAACACTGAAGATCAGCTGCATAACCGCCAGCGTTTGCTTAACTGCCTGCCGGATATGGAGTGGCCACACGAAGTGGATGTTAGCGCCACTGAAGCACGCTGTGGCGTGCGTTGTGCCACGCGCGACCATATGCCGCTTGTAGGAAGTGTCCCTCGCTACGATGACACGCTCGAAACCTACGCAACACTTGTTGAAAACCATGACAACGCCGAAACCGCTCCGGTTTATGACAATCTTTTTATGTTGGCGGCTCTGGGTTCAAGGGGATTATGCAGCGCGCCATTGGCGGCAGAAATTCTGGCAGCTCAAATGAGCGATGAACCGGTTCCGATGGATGCTGAAACGCTTGCGGCGCTCAATCCGAATCGATTTTGGGTGCGCAGGTTACTGAGAGGAAGAGAAGTTAAATAGATTTGAGATTAAGCCCTCTCCCAAAGGAGAGGGCAAAAGACTTAGAACTTAGCCTTCTGGTACAAATTGTCCCACATGCTCAATACTAAAGACTGATCACGCGGTGAAAGCTCACCTGCCTGAATCGCTTTTTCCAGACTACCTGATACCGCAGTATTAAGTGCTTCAGGGCTATGGTCTTCACCATGCTCCAGATCAGCTACCGCTAGAGTCAGATGGCCACGCAGATAACCGCTGGCAAACAGCTCGTCATCACTGGCCGTCTCAACCATTTCATCAATTAGCGCCAGAATGCGTGTCTCAAATTCAGCGATCATCGTACTTCCTCTTCAATATGCAGGTTTTTAGTTTAGGTCTTCCGGCCACGGAAAATGCTCTGCAGCCAGCGCTGGAGTTTTGTAATATTCCCGCAGCGCTTCAATCAGTTTTGCCGTACGAGCCGGGATACCTTCTTGCAGGTAAATCATCACCTGCGCATGCACACGGCGCTGGAACGCGATTCTGTCCGGGTCAACATCGCCGCTCAGGTTATCGCAGCTCACATTGAACGGGAAATTTGCTGCCACGCACAGTAACCATTCCTGCGCCTGCGGCTTCACTTCCACATCCTCAAATTTGCTTTGTGTTTCGGCATCACGCCCATCCGGGCAATACCAATAACCGAAATCCACCAGTTCACGGCGCGCTTTGCCCGCAATAAGCCAGTGAGAAATCTCATGCATTCCGCTGGCGTAATAGCCGTGAGCAAACACCACGCGGTGATAAGGAATTTCTTCATCTGCTGGAAGATAGATCGGTTCGTCGTCGCCTTTAATCAGACGTGTATTAAATTCGTCTTTAAAGCAGTTATCGAAAATATCGATAAGTTCCTGATAATGGTGTTCTGTCGTTATTGTCATATTTGCTGTCGTCATCTTAAGCTACCCCCAACCAATGGAGGATCTCCGGTCCGTGGCTATCAAATAAGAGTTTGGCGCTCATCACCGCCGACACGATAACTATCATCGGACGGATCAGTTTTTGCCCTTTACTCAACACGAGGCGTGATCCCATTCGCGCCCCTAAGAACTGCCCGGCCATCATTACAAAACCGGTTCCCCAAATCACTTTCCCGCCAATGATAAACAAAAGCAGGCCGCCGAGGTTTGATGTAGCGTTTAATACTTTGGCGTGAGCCGTAGATTTTGCGAGGTTAAAGCCACACAGCGTGACGAACGCCAATGCATAAAAAGAGCCCGCACCAGGGCCAAAGAAACCATCGTAGAAACCGACGCAACCACCTGCAACCAGCGCAAATGGCAGGCCGTATAAACGGCGCTGCCTGTCTTCTTCACCGAGTTTTGGCATCAGTAAAAAGTACAGACCAATGCAGATCACCAGCAGCGGCAAGATTTGGCGCAGCACGTCTGATTTGACGTATTGAACCAGCAATGCCCCGGTTGTTGAGCCGATAAAGGTCATCATAATATTAAGTTTCTGATCTTTCAGGCTCACCACTTTGCGGCGAATAAAATAAATTGAGGAAGAAACTGAACCACCACACGCCTGAAGCTTATTCGTTGCCAGTACATGTGCGGGTGACATTCCCGTCGCCAATAATGCAGGGACAGTAATCAAACCGCCGCCGCCCGCCAGTGAATCAATAAACCCTGCAAGCATGGCGACAAAAAACAGCACCACCAGCGTCAGGGGGGACACCATAAACCATTCCATGAACTTATCCGTTAGAGAACGTGCTCATCCAGCAAAGCCTTACAAGAGGCCGGTAAAGGGGGCGGAGTTTTCTTTTTCGGCACACTGCTGCCTGGAGGTGGTGGCGCAAACCAGCTTTGCAGTTCAGCACCACAGCCGTCGCCTGGCGGCGGTAATGGCTGATCTTCACACTCGAGGCTATCTGCCGGGCAACGCAAGCGAACATGCATATGCGCACGATGCGCAAACCACGGGCGCACTTTACGCAGCCAGTCGCGATCGGCACCCGCATCCAGACACAATTGTTGCTTGATAGCCGGATTGACAAAGATCCGCGTCACGTCGTTATCTTTGGCTGCAAGTTTAATCAGGCTGCTGATTTCTGGCTGCCACAAACGCGGCACCACATGCTGATTATCACTGGCGACTAAGTCCAGCGCTTGCGGTTTAAGAAGCTGAGCCGAGGTCCAGCGAGCTTTGGGGAGTTGCAAAAAAATATCAACATCCAGGCCGCTTTGGTGGCTGGCATGGCCCGAGCTAAAACGCCCACCCGCTGCCATTCCCATATCACCTATCAGCAACGTGCCAAGGCCCAGTTGTGTTGACTGGTTGCTGAGGCGCTGAATAAACATCACTAAATCAGGATGGCCGAAATAGCGACGTTGGTCCTGTCTCATCACCTGATAGCGAGGATCGTTGAGCGGCAACTCGTGGGCACCCACAATGCAGCCGTTAGAGAATGCACCAATAGATTGCGGGCTTCCCGCAATCGGATGACTAATTTTCTGCCACGGCGTCGCGGCGAAAGTAGCGGTACTGGCAAGTAATGCCAGCAGCCCCACGAGTGTTTTTTTCATCGCATTACCAGCGCGGCAAAGGGAAAGTCACGTCACCGTTTTGAGCACGCTGACGCAGCATATGATCCATCAATACAATCGCTACCATGGCTTCGGCAATCGGAACCGCACGAATACCCACACAAGGATCATGGCGACCACGCGTGACCATCTCAACTTCTTCGCCTTCGCGGTTGATGGTGCGGCCTGGGACCATAATGCTGGAAGTCGGTTTCAGCGCCATGTTAGCCACTATCTGCTGGCCGCTGCTGATGCCACCCAGAATGCCGCCAGCATGGTTGCTCTGGAAACCTTCTTTGGTGATTTCGTCGCGGTTCTGGCTACCTCGCAGATTTACCACGCCAAAGCCTTCGCCAATTTCCACGCCTTTCACAGCGTTAATGCTCATCAGCGCATGGGCGATATCAGCATCTAAGCGGTCAAATACAGGTTCGCCAAGGCCTGGCGGCACGTTATCCGCGACCACGGTAACTTTCGCACCAATGGAGTCGCCTTCTTTTTTCAGCGCACGCATCAGCTCATCAAGCGTTTCAATCTTGTCTGGATCAGGGCAGAAGAACGGGTTCTGCTCGACTTGATCCCAATCTTTGATTTCTAACGGCACGTCGCCCATTTGCGTCAGGCAACCACGAATAATAATGCCGTATTTATGCGCCAGGTATTTTTTAGCAATCGCCCCAGCCGCAACACGCATCGCGGTTTCACGTGCTGAAGAACGGCCACCGCCACGATAATCGCGCAGGCCATATTTTTGTTCGTAGGTGTAATCTGCATGCCCCGGACGGAACACGTCTTTGATAGCGCTGTAATCTTGCGAGCGCTGATCGGTATTTTCAATCAACAAACCGATGCTGGTGCCGGTAGTGACACCTTCAAATACACCGGAAAGGATCTTAACCTGATCGGGTTCGCGGCGTTGCGTGGTGTAGCGTGAAGTCCCCGGGCGGCGGCGGTCGAGATCGTGTTGTAAATCGGCTTCGGTCAGCGGGATGCCTGGCGGCACACCATCAACGATACAACCCAGTGCGACACCGTGGGATTCACCAAATGTCGTTACGCGAAATACTTGTCCGATAGAATTTCCTGCCATTTGTCACGGCTCCTTACCGTTGTCATTTTCATTGTGTTGTCAGCAAAAGAAGACGGGCCATAAGGCCCGTCTGCGCAGATTAATCTTTGTAAATGCTGAAGTGTTCACGCGCATCAATAAGCTGCGATTTGGTCAGCATAAACACACCGTCACCGCCGTTATCGAACTCAAGCCAGGTGAACGGCACATCAGGGTACTGGTCCATCAGATGTACCATGCTGTTCCCGACTTCACAAATCAGGATACCGCCATCGGCGAGGTAGTCAGGCGCACAAGCCAGAATACGTCGTGCCAGTTTCAGGCCATCTGTACCGGCAGCTAAACCTAATTCAGGCTCGAAGTGGAACTCACCCGGCAGGTCAGACATATCTTCTGCATCCACATACGGTGGATTAGTCACGATAATGTCGTACTGCACTTTTGGCAGGTCACGGAACAGGTCGGAGCGAATTGGCGTAACCTGGTTTTCCAGGCCGTGCTCGGCGATGTTTTGCTCAGCCACTGCCAGCGCATCAAGAGAAATATCAACCGCATCCACTTCTGCATTGTGGAATTCGTAAGCACAGGCGATAGCGATACAGCCGCTGCCAGTACACATATCCAGAATGTGAAGAGGTTCGTCGTTGAAAAGACCCGCGAAACGATTGGTGATCAGTTCACCAATTGGGGAACGCGGCACCAGCACACGCTCATCAACATAAAACTCATGGCCACAGAACCAGGCTTTATTGGTCAGGTAAGCCACCGGGATACGCTCGTTAACGCGGCGAATCACACGCTCAACGATGCGATGACGCTCGCTTGGTGTCAGGCGTGCGGTACGCATATCTTCAGGAATATCCAGCGGCAGATAGAGACTTGGCAGCACTAACTGAACGGCTTCGTCCCACGGGTTATCCGTGCCGTGGCCATACCAGACGTTGGCGGCGCTAAAACGACTAACTGCCCAGCGCAGCATATCCTGAATGGTGTGCAGCTCATTAACTGCCTCATCGACGAAAATTTTATCCACGTTGCCCTCCGCAGGCCGTTCGCGCTAGTTCAATAATCGGCTAGTTTGCCATGAAGACCACGACAAATCAGCATTTCAATAGCTGTCACAGCGGCTAAAATTGCGTTTTATTTAGTGATGGACGGCAAACCAGGTAAACTGACCGCAATACAGGTGCGAGACGATAAAGTCGAGACGAGAAATAGATGAAAAAGAAAACTCCGCTCAGCGTTGATGATCAGAACCTTTTCCGTGATTTGATGAGCGGCACAAAAAAATTGGCTCAGGACACGATTGTTCACCGTCCGATGCGTAAGAAAGTGCAGGAAGTGCCGGTGAAACGGCTATTGCAGGAACAGGTTGATGCCAGCCATTATTTTTCTGATGAATTCCAACCGCGCCTGGCAACAGAAGGCCCCACGCGTTACGTGCGCGAAGATGTCAGTCATTTCGAACTGAAAAAAATTCGCCGGGGTGATTATTCGCCAGAATTATTCCTCGATTTGCATGGCCTGACACAGATGCAGGCAAAACAGGAATTAGGCGCGTTGATTGCGGCATGTCGGCGTGAGCACGTATTTTGCGCCTGCGTGATGCACGGGCATGGTAAGCACGTGTTGAAGCAGCAAACGCCTCTGTGGCTGGCACAGCACCCGCACATTATGGCATTCCACCAGGCACCGAAAGAGTACGGTGGTGACGCAGCGTTGTTGGTGTTGATTGAAATCGAAGAGTGGCTGCCGCCGGAGTTGCCATAATCCTGAGTCCGCATCCCGGGCTTCAGAAATACAAAGAGCCGCTATATATAGCGGCTCTTTTTTTCATGCTTACGGCAATCAGATAGCTTTAGCTACCTTCAAATTACACGGACTCATCTGCCAGTTGAACACGCCTTTCCCGGTTTCAGGATCAAGTGTGACATTGGCAATAGCCGAAGTACTGAACATCGGTGGTGTTTCCTCTGGGCACAGCTCAGACACCAAATAACCGACTAGCGGTAGGTGAGAAATCACCAGCGCCGACTCAACCCCTTCATTGGCCAGGGCTTGCAAATAGCAGCTCACCAGACCTACATCGCCGCACGGCGTCAATTCCGGCAGAATGTCTTCTTTACCTGGAAGAGTCAGTGCTTCCCGCACAACATCCAGGGTTTGTTCGGCTCGCAGATAAGGGCTCACCAGAACACGTTCGATATCCACAACCTGACCTTTCAACCAGGTCGCCATTACTCGGGATTCATCACAACCACACTGGGTGAGTGGACGTACCGAGTCACTGGCGGCATCGAGAGCTGCGTCGCCGTGACGCATGATAAAAACTTGCATATTGCACCGCTTTTGTTAACCAGGAATGCTTGAATTCCCCTAAAACTTCGAAGGTGAAATTCAGCAGCCGGGCATTGTGCCTTATCCGTACATCGAATGAAACGCTGTTTTTTACCTCAATGGTGCAAGTATAGTCAATCACTGTTCGTTAAGTGAGCGACCAGCATCCATTCACCGAACCATATAATCATGATTCTTTGACTACATTTCCTTCACCAGGGTTCACTTTTCCCCAGAAATTTCGTTGCTCTTCCACCATTTGTAAAAGTCTTTCACAGGGAGTAAAACGCTCCCCGTACTGACTGGCCAGGCGTTGCAGTTGTGCGACGACTTCACCCGCTCCCAGGGTATCCATATAGCGGAACGGGCCACCGAGGAACGGTGGAAAACCAATACCAAACACGCCACCGATGTCACCATCGCGGGCACTGCGAACAACACCTTCATCTACGCAACGAACCGCCTCATTAAGCATCATCATCACGCAGCGTTGTGCGATTTCTTTTTCTGCCAGTTGCCCTTTAGGTGAAACACCAAGCAGGGTATAGATTGCAGGGTCAACCTGCTTTTTGCTTCTACTCCCTTTCCCTGAATAAAGATAGAAACCACGCCCGTTTTTTCTACCTTTGCGATCGTCATTCAATATTGCTGCAATTTCTGCCGGTGCGGCAAAACGATCTCCGTAAGCTTGCTGAAGTATAGGACTAATTTTAGTCCCCACATCAATTCCCACCTCATCCAAAAGTTGGATTGGGCCGACAGGAAAACCAAACGCCACCAGCGCATTATCAATCTTATCGACAGGCTCCCCTTCCACGAGGCAACGCATCGCTTCGTTAACATACGGTGCCAGAATACGGTTGACGTAAAACCCGGCGCTGTCGCCAACGACAATCGGTGTTTTGCCCTGTTTTTTGGCAAGCTGAACAGTTGTGGAAATGGTTTCCGCACTGGTTCGGGCATGCGGGATCACTTCGACCAGCGGCATTTTATCGACCGGGCTGAAATAGTGCAGACCAATCACTTGCTCCGGACGTGCGGCATTAGCCGCAATATCAGCAATCGGCAGCGAAGAAGTGTTGGACGCGAAAATGGTATGCGGCGCAGCGTTCTGTTCAATTTCCGCGACCATCTTTTGCTTGAGAGCGAGATCTTCAAAAACCGCTTCCACAACGATGTCTCGATTGTGGAAACCGTGATAATCGGTACCACCGGAGATACGCGCCATTTCACGCTGGCGCTCAGCCGCTTTCATATGTCGGCGGCGTACCTTTTTATCCAGCAAGTCCCAGCTATATTTCAACGCATGGTTAATACCATCGTTATTAATGTCTTTGATACGTACGGGCAATTTGCCTTTAGTCGCGGTGACAAAAGCAATCCCACCGCCCATCAAACCACCACCGAGCACACCCACGGCTTTAATCGGACGCGGTGGTGCATCAGCGCCGTGCTCTTTTTTAAGCTCCGTGCTAGCAAAAAATAACCCGCGTAATGCCGCAGATTGCGGACTCATCGCCAGCTCGCCAAACGCTTTCGCCTCTGATTCGTAACCGCTGAAACTCCCCTGCCCCAGACCGATTTTAATGACATCAATAATGCGCTGCGTAGCAGGGTAATTACCGCGAGTTTTTTGCTCAGTTTTCTTACTCACCATGCTGAACAATAAAGAACGCCCAAGCGGACCGGCTAAAATACGTTCACGAACCGGCAATGTGCGCGATGCCTGACGGCCTTTGCCCACCAGCTCAACTGCTGCCGTGAGCAGAATTGACTGCGGCACAACTTCATCCACCAGCCCCAGTTTCAGTGCCTGGCGCGGGCGTAATTGTTTGCCGGTCAGAATCATATCGAGGGCGTGACTGACGCCAATCAAACGCGGCAGGCGCTGCGTACCGCCAGAACCCGGCAGTAGACCGAGCTGCACTTCCGGAAGCCCCAGTTTTGTTTTCTCATCATCGGTACAAATTCGCGAATGACATGCCAGCGCCAGCTCCAGCCCACCGCCGAGACACGCACCGTGAATCGCAGCGACGACTGGGATCGGCAACGCGGCAATTTCCGCCATGATTTGCTGTCCCTGGTGTGCCAGTGCCTGCGCTTCTTGTGCACTCTTGCAGCTTGCAATCATGTTTATGTCAGCACCCGCAATAAAGTTATCCGGCTTGCCAGAGATAAATATCAACCCCTGCAATGCAGTGTTATCGCGAACCTGTTTGATGATGTTGTGCACTTGCGGGCCGAACGACGCTTTTAGCGTGTTCATCTTTTCGTCCGGCACGTCAATTGTCACCACCGCGATATTGTCGAGGCGGATATGTAAGTTGAAAGCAGAAACCTGTTCCATTATTCGGCCTCCAGAACCATTGCCGCACCCAAACCACCTGCCGCGCAGGCGGTGACCAGGCCAAATCCACCACCACGGCGGCGCAATTCATGCAAGGTTTGAGTGATCATACGCGCGCCCGTTGCAGCAAACGGATGGCCGTAAGCAATCGAGCCACCGAGTACGTTAAATTTAGAGTCGTCGACTTCGCCAGTAGCGTGAGCGCGGCCTAATACATCGCGAGCAAAACGTTCGCTGGCGAGCATTTGTAAGTTTGCCAGCGTTTGCGCGGCAAAGGCTTCGTGCATATCGAAAAGCGTCAGGTCATTGAGCGTGATGCCCGCGCGCTCAAGCGCCAGCGGAGTGGCCCACGCCGGCCCAAGCAGCATATCTTTCCAGACATCCACGGCGGTGAACGCATAGCTGCGTAAATAGCCCAATGGCTTCAGGCCCAACTCTTTGGCGCGCGATTCCGTCATCAAGATAATAGCAGCCGCACCATCGGTTAATGGCGTGCTGTTTGCCGCGGTAACTGTGCCGTGTTTACGGTCAAAAGCCGGACGTAGCTTCGCGTAATCAGCAATTGAGGAGTTTTGGCGAACGTTGTTATCTTCGTTGAAAGGCTGGCGATATGGCGGAATGAAGGCGGTCATCACTTCATCCGCCAGTTTCCCTTCCTTCCAGGCAATAGCGGCTTTAGTGTGGGAGCGATGCGCCAGCGCATCTTGTTGCTCACGCGTAATCCCGTGAGTTTTCGCCATTTGCTCGGCGGTGTCACCCATGCGTAAGCCCGTTGAATATTCAGCAACCGCAGGCGGCACCGGCAACAAATCACGCGGGCGTAAACGAGAGAATAATTTCAGGCGCTGGCCCAAAGTACGCGCCTTGTTCACATCCACTAAAGTGCGGCCTAACTTTTTGCTGACGCCAATCGGCAGCACCGACGAAGAATCAGCACCGCCGGCAATACCTGCACGAATAGTGCCCGCCATTAAACTCTCAGCGACATTTGCCACAGCCTGGAAGCTGGTCGCACAGGCACGGCTAACGCTGTAGGCATCGGTATGCACACTCATTCCGGTGCCGAGGACAATCTCGCGGGCGATGTTTGGCGCTTCTGGCATCTGGACAACCTGGCCGAAAACCAGCTGTTCAATCATTTCCGGGGGAATTTCGCTGCGTGCCAGCAGTTCGCTGACCACCATATTGCCGAGATCGACAGCAGGTATGCCGTGAAACGCGGTAGCCTGGCGGGCAAATGGGGTGCGTAACCCACTGATAATAGCAATACGGTCGCCCTGACGGGTTACCAGCGGAAGTGCCTGACTCATAAAACTCCCCTGTTCTTCCCGGCGTCTATGAATCTACAGCGATGTTGCTGTAACTGCATATTTCTGGGAATAAAATTGTAAACGACCAATAGTGGTCTGACCTGATCACAGTTTTAACTAAAAAGTTACAATCAGCCAACCGGGGGACTAAAAAATTGGGAGGGGGAACACGCTTTAAGAGAGGAAAATGACGCTCTCGGGGACGAGAGCGCCAGGAAATATTAACGCAGGCCGAGCTGGAAGATCATGGTTTCAGCCTGGCAGCTGAAAGTGAAATCGATATCCAGACGAACGCCATCAGCTTCTTCGGTGTAACGCGGAACAATCTGGCAAGGTTCTGATTCTGCGGCACGTGCTTTCTCGGTCAGCGCAGCCAGAGTTTCGTCAGCTTCAGCGCGGGTCGCGAACACGCGGCTGTATGTTGCTGTGCAGTCGGTGTTGTCGATGATAGAGCCGACATCAATACAGCAGCAAACCGGGGTTTCATCAGCAGTGTTCTTACTCATTTTATGATTTCCTCTGTATTTAAAAGGCAAAATGTTTTCAACGAATCTTGTCTATTTTACGCTCCCTGTTGAAGCGACTCCAGTCGTTAATCTTGTCAAAATCCGTAAGTGACCCAAATCACACTTAAAAATGATCTAAAACAAGATTCACCCATTTTGCTTAGTGACGAAGAACCCGATTTTGCCAGGCAGATCTCGTTTCGACGATCAAATTTGAAAATTCTTAGATACAAACTTGCAACATCCTATCTGGTCAGACCTATACTCTCGCCACTGGTCTGCTTTCTATGTAACAGAACAGACCCTACTATTCGCGCTCCTGTTACGGTATGTAACATTGTTTGTATAAAAATAAATCCATTATGAGGTTTTGGTCATGAGCCAGAAAAACCTGTTTACAAAGTCAGCCCTAGCGGTTGCAGTGGCAATTGTCTCATCGCAGGCCTACTCAGCCGGCTTTCAATTAAACGAGTTCTCTTCCTCAGGCCTAGGCCGAGCTTATTCAGGGGAAGGTGCAGTTGCGGATAATGCGGGTTCTGCAAGCCGTAACCCTGCAACTATCATGATGTTTGACCGCCCTTCCTTCTCCGGCGGTGCAGTGTTTATAGATCCAGACGTTAATATTTCTGGTAGCTCACCCTATACCGGACGTAGCACCGCAGCCGATAACATCGCGCCAACTGCGTGGGTACCTAACCTGCACTTTGTTGCGCCAATCAATGAGCAGTTTGGTTGGGGGGCTTCAGTTACCTCAAACTACGGCCTCGCTACCGAATTTAACAACGATTACATCGCTGGCGAATACGGCGGTAAAACCGATCTGACCACGCTGAACCTGAACCTGAGCGGTGCATATCGTTTAAATAACAACTGGAGCTTCGGCCTTGGTTTTGATGCAGTTTATGCAAAAGCCAAAATCGAGCGTTATGCAGGTGAACAAACTGCTGGAGCAGGTCTGGCAACCCCTGGAACACAAATAGCTCGCATGAAAGGTGATGAGTGGGGCTACGGCTGGAACGCCGGTATTCTTTATGAAATCGATAAAGATAATCGCTACGGCTTTACCTACCGTTCCGAGGTAAAAATTGACTTCGATGGCGATTACAAGAGCAATATCAATAGCGCATTCAACCGCGTACCAGGTGCTGGAACCAAGTTCCCATGGGGAACCAGCGGCCAGACTGTCCCTGGTTCTCTGACGCTGAACTTGCCAGAAATGTGGGAATTGTCTGGCTATAACAAAGTGGATCCACAGTGGGCAATTCACTACAGCATCGCATATACCAGCTGGAGCCAGTTCCAGGAGCTGAAAGCGACCGGCACCAACGGCCAGACGCTGTTCTATAAAGATGAAAGCTTTAAAGATGCGTACCGTATTGCTTTAGGTACGACTTATTACATGGATAAGAATTGGACCTTCCGTACCGGTATCGCATTTGATGATAGCCCGGTTCCAGCTGACAAACGTTCCATCTCCATTCCTGACCAGGATCGTTTCTGGATCAGCGCCGGTACCACTTACGCGTTTAACGATGATGCGTCTGTAGACCTGGGTGTTTCCTACATGCACGGCCAGCATGTTGAGATAAAAGAAGACAAGTATACCTTCCAGTCTGAAGGCAAAGCCTGGCTGTACGGTATGAACTTTAACTACGCATTCTAATAGTTAACGGATACAAAAAAGGCGAAACCGAGGTTTCGCCTTTTTTTATGTCTCACACCCGGAATAATTACTGCGAGTCGATATCTTTCAGATCATCCTGAATAGCAGATGCATTTGGATTCTCTTGCGGCGACAACTTGCCACCGTTAGCAATAAAGTCGTGGCTCTGGAAGTAAGCTTCACGAACCAAAATGTACGGATCGGATGACTGCTTGAGCAAACCGTCAGAATCCAGCAATTGAGCACGTGTTTCGATGCCTTCAATCGTCCATTTGCCGATAGACATCGGCCAGGTCAGCCAGGACAGCAGCGGATAGAGTGTATCGACATAATCGCCGCCATCTTCACGTAGCGTGAAACTGCCATAGAACGGCAACTGCACGTACGGGCCGTAACCGACGCCATAATGACCTAGCGTAGAACCAAAGCGGTGCGGCTCTTCACGCTGCAGTTTCGGGTTCGCCATGCCAGCAACGTCAATGAAACCACCCATACCCAACAATGAGTTCAGGAAGAAGCGCGTGAAGTGCACCATCCCCTGATACGGATTACCCTGAATGAAGTAGTTCACCATTACGGCGGGCTCTTCCAGGTTGCTGGTGAAATTGCTAATCCCATTACGCGCGGGTTGCGGCACATAATCACGCCACACCACAGCCACCGGGCGGACAACATACGGATCCAACACATTAAAGTTGAAGTTGTACATTGAACGGTTGAACCCTTCAAATGGGTCCGAGCGCCCCTGTGGCTCTTGATCGGCAGAGCTGGCGCACCCGACTAAAAGTGTCGTGGCCAGCGCCAGTCCGGTCAGGCGGAAATTCATATGTGTCTCCCTGTTATTATTTGTCTGCGCTCTCAGGTTTGGTGCTGTCCATACCAGCTTGTGCAACCTGCGCCTGCTCGATGCTTCTTTGCACCACAGCCCGGCGCTGGTCATTTGCCGGTAATACATTAAGCATGACTTGCCATGCACCAATTGCCTCGCGGTAATTTTGTTGTTCGAAAGCGCTAAATGCCAGCAGGCTGAGCACGCGAACATTTGTATGGTCCGTTTTAATGAGCTCTCGCAGCAGATTACCACCCAGTTGGTTATCTTGCGGCGAGCCACTACGGGTCAATACTTCAGCATAGCCCAGCTTTACATTACTGTTAGTGGGCGACAGTTTATACGCATGTGCAAAAGCTTGTGTAGCGGTACTTGCGTTATTCAGAACCATACCAATTCGCCCCAGCATCATCCACCCCTCAATATTGTCAGGTTCGTGCTGCAACCGGGTGCGTAACCCAAGACCGAGATCGGCCATTTCAGCCATGTTCAGCGGCTCGGCTTCTGGGTCTAATGCGCGCTGTAACAATTGCGGTGTCTGATTTGTGACATTCTGCCAGGCTCGCACCTGCTTCCAGTCAGACGTTTTCAGATAAACGCCAACACTTACCACGATCAACACCACAGCACCGGGTGCGAAAAACCAGAAGTGGGCTTTCCTGGCTGCGGTTTGCAGCTGCGCACTTTCAGGTTCATCACTAAAATGGACCCGCCGTTTGCGGCTGCGCATCACAATCACACCCGCGCCACCAAGAATAAACAGCAATGGCAGCACCCATAAGACGATAGTGGCAGGCGTAAACGGCGGTTCGTATGTCACGAAATTGCCGTAGCGCTCAACCATGTAATCAATAATCTGCTGCTTCGTTTTGCCCTGCTGCATCAACTCATAAACTTTCAGACGCATGTCAGAGGCAATCATGGCATTGGAATCCGCAATGCTGTTGTTCTGGCATTTCGGGCAACGCAATTGCTCGGTAAGCTGGCGGAACTGCTGTTCTTGCGCTTCGTCTTTGAACTGGAAAGTGTCTATCGCCGCAAACACATTAAACGAGAACAGGAATGCGATGATAATTAGCCATCCACGCTTCATGCGCCTGCCTCCTTGTTGTATTTATCCCACAACGGTTTTAATTCCTGCAGCCAGACGCGATCGTTAAGATCGCCCGCATGGCGATAACGAATGATCCCTTTTCCGTCGATCAAAAACGTTTCTGGTGCACCATAAACGCCCAGATCTAACCCCAGCATGCCGTTGCCATCAAACAGGCTTAGCGCGTACGGGTTGCCTAATTCATTCAGCCAAGTAATCGCTTTGCGGCGGTCATCTTTATAATTCATACCCACCACACGAACGCCCTGCGCTTTCAGGCCGTTGAGATATTGATGCTCTGCACGGCAAGTTGGGCACCAGGTCGCCCAGACATTTAGCAACAAGGGTTTGCCGTCTGTCAGCACTGCCTGGTCATAAGTTTTGCCGGGGTTTTCCAGCGACTCCAGGCGAAATACCGGAACAGATTTCCCCACCAGCGCCGATTCAAGATTCGTCGGATCATCACCCTGCGCATTGCGTGCCAGCTGCCACAGTAGCATTGCCGCCAATAACAAAAACAAAACGAGCGGGATAAATAATATTTTGCGGTTCATGCGGCCTCCGGCATGTTTTTACGCTGGCGGTAACGCGGGTCAAATAAACAGAACAGCCCACCGATCGTCATTAATATTCCGCCCATCCAAATCCAGCGCACAAAAGGTTTGTAATAGAGGCGCACCGCCCAACTGCCGTCGTCTAACTCTTCACCGAGTGCCGCGTACAGGTCGCGCGTCACGCCGCCGTCAATGGCCGCTTCGGTCATCATGGCACGGTTGCTGTTGTAGAAACGCTTTTCGGCATGCAGCGTGGCTTCAGGTTTGCCATTGCGCGTCACGTCGATAATCCCCACGCCACCCCGATAGTTCGGGCCAGTGAGCTCATGCACATCGCGGAACACAAAGTGGTACTGGTGAATGTCGATGCTGTCGCCTGCTTTCATGCGCACATCACGCTCAATACTGTAATTCTGGCTAAAGGCGATACCCACCACCGTGACCGCCAGCCCCAGATGCCCGAACACCATGCCCCAGTGGCTGCGTGGTAATTTCCACAACCCTTTCAGCAAGCCGTAACGGTGTGTGGCGCGGTCATAAACTTCGGTTAAGGCCAGCACAAACACCCACACCGCCATCAGTAAACCAACCACCGTCATGGCTTCAATGCGATCTTGCATCAGCCATGGCAAAATCAAAGCCAGCGCGACGGTCACCACCACGGCAACCACCAGGCGTTTAACCAGCTTTTGCGGTTCATCACGACGCCAGCGTACCAATGGGCCAATCCCGAGCATCAGCGCTAACGGTGCCATTAACGCGGTAAACATGGTGTTGAAGAATGGCTCGCCAATCGAAATGCTCCCCAGCCCAAGCTGTTTATGCACCAGCGGCAGTAACGTCCCCAGCAACACCACCAGCATCGCGGCAATCAGCAACACGTTATTACCGAGCAAAAATGATTCCCGCGACCACAAACTGTTGCCGACGCGCGAACGGACTTTGCTGCCTTTTACCGCATACAACAGCAGCGAACCGCCAATCACAATCACCAGGAACGCGAGGATAAACATGCCGCGCGCCGGGTCAGAGGCAAATGAGTGCACCGAAACCAGCACGCCCGAACGCACCAGGAAGGTGCCGAGCAAGCACAGCGAGAATGCGGTAATCGCGAGCAGCACCGTCCAGGCTTTAAAGCTGCCGCGTTTTTCCGTCACCGAAAGCGAGTGGATTAACGCAGTGCCTGCGAGCCACGGCATAAACGAAGCATTTTCTACCGGGTCCCAGAACCACCAGCCTCCCCAGCCCAGCTCGTAGTAAGCCCAGGCCGAACCTAAAACAATGCCGATGGTTAAAAATGACCAGGCAGCCAGCGTCCACGGGCGAGTCCAACGCGCCCAGGCAGAATCGAGTTTCCCGGCCATCAATGCAGCAATAGAGAACGCAAAAGCCACGGAGAAACCGACATAACCCATGTACAGCAACGGAGGGTGGAAGATCAGCCCGATATCCTGCAACAGCGGGTTCAGGTCGCGCCCTTCGACAGGGAAGTCAGGCAGCGTGCGGGTAAACGGGTTTGAGGTGAAAATGATAAACAGTAAGAAGCCGAAATTAATCATCCCCATTACCGCCAGCACGCGGGCAACGGCATCTTGCGGCATGCTACGGCTAAACAGCGCGACGGCAAATGTCCATGCACTTAGCAACAATACCCAAAGCAGCAATGAGCCTTCATGCGCGCCCCAGGTGGCAGCAACGCGATACCAGACCGGTAGCTCGCTGTTGGAGTTATTCGCCACATACAGCACGGTAAAATCGTTCACCACAAACGCATTCACCAACACCAGGAAGCAAGCACACAGTGTGATAAACAGCGCCCACGCTAAAGGGCGTGCAGAAGCCATCAACCGTGAATCATTTCGCGTCACGCCCCACAGCGGGTAAACACTGAGTAACAATGACCAGCCGAGTGCCAGGCAAAGCAAAAAACTGCCAATTTCTGGCATCATGAGGCGTTATCCTTGTAGGCCTGTGGAGCGCGTTGGTGATTTTTTTCCATCGCTTCTTTTACTTCCGGCGGGGTGTAATTTTCGTCATGCTTCGCCAGCACTTCTTTCGCTTCAACCCTGTTACCGGCTTCAAACACACCTTGTGCGACCACGCCTTGCCCTTCGCGGAACAGGTCCGGCAAAATGCCAACATAGCTGACATCCACCACCCCGCTGGCATCGTAGAGTTTGAATGTCACTTTCAGCGTTTGGTTATCACGCTTCACGCTGCCAGGTTGAACCATACCGCCAACGCGCAAACGCTGCCCCACTTCTGGCAACTGGTGGCTTTCACCTTTGCCATACAGGATTTCGCTCGGCGTATAGAAGAGATCGATATTGCTGCGTAATGCGTACAACACCAGCGTGATCGTTAACCCCAACCCCACCAGCACAGAAAGCGCCAGATATAATCGATTTTTGCGACGCGTATTCATTCAATTCCCTCTGCCTGACGTGCTGCCTGAATCCGTTTTTCTCGTGCCTGTTGGCGCGTGACTGAATTTAGAATGGTGCGGTGCTGCAAACGGGTATGCACCACCAATACCAGCAATGGGATGAAGGTTAGCGCGACAGCAAGCCAGACATAAAACGCATAGCCCCCCATGGCAAAAAAATCTGTCCAGTTTAAAAATGCGCTGGTCATACGCTTCTCCTTTTATTCGCCAGTTCCATTACCCACGGGCGACGCTGCTCCTGAAGCAAGATGAGGTTGCGCAGGCGCATTAATGTCAGCGTGGCAAACAGCATCAGAAAACCGAAGATAGTCAGGCGTAACGGAGTGCGCATTGATGGGTCAATACTTTGCTGCATATTGGTCGAGCCCTGGTGCAGCGTGTTCCACCACTCCACCGAAAAATGGATAATCGGTAAATTCACCACACCGACCAACACCAAAATACCAGCCGCACGCCCGGCGAGGCGGCGGTCGTCAAAGGCGTTATACAGCGCAATCACGCCGATATAGAGAAACAGCAACACCAATTCGGAAGTCAGACGTGCATCCCACACCCACCAGGTTCCCCACATTGGTTTGCCCCAAGCGGAACCGGTAACCAGCGCAATAAAAGTAAATACCGCGCCCACTGGTGCCATCGCCGCCACAGCGAGGTCAGACATTTTCATCTGCCACACCAGGCCGATAAACGCAGCCACTGCCATCGAGCCATAGATACCCATCGACCAAATTGCCGCAGGCACGTGAAGATACATAATGCGATAGCTCTGGCCTTGTTGATAATCCGCAGGAGCGAAACCAAAACCCCAGACACAACCGACCACTAACAACACCGTACTGATAAGCGCAAACCACGGCACCATGCGCCCGCAAAGCTGAAAAAGCCGCTCGGGTTTAGCGAGTTGATGTAACCATTTCCACATAATCGTTGCTCACAAAAAAGTTGCTTTGGTGGATGACGCTTCGCTTATCCACCCTACAAAATATTGATACATCATCTTTTGCTTTTATATTTCATCCAACAAAACTGTTATTGCACGCTAATGCGCAGTGCCGCTGCCGTGGCAAACGGGCTTAGCGTAGCGCTTGATGCCAGAAGCGCACCAAGGATGGCCATGTAACCGTCAACCGGAAGATGCATGGAAGCTGCGTCCATTGCGGCGGTGGCGAAAATTAACAATGGGATAGTCAGTGGTAACACCAGCAGACTCAACAACACGCCACTACGTCGCAAACCTACAGTTAAACCCACGCCTGGCGCACCAAGAAAACTCAGCGTCGGAGTTCCAAGCAGCAACGTCAAAGCCATGACTTTCCAGGCGTAAAAATCTAACCCTAACAGCAAAGCAGCGAGCGGCGAAAGAATTAGCAGGGGCAAACCCGTCACCACCCAGTGAGCGGTCACTTTCGCTAACACCACCATCGGCAAAGGGATTGGCAACAGCATCAGTTGCTCAAGCGAACCATCCTGAAAGTCATCGCGAAACAGCCGGTCCATCGCCAGCAACGATGCCAACAGCGCTGCAACCCAAATCACGCCCGGCGCAATGCGCGCCAGGAGTTGTGGCTCAGGGCCAATTCCAAGCGGAAACAAGGTAATAACAATCAGAAAGAACCACAGCGGGTTGGCTATTTCCGCACCTTTGCGGAACACCACACGCAGCTCATGCAGAAAAATTCGGCGCATCATGCCCGTTTCTCCTGCAAATGGATCTGGCGCACATTGCTGACTGCCAGTGGCTGATGCGTGGTGAGAATAACGATGCCGCCTTGTTCGGTATGCAGCTTCAACTGCCGGGTAAGTTTTTCCACACCCGTAACATCAATGGCGGTAAAAGGCTCATCAAGAATCCAGAACTTTTGCGAGCTCAGCCATAATCGGGCCAGCGCCACCCGGCGTTGTTGCCCTGCAGAAAGTTGATTAACAGGAACATCTTCAAATCCAAGTAAACCAACCTCAGTAAGTGCTTGCCAACGTAGGCTTTCCGCACTGTTTGCGTGGTAGAAGCTGAGATTTTCAAAGGCGGTAAGAACTGTTTTGATTCCCGGCTGATGCCCGAGCCACAACAAATCCTGATGATATTGATAGCGCGCACGAGACAGCCCTTCCCCTTGCCACCTCACTTCGCCATTCTCAGACTGTGCAAGGCCCGCCAGAATCCGTAAAAGCGACGTTTTCCCTGCGCCATTTTTCCCGGCGATTTGCACCATTTCACCTGGTTGTACGGTGAAAGACAACTCGCTAAATAACACGCGGTCGTCACGTACGCAGGTTAGGTTAATGGCATCAAGCATTTGAGGAACACTCCTTGTCTCGGGAAACAAAATCATAACACATCATAGGCTTTGCTCCAGATGGGCGGCCCCATCAGCGGTACTCCAAAAGAGGTAATCATCACACCTAAGATCAAAATTAAGTCAAATTCACCGCTGTTACAGGGAATAAAGCCAAAAGCCGCTACGCTTAAAAGAACAGTTAACGCGTGAGTGGCCTGAAAAATGGATGAATTAAAAGAAGACAAAATCGACAAATCCACCGATGAGATCGAAGTCGAAAGTGACGAAAAAGACCATGGTGAAAAGATAGAAGTCGACGAAGAACAGCTGCCGTCACGGGCAATGGCTATTCACGAACATATCCGTCAGGACGGGGAGAAAGAGCTGGAACGTGACGCGATGGCATTGCTGTGGTCAGCGATTGCGGCGGGCTTATCAATGGGCGCATCGCTACTGGCCAAAGGGGTATTTCACGTCAATCTTGAGGGAGTCCCCGGCAGTTTTTTGCTGGAAAACCTTGGCTATACCTTCGGCTTTATCATCGTCATTATGGCGCGCCAACAGTTGTTTACTGAGAACACCGTCACCGCCGTGCTGCCGGTGATGCAAAAACCTACCGGCTCAAATTTTCTTCTATTACTACGGCTATGGGGCATGGTGCTGCTGGGTAATATGATTGGCACCGGACTTGCCGCTTACGCGTTTGAATATATGCCAATATTTGACGAACAAACGCGAGATGCTTTTGTCTCGATAGGTATGGACGTGATGCACAACACGCCGGGGGAAATGTTTGCCAACGCCATTATTTCCGGCTGGATAATCGCCACCATGGTGTGGATGTTCCCTTCTGCGGGTTCGGCAAAAATATTTGTCATCATCATAATGACCTGGCTGGTCGCGCTGGGGGATTTAACCCATATCGTGGTCGGCTCCGTGGAAATTCTCTACCTGGTATTTAACGGTACCATCCACTGGAGTGAATTCTTCTGGCCGTTTGCCTTGCCAACGCTCGCAGGCAACATCTGCGGCGGCACATTTATCTTCGCACTGATTAGCCACGCACAAATCCGTAACGATATGAGCAACAAGAAAAAAGCAGAGGCGAAGGCTAAAGCAAAGCGCAAACAGGAAGTTGAGAACGGCGAAGACGCCGGCAAGGGCGAAAAGCAGATGCGAAGAACGTGAAACTGGTTACGATTCAGGCAATCAGCAGGCGTGCCCCTTAACTCAGACCTAAAAGCGGGTATACTGTGCCGCGCAATGCCCTAAATAGTTCGAATTGTGGATAGGCGGCAAAAGAACAAATCTCCAGGAGCTTACTTGAGTAAGTGACTGGAATTTGTGAATGCAGCCAACACCCCACAATTTGAAGTATGAAGGGCATTAGGTCCTCTTAGTTAAATGGATATAACAAGCCCCTCCTAAGGGCTAGTTGCAGGTTCGATTCCTGCAGGGGACACCATTAACACCCATTTCTATTCATTCCCCCAATGAAATCAGCAGCATGTAAGACTAAATCCCTAGTTTCATCTTCGTATCACCCTATCAAAAACACTTACAGCGTCAAAACTAACCGAGAGTTTGCAGATACTGCGATTCTTACGCTCTAGGGGAAACGCTGTCGACGGGCAAGCAGAATGGCGCTACCCGACACATCGGGCAGCGTATCCATCAAGTAAGGCAGAGTTTGCTGCATGGGTACTCACACTAAATACATGAATCGTTTTTTGTAGCATTAGACATTATTTCTGTTCTTATACGCCTCTTTTAATCTCCTCATTGATTCCACGAGTACTGAGCGCGGGCATCCAACGTTTAATCTCATATGTCCCTCTCCGCCAGGACCATATTGAATACCAGGCGAAAGACCGAGCTTAGCTTCATGTACAAAAAATGAATTTAGATTCTCATCACTGAGTTTCATTTTTTCTGCATTAAGGAAAAGCAAATAGGATGCGCCGCCATAAACAACTGATATTAACGGGCAGTTTGTTTCTATCTCTTTTTTTACATACTCAACATTATCAGATAAATAAGTCAGTAACCTTTGATGCCATTCATCACAGTTGGTATATGCAGAATAAATTGCTGCCTGTTGTAGCGAGTTTGTTTCAGCCAGGTAACAGTTATCCAAAAAACCATAGAACTTGTTGCGCAAGTCGTTATTTTTAATAATAACCACCCCACCTTGTATAGCCGGGGTATTAAATGTCTTGCTGATAGAGGTAAGCACTATCGATTGGCTATCCAGCATCTCATTTACCGTAAAAAATGGTATATGTTGCTTGCCCGGCAATGTTAAATCGCAATGAACCTCATCTGATACAACAATGACCCCTGCACGATGGCAGTATCTATTTACCTTCTCAATTGTTTCACGGTCCCATACCATCCCGCCAGGATTATGAGGTGAAGAAAAAAGGAACATCTTGCAAGTTTTTAGCTTTTCTTTGAAGTCACTCCAATCAAAATAATAACATCCACCTTTCTCGATTAATCCTGTTTGTATCAACTTCCTGCCACTTGTCTTTATAAAATTTGGATAAGGATCATATATTGGGGTGCATGTTAATATATTATCGCCAGGTTTTGTTAAGGACATTAAAGACAATACTATTGTTCTTATTACACCAGGGACAAAATGCAACCAACCTTCCTGGACATCGAAACCATACCGTTTCTTATACCATTCGGTAACCGACTTCTTCCACTGTGGGTGTTCTAGATTATATCCTTGCACCGGTTGAGTTACGACAGAATGTAGCGTATTGATAATAGGCTCTGGTGTTCTGAAATCCATATCAGCAATCCAAAGAGGCAATACATCTTCAGTACCAAACATTTCTTGTAACTGCCCATATTTACGACAACTAGCATCTCTTGCTACTACACAATCAAACAGAGACATTACACACTCCTGGATCATCACCTGAAAAGCTAAGGTGATTTAAAATACAAACTGAATAACACGCATAAAAATTTCATCCGTAGAATATTTCTGCTACAGCATGCGTAACTTAGATAAATTAATTCGTATTTTTCGAGTAAATATGAAACTCAATTCACTCTAACATTATAGTTGATGCTCAACGATATTCTCAGTGGCGTCACTCGGTTCACATTTAGCGATACCGATACCCGTTGCAGCCCAAAGTAATGCAAACATAACTCCGCTGTAGCACAAAATTGCCCACGGTAAATAGTCTAGTGTTGATACGCCCAGCATAGTGGCGCAATAAACACCTGACGCAGACCAGGGAATAATAGGTTCGACTACCGTCCCTGCGTCCTCAGTTGTCCTGGAGAGATTTTTTGCCGCAAGACCTCTTCTTTTGTATTCATCTTTAAAAGCATCACCGCATAGCAATAATGGCAAAGTACCGTTTGCTGTACATGCACAGATGGTAAAAGTTGTAATAATCGTTGTGAGGACCAAACGAAATGTTGATTTGACACCTTTCGTGAGAGCATGAATAACCGTATGCAGCGAGCCCGTTGCGCTCATCGCGCCAGCAAAGCTGAATGCACTGAAAACAGTAACAAAGCTACTAAACATAGATATTGCACCACCCCGCTCCAGCAAGCGAGATACATCAGAAGAAAGCGCAGATACATTACTACCCTCGATCATAGAGAGCTTAAAGCCACTCACAACCGATTCTCCTACCGATGACGCAGAGAAACCCTGAAAAACTAATGCGAGAATCATGGATATTAATGTAGACAGGAATAACATAGGAATTGGCGGTTTCTTTGAAAGAGAACCATACAATACAATAATCGGTGGTAATAATAGGAAAATATTAAAATGATAAACACTACCAATTGACGCCATCAATTTTATAATATTCTCTGGTGTACTAATAGAGGCCTCAATACCCATACCCATACCCATATAACTATATACAATGCTACATAAAATAAACCCGGGGCCAGTTGTCCACAAAAGATGGCCTATATGCGAGTATAGATTTACACCAGCAGCCAGCGCGGCCATGTTTGTTGAATCAGAGACTGGAGAAAGTTTATCACCGAACCAACAACCTGAAACAATAGCCCCGGCAGCAATTGGAAGTGATACATTCAATCCAATGGCAACACCAATCATCGCAATACCAACTGTACCGATAGAGCCCCAAGAGGTACCGGTACAAACAGAAATTAATGCTCCAAGAAGAAATGCGGAAATATAGAAATACTGAGGATTAATTAACTTTAAACCATAGTAAATCATCATCGGTATTGTACCTGAGACCATCCATGCTCCAATTAAGAAACCAATACTCGCTACAATCAGTATTACGGGTAAAGCCTCAGATATTTTTTCGCAAATGGATTTTAGAATGTCATCCCACGTAAAACCATGAGCTATAGCTATAAATGAAGCAGTAGCTGTCCCCATCAAAATCATGGGCTCCGCACGGATGTTAAAAACAAAATACCCAATACTAATTCCGCCTAGCATTACGACCATAGGCAAAACAGACCAAAAAAAAGATAATTCCCTTCTACTTTTTGAAGTATAGCTATTCAATTGCATAATCCCATCCAATAGTTAGTGGTTTGTATTTGAACAGATAAGAAAAACGCCTATGATATTTAACCTTACATTAAAATGGCCAACCCAATTATTTTCATGGAAATCACATACTTTCAATACCAATATAATGGAATTTATTTCAACACAATACTACTACGGGCTTTCTTAATAATTATCCCTCCACGTAGAGTTGGTGATTTATTCGTTGTTGACTCAATTTACGATACTGCTGCGGTGGCATACCGACGTATTTATTAAATGTACTATAAAAACGGCTACTAGAACGAAACCCTGCAATAATAGCTATATCTAGAATAGTCTTATCGGTGTCGCTTAGTAGTGCTCTCACATGGTTAATACGCATTGCAGTAATATATTGCTTCATAGTCAGTTGCATAACTCTCTGGAAAATACCCATGGCATAGTTTGGGTTCAGTTTCACATATTCCGCGATAGCGTTAACTGTCAAAATTTTGTCACAGTGTGTGGCAATAAACTCAAGCATTTGGCTAACATAAAACTGTGAGTGCCGCGAAAGACTATTTTTCTGAGTGCGTGACGTTTTATTAACCAGCACAGGCTGCCAGCCAGATAGACTAAAGCGCTTTAGCATTAAGGCAATTTCATCGATTGCTAACTGGCGAACCTGCTCATTAGTACTATTCAGTTCATGTTGCCAACGCTGAACTTCAAAAATGCTGAGTTGCTGTGCTGATAAGGATTTAATCACCATTCCATGAGTCACGTGATTAATCAATTCGCGATCCAGCGGCCAGGATAAAAATAAATGCATTGGTAAGTTGAATATTGCCATTTGTTTGCAATGGCCTGGATTTGTAAGCTGATGTGGGGTACAAGCCCAAAACAGGGTGATATAACCTTGCTTGACTCGCACCAATTCATCATTAATCAGATATTCCACATCCCCGTCAAATGGCACATTAACTTCAACCTGACCATGCCAGTGGCTGTAGCTCATTGCCAATGGCGCCCGCAGCTCGACATCCATACGCTGATACTCTGAATAGAGTGCAAGTGGGCTACGAGTCTTTTTTTCATAACTGCGGCACATATGGGGATCATGCGGCAGTCGCGGAGTACTGTTTTCCATTATAGGTTGAGTTCCTGGACCATGAATCTGACCGAGATGTCATATCAAAACATGGTTACAGCTTAACCGAAAAAAACCTCCGTTTTATCTCCATTTTCGCGAAATCATTCCCAGAAACTCAGATTTTATGTTTATCAATTGCAGATCTGAGTTATCGGGAATATGGAATCTTATGCAGTAAGTGATGTCACTCGATCATTTTTTATCGCTAAGAACAAACGTCATTCCAAGTTCGCTGAGGTGGACGCCATAGTCCATTGAGATAATTCCAGTTCTTGTCTCCCCTATAACCCATCCCGGTTTTGTACTTATCTTTGAATCTGCTAAGCCATAGAGCGTTGCCTGCAAAAAAACAACAACACTACCTCTGGTATGAAAGGTATAATCTTGCCCACGATTTGATTTTTTTAGACCATGAACATGACAAAACTCACATTACAAGAGCAGATGCTTAAAGCTGGCTTAGTTAGCAGCAAAAAAATGGCCAAAGTTCAGAGAACGGCCAAAAAATCACGAGTTCAGGCTCGTGAGGCGCGCGAGGCAGTGGAAGAGAATAAAAAGGCGCAAATTGAGCGTGATAAAGAGCTGGTTGAACAACAAAAGCAGGCTGCTTTATCAAAAGAATATAAGGCTCAAATTAAACAGCTTATTGAAATGAATAGAATTGTTATTTCAAAAGGCGATATTGGCTATAACTTCACAGATAACAATTTAATTAAAAAAATCTATGTTGATAAGGTTACTCAGACTCAATTAACCAATGGCCGTCTCGCTATTGCTCGTTTGATGACAGATAAAAATCCTGAAGGTGAATACGCGATTATCCCAGCAAGTGTTGCCGATAAAATTGCGCAGCGTGATGCGAGCTATATCGTATTAAACAGTACGCTGAGCCAGGAAGCTCAAGACGAAGAAGACCCGTATGCTGACTTTGTCGTGCCTGATGATTTGATGTGGTAGGGAAAGTTTCCAGAGCCCCTTTGAAATACGCCCCTCAGCCAAGGCTGGCTGAGGGGCGTATTATTGTGTTTGAAGTTACTGCGCGCCAATACGCTGTAGCCCTTTGATGGCTTGCTCAAGATAACTGCGCGGGCAACCGAGGTTCAGTCGTATAAAGCCAGAGCCTGCTGGGCCAAAACCACTTCCCATAGAAGGAGCAATACCGGCTATCTCAGTCATCACGCTCTTTAACTCATTATCGTTCAAGCCCAATGCTCGGCAATCTATCCATATCAAATAGGTACCTTGTGCCGGAACAACACGTAACCACGGCAAATAGTTCTCTATCTGCGACACAAACCAATCACGATTTGCCGCGAGATAATCAAGCAATTCGTCCAGCCACTTTTCGGAACCATTATATGCCGCAGTAGCAGCTTCCATCGAAAGCGCATTGAATACGTCCAGACCGTGCGCATTTAAACGCTCGATAAATCGCGCCTTTAACCCAGCATCAGGAATAAGGAAGTTAGAGATCCGCAGGGATGAAAGTCCAAAGGTTTTACTTGCTGATGTGGCAGCAATTACCCTTGAATGCCAGCGAGACTCAAGATGCAAAACAGAGGTAAACGTTGATCCTGGCAGCAGTAGATCAGCCCAGATTTCGTCTGAAAGCACCGTCACATCGTATTTTTCACATAGCGTCAAAAGTTTGGTTAACTCATCTTTGCTCCAGCAACGCCCGGTAGGGTTATGCGGGTTACACAGAATGAACAGTGGCGGGCGATATTTGCTAAACAATTCCTCTAGCTGCTCAAGATCCATCACATATCCCACATCGGGATCTTCTTGCAGCGGATTCTCAACAAGGTTGCGCTGGTTAAGCGTAATAATCTTGGCAAATGATCCGTAGTACGGCCCCTGAACCACAACGCTATCACCCACCTGGCTTAGCATTTGTACCAGCAGTGAAAGACCCGGCACTACCCCTTCAATACTGCAAACCCATTCAGGGTGAATCAGGAGTTGATGACGACGCTCAAACCAGTTAGTCAGCGCCGTGTAGTAATTTTCATCACGCTCGCTATAGCCAAATACACCATGTTCAACACGCCGATGAAGCGCCTCCAACACATTTGGCGGGCAGGCAAAATCATAATCAGAAACCCACATTGGGAGTAAATTGTCGGTTTGCATATTCTGATAACGATCGATGAAATCCCATTTCACTGAACCCGTAGCATGGCGATTAATCACCTGCTCAAAATTGTTTTTCATGATGTAGCCTCCTGCTTTGAATTCTCCATTGGAGTAGTGACCTTAATCGGTGCTTTAGCGATACCAAACCCGGTAAAACCATAAATCAAAGCAAAGAAAATAGCGGAGTAACACTGTACGGCCCAGGGTAAGAAATCCAGAGTGCTTACGCCCAGTGTTGTCGCCATATAGACGCCCGCTGCGGTCCATGGAATAAGAGGCTCAATCACAGTTCCCGCATCTTCAATGGTGCGGGAAAGATTTTTAGTATCTAAACCCATGCGGCGATACGCATCCTGATAAAGCTCGGCCGGAACCAGCAGCGCCAGTTTGCCGTCGCTGGTAGCAGCCGTAACCAGAATAGTCGTGCCGATAGTGGCTGCAATCAGTTGACCTACGCTATGAATAACGGTGAGCAAACGGTTGATAATGATAGTCAGTGCACCTGTTAGTGTCAGTGCGCCAGCAAAAGAGAAAGCACAGAACACCAGCAAGATTGTACTCATCATGGAGAACAGGCCGCCGCGATTAAGCAGGCGAGGCACATCGGCAATCATCCCATCAGAACCCTGCGGGAACATGTTGATGTTAAAACCATCCATGAATGCATCCAGGCCCTGCTTAACACTCAATCCCTGAAGCCAGACGCCAAGAATAATGGCCAGCAAGCAGGCAATAAGCATCAACGGGATGACCGGTTTTTTGCTGATGGCTCCCCAAAGGACAATAATCGGCGGCAATATCAGTACGATATGGAAGTGATAGAGACTATCGAGCGCGTTAATAATGTCTGTCACCCGCTGTGGAGTGGCAACTTCGCCCATCATGCTGCTGTGGCCTGCAACCAGATAAACAATGGCTGCCAGAATGAAACTCGGAATGGTGGTGTACATCAAATGCTGGATATGCTCAAACAACGTGGTATCAGCAACAATAGCGGCAAAATTGGTTGAATCCGACAGCGGAGAGATTTTGTCGCCAAAGTAGGCACCAGAAACCACCGCCCCTGCTGCTGCCGCTAGTGGAACATCCAACCCGGCAGCAACCCCCATCAACGCCACGCCCACCGTGCCCGCCGAACCCCATGACGTTCCGGTACAAACTGACACTACACTGGTCAGGAAAAATGCGGCGATAAGAATGTATTGAGGGCTAATCAGTTTCAATCCCCAGTACACCATATAAGGAATGGTGCCACTAAACATCCAGGTGCCGATAAGCCCGCCGACGCAAATCAAAATCATAATAACCGGCATCGCTTTAGCGAGTTTAGCAACGATGGAGTTCATCACATCGTCCCAGTTATATCCCTGCCAATATGCCAGACCTGCGGCAATAGCCGCAGAGCACAAAAGCAACGGCTCAATACGCAATCCCATCACACCATATCCGACGATGAGAAATGCCAGCATCGCGATTATGGGGAGTAAAGCCAGCCCAAAAGAGAGCGTTTTTTTGTCGTTGTGTGATTCATTCGCTTTCATAATTGTGTTCCGATTTATTTTGATGAGTGCAGAGTAAAGGGAACAGAACAATGCAAATGTGATGGAAAGGATGCTGCCATGTAACCGCATACATGAAGAGTACAGTTGCGACATTTGTCACAAAAAACGCTGTTGACGACATGCCTTCAATTAATTATTTCGCATCACCGAATCTCGTTCGATCAGTTCAGCGGCAAAGCACAATGAACGCGGCGGTGGCGTTTCATGTTGATGCAACCCAATGGCGAGCAGAGCTGCATGCCGGGCCATGCGCTCTATCGGGTAATGCATGGTCGTTAAGGCTGGGAACAGATAACGCGCGAGTACTACATCATCAAAACCCACCAGCGATAACTGTTCAGGTAGCGCAACGCCTTGTTGATGAAGGGCGCGCATCATACCGGCGGCCATAACATCGTTAAAGGTAAATGCCGCAGTAAAAGGAATGTGGCTATCGAGAAGTTTTTTGGCAGCCGTTTCTCCACCTTCTTCATTAAACGGCACGCTAATTATCCAGCTTTTCTCCGGGGTAATCCCAAATTCAGCCATCGCTAATCGGTAGCCTTCCAGCCGCTGCTGTCTGTCATCAATGGGCAAGTCTGATGTGATACAGGCAATACAGCGATGACCATTTTCTAATAGATGGCGTGTAGCCTGGCGCGCTGCACTTTGGTTATCCAGCCATACACAGCGAGGTGATATTGATGGAATGTAGCGGTTCACAAGGACCATGGCGGGGGTATGGGTGCTATAGCGAATTAAATCCTGGTCGGGCAGGCGTGTCGCATGCACGACAATGGCTTCGCAGCCCTGGTTAATCAAAAAATCTAAGCCTGATTTTTCCAACTCAGCCTGATGACCACCACTACAGACCATCAGACGAAACCCCTGCTGGCGTGCAACTTCTTCTACACCTCGGGCTAATCGGGCAAAAAACGGATCGGCCAGATTGCCGGTTAACAACCCCAGCATATTGCCACTGCGTTTTGCGAGTGCCAGAGCTGCTGCATTACGCCGATAGTTCAGCTCACGCATAGCTTTCTCCACACGTTCCTGCGTAACAGGTTCAACATATGAAGTTTGATTTATTACCCGAGATACAGTTGCTGTCGACACTCCGGCCAACAGGGCAACCTCTTTCATTGTCGCCATAGATTCACTTTGATATGGAGAACGTGAGTTCTTAGAAAAACCATGACGAGCATACCACCAAAGCATATGGCATTAGATCCAGCAAAATGCCGACTGAATGATACCTCTTGATGAGATCATCCAATGATTTACTGCAACCCTCTAAGTTCACGGCCATAAAAGTAAGAGATGCTAATAGAAAAAGCCCAGCTAAAAGCTGGGCTAAGAATATCAATCAACCAGTACGCGCTTGTTCGTAGCACCCCAGAGAATCGACATTTCGGTAAACAATGCACCACTGATATCTTCTACTTCAGTCGCGGTTACCTCCGCATTCCCCTGCTTACCAAACAGAACAACTTCATCCCCTGGTGCAACACCTTTCAAATCAGTCACATCAACTACCACGGTATTCATCGATGTTTTGCCAAGAATGGGTACACGCTGGCCACGAATCAATACGTGCCCCGCATTGCTGAACACGCGGCGATAGCCATCGGCATAACCCACCGGAATATTAGCCAGCACGGAGTTGCGCTTGAGCGTGTAAGTGCGGTCATAACCGACGGTGTTGCCTTTCGGGTAGCGGTTCACCGAGGCAATAGAGGATTTCAATGTCATCACGCGTTTGTAGTCGTTACTGGCAATGGTATCGCCGTAAAACACACCGCCAACACGCACCATATCGAGCCAGGATTCAGGCACCGTCAGCGTCGCAAAGCTATTGGCAACATGCAGGGTCACGTCTTCTCGCTTCAGACCGGTAATCTCCAGAACCTGTTGTGACTGCACTTTAAAGCGCGCCAGATCTTTGCGCACCGCCGCCGCATCTTCTTCCGGGTAATGCGACATGATGCCGACGATTTTCAAGTGGCTCAGTTCGGAGATGGCTTTAGCATCGTTCAGCCCTTCCTGATTGCTGACTTCCAGCCCGTTACGCGACATGCCACCGGAGTTCAGCGCCAGATGAATACGCAGCGTTTTCCCCTGTTGTTGAGCAATCGCATCGAGGCGTTTTGCCATATCCAGGTTGCCGATTAACTCTTCAGTGTCATAGTCCGTCGCCTGGCGCATCTCTTCTTCGGTCGCATTTCTCACACGCATCAAACGACCTTTAAAACCGAGATCGCGTACGGTTTTCAGTTCTTCATTGCTGGCAACGCCGATGCATTGCACGTTGTTTGCCAGCATCACCGGCGTGACCAGCGACAGGTCGTGCCCGTAGGCATCCCCTTTCAGAATTGCGCACATGGTGGATTTATTACCGAGCAGTTTTTGTACTTTTTGTACGTTGTATTCTAGCGCGCTGCGCGAGATTTCAAGCGTCGTGTTATCAACAACCAGTTGCTGATGGTGGTATCCGGCGGCAGAAAGCGTGCTGGTTGGGGGAACGGTGGTGTTGTGGCTATTACAGGCGGTAAGAACAAACAGAGGGATTAAAGCTAAACGGCGTAAATGCAGTGGCATGCTGACTCCTTAGCAAGGTTAAAGGGGTTCGTAGCGACCCCAAATTCATAAGAAAAAACCAGGTTATCCTGCTGATTTTTATTCTAATTTAATGGCATTTTCTTCAACATGACATAGAGGGCTGCAAAAAAAGAGCCTGCTCACTTTCGCGTGCAGGCTCTTATTCATTACCGGTGTTAAGCGTTAGTAATGGTGTTCTGGTTTATGCAATAAATGATCAAATGATGAATGCTGCAAACTATCCATTCCCGCAGACTCAGACACCATTACTGGAGCCGCATGCGCTTTAGGATCGATAACCGTCGCATCGGTATGCGGTTGCTCACCACCTTTAATCAGGCTTGTGATATCAGTGCCATGCTCAAGTTCATGAGCTAAATCACTCAGGTTTATGCGCTCTTGCGCATGCTCACCTTTTCCGGTCACCAGACCAGAATTATCGGGCTGATGTGTGGCGCTATCCGCTGGCGCAGTTGCTGCCGGAAGGAACAGATCATCGCTGCTTTCAAGCAAGTTATTGAGCGGATGTGCCTGTTGAGTGTGGTGTTCAACAACCGTTGCGGCGTCAACATGAGCGTGGACCGAAACGTCATCGACAGGCACAGGTGGCGCTGCGGAAGGGATATCTGCGGGTACCGGAGCATCGTGGTGAACCACTGTTGTACGGCTATCATTCGCCGTAAAAGCCAGCGTTCCATCACCAAAGATGACGCCTTCAATGTGGTTCACACCCTGTAAATGCAGCCCCTGGTCCGCATCACTATGTGTCCCCGTGATCGAAACATTTTCCAGCGTATTTACGTTAGAATTGGCATTGTTATTAGGACCTGGTGAGCATTTATAATCAGCCTCTGAACCATCCTGCAAGAAAATGTAGCCTTTGTGCCCGCTGTCGACTGACTGCGTCATGCCGTTAATGGCATTCAGGCCCTGGTGAGCATTACCATTCGTGTAGCCACTGCCATCATGCACCACATAAATATCGGCATATTTCCCGTCACTATTTACGTTGCCGTCATGGTAATGGGTGATCTGGTTAGCACTGTCTGCACTGTGCGGTGCTGTATCGCCGTCACTCAACCAGACACGCACATTCGAACCAATGGCGACAATCTTCCCATCCTGAATATCAAAGCCTTCAGCTGCGCCACTGCCGCCATTTACCTGGGTAATGGGGCTCGGGTGGGCTTCAGGAGTCGAATCCGTGCTGTCGTTGTGAGCGATGTAGTCAGAGATGGTAGCGCTTGCATCTTGCTCAGAGCTCGCCGGATGTGCAGGGCTAACATGATCAGTTGAAGGCGCGGGTGGGACCTGATCATGGCTGACTGTTTGATCGGCTGTTGCATGCGTTGCATGCCCATCATCACCTTTGACAGTAATGCTGACATGTACAGGCAGCCCCTCTTTCAGATCACCACTCTCAACCCCAATATGGTAGCCAAGCTTCCCGTTACCCAGATCAACCACTTCACCTTTATAGTGGTGGCCGTTAACGGTCAGTTTCACGATATCGCCCAGTACGACATCACCCGTTACGGTACCGGTGATTACGGAATGCTGCTCACCAGGTTGTTGGACTGGTGTATCGGTCTCAACAGTGGTACTCCCCACATTTTGCGTGTGGACAGTGCCATCGCCAAGAATTACCCCTTCGATATGGTTTATGCCCTGAAGGTGCAGGGAGTGACCCATACCATCCAGCCCGGTAACCGAAACGTTCTCCTGAGTATTCACATTGGTTTGCGAATTGTTATTGGTGCCGTAGCCAATCTGGTAATCCGAATCTTTGCCATCCTGAACGAAGACGTAATCTTTATGCCCGTCCTGTTCAGGCTGCGTATTGCCGTCGACGGAATGCAGGTCCTGGTAAGTGCCATCTCCCTGCCGATACTGGCTACCCGGATGGACGACAAAGATATCGGAGTAATTGCCGTCGCCTTTCTCATTGCCATCGTTGTAGTGCAGGATTTGGTGTTCAGGATCGGCACATCCCGGCACATTATCATTTTCACTCAAATGGATACGCACATTTGAGCCAATGCTGACTATTTTCCCATCTTTAACATCGAAACCATCCGGTGATTCACTGCCACCATTAACGTGAGTAACCCCGCTATCCGGCTTGTCCGTTGAGGGAACCTCCTCGGTTTCAATACTATCAATAGTGATGCTGACATGGTCGTGGTGTTTCGCAGGCTTCAGTTCGGTCATCGGGACTTGTGCGGGCGTCAAATCAGTCAGTGGAACGTGAGCCGGAGTCAAA
>NZ_LXEP01000008.1 GCF_001654835.1 Buttiauxella gaviniae ATCC 51604
TCAGTCAGTGGAACGTGAGCCGGAGTCAGCTCCGTCTGCGGTACAAATGCGGGTGTCAGTTCGGTCTGCGGCACAAATGCAGGCGTCAGCTCCGTCTGCGGCACTTCTGCTGGCGTCGGCGTAGTAAGCGGTGTCTCCACTACATGAGCCACAACTTCGGCCAGGGGAAGGTCATCAGAAATACTTAAGGAATCGTTTGCTGGAGAAATAAACGTATCAAATTGGTTGTGATCGTGAACAAGAGAACCGAGACCCGCTGTTGGAAAACCTGAAGTAGCATCAACTACTTCGCCAGTCAGCTCCACTCGTTCAATAAAATGCCCGCCGCCACCAGTTCCAGCTTCGATTGGCGCTTCATTACCCGCAGCAGTTGCATCCAGGGCTTTAGTCGGGTCAACACCATCTGTAATTGCCTGCTGTAGTGCTGCGACATCATCAGTCGCGTGCTCAGTATTAGCTGCGGCAGTTACGCCGCTTTGATCACTCCAGTGGCTATTACGCCCCATATCCATTGTATGACCATCGGATAAGTTCACCGTTAATGCGCCGTTAGCACTGGTTACGATTTCTTCTCCAGCGAAGATTCGATCCCCTTCATGCAGTTCACGCTGAGTTCCATCAACAGCAATAGCAAAAACCTGTCCAATGACTACTTTGACGATACCGAGAATGTTGTGCAAACCACTTGCCCCTGAATATTGATATTACATATACCCGTCATACTTCAAGTTGCATGTGCGTTGGCAATACTCGCTCCCACCAGTCACTTACTTGATTAAGCTCCCGGGGATTAATGAGAGACTCCTGTCTCTCACCGGAGGCCAGCCTTTGGCTGGTCAAATTCGTTCCCGACGAATTTGTCACTGCGTCGCCGCCTTCCTACAACTCGAATTATTTTGGGTATAGATGCAACAAAATAAAAATTTCGACGTGTCACTTTGTCTAAAAATGAACATCTTTCTTTAATTAAAATATTAGTATTAACTTTTTATTCACAATGAGTTCTGTATAAAATACGCGCTACAGCCAGCTACATAATAACTTACACTAAAAAATATAGTGAGGAACATCTCAAATAATAAAAAATTCATTTCCCAGAAAGAAATCAGGCTGATTCATATGCAAGCCTATTAAAATAAAAAACAAAACATCCACTTTTGAATAATCATGGCATTTATTATGCAAAATCGCTCTAAGTGCATAAATAACACAGTGATATTATATATTTGTATCCATGGTGTTAAGATGTTATCACTAAAGAAATAATGTCCATTATTCTACATTCCAAATCAAACTCACTCAGATTTATCGTAGGCAATAAATTAAACAGCAGTTTTAAAACCTACAAAGATATAACTAATAAGATATTCACTCTGTAATTATCTAATTTAAAAGTGCTTCGTTCACTGCCAATATTGATGGTTATTTCAACACCTGTCGCATAACCTTGATTACAGTATAAATAATTTCATTCTCTCTCTTGCCGGTGAACTAAACTTTGCAAGAAGCCCGTACAACAGCAGCCCCATCATTTACATAATGAAATTATCTGTAAAGATTTGAACGGGACAGACATTTTGGCAAGAATGAGAATACCCACGCGCTCACCACTTTTGGGAAACTAGATGAGACCAGACCGACAGTTTGCTGCACTCTGCTCCCTGCTGTTAATAAGTACATACGCGAAAGCCGAAGTTGATCTTGGCTCCTTAGACTTATTCGCCAAGGACAATGTCACCAGCCCCATCCCTAAAGGCCTGGTCCTGGGCGGGGCTGTCATTAGTGGCACGCCACGTTACGAGGCGCAGAAAAATGATACTTATATCATCCCCGGCGCTGTCTATTTTGGCGAACAATTTATGTATCTGGGCGACCGTGCGCGCTACTACTTTCACCTGGACGATAAAGTAGCTGCTTATGCATATGGCAGGTTCCGCTTTGGTAACCTTGACCCCGATGATGAAGATGCATTCGACGGGATGAACAAGCGAAAATCAGAGTTAGAAGCTGGTGTCGGTGGAACTCTCATTACCCCTTACGCCCTGCTTAGTGCGCGAATTAGTTCAGATGTAACAGGCCGTAGTAATGGTCAGGAATTATTGCTGTGGGCTGATTTTCCAATCATTAAGGGAAATTTGTTGGTTATGCCCGGCATGGGGATGATGATTCGCAGCGATAAGATGGCGAACTATTACTTCGGCGGTGTCTCGAAAAGCGAAGCAACACCTGAACGCTCGGAATGGGATACCGGTACTACCTTCTCCCCAATGGCTGCAGTAATTACCAGCTATCGCTTCAATTCCAAATGGCTAGGAATGTTTGCTGCCAACTATGAATTTTATGACAAAGATATCGCTGATAGTCCAATCGTTCAGCATAACGGAGAGCTGTATGGGCTCCTTGCCGTCGGCTATATCTGGTAGAGATAAATATGCTGAGTCAGGTTCTAATAAATAAACTGACTCAGCAATAGTTTTTGCTTATATCTCAGCAACCGTGCAATTTATTATCTCCGGTTGATGATAATATTTTATAAACTTTAGCCTCTCAAATAAATGGCATTACCCATTGAGTTTGCAGCGTGATTTATTCAACGCAGAGGCCAGCACAAGGTATTGATATTTACTGGGTGCTTCGTGTGCTCAATGCCATTACCGCACTGGCTACGGTGAACAAGCCAATAATCCAGGCCATTGTCCACGGCGTTCCATCACTGAGCAGTGCCAACAGCAACGAAGAGATAATCCCGCTGCCGTACTGCAATGACCCCATAAAGGCGGATGCGGAACCAGCAACGTTTGGTACTGAATCCAGCGCGGCGGCGGTAGAGGTTGCGGCAATAATGCCGTTCATCGAGAAGAAGACAAAAACGGCCGCCACAATCAAAATCAACCCACCAATTTCTAGCTTCGCAGCAGCGGCCAGAACCAGAGCGGCAACGGCGGCAGTAACGACGGCGAATTTAAGCAACACTTCCAACGGATAACGCTGCACCAGACGGCGGTTTATCACGCTCATGCCCATCAGCCCAACAATGTTCAACGCAAATAGCCAACCGTAGTGCTGCGGCTCCACGCCAAAATAAGTGATGTAGACAAACGGCGAGCCGGTAATAAACGCGTAGGCCGCGACGTAATAGAAGGTCAGGCACAGGGTAAAACGCATGAAAGTAGTGTTCGTTAGTAGCGCGTAGTAGTTACGAAATGCGCTGGGTAACGAGGCTTTTACCCGCTTTTCTTGCGGCAATGTTTCAGGCAACCAGAACAGTGAAATAAACATCATCCCGCCAATCACTGCCAGCAACCAAAAAATTGCGTGCCAGGAGGTGATTTTAATCATCTGCCCACCGAGCAGTGGCCCGGCAATGGGTGCAATCGCCATAATGATCATTAATGTTGATAGCATTTGCGCGGCACGCGTCCGGCTAAACAAATCGCGGATCATCGCTCGCGCCAGCATCGGCCCGGTGCAGGCACCCAGAGCCTGGAACACGCGCCAGAAAACAATCTGCGAAATGTCGGTGGAAAGTGCGCAGCCTACTGAGCCAATCATAAACAGCCCCATACCAATAAATAAGGGCAGGCGGCGGCCAAAGTGATCGCTTAACGGCCCCCAAATCAACTGGGCGACACAAAAGCCCATTAAGAACCCGGTTATCGTCAGTTCTGCATTGCCGTGCAGGTCCTGGGCCATTAACGGCATGGCTGGCAAATAAATATCAGTCGATAAAGAAGTGAACGCCATTAACGCGCTAAGAATAATCACGAAAGAGAGGCCGGCCGTTTTACTGGCTGCGGTCTGCACGCGCGCCTGAGAGTCAATCATAGAATTTCGTACCCAAATAAGTCAGGCGCTTATAGTAACGACTGCGCGCAAAAAGATAATCCAGGATAATCGGATAGCCATTATGAATCGTGCTCATGAATGTATTTAACGCCAGGGGAAATCCTGGTTGCTCTCCAGCCTGCCGAGTTTGTCCTAAGCTTACTGTCTGCGTTTGAAATGCCAACAGGAGAAAAGTATGAGTGATAACAAAAACATACCCGCAAACCGTAACGAAACACACGCAGATCAATTCCCTACCCCACCCTTTCCCCATCAAAAACAGCCTTTCCCTGGGCTTGCCGGGAAAATGACGCCGCGCCCCGATCACGGCGAAACATCCTATAAAGGCAGTGGCCGTCTGGCGGGGAAAAAGGCACTGATAACCGGTGGTGATTCCGGGATTGGCCGGGCGGTAGCTATCGCCTTTGCGCGCGAAGGTGCGGATGTTGCAATCAACTATCTGCCTGAAGAAGAGGAAGATGCTAAAGAGGTTATCGAATTGATTCGCGAGGCTGGGCGTAAAGCGGTTGCCATTCCCGGAGATATTCGCGAAGAGTCATTCTGCCAACAGCTGGTGAAACAGGCTGCGCAAGAGCTTGAGGGATTGGATCTGCTGGTGAACAATGCGGGTCGTCAGCAGTATTGCGAGTCGATTAAAGATCTCACTACAGAAGCCTTTGATGCGACGTTCAAGACCAATGTTTACGCCATGTTCTGGATAACTAAAGCCGCGTTAGATTATCTGCCGCGCGGTGCATCTATTATTAATACCTCGTCGGTTCAGGCATATCTCCCCAGCGAAATTCTGCTCGATTATGCCCAGACCAAAGCGGCCATCGTGGCATTCACTAAGTCGCTGGCAAAACAGCTTGGGCCAGAAGGCATCCGGGTGAATGCGGTCGCTCCCGGCCCTTACTGGACGGTTTTGCAGTGTTCCGGCGGTCAGCCACAAGAGAAAATTGAAAAATTCGGTGAGTCCGCGCCGCTTGGCAGACCAGGGCAGCCTGCAGAAATTGCCGGGATGTATGTGACGCTTGCCTCGCCTGAGTCGAGCTTTACGTCAGGCCAGGTGTGGTGTTCAGATGGTGGTACCGGGACGCTGTAAAGTGCGGCCACAGAACGGGGATGCCTTTCTCCGTTCTGGCACTTTATTTGGATTCTGGGACGATGGAGATATGACCGTTGGTTTCCAGGATCGCAAACTTAATTTCATCAAGCCGGGTAATGCCGTGGTCAACTCTCGCCATTAACAAAATATCGTCGCAGGAAATATCGGCTTTTTTCATTTTGTCCTGAAAAAGGTAGCCATTTTCCACCAGAATAACCGGCGTTCCATCAAGTAGATCATCCGCTCCCGGCAGATATTTTTTAATCATGCCAAACAGAATATCCACCACAATTAAAGTGACGATCGTAATCATCGCGCCGGTCACTGAAAAATCATTTCCCAGCAGTGCCTGTTGGGTGGCCTCACTAATAATCAGCAGTAATATCAGGTCAAAAGAGGTCATTTGCAGCAGGGCACGCCGACCCGCAATCTTAAAAACCACCATCAATATCAAGTAAATGGCAAGAGCCCTTAATACCATATCCATTGTCTGGCCACCTCAGGGATAGATAATTTGCCGGAATGTAATATCCGGTCCGCCATCAACCGCTATCGTGCTTTTAATCAGGCCTGCTTTCATCGGGGTAAGACTTAGCCACAGTGTTTGCTGCGCACCTGCTGTAGGTTTGTCATATTCAACGATCATTTCTCCATTAAGGCTGTACATTTTATCCGGCTGCGGTTGCAGAGAATCAACGCGAAAACTCTCCATAAAATCACCGCCAAAAATAATACGGTTGTGATCACCAAGGGATGAGACTGAAACAATTTTCATGTCAGCATCACTCATCAGCCGATTGAATTTTTCATAATGAAGGGAAAGCGAGCCATTGGTATTGGAAAGGTGAGAATCACTCAGATATCCCTTTGAAAATATCCCGCACAAGGCGGCAACAACAATCAGCAACAGCAGGACAAAACCATAGCGCCGCACCTGAAAGTCAAAGTTAAGCCAGAACGGTTTTTCGACAACGGGTGAAGATTTATCGGCGGGTGTTATTTTCATTATTTCAATCCAGCCAGAAGAAAAGATTTAGCCACACCATGATGAAAGTAACATCACTCAATTGAGCTTAGTCAAAGGGAAGAACCTCCGCCATGATTCGGAAAACGGAGAGTCCCTAAGTGGTTCATTTTTTAACCAGAACTGAACATAACTCTTGTAATGGAAGCGGTCGGTGAAATAAGAATCCCTGCGCATAGGATACACCGGCAGAGAACACTTTTTTTCTCTCGTCCTCAGTTTCAACGCCTTCAATAAGAACCATTGCATTTGTTCCCTTGCAAAGAGTCACAACATTTTTTAGAAAGCAAAATCCATTATCTTTATTAAGATTTTGCACTAAGCTTCTGTCTAATTTTATTTTATCAAGATCATATTCATTGATATATGAAATAGTTGAGTAGCCAGAGCCAAAATCATCAAGAGAAATTTTAACCCCCAAGGCTTTAATTTCGCTCAAACACTTTGAAAGCATTTTCGGATCACTTATTTTTTGCGATTCGGTTATCTCAAACTCTAACACCCATCCATTTGGCAAAGGCTCACTTAAACATTTTTTAATGATAGAGTGTAGTCGATTATCACTCAATGTTTGTGGCGACATGTTAATACACATTGTATAGCCTTTGAAGCCTAAAAGCTGGGTGCGGATTATATTAACCACAGTCTGTAAAACCCAAAAATCTATTTCAGGCATTAAATTTAAACGTTCATAATATTCAAGAAAAACAGGAGGTGTTATTGTGCCATCTTTAGCTTTATGACGAATAAGTGCTTCGCAACCAATGATTTCATTTTCAGGGAGTTTCACCTGAGGTTGAAAATATAAAATGAAATCACCATTTTTTCTGAGATTATTTATTTTATCTTGTGCAATGAAATGATCATTCATTTCTGCCAGGTAGTTATTGCTACGGACGGAATTAAATTCAGCGGGATGATTAATCACTTCATTTTGTGATAACAGACTGACATTTAAATCTTGCAGTATCTTATCATTAAAATTAATTCGAGACTCCATGACCTTCAGAAAAGCGTGATAAATTTTCGCACCAATAGCAATAACCATTATTTGTAACACGACCATTCTTACCGACCCTCCGCTTGCCAGCCATGCATTCATCAGTGGTGGCGTAACCCATGAAAATTGACTCTGCAAAGGTGGAATGAGCCCGACGATGGTTGCTACATAGGCCACTGTATAGTTCATCATAGGCACTAAAATAAAGGGGATAATCATTATCGGATTGAGGACGATGGGCACGCCAAACAGTAGCGTGTCATTGGTGTTAAATATTGATAAAGGCGCAGAAACGCTGAGTAGTTTACGATAATATTTTTTATCGCTGAATAGCATCGCTGCAGCAAGGCTAAGCGTTGAACCACTGCCACCAATATTGCACCAGACGTTAAAAAACATACTACTGATCACATTTAACGTTGCATGGCCTGCATGCCAGGCAGCAATGTTATTGTTAGTGGAAAGGACTAATGAGTGTAATTGTGTTTCTAATAAATTTTCGCCGTTGAGGCCAAAGAACCAGGAAGCCCCACAGAATAATAAATATATCAACCCGTGAAAATAATCACTCGGGTATAAAGAGCGCGCCACTCCACTAACAATAAAATATAAATCCCCTTTCCATAACTTGATAAGCGAACCACATAAATAAAGCAGTATAAATGCCAGCGCAGCGCCACAAAATAAATACCATGCGAAAAACCTTTCATGTTTACGATCATGAATATAGTTAATTGTTTTTTCGCATACTATACCGGTTGTCGCACCAAGAAGCATGGATGCAGAAATATTAACATCCAGAAAGAAGTAAGGTGACTCGCTAAAAAAGCTACTCACTATAATTAACACACCTAAGTTAATTAAAGCCAAACTCATTGGGGGTATTCTGTTACGCCTTGCAAAGTGCATAGATAAGAAGACATTCAACATTATTGGAGCTATTTTTACCAAACCTTCTTTTAAAAGCGACAACCATGAATATATATTTTCGAACCCAGCAATTAAGGAGACACTTGAAATAAGCTCTAGCATACCGCATGCAACGAAAAGCGGGACCATTGCCATGGTGCTTGAGGCGATAGCATTAAAAAGTCTGCTATTAACGATACAACTCACCACCTGCGAGCCCGCCCCCTCTTTACAAAAGATAAAAAACTTTCTCACTACCACCTCAAAGAAAAACAGGCTGAACACCTAGCTGTCAGAATAATTTATATAAATTAAACAATCAGATTATTCGTAAAACATTAATGATATTTCGTTGTAAGCTACTCATTAATCTGGTTAATTTAGTGTTTGTTTTTTGTTAATTTAATTTTAGTCAAAAACACTTTTTTAGTCTTGAACGATTAATCATGACATATAACTCTTGAACAACGATCGACAATTACCGCAGTATAATACAATATTATTTAATATTCAGACACACTCTAAAATAGCCAATAAAATACAATCCACTCTTTAATGTCAATGTTAAGCACAAATTGAGAAAGCAAAAAAAATTTTATTAGAATGTTTTTTTGCTTTCCATATTGCTGAGTGAGTTGTGATTTTACGTAGCTAACTACTTCAAGAGAGTTTTCGGGATTTATTTCAAACGATAAATGAATGGATAGCAATGCCCTTCTCTTCCAGAAGGTTACGAATCTGACGAGCCATCTCGATAGCGCCTGGGCTGTCGCCATGTACACAGATGGAGTCGGCTTTGATAGGGGTAAACTGGCCTTCGATGGATGTCACGCCACCCTGGGTAATTAGTTGCAGCATACGTTGTGCTATGAGCTTCGCATCATGCAGTACGGAGGCGGCCTCACGGCGAGAAACCAGCGTACCATTAGCGTGATAGGCCCGATCGGCAAAGGCTTCAGCAATAGTTCGTAGCCCTTTTTCCTGTGCCAAATCCAGCACACGGGAACCCGCAAGGCCCACCAGCGGTAAACGAGGGTCAATGGCAAGGATAGCGTCGATGACCGCTAAAGCCTGCCGCTCGTCCTGGGCAATAGTGTTATAGAGCGCACCATGTGGTTTTACATAACGCACTTCGGTGCCCGCCGCTTTCGCCAGGCCTTGCAGTGCGCCAATCTGGTAAATCACATCAGCGATTAATTCATCTCGGGCAACGTCCATATTACGACGACCAAACCCCACCAAATCAGGATAGGAGACGTGCGCACCGATTGCCACGCCTTGTTGGGCTGCCTCTCGCAGTGTTAATAACAGCGCAGCCGGTGAACCAGCATGGAAGCCGCAGGCAACGTTGGCACTGCTAACAAGTTTCAGAATCGCGGCGTCATCACCCATCGTCCACGCGCCAAAACTCTCTCCTAAATCGCTATTTAAATCTATCGCTGTGACCATCGCTGCCCTCTTCGCCCAATCACTTATCTATTGATAATTAGCATACATTATTTGCGTAGCGGGACATCTTTCATCAGCAATGAGAGCACAAATGCGAGCACTACTACACACGCCGAAATCATGTACACCGAGTGCAAGGCCGAACCAAATGCCTGCAAATAATCATTCTGCAGCGCTGCCGGAAGTTCATGTACCGCTTTCGCACCCAGTTGGTGTGGCAGTTGGACATCCGGTGGGATCAGCTCAATAAGTTTGTTTTGCAGCACGTTAGTAAAAATCGCACCGAAAGCCGCGACACCTATCGAGCCACCAATCTGGCGGAACAGCGTAGTACTGGAGGTCGCAACCCCAATCAGTTTCTGCTCAACGCTATTTTGTACCGCCAGTATCAGCACCTGCATCACCATCCCGAGGCCAAATCCCAGCAGTGCGATATACATATAAAGAATATGAATCGACGTATCTATTTTAAGCGTACCGAGCAATGCCATGGCAATGAACGTCACCAACGTGCCAAGAATGGGGAAGATACGATAACGCCCAATTTTGCTGATGATGCGCCCGCTAATAATCGAAGTCAGCATGAGTCCGCCCATCAGCGGTAACAACTGAATCCCCGCTTCCGTCGGCGTGGAAGACTTCACCACCTGCAAATAGAGCGGCAGGAAAGTCATCGAACCAAACAGCGACATGCCGATGATAAAACCAATCAGGCAACTTAATAGGAAGGTACGGTCGCGAAACAGGCCGAGCGGAATGATTGGCTCAAAAGCCCGCTGTTCTTCATAGATAAAACCACCAAGCGTCACCACGAAGAAAGCAAATATGCACCACAATTGGGGATCGGACCATGCCATTACCGTGCCGCCCTGGCTGGTAAACAGAATCAAACAGGTCAGCGACGCCGCAAGATAACCTGCGCCGAGGAAGTCAATTTGGTGGCGAATACGTGCCGTTTGCGGTTTTAACACAGCTCCAATCACCAGCAAGGCGAAAATACCCAACGGCAAGTTGATGTAAAAAATCCACCGCCAGGAAAAATGCTCTACCAGAAAACCGCCAATCAGCGGACCAATGACCGTAGCGAGCCCAAATACCCCGCCAAACAAGCCCTGATATTTCCCACGCTCAGCCGGAGGGATGACATCACCCACTGCCGCCATTGTCACGACCATCAGGCCACCGCCGCCCAACCCCTGCAATGCACGCATTAGAATCAGTTGCGTCATATTCTGCGCCAGGCCGCACAATGCCGAGCCAAGTAAGAACAGTACAATAGCGACTTGCAGGACGATTTTCCGCCCAAGCAAGTCGCCAAATTTACCGTATAGCGGCACCACAATTGTTGAAGAGAGCAAATAAGCCGTCACCACCCAGGAGAGTTTTTCCAGCCCACCCAACTCGCTGACGATCGTCGGCAAGGCGGTAGACACGATGGTCTGGTCGAGTGCCGCAAGCAGCATGACCAGCATCAGCGCGGAAAACAGCAAACGAATCGATGTCGTTTGCTGTTGCGTTTCTGTCTGGGGCGTTTCGGTGACTGTCATTTTATCTGCCGGGTTGTAATTAATTAACTGGGTAATTAATATAGATGGAATAGTTTCATACGGTCAATGGAGTGCGCACAAAATGTCACCTGTAAACGGCCCTGATAAATCCGAAAATAATATTGATAATGGCCAAAAACGTCGCCGCCCTGGCCGCCCAGCAGGCACCAGTAACAACACCGATAAGCGTGAGCACTTGATTGATATCGCGCTGAAGCTATTTTCAAATCAGGGGATTGCACAAACCCCTCTGAGCGCCATTGCCGCGGCTGCAGGCGTGACACCAGCCATGCTGCATTACTATTTCAAGACCCGCGAACAATTGCTGGATGTATTAATTGATGAGCGTTATATGCCGGCGCGGGCATCAATGGGTGGCGCTTTTGAGCTACACCCAAACGACCCGGTGGGTGCGCTGACCGCGTTGACGCAGAAATTCATTGATGTCTCGTTGCTTTACCCGTGGTTTGCTCCGCTTTGGATAAGAGAAGTATTGAGTGAAACCGGGTTATTGAAGCAACGAATTGATGCCCGTTTCGGCACAAAAGAGAAACAGTCGGCGGTGAACTGGATTCACAAATGGCAGGATGAAGGCCGCTTAAACCCAGATCTCGACCCGGAGTTTCTCTTTATTTCGCTGTTCGGTTTAACGCTAATGCCTGTTGCCCGCTTGCAACAGGAAATTCGTAATGGCGATTCCCGCCTGAGTGCTGAAAGGCTTTCACGCCATATTGCTGCACTGCTGAAATCTGGGGTGGGTAATCAGCACCTGGATTAAAAATCAAATATTTCCGGCACCATTCATAACTCATATCAATGATTAGGCTTTTTCTTAGTTTACCCGTATTAAAAATGATGGATTATGCTCGCGCCAGATTATGGCGTTTCGCTTCGGCGGCTTCTTCTCAATTTTGGGTTAAACAGCAATGAAAAAAGTAATGTTGATGTTGGTTATGGCCGCAGCACTGGCTGGTTGTAGTTCTCCTGCTCAGCGCATGGCTGAATGCCAGGCACAGGGAATCAGTAAAGATACCTGTTATCTTTCTGAGCAGAACCGACAAAACTCAGTTAATAACGCAGCGATGAAACAGGCAATGGAAAATGCCCACGACGCAGTAAAATAAGTCTGATAACCATCGTTAATACAGGCTCAAAAGAGCCTGTTCTTCATCTCATCCCCGCCAGACACCAACCCACATAACCAATTGAATTTAGTTGACTTTATAACCACTTATTTATGTGAAATGTAAAGTTTAAAAAATGAATGTCTTAGCCGTTTGTTGACGCTTGTATTTAGCCTGATATGGGGAGTACATTAGCGCCGGCGAATCGATGAATCGTTATCAAAATGCAATATGAAACGGCTTTATCGAGTGAAGTAAATCCCAAAACACCCGAACTGCGGTTTCATCTTTCTATACTGAATTTTTAGCACGATTGCGCGGAAACACGCGCGGAGCAATGTAACGTGAAATATTTCATGATGGGCTTATCGTTCATTTTGTTAGTGTGGGTGGGTACGTTTGTGATGATGGTTGAATAACCTGAATATCAAACTATCAAACAATGAGAGACAGGAGCCATAAGGCTCCTGTTTTCGTTTTTATTCGGCTAAATCTGAAGAAGATTTCTGCGTGGTTGGTAATAAACCGTCCGCACGGAACATGGCTTTAATGCCTCGTACTGCCTGGCGAATGCGGTCGCGGTTTTCAATCAGAGCAAAGCGAACATGCGTGTCGCCGTAATCACCAAACCCAACACCTGGCGAAACGCACACTTTCGCATCCTGAAGCAGCTTTTTAGCAAACTCCAGTGACCCCATCTGCGCGTACTGCTCAGGGATTTTCGCCCACACATACATTGACGCTTTTGGGCACTCAACCATCCAGCCAGCTTCATGCAAGCCCTTAACTAAGACATCACGGCGGCGTTTGTACTGCTCGGCGATATCACGTACACACTGCTGATCACCTTCCAGTGCCGCAATTGCCGCGACCTGTAGCGGGGTGAATGTGCCGTAGTCATGGTAGCTTTTGATCCTGGCAAGCGCGTTGACTAACTCTTTATTGCCCACCATAAAACCAATGCGCCATCCCGCCATATTGTAGCTTTTCGACAGCGTGAAGAATTCAACGGCCACATCCCGTGCACCTGGGACTTCCATTATTGACGGGGCTTTCCAGCCGTCATAGACGATATCGGCATAGGCCAGGTCATGCACCACTAGCACGTCGTAGCGTTTTGCTAAAGCGACAACCTTTTCGAAAAACTCCAGTTCAACACACTGTGCTGTTGGGTTCGACGGGAAGCCGAGGATCATCATTTTCGGTTTTGGATAGCTTTCGCGAATAGCTCGTTCAAGCTCGGCAAAGAAGTCGACGCCTTCCACCAGCGGCACCGAACGAACTTGCGCACCGGCGATGACCGCACCGTAAATATGAATGGGGTAACTTGGGTTTGGCACCAGTACCATGTCGCCATGATCAAGCGTTGCCAGCATCAGGTGTGCCAGTCCTTCTTTCGAGCCGATAGTGACAATAGCTTCGCTTTCAGAGTCGATTTCGACGTCATAGCGGTCTTTGTACCAGCGCGAAATCGCGCGGCGCAAGCGCGGTATGCCTCGGGAAGTCGAGTAACCGTGGGTGTCTTCACGCTGTGCGACGGTGCAGAGTTTCTCAACGATGTGCGGCGGGGTTGGGCCGTCAGGGTTGCCCATACTGAAATCGATAATATCTTCGCCGCGACGACGCGCCGCCATTTTCAGCTCAGCGGTGATGTTGAATACATACGGAGGGAGACGATCGATACGCGAAAAACGACGCTTTGGACTGGAGTCAGCCATAAATTCCTCAGATTAACGTTAGCGCCCGGACCGTCCGAGCGACGCTGCCACGCGATATGGCCTGATTAGAAAATAGCCTGAATAAAAAACATCTGTCGAGAGGAAAAACGAAATATTTTTATGATGCACAAAAAGAGGATACTTCATTTGAAGCTAATCCCTATTTTATTTGATAACCATCGATTACATTAACCATGTCGCAACATTCATATAACCTCTTTCTAATAGACGTGGAGTTTCGCCATGACCCTACACATTGATGACTTACCGCGTGCAATCCGTGAGATAAAACAAAAGCTTCGCCACGAATTGCCGGACTACAAAGCTGTGTTTGAACAACTCGAAGGCGATATGCAGCACCAGATTGACGCAATCCGTGATGAGATGGCCCGTGGTGAAAACCCGGTACCACAAATCAACGCCGACGATATCGTCAACAATCGCGTCAGTGATCAGCAAAAAGCCCTGATTCGCCAGCGCGGTTGCTGCACTGTAAAAGGTGTATTCCCACAATCCCAGGCTCAAGCCTGGAATGAAGAAGTAGGAAATTACCTGGAGCGGAATAACTTTGTCGAAAAACTAAAGAATGCTGCAGAAGATAACTACTTCGGCAATCTTGCCGCCAGTAAGCCGCAAATTTACGGTATTTACTGGTCTAAACCACAAGTTGAAGCTCGCCAGCATGCCCGTATGAAAGCGGTACAGGTTTTCCTGAATAATTTATGGGAAACCGAAAGCAACGGTAAGCAACATTTCGATCCGAATCGTGTTGTGAGTTACGCTGACCGTACTCGCCGCCGCCCGCCGCGCTCTAACTCTTTGGGCCTCTCGCCACACGTCGATGGCGGTTCAGTTGAGCGCTGGCTGGATGAGAATTTCCGCCATGTTTACCGCCATGTGTTTACCGGTGACTGGCAAAATTACAATCCCTTTGCTGCGGAAGGCCGTACCGAAGTGCGTGAGTTCCCATCCCCAGCAGTGTGTTCCATGTTCCGTACTTTCCAGGGTTGGACGGCACTTAGCCCGCAACGCAAACATGGTGGCACGCTAACACTACTGCCGATCGCAAATGCAATGGCCTATATCTTACTGCGCGCACTTCAAGACGATGTGCCGGAAGAATCCTTATGTGGAGCAAAGCCAGGGCGAGCACTATCCATTAACGAGCAATGGCATCCCCTTTTATTAACAGGGATTTCCTCAATTCCAGATATGGAAGCAGGTGATACCGTGTTCTGGCACTGCGATGTGATCCATGCCGTTGAAAATGAACACCTTGGAGAATTCGACAGTAACGTGATGTATATCGCTGCAGCTCCGTGGTGTGAGAAAAATGCCGCCTATCTCGAGCGCCAGTGGCCAGCATTTGTTGAAGGAAAATCACCACCAGACTTCGCGGCCGATGATTTCGAAGTGGATTTCACGGGGCGAGCCACGCCTGCGGATTTAACTGACGCAGGGCGGGAGCAATTGGGCGGGAAGTAATCGATTCAGTTGTCGGATGTCACTAGCTTAATCTGACCGACAAAAAGCTGTAAGACCGTTGTGGGGGGGATTAGCGCAAGCGACATCCACCCTCTTTTCACCAAAAGATACCTTTCTGGTAACCGCTGGGTAATTTCCTTATCATTGCCTTTCCATTCTTTGTCACGCGAGTCACCCGTGCACGAAATTTTTAACATGCTGCTGGCGGTATTTGACCGGGCGGCGTTGATGCTTATTTGCCTGTTCTTTCTAATTCGCATCCGCCTTTTCCGCGAGCTTCTGCATAAAAATGCCCACACGCCCAAAGAGTTATTAGCAGTCACCGCTATTTTCTCCATGTTTGCTTTGTTCAGCACCTGGTCTGGTGTACACGTTGAAGGCTCGCTGGTGAACGTGCGTATTATTGCCGTCATGGCCGGCGGGATCTTATTTGGCCCTTGGGTAGGTATCATCACCGGTATTATTGCTGGGACACACCGTTATCTAATTGATATTGGTGGCATAACGGCTATTCCCTGCCTGATTACCAGCATCGTTGCGGGCATTATTTCAGGGTGGATAAACCGTAAAATACCCAAAGAGAAACACTGGAGTGTCGGCATAATCGCCGGGATGCTGTGTGAAACTATGACCATGATTCTGGTGGTGCTATGGGCGCCATCTGTCGGGCTTGGAATAGATATCGTTTCGAAAATTGGTATTCCGATGATCCTCGGAACGGTCTCTATTGGCCTGATAGTGGTGCTGGTGCAAAGTGTTGAGGGTGAAAAAGAGGCCAGTGCCGCACGCCAGGCCAAACTTGCACTAGATATTGCCAACAAAACACTGCCACTGTTCCGCAACGTTAACAGCGAGTCATTGCGCCAGGTCTGCAATATCATTCGCGAAGATATTAATGCCGACGCGGTGGCGATTACCGATATAGACAAAGTACTGGCCTACGTCGGGTTTGGAGAGAATAACTATAAACAGAACGACGATGGTATCAGCCCAAGAACGCAACTCGCGATTCGAGAAGGCAAAATCATTATCCGCAATGATGATGAGGCTTATCGCACCCCGGAAATTCACTCGCTGATAATTATTCCGTTATGGGAAAAAGGTGTCGTCACCGGCACGCTTAAAATCTATTACCGCCACGCGCACCAGATCACTTCCACATTACAAGAAATGGCGGTCGGGCTTTCGCAGATTATTTCCACCCAACTGGAGGTTTCCCGCGCCGAGCAGTTACGCGAAATGGCAAATAAAGCTGAGTTACGCGCTCTACAAAGCAAAATTAACCCTCATTTCCTGTTCAACGCGCTAAATGCGATTTCATCCTCTATTCGTATGAATCCAGATACCGCGCGCCAGCTTATCTATAACTTGTCGCGCTACCTGCGTTACAACATTGAATTAAAAGACGATGAGCAGATCGACATTAAAAAAGAGCTGTATCAAATTAAAGACTATATCGCTATTGAGCAGGCGCGTTTTGGCGACAAGCTGACGGTGATTTATCACATTGATGAAGAGGTTAACTGCCTGATTCCAAGCCTGCTGATTCAGCCGCTGGTTGAGAACGCGATCGTGCATGGCGTGCAGCAATGCAAAGGCAAAGGTGTCGTCACCATCAGCGTGGAAGAGAGCGGGAATCGTGTGCGTATTGCGGTGCGCGACACCGGGCATGGTATCGATCCGCAAGTTATTGAACGCGTAGAGGCCAACGAGATGCCAGGCAATAAAATTGGTCTGTTAAATGTGCATCATCGCGTAAAATTACTCTATGGAGAGGGGTTGGTTATCCGACGCCTTGAGCCGGGGACGGAAATTGCGTTTTACATTCCTCACGCCGCTACTGTCGTTCCGCCGTTATTGTCGCAGCAAGGAGGAAATGCATGAAAGTTCTCATCGTAGAAGATGAAGTGCTGGCGCAGCAGGAGCTTAACTGGTTGATAAAAGAACATAGCCAGATGGAAGTGGCTGGTATCTTTGACGATGGTATGGATGTACTGAAATACCTGCAACATCACGAAGTTGACGCTATTTTTTTAGATATAAACATCCCTTCTTTAGATGGCGTGTTATTGGCGCAAAACATCAGTAAATTTGCCCATAAGCCGTTTATTGTGTTTATCACTGCCTGGAAAGAGCACGCAGTGGAGGCCTTTGAACTCGAAGCGTTCGACTACATTCTGAAGCCTTACCAGGAATCGCGCATTATCGGCATGCTGCAAAAACTGGAAGCTGCTTACCAGCAACAGAATGCCCCTGCCTCTGCCAACAGCCCAAGCCGTGAAGCGCTAACCATTAACCTGGTGAAAGATGAGCGAATTATCGTCACCGACATCAACGATATTTATTACTCCGAAGCGCACGAGAAGATGACGTTTGTCTATACGCGACGCGAAGCCTATGTGATGCCGATGAATATCACCGAGTTTTGCCACCGATTGCCAGAAAGCCACTTCTTCCGCTGCCACCGTTCGTATTGCGTTAACCTGAGTAAGATCCGCGAGATAGAACCGTGGTTTAACAATACTTATATTTTACGTCTGCGGGATTTGGATTTTCAGGTGCCGGTGAGTCGCAGCAAAGTGAAAGAGTTTCGCGCGTTGATGCGCTTGTAGAGCGTAATGTCGGATGTCGCTTGCGCTAATCCGACCTACGAAAGCCGTTAGAGGATTTGCCCCAGCGTCTGACGCAAATGAGCGCCAGCGCCGAGCAGCCCTGGTTGATCGTGAACAATCAGGTACACCGGGATGTTCTGCACGTACTCTTTGAAACGCCCTTTATCCTCAAAACCGCCACGGAAACCGGAAGCTTTAAAGAACTCGAGGAAACGTGGCACGATGCCGCCCGCGATATATACGCCGCCGAAGGTTCCCAGCGTCAAAGCGAGGTTGCCCCCAAAGCGCCCCATGATCACGCAGAACAGCGACAGCGCACGGCGACAATCGGTGCAGCTATCTTCCAGCGCTTTTTCAGTGATGTCTTTCGGCTTGTAATTTTCCGGCTCGCGTTGGTCAGACTTGACAATAGCGCGGTACAGATTCACAAGCCCTGGGCCTGAAAGCACACGCTCCGCAGAAACGTGGCCGATTTCGGTGCGCAGTTCTTCGAGAATAATCCCCTCTTCTTCACTGTTTGGCGCGAAGTCAACGTGTCCGCCTTCGCCAGGCAAGCTCACCCAGCGTTTATCGACGTGAACCAGATGTGCGACCCCAAGACCGGTGCCTGCACCGTAAACCGCGATAGGTTTGCCTTCGACCGGTTCATCACCGCCAAACTTGATCAGGTGCTCTTTTTTGAGCGCCGGAATAGCCATGGAAACGGCGGTAAAGTCGTTGATAATTTCCAGATGTTCAAAGCCGAGATTCTTTTTCATCTCCGCCGTGGAGAATGCCCAGCTATGGTTGGTCATCGCCACCCAGTCACCGGTAATCGGGCAAGCAATGGCGATACAACCATCGGTTACACTGACATTGTGCTCTTTGAGATAATGCACCACGACCGCTTCCAGGCTTGGAAAATCGAGGCCCGAGTAAGTTTTTGCCTGGGTGATGTCACCATTTTCAACGTTGCACAGTGCCAGACGTGCATTGGTACCGCCTACATCTCCTACCAAAGCATATTTTGTCATTCTTCCACTGCTCCGCTAAAGTCAAAATAAGTCCTGACAACACTGTAAAATTAGCTAGCCTAAACAACAACGACCAGATGAGAAGTGCCTTGGGATTATAGATCTTCGTCACAGATTAGCTTGAGCGTTTCAGCCCATATTGCTGAAAGGCAAGATGTGTTATCTGGCAGACTGTATGTCGTGGCGATTTTGCGTTAAAAAAATTTCAGTTAAGGAAAAATCATGCTCCATCCGCGAGCCAGAACCATGCTGGTGCTTTCCATTCCGGCACTGGTCATTGGGATCTGTTCCAGCCTGGTATTAATTGTGGTGATGAAAGTTGCCGCTGTCTTACAAAAATATTTATGGGTGTCACTGCCCGCCCGTTTCGATCTCGATATGAATTCACCGATGTGGATTTTATTGATGCTGACCTTCACCGGGATTGCAGTTGGGTTGGTGATTCGCTATATGCCAGGACATGCAGGCCCTGACCCTGCCACTGAACCGTTGATTGGTGCGCCAGTTAGCGTAATCGCGTTGCCGGGTTTGATTATTGCGCTATTGCTAGGGCTTGCGGGTGGTGTAAGCCTCGGGCCTGAACATCCTATTATGGCGGTAAATATCGCGCTGGCGGCGGCTATTGGCGCACGCTTGTTGCCAAAAGTCGGGGCGCTCGACTGGACGATTCTTGCCGCAGCCGGAACCATTGGCGCATTGTTCGGCACGCCGGTGGCAGCGGCGTTGGTATTTTCCCAAACGCTCAACGGCAGCAATGATGTTCCTTTGTGGGACCGACTTTTTGCACCACTTATGGCAGCAGCAGCCGGAGCAATGACCACAGACTTGTTCTTCCACCCTGATTTCTCTTTGCCTTCTTTGCAATACACGGAACTGCGCCTGGTGGATATTTTCAGTGGCGCCGTGGTGGCAGCTATCGCTATTGCATTGGGTATGGTTGCCGTCTGGTGCCTGCCACGTATGCATCGTTTAATGCACCAGCTCAAACACCCGGTGTTAATCCTTGGTGTAGGTGGCTTCCTGTTAGGCGTATTAGGGCTGATTGGTGGTGAAGTCACGCTATTCAAGGGGTTGGATGAAATGCGCCAGCTCGCCGCTGGGCAGCATTACTCTGTAGCAACATTGCTGATGTTTGCGGTGGTAAAACTGGCTGCATTGGTGATTGCTTCTGCATGTGGATTCCGTGGCGGACGCATATTCCCAGTGGTATTCGTTGCGGTCGCACTTGGGATGATGCTCCACCAGCATGTTGAAGCGGTTCCGGCTGCCATTACGCTATCTTGCGCCATCCTTGGCCTGGTGTTAGTCGTTACGCGCGATGGTTGGCTCAGCCTGTTTATGGCAATGGCCGTGGTGCCCGACATCAAACTACTCCCACTGCTGTGCATCGTGATGTTGCCAGCCTGGCTGATGCTTGCAGGTAAACCGGTAATGATGGCGGAGAAGCCTAAGGTTTAATCCTTAGCGGCATTGCGCTTAGCAAGCGCTGCCGTAACGGCCTGCAATAGTTCGGGTATATCTTGTTTCGGCAGAACGACCTCCACAAGCGTAAGTCGTTCTGCCAACGCCACCTTCTCCATCACTTCTTCAAGCTGCACTTGCTCAGTCACTCGCCAACATTGCGCAGGGTTGTGAATATTCATCGCCTGCGGAATTTGCGTCCAGTTCCAGGACGCTATGTCGTTATAACGCTGCTCGGCACCATGAATTGCACGCTCAACGGTGTAACCGTCGTTATTGAGCAAGAAGATCACCGGGCGTTGTCCATCGCGCATCATCGAGCCAATCTCCTGAATCGTAAGCTGCGCCGACCCATCCCCCACCAGCAATACTACGCGACGATTGGGGCAGGCGGTTTGCGCCCCAAACGCGGCCGGGAGGGTAAAACCTATCGAACCCCACAACGGCTGGCTGATAAAAGTCACCCCGGCGGGTAGGGTCAGCGTCGCCGCGCCAAAAGCGGCGGTTCCCTGGTCTGCAAGGATGATATCTCCCGCCCGCAGGAATTTTTGAATTGATTGCCAGAACGCATGCTGGTCTAGTTTTCCGCTAGTCGCTTCGGGCAGTGCTGGCGGCTTTTGCTCTGACCCGGGCCAACCGGAAACCTGGTGTTTGCACAACTGATGCAAGACCGACACGGCTTGTGCCATCGCAATGCCGCTGAACCAGCGTTCACCGATTCGGGTGGCATTTAGTTGAATGTCGATAGTCTGCTGAAGGGTAAGATGCTGAGTGAACCCAGCGGTAAGCGTATCGGTAAACTTAACGCCCACACAGATAACCAGCTCGGCCGTTTCAATCGCCTGAATCACCTTTGTATCGCTGGCAGCGGCACTGTAAGTGCCTACAAACCCCTGCTGACCTTCATCAAATAATCCTTTGCCCATTAGCAACGTTGCGTGAGGCATCGGAGTGTCATCCATCCACTGTTGCAAGGCTTTTTGCTGTCCAAAACGTAGCGCCAGAAAATCCGCCAATAAGGCCACACTGCGGCTTTCAGCCAGGCGTTCTTGTACACAGGCACGAAATTCCGCCAGTAACGCGGGATCGGTTGACGGTTGCGAAGTAAGTAACGGTTTTGTTGGGCGAGTAGCTGGGGCCTGAGAGACATCGCCAGGTAATAACAAATAACCTGGACGGCGTTGGGTCAAAGCTTGCTGCAAAACGCGGTCGATTTCATAGCACGCATTTTCTACAGTGAGTGAAGCCTGGGCCACTGTCACTTCCTGCGCCATGCGCGCAAAGTGCCGGAAATCACCGTCGCCTAATGTGTGGTGCATTAACTCACCGCGCTGTTGCGCCCCAAGGCATGGCGCGCCGACGACATGGATAACCGGTAAATATTCAGCGTAACTTCCAGCGATGCCATTAATAGCACTTAGCTCTCCTACCCCAAAGGTAGTGAGCACAGCCGCAGCACCATTACAGCGCGCGTAACCATCCGCAGCATAGGCTGCATTAAGTTCGTTGGCGCAACCCACCCATGCCAGGGTTGGGTTATTAATGACGTTATCCAGAAACTGTAAGTTGTAATCACCGGGGACACCAAATAGATGGTTAATCCCAACCTCAGTGAACCGGTCCAGCAGATAGTCCGCAACACAGTAAGACATGAGTCATTCCTTCTCAGAGGGCTTACAGTGAGTATTGGACATCTGTGATCGCTGTCGAGGAACGAGGAGAATAAGGCCGTGGAAAGAGGGATTTACACTTAACCGCGGTGTAGTCTGAAGCCCGTAATGTTGTGAAAACGTATACACTAAGTTGGCATTATTCACTTACCGGGAAACTAATATGGTCTATCAGGCAAATCCTGCGCGTTATGAATCAATGGAATATCGTCGTTGTGGGCGCAGCGGACTCAAACTACCCGCCATTTCTCTAGGTTTATGGCACAATTTTGGCGACAGCACGCTACTGGACAACAGCCGCCAGTTGTTGCACCGCGCATTTGATTCCGGGATTACCCATCTGGATCTGGCCAATAACTATGGGCCGCCTCCGGGTTCTGCTGAAGAAAACTTTGGCCGTATCCTGCGTGAAGATTTCCTTCCATATCGTGATGAATTGATTATTTCCTCCAAAGCGGGGTACACCATGTGGGATGGGCCGTATGGAGATTGGGGCTCGCGTAAGTATCTAATTTCAAGCCTTGATCAAAGCCTGAAGCGTATGGGGCTGGAGTATGTTGACATCTTCTACCACCATCGCCCGGATCCAGAAACACCACTTGAAGAAACCATGCGCGCACTGGATACCGTGGTGCGTCAAGGTAAAGCACTCTACGTTGGCGTCTCAAATTACCCAGCCGAACTCGCCGCTCAAGCCATTGATATTTTGAACGACCTCGGTACTCCATGTCTTATCCACCAGCCACGTTACTCGATGTTTGAGCGTTGGGTTGAAGGCGGTTTACTGGACGTTCTGCAAGAAAAAGGCGTGGGTAGCATTGCCTTTTCTCCCCTGGCTGGCGGCCAACTGACCGATCGCTATCTTGATGGTATTCCTGCTGATTCCCGTGCCGCAAGCGGCAGCAAGTTCCTTAATGCTGACCAGCTCACAGATGAAAAACTGGAGAAAGTTCGTAAATTGAATGATATCGCGCAACGTCGCGGGCAGAAACTTTCCCAAATGGCGCTCGCATGGGTGCTGCGTGGTGACAAAGTTACATCAGTGCTGATTGGCGCCAGTAAAACCAGCCAGATTGATGACGCAGTCGGCATGTTAGCCAATCGTCACTTTACGGCAGAAGAACTGGCTGAAATTGAAGCCATCTTAGTGTAACCGTTATCACTATCTGATTTAATTACGAACTAAATTAGCAAAAAGTGCTCTCCTCAGCGAATTAGGAGTTGTGGTGATGAAACACTTAGTTACCACAACTTACTATACCGCTAACAAGCCGCTCTGGCGGTTACCGTGTAAGGGGAGAGAGTATGTTCAGGTCACTGATTCTTGCGATAGCATTACTGGCATCTGCACCAATGATGGCGAATGCGGGCGAAATCACCCTGCTGCCGTCAGTTAAGCTTCAAATTGGCGATCAGGATTATCGCGGTAATTACTGGGATGGCGGCGGCTGGCGCGACCGTGATTACTGGCATCGTAATTATGAATGGCGTGACCGTGGCTGGCATCGCCATGATAACGGCTACCATCGTGGCTGGTATAAAGACCGCGGCCGTAACAGCTTTGAGAAAGGCTATCGCGCGGGCTGGAATGATCGTGACGATCATCGTGGCCGAGGCCGTGGCGATCATGGACGTGGGCACGGTGGTGGCCATCGCCATTGAGGCTAATGATTTAAAAATGGGAGCTAAGGCTCCCATTTTTATTACAGCAATCGATAGTTTTTATCCGGGGTGATTTTTCCAGGAAGCCTCCCATCATGGATCATTTCCCGTAAATCAATTTCAATGGTGTTGCAGATAGCATTCAAGGGTAAATCATTATCTTCCCGGCCAAAGGGGTCCTCAAGCTCAGTTGCAATCGCATCGAGCGCAAGGAGTGCATAAGTGGTAAATAATGAAAAAAGCAGTGAAAGAAACCCAAAGCTGTCGATGATCAGCAATGGATAAATCGCACAATAGATATAAATAGTGCGATGTAAAATTAAAGAGTATGCAAATGGGATTGGCGTATTACTGATACGTTCACACCCCCCCTGAATAGTGCTGATATTATTGAGGTAATGATTAAAGTTCTGGTAATCCAGGGAATTTCGCTTATAGCGAAAAAGCCATTTGCCAATCTCCTGAAGCAAAGCATTACATGGAGTGGCAACATTTAGCCTCTCAAGCATAAATGGGGCTTGCGATGTAATCTCCACAGGCATTTTTTCATGCCGCAGCATCGATTTTAATATGTTGCAATAACATACGATAAAATTGAGCACGATTCTCATCTCATCTTGGCTAGCTTCTGTTGTGCTTTTTATTTCTCGCATTAAAGATCGAGTGGTAATCAACAAGTCTCCCCAAAGCTTTCTGGCTTCAGAATAGCGGAGCCATGCTGCATTGTTACGGAAGCCAAGAAAAATCGAAATAGATATCCCAATAAAACCAATTGGATTTTCTTTTGCTTCAATACCATGCATATGCAAGAGCGGGAGTAGAAATAGATAAGCCATATTCAACATAGCGAAAAAAAGCAACTGGCGAGAAATCTTCCTCATAATAGACCCTCTCCATGAGAACAATCTTCTAAACCAGTGTTGCTCAGGCCTGACTATCATTCTTTATCCTTTACACACAAATTTGCCATATATTCATAAACGGGAAGCAATTTTTGCAAATAATGCTCAAAAACCTGTTTTTTATCAGAAAGTGGTATCACTCCGTCAAGGAGGCCTTGTTGATTAATATATGAAGAGGGTATATCTATAATGCTATCCCCTTGTATAAGAGGATGATAGCTAATCATAACAGGACCTAAAAAAACGGTGCGGATAATATTTAGTTGCATTGTACCAAAAAGCTTTATAGATAAATTATTACTTTGGCAAATTGCCACCTGGTGATGATATAAACGCTCAGTTAATGTAATATTCTTCAGCAAAACCAATGTATAGTTATTCCATAAACTATCCATACTTGTTTTTTTACTATGAATATCAGAAGCGTACTCTTTTAAAGATAGGTATTGCGGCATACAAAAAGCTCTCCCACTTAAAATTGAGATTAAATATGGCTAATAAAAGGTAATGAATAATGAATTAACTAGTCAGTATTTCCTGTTTTGCTTAGTGCTTTGATGACATCATTATGAAGAATAAAGTCAATGTAATTACGCAGCGTTAAAGTGTTATTTTTATTACTGGGATAAATCATCCACAATTCAATTTTCTGCACACTCCAGTCGGGAAGAGCAATTTTAAGCTGACCATTTTTTAGATAAGACTCCACAATGTACTCAGGCAAAATTGCCATCCCTGTACCTTGTAAAGCTTGTTGCAATATATAAGTCAGATTATCGCTGGTATGCCGAGAGGTCATTACCAATTTATAACTGCTAGTTTCTTGAGAAAGAGTGACGCTTTTCCATGTTTTATGAGTAATTAAATCACATGTAAGCAATTCATCAGGTGAACTGACATTATGCTTTTCTGCATACTCCGGCGTCGCAACAATAAATCGGTTAAAGGTTCCCAGGAAGCGTCCAATGAAAGAGTCATCTGAGGGCTTACCTATTCTGTAAGCGACATCAAAAGTATCGTTAACCGAACCAAAGAATGAGTCCGCAGTGACCAGTTCAAGTTCAACCTGCGGATTTGCTTTCAAAAACTCATGGTGAGGAGCAGGTAAGGCACTGTACATGAACCCCGGAGGCGCTATTATTCTTAATTTGCCATTTGGGCTTTCACGTAATAGCTGAATGAGTTCATCAGCTCTAAATGCAACATCTATCACTTCCTGACAGTATCGCAAATAACTTTCACCTGCATATGTCAACGAGATCTTTCGCGTTGTTCGATTGAGCAAACGTAAACCAAGATATTCTTCGAGTTCACTTATTTGCTGGCTGACGCGAGATTTCGTCATATTCAATTCTTCAGCGGTTCTTGTAAAATTGCCGTTTTTTACCAGCGCGGCAAAAAGAGCCATATGATTAAAGTGCTTGAACATGACAAAACCCTGATGTTTCTAAACGTCAGCATAAATCATACATAACATAATGCGGGATGGACAGTGCTGATTGTTCAACAAATCACACCTATTTGTTCTTAAAGTAGTAACTAATCAACAGAGTCTTAATAGGTATGATTACCTGTGCTCGGGGACCAATATACAGGGGGGTTTATAAATAATGTGGACCACGATAGCGAATAGAAAACTACTGAGCATTCCGCTTTTTGGAATATTAGTGCTCAATACGATTATTGACATTTTCTTAGGTGCTATTGCACTAGGGCATCACAACTTTATGATTGTCGGTGTATTGGCAATCGCATTTGCGATTCAGGGAATGTTTATGTTTCGAGTTAACAGGAACATATTCTTTTAACTCATCAGGGGAAGCGATATAAATAAACGCAACTACATGAATGAACTTATAAAGATGTAACCCGCGACCACAAGTGTGTGGCCGCAGAGCACTATAAATCTACAGTCCCAAAGCCGTACCAACTAGCAGCCACAGGTTAAGCGCCACCACTATAGCCACAATCACCCACCCCACATGTTTTACCAGCCGGGTATTGACGAGATCGCCCATCAATTTTTCATTGCTGGTGAAAATCAGTAGCGGCACCAACGCCAGTGCGATACCAAAACTGAGTAGTACCTGGCTCATCACAAGGACGCGGGTTGGGTCAAGCCCCATCAGGATGACAATAAATGACGGTGCCATAGTGACTGAGCGGCGCACCCACAGGGGGATGTAGAAGCGAACAAACCCCTGCATCACAACCTGCCCTGCCAGAGTACCGACAACGGTTGACGACAGACCCGCCGCGACCAGACTCAAACCGAATATAGACGCCGCTGAATGACTCAAAAGAGGTTCCAGCGTGAGGTATGCCTCATCGAGATCGGCAACGCCGGTATGACCTGTGAAGTGAAACGCCGCGGCGGCGGTTGCCATCATCGCCAGATTTACAAACCCGGCGATCGTCATTGCGATACCCACATCCCATTTGGTCGCGCTGTAACGTTCGGCGCGATTGCCTTCGTGCATATGTTGGGTCAGCGATGAATGAAGATAGATCACATGCGGCATAATTGTCGCCCCCAGAACCCCGGCGGCCAGAAACACCGCTTCGCTGGTCGGCAAGCTTGGGATCAGCATCCCTTTACCTAGTTCAGCCAGTTTGGGCTGCGAGAAAATCAATTCAACAATGTAAGCCGCAGCCACAAACAGCAGCAAACCACCGATGACTTTTTCCAGCGGTTTCTGGCCGCGCCGTTGCAGCATCAGTATAAGGAACGTTGCAATCCCGGTCAGCACTGCGCCCTGGAGTAACGAAACGCCCAGGATCAATTTAAAACCAATCGCAGCACCAATAAACTCCGCCAGATCGGTCGCCATGGCAATGATTTCGGCTTGTATCCAGTACAACCACACCACCGGGCGCGGATAGTGGTCACGGATCTGCTCCGCGAGGTTCTTGCCGGTGGCAATCCCCAGTTTTGCCGAGAGAATTTGGATAAGCATCGCCATCAGGTTTGCCCACACCACTACCCATAGCAATTTGTAGCCAAAACTTGCCCCGGCCTGGATGTTGGTCGCAAAGTTGCCGGGATCGATATACCCGATAGCAGCGATAAAAGCCGGCCCCATCAACGCCAGGCGTAATCTGCGCGCTGTGCGGGTACCACTGTTGTCAACGCGACTGTTTGTCATCATCTGCCTCTGAGATATAGCCTTTGCTATGTTTCAAGCTATCAAAAATGAGAATGATTATCAAATCCATTTAAAATGCTTAAACCGATTATTTTGATAGACGGAAACAATGAGGAATTTGCAGTGACAATTTTATTGCCAGTTAACTTTCATGAACTGCGGCAAGCACTATGTTAGAGATATGTGCGTTGACGCAACTTTTACCTTCTTTACTTAACATAGCAGAAATGTATGGTTGATCACTAATTTTGAGTTTGGTCACAGGACATCACTATAGTGTGCGATTAGTCTCGTTTTCTTATTGCTTGTTTCATAGAATGTGCAACGAAATTAAACCTGCCTCATGTTTGGAGCAAATATGTCCCGCGTTCTTCACTTTGTCTTAGCGCTTGCCGTGGTAGCGCTACTTGCTTTATTGCTAAGTAGCAACCGTAAGCAAATTCGTATTCGCTTTATCGTTCAACTGTTAGTGATTGAACTCATTCTCGCCTGGTTCTTCCTGAACTCAGAAATCGGTCTGGGCTTTGTGAGAGGTTTCTCAGAAATGTTTGAGAAACTGCTGTCGTTCGCTAACGAAGGGACAAACTTTGTATTCGGTAAGATGAATGACGAAGGACTCGCCTTCTTCTTCCTGAAAGTACTCTGCCCAATCGTCTTTATCTCCGCGCTGATCGGGATATTGCAGCACATCCGTGTTCTGCCGATTGTTATCCGCTTTATCGGTACCGTTCTGTCTAAAGTGAATGGTATGGGTAAACTGGAATCCTTTAACGCCGTAAGCTCGCTGATTCTGGGACAATCAGAAAACTTTATCGCCTATAAGGATATTCTCGGCAAGATGTCGCGCAACCGCATGTACACCATGTCCGCTACGGCCATGTCTACCGTGTCCATGTCGATTGTCGGTGCTTACATGACGATGCTCGAGCCAAAATATGTGGTCGCCGCGCTGGTGTTGAACATGTTCAGTACCTTTATCGTACTGTCGCTGATTAACCCTTATCGCGTTGATGAGAGCGAAGAAAATATCCAGATGTCTAACCTGCACGAAGGCCAAAGCTTCTTCGAAATGCTCGGTGAATACATTCTGGCAGGTTTTAAAGTTGCGATTATTGTTGCAGCGATGCTGATTGGCTTCATTGCCTTGATTGCCGCACTGAACGCACTGTTTGCAGCAATCTTCGGCATCTCCTTCCAGGGCATCCTGGGTTACATCTTCTACCCGGTAGCCTGGGTGATGGGTGTTCCGTCGCATGAAGCATTGCAGGTTGGTAGCATCATGGCCACCAAACTGGTTTCCAACGAATTCGTTGCGATGTTGGATCTGCAAAAACTGGCCGGTACGCTTTCCCCACGTGCGGAAGGTATCCTGTCAGTGTTCCTGGTGTCGTTTGCCAACTTCTCTTCTATCGGGATCATCGCTGGTGCGATTAAAGGCCTGAACGAAGAGCAAGGTAACGTGGTTTCTCGCTTCGGCCTGAAACTGGTTTACGGCGCAACTCTGGTGAGTATTCTGTCAGCATCTATCGCTGGTCTGTTCTTGTAATTCTCACAATAAAAAGCCGGGGCAATTTGCCCCGGCTTTTTTATGCCTAATTTCTATGCCTGGCTAACACCATCATCCTGCCAGCAGACCTGGTTTCTGCCTCGTTGTTTAGCGGTATACATCCGCATATCTGCAAGCGACTGGATTTGCTCAAGCGAGCACTCTGGAAGCTCACTGTAGGCCGCAACCCCTAACGAGGCAGTGATTTGTAACTGCGTACCGTCATCGAGGAGCAGAGGCGATGATTCAAGCTCCCACTTAATTCTTGTCGCGACCATAATCCCCGCTTTGAGGTCGGAATTTGGCAGGAAAATGCAGAACTCTTCACCGCCGATACGCCCCAGAATATCCTGGCTGCGAACCGCACGCTGAATGCGCTGAGTCGCATGCACCAGCACATTGTCACCGACCTGATGCCCGTAAACATCGTTCACTTTCTTGAAGTGGTCGAGATCTAATTGCACAAGTGTGTAATCTACATAATCAGGGCTAATTTGTGATGTTTTCTCAAAGAAGCCACGGCGGTTAAGTGCGCCGGTCAAGTCATCGTGAAGCGCATGGTGCTGCATTTCACGCTGCAAGTTCCCCATATTGCGCACCAGGCGGCAAATAACTCGGTGCGATCCCCAAAGGAAAAGCACGAATATTCCCCACATCGCGATCAACAGGATACTGAAACGGCCAAAATCTTCATGTAAACCCTGGCTTAGGGTTTGGGTACTGATCAGTACCGAGCGCGTGCCAACAACTCTGCCAAAAGTGATGAATACCGACCCATCGCGCATCGTGCCGCGCGATGAGACTTCAAGCATCTGGCGAATAGTTTGTAGATGCTTAGCAGTGAGTTGAAATTGATTGCTCGACCCAACGGTACCGGTGAGTGGGATTAGCCGTTCATCAAACAGTTGGTAAGCACTCTGCGTATCTTCCGGTAATGACGCCGCAAGGAATTTTTGCACCGCATCATTTTCAAACGCAATCCCCAGAAGACCTATCCATTCACCACGAAAATCGACAGGAATGGCGGCATTAACCAGAGTGTCATCAGTTTTAGCGATATTCTGCCGTGTCCAGAAAGGTTCTCGCTGTGGATTGAGCAATGGCGAAGCCAGCACGAAACTACCCTGCTCTACTTGCGGGTTGTAACTGCTCACTAATAGTGAATTCATCTCCTGGGATAGCGAGACAATAAATTCGCCATCGCGTGAGATGTAGTACAAATCTGCAGTCAGTTCATTGGCCCCTGTCGCTAACGGGAAAAGACCTTGAATCTTCCGCAATGCATAGAGCTGCTGGCGGACTTGTAGCGCGTCCTCGCCGTGAAATGCGCTGTCTTCGGTAAGCGTATCGGGCAAAGGTAACTCGCGGATCCACAATGGTGAATCACCAACATCACCTGTAATTTCCGAAGGAACAGTTGCCACACCAGGGAACAAAGGATCGTCCATCGCTTCAATAAAAATTCGTTTTAGGTAGCGAAGGTTATCAACTTTGTACTGTGCTTTACTTTCGATTCTGGCAATCACACTTTCGAGGTGACTAAGCTGGCTTGTACGGTAGCCATGGCTAAATAGCTGTCCTTGCTGCCAGAATAAAAAAGTGGTCAGCGCAAAAACAAAAATGAAAACCAGATGGATAACCCGGAGTGTTTTTGCCATTGGCAGGCGAAATCTATTCGCTAAAGAAGTGCTCACAAATCAGCCCCTTGATTATATGCTCGCAACATACTGCTACCTTAATGTATGGACTAAGGCCAGAGGCTCTGGCTTGCCTATCAGATACCCTTGTAAAAAATGTACGCCGAGTTCGCATAACAGCCTGCGCTGCTCTTCCGTTTCAACAAACTCAGCCACAACAATCAATTGCTTCGCTCGAGCCATATCACATATAGATTTAACAATCAGTGGGTCAAGCGAGTCGGTGGTGATGTCTTTAATGAAGCAACCATCAATCTTAATAATGTCCGCATGCAACCTTTTCAACCGCTCGTAGTTCGCATAACCGGTACCAAAGTCGTCGATGGCAATTTTAAACCCATAATCACGCAGTAATGTAATGTTCTGCATTGAAGTTTCTGAGTCTGAAAAAGCCTGTTCCTCGGTGACTTCAATAATCACGCTGCTGGCTGGCACCTGAAATTGCGTAAACAATGAAATAATATTCTGCGCAATATCCTTTTGCATCAAGGTCAACGGCATAAGGTTTACCGAGAAACGTGACTGCTCGCCCTTCTCTGGGTGAAGATACAAATAATTCACCAGCTTCTTCACCACTAACATATCGAAGTGCGTGCTGAGGTTAAACTCGGCAATAACAGGAATAAACTTATCCGGGGTAATTAATTCATCATCAAAAGTGATGCGGCTCAGTATTTCGTGATATCCATGTCCCATCTTATTCACAATAGGTTGTGCATAGAGAGTGACAGGTTCTTCTTCATTTAAGGCCCGTTTGATTTTTTGCAGTAACAAAACACGCTCTGTCGTTTTGTCAGAGACATATTCAACTCTGGTATTCAAGCTGAGCACGCGTAACGATTCACTCGCCTGTTCGGAAAGAAAACTTAATTGCCCTAAAGTGTGGTGTAATTCTTCAAGGCTATTGTCGATAACGCTATAGGATGCGCCGTACTCAATTTCCAGCATGGTGTTATGCCATGTTATTTTTTTGCTATTGAGTAAATCAACAATATGTTCGAGTCGCGCATCGGTATGTTGTCCGCGGAGGAAAATTAATAATTCACTGCCGGGTAACTGAAATATTTGTTCGCCTTCATGCAGGAAAGGCGTTATCTGGCTGGTAACCATGCGCTTACAATGAATTCGCATCATCATGCCGTAATGGCGGCTTAAAAATTCCAGGTTCGACATCCGTAGGCAGCAAAGCGTCCCTTCCGGATAACATTGCACATGATGTTCCAGCGCACGTAAATTTGGTAATTGTGTTAACGGATCGGTTAGTGACTGCGAATGATAAATGCGTTTCATCCATTCGTTTTTCTTAAACATCATCGTCATGTACAACATACAGACGGAAAAAGAGATGAAAACAGAAAGAATGAATGACAGGGCAAATTCTGTATTAACCCCGTAAAGGAAACCATCGTTATATGTCAATAGTAGCCATACGGATATAGCCCATAACAGCCCCATTAAACGCGGGCCAAAATGGCGGATACCCAGCGTAAATAGCACAAAAATAGCGGGCACGAGGTAACCTGAAACCTGCAACATGCCCCACGACGAGCACAGCACAACCAGCAGAGTTATCAGGCATAACATCCAGGTCAAAGAATAAAAACGGCGTGGACCAATGAAATCGCGCATCACGCAACGACGCCAAAAGGCTCGGACGTAATTTGGATTCAGGATCATTCTGAGTGGATAGTAAAACAGGAAAGTAAATATCAGCGAGGCGGCAATTAAATTTTGAAAATCCACTACCATAAACATGAGTGAATTGTCACCAAAGTACGCAGCCACTGCTTCTGGAAATTGAATATATCGTCCCGCCAGATACATCAATAATTTAGTGCTAAAAGGCGCGACAAACCCTAGCCAGAATATCCGAGTCCCCATTCCTTTATCGGTCAGAGCATAGCGCCACCTCGTCCCAAGATAATGACGGGCAATTATGCTACAAACTATTATTGGAAATATCAGGCAAAAAACAAATGATACTAACGCCACAAATGACAGATGTAGTACGCATGAGAATGTCACTGCTGATGAAATTATTAGAGGAATAATCGCAGTCCGGCCATAGATAAACACCATGGCTATCAACAAACCCATTGGGAGATAAGCGAGATAAACCTGAACACCATCAATTGTCGTTAACGGTGAAATGTAGCGAGAAAAAGGGACAAGCAAGAGAGATAAAACCAGTGCTGTGACGAATTTCTTGATAGATTTTTGAAAAATCATAAGCCCTGGTCTGAGTATTCTGTAATGGCTTTGCAGCATTATTCGGTGATAAATAATACGTTTATTTGTTGCGCAAATCAAGTTTGCGAATTATTGCATGTAGTTAAATTTATTGGTTTTTTATACAACCCAACAAAGAGAAATAGTTTGATATATTCATATTGAGAATACATCGTATTTATATATTCACTAAATTGATGAAAATCGTGCTCAGATCACTATTTTGTGAAGTTATTCTGGCGCAGAAACGAAAAAACCCCCGCCATTAGGCGAGGGTTTCATATTTTGGTGGAGCTAAGCGGGATCGAACCGCTGACCTCTTGCATGCCATGCAAGCGCTCTCCCAGCTGAGCTATAGCCCCACGAATGGGTTTGGTTTAAACGATTCAAATCTTGCTGGTAAAGATTTGGTGGAGCTAAGCGGGATCGAACCGCTGACCTCTTGCATGCCATGCAAGCGCTCTCCCAGCTGAGCTATAGCCCCGTACCGTGAAACCGTGTCGTATCGACGGGCGGCATCATATGAAACCCATTCAATAGTGTCAACGTCAAATTCAGCTTCTGCGATTAATCGCCGAAAAAGCAAACAATACAAGTAAAAGCAGATGCATCTCGTCTTCCTGTAGTTAATCCTGTCACAGTTTCCAGTAAAATGATCCTCTAAAATGAACCACTAATAACCCCTTTGGATTTAAGGAAAAAACTGTGCTCAAGGAACGTATGACCCCGGAAGAGCTGGCGATGATTACTGGTTATAGTCGCCAAACAATCAACAAATGGGTACGCAAAGAAAGCTGGCTCACAACTCAAAAACCCGGTGTTCAGGGAGGTAAAGCTCGCCTGATTCATGTGGATGAACGTGTTCGCGATTTTATTAATAGTGCAAAACGCGTTTCGGAGAAACTCAGCAGCTACCACGTTAATGACACTTCACTGGAAGGGCTTTTGCTCAATTCGATGAAACAGATGTCTATCTCGGAACAAGAAAAGATGTCTGCATTGATTCTGCGAGAAGGCATTGCTGGGGTGTTAAAGCGTTTAGGTATTCGTGATGAGTAAAACGAGTATCAAAAAGCCGGCATAAGCCGGCTTTTTAGTCACAACACTTTATAACGCGGGGCGTTATTGTTGTGCTTCGCGCGCAGCAATGAATTCCAGAGCCTGATTAATACGAGCAATCGAACGTTGCTTACCAATCGCGTGAACAGTGACATCAAGACCAGGTGACTGCCCTGCCCCTGTAACAGCGACACGCAACGGCATACCAACTTTACCCATACCTACTTCCAACTCATCAGCGGTTGCCTGAATTGCATTATGCACATTCTCTGCAGTCCAGTCGGTCAATGCTGCCAGTTTATCGCGCACAACTTCCAGCGGCTGACGAGCAACCGGACGAAGGTGTTTCTTCGCAGCATCCGCGTCAAACTCACTGAAATCTTCATAGAAGTAGCGGCAAGTTTCAGCCATCTCTTTCAGCGTTTTGCAGCGGTCGCCCAACAATTTAACCAACTCAGCCAGTTGTGGGCCGTTGCGGGTATCAATATTTTGCTGCTCGATATGCCATTGCAGATGGGTCGCAACATATTCAGGAGCAAGGTGGTTAATGTAGTGGTGGTTAAGCCACTGCAATTTTTCAGTGTTGAATGCACTGGCCGATTTGCTAACGGAGTCCAGTGTGAACAATTTGATCATCTCTTCACGAGTGAAGATTTCCTGATCGCCATGAGACCAGCCCAAACGCACCAGGTAGTTCAACAGAGCTTCTGGTAGATAGCCATCGTCACGATACTGCATGACACTAACTGCACCATGACGTTTGGACAGTTTTTTACCGTCGTCACCATTAATCATGGAAACATGCGCATAAACCGGAACTGGCGCATTCAATGCTTTCAGGATGTTGATCTGACGCGGAGTGTTGTTGATATGGTCTTCGCCACGAACAACGTGGGTGATTTCCATATCCCAGTCATCCACTACAACACAGAAGTTGTAGGTTGGGGATCCATCGGTACGGCGAATGATCAGATCATCCAACTCCTGGTTGCTAAATTCGATTGGGCCACGGATCTGGTCATCGAAAATAACAGAACCTTCTTGCGGGTTGGCAAAACGCACAACACATGGTTCATCAGCAGTATGATGCTCATGGCCATGACGGCAGCGCCCGTCATAACGCGGCTTGTCGCCGTTCGCCATTTGTTCTTCACGCAAAGCTTCAAGGCGTTCTTTAGAGCAGTAGCATTTGTAGGCTGTACCAGCTTCCAGCATCTCGTCGATAACCGCGTTATAGCGATCAAAACGCTTGGTCTGATAGTACGGGCCTTCATCCCACTCAAGGCTCAGCCAGTTCATGCCATCCATAATAGCTTCGATAGCTTCTGGTGTTGAACGCTCAAGGTCTGTGTCTTCTATACGAAGCACGAACTCACCGTCGTGGTTACGAGCAAAAAGCCATGAATAGAGAGCAGTACGAGCACCACCAACGTGCAAATAGCCTGTTGGGCTTGGCGCGAAGCGAGTTTTGATTTTCATTAAACGGCCTTAATTACGCAAAAGTACCGGGGAACCGGCAAATGCCAGGGAATATAGAGTGGGCAACATTCTACCACTGTGTACTGATTCCTCAATGTCGATACCCTTTCTTGTCTTCAATCCACATATTTTGATGACAAATCAATCACCAATGCGTAATTCGCGATCGCATTGTTTATTTTTACGACGAACGAACAAAATCTTTAGAAAAGGCGTTGACTCATTTTCAACTCTCCCTATAATGCGACTCCACACAGCGGGGGTGATTAGCTCAGTTGGTAGAGCACCTCCTTTACACGGAGGGGGTCGGCGGTTCGAGCCCGTCATCACCCACCATTCATTAGTGAGTGATTCCGCAGTGTAGCAAGAGATAAGATTTGGGTGATTAGCTCAGTTGGTAGAGCACCTCCTTTACACGGAGGGGGTCGGCGGTTCGAGCCCGTCATCACCCACCATTATCTACTCTTGCAATAGAAGTACCGAAGTTTGGGTGATTAGCTCAGTTGGTAGAGCACCTCCTTTACACGGAGGGGGTCGGCGGTTCGAGCCCGTCATCACCCACCATTCGGGGCGTTAGCTCAGTTGGTAGAGCAGTTGACTTTTAATCAATTGGTCGCAGGTTCGAATCCTGCACGCCCCACCAAATTTAGACAAAAGCGCCTTCGGGGCGCTTTTGTCGTTTCTAAGGCTCGATCTTTTTCATGCTGGGTTCGAACCTGCTGCAGGTTTGACAAAATCGTCGGGAACGATTTTACATCACCGCTTGCGGTGAACCTCAGGGCGAGTCTCAGGATGAGACGAGTGATATCCTGCACGCCCCACCAATGTATAAAGGCGCCTTTTTGCTATGCGCGTTTCTAATACATCACCTGGCGCCCTGCCAAAATTAATGAATACCACCTTCTTCTCTCAAGATTTTCCCGCGTTTAGCCGATAACTGCTTCATCTAATCCCTCGAGGAACTATTATGAGCAACACTATCAACACCTCTACACCTTCACCGCAAGCCAGCACAGGCAGTTCTTCAGCAAGTTCTGGTAACAACCTGGCTTCACAAATCAGCCGTATCACCCAGCAAATAACTAAACTAACTCAGCAAGCGAAAGATATTGCCAATGGCAGCGGCACAACAGAAGAAAAGCAAAAACAGCAGGAACTGATTCAGGCACAGATTAAAATGCTGCAGGCGCAACTTGCACAACTACAGCGCCAGCAAGTAGAAGCTGCAGAGAAAAAACAGGAACAGCAACAATCCCGAGTGGAAGGTGTGAATAAACCATCCGAAGATCATCAGATCGATATCTACGTCTAATCTTTATTAAACAGTGGGTCGCTCAGGCGAGCAGTAGTTAACTGCTGCGCCTGTTGACGAACAACCTGCCAGATAGCCTCAGCAGCACGAGAAAGTGAGCGATTTTTCCGCCGCACCAACATTAATTGCCGATCGACAACCGGAACTAGCGGCCTGACAACCAGAGGGCGCTCTTTAGGTAACGGCAATGCAAGTGCTGGAAGAACGCTAATGCCAATTCCGGCCTCAACCATTGGAAACAGTGTTGCCGGGTGGCCAATCTGCTGAACAATATTGGCCTCAATACCCTGACGCATTAACGCATCATCGATCAACGGGCGGCTGCCTGATGCGTAATCCTGTAGCACCAGGTTTTGACCTTGTAATGCCTGCCACGAAACACACGACTGAGCGGCAAACTGATGGTCATTACGGCAAAGCAATAAAAACGGCTCGGAAAGCACGACTTCACAATCCAGATCATTTGCCTGAATAGGGTCGATAACCATGCCAAAATCGACTTCCCCCTGACGAATGCTTTGCAGCACCCACTGTTGCGGGCGGTCGTGGAGCACAAAGCGGATCGCGGGAAACTCAAGCGCTGCCGCAGCGATAGATTGCGGCATTAAGTGGGCTGAGATAGTCTGGCTCGCGGCGACCCGCACAATTCCGCTTAGCTGATGGCCAACGCTACGTGTATCCAAAAGTGTGCTGGTCAACTCTTCCAGCAGCCGCTCAAGCCTGGACGCCAGTTGTTGGCCCGCATCCGTCAGCACGACTTCTCGTGTTGTGCGGTCAAGCAGCTTTACGCCTAGCTCACTCTCTAACTCTTTTACGCTATGGCTAACCGCCGATTGGCTCAAACCAATTTGCTCCCCTGCCCGGCTAAAACTCCCGGCATGAGCTATGGCGACAAACACTTTTAACTGACGCAGTGAATAATTCATCTATTAAATTCATTAATGCATTCAATAAATCAATTTTATTTCTAAAACTAATGAAAGCACAATAGCCCTACAACAGTTTGAGGAATGATGATGAAACTCTTTCGCGTACTCGACCCCTTCACGCTGACGCTAATTGTGACCGTATTACTGGCGTCTTTCTTCCCCGCTCAAGGCAGCTTTGTTGGCTTTTTTGAAGGGCTAACGACCGCCGCAATTGCACTGTTATTCTTTATGCACGGCGCAAAGCTTTCGCGCGAAGCGATTATTGCTGGCAGCAGCCACTGGCGTTTACACCTGTGGGTAATGTGCAGCACGTTCGTGCTATTCCCGGTGCTAGGCGTGTTGTTCGCCTGGTGGGCACCAGTCAATGTCAGCCCTGAGATTTATACAGGATTCTTGTACCTGTGTATTTTGCCTGCCACGGTGCAGTCCGCTATTGCGTTCACTTCGCTTGCAGGAGGCAACGTGGCAGCAGCCGTGTGCGCCGCATCGGCTTCTAGTCTGCTTGGTATATTCCTGTCGCCACTTTTAGTGGGCATGGTGATGCATGTTCATGGCGCGAGTGGCAGCTTGCAGCAGGTCGGCAGCATTATGATGCAGCTACTGGTGCCGTTTGTGGCGGGTCATCTTTCTCGCCCGTGGATTGGTAATTGGGTCGCAAAACATAAAAAATGGATTGGTAAAACGGATCAGACTTCCATTCTGCTCGTCATTTACACGGCATTTAGCGAAGCGGTAAGGCACGGAATTTGGCACAAAGTCGGCCTGGGTTCACTGCTGTTTATCGTGGTGGTAAGTCTGGTATTGCTGGCTATTGTCATCACCATCAACATGTTTGTGGCAAGGCGTCTGGGCTTTAGCAAAGCTGATGAAATTACCATTGTGTTTTGCGGTTCGAAGAAGAGTTTGGCGAATGGTATTCCGATGGCAAATATCTTATTCCCGGTCGCAACAGTCGGGATGATGGTGCTGCCGCTTATGATCTTCCACCAGCTGCAGTTGATGATATGCGCGGTGCTAGCCCGCCGTTATCAGAAAGAGACGCAGGTGGCAGCCAAAGCCGCCACCGATAACACTTAGTTAATGCCTTTTGAGGGGCTTCACCAGCCCCTCCAACCCTTCGGTCTTAATCAGCAAAGTAAGCCTCATTAGCTCACCAAGATGCCCTTGAGGAAATTCATCTTTACGCGCAAACCACAGCAAGTACTCTTCCGGTACATCAATCAATACGCGACCTTTATACTTGCCGAACGGCATTACTGTATTAGCTATCTCAATAAGCTGCTCTTTATCCATCTCATTCACCTAACAAGCGAATCATTTCAGCTTCATCAATCACGTCGATACCCAATTCCTGTGCTTTGACGAGCTTAGAACCAGCCGCCTCACCCGCAATCACCAGGTCAGTTTTCTTCGATACGCTGCCCGCAACTTTCGCGCCTAATGCGACCAGGCGTGCTTTGGCATCGTCACGAGACATAATGGTCAGTGAACCTGTGAGTACCACCGTTTTGCCGGCAAATGGGCTGTCGATCTCTTCCGCTTTGATAATCACCGGAGCAGGCCAGTGAACGCCCGCTTCTTCAGTCAACTGGCGAATCACTTCACGGTTGCTCTCTTCAGCGAAGAAGTTGAACGTATGAGTAGCGACCACAATTCCCACGTCAGGTACTTTTTGCAGATCTTCGATGCTTGCCGCAATCAGCGCATCCAGCGTAACAAAGTGCGCCGCTAAACCGGCGGCTGTCGCTTCGCCGACTTCGCGAATGCCAAGTGCATAGAGGAAGCGTGCAAACGTGGTTTCTTTTGCTTTCTCAAGCGCAGCAACTACGTTTTGAGCAGACTTCGGGCCCATACGGTCAAGCCCGGTAAGTTTACCGGCAGTCAGACGGAAAAGATCCGCAGGCGTATGAACGTATTCTTTCTCAACCAACTGGTCGATTATCTTATCGCCCATGCCATCAACATCTAGCGCGCGACGAGAGACAAAATGTTTAAGTGCTTCTTTACGCTGCGCACCGCAAATCAGGCCGCCGGTACAACGCGCAACTGCCTCGCCTTCCACACGTTCAACGTCAGAACTACAAACCGGGCAATGCGTCGGGAAGACAATCTCGGTGGTATTTTCCGGGCGTTCAGACTCCACAACACCAACAACCTGCGGGATAACATCGCCCGCGCGGCGGATAACCACGCGATCGCCAATTCTTAAACCCAGGCGCTCAATTTCATCAGCATTATGCAATGTGGCATTGCTGACCAGCACACCTGCAACCTGAACCGGCTCCAGACGAGCAACAGGGGTAATCGCCCCGGTGCGCCCAACCTGGAACTCAACGTCACGAACAAAGGTCATTTGTTCCTGAGCCGGGAACTTGAATGCCACCGCCCAACGCGGTGCACGGGCAACAAAGCCCAGAGTTTCTTGCAGCGCGAGCGAGTCAACTTTGATAACAACACCGTCGATATCAAAACCTAATTTCGGGCGATCGGCTTCAACCTGGTGATAAAACGCCAGCACTTCTTCAGGTGTATTACACAGACGAATGCGGTCGCTCACCGGCAACCCCCACTCTTTAAACTGCTGCAAACGCCCATGATGGCTGGCAGGCAATTCGCCGCCTTCAAGCAAACCCACGCCGTAGCAGAAAAAGGTTAATGGGCGCTTTGCCGTAATGCGAGGATCGAGCTGACGCAGAGATCCGGCTGCAGCGTTACGCGGGTTAGCAAAAATTTTCCCGCCTGTGCGGCGCGCTTCTTCGTTAATCTTTTCAAATCCCGCCTGAGGCAGGAATACCTCGCCACGAACTTCCAGGCGGCGGGGGATGTTCTCACCACGCAGTTTTAGAGGGATAGAGCGGATGGTGCGCACGTTAGCAGTGATATTTTCGCCCGTCGTACCATCGCCACGAGTTGCGGCGCGAATCAGTACTCCATCTTCGTACAGCAGGCTCACCGCGAGGCCATCGAGTTTCAGCTCGCAGCAAAAAGTAATGGCTTCTGGGCTTTTTAAACGGTCCTGAACTCGCTTGTTAAAGGCCAGGTAGCTAGCTTCATCAAAGGCGTTATCAAGCGACAGCATCGGTACTTCGTGGCGAACCTGGGTAAATTCACTTAAAGGTGCAGCACCTACGCGCTGTGTCGGTGAATCAGGGGTGATGAGTTCAGGATGCGTGTCTTCCAGAGAACGCAATTCAGCCATCAGGCGGTCATACTCCGCATCCGGGATTTCCGGAGTATCAAGCACATGGTAAAGGTATTCATGATGGCGAAGCGTGGTTCGCAGTTGAGTAATTTTTTGTTCGATTGTGTCCATATCGCACCATCAATATAAAAAACCCCCGGAATCCGAGGGTTCAAAGAAAAACATGTTCAGAGCGCGTATCAATGGCTGATGTTAGCTTCAACCACTTCGCGGATACGGTCCTGGTACTCACGCATTTTTTGCGGCGTCATCATACGACGTTGGTCATCAAGCACAACACCACCGACTTCATCGGCAATGTGCTGAGCGGACTGCAGCATCAATTTAAAGTTTTGCGTTGGGTCGCCGTATGACGGTACTTGCATGAAAATTGTCACGCCAGGCGTTGCAAAATTCGTCATGCTTTCTGGGTCAAAAGAACCTGGCTTAACCATATTCGCAAGACTAAAGAGAACCGGACCACTGCCATCAGGACTGAGATGACGGTGGAAAATGTTCATTTCGCCAAAGATAAAGCCCGCTTGCTGAATACTGTTTAACAGCACATCACCGTTAATCATGCTGCCAGCATGAGCCGATACGTTCAGCACAATCACCGTCTCTTTACGACGTGCCGGAGGTTCCGGTGTCAGAGCAGGTTGTACCGCAACTGGCTCAGACGCAGGTTCAGAATGCTGCACCGGTTGGACCGGCGCTTGCGGTGCCACTGGCTGAGGCGGTTGAACAGGCTGTTGTACCGGTTGATGGACAGCAGGTTGCTGTGGCGCTGGCTGATGTGCCGGCGCAACAGGAACTTCCTGACGTGGAATAACCGGTTCAGGCTGACGCACTGGCGCACCCTGACGCGGCTCCGCAGAGGCGTAAGGTGGCTCATACTGATGTTGAGGAGCTTGCGGCTGCCGAGGCATTTCTGGCTCGCGAGTCGTTGTTTCTGGCGCAGGATTAACCCGACGCACACGCACCTCACCTACTCCATCATCTTGTTCATCGTCAGCCTCGTCGTCATCCGATTCGTATTCGTCACGCTTAGACTTCAGGCGCTTCATTGGACGATCACGAAAAATGGAAGAACGCTCCTTACGACTTGTCCACAGGCCGTGAACCAGTAAGGCTATTATGGCGATCGCGCCAACAATGATTAATATCAGACGCAAATCCTGCATCATTATATTCTCTGTTGTTCTAACACCTTGCCACCGCGGCAAACATTTACTCACTAAGAGTATTTGCCCATCTGCTCAAGTGCAAGTCCGCACACTGTTTTCTCAGCATAAAGATGTACCAAAATCGATTTTTCGCTGTTTTTTCGACCATTTCTTAATAAGTTTTTCTCCTGGCACTCAGTTATGATAACTCTGCACGTCATTGTAATGACCAAAAAGGAGTTCGTTCAGATATGGTTTCAACTTCAGGAGCCGGGCCACGTAGTGGCGTTTATTACTTTTCGCAAGGCTGGAAGCTGGTACATCAGCCAGGGATCAGGCGCTTCGTGCTCTTGCCATTGTTGGTCAATATTTTATTAATGGGTGGAGCATTTTGGTGGTTGTTTACTCGCCTGGATGTTTGGGTTCCCACACTTCTTTCTTACGTTCCAGATTGGTTACAGTGGTTGAGCTATCTCATTTGGCCACTGGCAGTCGTGTCTATCTTGCTGGTGTTTGGCTACTTCTTCTCAACCATAGCCAACTGGATTGCTGCCCCCTTCAACGGATTACTGGCAGAACAACTCGAAGCTCGTCTGACTGGCGCAACACCGCCGGATACCGGCGTGTTAGATATCATGAAAGATGTTCCACGTATTATGAAACGCGAATGGCAAAAGCTCTCCTGGTACCTACCGCGAGCGCTTGTATTGCTGGTTCTCTACTTTATCCCTGGCATCGGCCAAACCGTCGCGCCAGTTTTATGGTTCTTATTTAGCGCCTGGATGCTGGCTATCCAGTATTGCGACTACCCATTTGATAACCATAAAGTGCCATTTAAAGAAATGCGCATCTCACTGCGTGAGAAGAAAATCATTAACATGCAGTTTGGCTCACTAGTCAGTCTGTTTACGCTTATCCCATTCCTGAATCTGGTTATCATGCCAGTCGCTGTATGTGGTGCTACCGCCATGTGGGTCGACTGCTATCGCCCTAAACACGCCATGTGGAAGTAAATTTGCAGGAGCGGCTTATGCCGCTCCTTATTCCTTCTGGCTTCTGCTTATTTCCCTTCTACATATAGATATGCGATTTCTTTACTTCCGCATAACTTCTAAGCAGGTATGCTGGAGAGGTTTCCCAAATTTCATACAGTTAAGGACGGGTTATGAGCAAGATCTATGAAGACAACTCTCTGACTATCGGTCATACGCCGCTGGTTCGACTGAACCGCATCGGTAATGGACGCATCCTGGCCAAGGTAGAGTCCCGTAACCCGAGCTTTAGCGTAAAATGCCGTATCGGGGCCAATATGATTTGGGATGCCGAAAAACGCGGTGTGCTGAAGCCTGGTATAGAGTTAGTTGAGCCAACCAGTGGTAACACCGGCATTGCACTGGCATATGTCGCCGCAGCACGTGGTTATAAGCTGACGCTAACCATGCCTGAAACCATGAGTATTGAACGCCGTAAGCTGCTCAAAGCCCTGGGTGCTAACCTGGTATTGACTGAAGGCGCGAAAGGCATGAAAGGCGCGATTCAGAAAGCAGAAGAAATTGTTGCCAGTAATCCTGAGAGATTCCTGTTACTGCAACAGTTTAGTAATCCAGCAAACCCTGAAATCCATGAAAAAACTACTGGCCCAGAAATCTGGGAAGATACCGATGGTGAAGTGGACGTATTCATCGCTGGTGTTGGCACCGGTGGTACGTTGACTGGTGTTAGTCGCTATATTAAAAACACCAAGGGCAAAACAGACCTTATCAGTGTGGCCGTTGAGCCGACTGACTCCCCGGTTATTGCTCAGGCTTTGGCGGGCGAAGAACTCAAACCTGGCCCACATAAAATTCAAGGTATCGGTGCTGGTTTTATCCCTGGAAACCTCGATCTGAAACTTATCGACAGAGTTATCGCTATCACTAACGACGAAGCAATTTCTACTGCACGTCGTTTGATGGAAGAAGAAGGTATTCTTGCGGGGATTTCATCGGGTGCAGCAGTAGCTGCAGCGTTAAAACTTCAGGAAGATGAAGCATTTACCAATAAAAATATTGTGGTTATACTGCCTTCTTCCGGGGAGCGTTACCTGAGTACCGCCCTGTTTGCCGATCTTTTCACTGAAAAAGAACTCCAACAGTGAAGCCAATCAGGTAAATCAGTGTAAAAAAGCACCCGAATGGGTGCTTTTTTGTGGCATACGTCAAACTTTTAGGCACCCTGCCATTGCGTCACTCCGCCAGGTCTGGTATCTATCCAGCAAATTATTTTGATGCGCGAAATTAATCGGAAAATGTGATGTACATCTGCTGAATCGATTTAACGATTTGGTGCAAAATCACATTTCACGGCATAATGATTAATGACGAGCGAGCCGCGAAGCGCATGGTCGATACCAAAGCACATTTCGTGGTTCCAGAAAGCATCCTGTGTCGCGTAGAGTTACAATTAACACGGCGCTAACTATACAGGCTAAAGTTTTGCCACCAGGCTAGACTTTAGTTCCACAACACTAAACCTATAAGTTGGGGAAATACAATGTTCCAGCAAGAAGTTACCATTACCGCTCCAAACGGTCTGCATACCCGCCCTGCTGCTCAGTTTGTTAAAGAAGCTAAAGGCTTCACTTCTGAGATCACTGTGACCTCCAACGGCAAAAGCGCAAGCGCGAAAAGCCTGTTCAAACTGCAAACTCTGGGTCTGACCCAAGGTACTGTTGTGACCATCTCCGCTGAAGGCGAAGATGATCAGAAAGCAGTTGAGCATCTGGTAAAACTGATGGCTGAACTCGAGTAAGTTCTGGGTTCTTCGTAAATATCAGTCACAAGTAAGGTAGGGTTATGATTTCAGGCATTTTAGCATCCCCGGGTATCGCTTTCGGCAAGGCACTTTTGCTGAAGGAAGATGAAATTGTCATCGACCGGAAGAAAATTTCTGCCGACAAAGTTGCGCAGGAAGTTGAACGTTTCTTAAGTGGGCGCGCTAAAGCGTCGGCACAGTTAGAAGCGATCAAAATTAAAGCTGGCGAGACCTTCGGTGAAGAAAAGGAAGCTATCTTCGAAGGCCACATTATGTTGCTGGAAGACGAAGAGCTTGAGCAGGAAATCATAGCCCTTATCACCGATAAGTTAGTGACTGCTGATGCAGCTGCTCACGAAATTATCGAAGGCCAGGCGATCGCGCTGGAAGAATTAGACGATGAATACCTGAAAGAACGTGCGGCTGACGTACGTGATATCGGTAAGCGTCTGCTGCGCAATATCCTTGGTCTGGCAATTATTGACCTTAGCTCCATCCAAGATGAAGTTATCCTGGTCGCTAAAGATTTGACTCCGTCAGAAACCGCACAGCTTAACCTGCAAAAGGTTCTGGGTTTCATCACCGATATCGGTGGCCGTACCTCCCACACCTCCATCATGGCGCGTTCTCTTGAACTGCCTGCGATTGTTGGTACCGGTAGCGTGACCAGCCAGGTGAAGAACGGTGATTACCTGATCCTCGATGCTGTTAACAATAAAGTTTACGTTAACCCAACCAACGAAGAGATCGAAGCTCTGCGTGCTGTACAGCAGCAAGAAGCTTCTGAGAAAGCTGAACTGGCAAAACTGAAAGATCTGCCAGCAATCACTCTCGATGGTCATCAGGTAGAAGTATGCGCAAACATTGGTACTGTTCGTGATGTCGACGGTGCTGAGCGTAATGGTGCAGAAGGTGTAGGTCTGTATCGTACAGAATTCCTGTTCATGGACCGTGATTCACTGCCAACTGAAGATGAGCAGTTCGCGGCGTACAAAGCTGTTGCTGAGGCCTGTGGCTCACAAGCAGTTATCGTACGTACCATGGATATCGGTGGCGACAAAGAGCTGCCGTACATGAACTTCCCGAAAGAAGAGAACCCGTTCCTGGGCTGGCGTGCAGTACGTATCGCCATGGATCGTAAAGAGATCCTGTACGCTCAGGTTCGCGCTATCCTGCGTGCTTCTGTATTCGGTAAATTACGTATCATGTTCCCAATGATCATCTCTGTTGAAGAAGTGCGTGCACTGAAAGCTGAGATCGAAATCATGAAGGCGCAGTTGCGTGAAGAAGGCAAAGCGTTTGACGAAACTATTGAAGTTGGCGTGATGGTTGAGACTCCGGCTGCGGCCACGATTGCTCGCCATTTGGCTAAAGAAGTCGACTTCTTCAGTATCGGTACCAATGACCTGACGCAGTACACCCTGGCAGTTGACCGCGGTAATGATATGATTTCACATCTTTACCAGCCAATGTCACCGTCTGTACTGACTCTGATTAAGCAAGTTATTGATGCTTCTCATGCAGAAGGTAAATGGACCGGTATGTGTGGTGAGCTTGCAGGCGACGAACGTGCTACACTTCTGTTGCTGGGAATGGGTCTGGACGAATTTAGTATGAGTTCCATTTCTATCCCGCGCATTAAGAAGATTATTCGTAACACGAACTTCGAAGATGCGAAGGTGTTAGCAGAGCAAGCACTTGCTCAACCGACAACGGACGAGTTAATGATGCTGGTTAACAAGTTCATTGAAGAAAAAACAATCTGCTAATCCACCGGATGCGGCCCAATTTACTGCTTAGGAGAAGATCATGGGTTTGTTTGATAAACTGAAATCTCTGGTTTCTGATGATAAAAAAGACACCGGAACCATTGAGATTGTTGCCCCACTTTCTGGCGAAATCGTTAACATTGAAGATGTTCCAGATGTGGTTTTCGCCGAGAAGATTGTTGGTGATGGTATTGCAATTAAACCGACTGGCAACAAAATGGTTGCTCCGGTTGACGGCACCATCGGTAAAATCTTCGAAACTAACCATGCTTTCTCTATCGAATCCGATAGCGGCATTGAGTTGTTCGTCCACTTCGGTATCGACACTGTTGAACTGAAAGGCGAAGGCTTCAAACGCATCGCAGAAGAAGGCCAGCGCGTTAAGAAAGGCGACGTAGTTATCGAGTTCGATTTGGCCCTGCTGGAAGAGAAAGCGAAGTCTACCCTGACTCCGGTTGTTATCTCCAACATGGACGAAATCAAAGAGCTGATCAAACTGACTGGTAGCGTGACTGTGGGCGAAACCCCGGTAATCCGCATCAAGAAGTAAGATTCACGCGGCAGGTCATCTCCCTGCAATGAATAAAAAAACCGGAAATGTCTATTTCCGGTTTTTTTTCGTCTATGTCTGGCACTGAATTTTATGCGCGCAGATATTCGACCTTATAATCTCCCGATCCTACCTCTGCAAATCCGCTATTCTCTTGCAGCTTAAAGACCATATCCCGAGCTGACAGCAGCTCTCCGATGCCCGAAAGTTTTAGGGTCGCATGTGTGTTATGTGGAACCTTAACGTCCAACGTCACAATATCCCCCACTCTGCTTTGTCTCACTTGCCAGCGAACCTTAATTTCACCGTAAACGGAGTCATAAGCCGCATCTACCCAGGAAACGTTGCCGCCAATCGTCGGTGCGATAATCACATGCTTAAAGCCTGGTTCATCAGCGTCTGCCTCAATACCCGCAACGGAGCGATACAGCCACTCCCCTACCGCGCCATACGCATAATGGTTAAACGAGTTCATATTGGCGCTCCACATCGAGCCATCAGGCTTCATACCATCCCAGTGCTCCCAGATGGTCGTTGCACCTGCTTTTACTTGATACAACCAGGAGGGAAAATCATCCTTAAGCAGCAGTTCCCACGCCTCTTGTTCCCGCCCATTCTGGCTCAGTGCATGGCAAAAATAAGGGGTACCCACAAAACCGGTCACCAAATGGCCATCATGCTCGCGCAGGAGTTCCACAAGCGTATTCACGGTACGTTCCCGGAACGATTCTGGCACCAGGTTAAAATAGAGCGCCAGAATATGCGCAGTCTGCGTTCTGGCCGCAAGCCTGCCTGAGGGAGTGAAGAACTCATCCTGAAAACGCTGAACGATTTGCTGATGCAAAGTGCTGTAGCGCTCAAAATCTTCTGTTCGATTGAGTGCTTTGGCGGCCTGGCTGAATAGTTGTGTGGAGTAAGCAAAATAAGCCGTGCAGACAAGATCCGTTGGCGTCGCGCCAAAATAACTCCCCTCTTTCGCATCCAACGCAACCCAATCGCCAAACTGCAATTTATAACGCCAGATCAGGTTCTCGGAATGCGTGAGCATAAAATCCACCCAACCTTTCATGCTCTGATACTGGTTTTCCAGAACGCGAGTGTCGCCATACATCAGGTACATCGTCCACGGATTGATAACCGCGGCATCTGCCCACGCCGCTGCTGAGTGCGTTCCTCCCTCGGCCAGGTTGATATCATTCGCGCAATGCCCGGTGAGAATATCAGGAATGACGTGCGGCACACCGCCTTCTGGCGTCTGGTCGTGTTGCAGATCCCGGAGCCATTTCGCAAAGAAATTACGCGTATGCATCAGGTAACTGGCCGTGCGGCAAAATATCTGTGCGTCCCCTGTCCAGCCCAATCTTTCATCGCGCTGGGGGCAGTCGGTCGGGACATCAATGAAATTCCCTTTTAACCCCCACAGAATGTTGTGATGAAGCTGGTTTAAATCTTCATTTGAACAATTGAAATGACCGGTTTGAGTCATATCTGAATGCAGCACCACAGCTTTGAAATTCTCAGGGCTGACATTTCCAGGGTAGCTTTCGACTTTTACGTAGCGAAAACCCTGCCAGGTAAAGCGAGGGTGATAAACCTCCGTCTCCCCGCCTTTTAAAACATACTCCACACGTTGTTTCGCTGAACGCAGATTATCCAGATAAACATTTCCCTGAGCATCCAGCGTCTCGAAATGGCGCAGAATAACTTTGTCACCCCGATTGCCATTTACTTTGAATTCAACCCAGCCACTCAGGTTTTGCCCTAAGTCGATAACCGTATCGCCCTGCGGCGTCGTGATAATCGAAGTGGGTTCCAGCGTGGCTATTTTTTTTACTTTGCAGGCGCCCTGCGCGGTGAGCACTTTTTTATCATAAGAAACCAGGCTGACAGGGCGCCAGTGAGCGTCATCAAATCCCGTTTTATTCCAGCCTTCTTGCTCAAAGCTTGCATCGCAAATTTCACCGTCGTAAATCTCAGAGAACATAATCGGTGAATCTTCGCCACGCCAGGAATTATCGCTGACCACAATCTGCCGGGTTCCATCCTCATAATGAATCACCAGTTGGCAGATAAGTGCGGTCTGTTCGCCGTAATAATTCCTGTCGCGGGTAAAGCCCATATCACCTTTATACCAGCCAGCCCCCAGCTCAGCGCCAATAGCGTTCTCACCCGGCTTGAGTTGCTCGCTCAAATCGTAAGTTTGATAAAGCAAATGGTTGTGGTAGCTCGTCCAGCCTGGCGTTAGCTCATCATTACCGACTTTGCCTCCATTAAGATAAAACCGATAAACCCCTAAAGCTGATACATGCAAATAAGCGGAAACCACCGCACTGTCGTTGTTGAGTGAAAAGGTTTTTCTTAATAGTGTGACTTTTGAATTATCTTTATCTGCAAGAGTTTCAGCAGATATAAAATCCCCTGACCAGGGGGTATCCAGCAGCCCAGTAATAAATTCTGCGGCGGTACTCCACAGGCTTTCCTCACCATGGTTATCTTTAATTTTCACACGGACAAAATAACGTGTTGAGGGATGCAGTAAAATTTCATTAATATTCACATTCACCGAAGCGTCACTACTGATTACTCCGCTATCAAATAAAACAGCATCGAAGTATTTATCATCACTCACCTGTAACTGATAACAAACTTGCTTCACATTCCTTTGGTTACTTTCAATCTCCCAACCGATGACTGGAAAAGCATCGATACCCGATAAAGATAACTCATAGTCAAGCGTGACCTTTTTGACTGACAGCATAATGACAGGCTCCTTTGATAACTCAATATTTTGCAGATCCGATATTTATTTTATCCGCATCGCTTCGGCAGGTAATAAAGGGACTCTGGGATATTTTTCCACTACCATTTCGCCTTCACTGGAAAATTCATTTCTTTGTTGGCGATGAAAACACAGCCAACCAATAAACATACCTAGAGCAACAATTGCAGAAAAGATGGAGTAAAGTGCTACCGGTCCAGCATCGAGTAAAACGGGAGTGACAAAGGCTAATAATGCACATGATAAACGTGCCACACCCACAATCGCCCCCTGAGCAGTTGAACGAAGCATGGTCGGAAATGATTCCTGCGACCACACTTTCATAATACCTTCAAAAGCCATACCACTGCCGGTAGCAGTAAATAAAAGGAAGCAGAACCACGATAATGGCGAGAAATTAAGTAATACGGGCATAAAGAAACCGCCAGCGAAGAAGAATGCGCCAATAATAAAAACCAGCATTCTTTTTGAGGTGTCTACCATCTTCATAAAGAGCAAACCAGATAATACTCCTACGGGCATCAACAATAAATTCCACAGAGAATTTTCCTCAACCGTAATGCCGACTACATTCACGGCAACATAAGTCCCGAATTGGCCGCCGGTATTTGCCGCCAGATTCACCAGCGTATAAAAAAAGCATAACGCTACAAACGGCCATAAATATTTCCCATGCAGTAAATCTTTAAACGACGATTTCTGTGCGCGAACCGTTGTCGCCCCACGGCGATTCTCGTCACGAGCAAGTAACCACATTGGCGATTCAGGAATCGTCCAACGTAATAGCAGCAACACGGCGGCGACAATGCCCACATGAAGGTACATAATTTGTGCACCCAATTGCCCCCAACCCCCGACGACGGCTGAAATTCCCATGGTGGTGCTGATACCTACCAGCCACAACAGGTTAGATAATCCGATAATCTTGCCACGGTTTTTATCACAGGCCGCTTCAGCAATCGTTGCCAAAGAAACCGGCAAATCGGCTCCTGTCGCCAGGCCAACAAACATCGTACCGGCCAGCAAAATGACAAAGACCTTGCCAAACGCCAGCATCAGCGATCCCAAAACAATCATTGCCATAGTGGCAATAAACACTTTTCTCCTGCCGAGGCGGTCGCCCAACCTGCCACCTAAAAATGCGCCAATTGCAATGCATAGAGTTAATACGCCGGAAAGTACACCAATATCAGCCGAAGTAATGCCAATCGCTTTCTGATAAATAACTAACGCTGTGCCATTGGAAACAATGGCGGCCGAGTCGATATAAGATGCCATTCCCGAAACAACCCCCACATACCAAGGGTTAATGATTTTTGTTTTATCCATAATATTGACTCCATTAAATTATTGTTTACGTCATGTATTACTTATTCCCATAAAAAATGATGAATATGAAAAATATGGCTATAATTCTGTAATTGAATAACTTAGATGTCTTTCCTGCGAGGGTGTACGAGAAAATCTCTTTTTATACACATCGGTTAAACGTGAGGCGTTAATAAAGCCGCAAAATAATGCCACATCTTTAATCGGCCGATCGGTAGTCCGTAAAAGTTCCTGAGCCTTTAACAAGCAACAAATTTGCTGGAATTTCTCGGGTGTGGTACCGGTCATCTCTTTAAAGAAACGAAACATCGTGCGTTTCGCCATCCCACACTCTTCGCACAAAGCGTCCCAATTTATATGTCGGCAATAGTTCTGGCGAACATAATTCAGTATTTTTTGCCCGCTACTTTCACGGTGACGATTTCTTTCTCCCCGGCGGGCAATGCAGCGACACAGCAAAGAGACAATTTCCAGAATGGCTGCTTCTGTAGCAGAAAAGTAAACTGCATCAAAATGATCATCTCGCCTGGCTGTGACTTCTTCCGTTAACCCGACGATTTTCTGCAGTTCACTTTCGTTTAAAGTGAGCAGTTCTCTCACTGAAGGTTGAGTCGTCTCTCGGACAACATCCAACAATGCATCAATATTATGTATGAAACCAAAATGCCGGTCTTTATGAAATAAGAGATTAATAAGGGAAAGATTATTAGTCGACTCGTAATAATGAGTGTCATTCGCCGAAACAAAAAAGAAGTCACCTGTATAAACCAACTCCACCTGATCGTTAATAATATGAAAACCGCTGCCGCTACGCACAATAACCAGCTCATCAAAATCATGGCCGTGGGCATCTGCCATTTCCTGGTTATCCAACATAAATAAGCAGAAGGCGTGTGCCTCTGAAAGAAAAAAATCTTGTGGTTGTTTAATTTCCATCTATTCACCTGCCAGTTATTTATTACATCGTGGTGATAGAGATATTAGAACTTAATATTAATGACAAGTCATTATGGCAAGATGGCACTGCGGCGTAAGTCACCGTGACGTTACTATCATTTTTTCTTAATAAGTCAGATTAGAGGGGGGATGGCGAGGTAACGATTTTGTAGGGCGTGGCTTATCACCCTACACGATTAATATTCTGAAATTATATTCCTGAGCCTTGCGAATAACTCTCTTCGCCAAATACTCCCGTCGATAAATATCGATCGCCGCGGTCGCAGATAATTGCTACGACAACAGCCCCCGGATTTGCCTGTGCAACACGCAATGCACCCGCGACTGCACCGCCGGAACTCACGCCGCAGAAAATCCCCTCTTCACGGGCAAGTTTGCGCATCGTTCTCTCGGCTTCAACCTGTGACATATCAATCACTTCATCAACCAAAGCAGGGTTGAAGATCTTCGGTAGCCACTCTTCTGGCCAGCGGCGAATCCCCGGAATACTGCTGCCATCTTCAGGCTGTAAACCAACAATTTTGACTGGTTTGTCTTGTTCGCGCATAAACTGGCTGACGCCCGTGACTGTACCCGTGGTTCCCATACTGGAAACAAAATGCGTAATACGACCCTGTGTCTGCTGCCAGATCTCCGGCCCGGTTGTGCTGTAGTGCGCGTATGGGTTATCCGGGTTGTTGAACTGGTCGAGGACTTTGCCTTCGCCTCGTTCATCCATCAAACGTGCCATTTCGCGTGCGCCTTCCATGCCCTGCTCTTTGGTCACCAGAATCAATTCTGCGCCATAAGCCTGCATCGCCGCTTTGCGTTCCATACTCATGTTGTCAGGCATTAAAAGCTTCATTCGGTAGCCTTTAAGCGCTGCAATCATCGCCAATGCAATCCCGGTATTGCCGCTGGTCGCTTCAATGAGCGTATCTCCTGGGGAGATTTCACCGCGAGCTTCTGCGCGTACAATCATCGAAAGTGCAGCTCTGTCTTTAACCGAGCCTGCGGGGTTGTTCCCCTCAAGCTTCACCCAAATTTCACTGCCGTTATCAAGGCCGGTGCGCTGCAATTTAACCAGAGGTGTATTGCCAATCGTGCTTTCTAAGGTGTTCACTTGCCTGTCCAGAAAATAAGAAAAGCGGCCACGTGGGCCGCCTTTGCGTGTCGTGTTGTTCAGTAAACTTATCAGGCGGATTGCGCGAGGTCTACCTGGCCATTATAAGTACTGTGAATTCTGTTCTTCCCATCATACAAGCGCGCATGTTGCAGGCCGACAAACAGACGCTCACCACGCACAGGAACATAGTCTTCGCGCAGCACAACCGTTAACGGTTCGTCATACCAGCCCAACGGCTGCACAACCAGCTGCATGTAATGCCCACGTGGGCTGATTTCCAGCACCTGAACTGGCAGTGGCGAATCCAGATTAGTACGGCGGCTGACGTCCACTTCCCATGGGCGTAAGAACAAATCGACAGGCCCCTGGTGCGCAGGTGTAAAGCCAAGCGGCCAACGGTGTGCGCCAACATGGAACTGGCTGCCGCGCACAACGCCTTTCATACGGTTCACTTCACCAAGGAACTCCAGCACGAAACGAGTCGCGGGTTCGCGCCATACCGCTTCCGGCGTATCAACTTGTTCAATATTCCCCTGGCTCATGACCACCACGCGGTCCGCGACTTCCATCGCTTCTTCCTGGTCGTGGGTCACGAATACGCTGGTGAATTTCAGCTCTTCATGCAACTGGCGCAACCAGCGGCGCAACTCTTTACGTACCTGTGCATCCAGCGCACCGAATGGCTCATCAAGCAGCAAGATTTGCGGTTCAACCGCCAGCGCACGTGCCAACGCCACACGTTGCTTCTGCCCACCGGAAAGCTGTGCCGGGAAACGATCTGCCAGATGGGATAACTGCACCATCTCCAGCAAACGAGTGACTTTCTGTTTAATCGCTGCGGAAGAAGGACGTTCGCGGCGCGGCAGAACCGTCAGGCCAAAAGCGATGTTGTCGAACACCGTCATATGGCGAAACAGTGCGTAATGCTGGAACACAAAGCCCACTTTGCGGTCACGCGCGTGAATGCGGCTCACATCGGTGCCGTGGAAACTAATGCGCCCGCTGTTCTGGTGCTCAAGGCCCGCGATAATACGCAGCAGCGTGGTTTTACCGGAACCTGACGGCCCAAGCAATGCCACCATTTGGCCAGAAGGGATATCCAGCGAGATATCATTCAACACCTGGGTGCGACCAAAAGATTTCTTAATATTGGTAATATCAATGCTCATGATTCCCCTCCTGTTGCAGGCGTTTTTCCTGGCTATTCAAACGCCACTGCACCGCACTCTTTAAGAACAACGTAACGATTGCCATCAGGGTTAATAACGCCGCAGCGGTAAACGAGCCAACGGTGTTGTAGTCCTGCTGTAGCAATTCAATTTGTAACGGCAGTGAGAATGTCTCACCGCGGATAGAACCGGAAACCACCGACACGGCACCAAACTCACCAATGGCGCGAGCATTGGTTAACACCACGCCGTACAGCAGCGCCCAGCGGATATTGGGTAATGTAACGCGTCTGAACATCTGCCAGCCCGAAGCGCCGAGCAAAATCGCTGCTTCGTCTTCCTGGCTGCCCTGGCTCAACATCACTGGCACCAGTTCGCGCACCACAAACGGACAAGTCACGAAGATAGTCACCAACACCATGCCCGGCCAGGCGAACATAATCTGGATGTTATGCGCATCCATGAAGCCTGCCAGCGGGCCATTCGAACCGTAGAACAGCAGATAAACCAGTCCTGCGACTACGGGTGAAACCGCGAATGGAATATCCAGCAGCGTCAGTAACAACTGGCGGCCAGGGAAATCAAAGCGTGTCACCAGCCATGCCAGCAAAATACCGAACACCAGGTTCACCGGCACGGTAATCAGCGCAATCATTACGGTGAGCCAGATGGCGTGCAGCATATCCGGGTCAACAATATTGCGCAGCGCAGGCATCAGCCCTTTCGAGAAGGCCTGAGCGAAAATCGATGCCACTGGCACCACCAGCAGCAAAAACGAAATCAGTACGCCGAGGCCTATCAGCGTCCATTTGCCCCAGTTAAATCCAGTACGGCGATAGCTTTTCAATTCAGTTACGTCCGTCATCAGTGACCTACCACGCGCCGACCAAAGCGACTTTGCAACGTGTTAATGGTAAACAGCAGCAGCAGTGAAGCGGCAAGGATCACCGAGGCAATCGCACTGGCTGCCGGGTAATCAAACTCCTGCAAACGCACAAAAATCATCAGTGAGGTGACTTCGGTCTTCCAGGCGATGTTGCCGGCAATGAAAATTACTGCGCCGAATTCACCCAGGCTACGGGTGAATGAAAGTGCTACACCCGCCATCAGCGCCGGAGAAAGCTCCGGTAAAATCACGCGGCGAAAACTCTGCCAGCGCGTCGCACCCAGCGTTTCCGCAGCTTCTTCATATTCCGGGCCTAACTCTTCCAGCACGGGTTGAATGGTTCGCACTACAAACGGGATACTGGTAAATGCCATTGCCACGGCAATACCCAGCCAGGTGTACGTCACTTTAATGCCAAACTGCGCCAGCCATTCGCCGTACCAGCCGTTAACTGAAAACAGCCCGGCAAGCGTTAAACCCGCTACGGCAGTGGGCAGAGCAAAGGGTAAATCCATTAATGCATCAAGCAGGCTACGGCCCGGAAACTGGTAGCGCGTCAGGATCCACGCCATCAACATGCCAAAGAAACCGTTGAAGATAGACGCCACACCCGCAGACAGCAGCGTGACTTTATATGCCGCCACCACCTGCGGGTTGGTGATCACTTCCCAATACTGCGCCAGCGTCATCTCAGAGAGTTGCATCACCAGCGCACTTAACGGCAGCAGTAAAATCAGGCAAACAAACAGCAAACTGGTGCCGAGGCTTAAGGTAAAGCCCGGCAGCACCCGCTTGGAGGCAACAGAAAACATTACTCACGCCCCTTGCCGAGCAACTGGTCAAACTCACCGCCGCTGGCAAAGTGGGTTTTCATCGCTTCTGGCCAGCCACCGAACTCATCTTCCACACGGAACAATTCGGTCTGAGGGAATTTATCTTTCAGTTTTGCCATCACTTCCGGGTTATTCACACGGTAGTAATAGTCAGTGATGATGGTTTGTGCCGCCGGGCTATACAGGAAGTTCAGATACTCTTTTGCTGCTTTTTCAGTGCCGTTGGCTTTGACGTTTTTATCGACCCAGGCCACCGGGAACTCCGCCAGAATGTTGACCTTTGGCACAACCACTTCGTAGCCATCTTTCTCGTACTGTTTGCTAATGTTGTTAACTTCGGACTCAAAGCTAATCAACACATCACCCAGGTTACGCTCAACAAACGTGGTGGTTGCACCACGGCCGCCGGTGTCAAACACTTCAACGTTTTTCAGGAACTGGGTCATGAACTGTTCTGTTTTGGCTTTATCGCCGCCGTCAGCTTTGTTGGCTGCACCCCATGCACCTAAGTAGGTGTAACGGGCATTACCTGAAGTTTTTGGGTTAGGGAAAATCAGCTTTACGTCCGGGCGAACCAGGTCGCTCCAGTCGTGAATATTTTTAGGATTGCCCTTGCGCACCAGGAACGCCATGGTGGAATAGAACGGCGAACTGTTGTTTGGCAAACGGGTCTGCCAGTCGGCGGGAATCAGGTTGCCTTTGTCATGCAGGATCTGCACATCCGAAACCTGGTTATAAGTTACAACGTCTGCTTTTAAGCCCTGCAAAATCGCCAGCGCTTGTTTTGATGACCCGGCATGAGATTGTTTAATCACCAGCTTGTCGCCGTTATTTTCCTCAGCCCACTGTTTCTGGAAGGCAGGATTGAGCGCGGCAAAAAGCTCGCGAGACACATCATAAGAGCTGTTCAGCAGTTCCGTGGCATGAGCTGAACCTGCCAGCAACGCAGAAACAACCAAAGCACTCCAGACTTTTTTAACCGATGTCATTGCCATTGGGCACCCTTATAAATGTGATAACGATCGAGCTTTATGGTTACCAGTGTATTTATAACGAGTGTCAAAGCTGTAACGGTTTTATATATCGTTTGGTGATTTGCAATAAGAAAGGGATATATACCCGCCAGCCCTCAAGTTACGGCTGTGTTGGGTCTAATTATTTCAGGTATCAAAGGTAGGGCGTTAGCGGTGAAGGCAGTCTGACGACGGCCAGCGCGCAAAAACCGGAGCGTACATGAAGTACGTGAGGATTTTGAGCACTGCCCGGTGCCAGAATGGCGAGTAAGGTAGCCCTTACAGGTTTAGAAGCTTGTCTAAAGACGGCGCGAAATAATACCCGCCGGTTACCGGTTTGGTGAAACGCAGCATGCCATCACGCTTACCGTCGGTTTCGCCAAACATGCTCAGAAGTTGCTGCTCAATGTTATGCAAACGGGCGCAATAAGCGATGAAGTACAGGCCGTGGGTACCGCTCGCCGTGCCGTATGGCAGGCTCTGGCGCACAATTTTCAGGCCTTTACCATTTTCTTTCAAATCGACACGCGTCAGGTGAGATGTTTCCGGGCGCTCATCACCGTCAATCTCTTCGTTGGCCTCTTTAGTACGGCCAATGATCATCTCCTGCTCGTTCACGCTCATGCGGTTTAGCTGTTTGAGATTATGCTCCCAACGCTGCACGAACACGTAGCTACCACCTGCATCGATGCCATCATTAATGACCGCTACTTCACGGCGCGTTTCTTCGCCCTGCGGGTTTTCGGTGCCATCAACAAAACCACTTAAATCGCGCTCTTCAACCCAGCGGAAACCATGGATTTCTTCTTCAATTTTCAGCGCGTCGCCAAATGCTGCAAGCGCTGCCTGTGCCACAGAGAAATTCACGTCATGGCGCAGAGAAAGAATATGGATCATCACGTCATGTTGCGTTGCTGGCGCAAGACCTTTGCCCAATGGAGCAAAGTTTTTCAACTCGGCCGCACCCACACCGCCGCTGAGATCGCGCCATAGATCGTGACCAAACGCCACCACAGCACCTAAATTCGCATCAGGGAATTTATCCTGAAACGCAGTCAGTGATTGATTAAAGGTTTTACAACCCTGGCGAATAGCATCGAAATCGCCCTGAATACTCGCTTCCAGCCAAACGGCGGCGCGACAATGTTCTGGCAGAATGCCAGATTGAACACGAGACATGAATCCTCCTAAAAAACACACGCCACTCTACGTGGCGTTTATTCCCTTATGATACCCAATTCCAGCAACACCTTATTGAGAAGGCGCAAGCCAGCGGTTATTTTTATCGACGCCAGATAATTTTACTGATCTTCCAGGTTTTGAGCGTATCGTCAGACGGCATCAACTCCTGCCCGCCATGCCATTCGCCGCTGAAAATGTAGCTGATGTGCTGGCTGTCTTTGGCCTTACAATCGACACCGTCACTATCATCTCCAGTCCCTTTGACACACGCGCCAAATGCTTTGTCGTACAGGTCGCTAAAGGTGGTACCAATCTTCACGCCGCTATCGGTTTCGATGTCGCTATCCATAACATCAACGCGGCTTACTGTGCCTTTTTCTCCGTTGACGACAACCATCACGGTTTTGTCATCCATCGCTTCATAGAAGCGAACAATCTCACCGTTATCGGTTTTCATGCCGCTGCGTAAACGGTAGTTATCATTCAATGCGCTGCTGACTGCTTTTTCATCCATCGGTGTGCTGGCATTTAGCTCCCCGACCCCCTTCTCGCTGACTTCAATTGACGAACCAAACCAGTTCCACGGATTTGCCGCAGACCAGTTGACGGATGACAACGTCGAACAGCCTGCTAACACCAGCGGCAGCCCTAATAACATCAGGCGCAGTTTTTTCATCAGAAATTCCTTATTAAGCATGGATACGCGCTTTGGAGTGCAAACTTTCCCAAAAGTGCCCGGTTATTCACGATTGATAGTGAAGTAATCCCGTAAACGGCGGCTGGTACACAGCCACCAGAGGGCAAAAATATCGGCAACCAGCAGCGCTAAAGTGACGCCCGTCAGCACTTCGCCCTGCCAAAGCAATATGAGTTGCCAGGCCAAAACGACGAGCTGTGCGGCAATCAATATCCAGCGCCAGGCGGCCCATAATCGAGCGTATAAATGGCGGCGGCCGCTAATCATAAATGCCAGAGCCGCAGGAACGCCAGGCAATAGCCCGAACCAGAAATTGTCGCGGTCAGGATAGAAGACACCAAGGATGGCATCGCCCTGTTGACGGGACGCTGCCGCCAGCACCAGAACAAACCAAGTTCGCGCCTGCAAAAGAAGGGTACACCAGAACAAAAAAGGTGTTTTCAGATTACCGTGGGTATCGTAATCCGAAGGTGGATACAGCACAGGCATTAATATTCCTGGTCTTCAATCAATCGCTTGCCGAGTAGCATCACATCTTGCTGCTCGTACTCGAGCCGCTCATACATGCCAATCACCAGCTCGTTTTCTTCACGCACCATGATTTGAATTTTTGGGCAACCGCGTGCGATTAGCTTCTTTTCAAGTCGGCTCAGCAGCGCATTAGCGATGCCGCGACCACGATATTCCGGGTGCACGCCAAGGTAATAAGCTGATCCTCGGTGGCCGTCATATCCGCCCATCAGCGAGCCTACGACTTCGCCGCCCACTTCTGCCACTAAGAACAGATCCGCGTCATGATTGAGTTTGCGTTCAATGTCCATCTCAGGATCGTTCCATGGACGCAGTAAGTCGCAACGTTCCCAAAGCGTAATGACTTCTTCGAAATCATCCTGGCGAAAAACACGTATTTCCATGGTATTAGCCACCTGAAAGTCTAAAACAGTGATTATGGCGTTAAGTTTCTGTTTAGCCAATATCTGCCGCAAAACGAGGTAAAAAATGACATACTAGTCACTCATTCATTTTTGGTAATGAAAATCCCACAAATGCTTGTCGTTTACCCTTTGCCGATACGCTATAAATGCCTATCTGCAATTTTAAAGATAAAAATATTAGCCGCATGAGCAAAATTAAATCACTGACGCATCTGACTACCCGCCGCCAGTTACTGCTTACTGGGTTGGCTGCTTTAACGTTAACGGGCGTAAATAAGGCTTTAGCCAGCTCGGAGACTAAACCTCTTAAAACCACCACTAACCACAGTAAACCGAGCAAAAAATCGGGTGGACGTCGGGTAGTGATGCTTGACCCAGGCCACGGCGGTATTGATACCGGCGCGATTGGCCATAATGGTTCTAAAGAGAAACATGTCGTACTGGCCATTGCTAAAAATGTACGAAACATCCTTAAAAGCAATGGGATAGAGGCCAAACTCACACGCACCAGCGATGAATTCATCCCGCTGTACGATCGTGTAGAAATCGCCCACAAACACGGGGCCGATCTCTTTATGTCGATTCATGCTGATGGTTTTACGAACCCGTCTGCTGCCGGTGCGTCGGTGTTTGCCCTTTCCAATCGCGGCGCAAGTAGTGCGATGGCGAAATACCTCTCGGATAAAGAAAACGCCGCCGATGATGTCGCAGGCAGCAAGGTCAAACATAAAGACCAGTATCTACAACAGGTACTGTTCGACCTGGTGCAAACCGACACCATCAAAAACAGCCTGACGCTCGGCTCGCATATCCTCAAACAGATTAAGCCAGTGCATAAATTGCACAGCCGGAACACGGAACAAGCGGCATTTGTGGTGTTGAAGTCGCCGTCGATTCCTTCCGTACTGGTTGAAACGTCATTCATCACCAACCCTGGCGAAGAGAAATTATTAGGCACTCCCGCGTTTCGCCAGAAAATTGCTAATGCGATTGCCTCCGGCATCATTAGCTACTTTAATTGGTTTGATAACCAAAAAGCCCACAGTAAGAAACGTTGAACCCTATGAACTTGCCAGATATCCAGGCCGTTAAAAAATTCCTGCTGCAATTGCAGGACACCATTTGCCAGCAACTGAGCAATATTGATGGCGCTGCATTTGAAGAAGACAGCTGGCAACGCGAAGGCGGTGGCGGCGGGCGCAGCCGGGTGTTACGCGGTGGGAATATCTTTGAGCAAGCGGGCGTTAACTTCTCCCACGTTCATGGCGATGCGATGCCTGCATCAGCAACGGCTCATCGCCCGGAACTTGCCGGGCGCAGCTTTGAAGCAATGGGCGTCTCCCTCGTGGTACATCCGCTCAGCCCGTACATTCCCACCAGCCATGCCAACGTGCGCTTTTTCATTGCCGAAAAGCCAGGCTGTGACCCGGTGTGGTGGTTTGGCGGCGGCTTTGATTTAACACCGTTTTACGGTTTTGAAGAAGATGCCATTCACTGGCACCAAACCGCGCATGATTTGTGCCAGCCGTTTGGCGATGACGTGTTCCCGCGTTACAAAAAGTGGTGTGACGATTACTTCTTTATTAAGCATCGTAATGAGCAACGCGGTATTGGCGGCCTGTTCTTTGACGATTTGAACACGCCGGATTTCGACCATTGCTTTAGTTTTATGCAGGCGGTGGGCAACGGTTATCTGGATGCGTATCTGCCGATTGTAGAACGCCGTAAAGCGTTGCCGTGGGGCGAGCGCGAGCGCGACTTCCAGCTTTATCGCCGTGGCCGTTATGTGGAGTTTAACCTTGTGTGGGATCGCGGAACGCTGTTTGGTTTGCAGACGGGTGGGCGCACAGAGTCGATTTTAATGTCGATGCCGCCACTGGTTCGCTTTGAATATAACTATCAGCCAGAAGAAGGCAGCCCGGAGGCTGCCTTGTATCGTGATTTCTTGCCGGTTAAGGATTGGGTTTAAATCACAGCGGAACGGTCTGCGCCTCAACCACCGCCAGCGCCACCATATTCACAATACGACGAACGGACGCAATCGGGGTTAACACATGCACCGGTTTCGCCACGCCCATCAATACTGGCCCGACTGTCACCCCTTCGGAGCTGGAAACACGCAACAAGTTGTAGCTAATACGTGCCGCTTCGACGTTTGGCATGATCAGGATATTTGCCGAACCTTTCAGTGGGCTGTCAGGCATACGCTCGTTACGAATGCTTTCCACCAGCGCCGCATCACCATGCATTTCACCGTCAATTTCCAGCTCTGGTGCACGTTCGCGTACCATCTCCAGCGTTTTACGCATCTTGCATGCCGCTTTCGAATCGGAGGAACCATAGTTGGAATGCGACAACAACGCGACTTTTGGCTCGATACCAAAGCGACGCACAGTTTCTGCGGCTAACAAGGTAATTTCTGTCAGCTCTTCCGGCGACGGATCGTCATTCACATAGGTATCAGCAATAAAGGTGTTGCCGCTTGGCAACAACAGCGCGTTCATTGCCCCAGCCGCTTTCACGCCTTCACGATACCCAAACAACTTTTCCACCACGGAGAAGTGCTCGTGATACTCACCGATGGTACCGCAAATCATGGCATCCGCCTCACCACGGTGCACCATAATTGCACCGATCACCGTGGTGTTGCTGATCACGGCACGCTGCGCCTGTTCTTGCGTAATACCGCGGCGTTTCATGATGTTGTAGTACTCATTCCAGTACTCTTTGAAACGCGGATCGGATTCGTTATTCACGATCTCAAAATCGCGCCCGGCTTGCATTTGCAGGCCGAGTTTCTTCAGGCGCATTTCGATAACCGCCGGGCGACCAATCAGAATCGGTTTCGCCAAACCAAGTGTAATCAGCTCCTGAGTCGCATGTAGCACGCGCGCCTCTTCACCTTCTGTCAGCACCACTCGTTTTGGATCTTTGCGGGCCTGAGAGAAGATTGGCTTCATAAACAGGTTAGTTTTGTAGACGAACTCGGTCAGTTTTTCGCGATAAGCGTCGAAATCCTGAATCGGACGTGTTGCCACACCGGTTTCCATTGCCGCTTTCGCCACTGCGGGTGCGATTTGCACGATAAGACGCGGGTCGAATGGTTTTGGAATCAGGTAATCAGGGCCGAAAGTCAGCTCTTCTTCACCGTAAGCAGAAGCCACTACATCGCTCTGCTCTGCGTGAGCCAGTTCGGCAATCGCGTGAACCGCAGCCAGTTTCATCTCTTCGTTAATCGCCGTTGCGCCAACATCCAGCGCGCCGCGGAAGATGAAAGGGAAGCACAGCACGTTGTTAACCTGGTTAGGGAAGTCAGAACGACCGGTGCAGATAATTGCATCCGGGCGCACTTCTTTTGCCAGCGGCGGCAGAATTTCCGGCTCAGGGTTTGCCAGCGCAAGAATCAATGGCGCGCGCGCCATCTTCTTGACCATATCCTGGCTCATGGCTTTCGGGCCAGAACAGCCGAGGAAAATATCCGCACCTTCAATCACTTCGTCGAGCGTGCGCTTACCGTTATCTTCCACCGCGTAAGCCGCTTTGGTTTCAGCCATGTTTTCTTCACGGCCCTTATAGATAACGCCTTTCGAATCGCACACAACAATGTTGTGTTTCTGGATGCCCAGTTGTACCAGCAGGTTCATACAGGCGATAGCCGATGCACCCGCGCCAGAAACTACTAAACGCACATCAGAGATATTCTTCTCAACTACACGCAGGCCGTTAAGCACCGCAGCAGTACAGATGATGGCCGTACCATGCTGATCGTCATGGAACACAGGAATGTTCATGCGCTCGCGCAGTTTTTTCTCGATGTAGAAGCACTCTGGCGCTTTGATGTCTTCCAGGTTAATGCCGCCAAACGTTGGCTCAAGTGCAGCAATCACCTCAATCAGTTTGTCCGGGTCCATTTCATCGACTTCGATATCGAACACGTCAATACCGGCAAATTTCTTAAACAGAACGCCCTTACCTTCCATCACCGGCTTGCCCGCCAGTGCGCCGATATTACCTAGCCCTAACACCGCAGTGCCGTTGGAAATAACGCCGACCAGGTTGCCACGCGCGGTGTATTTGTAAGCCGCCAGTGGGTCTTTTTCGATTTCGAGACAAGGTGCCGCAACGCCCGGAGAGTAGGCCAATGCTAAGTCACGCTGGGTCGCCAGCGGTTTGGTTGGCGAAACCTGAATTTTACCGGGGACTGGGAATTCATGAAAATCGAGGGCACTTTGTCTTAGTTGTTCGTCCATTTCTTCGTTCCTTTTTTATCACTCTCAAGGGTCGTAAGGTCACGTTAAGATCGCTTTAGGGCCACGTAGTATCACGCTTGCGCGCGTTCTAAACTTTGAACATCGCCATACTATCAGCAACGTCTTGCAAAAATGTTAGAAAATCAGAGCCATTATGTTACCTGGCATTAACAACAATGCCATGCCTATCTGCTATGCTTTTTAGTTATGCCAACGATGAATTTTCATCGTGAGTGACATGGAGCACTCAAATTAGACTTTGCATTTCAAGGAGATAGTCATGAATCAGTTAGATAGTATCAAGAAATTCACCACCGTTGTTGCCGACAGCGGTGACATTGAATCTATCCGCAATTACCAGCCTATCGATGCGACGACCAACCCCTCGCTATTACTGAAGGCAGCAGGTTTAGCGCACTATCAAACGCTCATTGATGATGCCATTGCTTACGGTAAACAGCGCGGCGACACGCGAGAGGCCCAGGTCGCTCAAGCCTGTGACAAACTTGCGGTCAATTTCGGTGCGGAAATTCTGAAAAGCATTCCTGGACGCGTCTCAACAGAAGTGGACGCCCGTCTCTCATTTGATAAAGAAAAAAGCATCGCGAAAGCCCGCCATTTGATTGCTCTTTATGAAGAGCTGGGCATTGATAAGTCGCGAGTTCTTATCAAGCTTGCTTCAACCTGGGAAGGTATTCGTGCCGCCGAAGAGCTGCAAAAAGAGGGGATCGATTGTAACCTGACGCTGCTGTTTTCTTTTGCTCAGGCACGAGCCTGTGCGGAAGCTGGCGTGTTCCTGATATCACCGTTCGTCGGGCGTATCTACGACTGGTATCAGGCCCGCAAACCGATGGACCCGTATGTGGTTGAAGAAGATCCAGGCGTCAAATCGGTACGCAATATCTATGATTACTTTAAGCAGCACAACTACAGCACCATCGTGATGGGCGCGAGCTTCCGCCGCACCGAACAGATTCTTGCATTAGTTGGCTGCGATCGCCTGACTATCGCCCCTAACTTGCTGCAACAGTTGCAGGAGAGCGAAGAGCCGGTGGTACGCAAACTGGTGCCGCTGTCACAGGGCTTCCGTCGCCCGGAACCTATCAGCGAAGCAGATTTCCGTTGGGAGCATAATCAGGATCCAATGGCGGTAGAAAAATTGGCAGAGGGCATCCGCCTGTTCGCCATCGATCAACGAAAACTGGAAGATTTGCTCGCCGCCAAACTTTGAACGACAACCACGGAGTGAAACATGTCATCTCGTAAAGAGCTTGCTAATGCCATTCGTGCCCTGAGTATGGACGCGGTACAAAAAGCGAATTCGGGCCACCCTGGCGCACCGATGGGGATGGCTGATATTGCCGAAGTGTTATGGAACGAATTCCTGCACCATAACCCGACGAACCCCACATGGGCTGACCGTGACCGCTTTATTCTCTCTAACGGCCACGCCTCGATGCTGCTATACAGCCTGTTGCATCTGAGCGGGTATGACTTGCCGATGGAAGAGCTAAAAAACTTCCGTCAACTTCACTCCAAAACCCCCGGCCACCCGGAAATTGGTTATACACCCGGTGTTGAAACCACCACCGGGCCGCTTGGCCAGGGGCTGGCAAATGCGGTCGGCATGGCCATTGCTGAACGTACGTTAGGGGCGCAATTTAACCGCCCCGACCATGAAATTGTCGATCACTTTACCTACGTATTTATGGGGGATGGCTGCCTGATGGAAGGCATCTCCCATGAAGTTTGCTCGCTGGCAGGTACACTCGGCCTTGGCAAACTCATCGGTTTCTATGACCACAACGGCATTTCGATTGATGGCGAAACCAAAGGCTGGTTTACCGACGACACCGCCAAACGTTTTGAGGCTTATCACTGGCATGTGGTGCATGAAATTGATGGCCACGACCCGCAAGCCGTGAAGAAGGCGATTGAGGAAGCGCAAAGCGTGAAAGATAAACCGTCGCTGATTATCTGCCGCACTATCATTGGCTTTGGCTCGCCAAACAAAGCGGGCAAAGAAGAGGCACATGGCGCGGCACTCGGCGAGCAGGAAGTGGCACTCGCCCGTAAACAATTGGGCTGGAAATACCCTGCATTTGAGATCCCAAGAGAGATTTACCAGGCCTGGGATGCCAGAGAAAAAGGCGAGCAGGCAGAAACGGCGTGGAACGATAAGTTTGCCGCTTACTCCAAAGCTCACCCGGATCTCGCCGCTGAATTTAACCGCCGTATGCACGGTGAAATGCCGGAGGATTGGCAAGACCTCACGCAGCAGTACATTGAAAAGTTGCAGGCCAATCCAGAGAAAATTGCCACCCGTAAGGCCTCACAAAACACGTTGAATGCCTATGGCCCAAGCCTGCCTGAATTGCTCGGCGGCTCGGCTGATTTAGCGCCAAGTAACCTGACCATCTGGAAAGAGTCTAAATCCATCAAAGAGGATCTGGCTGGGAATTACATTCACTACGGCGTGCGCGAATTCGGTATGACCGCCATTGCGAATGGGATTGCCCATCACGGTGGATTTGTGCCCTATACCGCGACCTTCCTGATGTTCGTGGAATATGCCCGAAACGCTGCGCGTATGGCGGCGTTGATGAAAGCCCGTCAAATCATGGTCTATACCCATGACTCCATCGGCCTTGGCGAAGACGGCCCTACACATCAGGCGGTAGAACAACTTGCCAGCCTACGTCTGACACCGAACTTCAGCACCTGGCGCCCGTGCGATCAGGTTGAAGCTGCTGTAGCCTGGAAAGCGGCAATCGAGCGGCATAACGGCCCAACAGCGCTGATTCTTTCGCGCCAGAACCTGGCACAAATGGATCGTACGACCGAGCAGGTCAGCGTCATCAGTCGCGGCGGCTATATTCTGAAGGACAGCGGCGGTACGCCAGATGTGATTCTGATTGCCACAGGTTCGGAGATGGAAATTACGGTACTTGCAGCAGATAAGCTCGCCGCCGAAGGCCATAAAGTACGCGTGGTTTCACTGCCTTCGACCGACATTTTTGACGCTCAGGACGAAGCGTATCGCGAGTCGGTATTACCTTCAGACATTGCTGCACGAGTGGCAGTTGAAGCGGGTATTGCGGATTACTGGTACAAATATGTCGGACTGAAAGGGGCGATTGTCGGCATGACGACTTACGGTGAATCGGCACCTGCCGATAAGTTATTCCCGTTCTTTGGCTTTACTACCGAGAATGTGGTGGCGAAGGCGAAGAAGGTGATGGGTGTTTAGTCGAAAATAAGTATTGTGAATCCCCAGGAGCTTACACAAGTAAGTGACTGGGGTGAACGAAAGCAGCTAACGCATCTGCAGCTTGAAGTATGACGGGGATTATTTGGTGACCCAGAGCGTGGGCCACGACGAACTCGCATTCCACTCATCGCACGTCGGCTCTTCGGCATAACGTACCAGTCGAAAACGCTGGCCATCAAAACGCCAGCGTGTCGCCACACCGCAATCACCAACGCCACGCCCTTTTGCAAGCGTCGTCAGCTCTTTGTTCGTTTCATCATACCCGGCGTTCATCAGCTCTAGTTCAGTGTTTCCACTCCCCGGCGTAAACGGCAGTTTTAAGCGAATTTGTCGAGCAGCAAAAGGTTTCTGCCGTGACACCACCCAGACGAGATCGACCACGTTGTAAGCACCTGCTTCGCACCCGGTAATCAACAATGCTTTGTCATCGCTAAGGGCGAAAACGCGAACTTCACGACGGGCAGGATCGAGCGAACACTGGCTGTTGTTCATGCGCCAGGTCCCGTAATCCAGCAGATCACTCAGTTCCACCTGCGTTAAAGGCGTTGGAGTTGGGTTTGTCAGTGTGACTTCTTTGAGCGCGGGTGCAGGCGGCACGCTCAGCGGTGGATCGTCACCTTTCTTAATCCATGCTGTTTCGCTACCGACTCGCTGCTGTTGGCTGTCAATAAACAACAGTGACGCTTTCAGACCCGCAAGTGAAATACTTCCCCGTCCTTTCGCCAGCGTAATCGCATCGGCGTTCGCCACTTTATCGAGGAAGCCATTAATCGCGTCGGCATCACTGGTTTTGAGATGGTGCGGTGTTTCCTGCCATTTCGCTAAGTCCAGCGTCAACGGTTCACCATCAACCAACAGGCGTGGCGCAATTGGCGGCGCTTTAGGTTCTGCGATGGTCATATTACCGAGATCAATTCTCAGCGTTGCATCAGTACGCGCGCCCGCACTACGGGTCAGCGTCATTACTAATCCTTGATGCAGCCCAGTGTTACGGGCCGCACAAAAATTTTGGTTGTTGCAGGTAACTTGCCAATCGGAGAAAGACTTTTGTGCAGGTGCCGCGAAAACGGAGCTCGCTATAAATAATATAAAAAGAAACAGCGATTTGAACCGAAGGCACATTGGCGACACACATCCTGAAAAGACGAAGAGAATTTCACGTATACCCAAAATAATTCGAGTTGCATCACGGCGGCAAGGGACCAAGTCCCATGGAGCTTACATAAGTAAGTGATCTGGGTAAGCGAGCGCAGCCAACAAAGAGGCAACTTGAAGTATGACGGATATACAAAAAGTGGCGATATCTTCGTCTGGTTGACGTTTGTACTCAATCAGATTTATCGGATAGATTTACTTAAAATCACCTATCCGTAATTCATTGAATAACAATATTTTTAGTTCATGACTCCGCGTAATTGCAGCTGTTGTAACAGGATTACCGTTTTTCCGTCACGAATTTCACCACTTGCGACCATTTCCAGCGCTTGTCTGAAGGGGATTTCCAGCACGTCGATATCTTCATCATCAATACCGCCACCGGCGTTGTCGCGCTGAGCGTCGCTGTATTCCGCCATGTAGAAATGAATCAGCTCGGTCACGCCGCCTGGCGACATATAAAGCTCAAAGACTTTTTCGACTTCCCCGACTTCGTACCCGGTTTCTTCGATAGCTTCTTTGCGGGCACACACTTCCGGTTCATCGGCATCCAGCAGACCCGCACAGGCTTCAATCAACATGCCATCAGGGTTGCCGTTAACCCACGTTGCCACGCGGAACTGACGTGTCAAAACGACCGTTTTTTTATCGCGGTTGTACAGCAGCATGGTTGCGCCGTTTCCCCGGTCATAGACTTCACGTTTATGGCGAATAGCTTCGGCTTCGTTACGGTATAGATCGTAGGTGATATTACGCAGGATGAAGTAATTATCTGAGAGGATTTTATCTTTGATGACTTCGATTTTAATCGACATACCGTCTCCACAGTGAGTTAGGGGAGCCGATCATAATATTCTGCTAAATACTTTTTGTCTTCTGGTTATGAAACGAGATTACCCTAAATAATCCGAGTTGCAGGCAGGCGGCAAGGCCGTAAGTCCCCAGCAGCATAGATAACTATGTGACTGGGGCGCACGGGTGCAGCCAACATACCTGCAACTCGAAGTATGACGGGTAATCAAAAACCGTTTTTTACTTCGCTCATATCCGGGAGCTTATGCGCAATCCCTTTATGGCAATCCACACAGGTCTGCCCGTCTTTGACCGCTTTATCATGCATCTTTGCCGCGACCGTTTTCTGGGCGGTGAAATCCATATAATCAAAGTTATGGCAGTTTCGGCACTCTTGCGAGTTGTTGTTCTTCATTCGCCGCCACTCGTTTTGCGCCATCGCCAGGCGGTGGTCATCAAACTTTTGCGGCGTATCGATTAAGCCAAACGCTTTGGCATATAACTCTTTGCTGGCCTGAATTTTACGCAAAATTTTAGGCCCCCATTCGTGGGGGACGTGGCAGTCCGGGCAGGTCGCTCGCACGCCGCTGCGGTTATTGTAGTGCACTGTCTGCATATATTCTTCGTAGACGTTGGCACGCATTTCATGGCAACCGATACAAAACTCTTCGCGGTTGGTCATCTCCATGCCGGTGTTAAAACCGCCCCAGAAAATAATCCCACCAGCGAAACCAATCAGCAATAACGTGCCCAGCGCCAGGCGGCTCGGGCGACGCCACCACTGCCACATACGCTTGATGATGCCAGGCTTACGGGTTGATTTATCCATAATGACCTCTAGTTCCCAAAGCCTTTAGACGGCGTGAATGTGTTTTCAACAATCGGCGCTGCATCGGTTTGAGGGACATGGCATTGCAGGCAGAAGTAACGGCGCGGTGCCACATTAGAAAGCACGTTGCCGTCGCTATCCATAAAGTGTGTCGGGCTGACGCGCGGCGCACCTGTAGTACGGTAATGTTCAACGCCGTGGCATTGAAGGCAACGGTTGGTGTTTTTACTCACCTGGTAGCCATCAACACTATGGGGAATCATTGGCGGCTGATTCACGTAGTTGAGCGCCATACGCCCCTGCTGTTTTGGCATATGGATTGACCCTTCTGGCGTACCAGAAACTTCGGGCGATTGCGTCAGGTCAACGCCGTTTGCCGCCCACAAAGCGCCACTTACCAGCAGTGTAAATGCCGCAACCCATTGAAAGAACGTTTTAGTCAGGATGGTTTTTTTCATGATTTAATCCCCCTTACACCTTCGCCAGTTTTACAGCGCATTTCTTATAATCCGTCTCTTTCGAAAGTGGATCGGTCGCGTCGAGCGTCAGGTTATTCACCAGTTGCGCTGCATCGAAGAACGGCATGTACACCAGCCCCTGCGGCGGTTTGTTGCGACCGCGTGTTTCGACAATCGAAATCACTTCGCCACGACGCGAGATAACTTTCACTTTGTCGCCACGGCGCAGATCACGCGCCTTGGCATCAAGCGGGTGGATAAACAAAACGGCTTCCGGGAAGGCGCGATGCAGTTCCGGCACGCGGCGCGTCATACTGCCGGTATGCCAGTGCTCCAGCACGCGTCCTGTTGAAAGCCACAGGTCATACTCCAGGTCCGGAGACTCCGCCGCAGGCTCAAATGGCAACGCGAAGATCACTGCTTTGCCATCTGGTTTGCCATAGAACTTGAAGCCCTCACCCGCTTTCACATATGGGTCGTGACCTTCGCTGTAGCGCCAAAGCGTCTCTTTACCGTCGACCACCGGCCAGCGCAGGCCACGTGCTTTGTGGTAATCATCAAACGGCGCGAGATCGTGCCCGTGACCACGGCCAAATGCGGCGTACTCCTCGAACAACCCTTTTTGCAGGTAGAAACCTAACTCGTGGGATTCGTCATTCAACTGCCCTTCAGCCAGTTCAGTGACCGGGAATTTGCTGACGTTCGAGTTAGCAAACAATACGTCGAACAGCGTATTGCCACGGTATTCTGGTTTCTGATCGACAAGTTCAGCTGGCCACACTTCTTCAACTTTGAAGCGCTTCGCAAACTGAACGAGCTGCCAGAGATCGGACTTTGCCTCGCCCGGTGCTTTAACCTGCTGACGCCAGAACTGCGTGCGGCGTTCGGCGTTGCCGTAAGCGCCCTCTTTTTCCACCCACATTGCGGTTGGCAGGATCAGATCCGCGCTCAGTGCGCTGATCGTTGGGTAAGGATCGGAGACAATCACGAAGTTACGTGGATCACGCCAGCCCGGCATACGCTCTTCGGTAATGTTCGGCCCGGCCTGCATGTTGTTGTTACACATCACCCAGTAAACATTGAGCTTGCCGTCTTTCAGCGCACGGTCTTGCGCCACCGCATGCAAACCGACTTTTGCCGGAATGGTTCCCGCAGGCAGTTGCCACATGTTTTCGGCAATCTGACGGTGTTTATCGTTGGTCACCACCATATCTGCTGGCAAACGATGGGAGAAAGTGCCGACTTCACGCGCCGTACCGCATGCCGATGGTTGGCCGGTTAAGGAGAATGGCCCGCAGCCCGGCTGAGAGATTTTTCCGGTGAGCAAATGGATGTTGTAAACCAGGTTGTTGGCCCACACACCACGCGAGTGCTGGTTGAAGCCCATCGTCCAGTAAGAGATCACTTTTTTGTTCGGATCGGCGTACAGCTTCGCCAGCGCTTCAAGCTGGTCTTGCGGCACACCGCTCATCTCAGCGGTTTTTTCCAGCGTATATTCAGCGACAAACGCTTTGTAATCTTCAAAGCTCATCGGCTCAGAAGCGTCAGAACCTGGGTTTTTCGCCGCTTTTTCTAACGGATGCGTCGGGCGCAAACCGTAGCCGATGTCCGTCACGCCTTTGCGCAGATTCACATGCTGCTTAAAGAACGACGCGTTGATGGCGTTGTTTTGAATGATGTAGTTGGCGATATAGTTCAGGATCGCCAGGTCAGTTTGCGGTGTGAAAACCATACCGTTGTCGGCCAGCTCGAAACTACGATGCTGGAAGGTAGAAAGAACGGCGACTTCAACGTTTTCATTCGACAGGCGGCGGTTGGTGATGCGGGACCATAAAACCGGGTGCATCTCGGCCATGTTCGAACCCCACAGCACGAACGCGTCGCCCTGCTCGATATCGTCGTAGCAGCCCATCGGCTCGTCCATGCCGAAAGTACGCATGAAGCCCACAACAGCTGAAGCCATGCAGTGGCGTGCGTTCGGGTCAAGGTTGTTGGAGCGGAAACCGGCTTTGAATAATTTAGAAGCGGCATAACCTTCCCATACCGTCCACTGGCCGGAGCCAAACATGCCGACCGCTTCCGGCCCTTTCTCTTTCAGGCTGGTCTTGAATTTTTGCTCCATGATGTCGAAGGCCTGATCCCAGGTGATGGGAGCGAACTCACCTTCTTTATCATACTGCCCGTCTTTCATGCGCAACAGCGGCTGCGTGAGGCGGTCTTTTCCGTACATGATTTTTGGCAGGAAGTAGCCTTTGATGCAGTTCAGGCCACGGTTAACCGGCGCATCCGGGTCGCCCTGGCTTGCAACAACTCGCCCGTCCTGGGTACCGACTAATACGCCACAACCGGTGCCGCAAAAACGGCACGGGGCTTTATCCCACTTGATAGCATCTTGTTTCCCGACAACCGCACGGGCAACACTCGGTACGCTAAGGCCAGCGGCGGCCGCCGCGGCTGCAATAGCGTTCGCTTTCATAAAGCTACGACGACTGAGTTTCATGGTGTTTCCTCACCTTGCTCATCCTGCTGGTGATAAACCAGCGACACCGCCAGCACGCCCGCAATATTGCGTGCCGACTCGATTTGATTCAGCAGCACGTCACTATGTTCTGCTTCCATAACTACGACCAATTTGCCGTGTTCAGCATCACTTGCCGCGACTTCGCTACCAGGTAGTTCGTTTAATGCGGCACTGACCGCGAGAATATTGTGTGGTTGCGCCTGAATGACCAGGCCTGCGACATGCCAGTTAGCTCGCATTTGCGTGCCTCATCTTGATGGCTGAAACCGGACAACCCGATATACATGCCCCGCAAGCGGTGCAATCGGTGTGATTGAGCAGAGGTTGTGCAATCCCATGCAAAGAAGGGCGAAATGAAATAGCCTGCGTGTCGCAGGTGTCCTGGCAGCTACGGCATTCGATGCTGTTTTTGGCCAGGCAATTATCGCCAATCAACAGCGTGTGTTCCCACGGGGAAACATCACGCGCCAGGAAGAGTTGTTCCGGGCAAGCTTGTGCGCAGGCGTAGCAAAAAGTGCATTCACCGTGATCGAAGTTAACTTCGGGGTAGCCACCCTGGCCGCGTTTCAGGACACGGGTTTCGCAGGCCGACAAGCAGGTATCGCAGCGAGTGCAATCCACAAGGAAATGGTTTTCATCTCCGCTCCAGGGCGGGCGGAAAGCAGTTGCGGAGCGTCGAAAGCTCCCGGTCAATAATCCACGTCGGGAAAAATCAGCCATAAGGCACATCCTTGCATCACAAATGCCAGCCTTCGCAGTGCAGAAGCCGGCAAACACATCTGTGTTATCTTCGTAATTTTCTACGGGTTTTTATAGAGTGATACGTTATGTGACAAAGGGGGAGTAGAGGCATCACCCTTTAGGGGTAAATGCCGGGATGGGATCAAAAAGAAATCGAGTTTGTTAGCGAAACCCATCCCCCGACACTGAGTCGGGGTGAATTTTGCGAAAATAAAGTTATAACTCAGTATGTTTAAGCCCTGTCAGTACCCCTCGTTGTATAGTGACTTTCTTCTGCACTTTCAGCTCACCTATAATTTTAAGAATGTAGCTTCTTGATAAACCTGTCTTCTCTTGTACATATTGTAGAGCAGTGATGCTGTATTTTATATTTGTTGGTTCTCCCTCCAGACGTTTCAATGTTTCACAAATCACTTCATAGGAAGACATTTGCGTCAGGATATCATTCCACTTGCACACCTTTGCGGCATAGTTGTGAACAATATAAAACATCACTTGCCAGAGATTTTTTTGGGTAATTATTTCAAAAGCCTGCTCACGAGGTAGTACCCGGAACACGGCATATGATGTAGTTTGTAAGTAGACATCTTCCATAATACCAAGGCCGCAAATTACTGGACCCACCAGACGCGCAACAATGTGTCTCCGGTCTCTGGAACGTATAGTAAGCTCACCTTCAAGCAGCATATAAAATTGCTTCTTTTGGTTCAGAAAAATAAGTGAGTTCTCTTCAAAGCAGACTTTTTCTGACTTTGGCGACAATCCAGCAATTATCTCTCTGATGCATTTAATGACTTTTGTGTTATCGGCGATAATGTTTGTCATCTTGATAATCTTATCTTTAATTTATGTTATTGGTTTTGAATATTACTGCGGGCATATTTCTTCGCTGGAGATTATATGTTAAGGCTGCCTTTTAAAATCTATAAGTACATTTTAGGATTAAATGTCTTATTTTGGAAAGTTAAACATTTGCACATATTGTTATTCATTTGTTGCTTTACATATCTAAAAATAATGATAGCTAGTATTAATCATTCTTAAAACTAGGGTATAAAAAAATAAGTCCATTAGCTTCTTGAATAACACCCATCCCAAAATAGACACTTCATCCAAGAATAGACACTTCCGCTAAAAACCCGAAACAGTAAGTAAAATGTACGGAATCAGAGCAAGGACGCAAAGTATCAATAGGAATGGTGCTATATGAAAATTATTATAATGTCTAATGATAATTATTTTTCTGAGGGGCTTAGTAATCTTCTGAAGATACACTCCCCTATCTTCGGATTAAGTGATATTTATCATTGCAATACTCTTTCTCAGGTACTGGCTTACAGAGAGCTAAGTAACATTGATCTTATTCTCACAGAGCTATATGGCAATAACGAGAGTGCGAATGATACCTATAATTTTATATGTAATATGAACGAACATTATGAAAAGGTAAAAGTAGTTATTATTGGGGACCCATGCATTAACTACTCGATTATTTTTGGCCCTTGTATAGCAGGCGTTTTAGACCGAAAGGTTACTACCAAAAATTTTGTTGCAAATGTGCATGGCATTACTGACCTACATACCAGGAAAATAGCATGTAGCAACGTAAAAATCAGTCACATGGAACGCAGCATTATTAACATGCACCTTACCGGTGAATCTAACAATGAAATATCAAGATTGTTAGGTATTAGTATGAAAACGGTATATACGCATAAAAAAAACTGCATATCCAAATTAGGACTCCGCAACAGAAATTGCTTGTCACTACATTTTAAATCATCGCTAATATAGAAGCAGGATATTTTCTATGAATCAAAGGAGAAGGAAAGAAGTTGTGCAGTAAAATAAATACCTAAGGACGATATTATATCACTTACAAAATTTATACGTATATGGATGGAAAAATATGAAAATCATTTTCAAAACATAAAGCTATCACTGCTCTTCCTCGCGACAGGAACAGCCTATGCTCAGTCCACTGTCACTTTTACTGGTGAACTTTCTGGCCAAAGCTGTAGCATTGCTGTAGAGAGTAATGATATTACCGTGCCATTTGCTACTATTCCTATCAGCACCTTTAATGCAGATGGCGTGAAATCAGTAAATAAGGATTTTACTATTGATTTAACTGATTGCCAGGACGTTATTAATACACCAGGCATTACTTTCACAAGGACCCAAATAAAAAATCCAATGATGGAGCCTCTATTTTTGCTAACAACTCCAGTGGTGGTGCAACCAATATTGGTGCCGTTATTTACTTAGGCAACGATGCTGTAGTGAAAAATACAGCAATGGCATCAAATGCTGTTATCACTGGTGGTGAAGGAACTATCGAAGCAAAGGCTAACCTGATCGCTACAGGGCAAGCGGCAAAAGGTAATACGGATGGCAAAATCAGTATTCCTGTAACATTTAATATTTCGTACAACTAACATTGGTTGGCGTAATACAAAACTTTAGGTTGATTATGAATTCCTTTATTAAAACTCTTATGTTATTTACGGTGTTAACTTCCCCATAGGCCAAGGCCAGTGTCATCGTGGATGTCACACGCTATGTCTTGAATGGTGATAAGACTGAGGCAGCGCTAGCTGTCGAAAACAAAGACAAAAATGTTAATCTTGTTCAGTCTTGAGTCGAACCCGCAGATAAAGATATCATTCCTGATGCTTTTGTTATTACGCCTCCATTATTTCGCTTAGGGGCTGGCGAGCGCAACACTCTACGCATTATCCGCGAAGCCAGCGTCTACCTGCTGATCGGGAATCCAAATATTGGCTTAATATTAAAGGCATCCCAGCATCAATAAGCAAATCGCAGTCACTCATATTATTTTTATTATAATAAACAATCCTTTTTTTCCGTACGATTTTTGGTGTAGCCTCTCTGAATAACAACCCAAAAATAACTTTGAAACTATTGAATGGTTTTTCATTGGTTTTGTCTTCTGCATTCATCACATGGTCTACATCAGTTTTCTTAGAGTCTTTAAAATATAGTATTTTTCTTACTGAGTGGTATGAGAGTCAGCTTTATCCGTCTTTGACAGCGACATAGCGCCAGTCCCAATACTGGTGCTATGTCATCATCAGCCGAACTTAGAACTTATACCGAGTTTACAATAAAGGGTAAACCAGCCTTAATTAAATCGTTGGGGTTGGACTTCAAGATATTCCATAATCCCTGTAGCAGCATGACGCCCTTCCGCCATCGCCGTGACAACCAGATCAGCACCACGGACCGCATCACCACCAGCAAAGATTTTTGGGTTGCTGGTCTGGTAGCGTAATTTATCTTCAACGCTGGCAAGGATCCTCCCCCAGCTATCAAGCTTCACACCGTGCTCTTCAAGCCATGGCATACCATGAGGGTGGAAGCCAAATGCCATAATTACAGCATCGGCTGGCATGATAAATTCAGAGCCTTCAATCGGTTCCGGACGACGGCGACCTTGCTCGTCTGGCTCGCCCATTTGGGTGCGCAGCATACGGATGCCCATCACTTGCCTACTGTCATCCAGTTCAATATTCAGCGGCTGCACATTGAACTCAAACATCGCCCCTTCTTCCCGCGCGTTTTTGACCTCTTTTTTTGAACCCGGCATGTTGGCTTCATCTCGGCGATAGGCACAAGTGACTTGCTGCGCGCCATGTCGCAAAGAAGTACGCACGCAGTCCATCGCAGTATCACCGCCACCGAGCACCACCACTTGTTTATCCGCCATATGGATATACGGCTCGTCAGGCAACTCTGGTAATCCCATCACCTGTTTAGTGTTAGCAATCAGGAACGGCAGCGCATCGTAAACACCCGGCGCATCTTCGTTCGGCAATCCAGCTTTCATTGAACGATAAGTCCCAACACCAACAAATACCGCGTCAAAATCAGCCAACACCTGTTGTAGAGAAATGTCGCGGCCAATCTCGGTATTGAGTTTGAATTCAATACCCATCGAACTGAAGATTTCACGGCGACGACTTAACAGCAATTTATCCAGCTTGAATGCGGGAATACCAAACGTGAGCAGCCCGCCGATTTCAGGATGGCGGTCGAACACTGTGGCTTTAATCCCATTGCGCGCCAGAATATCCGCGCAGGCTAGGCCGGCAGGCCCAGCACCAACCACGGCAACGCGGCGACTAGTTGGTTTGACATAAGAAAGATCCGGCGTCCAGCCGCTGGCAAAGGCTTTATCGGAAATATAACGCTCGATATTGCCGATAGTGACCGCACCATATTCATCTTTGAGGGTACAGGCACTTTCACATAAACGGTCTTGTGGACACACACGCCCGGTCACTTCTGGCAGGCAGTTTGTCTCGTGCGAAAGCTCCACAGCTTCCAGAATGCGCCCCTCTTTGACCAGTTCAATCCAATGCGGGATATGGTTATGCAGCGGGCAAGTCCACTCGCAAATGCTGTGCTCGCCACATTTCATGCAGCGGTCAGCCTGGTTTTCAGCCTGATTTTTATCAAAGGTGAGATAGATTTCATCAAAACCTGTTTTGCGCAAAACCAGGTCAATTTTATCAGGGTCCTGCCGCGCAGGAGTGGCGCGCATTTTTTCTACTTTACTTAAATCAGCACTCAGAGAAAGTTGCGGTGCTGTTTGCTGCGCGGTGGTATGCCACGGCTGAGATTCCTGAGCCGCAGAGCGTAAACGCCGGTTTTTTGCCAGGGCGGCAAGCGTCTCGCTATTAATTAATTTCAGCGCCTTGCTGGGACAATTTTCCACGCAAGCCGGGCCATTTTTACGGTCATGGCATAAGTCGCATTTATGGGCATTCGCTTTAACAGAGCGCCCATCATTAATCGGAGTGGTGAGAACCTGCATCGCACCAAACGGGCACGCTACCACACAGGATTTACAGCCAATGCACTTGTGTTGATTAACCTGAACACTGTCATTAACGCGTGAAATAGCTTCGTTGGGGCAACTGCTTGCACACGGAGCATCTTCGCAATGACGGCAAGTTACCGCATTGCGCCTTCCCTGATGTTTAATAACAGAGATCCGTGGCTGAAATTGTTGAGTGGTCAGAACATGCTTTTCATCATTGTGAGCCATTACGCAGGCGATTTCGCATGCATGACAACCGATACATTGCTGTGCATTGGCAAGAACAAAACGATTCATTTTTACCCCTTTGCCCGTTATCACAAACAGGAGGCTATTTTTTATGGGGGTATGTTATGACCTGGCAAAGTCTTCGCTGGCAATGGTCATTTGCCCAGTTTAATGCGAAATCTGCCAATAACCTGGTAAGGATCAATTTATTTTCGTGTTTAATGAAACATCGTTTTGCACCGGTTTGTTGTGCAAAGGTTGTGTTTCTGGTGTGCAGTGGTTAATTCTGTAAATTTGTTTTGGAAGGAATGCCGAAATATAGCCAACAAGAATGACTGACATCTTACGTTTCTGATACGTTTCGCTCTCAACTATTTCGATGGGTTATTATAAGTGATAGTAAAACGCTCGCTCTCCACGAGCCTTGCCCGAGCTTTCTTTTACATTATTCTGCTATCGCTGCTTTCAACAGGCATCGCGATGTTAACCCTTGCCAGCAGTTTGCGAGATGCCGAAGCGATTAACGTCGCAGGTTCGTTACGTATGCAGAGCTATCGCCTGGGATATGATTTGCAGGGCGACCGCATCAATCTGGACAAACATCTTGAGCAGTACAGCCAGTCACTGCGCTCTCCAGCCTTGCTTAAAATTGAAAAATTCTGGGTTCCTGCTGAAGTCCGTAACCGTTTCGCAGTGATTAACAATGCCTGGTCCGATATGGAAAACCATATTCGCCAGGGCGATTTGCAGTGGTACAAGGCCAACATTACTGGCTATGTGGCGCAAATTGACCTGTTTGTCCTCGCCCTTCAACATTATGCTGAACGCAAAATGATGCAGGTGGTGATAGCTTCAGTGGTAGGTTTTATTGCCATTTTCACGTTGGTCTTTTTCACCTTACGCCGCTTTCGCCACCAGGTTGTGGCACCTCTGAACAAACTAATGGAAGCAAGTCGCACTATTGAACGCGGTGAGTTTGATTACCCGCCGCTAAACACACAACTACCAAATGAACTGGGTTTGTTGGCACATACTTTCACACGCATGTCAGGCGAGTTACATAAACTTTATCGTTCACTTGAAGAGAGCGTGCAGGAAAAAACCCTGGACCTGCAGGAAGCCAATCAGACGCTGGAAGTGCTATATGCCTGCTCACAAGCCCTGACGGTCAGTACCATCGATCAGCACTGTTTTGAACGAGTGTTGCAGCAGGTACGCCAGAAAACACCGGTCAATTATCTGGAGATGAAAACGGGTGAAAACTGGAAAATACAGGAAGGCGTTCAACACGATAAGGAGGCATGGCAAACATTGCCGATCGTGCTTGAGAATAAAGAATTAGGTTTGCTCCGCTGGCAGGCTCCAGAAGGTGTTCCGCCGCTGCCATTAATGCAAAGTCTGGCAAATATGTTGGGCCGTGGCCTCTACTTCAACCAGGCGCAAAAACATTATCAGCAATTGTTGCTGATGGAAGAGCGCGCGACGATTGCCCGGGAATTACACGACTCGTTAGCGCAAGTGCTCTCTTATTTACGTATCCAACTCACGTTACTCAAACGTGCGGTACCGGCAGAAAACCAGCCTGCGCAGCGCATTATTGGCGATTTTTCCCAAGCGCTGAACGATGCCTACCGCCAGTTACGTGAGCTATTAACGACCTTCCGCCTGACACTTCAGCAAGCCGATTTACCTTCCGCATTGCAGGAGATGATTGCCCCGCTGCGCAACCAGACTGAAGCTGTTATTACCATGGATTGCGACATACCCACTCAGGCGCTGGATGCCTCGCAACAGGTGCATTTGCTGCAGATTATTCGTGAGGGTGTGTTAAATGCTATTAAACATGCGCAAGCACAAAAAATCACCGTAAGCTGTAATACATCGGTATCAGGGATTCATTCTGTGAATATTCTTGATGACGGAACTGGAATAGCCAGTCTGACGGAACCCGAAGGTCATTACGGCTTAAATATTATGCACGAACGCGCCACACGGTTAGGTGGCGAGCTGACTATTTCCCGCCCAGCAGAAGGCGGTACGTTGATTACGATGACTTTTCGTTCGCCGCCATCAGACCTGGCAACGCGCGAAACGCCGGTGAACCTATAACGATAATAATGTGAACAATATTGGGAGTTGTGATGAGTGAGAAAAATGTCTGCCAGGTATTAATCGTCGATGATCATCCGTTAATGCGTCGTGGCATCCGCCAATTGCTGGAAATGGATGACAGCTTTAGTGTGGTGGGTGAAGCAAGCAGCGGTGCAGAAGCCATTAGCCTTGCTAATCGCCTGTCCCCTGACCTGATTTTGCTCGATCTGAATATGAAAGGCCTGAGCGGGTTAGATACGCTAAATGCCCTGCGCCGTGACGGCGTCAGTGCCCGTATCGTCGTACTGACCGTTTCTGATTCACGCAGTGATATATTCACCCTGATAGATGCTGGTGCTGATGGCTATCTGCTTAAAGACAGCGACCCGGATGTATTGCTGGAAGATATACATCGTGGTGCAACTGAAGGCGAAGCTTACAGTGAGCAAGTTGCTGAATACTTACGCACCCGCAGCACCGACAAACGCAGTGACGACCCTTTTGCCGTCTTAACCGAACGTGAACTAGATGTCTTGCAAGAAGTCGCTAAAGGTTTGTCAAACAAGCAGATTGCCTCTGGCCTGCATATCTCAGAAGAGACAGTGAAAGTGCATATACGCAATTTGCTGCGTAAACTTCAGGTGCGTTCACGCGTCGCGGCAACCGTGCTTTTCCTTGAAAATCGGGGCTTCTAAGCCCTGTTTCAACAGGTAAAATACCTACATAGCACGAAAATAATTTACATTATCTCCTTATTTCCTCCACGTTTGGACTTGCTGTTAAGGCTAAAGTGACAACTGATATCAATAATCACAATCTGAAGTACTGACGAGGTCCTGACTGAATGGCGAATTTCTTTATTAATCGCCCCATTTTTGCCTGGGTGCTGGCTATTATTTTGTGCCTCACCGGCGCACTGGCTATTTTTTCATTGCCCGTAGAGCAATACCCCGACCTCGCGCCGCCAAATGTGCGAATCACTGCGAACTACCCTGGTGCGTCAGCACAAACGTTGGAAAACACGGTCACTCAGGTTATCGAGCAAAATATGACCGGGCTGGACAACATGATGTATATGTCCTCCCAAAGCAGTAGCGCAGGTCAGGCGACGATTACGCTGAGCTTTAAAGCCGGAACCGACCCTGATGAAGCCGTGCAGCAGGTGCAAAACCAGCTGCAATCCGCGCTGCGTAAATTGCCACAGGCGGTACAAACGCAAGGTGTTACAGTCAATAAAACGGGCGATACCAATATTTTGATGGTAGCGTTTGTTTCTGAAGACGGCAGCATGGATAAGCAAGATATTGCCGATTACGTTGCCAGTAATATTCAAGACCCGCTTAGCCGTATCGATGGCGTGGGCAGCGTTGATGCTTATGGCTCGCAATATTCGATGCGTATCTGGCTCAACCCGAGCAAACTCACCAGCTATCAGATGACCACGCAGGATGTGGTTGATGCCATCAGTTCGCAAAACGCCCAGATTGCCGTGGGGCAACTTGGTGGAACGCCATCTGTTGACATGCAGGCGCTCAATGCCACCATCAATGCTCAGTCGCTGCTGCAAACACCGCAACAGTTTAAAGATATTACGCTGCGCGTGAATCAGGATGGTTCAGTTGTCTCGCTGGGCGATGTTGCAGACGTTGAGTTAGGCGCAGAAAAGTATGATTTCCTGAGCCGCTATAACGGGCAGGCTGCGTCAGGGCTTGGGATTAAACTGGCATCCGGTGCCAACGAAATGGAAACCGATGCGCTGGCGCGGGCAAAAATTGATGAACTTGCGCAATATTTCCCCCATGGGCTGAAAGCAAAAATCGCCTATGAAACCACGCCATTCGTCAAAGCCTCGATTAAAGACGTCGTGAAAACATTACTGGAAGCCATCTTGCTGGTATTCCTCGTGATGTATCTGTTCTTACAGAATTTCAGGGCGACATTGATTCCGACTATCGCCGTACCAGTGGTGTTGATGGGTACGTTTTCGGTGCTCTACGCCTTTGGCTACAGTATTAACACGCTAACCATGTTCGCCATGGTTCTGGCGATCGGTTTGCTGGTAGATGATGCCATCGTGGTGGTGGAAAACGTCGAACGCATCATGAGCGAGGAAGGGTTATCGCCCAAAGAAGCGACCCGCAAATCGATGGGTCAGATTCAAGGCGCACTGGTCGGGATTGCGATGGTACTTTCCGCTGTGTTTGTGCCAATGGCCTTCTTTGGCGGCACAACTGGAGCAATTTACCGCCAGTTCTCGATAACCATCGTTTCCGCCATGGTGCTGTCTGTTTTAGTGGCGCTCATACTGACACCAGCCCTATGCGCAACGCTTCTCAAACCGCTGCATAAAGGTGAACAACACGGCCAGAAAGGTTTCTTTGGCTGGTTTAACCGCATGTTTAACCGCAACGCCGAGCGCTATGAACATGGGGTCGGGAGAATACTCGCCCGCAGCGTGCGCTGGATGCTGATTTATGTTCTGCTACTGGCCGGCATGGTGTTCATGTTTATGCGCCTGCCGACCTCATTCCTACCGCTTGAGGACACCGGCGTTTTCACCACCTCGGTGGTTTTACCGAGTGGTTCCACACAGCAGCAAACGACGAAAGTCGTTGATAAAATTGAACAATATTACCTTACCCAAGAGAAGGCCAACGTCCTTTCAGTGTTCTCCACCATTGGTGCAGGGCCTGGTGGCAACGGGCAGAACGTAGCGCGTATGTTTATCCGCCTGAAGAACTGGGATGACAGGGATTCTGATACCGGAAGTTCCTTTGCCATCATTGAAAGGGCTACTAAAGCGTTTCGTAAAATCAAAGAGGCTCAGGTTATTGCCAGCAGCCCACCAGCGATTAACGGCCTGGGTAATGCCGCAGGCTTTGATATGGAACTCCAGGATCACGCCGGCGCTGGGCACCAGGCACTGATGCAAGCCCGCAACCAACTGCTTGATATGGCGGGAAGTGATAGCTCACTAACCCGCGTGCGCCACAACGGACTTGATGACAGTCCGCAAATGCAGATCGATATAGATCAGCGCAAAGCACAGGCATTGGGCGTCTCCATTAGCGATATCAATAACACGCTACAAACCGCCTGGGGCTCCAGCTATGTTAACGATTTCATGGACAGGGGCCGCGTGAAGAAGGTGTATGTACAAGCTGATGCCAAATACCGCATGCTGCCGGACGATATTAACCAGTGGTATGTGCGCAATAAAGATGGCGGAATGGTGCCATTCTCAGCCTTTGCGTCTTCTCACTGGGAGTCTGGTTCGCCGCGCCTTGAACGCTATAACGGCTATTCGTCGTTAGAAATCGTTGGGGAAGCCGCACCAGGTGTGAGCACTGGGACGGCAATGGATATTATGGAACAACTGGTGCAGAAATTACCGGCTGGCTTTGGTCTTCAATGGACTGGCATGTCTTATCAGGAACGCTTATCAGGGGCGCAGGCTCCGGCGCTCTACGCAATCTCTCTATTAGTGGTGTTCCTGTGCCTGGCGGCACTTTATGAAAGCTGGTCAGTGCCGTTCTCGGTGATGCTGGTTGTTCCGTTAGGGGTAGTTGGTGCGTTGCTGGCAACCTGGATGCGCGGGCTGGAAAACGACGTGTATTTCCAGGTGGGGCTGTTAACGGTTATAGGATTGGCGGCCAAGAACGCCATTCTGATTGTTGAGTTCGCCAACGATATGAATGCCCAGGGCCGCGAACTGGTTGCCGCAACACTCGACGCCTGCCGCCAACGTTTACGCCCGATACTGATGACATCCCTGGCGTTTATCTTCGGCGTGTTGCCAATGGCAACCAGCAGTGGTGCAGGTTCCGGTAGCCAGCATGCGGTTGGTACCGGGGTGATGGGCGGGATGATTTCAGCGACCGTGCTGGCGATATTCTTCGTGCCATTGTTCTTTGTGCTGGTGCGCAGAAGATTCCCGCTCAAAGAACATTCAGATAGCTAACCAACAAAAAGCGACCTTAAGTGGTCGCTTTTTGTATGGCTCAAAGGATATTGAGAATAAGAACATCATGTTCCCATTGTATTTTTTACCCGGTTAGATCATTTACGAAGCATATCTTCAATGAAATCTTTCCAGTTCCCTAGTTCGTGCTCAATCATAACCGCCTCTCTTATAATTGCTTTAATTATACGTAATCCCTTCCATGGAGTGAAGCGGCATTACTTTGCAGCTTCACTGGCTATCTATCATCAAATATTGAGAGTCGACTGCGTATGGACTTAATTATTAGCTCAATAGGTATTTAATAATGTGACGAAACACTTGAAATAAAATGTTTCAGTTACTCCGCAGCTCTGCAAGCCACGAAAATCGGACTTTTCGTAGCACTCAAAGACTCTGAGCACTCTCAATGCCAAACGGCGATAAATTAATCAAAGCAGAAAAAGAATCTCTATTACCTAACTTTTAGATTAGCAATTGAGTTATATTTTTCCTTGCAACTTTTTTATCATTTTATTTATTCTAAATTGCTGCATAAATAATCACTGCCAAAAATAAGGATTTAACCCGTGATAATTCTCTACGGTATTAAAAACTGCGACACCATCAAGAAAGCACGCCGCTGGTTGGATACTCAAGGTGTGGAATATCAATTCCATGACTATCGTGTAGATGGGTTAGATGCCGAATTATTGAATAGTTTTATTGCCGAGTTAGGCTGGGAAGCATTGTTGAATACGCGCGGGACGACCTGGAGAAAGCTCGATGAAGCTCATCGCGCAAGTATTACTGACGCCGAAACTGCAGCAGCGCTAATGCTTGAAATGCCAGCAATCATCAAACGCCCATTGCTCTACGCGCCCGGTCAGCCTATGCTGCTGGGTTTCAATGAATCGAACTATCAGCAGTTTATCAACGAGGTATAGAGCTATGTCTTGCCCGGTTATTGAGCTGACGCAACAGCTTATCCGCCGCCCTTCTCTGAGCCCTGACGACGCTGGCTGCCAGGCGCTGATGATTGAGCGACTACGTGCCATTGGTTTTACTATCGAGCACATGGATTTTGGCGACACGCAAAACTTCTGGGCATGGCGAGGAAAAGGCGAAACGCTGGCGTTTGCTGGCCATACCGACGTCGTGCCTTCAGGTGATGCCGACCGCTGGATTAACCCACCGTTTGAACCGACTATCCGTGATGGCATGCTCTTTGGTCGTGGTGCTGCAGATATGAAAGGGTCGCTAGCCGCGATGGTGGTTGCAGCAGAACGTTTTGTGGCACAGAACCCGCGCCATAAAGGCCGCCTTGCATTTCTTATCACGTCTGATGAAGAAGCCAGTGCCAAAAATGGCACTGTTAAAGTCGTCGAAACATTAATGGCGCGCCATGAAAGACTCGATTACTGCCTGGTTGGTGAACCTTCCAGCACTGAAGTTGTAGGCGATGTAGTAAAAAACGGCCGCCGTGGCTCACTGACCTGTAACCTCACCGTTCACGGTGTACAGGGGCACGTTGCTTACCCGCATCTGGCTGATAACCCGGTTCATCGCGCAGCGCCAATGCTCAATGAACTGGTCAATATTGAGTGGGACAAGGGCAATGAGTTCTTCCCGGCGACCAGCATGCAGATTGCCAACGTTCAGGCCGGCACCGGCAGTAACAACGTTATCCCAGGCGATCTCTACGTGCAGTTCAACTTCCGCTTCAGCACGGAGCTGACTGACGAAGATATTAAACAACGCGTGATTGCCCTGCTCGATAAGTATGAGTTGCGTTACACCCTCGACTGGTGGCTCTCGGGCCAACCGTTCCTTACGTCACGCGGGAAGCTGGTGGATGCGGTAGTGAATGCAGTTGAGCACTATAATGAGATTAGACCGCAACTGTTGACCACCGGCGGCACATCCGATGGGCGCTTTATCGCACGCATGGGGGCGCAGGTGGTGGAACTTGGGCCAGTGAACGCGACTATTCATAAGATAAATGAGTGTGTTAACGCCGCTGACCTGCAAATGTTGGCCCGTATGTATCAACGCATTATGGAGCAGCTTGTCGCCTGACAGGTCGCAATTAACATTAATCATAGCCAGATTAATTGGTGTTGTGGCACGGCAGCCATGGAGCTTATCCCGATGAGCTTACTTGAGTAATTGATTCGGGTAAGTGAGTGCAGCAAACGCCGCCACAACGTCAATTAACAAGGCGAAAGAGGTTATACGCATGGAATGGCTATCGCATTATTGGTGGATCATCGTACTGGTGCTGCTTCTGGGGATTTTCCTTAATGTAATTAAGGATCTGAAGCGTATTGATCCGAAAAAATATATGGCGAATAAACCTGAGCTTCCTCCTCATCGTGACTTTAACGATAAGTGGGATGACGAAGACGATTTCCCAAAGAAAAAGCCTTAACTAACAAATGAGCGGGGAAATCCCCGCTTTTCAGACTACCGAGCCCTTCGCTTTTCTGGCATTCAGGCCAGTGTCTAAAGGCAAGCAGTCAAAACTTAACGTTTTAATTTGGCTACATAAGGCAGATTTCTGTACTTATTTTCCCATGGCATGCCATATCCAATTAATAAGTCATCATTTTCCATCTCATATGCATAATATTGTCTGACGGGGATATCTACTCGACCCGGTTTGACAAAAAGAACAGCAACGCTGATCGATTTAGGCGTGTGGTTTTCTAAGACAAATTGAACAAGGCGCTTCATCGTTCCGCCTGACTCAATGGCATCATCAATGATGATGACATCCCGACCGCTGATATCGATATTCTGATGGAAAACGATCGCTGAGTTATTATTCCTGTCGCCTGGCGTATGCGGGCAGGCAATATAATCCATATTAATATCAAAAATTAACTGCCGGGTCAGGTCAGCAGTGAAGAGGATCCCGCCCGGTACAACCGTAATAATGACAGCGTCATTAAAATGCTGATTGAGTTGTGCAGCAACTTTTGTCACACCCTCGGCAATAGCCGATTCACTAATTATAATTTCGCCAACATGTTCATGTTTCATAGAAATTTCTCTTTAGTTATCAGAGTAATCAACAGATTTAGAATTCGTTAAAACCCTTACTGGCCAGACTCGTTGCCGCCGGCAAGATCCTGCCCCCTCATACCTCAAACAGCGTATATTCTGAAAACAAATCTATCACAAACTATCACCGCAGCAATTTTTTAGATCTAAATATTGCACAAAAACACACTAACGAGCATCATCGAGCAACATTAGACCACCATTAAGTGTGCGTAATGTCGCACAAATCAACATGCTTTATGAGATTCGAATATCACCTGACGTCGTCATACACTCCACCACATAGAGGCTCTGACCTGATGATTAAACTTATTATTACTGACCTGGATGGCACATTTCTAAATAGTAACGGAGATTATGACAGGGCGTTATTCATGGAAGTCAGCGCAATAATGGCCGAAAAGGGTGTTCACTTCGCAGCCTGTACCGGAAAACAGTGCAACAGGGTTGAGGAGTTGTTTGGAGACTACAGCAGGAACCTGTGGATTGTGGGAGACAGTGCAACCCGAATCAAATACGACGGGAAATTTGTTTATCAGTCACTGATCAAAAATGAGTTGGGCTTACGCATCATTAATACCCTTCAGGAAGTTAGCTCTCAACATGTCATCATCGCCTGTACTTCAGAAGGGGCAGTGATCCGCGCCGACCTTGCGCAAAGGCTAAAGGATAAGGTACGAAATTCGTATTCTAGCATGGTTGAAGTAGACGACCTGGGTGCGCTGACATCTGATTTTGTTAAAATTACTGTGTATGACGAGGAAGGTCACTGCCCACAGACCCGGCCTCACCTGTCCACCTTCGAAAATGAAGTTTACATTGTGGTGTCAGAAGCGGCATGGATTGATATTGCGGACTATGGTGTTCACAAAGGAACCACCATACAAAAGCTCCAGGAACTGCTTGGTGTCAGTAAGCACGAAACCATGGCTTTCGGCGATGGCTACAACGATATTGAGTTGCTCGCAATGGCCGAATACAGTTTTGCAATGCGCAATGCCTTCGAGGAAACCAAGGCGGTTGCAAATTTTATCACTGGATACAATGACGCAAATGCAGTCCAGGAAACGATCAAACGGATGTTGGCTCTTCAGTCCTAACGTCTGCTTGCGCAAACCATCAGTGAAGGTTCATTCCAGCCTTCACTGAGGTAGATATGTGGCTAATCAACAATCTCGATGCGAAGATTTTCGCTACTGAAATCCTGCATTCGGGTTTCACGGCTCACCACGACAATATCAATAGCATCACAGGTAGCAACTTTATATCTCGCCACCTGACACATCTTATCTGCAATGACAGCGGCAATAACTTCGTTACTCTGAGCGATGACTTCTTTTTTAAAACAGGCATCTTCATAGTATACGGCTGTGAGCCCAGCCTGTGGGTCGAGGCCACAAACACCGATAAACGTCTGGTCAAAAATCATATTACGGACCTGGTTTACGGTATCTAAACCCAGAGTGCTCCCTGTTTTGGGACTCACTTTTCCTCCCAACAGAATCAACTCCCCTGATTGTCTACTGCTTAATGCAGAGGCAATTTGTGGCGAATTTGTCACGATGGTAAGTTCAAACGACTCAGGGATAAAATCCACCATCGCCAGATACGTTGAACCAGCGTCGATGAAAATACAGGTATCCGGCTTTATCAACTCAGCGCATCGTCTGGCTACATCTGACTTTTCAGAAACACTTTGCGCCACACGGGTTTCAAAGCTCGCTGATTTCTGAAGCTGACTAACAGCCCCTCCGTAGACTTTTTTACATAAACCTTTGCGAGCCAGAACCTGAAGATCACGGCGAATAGTATGTTCTGAAACACCGAGTTGGCGGGCAATGTCGGCGCCAATCACCCTGCCAGTTTCAGTAAGCATTTGATGGATAAGATCCTGCCGCTGCTCAGGGAAAGCATCATAATCGATCACGAAAAACCTCAATCAAACACAATATTGCATGAAGCATAACATGGATGAATTATCTCAGCAGGAACGTGATGTTCTGGTGTGCCCATAGAATCCTGCTGTGTTCAAAATACAGAAGGAGTCTATGAGCTGGGAGCTTCACTCAGACCGAGGGTTCAAAGAAACTCGACAATATCATCGTCGTTTGGCTTACCGCCGCTGAGAGCCTCATCGAAATAGTGCTTCGGCACGGTATAACGCAGGTGATCGAGCGCAATCTGAATGCTGCGCTCATCAATTGCATGGCCCAAATCGTCAATCACATCCAGCGTCACATCACCGCCCAGTTGCATTAACTGTTCGTAAGCATCAAAGGCATGCTTCACATCAATCACTTTATCAACGTCACCATGAATCAAATGAATAGTGGTTGAAGTTGAGGCACTTGGCGGAAGTTGCGCATAACGGCCATTAAAAGCTACCACGCGAGAAGCCAGTTCTGACTGTGCTTTCACTCCCTCAAGCGCCATGATCGCCCCTTGCGAGAAACCAATCAGAGCTGTGGCATTCGCAGGAACGCCACTGTCTTTTTGCAAGTCACGCACCACCTGGACAAATGTTGGCATGATGGCATCAACTCGTGCCTGGCGGTTTTCTTCCGTGACTCCCGCAACGGAAAACCACTCACGGCCTTTATACAGGCCGCTGGGTGCCGGGCCACCTACGCTGACCACCAGCGCATCGGGGAAATGTGGCGCAAACCAGCTACCAATTTCCCCCATTGCTACCGGATTATCGCCAACACCATGAAATAACAGAATCAGTTGCTTAGCCGGGGTGGCAGGGCTTTGAACTACAAAATGGTCGTGTTTCATGGTGTTCTCCTTTAGTTTCTGGAGATGACTATACGCCGGGATTCCATGATGACCATACTGTTTGACTGAACGAGTTAGTGGAAAAATTGCAATTGTAAAAGCGTATTTTTCAGCTCAATGCACTGTTGCTCATCAAGTTTTTCCAGCGCCTTTTGCACTTCCTGCCGCATCGCAATTAACAATGCTTTGCGTCCGGAAATGCGTAATTGCTGGCAAAGAAACTCAACACTTAAACGCTGTTGTACCCGGCCACGTAGTGCGTTAAGGGGTAAATCGCTGGTGAGCAACAAACGGTTCAGAGAGCCCAGACAGGCCTCCACAGGGCGATGTCCAAAGGCAAATCCTGCCAACTCCAGCCAGTCATCACTGTTTAGCGCAGCCTTTTCATCAGGAATAACAGGTAAGGATTGGTCAATCCACGGTTGCAGCCACTTAATATCGCGCTGTAGCCTCTGCTGCTCATGACCAGTCAAAGCTTCACCTTGCTCGGTTAACGGCAATAACGCCATCGCCGTATAGCAGCCACTGCTGGCCTCCCGGTGACTACCTACGCGCACCAACCGGAAGCCACAGCTTTCCCAAAAGCGCCATAACTCGTTAGTAAAACCAAAACTCACCGAAAGATAATCAGCAACAAACATTGCATGATCTTTCACTTTGGCAATCATCTGTTGGCCGCTTTGCTGACGCTGGCGCAGAGGATGCACAGCAATACGGCTGACGCGCAATCCTATAAGTGTCGCAGCTAATGGACTACCGCCATGTGCTGCCAACGATTGCGCCACTAAATTACCACGTGGACGCCGAAATCCGGCCCACACCGCTCGACTGAGATCCTCATGAAGCCCACCCTCCTCCACAAGCCAGGTTGCTCCAATCGTTTCTCCACGACTGATTGCAGCAATAAAATGCTGCCCCGGAGCATCCAGCATCCGACGCCAGTCCAGTGGTGAAGTACGGTAATGCGCGCCAGACAGTAAGCGGTACATCTGTTGTAGTTGTTGCGATGGTTGTAACTCGCTGGCACGTTCAATGACCTGCAAAGAAATCGTACCTTGCGGGGCTGTCGTTATGTCGATTTCATCAAATAGCAAAACCGCGTCGATTAACTTTTCCAGCGGATCATTTGCAGCCCAACGGATGGGTGTTGAAAGAGTGTAGCGCGTCAGTGCGTCGAGACTTGCGCAGAACTTGAGTACAAACCCGCGCCCTGTCCCTTCATAACCCTGAACCGTGGTGATGAGTAAAGCCCGCGGGAAATGGGATATTAGCTGGCGTAGCTGGGGTGCCGGAAGCGCTGCGGCTTCATCAATGATGAGCCAGTCGGCCTGAAATGCATCGGGGTTGGCAAGCAGTGCGTCAGGTGCGACAAAATTGAAACGCTCGCCTGCATGCTCAGCGAGCACATCCGTCGCCGCTTTTCCCGGAGCGGTTACCAGCCCTTTGACTGGAATCCTTTGCAATAACATCCCCGCCAGCGCAGATTTACCACGCCCGCGGGGAGCAGTAACCACCGCAACGCCCGCAGGCATATTCAAAAGTTTAGCCAGAATAGCGGCCTGCTCTGCAAAAGGTGCACCATTGGCTGCATGCCATTGTGGACGTGGCGAGAAAGCAGGGATTTGCAGCGGCTGATACTGCTGCCAGAGCACGCATTCGCTATCTGCACTGATACAGTGCTGTAGATGAGCGATAAAATGCGGAGTAGGAATCGCTTCCGGCTGCTCACTCCAGCGGCTTGAATCGCAATCGGGCTGCATCGGCCAATTGTCCCAGTCGGGAACCAGCAGAACCAACCAACTGCCCGCTTTAAGCGTTCCCGCGAGGGCTGCCAGCGCTTCAGCATCAAGCCCTTCTCTTGCATCAAAGACCGCATGGAGAATCTCACGGCCCAATAGAGTGCGCATTGCCGACGTTGCACAATGAAGCGGCAATTCCGGGGCTGCACCAACCCATAGCCAGTCACCGGGTAATTGCCGGGTAAGAGATTGTACTTGCTGACTACTCCAGGTTTTCTCACCCGCCATGATAATCATACGGCGAATACCAGCATCAGCCATACTGGCGGTTGCTTGCCTTAGCTGCTCCATGGCTTGCGTCCTTGTCACATCTCGTTATTTGGCGGTATTACCGAAGGTATTGCACTGCGCCGGGTCACCGCTATCGAAACCGCGTTTGAACCAGGTATAGCGCTGTTCTGAAGTACCATGGGTGAAGCTGTCGGGAACAACGCGTCCCTGACTCTGTTGTTGCAGTTTATCATCGCCAATCGCTTCAGCTGCATTCAACGCTTCCTGCAAATCTCCGGCATCCAACACTTCTTGTTTTTGCATGCTGTTGCCCCAGACACCCGCGAAGCAATCGGCCTGCAATTCCATTTTTACAGAAAGACGATTGCCCTCCGCCTGGCTTACACCCTGCTGGAGCTGGCGGACTTTAGGTTCAATCCCTAACAATTTCTGCACGTGGTGGCCGACTTCATGAGCAATGACGTAGCCTTGAGCGAAATCACCATCAGCGCCCAGTTTGCTTTTCATTTCATCGTAGAAAGAGAGATCGATATACACCGTGCTGTCAGCCGGGCAGTAGAAAGGCCCCATGATTGACTGACCTGTGCCACAGCCAGTACGTGTACTGCCACGGTACATCACCATTTTTGGTGGTTGATAAGTGCGCCCCATCTTCTGGAAAACTTCTCCCCAGGAGTCCTCGGTCGTTGCCAGAATAACCCGGGTAAATTTAGCGGCCTCATCATCGTTAGGGCTAATGGATCGTTGCGTAGATTGCTGTTGCGGAACGGGCTGCCCACCGAGCATTGAAGTGAGATCGACACCATAATAGCTCGCCACAACGACCACTATTAATAAGATGATACCGCCTTTACCGCCAGGTAAGCGGAATCCACCGCCGCCGCCGCCGCCCCCGAAACTTGGGCCAGAAGAGTTGTTTCGTCTGTCTTCAACATTGTCGCTTTCGCGACGACCTTGCCAGCGCATAGTCGACCTCATTATTCATAACTTGTAATAAGTAGATCGTAGGTGGTTAATTCCAGGATTACCATAGGAAACAAGATGTGAAAAAGCCGGATGTAAAACACATCCGGCTTTAAAGGAAATCTTGCTGTAATACCTAAAATAATTCGAGTTGCAGTAATGCGGCTACGCCACTGCAGCTCGAAGTATGACGGGTAAACTTAGTCTAATTGAACGCCAAGACGACGAGCGACTTCTTCATAAGCTTCAATCAGGCCACCAAGGCTCTGGCGGAAACGGTCTTTGTCCATCTTGTCGAGGGTTTCTTTGTCCCAAAGACGGCTACCGTCTGGGGAAAACTCATCACCCAGTACAACCTCGCCGTTGAACAAACCAAATTCCAGCTTGAAATCGACCAGGATCAGACCCGCGTCATCAAACAGTTTGCTCAGAACATCGTTAGCTTTGTAGCTTAACTCACGCATACGAGCCAAATTCTCTTTGTTCACCCATCCAAAGGTTTCACAGTAAGATTCGTTGACCATCGGGTCATGCATCGCATCGTTTTTCAGGAACAGGTCAAACAGCGGTGGATTTAGCTCAATGCCTTCTTCAATACCGAGGCGTTTAACCAGTGAGCCCGCCGCGCGGTTACGAATTACACACTCAACCGGCACCATATCCAGCTTTTTCACCAGCACTTCGTTGTCGGAGAGCAGAGCTTCCATTTGCGTAGGAATGCCCGCCTCTTCCAGTTTAGTCATAATGAAATGGTTGAACTTATTGTTCACCATGCCTTTACGGTCAAACTGTTCAATACGAGCACCGTCTCCTGCTGAAGTATCATTGCGGAATTCGAGCACCAACAGATCCGGATTTTCCGTGCTGTATACGGTTTTCGCTTTGCCACGATACAACTCAGCTTGCTTTTGCATCTTTCTTACTCCAGGTGTGATTTAACTAAAAATTCCGCTATCTGTGTCTACGCACACGTTTGCGTAGCCTAACAGAAAAAAGGCCAGAGAGCTCTGGCCTTTAAAATGTTACTTGCTGAATGCTGCCTGGAATGCAGCTACCAGAGCATCGTTCTGAGACTGCGTCAGCGTGTGACCTTTCGGATCGATGAACTGCAGACTACTGCGGTTATCGAGGTCGCCCACTTGCAGTTTATAATCGCCACTGGACAGACCCGGGTCTTTCGCCCCTAAATCTTGCCATGCGCTGTCAGACAATGGTTTGTAAGTTACAGCCATGCTGCCTGTTGAACGCGTAGAGTCGGTGACTTTCATGCCCACTTTCTCAAGCGTTGCCGGTAAACGGTTCCATACGACGTTGAATGGACCACGCACCACCAGCATTGGCAGGCCAGTGTCGTCAGCGGCACTTTGAACATCAAGCTGCGTTGCTGCACGACTTTCTTTCGCGTTTTGCAGATCGGTCTGGGTTTTATCCAGTGCCGCACTGATGCTGTTAAGCATTTCTGCACTATAACGTTGCATAGATGCCGCATCAGAAATTGGCTTGCCAGCCTGTTCCAGATTCAGCAGCTTAACCACCACAGCTTGTTGATAGCCCTGAGGTTTCACACTGATTTGATAGCGCCCACGGTACTGCTGATCTTCATCAGCACGGTTCCATTGGACCCAGTCAGTGGTCAGCGTTTGGCTTGCGTCATCACGTTTATCAATACCGTAATTTTTCGCCTGTACAGCGCTTACGACCTGTGGCCACAGCGTTGCACTACGCGCACTTTCAACCATCAGAGTTGCGGTGTCCCCAGTAAACTGAGTACGTGCTCCACTGACCAATGCCAGAGGTTGAGCCGGCGGACGGATATCCAGCTGTTTGCCTACTGCGCCGCTGCCGTTGGTGACCGGAATATTGTATTCACCATTCTGCACCGGGAGGATCATCCCCGCCGGGGAGTGGATTTCCGCGAGGGGTGCTGCATCCAGATAGGATTCATCACCACTAACCTGGCGCTTATAACGCTGGTCGGTGCTACATGCTGCTAACAGCATGGCTAACGAAACCACTGCAACTTTCGCCACCGTCGACTTCTGTACTGAGTAAGCCATCAAATCTCCCTAAACTTTACAGCAAACCGGCATGCTTGAGCGCGCTAACAATCACCGGACGACTGGCTTCAGTCAGCGGTGTCATTGGCAGGCGTAAGGTATCGGTCGCCACAAGTCCCAACTCTCTACAAGCCCATTTGACCGGGATAGGATTGGGTTCAACAAATAATTTATTGTGCAGCGGCATCAAACGTTCGTTGATAACGCGCGCTTGCGCATATTGCCCATTGGCGGCCAGTTTACACACTTCTGCCATTTCTCGCGCGGCTACGTTTGCCGTCACAGAAATCACACCGTGGCCACCCAATTGCATAAAGTCCAGCGCACTCGCGTCATCGCCGCTAACCAGGATGAAGTCATCTTCAACCAGCTCTTTGATCTGGTTTACTCGTGTTAAGTTCCCGGTAGCTTCTTTGATACCAATAATATTTTTAATCTTCGCCAAACGGCCTACTGTTTCAGGCAGCATGTCGCAACCGGTACGAGATGGCACATTGTACAGCATCTGCGGCAGGTCGGTGCTTCCGGCGATTGCTTTGAAGTGCTGATATAGCCCTTCCTGGGTTGGGCGGTTGTAGTATGGAGTTACCGTCAGGCAGCCCACAATTCCGCTGTTTTCAAAACGCTTTGTCAGCGAGATAGCTTCAGAGGTGGCATTCGCGCCAGTCCCTGCGATAACCGGAATACGGCCATCGGCCAGTTCCAGCGTCATCAGTACCACATCACCGTGCTCGTCATGGCTCAACGTAGCAGACTCTCCGGTAGTACCTACCGAGACAATCGCCGAGGTCCCGCTGGCGACATGGTAATCAATCAGTTTTTTCAGGCTTGACCGGCAGACATTACCTTTCTCATCCATCGGCGTCACAAGCGCGACAATACTTCCAGTGAACATTGGCCATCCTCTGTGCTAACAAGTGTCTCAATGGTACGTTTGGTGCAGGATCAAAAGCAAGTCACCAGGTGACGCTACACGGTTGTACGCAACTTTTTTTTATGCTTTCCTTATGATATCTCACCGATTCACAGGAAGAACACGTTTGACACTCTCACCACACCATTATTTGGTCATTACGGCCCTTGGGGCGGACAGACCTGGTATTGTTAATACCATCACCCGCCATGTGAGCAGTTGCGGCTGTAATATTGAAGACAGTCGCCTCGCTATGCTCGGTGAAGAGTTCACGTTTATCATGCTGCTTTCTGGCAGTTGGAATGCCATAACCCTGATTGAATCAACGCTACCGCTGAAAGGTGCTGAGCTCGATTTATTAATCGTTATGAAACGTACCGCCGCGCAAGAGCGCCCGGCAATGCCAGCAACAGTCTGGGTACAGGTAGAAGTGACCGACTCGCCTCATTTAATCGAGCGTTTCACCCATCTGTTTGATGCCCATCACATGAATATTGCGGAATTGAGTTCTCGTACCCAGCCGGCTCAGGATGGCAATCCACCCCAGCTGTATATTCAGATAACAGCTCATAGTCCGGCAGGTCAGGATGCGAATGTTATCGAAGATGAATTCAAGGTCCTCTGTACAGAACTTAAAGCACAAGGCAGTATTAACGTTGTGAATTATCCACAGCAAGATGATTAAGACGGAGAGTTGTAATGAGCCCACTGAAAGCCGGTGATAGCGCACCGAAATTTAGCTTGCCTGATCAAGACGGCGAGCAAATAAATTTAACCGACTTCCAGGGACAGCGCGTTCTGGTTTATTTCTATCCTAAAGCGATGACGCCAGGCTGCACCGTGCAAGCATGTGGTTTGCGCGACAACATGGATGCGTTGAAAAAAAGCGGTGTGGAAGTGCTGGGTATTAGCACCGACAAACCAGAGAAACTTTCACGTTTTGCTGAAAAAGAGTTACTGAACTTCACCCTGCTTTCTGATGAAGACCATCAGGTCTGCGAGCAATTTGGGGTGTGGGGCGAGAAATCTTTTATGGGCAAAACCTACGATGGCATCCACCGTATTAGCTTCCTGCTAGATGGTGAAGGGAAAGTTGAAAAAGTGTTTGATGATTTCAAAACCAGCAACCATCACGACATTGTGGTGAACTGGCTGAAAGAAAACGCTTAATAGCTACGCTAAAAATATTAAAAAAGCCGACTTCACGTCGGCTTTTTACTTTCTCTAATTTAGCTTATCGTCTATCAACACACTATCCGGCCAGGCATGCACCACCGCTTTAATCAGCGTAGCAAGTGGAATCGCGAAGAAGACGCCCCAGAATCCCCACAACCCGCCAAAAATCACAACTGACAGAATAATCACCAACGGATGCAAATTCACCGCTTCAGAAAATAACACCGGTACGAGCAAGTTACCGTCCAACGCCTGAATGATGAGATACACCGCGAAAAGCGTCCAGAATTCAGGGCCAATGCCAAACTGGAATAGCGCCACGCATACTACCGGGATTGTCACGACAAACGCGCCAATATATGGAATCAGCACAGAGAATCCGACCAGCACTGCCAGTAGCAGAGAGTAGTTCAAGCCAAAAATCACAAAACCAATATAGGTCACCACACCTACAACCAGCATTTCCAGCACTTTGCCGCGAATGTAGTTCGTAATTTGCTGATTCATCTCCAGCCATACCTGCCCCGCAAGCCCACGGTTTCGAGGTAAAACCCGGCGAACAGCATTAAGCATCTGTTCTTTGTCTTTGACGAGGAAGAACACCATCAGAGGCACTAACACCAGATAAATTGCCAGCGTTAACAGCCCAACTAATGAAGCCAGTGAATATTTCACCACTTGATCGCCCATCCCCATCATGCGCCCACGCATGTTCTCGGCGATGGCATCAATGATGCCTGCATCAACCAGTGCCGGATAACGTCTTGGCAGTGTGGCGGCATAATCAGAAAGTTTATTCAGCATTCCCGGCATGTCACGTATCAGATAGATACCCTGCTGCCAGGCAACTGGCGCAACTACCAGGACCATCAGCAGCAAAATGCCGACAAACAGCACCAATACAATCGTTGCAGCCCAGGTTCGTGAACATCCGATACGCTGAAGCCGTGCGGTTGGCCACTCCAGTAAATAAGCCAGCACAATCGCCACCAATAGCGGCGCTAACAGTCCGTGGAAGAAGAATAGAATGACAAATCCTGCAACCAGAATGACTAGCAGTGCGATAGCCTCCGGATCGCTAAACCGTCGTCGATACCATTGCAACAACATTTCAAGCATACATCCCTTCCCTGACAGTATTGTGCGAGGAGAGATTGTATCTAAATGTCACTGTAAAGACTTTGCTTTTTATGTCTGTTCAATGGCGGTTTAAAATTGTCGCAGATAAGATAGGTCTCAGTCATGCGGTGGGCTACAGTTCATCTTTGTATGCGAACAAATTCACGTAATACATGTCGAAGATTAACTTTGATTAAACAGGACAGGACGTATGTTCAAGCAGTTGAAAAAATCGCTGGTTGCAACACTGATGGCAGCTTTGATTGCGGGTCCAGTAACTCCAGCCTTTGCGGACGTTAGCGACCAACTGCCAGATATGGGAACTTCAGCAGGTAATACTCTGTCAATTGGCCAGGAAATGCAGATGGGCGACTTTTATGTTCGTCAACTGCGAGGCAGCGCCCCATTAATCAATGACCCTTTGCTCGTGCAGTACATCAACAAACTGGGTATGCGTCTGGTTAGCCATGCCAACTCCGTTAAGACCCCTTTCCATTTCTTTCTGATCAATAACGACGAAATCAACGCCTTTGCTTTCTTCGGCGGCAATGTGGTGCTGCACTCGGCGCTATTTCGTTATGCCGATAATGAAAGCCAACTCGCCTCGGTTATGGCGCACGAAATATCTCACGTCACACAACGTCACCTGGCGCGAGCCATGGAAGATCAGAAAAAAAATGCTCCACTAACTTGGGTGGGTGCATTAGGTTCTATTTTACTGGCGATGGCCAGCCCTCAAGCGGGTATGGCAGCGTTAAGCGGAACACTCGCCGGTACACAACAGGGCATGATCAGCTTCACGCAACAAAACGAGCAGGAAGCAGACCGTATCGGTATTCAGGTGTTGCAGCGCTCCGGTTTCGATCCACAAGCGATGCCAACCTTCCTTGAGAAACTGCTCGACCAGTCGCGTTATTCATCTCGCCCACCAGAAATTTTGCTCACCCACCCATTACCTGAAAGCCGTTTAGCAGATGCACGCAACCGAGCCAACCAAATGCGGCCGGTGGTGACACAATCTTCAGAAGATTTTTACATGGCAAAAGCCCGTACGTTGGGTATGTACAACTCCGGACGTAACCAACTAACCAGTGATTTATTGGATAGCTGGTCTAAGGGAAATATTCGCGAACAACACGCGGCGGCATATGGTCGTGCGCTTCAGGCGATGGGTGGTAATAAATGGGATGAAGCCCGTAAGCTTTTACAACCACTGCTTACCGCACAACCTACAAATGCGTGGTATCTCGATTTATCTACCGATATTGACCTTGGGCAAAATAAATTCGCGGACGCTATCAATCGACTGAAAAACGCGCCTGATTTGAAACAGAACCCGGTGTTACAGCTTAACCTTGCCAACGCCTATGTTCAGGCAAAACAGCCAGAGCAGGCGGCAGCAATTCTCAATCGTTATACCTTCACTCACCCTGATGATAGCAATGCCTGGGATTTGTTAGCGCAAACCGAGGCTGATTTAGGCAATCGTGATCAAGAGCTCGCTGCACGCGCAGAGGTGATGGCACTCGTTGGGCGTCTTGACCAGGCTATTTCGCTGCTCAGTAGTGCCAGCGCTCAAGTGAAATTGGGTAGCTTGCAGCAAGCCCGTTATGATGCGCGAATCGATCAGTTCCGCGAACTGCAAAAACGCTTCCTTCCGTATTCTAAGATGTAACAGGAGTTACGATGTCTACAGCCGTTTCTATTTATCACAATCCGCGCTGCTCTAAGAGCCGTGAAACGTTAAGCCTGCTAAAAGCAAATGGCGTAGAACCCGAAGTGGTGCTGTACCTGGAAACCCCTCCGGATGCGGCAACCATCAAAATGTTGCTCAGCCAATTGGGTTTTGCCAGCGCACGCGAGTTAATGCGTCAGAAAGAGGATTTGTACAAGGAGTTGAATCTGGCAGATAGTGCATTAAGCGAAGAGCAATTGATTCAGGCGATGGTCGAAAATCCAAAGCTAATTGAGCGCCCGATAGTGCTGGCTAATGGCCAAGCCCGTATTGGCCGCCCGCCTGAGTCGGTGCTAGAAATTTTGTAGTGATAATGGCGGATGCCGCGCTGTGTATCCGCCAAACGAATTAAAGACTCAGAATCTCTTTCACAAACGGGATCGTCAGTTTACGTTGCGCCGTGATAGAAGCATGATCCAGCTGATCGAGCGTCATAAACAGCGTACGCATTTCGCGATCCAAACGTTTTAACAGGAAGCGGCCCACATCTTCTGGCAGCTCAAAACCGCGCAGTCGTGAACGCAGTTGCAGGGCCTGAAGTTTGTCTTCGTCGGAAAGCGGTTGCAGCTTATATATTTGGCCCCAGTCAAGGCGCGATGCGAGGTCGGGAAGTTGCAAATTGAGCTGGCGCGGAGGACGATCGCCGGTAATCAACAGACGGGTTTTTCCTGATTCAAGAATGCGGTTATAGAGATTAAAAATCGCCATTTCCCACAGTTCGTCGCCCGCTACACACTCAATATTGTCGATACACACAAGCGAAAGCTGCTCCATACCGTCCAATACTTCCGGGACAAACCAGGTGCGCTTATCAAGCGGCACGTAGCCAACAGCTTCGCCACGTTGTGACAGTTCCGCACAGGCGGCATGCAGCAAATGGCTGCGCCCTCCTCCCTCTCGCGACCAGAAATAGATATATCCGCTGTGATCCTGACGGAGCACGGACTGGAGTGCGGCGAGTAAAGAAGGGTTATCACCCGGCCAGAAACTCGCAAAAGTTTCGTCATCAGGCAAATAGAGTGGCAGTGATAGCTGTGCCGGCGTATTCAGAATTACCTCAACCATAACAGGCAGAAAAACGCGTAGAGTCTAACACAGAAATGAGGATCAATAGAACCGGGCGAACGCGCCGCCCGGCTTGAGGCAAAACTACGAATTTACGTCGTTTTCTTTAGCATCCAGCACCACTTCTTCCGGACGCAGCACACTGATAAGTTTAAAGATCAGGCTCAGACCTACGCCTACGATAGTCGCTAGCGCCATCCCTTTTATCTCAGCAGCACCAATGTGCACTTTTGCGCCACTCACCCCGATGATCAAGATAACGGAGGTCAGGATCAGGTTTTGAGTTTTGTTGTAATCGACTTTTGATTCGATCAGCACTCGAATACCGGATGCACCGATCACGCCGTACAGCAGCAGAGAAACACCACCAATCACTGGAACCGGGATAATCTGGATCGCTGCGGCAAGTTTGCCTACGCAGGAAAGCAGAATCGCCAGAATCGCCGCGCCACCAATAACCCAGGTGGAATAAACACGGGTTATCGCCATAACGCCGATGTTCTCACCATAAGTGGTGTTTGGCGTCGAACCAAAGAAACCGGAGAAAATCGTCGAAATGCCGTTGGCAAACATGGAACGATGCAGGCCTGGGTCACGAAGCAAATCTTTCTTAACAATGTTTGCCGTTACCACCAGGTGACCAACGTGTTCCGCAATAACGACCAACGCCGCAGGCAGAATAGTTAAGATGGCAAACCACTCAAAACGCGGTGTATAAAAGGTTGGCAGTGCAAACCAGTGCGCGTTAATAATTGGTGTGACATCAACCACACCCATGGCGAAGGAGAGTGCATAACCCACCAGCACACCGATAAGAATCGGGATAATCGCCAGGAAGCCACGGAACAGAACTGAACCAAAGATGGTTACCCCAAGCGTAACCAGCGAAATAATGATTGTGGTTGAGTCAGGAGAAGTGCCATCAGCAGGTAGAAGACCGGCCATATTCGCAGCCACACCCGCCAGTTCAAGACCGATAACTGCCACAATCGCGCCCATCGCCGCTGGAGGGAACATCACATCCAGCCAGCCAGTACCGGCCTTTTTGACAATCAGCGCCACGATACAGAACAACACGCCACACATGATAAACCCGCCCAACGCCACTTCATAACCCAGCGGCAGAAGCAGCAGCACAGGTGAAATAAACGCAAAGCTCGAACCGAGATAAGCCGGGATTTTACCTTTACAGATAAAGAGATACAGCAGTGTCCCAATCCCGTTAAACAGCAGCACCGTCGCCGGGTTAATGTGGAACAGGATTGGTACCAGAACGGTGGCACCAAACATCGCGAACAGATGTTGCAAACTTAACGGTATCGTTTGCAGCAGGGGTGGTCTTTCGCTCACTCCAATGGCGCGGCGTGTCATTGTGTTTTCCTCTGAGTATTGTTTTTAGAAATAACGGCTCGAACAAATCAAAAAAAAGCCGACTTTCGAAGTCGGCTCAATTTTTACTTAGTACCAAATATTTTGTCCCCGGCATCGCCGAGGCCCGGAATAATGTATCCGTGCTCGTTCAGACCCTGATCGATAGAAGCGGTGAACAGCTCTACGTCCGGGTGCGCTTTTTCCAGCGCGGCGATACCTTCAGGTGCTGCGACCAGAACCAACACTTTGATGCTAGTGCAACCGGCATTTTTCAGCAGGTCGATGGTCGCAATCATAGAACCGCCGGTTGCCAGCATAGGGTCAACCACCAGCGCCATACGTTCTTCAATGTTAGAAACAAGTTTCTGGAAGTAAGGTACGGGTTCCAGAGTTTCTTCATTACGGTAGATACCGACAACGCTGATACGAGCGCTTGGAACGTTTTCCAACACGCCTTCCATCATACCCAGACCGGCACGCAGAATTGGCACAACGGTAATCTTCTTACCTTTGATTTGATCAATCTCTACCGGGCCATTCCAGCCTTCGATAGTGACTTTTTCAGTTTCGAGATCTGCCGTGGCTTCGTAAGTCAGCAAGCTGCCAACTTCTGAGGCGAGTTCACGAAAGCGTTTGGTGCTGATGTCGTTCTCACGCATCAGGCCTAGCTTGTGTTTGACGAGTGGGTGTTTGACTTCCACGATCTTCATACTCTTTCTCCCAGAGATAGTTGGCCAGCACAAAAAAAATCGCCGGATTATATCGCTTTTTTAACACCGCGCCACCGCTTCGAGATCAACCAGGGTGAAATGAGTATATATCAACAATAATTGCATCCCGCTAAATAAGAGGCTCGCAAACGTTTGCCTGCACTGTTAGAATTGCGGCGTTTTTTATTTATAACCCATCCGCGGGGACTAAGCAGTGACCGACAAAACCTCTCTTAGCTATAAAGATGCCGGTGTTGATATTGATGCTGGTAACGCTCTGGTCGATAAAATCAAAGGTGTAGTGAAAAAGACTCGCCGCCCGGAAGTCATGGGTGGGCTGGGCGGTTTCGGTGCGTTGTGCGCGTTACCTCAAAAGTATCGTGAGCCTGTGCTGGTTTCCGGCACCGACGGTGTGGGTACTAAATTACGTCTGGCGATGGATTTAAAACGCCACGACACTATCGGCATCGATCTGGTCGCGATGTGTGTGAATGACCTGATTGTTCAAGGTGCTGAGCCGCTGTTTTTCCTTGATTATTATGCAACTGGTAAACTTGAAGTCGAAACGGCTGCGAGCGTTATTTCTGGTATTGCCGAAGGTTGTCTGCAATCTGGCTGTGCATTAGTTGGCGGTGAAACGGCTGAAATGCCAGGCATGTACCATGGCGAAGATTACGACGTTGCTGGCTTCTGTGTTGGCGTGGTCGAAAAATCTGAAATCATCGATGGTTCTAAAGTCACCGACGGTGATGTGCTGATTGCCCTGGCATCAAGTGGCCCGCATTCCAACGGTTATTCTTTGGTTCGTAAAGTGCTGGAAGTGAGCGGTACTGACCCGCTTACTACAGAGCTTGAAGGTAAACCGCTGGCAGATCATTTACTGGAACCAACTCGCATTTATGTGAAGTCCATTCTGGAATTGATTGAAAATGTTGACGTTCATGCGATTGCACACCTGACCGGTGGTGGTTTCTGGGAAAATATCCCTCGCGTTCTGCCAGACAACACGCAGGCGATTATTGCTGAATCTTCATGGCAGTGGCCTGCGGTATTCAACTGGTTGCAAAAAGCCGGCAATATCAGCCGTCACGAAATGTACCGCACCTTTAACTGCGGTGTCGGCATGCTGATTGCCCTGCCTGCGTCAGAAGCTGAAAAAGCGATAGAATTTTTGAACGCAAAAGGTGAAAACGCCTGGAAAATCGGTAGTATCAAAGCTTCTGATTCCTCCGAGCGCGTGGTTATTGAGTAATGAGACGTATAGTGGTGCTAATTTCCGGAAACGGAAGCAATCTTCAGGCAATTATCGATGCCTGTAAGCTGAAAAAGATTAATGCCACCGTGGCGGCTGTATTCAGTAATAAAACCGATGCCTTTGGCCTGGAACGTGCGCGTGAAGCAGAAATTCCTGCGCACGCGTTAACAGCTAGCCAATTCGCTGATCGCGCTGCGTTCGATCGTGAGTTAATACTTGAGATTGACGCCTACGCGCCGGATCTGGTGGTGCTAGCCGGTTATATGCGCATTCTTAGCCCGGAGTTTGTCGGGCACTATGCGGGCCGCTTGATCAACATTCATCCATCTTTGTTGCCTAAATATCCGGGCCTGAATACTCATCGTCAGGTTCTGGAAAATGGTGATGAAGTCCACGGAACGTCGGTGCATTTTGTTACTGATGAACTGGATGGCGGCCCGGTCATTCTTCAGGCCGAAGTTCCGGTGTTTGAAGGTGACAATGAAGATGACATTACCGCCCGTGTGCAGAGTCAAGAACACGCTATTTATCCGCTGGTTGTTTCCTGGTTTATCGAAGGAAGACTAGAGATGCGCGAAAATAGCGCCTGGCTTGACGGCAAGTTGTTACCTGAGCAGGGCTACGCAACAGAAGAGTAGCCCTCTTTTATAGCAGAAATGATGGCGAGCAGTGTTAACGCAAACTCGCCTTTTTGCTGACGGTTTTTATCCCTCGTTCATTCATCACTTTCATCACCAGCACCGTTGCCGCCAGCACCAGAGTGATACCATTGGCGATCATCAGCGGCATGTCATTGTTGCTTAACCCATACAGCAACCAGCACAAGACGCCGAACACAAACACCAGATACATACTCAACGATATCGCTTTGGTATCACGGTTTTTCAGGATATGCAGCACCTGCAAAGCGAATGATCCCGTGGTGCAGCACGCCGCCACCGACCCCAGCCATGCGAAATCAGTCATCGACTCTTACTCCTGCGCAATCTTGCAAAACAATAGCCTGTTCGTTCCAGCCTGCGGGCAGTGGCTCAGGGCGGCTGAATTCCAGATTACGCACGGTCAGGCCATGAACACCACTCGCATAAAGAACCGGCAAACCGCCAGGATACTCTTCCACGCCGAATGCTCGCTGGGTTTGCGGATTCAGGCACCATGCGTTGTCCAGCCCCATTCCCGTGGGTGAAAGCGGATTACACGGCGGGCGGATGTCATAAAGCCCCTGCTCTGGCGAAGCGCTGAGTTGTTGCGTGAGCTGTAAACCGTCAATCATGATGCGGCGAATTTGCCCTGGCTGTTCGCTGTGGAAGTTAATTGCCCCTTCGCTGATGCCCGTTAGCCCACGAAACTGGATGTGTTCGATGCAGCCGGGTGTCACTTGCGGGTCACGATGACGGACGGAAAGATAAATCGGGTCGGCTTTGCCCCAATGGCAGGCGTGCGCCGCTTCACAGGCAAAAGTGATATTTGAAAAAATCATGCGCCGCAAATTCCCGCCATCGCGGGAAACCAGGCCAATCCCGCGATTGGACTGCCAGATGGTGCAATTGGTGACGATAATATCTTCAACGTCATCCGCCGTTTCCGTCCCGACTTTTATGGCGCAGCTTTTTGAACGCAGCGTACAGTTGGTGATCACCACTTGCCGGGTCGGTTGCTGAATTTCCGCCGGTTTTTTGCTGGTTTTAAGGCAGATAGCATCGTCTGCGGCACTGAAATAACAGTTGCTGATATGCACCTGCTGGCAGCTATCAATGTCCAGCGTATCGGTATTCGCCATGGTCAGACAGTTATCAACGGTCACGCCATCCATTTTTATCTGCTGACTGGAAACCAAATGAATGGTCCACATCGGTGCCTGTTCGATGGTGAAATCCCGCAGCGTTATCTGCTGGCAATTTTCAAAAACGATGATGCGCGGACGATGCTGCGCGGGCTGGCGATAACCCATTGCGTCGGCTTCTTCACTAAACCAGGCGCTGCCATTACCGTTTATTTTCCCCTGGCCGCACACACTGATGCGTTGCGCATTTCGGGCATACAGGAACGCCCGGTCAGAGCATTCCGCCACGCTTTGCGTCGTTGCCTGCGTAAATTGCTGATAATCGCTGCTGACAATGAGTTCCGCGCCTGCGCATAAGTGCAGGCAAGTATCGGAATGCAGCAGCAGGCCGCCCACCAGGTAGCGGCCACTTTCCACCATCAGCGTTCCCCCGCCCTGTTCTGCCAGTTCATTCAGCGCCCGCTGGAAAATGGCTGTATTGGCATGTCGCCCGTCAGCGCAAGGTTCAAAGTGAGAAAGGTGCAGTTCCATGGTTATCCATCGCAATGAGTAAATGACCGGGTTATCTCAACACGTCTGCATTTTCTTGCGCCATCGCGGCACTCGCAGGCTTTTATGAATGTGCAGAATGCATCACAAAAGTGCTGGATACCGGCGTTTTGCTGTGAGGCAAGTCTCACTGGCCCGATGCTGAAAAAAGTGAAATGCGAAGGAGTTCACGATTAACCCTTTCATCACAGCTCGAAAATCGATCGCCGTCACAAAAACCTTGCCCCAAAAAACAGTTTGCGTAGTGCCTCGCACTTTCACTAAAAACCATCGCGACGGGCATCGTCTCGCCCACCGCTGATCACTACCCTGGATGAACCTCTTTCACGTTCATCGATACGAGACAGACAGCCATGATCACACCGACATCAGCATCAAAAGGTCATCGTGAAGTCAAAACTAAAAATATTCTCGCCTGGGGTATGGGGGACGTTTTTGGTAGTGGCGCTATGACGATTACCGGCCTGTGGCTTCTCTACTTTTACATTGAAGTCGCCGGGCTTTCGCCTGCCGCCGCCGCCTCTATTTTCGCCATCGCTAAAATCTGGGACGGTATTACTGACCCGGTGATGGGCTACATCACCGATAACATCCGCACCCGTTGGGGGCGTCGGCGCATCTTCTTCCTGCTCGGCGCACCGCTTTCTTTAACTTTCGCCTTAATGTGGTGGAGCGGTTACGGCTACTTCTGGTATCTGGGAACCTACCTGCTGTTTAGCACCGTCTTTACCCTGCTGATGGTGCCATACGACACACTTCCGGCGGAGATGACCACCCGTTACGACACGCGTTCAAAAATGTCTGGTGCACGCATGCTGTTCGCCCAGGCCACTGCGTTTCTTTCTGCCCTGATCCCCGGCCAAATACTGGCGCACGTGGCAGACAAAGAACAGGCGTTTATGCTCATCGGCCTGGTGTTTGCCATCCTGTTTTCGTTGCCGTGGATTTTTGTCTGGCGTGGAACCTGGGAGCGCGACAACCTGCCACCACCGCAAACTCAGCAAGGGTTGATGAAAACACTGGGTGCGCTGTACCGCGAAATGGCCTCAACTTTCCGCCTGAAGACCTTCCGCATTCATATCATGATGTACGTCGGCGGTGCCGTCGCCCTCGACATTTTTGGCTCGTTGTTCATGCACTATATGACCTACGTTCTGCAAGTGGGCGCGGGGCTTGCCTCGCAGGCGTTGAGCCTGATGACACTCTGCCAGTTTTTCGCCATTCCCATTTTTACCTGGCTGTGTATCCGCATTGGTAACGGCCATGCCTACAAAATTGCCATCAGCCTGATCATCCTCAGCCTGCTGTGGTTTAGCCAGCTTTCCGCCTCCTTTACATACATCACCTGGTTGCTGCTTGGCGGCGCGATGATGATGGGCTTTGCACGCGGCGGCACCTATCTGATTCCGTGGAACGTGTATAACTTTTTACCCGATGTCGATGAGGCTTATACCGGCGTGCGCCGCGAAGGGATCTACGCGGGCGTGATGATGCTGACGCGCAAGTTTTCCCAGGCTCTGGCGCTGTTTATCGTTGGCCTGGCGCTGGAAGGTTTCGGCTTTACTAAAGGAGCCGAAAGCCAAAGCGCCGCCGCTATCAACGGCATCTGGTGGGTCTTTGTGGTCGGGCCTGGTCTGCTAACAATATTGGCGATGACCGGCGCGTTCCGCTTCCGTCTTAGCCAGGATCGCCACGCCGTTTTGATTACCGAACTCGAACGCCTGCGCGAAGGTGGCAAGCCGGAAGATGCGCCAGCAGCGGCACGCGAGGTCGTCGAAACGCTTACCGGGCACCGCCACGCAAATCATTTATGGGAAAACAAAGCTCACGCTCAGCCCGCCATACTTCAGGAAAGCCGCCAGCCTTCTTAAACGGAACAATAAGGAATTGCATGATGTTAAATCGCCACGATACGCAGCTCGTCATTGAAAAACTCATTGATAGCCTGGTGTCCATCCAGGACGAAGACGGGCGTTATTTGCAACGGTTAAGCGACGGGCGAGTCGTGGATACCAAAGGCTGGAAAGGCTGGGAATGGACGCACGGCATCGGTCTGTTCGGGTTGTTCCGCTACCAGCAATTGACCGGTTCTGTGCGGGCGCAAGAAACCATTGCCGCCTGGTTCCGCGATCGTTTTGCCGAAGGGACGCCGGTTAAAAACGTCAATACGGCTTGCCCGTTTCTGACTCTCGCGTTGTGCTACGAAGAGACGAAAACCCCGGAGTGGAAGCCCTATTTAGAAGCTTGGGGCGACTGGCTTTATCGCAAGATGCCGCGCACCGATGAAGGTTGCTTCCAGCATGTCACTTATGAGAATGACCACTGGCAGCAAATCTGGGACGACACATTAATGATGGCGGTGTTACCGCTGGCAAAAATGGGGCAACTGTTTAACCGTCCACAATGGGTGGAAGAAGCCAAATTCCAGTTTATGCAGCACATAGTCTACCTGACGGATCGTCATACTGGGCTTTGGTACCATGGCTGGAATTTCGATGGCCGCCACCATTTTGCCGGTGCGCTATGGGCTCGTGGCAATAGCTGGATAACCATCGCAATTCCTGAATTCCTGGAAATGTTAGATTTAAGCGCGGACGATGCGTTCCGCCGCCAGCTTTGTCATGTGCTCGAGGCTCAGGTGCGTGCCCTGCAACGCTGCCAGCAAGACAACGGCTTGTGGCCAACGCTTCTTGACGACCCGGATTCGTATGCTGAGGCTTCCGCTTCTGCAGGCTTTGCCGCTGGGATCCTGAAAGCTATTCGTCTGGGTTATTTAGCCGATGAATATCTGCTCGTCGCCGAACGGGCGCTGGAAGGTGTGGTGAACCACATCACGCCACAAGGTGAATTGACTCAGGTCTCTTTTGGTACCGCGATGGGCAACAATCTCGACCATTATCGGCAGATCCCGTTAACGTCGATGCCTTACGGCCAGGCGATGGCGATGCTTTGTTTAGTGGAATCGTTACGTTTACATTTGTAGTTAAAAGGGGTGATGCTTAGCGTCACCCCTTATTTGCAGCAAAATAGGTTATCTCATTAATTTCGCTAACTCCGCCGTCAGGCTGTCAGCTAACTGACGAACACGGCTGGCATCAAACATCACATACATTCCCGGTGAATAATCATCATGTCGCTGGCAAAAATCCTCCATTTCATGTGCCGCGCTGTAGAGCGACTGAATATTGGTGCGGCAGATTTCTCGCATGCTCCAGTTGTTCTCCACGAGCCGCGCATAATGCAGTGTGAAGAAGGCTTTTTGCGCATAGACAAACACCTCGCAATACAGCGAAAAACCTTGCCATTCCTGCAACCAACGCAACTTTAACGCGGACGGTAAATCCACTTCTCGCGCAAAAGCCAACGCCTGCTCGCGGGCGATTCTGGCGGCCTGATATGCATCGTCTTTCTCTTTGGCAATCCGCGAGAGATTGTTTGATGAGCCTTCGATATCGTCGCGGCTAAAATGAATATCTCGCCCGGAGCCGGGCAACCAGTGGTTACGGTTTAATTGCCCGTACAGACTCCATATGGCCTGGCCGTAACTTTCCGGCAGCAAACTGTGGCGATGGAATACATGGTGGCGGGCATAAATTGCGCTGTATAGCGCCTGTTTCCCCTGGTCGAGCAACTGTTGAAATTGGTTAAAAATTTCCTCATCTGGCTGCCAGCCGTAACACTGGTTTAGCCAATAACGCATCATCTGCTCGGTGGTGAGTGAGGGATGATTCCCGGCGAGCATCAAACTGCAACTCACCAGGTTGCATTCGCTAAGCGTGTTGATAATCCAGTGGTTATCGACGCCTTCCCAACTGATTTTGCATAATGCGCCAGTAATCGCGGGGTTACGCGCCTGGCACCAAAGCAAGCGCCCTTGTAATTCATCAATGCGCATAAACGGGAAGTTTCCCCAGCCAACTTCCTCGCCCGCCAGATCGATGTCTATCCATACGTCGCGCCCGGTGGCTTCAAGTAGCGCAGGATTAGAGGGAAATTCAGGCCAGAATCGCTCGGGTGTCAACTTAATGGACACCGCGACAGACTCAGGCAACGGGGCAATCGCCGCCATCACATTTGCGACATCACTGTTGCTTGCCGGGAAAACACGCAAAACCAGGTGCTTGTTTTCACGCTGCATAACATCGCTCATTGCCGCAAAACAACGGCGGTAAATCATCTCACTGTTGCCTGAGTCAGGTGTCACCCCTTCAAGCCAGTTAGGCGTGGAAATGGGAAGCAGGCTGTCAGTATTGGAAAGAGCCACCAGCAAACCGGTAAGCGCTGGAATTTGCTGGCAAATAAGGGCAATTTTGTCCGCCAGATATTGGCTCCAGAATGCCAGGTCGAAGCGCACACCTTTGCGAACATCAAAAAGATGCGGATGGCTAAGTAAAAGATCGGTCTGAAAACTCAGTTCTTTCGCCTGCAAGTAAAAAGCCAGGCCTTTCTGGTGGCAGTGTTTAGCCAGGCGATTGAGGTAAATGCAGCGTGCGCGTTGCTGGGTGGACAACCTGTCGTTGAATTGATGAGGGGTGTAGTCGGTTGGCGAAACCAGCTTATCGAACAGATCAATCTGGCCGACCACCAGAGTGTTAAAAGAGTGAACACAGGCGTAGTCGACAATTTCACAAGCCCGTTCCCAGTTCCAGAATTCCTGATTGTTCAACTCCAGCGCGCGCGTTTGCCACATTCGTTCATTCCTTGAGAAACAAAACGCTATTTTAAATAAAAAACATCCTGTCTTCTGTCTGCCTCCTCACAGTGTGTTATGCAGTAAAAACCTGACTTTATGCTCATCGTTGGACATTCCCCGCCAAAGCTCGCCATAATGGCAGACGTGACGGCATTTTAACGTCCACGAAAACGCAAGTGAGGGCTAATGGGTCAGGATAAGCTGTACATCGAAAAAGAACTGAGCTGGTTGAATTTTAACGAGCGCGTGCTCCAGGAAGCGGCGGATAAAATTAACCCGCTGATCGAGAGAATGCGTTTTCTCGGCATCTATTCGAATAACCTTGATGAATTCTACAAGGTCCGTTTCGCCGAACTTAAACGGCGCATTCTGATCAGTGAAGAACAAGGTACGGCACCTAATTCGCGCCATTTACTCAATAAAATTCAGGCGCGTGTGCTGAAAGCCGACCAGGAATTTGATGGGTTGTATAATGATTTGCTGTTGGAAATGGCGCGGAATCAGATCTTCCTGATCAACGAACGCCAGCTTTCGCCAAATCAGCAAAACTGGCTGCGTCATTACTTCAAACACTATTTGCGCCAGCACATCACACCGATCCTCATCAATAACGAAACCGATCTGGTGCAGTTCCTTAAAGATGATTACACCTATCTGGCGGTTGAGATTATTCAGGGCGCCGATATCCGTTACGCCCTGCTCGAAATCCCGTCTGATAAAGTACCCCGTTTCGTGAATTTGCCGCCGGAAGCCCCACGTCGCCGCAAGCCAATGATCCTGCTGGATAACATTCTGCGTTATTGCCTGGATGACATTTTCAAAGGTTTCTTCGATTACGATGCGTTGAACGCCTATTCAATGAAAATGACCCGCGATGCAGAATACGACCTGGTGACAGAAATGGAGTCCAGCCTGCTGGAACTGATGTCATCAAGCCTGAAACAACGCCTGACCGCCGAGCCGGTGCGTTTTGTTTATCAGCGGGATATGCCTGATGCGATGGTCGAAATGCTGCGTAATAAGCTGACTATCACTAACTACGACTCGATTATTCCCGGTGGCCGCTACCACAATTTTAAAGATTTCATTAGCTTCCCAAATGTTGGCAAAGCCAATTTAATCAACAAACCTCTGCCACGTTTGCGCCATATCTGGTTCGATAAATTCCGTAACGGCTTTGATGCAATCCGCAACCGCGACGTGCTGCTTTATTACCCGTACCACACTTTTGAACACGTGCTGGAACTGCTGCGCCAGGCCTCGTTCGACCCGAGTGTACTGGCGATTAAAATCAATATTTACCGCGTGGCGAAAGACTCGCGCATTATTGAGTCGATGATTCACGCCGCGCACAACGGCAAGAAAGTGACCGTGGTGGTTGAGTTACAGGCGCGGTTTGACGAAGAAGCCAATATTCACTGGGCGAAACGCCTGACCGAAGCGGGCGTGCACGTTATCTTCTCAGCCCCTGGCCTGAAGATTCACGCCAAATTATTCCTGATTTCCCGTAAAGAAGGCGAAGAAGTGGTGCGTTATGCCCACATCGGTACCGGTAATTTTAACGAGAAAACCGCCCGTCTTTATACCGACTATTCCTTGCTGACCTGCGATGCGCGCATCACCAACGAAGTACGCCGCGTATTTAACTTTATCGAAAACCCTTATCGACCGGTGACATTCGAACATCTGATGGTTTCACCACAGAACTCACGCCGCCTGCTTTACGATTTGGTCGATAAAGAAATTGCCAATGCGCAGAACAGCGTACCGTCTGGCATTACTCTTAAACTCAATAACCTGGTCGATAAAGGGCTGGTAGACAGGCTGTATGCTGCGTCAAGCTCGGGTGTGAAGGTGAATTTGCTGGTGCGCGGAATGTGCTCGCTTATCCCAAATCTGGAGGGGATCAGCGATAACATTCGGGTTATCAGTATCGTTGACCGTTATCTCGAGCACGATCGCGTATATGTGTTTGAAAATGGCGGCGACAAAAAAGTGTTTCTTTCCTCTGCCGACTGGATGACTCGCAACATTGATTATCGCATCGAGGTGGCCGTTGCTATTCTCGACCCGCGCCTGAAACAACGGGTGCTGGATATCATTGAAATACTGTTCAGTGATACGGTAAAAGCGCGCTACATCGACAAAGAACTGAGTAATCGTTATGTGCCGCGCGGCAACCGCCGTAAGGTACGCTCGCAGCTGGCAATTTACGATTACATTAAATCTCTTGAACAATCTGAATAACGCACTATGTCGACTATAAAACTATGTTGATGACAAAAACATGCCGATAAAAAAACATGCTCCACGGCCGCAAGAGTTCGCAGCGGTAGACCTTGGCTCGAACAGTTTCCACATGGTTATCGCGCGTGTGGTAGATGGCGCAATGCAAATCATTGGTCGTCTGAAACAACGTGTCCATTTAGCCGATGGTCTGAATGCTGAGAACGAGTTAAGCGAAGAAGCGATAGAGCGTGGGCTGTCGTGCCTTGCGTTATTTGCTGAACGTCTTCAGGGGTTCTCCGCGGAAAACGTCTGTATCGTGGGTACTCACAGTTTACGCCTGGCCGTAAATGCCGAAGAGTTCCTTAAGCGCGCTGAGCAGGTTATCCCCTTCCCGATTGAAATTATTTCCGGTAACGAAGAAGCGCGTCTGATTTTCATGGGTGTAGAACATACCCAGCCGGAAAAAGGCCGCAAACTGGTTATTGATATTGGTGGTGGCTCAACCGAACTGGTAATTGGTGAGGATTTCGAGCCAATGCTGGTCGAAAGCCGCCGCATGGGTTGTGTGAGCTTCGCACAAAACTTCTTCCCAAAAGGGAATATCAACCCGGAAAACTTTAAACGCGCTCGCCTCGCAGCTGTGCAGAAGCTGGAAAACCTCTCCTGGCAGTACCGCTTACAGGGCTGGAATGTTGCGATGGGGGCCTCTGGCACCATCAAAGCGGCGCATGAAGTGCTGGTCAACATGGGTGAAAAGGACGGGATTATCACCCCTGAACGCCTGGAAATGCTGCGTGATGAAGTGCTGAAGTATAAGAGTTTCAGCACTATGAGCCTGCCGGGATTATCGGAAGAACGTAAAGCCGTGTTTGTACCAGGCCTTGCGATTCTCTGTGGTGTTTTCGACTCGCTGGCAATTCGAGAGTTACGTCTGTCTGACGGAGCTCTGCGCGAAGGTGTTCTGTATGAAATGGAGGGTCGTTTCCGCCATCAGGATATTCGTATTCGCACCGCGCAAAGTCTGGCAAACCAGTACAATATCGACAGTGATCAGGCTAAACGTGTACTGACAACGACTGAGCATATCTATCAACAGTGGGAAGTACAAAACCCAAAACAAGCTAATCCGCAAATGGCCGCCCTGTTGAAATGGTCAGCGATGTTGCACGAGGTTGGACTGAATATTAACCATAGTGGGCTACATCGCCACTCGGCTTATATCCTGCAACACAGCAACTTGCCTGGCTTTAATCAAGAGCAACAAATGCTCATCTCTTCGCTGGTGCGCTATCACCGCAAAGCGGTAAAAATCGATGACCTGCCACGATTTACGCTGTTTAAGAAAAAGCAGTTCCTACCGCTAATTCAAATTCTGCGCCTGGGCGTGTTACTGAATAATCAACGTCAGGCAACAACCACTCCGCCGACATTGGTGTTAGAAACTGATGAGCACAAATGGACACTGCGTTTCCCACATGACTGGTTCAGCCTGAACACTTTGGTATTGCTCGATTTAGAGCGCGAACAGCAGTATTGGGATAACACACCAGGCTGGAAGCTTAAGATTGAAGAAGAAGCCAGCCCGAACACCACCGCCTGATTATTTACTCAACCAAACGCCCATCAGGGCGTTTGGTTATTCGGTATCTCGATTTTCCTGAATGACAAGCTTCTCGAGCAAAAGCGGCCGTCCAACCAAATACCCTTGTATGTAATCAATCCCCAGACTTTGCACCGCTGCCTTGACCGCCTCGCTTTCAACATATTCGGCAACCAACTGCATCTTTTTCATCCGTGCTAATTGGCAGATTGAATCAACAATTTGATAATCCAGACTACTGGTTAGTATATTCCGGATAAAACTACCGTCAATTTTCAGGATATCCGCGCTAATATCTTTCAGCCGCGCATAGCTGGCATACCCTGTACCAAAATCATCAATAGCAATCCGACAGCCCATATTTTGCAACATAGTCAAAGTCGCGTTAGCTTGCTCAAGATTGGTTAATGAATTGCTTTCGGTGACTTCGAAAATAAGCTGCCAGGGTTCAATTTTGTAACGCTCAAGTAGATGTTTCACTTCGCTCGCAAACTGCAAACGCCCTACAGAAGCGGGTGTGAGGTTGATGGAGAAACGGCTTCCGGGAAGTTGTTTTCGATACTTGCTCATGAACTCAAGCGTTGCTTCTAACACCCATTTATCGATTTTAGAAGACAAGCCAAACTCATGTGCCACCGGCAAAAACGCATCGGGCATAAACATCGCATCCCCGTCGTTATCCCCTTTCATACGCAGCAAGATTTCATGATAAGAGTCACCACGAATCCCTTCGATACGTTGCGCCATCAAGATGAAATTCCCTGAATCAATGGCGACTTGCAGGCGATTCATCATCGCCACTTTCTTTCTTACCGCATTCTGCACATGGTTTGTGCCTTGCTGCTGCAAGCTTTCAGGCTTTGATGTCGAAAGCGACAAATCAGCCATGGTACTAAGCTCACCTAACAGGAAGTAAATATGGGTGACAGGTTGGCGAACATAGCAAAAGCTGATGCCTACTTGTGGCTGCATCGGCATACCATCCCACATAAAGCGGAACTGCTTAACGCGATGGTCAAGGGCGTCGATACGCTCATGATAAGAGTCATAGTTCAACCGAACTGCCAGCTCATGTCCAGACAAGTGATAGGCCCGTTCGTTGGCGGTTAATATCGGATGCAGATATTCATTGAGCTGCTGCTTGTATTGGATACGAAGTTGCACTCCGTAATTTCGACCTAAAAGCTCAAGTTCGGGCACGCGTAGAAAAGCCAGAGCTGAACACGGATAACGAGATAAGTCGCGATTAAGCGCGCGCAAATTGGGCATTTGAACGATGGGGTCGATAAAAGCAACACGGCGCGCCTTGCTATGCAGAAAACGCTGGCGAGTAGTGACAACAGCCATCAAATAGATGGTGATAGAGAACACAGCATAACAGGATGAGGCTATGGCCAGATGGAGTTGAAAGCCCATATATGGCGGCAAATAGTTATGAAAACCGCTGCACAGGATCGTCAGTATCACCGCCCATGACATGGTGATAAACAGAAAACCAAAGCGCATCGCGCCCCATAACATTAGCGGTAGAATCAGCGTTAAGGTGTAATCCGTTGTGAAAATGGTGCTGAAATCATTTATGGGTAACAGCAGCAGACTAACTAATACGATGACCAACCCAGCCCATAGCGTAATCTCGACTTTGGTCACGCCCGACTGCATTTGAGCCTTCATCCGCGAGAAAAATGAAAACATAAAGCGTGGATTTCGGAACATACGAATGACGGAGTAAAAGAAAGGCATCCCCGTCAAACAACCAATCAGCACCGCCTGAAAATTAATTAATGTCCGGGTGTGGAGAGGGTTTTCCGCACCGATATTGTTGGATACATCATACCAACCGAAGAAAACCCCCATCTGATAGATAACTAAAAACGTTACAGAGTTAACTAATACCAACCACAACATGCGCTGCCCTGTAAGTTTGATAGCACCAAACATCACTGAGCCACGCCGTGGAACGAAAATACGGTAGCCACCCCAACTGATCGTGATTGGGACGATAAAGTGAACCACTGCCAGTAATGCAGCAATTTCGCCTTTTAGAGGGACATATCGGAGGAGTAACGCAACAATAATTCCCGGCAGTGCTGCCCAACCGAAAACCACCATAAATGCTGTCATTAGCCCAAGTGGCACATAGACGAGAAATACTCGCCCCCCGTCCATGACGGTATGGGCATTACACCATTCGGCTATAGGAAAAAGTAGACTCGGCAGCACCAAAGGAAGTGCCCACCATTGATTTTTATATTTGTTATACCAGCTTGCCAGATGCATTAATTATCGCCAAGAACCCTGTCGTCCAGCTCGGGTAAGTTTCGAACAGGCTTCCAACCTGGCCGATAAAACCATATCGCTATGGAATAGAGTGCAGATTCTAGTTAGGGATGGAGTTACAAAGATGATCTTAATCAATTTCTTGATGGAGATTAAAGTCCAAAAGTGAATAATTCAAAAAAATAACTGTAGATATACTAATCAACTAATATTAAGAAATGTTTATATAACAGGGAGAAATGATTTAGTACGTTATTCACCGATGACCCGCAATTGACCTTAGGGCATCACTGTGTATAAATATCCCCGTCGCCCGCAGTTGACGGGCAAACATCAAGGATCATTTGCGTGACACAGGTTACGAGTATGCGAAGACGACATAAGTTTAACAATCGTATGACCCGCATTATTCTGCTCATCAGTTTTCTCTTCCTTTTCGGCCGTTTTGTCTATTCTGCCATCGGTGCCTGGTACCATCATCAGGACAAAGTAGAAGCACAACAAAGCAGCCTGTCAGTGGATAGCACTAACCGGTAACGCCTTCTTTTAATTAAAAATTATAACACTGATAACTGCCAGTGGGATTTGTCACGCCTATTACCCGGCCGATTTATTCATTATCCAACCAGTTGATGAAAAATTCGCTGAACATGGAAACCTGTAATGGCTGAAAGCGGCGCTGTGGATAAACAAACTGTAGCCCCACCTGTTTTTTGTCGTGCCTGCTAAAGCCAATGAAACTGTCTGCCAACAACACTTTCAGCCGCCCTTGTTCAACATCGCGTTTAACATCCCACCAGGATTTACTGGCAATACCGGCCCCGGCCAGCACCCACTGGCGCAAAAGTGCACCGTCGTCACACACCATGGCAGGTGTAACGCGTGCACTTTGCATTTCCCCTTCAGCCTCAAAGCGCCATTCATTCATCAGCGTTCCACGACGCTCCATCACCAGGCAGCGATGTCCGGCCAGATCTTGCACTGAATGCGGTTCCCTATGGGTATGAAGGTAAGCCGGAGATGCCACCAGCACGCGATAGTTCTGCCTGATGACTTTCGTTACCAGATTGCTGTCCGGCAGGTTACCAAAACGAATGCTCATATCGAGCCGTAAAGAAATCAAATCCACCACATCTTCGCTGAGATACAACGAACTTTTAACTTCCGGGTGCTGACGGGAAAAATCGAGTAACGCAGGTGATAAATACTGACGCCCAAAATCAGACGGCGCTGCAATCCGTAGCGTGCCACTCAGAATGCCCTCTTTCTGCATCAATTTCGATTCGGCCAGCTCTACTTCCTCAAGCACACGCAGAGCGGCGTAGTAAAACTCCTCACCGCTCCGCGTCAATGCTATGGCCCGTGTCGAACGGTTAAAAAAGCGTGTCTGATAGCGTTCCTCTAATGCTTTTAGTCGCGTAGTCATGGTAGCAGGCGACAAATTCATCCGCCTTCCCGCCGCCGCCAGTCCACCGGCATCAACCACGGCCACCAGCAAGGTCATATCTTCGAGCTTACCCATTATTCTAATTTCCTGAATAGACAATCAGATTTCAATGCCATTATCAAAACGACAAGCAGGACGTAAAGTCAAGGCATCATAATTATCTCGGAGTCGAAGAAATGAAATCACGTCACCTGTTTGAGACCTCTCGTGTAGGGTCAGTTGAAACCCGTAGCCGTATTGTTATGGCGCCGATGACGCGTTCTCGCTCCGCACAGCCGGGTAATATCCCTACGTCGATGATGGCGAAGTATTACCAACAACGTGCCAGTGCCGGACTTATCATTACCGAAGCGACACAAATTTCGCCACAAGGTCAGGGTTATTCCTGGACGCCGGGTATTCACTCCCCAGAACAAATCAGCGGCTGGCGCCTGGTGACCGATGCCGTTCATCAGGTTGGCGGGAAAATCTTCTCGCAGCTGTGGCACGTTGGCCGCATGTCCCATGAAAGTTTTCACGCTGATGGCAAACCCGTCGCACCTTCTGCACTGGCACCCGATGCGCAAGTTTGGGTCGTGGGCGAAGACGGTGTAGGCCGAATGGTAGACAGCCCTGTTCCGCGTGAATTAACGCATGAAGATATTGGCCAGGTGATTGCCGACTATCGCCAGGCGGCGCTCAATGCCATTGACGCGGGTTTCGACGGTGTAGAGGTTCATGGTGGCAACGGGTATTTGATTGACCAATTCCTGCGCCGCAGCTCCAACAAACGCACCGATGAATACGGTGGCAGCCTGGCAAACCGCGTGCGTTTTGCGCAAGAAGTGCTGGAAGCCATTAGCGATGCCATTGGTGCAGACAGAACCGGTATTCGCCTGGCTCCATTTATTACTCAGCGTGGAATGGACGACCCGCAGGCTATTGAAGCGATTCTGGCACTGGCGGCCTGGTGTGAGCAAAAAGGCATTGCCTTTATCCATCTGGCGGAAGCCGACTGGGATGACGCACCGCAAGTACCGTACGAGTTCCGTGAAACGCTTCGGGCAACATTCAGTGGTGCCATAATCGTGGCGGGGAATTACACCCAGGAGAAAGCAGAAAAATTCCTCGCGGCAGGTATCGTGGATCTGGTTGCCTTTGGCCGCCCGTTTGTTGCCAACCCTGATTTCCCGCGCCGCCTTGAGGAAAACTTGCCGCTGGCATCTATTAGCAATCACGCGGCACTGTTTGGCGGCAAAGAAGCGGGTTATACCGACTATCCGGTGTGGTCTTCGGACGAAGTATAAATCCGTTCAATATCTGATAAGTTGTTTCGCATACCAACGCTGAAAACACAATAAAGGGATCACTATGAGTCAAAACGATAAATCTCATGCTCAACCACTGGTCTGGGGTCACGGTCCGCGCACATTTGAAGTTTTTCTTGAGCCGACCTGCCCATTCTCTGTTCGCGCTTTCAATAAGCTCGGCGCACTGTTGGAAAAAGTGGGTGAAGACAACGTCATGGTGAAAATTCGCCTTCAGTCGCAACCATGGCACATGTTTTCAGGTGTGATTGTTCGCTGTATTCTGGCCGCATCCACACTGCCTGAGGGCCGCGAAGCGGCGCATAAAGTGATGCAAGCCGTTGCCGATCACCGTGAAGAATTCGAGTTTACCGAGCATTGCAGCGGCCCGAATATGGATGCGACACCGCAGCAAATCATTGACCGTATCGAACGTTACAGCGGTGTGGCGTTGGCGCAGGCATTCGCCCACCCGGCATTACAGAATGATATTAAATGGCACAGTAAATATGCCCGTCAGAATGGGATTCATGTTTCACCAACCTTCATGGTGAATGGCCTGGTGCAGGCCGATCTCGGTAGCGGTGATGATATTAGCGTCTGGGCAGAACGAATTTTAGCTTAAGCCGCATAAAGCAAAACCCTCTGCAAAACAGAGGGTTTTTTATTTCCCTTCATCACAGCGAATTTATGCTGCCCACTCTTAGGTTGTGAAATCAGAACCGATAGCATCCTATACTCTAAAGACAAGCCGCGAAGCACGTAGAATTGTGAGCAGGAGAGATTAAATGATACATGTCTTTGGCCATTTAAATCCGGACAGCGATACCATCTGCACGGCCTATGTGGCTGCGCGTTGGCTAACGATTAAAGGGCAACATGCTCAGGCGTTTCGCCTCGGTGAGTTAAATAGAGAAACAGCCTACATTTTCCGCCATGCTGACCTGACGCCCCCACCACTGCTTGATGATTCCCTTGCGGGTAAAGATGTCTGGCTGGTTGATTTCACCGAACCTGCGCAAGGACCCGCCACGCTCAATGAAAGCAATGTCGTCGGAATTATCGACCACCACCGTCTTGGAGGCCTGATCACTCAACTCCCTCCTGAAGTCTGGATTAAACCTGTCGGCAGCAGTGCAACATTGTTATGGCTGTTGATGACTCCCGCTCATCGCCGTGAGATCTCCCCTGGTGAAGCCATTTTGCTATTGGGAGCCGTGTTAAGTGATACCGTAGCCCTTCGCTCACCGACCACTACTGAAGAAGACCGCCAGGCCGTTGATGAGCTCTGCGCTCTCACAAAAGTGGAGCGTGAAGATTTCATTCGTGATTTGCTGGCGGCCAAGACAGATATCATCGGCTTGAGCGCAGATGAGCTGCTCGATAAAGACAGTAAAATGTTTGATATTTCGGGGAATAAAGTCCTCGCCGCACAACTCGAATTGTATTCTCTTGAGCAGGCGGAGCCGCTGAGTGATGAGCTTAAATCAGCCATGGAACAGCGGGTCACCACATCAGGGGCTGGGTTGGTGGTTTTGATGCTGACCGATATCAGCGCGGAGTGTTCAAGGCTCTATTTTGCGGGCCCGGCACTTACCGATAATGCACCCGTTACCATCGCCGGAATGCTAAGTCGCAAAAAACAGCTGCTGCCCTGGTTGCATGCGCGGCTCGGTTAAATTGCATCATAAAAAAAGCCCATTAAAAAATGGGCTTCGATTCGATGAAGAAACGACAGGTATTAATGCTACCTAACGAATGATTACTCCCACTCGATAGTTGCTGGCGGTTTGCCAGAAATATCGTAAACCACACGGGAAATGCCGTTAACTTCGTTGATAATGCGGTTGGAGACACGGCCAAGGAAATCGTATGGCAGATGTGCCCAATGCGCGGTCATAAAGTCGATGGTTTCAACTGCACGCAGTGATACAACCCAATCGTATTTACGACCGTCGCCCATGACGCCAACAGAACGCACCGGCAGGAACACGGTGAACGCCTGGCTCACTTTGTTGTAGAGATCGGCTTTATGCAGCTCTTCAATGAAGATAGCATCAGCGCGGCGCAGCAGGTCGCAATACTCTTTCTTCACTTCGCCCAACACACGCACGCCAAGACCTGGACCCGGGAACGGGTGACGGTAAAGCATGTCGTACGGCAGACCCAGCTCCAGGCCGATTTTACGCACTTCGTCTTTGAACAGTTCACGCAACGGCTCAACCAGACCCATCTTCATCTCTTTCGGCAAGCCGCCCACGTTGTGGTGAGATTTGATGACGTGTGCTTTACCGGTGGCAGAAGCCGCTGATTCGATAACGTCCGGGTAAATGGTGCCCTGCGCCAACCACTTCACATCTTCCAGTTTCAGTGCTTCTTCATCAAACACTTCAACAAACACGCGGCCGATGATTTTACGTTTCGCTTCTGGATCGTTCTCGCCTTTCAATGCGGACAGGAAACGCTCTTCGCCTTTAACGTGAATAATATTCAGGCCAAAGTGGTCGCCAAACATATCCATCACTTGTTCAGCTTCATTCAAACGCAGCAGGCCGTTATCCACGAACACACAAGTCAGACGGTCGCCAATCGCGCGGTGAAGCAGCATGGCGGTAACGGATGAATCCACGCCACCGGACAGGCCAAGAATCACCTTGTCGTTGCCCACTTGTTCACGCAAACGAACAATCGCGTCTTCGATAATTTTTGCCGGAGTCCACAGCGCTTCGCAACCGCAGATATCCAGAACAAAACGCTCCAGCAGACGCTGGCCCTGGCGGGTATGGGTCACTTCCGGGTGGAACTGCACGCCATAAAAACGTTTTTCTTCGTTTGCCATAATCGCAAACGGGCAAGTCTCGGTGCTTGCAACGGTGACAAAGTCAGAAGGGATCGCGGTGACTTTATCGCCGTGGCTCATCCAGACATCCAGCAAAGGTTTGCCGTCTGCACTCAGGGAGTCTTCAATGCCGCGAACCAGTGCGCTGTCAGTTTTCACTTCAACCTGCGCATAGCCGAACTCACGTTCGTTGGAACCTTCAACATGGCCGCCAAGCTGCATCGCCATGGTCTGCATGCCGTAGCACACACCAAACACGGGTACACCTGCAGTAAACACATATTCAGGCGCACGTGGGCTGTTCAGCTCAGTAGTACTTTCCGGGCCACCAGAAAGGATGATACCGCTTGGATTGAATTCACGAATCTGTGCTTCCGTGACATCCCATGCCCACAGCTCACAGTAAACGCCCAGTTCACGCACACGGCGTGCAACCAGTTGAGTGTACTGAGAACCGAAATCAAGGATAAGTATGCGATGTTTATGGATATTTTCCGTCATTGACGCTTATTCCGAGGCAAGTGAAACAGAGAAAGAAAATCGCCTGGCATAAAGCCAGGCGAGGAGAATCAGGAGCCCATGCGGTAATTTGGGGACTCTTTAGTAATCGTCACATCGTGCACGTGACTTTCCTGAATACCCGCACCACTGATGCGTACAAATTCCGCTTTGGTACGCAGGTCGTCGATGGTAGCACAGCCGGTCAGACCCATGCAGGAACGCAGGCCGCCCATCTGCTGGTGAACTATCGCTTTCAGGTGACCTTTGTACGCCACACGACCTTCGATACCTTCCGGTACCAGTTTATCGGCTGCGTTGTCAGTCTGGAAGTAACGGTCAGAAGAGCCTTTGGACATCGCGCCCAGAGAACCCATACCGCGGTAGGATTTGAAAGAACGGCCCTGGTAAAGTTCGATTTCACCAGGAGATTCTTCAGTCCCTGCCAGCATACCGCCAACCATTACCGCAGATGCGCCAGCCGCGATGGCTTTAGCAATGTCACCAGAGAAACGGATACCGCCGTCAGCGATAACGGGAATGCCCGTCCCCTCCAGTGCTTCAACAGCATCAGCAACCGCAGTAATTTGCGGAACACCTACGCCGGTAACGATACGAGTAGTACAGATTGAACCAGGACCGATACCCACTTTAACCGCGCTCACACCGGCTTCAGCCAGAGCACGTGCACCAGCTGCAGTCGCGACGTTACCGCCGATGATTTGCAGGTCAGGATATTTAGCACGAGTATCACGAATACGTTGCAGAACGCCTTCGGAATGGCCATGAGAGGAGTCAATCAGTAAAACATCGACACCAGCGGCTACCAGAGCGTCGATACGCTCTTCGTTGCCCGCACCTGCGCCAACGGCTGCCCCAACACGCAGGCGGCCCTGGTCGTCCTTACAGGCGTTAGGTTTACGTTCTGCTTTCTGGAAGTCTTTTACGGTGATCATGCCGAGCAGATGGAAATTGCTGTCTACAACCAGCGCTTTCTCAACACGTTTTTCGTGCATTTTGGATAACACGACATCACGCGCTTCGCCTTCTTTCACGGTAACCAGACGCTCTTTCGGAGTCATGTACACGCTAACAGGCTGGCTCAGATCGGTAACGAAACGAATATCACGGCCAGTAATAATACCAACCAGTTCGTTACCTTCGGTCACGACAGGGTAACCCGCAAAGCCGTTACGCTCGGTGAGTTCTTTAATTTCGTGCAGGGTGGTTGTCGGCAGCACGGTCTGTGGGTCAGTAACAACGCCACTTTCGTGTTTCTTGACGCGTTTGACTTCAGAAGCCTGGCGTTCAATCGACATGTTTTTGTGAATGAAACCAAGTCCACCTTCCTGAGCCAATGCAATGGCCAGACGGGCTTCCGTTACGGTATCCATTGCTGCGGACAGCATAGGGATATTCAAACGAATAGTTTTGGTCAATTGGGTGCTGAGATCGGCCGTGTTAGGCAGAACTGTAGAGTGAGCTGGAACGAGGAGAACGTCATCAAACGTCAGTGCTTCTTTAGCGATTCGTAGCATGGCAATATCTCAACCTGGGGTGAATGAGAACAGATAAAATATTGCCGCGGCATTATACAGAGCGGAATCGATTGCATCCACACTTTTTTCAGAAAACTCCTTGCCAAGTACGATATGGAAGGTACTATCGACCGAATAACTTGCTGATTTAGAATTTGATCCAGGTCACATGTCAACGATAAATACTCCATCAATTTTTACCGTCAGCCGCCTGAATCAGACGGTCCGCATGCTGCTGGAACAAGAGATGGGGCAAGTGTGGATCAGCGGTGAAATTTCCAACTTTACCCAACCGGCTTCCGGTCACTGGTACTTCACACTTAAAGACGATACGGCTCAGATTCGCGGAGCGATGTTTCGCAACAGCAATCGGCGTGTCACCTTCCGCCCACAACATGGGCAACAGGTTTTGGTGCGTGCCACCATCACGCTTTACGAGCCGCGTGGCGATTACCAGATAATCGTGGAAAGTATGCAGCCTGCTGGCGAAGGGCTGTTGCAGCAGCAGTATGAAGAATTAAAACAACGCCTCACAGTTGAAGGTTTGTTCGACCAAATTCACAAGCAGCCATTGCCTACGCCTGCACGCCAGGTTGGCGTCATCACGTCAAAAACCGGTGCTGCGCTGCATGACATTTTGCATGTGCTCAAACGTCGTGACCCCTCTTTGCCAGTGATCATTTACCCGACTGCGGTACAGGGCAACGATGCGCCATTGCAAATCGTTCGCGCCATCGAGCTTGCCAACCTTCGCAAAGAGTGTGATGTGCTGATTGTCGGACGCGGCGGCGGTTCTCTGGAAGACTTGTGGAGCTTTAACGATGAGCGCGTTGCACGGGCGATTTTCGCGAGTGCGATTCCGGTCGTTAGCGCCGTAGGGCATGAAACTGACGTCACGATCGCCGATTTTGTGGCAGATATTCGCGCGCCGACCCCTTCCGCTGCGGCGGAAATTATCAGTCGTAATCAGACAGAACTCCTGCGCCAGATTCAGTCTCACCAACAGCGTATGGAAATGGCGATGGATTATTATCTTGCCCAGCGCATGCAGCGTTTCACTCGTTTGTATCACCGTTTACAACAGCAGCATCCGCAGCTGCGTTTAGCGCGTCAGCAAACGACGCTTGAGCGCTTGCAGCAACGCTTAAATGTCGCGATGGACGCAAAACTGCGCCGCAGCAATCAGCAGCAGCAACGTTTGATGCAGCGTTTGAATCAGCAGCAGCCTCAGTCACGAATCCATCGAGCTCAAACTCGCTTGCAACAGCTTGAATACCGTTTATCGCAAGTCGTTACCGCACGCCTGAATAATACCCGGCAGCGCTTTGGCACCGCTATCGCCCAGCTTGAAGCAGTCAGCCCTCTGGCAACGCTTGCACGTGGTTACAGTGTGACAACGGCGACAGATGGAAAAGTGCTGAAGAAAACCAACCAGGTGCAGTCCGGAGATACGCTAACAACGCGCCTGGAAGATGGGTGGGTGGAAAGCCAGGTCACCGGAATTACACCGGTGAAACCTGTTCGCAAGCGTAAAGTTGCGGCGAAAAGTTAGAACTTAGTTAGCAACAGGCACGAACTGAACACGTTTTTTTGAAATCAATCCGTGGCCGTTCTGGCAGAAATAGTCGACGGCCCCACAAGCTTTTAAGACTTCCAACGGTTTGTGGCAATCCGGGCAGCGGGCTTCCAGGTGAAAATCCTGCTGGCAGGCTTCGCAGTGCGCACCTGAGTCTGTTTGCAGCAACTGTTTTTCACAGTTTGGGCATTTCATTTCCATCATCACTCCTGACTACATTCAACAACAGTCTGCGGCTTAAACCGCAATAACTTATTGGGTTAATGATAAAGACAAACCGATCATTAAGCACCAACAACGCTTTGACGTTGCTCTCCCCCAAATGTCGCAACATGACTCCCTGAAAGGGTGCAACACTGCAGCTGATTGAACGTGGCGCACCCGTGGACTTAGTTTTCAGTCTGTAGCGGGAACCGAAGCCGCCAAAAGTGGTTTGGGAATTAATCTGCCGCTGATGCAAGAGGCTTACGATGCAGCGAACCGGAGCGCAAACGCCTGGGGTCAGAACGCAACTGTATTTCTAATATTCGCCCGGAAGGACTAAGTCATCATGCACGCGCATTTAAACTCACCGGGTTACTAGAGCAGGCATTTTTGCATCGTTTAACTGGTGTAAAACTGAAAGGGAAAGTTATAAGCCCGCTTTGCACCAAAAAGTCAGACCGCTAACCGGGCAGAAATGAGCATGCATAAAGTGGGCTATGTTATTTTTGTATTTTAATGGATATTAAGAAAACTATTGTTTTCCCGGTAACCCAGGAAACTCAGCTCTCCATTTTGCAATATCCTTCTTCAACTTCTCCGACATTGGCATGTTAATCAATATATTATCTGGCGGAATACGGGATAAAAACCATTTGTTATATATTCTGTTAAATTCACCTTCAGCAAATATTTCCATCATCGCATTGTTAACTTCTTTTTGTAGAGTGCGGGATTCATGGGATAACGCTAAAGCAAAGGGTTGTGCATCGATGAGATTATCATTGGAAAGAGCATATTCTTCGGGATTCGAACTCGTTGCCCTAAGCGAATACAGCAAAATATCATCAGCAACAAATACGGAGTTGTCTGTCGATTTCATATCTTCAAAGCCGGAAAGCGCTGATTGAGTTAAATGAGTGAAAAGTGAATAACCTAATTTAGTATTGAGTTTCGTCACCGCTTGCACCGCTATATCACCTGATGTAACGAAAATGGTGTGGCCGGAGAGCACTTTCGTGTTACTGAGGTGATTAGCTTTGTGGGAAATAAATGCGGTGGATGCGTAAAAATAAGGTATAGAAAACAAGAGATATTGCTGGCGCTCGATAGAGTTTGTAATGTTTGAGCACTCAATATCAGACTGGTGGTTTATCAATGACTGGAAGCGTGCTGCCGGGGCCACTTTAATCCACTTAATCTGAAGCGGCGTGCCCCCCATCTCCTTGCTGATATGTTGAGCAACGCTTTCACATAAATCAATTGCCACACCAGTAGGCTTACCTGCAAGCGTATAAGAGAAAGGAAATTCTCCATCTAAATACGACAAGGTTATACTGTGGCTGTTTTTAATGTTTTGAATTAAGTCATCAGCCTTTGCAAAAAAAGATAACAAAGAAGCAAACATTATCACAACATATTTTATTCCCTGCAGGATAGCCATTAACATTTTCACCGCGTATTTATGTGTTTTATTTTGTATAATTAATACATAGCAAAGAAGATAAAATCAAGGTTTCAACATCACTAAAATGTATCAGTGATAAATTAAAACCCCTTACCTTCATTTATGTTAGAAACAAATTATCTTTCATTAAAATTCAGGAGGGAGTTATTTAAAGATAATCATATTATGTAAATGACATGTGCTGAATATGGATTTATGACTTGTCGGGTATGGATTTGCTACTTATATTATAACTATCAACTGAATATCACCGGCTTCATCTAAAGGTTTGAAAATGAAAAAACTAACGTTAATTGCGCTTGCCCTACTTCCTCTGGCTTCATTCGCAACTCCTCCACAGTCATTCAATTTTAGCTGCGGAAAAACTGGGGGCGTATACAGCGACGGTAATGGTGACGTTTGGGTTGATGGCCAAAAAGCGACGATTAAACAGAGCAGCCCAACCTATTGGGAGGCAACCAGTGGAAAAACGGTTATCAGTATTATGCGTTCAACAGAAGGTAACCCTGACATTTCTTACACAGGTCCAAACCGTATCCATGGTGTCTGTTTAGCCGAGGATGAAATAAGTTTTGCGCCGGCTGCGCAGAAGAAAACCACAACGAATGCTGGCCCATCATTTTCTTGTGCTGCGGTAACTAAAGGCAGCATGGAAGACCTTATCTGCCAAAGCACCACGCTATCAGCAATGGATCTTAAGTTGACCGAAACCTACAAACAGGCGCTGGCAAAATCCCATAATAATTCAACGCTTAAAGCCGAGCAGCGTGGATGGATTAAAGGAAGAAATGAGTGCTGGAAGGAAGATGATAAAAACGCATGCCTTGCAGGCTCTTATCAACAACGTTTGAGTGAACTGCAAAGTAAGTATCAAATTAAGGAATAACGGTTATAAAAAAACCCGGTGTAAAAACCGGGTTTTTTACTCTTCGTAAGCGGTTATCTCCGCGACGAATTATTTGCTTTTCTTGATGTGTTTAATCAAACGCTGGCGCTTACGCAGCTGGTTCGGTGTCAGAGTGTTACGTTTGTTAGCAAACGGGTTCTCCCCTTCTTTGAACTGAATACGGATTGGCGTACCCATTACATCCAGCGATTTGCGGAAGTAGTTCATCAGATAACGTTTGTAGGAGTCTGGCAGGTCTTTTACCTGGTTACCGTGAATCACAACAATTGGTGGGTTATAACCACCGGCGTGAGCATATTTCAGCTTAACGCGACGGCCACGTACCAACGGCGGCTGGTGATCTTCAGCAGCCATAGACATAATACGCGTCAGCAGCGCAGTACTTACACGGCGCGTTGAGCTGTCATAGGCTTCACGAACGGACTCAAACAAGTTGCCCACACCGCTGCCATGCAGCGCAGAGATGAAGTGCACGCGAGCAAAGTCGATAAAGCCCAGACGATAATCCAGCGTCTCTTTAACTTGCTCTCTGACTTCGTTGCTCAAGCCATCCCACTTGTTGACCACAATTACCAGTGAGCGCCCACTATTCAGGATAAAGCCGAGCAGAGAGAGATCCTGATCGGAAATACCTTCACGCGCATCAATCACCAGCAATACAACGTTGGCATCTTCAATGGCTTGCAGCGTTTTGATTACCGAGAATTTCTCAACGGTTTCCGTGATTTTGCCACGCTTACGTACACCCGCGGTGTCGATAAGAATGAATTCACGTTCATCACGTTCCATTGGGATGTAGATGCTGTCACGGGTGGTGCCCGGCATGTCGTAAACCACAACGCGGTCTTCGCCAAGAATACGGTTAGTAAGCGTTGACTTACCTACGTTCGGACGGCCAACAATCGCCAATTTGATTGGGAGATCCTGAGGGTTGAAAGGTTCTTCTTCCTCTTCTTCAATCTCTTCGTCATCTTCAGACACAATGCCATGTTTAGCATTGAATGCTGCCCAATAGGCTGCATCTTCATCAATTTCTTCTTCCGGCTCACGCGGATTTTTTTCGTCGATGAAAGGAATCAGAACGTGTTCGAGAAGCGTTGTCACGCCGCGGCCATGAGAAGCAGCAATCGGGTGAATTTCACCTAAACCCAGGGAGTAGAAATCAATAACCGCCTGATCCGGGTCCATGCCATCAGTTTTGTTTGCCACCAGGAAGGTTGGCTTCTGACGAGAACGCAGGTGTTTAGCAATGGCTTCATCGGCAGGCATCAGACCAGCACGTGCATCCACCATAAACAGCACCACATCAGCTTCTTCAATCGCTAACAGCGACTGCGCAGCCATATGCGTTTCAACGCCGTCTTCCGTGCCATCAATACCACCGGTATCAATAGCAATAAATTCGCGACCTTCCACTTCAGCACGACCATACTTGCGGTCGCGAGTCAGCCCCGGGAAATCCGCGACCAGCGCATCTCGGGTACGCGTCAAGCGGTTAAACAACGTGGATTTTCCGACATTAGGGCGCCCGACAAGCGCAACCACAGGTACCATGATTAAAACCTCATAACTCAAAATTCATCTTAAAACGACGTCAAATCACATCGTTTCTAAAAACAGGAAACGGCTCCTGGACTACCGGAACCGTTTCGCACTTAAAAATACTTCAGGCAAATTTAACGCTTGATAGCGTACAACGTACCGTCTTTCGCCTGAATCAGCAGCTTGTCGCTGGCAACAACTGGCTCAGTCTGGAAACCAGAACTGTCCACTTTTTGTTGAGCAACAAAGCGGCCGTCATCGGCATTGATCCAGTGCATATACCCTTCGCTGTCACCTACAACCAGATAACCGTTGTACAAAACAGGAGAGGTCAGATTACGGTGCAGCAGGTCGCTTTGCGTCCACAGAGTTACACCGCCATCAGCATTCAGAGCAACAACGCGGTCATTCTGATCGACAAGGAAAATACGGTTCGCATCAACGATGAAATCGTTTACTGAACCCAACTCACGTTTCCACATCACTTGGCCTGAACGCAGATCCAACGCAGTCAGGTTGCCGTTATATGCCAGAGCATAGACCACACCATTAACAATGACAGGCGTGGTATCAACATCGCTCAGACGGTCAATTTCTGTAGCACCGGTTGCCTGAGAGATACGCTGTTGCCAAATAAGTTGGCCTTGTTTCATTAACACAGCGCTAACGCGACCGTTATCACCACCAACAACTGCGGCACCAAACGCTATTGCAGGTGCAGATTCACCGCGCAGAGAAAGTGCTGGCATATCCAGGTTTACGGTCCATTTCACTGCACCGTCAGTTTCATCAAATGCCTGAAGCTGGCCATTGCTGGTGTGAACCAGAACTAAACCGTCGCTGACCACAGGACGAGAAAGGACTTCGCCTGCAGCTTTGCTTTGCCACGCAATACTACCATCAGAGGTGTTAAGCGCATAAACCTGCGCTTTCTCACTACCAACGTATACGTGCGCACCATCAACCGTTACACCACCAGAAAGCAGTGCTGGCAGGTTGCTTGAGTAGAAGTTTGTCTTTTCAGACAGATCAACAGACCAGACTTCTTTACCATCATCCGCGTTAACGGCTTTAACGGTACCACGGCGGTCTGCGGCGTAAATGTTGCCGTCCTGCCATGCTGGGTGCAGATTGGAATAGAAATCACCAATACCGCTACCAACAGAAGTACTCCATGATTTTTCAGGTTCAAACTGGTTTTCAACTGTCGGCAGTGGAGACATCTTTACCACGTCTTCTTCACCGCTAAACAGTGAACAACCGCTGAGCAGCGTCAGAGAAATCAGCCCTGGTACAAGTAGTTTACGCAATTGCATCCGGTCCCTCTTAGCTCGACAAATTATTAATTTTCATCTGCATCATTTCGCGCAGGGCTGGAGAAGCATCAGTTTGTGAGCCTTTGCTCCACGCATCGCGTGCACCTTGCTTATCCCCTTTGCTGAGCAGCGCTTCACCGCGCAAATCAGCAACAATCGCTACCCAACCTTCGCCTTTAATACTGTCGAGGGTTTTCAGCGCCGCATCAGATTGCTTTTGTTGTATTTGAATACGCGCCAGACGTGCGTTGATCAGCGCCTGCAAATTTGCATCGCTGGTGCTGCTCAGGCCTTGCTGCAATTGAGCTGCTGCTTTCGCCAGATCATTGTTATCAGCATATTTCTGAGCCAATTCCAATGACGCTAAAGCACCATATGTATTCTTCGTGCTTGCAGCGAATTTCTCTGCTGCACTCAGTGTTGCAGGTTGATCGGCACGCACAGCATCTGTCACAGTTTGATACTCGAGGGAAGAAGCCATCGAGCTTTCAACCTGGTGGCTGTTCCAATAACGCCAACCAACCAGTGCGCCAATACCTAATACGACACCAACCACTAGCGCTTTGCCGTTTTCAGCAAAGAAGCGTTTTACTGCATCAACCTGTTCGTTATCGTTTTCGTAAATTTCCACGCAGTCCTTCTCCTTAACGATTTATCACTGGGGAAATTAACCCAGTAGCGCCTGCAAATGAGCGACCGCGTTTACTTGCTCAACGGTAGTTTGCTCACCTGTGCGCAGATCCTTCACGACGACTTGACCATTTGCGACTTCAGTTTCACCCAGCACCAGGGCTGCACGCGCGCCCCATTTATCTGCACGGACGAACTGCTTCTTGAAGTTGCCACCGCCGTAGTTAGTCATCAGCTTAATAGCCGGGACCTGATCACGTAATTGCTCAGCTAACAGCATCGCTGCAGCTTGCGTTCCCTGACCTGACGATATCAGGTAAATATCGACAACAGATTCAGCTTTAAATTCCGGGTTGATAGCTTGAACCAGTAAAACAAGTCGTTCCAGACCCATAGCGAAGCCAACAGCAGGTGCCGCACGGCCCCCCAGTTGCTCGACCAAACCGTCGTAACGGCCACCCGCGCAAACGGTGCCCTGAGAACCCAGGCTGCTTGTTACCCATTCGAAAACGGTACGGTTATAGTAATCCAGACCACGCACCAGGCGCTGATTCACGGTATACGCGATACCCGCAGCGTCAAGGTATTGGCAAAGGCCAGCGAAATGTTCACGAGAATCTTCATCCAGATAATCACCCAGCGTAGGTGCATCATCCAGCAGAGCCTGAACTTCCGGATTTTTAGAGTCCAGTACACGCAACGGGTTGCTGTACATGCGACGCTGGCAATCTTCGTCAAGCTTCTCTTTATGCTGCTCCAGGAACGCAACCAGCGCTTCACGGTAGTTAGCACGTGCTTCAAGCGAACCAATTGAGTTCAGTTCCAGGCTAACATGCTGGTCGATACCCAACGCACGCCACCAGCGCGCGGTCAGCATGATCAGCTCAGCATCAATATCAGGCCCTTGCAGACCAAAGACTTCGACACCCAACTGATTGAACTGGCGGTAACGCCCTTTTTGCGGACGTTCATGACGGAACATCGGCCCGATGTACCACAAGCGCTGTTCCTGATTGTACAGAAGACCATGTTCGATACCGGCACGCACGCAGCCCGCGGTGCCTTCAGGACGCAGAGTCAGGCTATCGCCGTTGCGGTCCTCAAAGGTATACATCTCTTTTTCAACCACGTCGGTCACTTCACCGATTGCGCGTTTGAATAACGGGGTCTGCTCTACAATCGGCAAACGGATTTCACTGTAACCGTAGCTGCCGAGCACCTGTTTCAGAATGCCTTCAATCCGCTGCCAAATGGCGGTTTCGCCAGGCAGGTAATCGTTCATGCCGCGGATGGCTTGAATGTTTTTTGCCACGTTTATTCTCTACCGAATTTATACAAAAAATGAACCCGAAATCAGACTGTTTGCTTTAGCAAAACGTCTGGCGGGTTCAATCATACACGGGAAGCCGAATGCTTCCCATGTTTCGCACTATTTTTCCAACTGCTGGATACTAATCCGCTGCGATTCATCAAGCATGGAAGCCTTGGCACGAATACGCGCTTCAAGCTGCGCAATCATGTTTTCGTTATCCATTCGCTCGCGCTGACGCACACCGTCTTCGTAGAAACCACTCATCTTGTGGCCACCGGTCACACCTAAAGTGGAAACCAGCGCTTCGCCCGGCCCGTTCACCACACAACCAATAATCGAAACATCCATTGGCGTGATGATATCTTCCAGGCGCTCTTCGAGAGCGTTCACGGTACCGATCACATCGAACTCCTGGCGCGAACAGGTTGGGCAGGCGATAAAGTTAATACCGCGTGCACGGATACGCAAAGATTTCAGAATGTCGAAACCGACCTTGATCTCTTCAACCGGATCGGCAGCCAGTGATACGCGCAGCGTGTCACCGATCCCTTCGGAAAGCAGTAAGCCGAGGCCAATCGCTGATTTCACTGAGCCGCTACGCATGCCGCCAGCTTCGGTGATCCCGAGATGCAGCGGTTGATCAATTTGCTTAGCCAGTAAACGATAAGATTCAACCGCCAGGAAAACGTCGGAGGCTTTTACGCTCACTTTGAACTGATCAAAGTTGAGACGATCCAGATGATCCACGTGACGCATCGCCGATTCTAACAACGCCTGGGGCGTTGGCTCGCCATACTTTTCTTGCAGATCTTTTTCCAGCGATCCGGCGTTAACACCGATACGGATCGGAATGTTTTTGTCCCGGGCACAATCTACAACGGCGCGAATACGCTCTTCGTTGCCAATGTTGCCGGGGTTGATACGTAAGCAATCGACGCCATACTCAGCAACTTTGAGGGCGATACGATAGTCAAAATGGATATCAGCGACCAACGGGACGTTGACCTGCTGTTTGATAAGCTTGAACGCCTCTGCTGCGTCCATCGTTGGCACGGATATACGAACGATATCGGCCCCAACTCTTTCTAAGGCTCGAATCTGATTAACAGTGGCTTCAACATCCGTGGTTCGGGTGTTGGTCATAGACTGAACGGCGATCGGTGCCCCGTCGCCGATTGGCACATTCCCGACGTAGATCCGTTTGGATTTTCTACGTTGAATTGGGGCTTGATTATGCATTACAAATCTCCACAATTACGCGTCATGCTGGCTGCAATTATTCAGCACTTACTGTCAGACGTGCAACCTGGCTAGTTCTGATAAAGCGACTCAAATCGACAGGTTTACCCTGGAACTGAATCTGAACCGCAGCTGGAGCACCAATTTTCAACTTATACGGTGCCTGACCGGCTAAATTCAAATTGCCATCTTTACGCTGCATACCGCTAAACAATTTCTTGCCGGTTGCGTCAGTCACTTCAAGCCAGCAATCGGCGTTAAAGTTCATCACTAACGCATTCGGGTCAGTTGCAGGAGCCGTAGTCACAGCAGCCTGATCGGTAGGGAGTGCGGCATTTTGCGCCGGAGCCGCTGGCGTTGCAGTGGCTTGCGCATTGTCTACAGGTGCCTGGCTTGGTGCCACTACTGCGGAAGAATCCGCTGTAGTGGTTTGCTGAGCCGTTGCTGCTGGAGTCTGATTTGATGCTGAATCAGTCACTGGAGCAGGCTGCGATGCCGCTGGGGTCTGCACAGGTTGCTGTGCAGAAGTATCAGCAGTAGATGAGTCGCTGGTAGTTAAAGGTACTGACTGAGAGTTACTGTTGCTGGCAGAAAGTTCAGCTGAAGATTGATCGGCCATAGTCGAAATCTCTTCCTGCTGCGCTTTGTGGTTTTGCCACCACCATGCACCCGTCAGGCCGATAACGACGAACAAAACGAGCCAGGTTACGCTCATCAGCCAACCGTCACGTTTCTTACGGCGTTTCCCCAGTGAAAAACTTTGCATCGGAGCCACTTTAGCAGCTCTGATAGGTGCCTGTTTTTCCATCATTGGCAACAGTTCTTCTTCCGGAATACGCACAAGACGTGCATAAGAACGGATATAACCACGCAGGAAAGTAGAGGCTAACTCGGCAGGTGCCTTGTCATCTTCAATATCCCGAACGGTAGAAACTTTCAGGCACAGGCGTTCGGCCACGGCTTGTTGGCTAAGACCGAGTTCTTCACGGGCAACACGTAAACGTTCACCCGTGGTTTTTTCTGCATTTGATTCGTGAGTGGCTTCAGTATTCATTAGCTACAATTGCTGGGACTGTTCGATTGAGGAATTAGGCCGGAGTCTTGTAGCACAGCGTTTCCGCTTCACCACGCTCTCCCGCTTCGCGAAACAAATCTGTGTTCTGGAGGATAAACCCCAGACAACATAACATTCAGCTCAAACTACTTGTTCACATAAACATGCTGCATTGTGTGAACGACTTAATCACTGATGAGTTAACCATAGACACCATTTTTAATGTTGTCAGTCAATTGCGACCAGCGATGATTTAAATAGATGCGCCTAAACTATTGTTGTACCGTTACATACTGCCTTAAAGCGCTATGAAACGCACCGTAATTATTAATCTTAAAGTCACTCGCTAAACTTGCATAACTGCAAGATATAACTATGTGTTTTTTGAACCCCGAGGCATCGCTGTCACAGGGTTCTTATCTGACAAAGGCAATAGTTTATCAGACTGCTTTAACATCAATAGGTTCACCTTGCATACGCTTACGTAACGTACGTTTGGTGCGGTCAATCACTTCGCCAGCCAGCTGACCACAAGCCGCGTCAATATCATCACCACGCGTTTTACGCACGATGGTAGTGAAGCCGTAACTCATTAATACTTTTGAGAAACGGTCGATACGGCTGTTGGAGCTACGGCCATATGGCGCCCCAGGGAACGGGTTCCATGGGATCAGGTTAATTTTACATGGCGTATCTTTCAGGCATTCTGCCAATTGATGCGCATGATCAGTACCATCGTTGACGTGATCCAGCAGAACGTATTCCACGGTTACACGGCCCTGGTTGGCGTTGGATTTCTCCAGATAACGACGCACAGAGGACAGGAAAGTCTCGATGTTGTACTTTTTGTTGATCGGCATGATCTGGTCGCGAATTTCGTCGGTGGGAGCATGCAGAGAAATGGCTAATGCCACATCAATCATGTCACCCAACTTATCGAGCGCCGGAACCACACCTGAAGTAGAAAGAGTAACGCGACGTTTGGAAAGCCCGAAACCAAAGTCATCAAGCATGATTTCCATTGCTGGAACCACATTGTTGAGGTTCAGCAGCGGTTCACCCATACCCATCATGACGACGTTGGTAATAGGACGTACGCCGGTTTTCTTTTGCGCGCCGATAATTTTCGCCGCACGCCATACCTGCCCGATGATTTCGGAAACACGCAGGTTACGGTTGAAGCCTTGCTGAGCTGTTGAGCAGAATTTACATTCCAGAGCACATCCAACTTGAGAAGAAACGCACAGTGTGGCGCGGTCTTCTTCAGGGATATACACCGTTTCAACGAGCTGGTCAGCGATGCGGATTGCCCATTTAATGGTGCCATCGGCAGAACGCTGTTCTTCGGCAACTTCAGGAGCGCGGATTTCAGCGACTTCTTTAAGTCTGTTACGCAGAACTTTGTTGATGTCAGTCATTTCATCGAAGTCATCACTGCAATAGTGATACATCCATTTCATGACCTGATCGGCGCGGAATGGTTTTTCGCCCATTTCGGCAAAAAACTCACGCAGTTGCTGGCGGTTAAGATCCAACAGGTTGATTTTTTCGGACTTGTTGGAAACGACTGAAACTGGTGTCTCAGGAGTGATAATTTGCTCTGACATAATTTCTTCCGGCCTCGTTGTTACACGTTACGGCCCCAGGTGGGTTAAAAAGATACGCCCCGAAGAGCAAGCTCATCCGGGGCGTAGCATTGTACAAATTCTATGGCACAGAAGCCATGGCTGAAAGCGACGTACATACAAATAAAATGTAACTGTCGCTTAACAGTTAATGCTTATTAGCGAGTGCGTGGGCAAACTTCGCCTTCAGCGAAGAAATAAGCGATTTCACGCGCAGCAGATTCGGCAGAATCAGAACCGTGAGTGCCGTTTTCGGTGAAGCTGTCAGCGTAATCTGCACGCAGAGTACCAGCCAAAGCGTTTGCCGGATTGGTTGCACCCAAGATGTCACGGTGACGCTGAACGGCATTTTCGCCTTCCAGTACGCTAACCATGATTGGGCCGGAAGTCATAAACGCAACCAGACCATCGAAGAAAGGCTTGCCTTCGTGCTCAGCGTAGAAGCCCTGAGCCTGTTCAGAAGTCAGGTGCAGCATTTTTGCGCCAACAATCTTAAACCCTGCGGATTCAAAACGAGCATAAATATTACCAATAACGTTTTTTGCCACCGCGTTTGGTTTGATGATGGAAAAAGTACGTTCAATAGCCATGATTACCTCTGTGTCTGTTCTGTTTGCCCGGCCCCTGAAGGGATAACCGGTTATGATTTGGCGCCGATTATAATGAGCAAGTCTCGCGTTGCCTATGGATACAGGTAACATTTTTTTAAAATAAGATGAATATCGGCAACATTTTAATGCGAACGCCTGAAAATTAGACTAACGCTCTACTGCAATACGAAATGAGCGGCGGCAATCTGCCCAGCTTCATCAAGAACCAAAACCTGGTACGCTCCCGGTTTATCCAGATTTAGTGCGATTGCGCTACTATTTCCACTAACCGGTTCACCGTTTAAAAACCACCAGCGATCGCCCTGTCCTCCCTGAACACTTAAACGAAGCGGTAAGCGCAATTCACCAGGAAGACGCTTCAAAATAGCGCCCTCGCGAACCCCTAACAACAATAAAGGCGTAACTTCATCTTTCTGCTGGGGCGGGCATTGCTCTGACAATTCCGGCAAACGGGCTGCACGTCTTTCACTCACCGGTAACCATGGTTCAAGCGGCAGCGGCCACAAAGAGATAGTCTGCTGCCTTGCTCCCGAGCAATCAGCAGCCACGCGTTTTCCCTGTCCATCTAACCAGACGACCTTTCTTAATCCCTGAATTCCTTCCTGGCCTGGTGCTTCAAGCGTGGGCGGCTCGCTGTTATCGAGTAACCAACCCGTTAATTTGCGCCGGCAATTACTGTCTGCGGCTGGCAAATTCTGCCCACCCGGCCAGCAAATTTTCCCTTCGGAAACAGAAGACGGACGAGGGTCAACGGGCAGCCGCGCCTGCTGCACACCAGAGTTGGCTTGTAGTAAGTTGTTAACTTGATTAAGTAACGGCACGGCACTTCCTAAGCCAAACTGCCCGGCAACCGGTGTGCTATCCGGGCGTCCTGTCCAGATACCAATCAAATAACGTGGGTTAATTCCAATGGCCCACGCATCGCGATATCCATAACTGGTGCCTGTTTTCCAGGCCAAAGGCACAACGGCAGGCAATGTGGCATCGGGCTGCGGCTGTGCCTCTCCTGCCAGAATACGGCGAATAATCCAGGCCGCACCAGCCGACATCAATGGGCGCTCGACTAATGGTTGCTCTGGCTGTAAACGTAACTGAGCAGCTCTACCATGACGGGCAAAGGCGCTATATGCAGCGACAATCTGATCAAGACGCGCACCGCCGCCGCCAAGAATCAGCGAGAGATTAGGTTCACTGCCTTGCGGGAACCGCAAATCCAAACCAATGTTTCGCAATTGTGCGGCAAAACGTTTCGGGCCGTAGGCTTCGAGTACCTGAACCGCCGGGAGATTGAGGGAACGCACCAGCGCTTCACTCATACTGACCGGGCCATGAAAACCAGTATCAAAATTTCCTGGCCGGTAATCACCGAAGCGGCGCGGTACGTCCTGTAACAATGACGTGGCGTGAATCAGCCCATCATCCAGCGCCAGGCCATAAACAAAGGGTTTCAGCACCGATCCGGGTGAACGAATTGCGGTGACCATATCGACATGCCCGAAACGACTTTGATCGGTGATATCGGCTGAACCAACCCAGCCATGCACTTCCATGGTGGTATGATCGACAACCAATATCGCCATTGATGAACGTGGCGGGAGCTGAGCTTTCCAGTTCAGTGCCAGCTCTTCCAATTGGCGCTGCAATGGCGCATCCAGCGTTGTCGTTATTTTCTGTTCTTTGCTGCGGTTCACCAGATAGCGTGAAAACAACGGCGCCAATTGCGGCATTTGCCGTGGCGCCAGCCATACCGGTTCTTCGAGAGATTCTTTTACCTGCTGTGGCTCCCAGACGGCTTGCTCGGCCATACGCATAAGAACTTTGTTACGGGCGGCTTGCGCCCGCTCAGGCCAGCGATCCGGGCGCAAACGGCTTGGCGCTTGCGGAAGAACCGCCAGTAAAGCAGCTTCAGCATAACTTAGGTGTTGAGGGGATTTTCCGAGGTAAACCCAACTGGCAGCCCCCACTCCTTGTAACGTCCCGCCAAACGGTGCGCGGTTAAGGTAGAGCGTGAGAATTTGTTCTTTCGATAGATGCCATTCGAGTTGCAAAGCGCGCCAAACCTGGCGGATTTTGCCCCCAAATGTGCGAGGGTGCGGGTCGAGCAAGCGGGCGACTTGCATCGTCAAGGTACTGCCACCGGAAATCACTTTGCCGCTAAGCAAATCCTGCCCGGCTGCACGCAAAATCGATAGAGGATTAATTCCCGGATGATCCCAGAACCAGCGATCTTCATAGTTGATTAAAGCTTCGAGATAACGAGGTGAAACATCGTTTAACGTAACCGGATAGCGCCAGATCCCGTTCTCATCAGCGAAACGCCACAAGGGTGTGCCATCAGCCGCGACGACAACCCGTGCGGTATTCACCTGAGAAAGCGGCAGCGGCCAAAGCCGGTCTGCCAGCCAAATCCCCAGACATAAAATAATTGGCAGCACCACCAGGAAATAGCGGCGCTGCCAGCGAAATGGCTTTAGCATTTTGCCTTGCCAGTTACGGATGAACAGTCAGCATGCCGGTGCTGGTTCCTGTTGCCCGCCACTGAGGTACATACATCGACTCCACTTGTGAAACCGGCACGTTATAGCTTCCCGGAGTCACAGCGCGAGCAAGGTAAACCAGGGTCGCATGCTGGCCTTCATTGAGCGGTAACGCGGCAACAAAGCGATCGTCACGGAACTCCATATGCTGGATATCCGCCTGCTGCATCTGGTTCAACAAGCCCTGAATCTGGCTATCACTGTCACTCAGGTTGGCGCTGCTTTCAGAAAGGTTCTGGTTTTCCAACTCAAGCCCGGCAGGCAGCAAATCAACGACCAGAGCATCAGGCACATTTTTATCTGCCCATACATCCAGCCAGACCATCACCAATTCACCACTTTTCAATTCTGACAACGACTTGCTGTTACCTTTCGCATCAAGGAAATGGCGTTCGATGTGCAACACGTTGCTGTAAGGCGCTGGAGCCTGTTGTGGATAACCAACCGTATCTAATCGAAGATAGAGATTACCCGTCCCGTTATTAGTAATCTGTAGGCCAGCGAGTTGTTCAGCAGACAAATTACGAGTCGCTGATTGAGTACCCGATAATGATTCGGTTGCAAAAGATACCTGTGACTGCCAATCCCCTTTCGCCGTTTGCCAGTTGCGACCCGCCAGGAACAACGCATTACTTTCCTGCGTGGAAAGCCAGCGCTGGCTGTATGCAAGATTAGAGAGGTCCATCAGCAATTGATTCTGCTGTTCTGGTAGCAATTTGTTCTCTTCCAGCAGGCTCAGCATCATCGCTTTGTCACGCAACTCACTGCCATAATCTGCCATCCAGATACGTTCGTCGCTACGGCTGGTTTGCAAACCTAACTTGATAGCTTCATCACCTCGTGGTGCATCTCCCATCAACTTCAGTGCCACACCAAGTTGTACCAGCGGTAAGCCTGCACGAGCGCTGCTATGGCGCAACCAAAGTTCACGCAAGGCGCCCAATGGTGCTTTTTGCTGACGAGCTAATACCTGAGCGGCGTACGCTTGAACAGCAAATTTACTGGCAGCAGCATCATCGCTGTAGCGTAAAGCGATAACTCCGGAATCCTGGAGATAACGTAGCAGGCGCTGGTTAGCTTTATTTAGCGAGTCAGTATTAACGCTATAACCCTGCTCACTCGCACGAACAAGGAAATCGGTCACATACGCTGTTAGCCAGTATTCTTCTGGCCCTTCTTTGTCCCATAGGCCGAAACTGCCGTTGTCGCGTTGCATGTCCAGCAGGCGAGCAATCCCCAGGTCGATTGCAGCGCGGCGCTGTTCATCGCTAGTTCCTGTAATGCCCAGAGCTGCTAACTGTGCCTGGTTGGTATAAAGCGACGGGAACAACCCACTAGTAGTCTGTTCCAGGCAGCCATATGGATAGGCTTTCAGTTCGCGAATATAGCGAGCGAGGTTTAGCGGCGGCCGACCACTCAATAGCACCTGGCCTTCAAGTGTTGCAGGTGCCAGGCCGGAAATGTGTTGCGGTGGAATATCCCAAACTTCACCCGCTGCAAGCACCGCACCACTGTTGATGTTTTGCGCCGGGAACGGAGGACGAACACCTAATTTCCACTGTTTTTGCTGTGGGGCAAAAGTTTCACCAGGCAAGCTAAGTCCGGTAATTTGTGCTGCTAACTCCCCATCACCGAAGCCGTTCAATGCGCGAACCGGAATAAACACGGTTTTGCGTGCACCCGGTAGTAACGTCACGGATTGCACTGAAGCAGAGTTCAATGCAATCAAGCCGGTAGTTTTCAGGTTAATACTAAGTTGTTGAGGTTGGTCTGTCAGGTTGGTGAGGTCCATAGCCAAACGGCTACTGTCACCACTGGCCATGAAGCGTGGTGCTGCAAGTTCAGTAACCAACGGAGCCGCAACAACAACTTTTTCGTCACTGTTACCAAAGTGGTCGTTGGTCCAGGCTTGCGCCATAACCCGTAGCTCACCATTAAAATCACCAATAGGGAGCGTGACAGTACCTTCACCATTTGCGTCTAATTGCACTGGCTGAGCTTGCTGAGCGATGATAGTGACATGGTTTACCGGCTTTTTACCGCCACGGCTTAATTCGTCACCTTCATCGCCATCACCACCAAAACGTAAAGCCGCAAGCCGCCCTTCCCCCTCAATGACCTGGCCATAGATATCGTATAAATCCGCTCCATAACGTTTACGGCCAAAGAAGGCTTCCCAAGGATCTGGGGTTTTGTAGTCGGTAATATTCAGCACGCCGCTATCCACAGCTGAAACCAGCACATGAATTTGCTTTGGCATTTCACCGTTAATCGGCTTGGTTTTTACTTTAACCGTGAGGTTTTGATTCGGACGCATTTTAGTTGGTGCTTCTAAAGAAAGCGCCAGTCTGCGGCTTTCGTCTCCCAGTGGCAGATGCAAAATCCCAACAGAACGTTTTGGCGTGGAGGCACGGCTCTTATCTCCAGGTCGAATAACAAGCGTGCTGAGATACAGATCATGCCGCTGCCAGCTTTTATCGACCGGAATAGCGATATCCAGACCTTTCTCCGGAACATCAATTTCTTTCCACCACAGCGGGCCATCGCTGGACTCAACCATTGCATAGCCTTTGCCAGCCGCCGGAGCAGAAATATGCAGATTGATGGTGTCACCAGGCTTATAACTCGGTTTATCAATTTTCAGCGTTACACGGTCAGGGCGCACAGCCCCCTCTCCATCGCTGTTGTCCTGCCAGGTGTAGCCTGCCCAAAAACGAATGCTACTGACGATATTAGTGTCAGGATCGCGAACTTCCAGACGGTAGGAACCCCACTCAACCGGGAAAGCCACTTTGCCGGTTTCACCTGCGGCAAGATCCAGTTTTTGTTCAGCCTCTACGAGATCTTTCTGATCGTATTGAGACTGCCAGCCCTGGCCCTCTTCCCAGTTCCAGAAGTAATCCCGACGTTCGCGAATTAAACGCACCTCAAGACCAGAGACCGCCAGTTTCTCACCTTTAGCATTGGCATAAACGATATCAAAACCTGCGTTCGTGTCCTCGTCGACTATCGGCTGGATTCGTGTGCTGTCGGTGCGGTAATCGTAAATTTCTTTACTCGCAAATTGAGGACGAATGCCCGGTAGTGCTTCCGCAGGCCAAATAGCTTGCTCCGCACGGCGTGTTACCGGACGGCCACCTGACTCTAGCAAGCTGGCTTGCAGTACCAGCCGTAATGGTGAGTGAACATCTGCCCATTGACTATCTGTGCTTACCGTTGTTTTGCCTTGTTCATCAAGCTGAAGCTGAACCTCATCAAGATTTCGGGTGAGGTTTTCCTCGTTAATGTCGCCAAACTGGAAGCCTGGTAAGGCCGATACAGCTTCACGTAATGGGCGCAGGAACAATTGCCCTTGCAAGCTGTTCCCGGAAGCTGGTGCACCGTACAAATAACGCCCGGCAATCTGGAAATTCACAGACTCATCAGGGCCAACGGATTGCGATTGGTTTGCGATGTTCAGAGCCATACGCTCCGGCATGAAGTCTTCAACTTTAAAAGCCCAAATGCGTGGCTGGTTATCACCCGTATTTACACGCACTTGCCAGTTACCCGTTTGTACATCCTGACTTAGCGGATAACTGAACTGATATAAGCCATTTTCTGATTGCCAGACCTGCGTTCTGGCGACTTGGCCATCAGGTTTTACAACTTCCAGTTTTACTGGCTGTGCTGGTAATACCTTCCCGTCACTATCACGTAACAATGCATTCAGCAGTACTGTTTCCCCAGGGCGGTAGAGATCCCTTGGGCCAAACATAAACAGCTCCTTACTGAAACCGGGCTCACCAGCAATGTTAAACTCGGCCAGATCCAGCGCCGGGCGGTTTAAGTCTAGCATCGTCGTCTGCTCGCTTGTTCTCGCCAGCAACAACGTGCCTTTTTCTATTTTCTCAAGCACCGCATGACCATCGCCATCACTCTTAGCCTGTGCAAGCGTGTGCCCTTTTTCATCAAGCAACGTGATTTCGACATCTGATTGTGCAGCACCATTTTCAAGACTTTGAGTAAACACATCCAGGCGGTCATGGTAGCGGTGAGCTGACACCCCGATATCACTTAAAGTAAACAACGTCGCCGCGTTGCTGTAACTGTAATGGCCTGCCTGATTCATAATGGCGATATAGACGCCTGGCTGTTGCAGCGGCTTAATCTCGCCTAACGGTAGCAATAATTTTTCGCGGGTATTACGTGCCGGATTAAGATCGAACCTGCCGCTGTAAACTAAGTCAGCAAGTTTTAATAGATTGTCCGATTCCCAATTAGATACTGAGTTTCGGTATTGCCACTGGCTAACAAAGGAACCTAGTGATTCACTTTTTATACGGTAGAAATTGACGTCAATTTTATCGACGTTGAGCGCCATGACCGGTAAACCGGCAATAACTTTGGTCGGAAGTAATGACCCCCGGCTGGCAAAACCAACGCTCGGTTGAATATCACGGGTTGAAATTTGCTTCTCAAAATTACTATCGAATGTCGCTTTATTTAGTGCAAGCAGCCCACTATCAACGGTCAAAATCAGTTCACGTTTCGGCTCGAGATGGCGTAAACGCAATTCTTTGAGGTCGGCTGAAAGCTCCCACGCACCATCAACTTTCCCGCTGGTTTTATCGACTAAATGCGCCACCCGGGAGAAATCCTGGTTGAGATCTAAGGGAATCGAGAACGTGAGTACCAACGTGCTTGCGCCATCAAGCTGTACTTCAGAGGCATCAAGCAATTTAAGCGGCTTGCCTGCTGAATCCTTCGCCAGTTTTTCAAGCTGCGGGGCATCAGGCTTAACTGGGGCAGCAACCTGTTGCTGAGCGGAAGTTTCGCTCTTCGCCACCGGTTTTGGTTTGTCGTTATTGTCACAGCCCGCAAGTGCCAAAGCAGCCATTAGCGTTGCTGCCAGTCCTACCAGACGAATTGATCTCATTTTTATCCCTGGCCGATAGGGCCCATTAAATCACCAAGTTCTACAACTATTATGCGGGTTCATCAGAAAAACGAAAGTATCCAAATTCTGCATTGCGTACTCGCTCGCAAAGGGAAGCTGGCATCGTGCAACGGTTTCATCAGCGTGTCGTTTCAAAGTGCAAGCGCGATCACAACCTGAAAGGTTACATGTTACTTTGTGAGTCATTTGTTTTTAAAACAATAGGATAGATAGATGAAGTGCCTTTTTTCTTGCTACATTTCTGGCTGAGTCGCTGCCTCAACGCGGTGTTTAGCCAAAGTAATAATAAGAGACTGCTAAATGAAAAGTGCCGTTAATGCCCTACAAAACTTCGGAAAATCGCTCTACGGCCCAGTACTTATTTTACCCATCGTCGGTTTATTTATCGCGTTTGGTAATGTATTGGGCAATGGAAACCTGGCCGAGTACTTACCGTTCCTCGGTCACTCTTCTATTCAGCATACGGGTGTGCTGATCGCTAAATCTGCCGTTTCGGTACTGGCAAACCTGGCTCTGGTGTTTGGCGTTGGGATCCCAATTGGCCTTGCTGCAAAAGACAAAGGATATGCAGCATTGATTGGCCTGGTCACTTTTATCGTCTTCATTAATGCGATGAATGTAACGTTGCAATTGCAGGGCGAATTAGCACCTGCCGACCAAATGCGGGCCGCTGGGCAAAGCATGGTTTTAGGTGTGCAAGTGCTTGAGATGGGTGTTTTTGCCGGGATACTGACCGGGGCGCTTTCAGGATATCTGTACAACCGCTATTCCAGCGTACAGTTTTCTGGCGCGATGGCCATTTACTCCGGCCACTGTTTTGTCGCCATTATTATACTGCCGGTTTCAATGTTGCTTGGCGTGGTGATGAGTGAACTCTGGCCATTTGCTCAGCATGGTATCAGCGCACTGGCGCTGGCTATTAAAGGTGCCGGGGCATTTGGCGTTGCCATCTACGGTTTCCTGGAGCGCATTCTGGTGCCAACGGGTCTACATCACCTTGTTTATACCCCATTCCTGTATACCGAATTAGGGGGGACTGCCGATGTTTGCGGCAGCGTTTACCAGGGCGCGCGCAATATTTACTTCGCAGAAATGGCATGTCCGAGCGTCCATCAACTTAGCAGCACCGTTGTTTGGGATGCACGCGGCATAAGCAAAATGTTCGGCCTCCCTGCTGCGGCCCTTGCGATGTATATGACGGCGAAACCTGAGCGCAATGCAGCAGCCAAAGCCATTCTCATCCCGGCAGCCCTGACATCCATGCTGGTTGGTGTTACGGAGCCACTGGAGTTTTCCTTCCTGTTTGTCGCCCCACTGCTGTTCGGCGTGCATGCGGTACTGACTGGTATTGGCATGATGCTGTTCTATCTGCTGGGCGTTCACGCCATCGGTGCCAACGGAATTATCGATTTCATTCTCTATAACCTGCCGCTTGGCACCGAGAAGTCCAACTGGCCGATGTACATCGCGGTCGGGCTGGTGATGTCGGTTATCTATTTCTTGGTGTTCCGTTTCCTGATTCGCCGTTTCGATATGAAAACGCCGGGGCGTGAGAGTGATGACCAGGAGACAAAACTGTATAGCAAACAAGAGTATCAAGCCAAAGGCAGCAACGATGGCTTGGGTGAAGCGATTATCGAAGGCCTCGGTGGCCGGGCCAATATTGAAGTAGTCGACAACTGTTACACCCGCTTGCGAGTCACGGTGCGCGATGTGTCAGTTATCGACGAACCCCGCCTGAAATCAACGGGTGCGAAAGGGGTCATTAAACAAGGTAATAACGTTCAGGTGGTCTACGGGCTGCATGTCAAAAAAATGCGTGAAGCAGTAGAGACATTTCTCTAAAGGAGTCAATGATGTTTAAACCCCCATTTATTTTGTCCATTGCCGGTGGCGGTAGTACTTACGCGCCGGGCATTGTTAAAAGCCTGATGGTTCGCCTGGCTGATTTCCCCTTAGCTGAGATTCGCCTCTACGATATTGATGGTGAGCGCCAGTCAGTGATTGCGCCGGTGGTTGAGAAAGTCATTCGCGACCATAGCCAAAGCATAAAATTCACCGTAACTACTGACCCAGAAGTTGCCTTTAGTGGTGCCCATTTTGTCTTCGCACAAATGCGCGTCGGGCAATATAAGATGCGTGAGCAGGATGAAAAAATCCCTCTACGCCATGGTGTGGTTGGGCAAGAAACCTGCGGGCCAGGCGGCCTGGCATATGGCCTGCGCACCATTTTGCCTATGGTCGAGTTATGTGATTTTGTTGAGCGTTACGCCCATCAAAAAGCGTGGATTGTGAACTATTCCAATCCGGCGGCAATTGTTGCTGAAGGGGTTCGTCGTCTGCGCCCGAAAGCTCGCGTGTTAAATATTTGCGATATGCCGGTGGCGGCAATGCGCAATATGGGTGCCATTCTTGGGGTTGATCGCCACAAGCTGGAAGTCGATTACTTCGGCCTGAACCATTTCGGCTGGTTTACCCGCGTGCTGGTTGATGGAGAAGACCGCCTGCCGGAGCTGCGCCGCCATATCGCTAAGTTTGGCCTACTGACAGAAGATGCCGCACAAACCGATCCGCAACATTCCGACCCGTCATGGGTGAAAACCTGGCGTCACATTAAGCCGATTATGGACCATTTCCCGGAATATCTGCCGAACCCGTATTTGCAGTATTACCTAATGCCAAACGACATCGTTGAGCACCAAAACCCTGATTACACTCGTGCCAACGAAGTGATGGATGGGCGCGAGAAGAAGCTGTTTGCAGCGGCGGATGAATACAAAAAAACCGGGATTTTGCCGGACGCATTCCATGTTGGCGTACACGGTGCCTTTATTGTTGATGTCGCTTGTTCACTGGCCTTTGATTTGCGCCAGCGTCACCTGGTGATTGTGGAAAACAAAGGGGCGATTGCCAACCTGCCGTATGACGCAATGGTTGAAGTCCCGGCTTATATCACTTCCGAAGGGCCAGAACCGGTACGCATGGGTGCGGTTCCACTGTTCCATCAGACATTATTGATGCAGCAGCTAGCTTCAGAACAATTGCTGGTCGAAGCCACTATCGAAGGCAGTTATGAAAAGGCATTGCAGGCGTTTACGCTCAACCGCACCGTGCCTACTATGCAACATGCAAAAGCGATTCTCGACGATATGATTGAAGCTAATCGCGATTACTGGCCGCAACTGCAACAGGCCTGGAAAGATGGCGAGGCTGTGAAATAGTTTTGCAATAAATACGAGGCACCTCGCGCACCTGGACATGGTTGCTTGTCGGTTTGGTGAAAAACACCGACAATCCGAGAGTAAATAACGATTCGGAGGCAACCATGTCCACCACTTTCTTCGTTGCGGGCGACTGGCTCGCAGAACATATTAATGATGAGAACATCCAGATTATTGATGCTCGCATGGCACCAGCTGGTCAGGAACATTTACGTGATATGCAGGCTGAGTACCGTGCCGGCCATCTGCCTGGCGCAGTGTTTTTCGATATCGAAGCCCTTTCCGACCACACCAGCCCTTTACCACATATGATGCCGCGTGCTGAAGCCTTTGCTGTCGCCATGCGAGAGCTGGGTATCAGTAGTGATAAACATCTGGTTGTTTACGATGAAGGCAACCTGTTCTCCGCACCGCGGGCATGGTGGATGCTGCGTACTTTCGGCGTTGAAAGTGTGTCGATTCTGGCTGGTGGCCTGGCCGACTGGCAGCGTGAAGAACTGCCTCTACAGCAAGGTGATGTTGAATTGCCGGAAGGCGATTTCGACGTGAATTTCGATCCAATGGTGATTAAGCGCCTGACCGATGTTCTGCTGGTTAGCCATGAAGGCACTGCGCAGATTGTTGATGCTCGCCCTGCTCCACGTTTTAACGCACAAGCGGATGAACCTCGTCCTGGTTTAAGGCGTGGGCATATTCCAGGTGCGCTGAACGTACCCTGGGGCGATCTGGTAGAAAATGGTCAGTTGAAAACTACCGATGAACTGAGTGAAATCTTTACCCGCCAGGGCGTGAGCTTTGATAAACCGATTATCGCCAGTTGCGGTTCAGGCGTAACAGCAGCAGTGGTGGTATTGGCGTTAACCACGCTTGGCGTTAACGGTGTTTCATTGTACGACGGCTCCTGGAGTGAATGGGGAGCACGACCGGATTTACCCGTCGAACCTGCTCAAGCACAGTAATGGACAACCGACTGGCAGGTCTTCTTGAGCGCGGGGAATCTTTAACCCGCGCTGAATACCGCGTTCTCTCGCACGTGACAAACCACCCATTGCTGGTAGGTAATATCACGGTGCGGGAACTTGCTCAGGTGACTTTTGTTTCCAGCGCCACCATTATGCGACTGTGCCAGAAGCTCGGATTTAGCGGTTACAGCGAGTTTATCTGGCATTGTAAGCAGCTACTTTCCAGCACCCCGCACATTGCTAACCAACCTGCTCAGTCCACCAGCGAACTGCCGGTTTTATTTGATCAGTTTGTCGATAATTACCGCCAGACTTTCCGTTGGGTCACGCCTGAACTGATGGCGGAGTTTGCGACATTACTGCGGGAAAAAGAGAGTTTCTTTTTGTACGGAGCCGGGTTTTCTTATTTATTCGCGGAATACCTGACCAAGAAACTTCAGGTGTTGGGGAAAACGGCGTTTATTTCCGGGCCGGGCGACAGTCGGGGCATCTTTTTAAGTAACGCCTCAAAGTATCAGGTGTTTGTCGCCATTTCTCGCAGCGGTGAAACAGAGCAAGTATTGGATAAGGCGCGGGTCGCGCAAAATGTGGGGATGTCGATTGTGGCGTTCACGCGAGCATCGCCAAACAGTTTATCCGAACTGGCTGATGTGCATTTTCCGCTGTATGACGAGGCAATCCACTATGCGGCAGAAGCCGCCGGGATCACTTCATTTGAGTCGAATCTGGTGATGCTGATTGATTTATTGCTGTTGCAGGCAACAGCATAAAAAATCAGATAATCCGGTTGGTTTTAAAATCACGCAGGAAACTGCCCCAACGGCGTTCATAGAAAGGTGTAATGTGCGCCATCATAAAGTGGCTGATGCCCTTCTCACCTTCCGCCACCAGGCAAATATCGACTGGCTCGTCGCCCGGTAAGGTGTCCGTTGCAACACTTCCCGCCTGGCGAATAATCGCGTCGATATCACCTTCAGCTTCAATACCAATCAGCAGGTTCGGTTGTTCATCTGCATGTTCTTTAATGGAGCAGATAAACGCACGTTTTACCGTTTTCAGGTTTTTAAACAGCGTAGTGAGCGAGTCGACCATTTGTGCCGGTGGCTCAGCCACTTCGGAAAGCAGCAAAGATGTCCCGCCATCCAGCACTTCCTGCTGAGTTAACGGGTCGCTTTCGTCGCTGATTAAATGGGTGATTTCACGCGGGGTGAATTCTTTGCCGGTTGGCAATTTCGCGTTCAGGAACAGCGTCGCGCCCTGCGTCATTTCAAACAGTGTGCGCACCGGCATTACCACAAACGCTTGCTCGTGGCTGATGGCTTGTTGCAGCGCTTCAACGGAGGTGAAGAAGGGAATGACGGATGTGCCGTCATCTTTTTCCCAGTGCTGCAATTCGACTGCACTATCGGCGTCAATAGCTTCGCCTTCAGCGGCGGTACCCGGTACCCAAACGGTGGATTCCAGTAACACGCGGAAGAATGCCGGGCGGTGAGCGGGTTCCGTGGCGGCCTGCTCAAGCAGCGTTTCGAGTTCGTTTTTTGCTTCTGACATGGTAATTCCAGGGGAAAACAGAATGAGAATTTGTTTGGTAGATAAATGAAGTGCCATCCACCGCTCGCTTACCAGCAATATGGTGGATGTCGCTTCGCTAATCCACCCTACAACTGCTTTCATTACCTTCGTATGTCGGATTAGCGTTAGCGACATCCGACATTAACTTGAGGTAACGTTACTTTCCAGTCAACAAATTCGCAATCGCGCGTACACCAATGCCTGTTGCGCCAGCGGACCACTGCTCAACCGCACCTTTACGGTAAGTAGCAGAGCAGTCAATGTGCAGCCAACCTTCATGATAGTTTTCCACGAAGTGGGACAAGAAGCCTGCCGCCGTGCTGGCACCTGCTGGGAAGGACGCGTTTGAAGTGTTGTTCAGCTCGGCAAAGTTAGATGGCAACTGGTTGCGGTGAAACTCGGCCAGCGGCAAGCGCCAGAACGGTTCGCTTTCTGCCGCGGCACTCGCCATCAAACGGTTGACCAGGCCATCGTCGAAGCTAAACAGCGCGTGGTAATCGTTACCCAATGCGGTTTTCGCGGCACCGGTTAAGGTTGCGCAGTCGATGATCAGTTCAGGTTTCTGGGCGCTGGCGTCGATCAGGCCATCGGCCAGCACCAGGCGGCCTTCGGCATCGGTGTTCATCACTTCAACGGTTTTGCCGTTGCGATACTTAATGATGTCGCCCAGTTTAAACGCGTTGCCGCTCACCAGGTTGTCGGCACAGCACAGGAAAAGCTTCACGCGCTTGTCCAGACCGCGAGTGATAGCGAACGCCAGCGCGCCGGTAATGGTGGCAGCGCCGCCCATGTCGGATTTCATGGAGTCCATGAACGCGCTTTGTTTCATGCTGTAGCCGCCGGAATCAAAGGTGATGCCTTTCCCGACCAGGCATGCGTAAACCGGTGCGTCCGGGTTGCCGGTTGGGTTGTAATCGAGCGCCAGCAATACCGGGGCGCGTTCAGAACCACGGCCAACGGTGTGCAGCCCCATATAGTTCTGCTCGCGCAGGTCTTCGCCTTTGGTGATGCGGTAGGAAACGTGGTCGCAGGCTACGTCACACAGCAGGTCAACCGCGCGGGAAGCCAGCTGCTCCGGGCCAAGTTCTTCGGCTGGCGTGTTGATGGTGTGGCGCACCCAGTCGATGATTTTCAGGCGGTTGTTCAGCTCTTTTTGCTCGGCTTCACCCAACTGCGCCCACTCAACTTTGCGCGTGCCTTTTGGTGCGCGGTAGCCCTGCCAGAATGCCCAGCTTTTCTCGACATCCCAGCCTTCACCTGCCAGCTGTAGGTGCTTCAAACCCTGGCCGTCGATTTTACGTGCGGCGCGTTGGATTAACCCCAGGTCATCTTTGCCTGTCAGGTGCAGGGTAATCCCTTCGTCGTTGATGCTGTATGCGGCTTTTTCGCCCCAGCGCGCATCGGCAGGCGCGGTGGAAAGCGTGATTTTCATGGCTTCTGACATTTTCTTTTCCTTATACTTTTCAGCTCATGCTTCATATAAAAACGGGCCGCCTGAGGCAGCCCGCTTGGTTCAATTAATCAGTCTCATCTAACCAGACTAACAGAATCGCTTCCAGAATTTTTTCATTGGATGCGCCTGGATCATCATCAAAATCTTCCAAATCGCAGATCCACTGGTGCAGATCGGTAAAACGTACCGTTTTTGGATCAAGATCCGGACGGCTGTCATACAGAGCTTCACCAATTTCGCGGCTATCGGTCCATTTCAGTCCCATAAGCTACTCCTGTTAGTGCTCACGTGCATGGTTGATGGTGTAACGTGGCATTTCTACCACCAGATCCTCATCCGTTACACGCGCCTGGCAGCTTAAACGGCTTTCAGGCTCGAGACCCCATGCTTTGTCCAGCATGTCGTCTTCGTCTTCCGTGCTTTCAGCAAGGGAGTCGAAACCTTCACGCACGACACAGTGGCAAGTGGTGCAGGCACAGGATTTTTCACAGGCGTGTTCAATCTCGATGCCGTTGCGCAGTGCAACGTCAAGAATGGTTTCACCGACATTCGCTTCCAAAACTGCACCATCTGGACACAAATCCTGATGAGGCAGAAAAACAATCTTTGGCATGTTAAACCTCGTCCACGGAGTGGCCTTTCAGCGCCTTACGGATTGATTCATCCATACGACGTGCGGCGAAATCCTGTGTTTGTTTGTCTACGTTTTTAATGGCTTGTTCAATAGCATCGGTGTCATCGCCCGCTGCAGCAGCACTTAACGCCGCAACCGCTGAGTCAATTTCCGCTCGCTCATGAGCGCTTAATAGCGCGGCATCGCTGGTTAATGCACCCTGCAGGCTTTCCAGAACCCGGGCTGCATCGACTTTTTGCTCTGCAAGCATGCGCGCTTTCACATCATGCTCGGCATAGCTCATGGAGTCCTGAATCATGCTGGCGATTTCGCCATCACTCAGGCCATAAGAAGGTTTCACCTGGATTGATGCTTCAACGCCGGTGGATTTCTCCATCGCGGTGACGCTCAGTAAACCATCAGCATCAACCTGGAAGGTAACGCGAATATGCGCCCCACCCGCTGGCATCGCAGGTATTCCGCGCAGCGCAAAACGAGCCAGTGAACGGCAATCTTGTACCAGTTCGCGCTCGCCCTGTAACACCTGAATCGACATTGCCGTCTGGCCGTCTTTGAAGGTCGTAAAGTCCTGCGCACGCGCCACTGGAATGGTGGTATTACGTGGAATGACTTTCTCTACCAGGCCGCCCATGGTTTCGAGGCCAAGCGACAGTGGAATCACATCCAGCAACAGCATTTCGCTGTCTGGCTTGTTACCCACCAGTATATCCGCCTGAATTGCCGCACCAATGGCGACAACTTTGTCCGGGTCGATGGAAGTCAGCGGCGTGCGGCCAAAGAATTCGCCAACACGTTCACGCACTAATGGTACGCGAGTTGAACCGCCAACCATGACCACTTCCAGCACTTCATCTGCTTCAACGCCTGCGTCTTTGAGCGCACGGCGGCAAGCCAGTAAAGTACGTTTAACCAGCGCTGCAATCAGCTCGTTAAACTGCTCGCGCGTCACGCTGCCCGTCCAGCCTGCGACTTCTACCGTCGCGGTTTCGGCATCGCTCAGGGCGATCTTCGCAGCAATCGCAGCGTCGAGTAACTGGCGCTGCACACGGTCATCGCTACGGTCAGCAACACCGGCTTGCTCACGCAGCCAGTCGGCTAACAGGTGGTCAAAGTCATCGCCGCCCAGCGCGGAATCGCCGCCGGTTGCCATCACTTCAAACACGCCGCGGCTTAAACGCAGAATGGATATATCAAAAGTACCGCCGCCCAAATCATAGACCGCGATAACGCCTTCTTTGCCAGAATCCAGGCCGTAGGCGATAGCCGCTGCGGTCGGTTCGTTAAGCAGGCGCAACACATGCAGGCCAGCAAGGCGCGCTGCGTCCTTGGTGCCCTGACGTTGTGCATCGTCGAAATAAGCAGGAACAGTAATCACCACGCCATCAAGTTCACCTTCTAACGCTTCGGTGGCGCGAGCGGAAAGTGCTTTAAGGATGTCGGATGAAATACGAATAGGGTTCAGCAGCCCGGCCGGGGTGTCGATCATCGGCAGGCCGTTTTCACTCGCTTTGAGTGAATAAGGCAGATGCGGGTAACGCGCCTGGATATCGGCAAGCGAACGGCCCATCAGACGTTTTACGGAGCTGATGGTATTTGCCGGATCTGTTGCGGCTTGCGCACGCGCGTCCCAGCCTACATTCAGGCCTTGTTGCTGATAGTGCACCACAGAAGGCAGCAGATGACGGCCTTCATGGTCAGGCAGCGTTTCAGCTTGCCCGCTACGAACAGTTGCAACCAGTGAATTTGTGGTGCCTAAATCGATACCCGCCGCAAGCTTACGCTGATGGGGTGCCGCACTCAGGCCCGGCTCACTAATTTGTAATAACGCCATATTGAGCTTCCAGTTAAAAATCGAGCAGCTTTTCTTCGAGTTGTTCTATTTGGCTGCGCAGTTTATCGAGAAAACGCAGTTTACGCACAGTATCCGCCGCCTGCGTCCAGTCCTGATTATCCAACTGCTCTACCATCAAAGTCATGCGGGTTTTCACCATCGCATTAACATTGGCGCTGAAGGATTCCAGGCGGTCGCTATCTTTGGCGTGCTCGATATTATCAAGCTCTTCGCGCAATTCGAGTTGTTCCATCAAAAACGCGGTGTCACGCACGGTATGCTGTTCGTTCGCCAGATCAAAACCGTTGAGGGAAAGGATGTACTCTGCGCGCGGCAATGGATGACGCAGTGTTTGCCATGCCTGATTGATGGTCGCCGACTGTTGCACCGCCAGCAGAATTTCTGCCTGGGGGCGACTGGCGTATTTATCAGGATGGAACTGGCGTTGCAGCTCCTGGTAACGGGTAGCCAACAGCTCAGTGTTGAGGGCAAATTCTGGCGGTAACCCAAAGAGGGTGAAGTAATCCATAACAGACTCGGGGTTTCATAGTAGAGCGTGATACCCCGTACAACTTGCGCTACACGGGGTATTTGCGAGTATCAGACGTGGAAGCTTTCACCGCAGCCACACTCATCTTTCACGTTAGGGTTAGTAAATTTAAACCCTTCGTTAAGACCTTCTTTGACGAAGTCGAGCTCGGTACCGTCTAAAAATTGCAGGCTTTTACCATCGACGACCACTTTCACGCCTTTGTCTTCGAACACGGTGTCTTCTGCCATCGGTGCGTCAACAAATTCAAGAACATAAGCCATACCAGAACAGCCAGAAGTACGAACGCCTAAACGCAGACCAAAACCTTTACCGCGGTTAGCTAAAAAGGCATTCACACGATCGGCAGCGCTGTGGCTAAGGGTAATCGACATACAACAACCTCAATCAATTTTTCTTCATTCTTCGAGCCGCAGGGTGTTGGCTACTCTCACTCACTCCAGTCACTTACTTTAGTAAGCTCCTGGAGATTCATAAGCTTGCCGCCTGGCTGCAACTCAAATTATTTTGAAAAAGACTCAACAATAATTATTTAGCTTCACGCTTGCTTTTGTAATCCGCGATAGCCGCTTTGATAGCGTCTTCTGCAAGGATTGAGCAGTGAATCTTCACCGGTGGCAGTTCGAGTTCTTCTGCGATGTCGGTGTTTTTGATTGCCTGCGCTTCATCCAGAGATTTACCTTTGACCCATTCGGTCACCAGCGAGCTGGAAGCGATGGCAGAGCCACAGCCATAGGTCTTAAAGCGTGCGTCTTCAATAATACCTTCATTGTTAACTTTGATCTGCAACTTCATCACGTCTCCGCAGGCTGGTGCACCCACCATGCCGGAACCGACGTTGTCATCGCTATTATCAAAAGAACCAACGTTGCGTGGGTTTTCGTAGTGATCGATTACTTTTTCGCTGTAAGCCATTTTTAATTTTCCTGAATCCGATATCGACGTTCGAAGCGAACGATTAGTGATGAGCCCATTCGATGGAGTTAATATCCACGCCCTGCTTAAACATGTCCCACAGTGGAGAAAGTTCGCGCAGACGGCCAATGGACTTACGTACCAGTTCGATGGTGTAGTCGATCTCTTCTTCAGTTGTAAAACGACCCAAAGAGAAACGGATAGAGCTGTGAGCCAGTTCGTCGGTCATGCCCAGTGCGCGCAGCACGTAGGATGGCTCGAGGCTTGCTGATGTACAGGCAGAACCAGAAGAAACCGCGAGGTCTTTGAGCGCCATAATCAGTGACTCACCTTCAACGTAGTTAAAGCTCACGTTGAGGATAGTTGGCACGCCATTTTCCAGGTCGCCATTCAGATAGACTTCTTCCATATCTTTCACGCCGTTCCACAAACGGTTACGCAGCGTGCGCAGACGGGACATCTCTGTCTCCATCTCTTCTTTCGCGATACGGTAAGCTTCGCCCATGCCAGCAATCTGGTGAACAGGCAGAGTACCAGAACGCATACCGCGTTCGTGACCGCCACCGTGTACCTGAGCTTCGATACGAATACGTGGTTTACGGCGAACATACAGCGCGCCGATGCCTTTAGGGCCATAAATTTTGTGACCAGAGAACGACATCAGGTCAACTTTCAGGGTGCTCAAGTCGATAGGCAGTTTGCCCACGCTCTGAGTCGCATCAACGTGATAGATAATGCCACGTGCACGGCACATTTCGCCGATTGCCGCGATATCTTGCACCACGCCGATTTCGTTGTTCACGTGCATGATAGAAACCAGAATGGTGTCGTCACGCATCGCTGCTTCCAGCACGCTCAGGTCAACGATACCGTTGCTCTGTGGTGCCAGATAAGTCACTTCAAAACCTTCACGCTCAAGCTGGCGACAGGTGTCCAGCACAGCTTTGTGTTCGGTTTTAACGGTGATGATGTGCTTGCCTTTCTTCTGATAGAAGTTAGCGGCACCTTTGATAGCGAGGTTATCAGATTCAGTTGCACCGGAGGTAAAGACGATTTCACGCGGGTCTGCACCAACCAGTTCAGCGATTTGGTTACGGGCGATATCAACAGCTTCTTCCGCCTGCCAACCGAAACGGTGAGAACGAGAAGCCGGGTTACCGAAGGTTCCGTCCATAGTCAAAAACTGCATCATTTTCTGCGCAACACGCGGGTCAACCGGCGTAGTCGCAGAGTAATCGAGATAAATCGGTAATTTCATTGCTCTTAAACTCCGTACATCACTCAATGCAATGAATCAGGCAACTGGCTGAATGAACGACCTTTTTGACGGGATGTGACACCCCGGCCTGATTCTGAAATCTATTTTATTTTTGCCCTAAATAGATCGTGTTGCAGCAAGGCGGCAAACTTGAGAGTCCCCAGGAGCTTACATCAAGTAAGTGACTGGGGTGAACAAGTGCGGCCAACACAATTGCAACCCGAAATATGACGGGTAAATTAGGCGCGCAGTTTGACGTCGATCGCGTCTTGAGAGCGCGTACTGCGAAGGTTTTCATTTTGCTGACGGCCAGAGACATCCAGCACTTCCTGGTTATTCACCAGTTCACCCAAGGTGATGTTATTCAGAAAACCAGTCAGACGGTCACTCAGATCGCGCCACAGTGCGTGAGTCAGGCATTTATCGCCGCCCTGACAACCGCCTTTGCCCGCGCAACGCGTGGCATCAACAGATTCATCTACAGCACTGATAACTTCGCCAACTGCGATGCTATTTGCTTCTTTACCCAGCAGATAACCACCGCCTGGACCACGTACGCTGGCAACCAGGCCATTTTTACGCAGACGGGAGAATAACTGCTCCAGGTAGGAGAGAGAGATTCCCTGACGTTCAGAAATATCAGCCAACGGTACCGGGCCTGATTCGGAGTTCAACGCAACGTCAAGCATTGCGGTCACGGCATAACGTCCTTTCGATGTCAGTCTCATGTCTTACTTAACCTCAAATCGCCCCTCGAACCGGGGGTTTTTTATAAATGTGATTGTCACATAGCAGGTCGCAAGTCTGACATTCCCGAGTAAATTGGTCAACTATTTAACCTAGTAATTTACTCAAGTATTATTTGCCGGATTTTTTCTCGTTATCAATAGAAGAAAGCATGCCGCGCAGAATGTTAAGTTCTTGAGTTTCCGGGCGTGCACGGTTATACAAGCGGCGTAATTTGCTCATAATCTGGCCCGGATGACTGGTGCGAATAAAGCCGGTTTTCAGCAATACTTGCTCCAGGTGAACGTAAAAACGCTCGAGATCGTCAGCCGATGGATACTGAGTCTGGTCCTCAACAACGACCGCTTCTTTGCCTTCTTCTTGCGTAGCAAGCCAGGCGATGCGTACTTCATAAGCGAGGATTTGCACGGCCATAGCCAGGTTCAGCGAGCTGTATTCTGGATTTGCCTGAATCGCAACGTGGTAATGGCATTTCTGCAATTCGTCATTGGTCAAACCAACACGTTCACGGCCAAACACAATCGCCACTGGCGCATCTTGCGCTTCAGAAATGGTCTTTAGACCACATTCGCGTGGGTCGAGCATAGGCCATGGCAGCGTGCGTGAACGAGCGCTCGTTCCTACCACCAGACTACAACCCGCCAGTGCTTCATCCAGCGTATCGACAATTTTCGCTTCACCAATAACATCACTGGCACCAGCAGCGAGCGCGATTGCCTGAGAGTCAGGTTTCACCAGTGGATTAACCAACCACAGATTTGTCAGCCCCATGGTTTTCATTGCACGGGCTACGGAGCCCATGTTGCCGGTGTGGGAGGTTTCAACCAGCACTATACGTACGTTTTGCAGCATCGTTGACTCATAGCCTGAAAAGATTATCGCGATATCCTATCATAACCCTGGGACATATTCCGAACGCTCTGCTATACTCCGCCGCGTTTTCCCGTTCTTTAACATCCAGAGAGAGACCGATGCATCCGATGCTCACCATCGCCGTGCGCGCTGCGCGCAAGGCGGGCAATTTAATTGTCAAGAACTACGAAACCCCTGACGCTGTAGAAGCGAGCCAAAAAGGGAGCAACGATTTTGTGACTAACGTAGATAGAGACGCCGAGCGTCTGATTATCGAAATTATCCGCAAATCCTACCCGCAACACACCATTATCGCTGAAGAATCAGGCGAACTGGCGGGTACCGAGCAGGATGTGCAATGGGTTATCGATCCTCTGGATGGCACTTCAAACTTCATCAAACGTTTGCCACACTTCTCTGTATCTATCGCTGTCCGTGTTAAGGGCCGCACCGAAGTTGCTGTTGTTTATGACCCAATGCGTAATGAGCTGTTCACAGCCGTTCGTGGTCAAGGCGCACAGCTGAACGGTTACCGTCTGCGCGGCAGCAATGCACGCGACCTCGATGGCACCATTCTGGCAACTGGCTTCCCGTTCAAACTGAAGCAACACGCTACTCCTTATATGAACATCGTGACCAAACTGTTCACTCAGTGTGCTGACTTCCGTCGCACCGGTTCTGCTGCGCTGGATCTGGCATACGTTGCGGCTGGCCGTGTTGATGGTTTCTTCGAGATTGGCCTGAAACCTTGGGATTTCGCAGCAGGTGAATTGATTGCTCGCGAATCTGGTAGCCTGGTATGTGATTTCACCGGCGGCCACAACTACCTGACCAGCGGTAACATCGTTGCAGGTAACCCACGTGTTGTTAAAGCGATGCTGGCAGCAATGCGTGATGAACTGAGCGAAGCGCTGAAGCGTTAATCTCAGAAAATGCCTTCCCGTCGGGAAGGCATTCAATTAAAACGGTCGAATCCCACGCATTACCGGTTGAGCACTCAGCCACATCACCACTGCTGCTAATACTAAAATTCCACCACCTGCAAATGCCAGTGTCGCCCAGGCGACTTGCCGCCATAAAACCGGTGCTTTATTACCGCTAATGCGTACCGCAAGCTGACGGAATCCGTGGACCAAAAAGGCCAGGCCAGAAATGGTAATAGATGTGCCTGCAGCCATCGCAAGCGTCGACAACACTCCCCAGCTATACACGCCAATCACTTTGCTAAACAGCAGCACCATAATTGCCCCAGAGCATGGGCGCATGCCCATGGATAAAACAATCATCATTCGGGCACGCCAGTCTTCTCCTGCTGCAAGCTGTTGCTGCGTGGGTAAATGCTGATGGCCACAGCCACATTTTTCATCATGTACATGATGAGGCGTGAATGAAGTGAAACGCTTCGGTTTTCGCAGCACACGTTGCAATTTACGTAGGGCCCGACCGCACAACATCACACCTAAAACACCCACCAGTAAATAGCTTCCCTTCTCGAGCCAAAAACTGCTCATATGCAATTGGCGCGAAGGCAGAGCCAGAATCCCCAGCACTATCGTTACCAACCCAATCGCCACTAATCCTTGCAATAAAGATGCTGCAAACGTCAATTTAAGGCTGCTTTTCAAGCGCGAAGGATGTGTCGCAAGCCATGTCGTAATAACTATTTTCCCATGACCTGGCCCCAATGCGTGAAGCACACCGTAAACAAAACTAAATGACAGCAATGACCAACCCGCCCGCTCCGGGTTCTCGGCAACCTCACGCAGGAGTGTGCTCATTTGCTGGTTAATCGATTTCTGCCACATCGCACTGTCGATGAGGAGTTGTGGCCAGTAATGCCAGAGGCTGTAAAGTGCTCCAGCACAAACCAGCAGGAAAAATGCCAGCGGCCACAGCTGAAGCCAGTGGCGTGAATGGGGTTTAGCTGAAGGCATTACTGACATTGCAATATCACCTGTTGAGCAAACTGTTTACCCAGTTCCATATCTTCGGGAGGCGCATCGGCTTTATCCAGCGATTGTGCGAAGGCCAGCGTATCTTCGTTCGGCTGCGGGGTTTTCACTGAGATTTTGCAAAGTGAGGCTAATGTTTTCGGCAATTTGGCATCACTGGAGTTGTCGTAACTCATATCGACAAAATAGGTCGGGTCGAATGTCGCAAACTGATACGTCTGCCCCTTCAATGGCTGCGGGTGAGCAAGCGGTAAAACAAAGGTCAACACGGCCTGATGCCCTACTCGCGCAAGGCCATACTCTGGTGGCAGGTTATTAAAGGTCACTTTTTTACCGTTATGCCAGAATTCGGTGAAGTAGTGCTGGCCTAAAACATTGGCCATCACTTCGGCGGCAAGCTTCTTCCACACCGGTGAGTCAGGTTTGGCATTACCTGCGTCATACAGTAGATCTGCTGAAGTGATTTCATCCATCGTCCACTGCATTTTAAGGCCAGTAAGCTGGTCATTTTCGGTCATCACCGTGGTCACGAGAGTGATAAAACTGTGCGGATGAGCCGAAGCCACTGGGCTAAAAAGTGCAGAAATTAAGGTAAAAAACGCAATTCTGTTACACATTTTCCTGCTCATTATTCTCTCGAGATTATAATTCTGTGAGCCAGTCAGAATTCCGTAATTAAAAAGCTCAAATGTGACTCTCTACGACAAAAGGTTTAGCTACTCTTAGCATTAATTACTTTGACTCGGTTATGCGGATGATGACACTGCTCTCCCTACCACCATCTGTACTCTCCAGTCCGCAGCGCCGCTGCCACCTGCTTTTGTTGCTTTACTTACCGGGCCAAACCGTCACTCCAGAGATCCTCGCAAGGCTCAACGGGGTCGATGACATCAAAGCCCTGCAAGATATAGCCGACACCGGCGATGAAATCCAGCGCTATCACCGGCTGAGGCTTATCACACAACAGGACGGCAGCTATCGGATTGAGGGTACGCCTCTGGACTGCCGCCTGTGCTTGTTGCACTGGCTACGCCGCGCATTGCGATTATGCCCGCACTTTGTGCAGCAGCATTTTACGCCGGCACTCAAAACCCAGCTTAAACAACAAGGGGTTCTGACGGCATTGTATGACGAGAAAAACCTCCAGGCGTTGATAGGCCTCTGCGAACGGCGCTTACAGCGGCAGTTTGACAGCCGCGATGTGCAATTTTTAACGCTGTTTTTGCAGTACTGTTTGCACCAGCACCATGCTGGGATCACGCCAGAATTCACTGAGCAGCAACGCGCGTGGACACAGATTCGCCCGGAGTTTGTGGCAGCACTTGAGATTGCCCGCCATTGGAAGCGCCGCGTGCTGCAATCAGCCAACGAAAACGAGCAGTTATTCCTGGCGCTTTTATTCCAGTTACTCCGCACTCCCGACCCGATTCGTGACAATCATGAGCAAGATTTACGCTTACGCTCGGCCATTTTCGGAATGATTGCGCGCTTTCGCGAGCTGGCGGGTATGTCCTTTAGCGATGAACAAGGCCTGAGCGACCAACTCTACATTCATCTTGCTCAGGCATTGGATCGTTGCCAGTTCGGTATTGGGATTGATAACAGCCTACCGGAAGAAATAACCCGCCTTTATCCACGCTTGATGCGCACCACACGTGAAGCGTTCAATGATTTTGAAAACCATTTTGAAATGCGTTTTTCAGATGAAGAAGTTGGACTAGTGGCGGTGATATTCGGAGCGTGGTTAATGCAGGAAAATGACCTGCATGAAAAGCAGGTTTTGCTGCTTACTGGCAACAACATTGAACTTGAACAGAGTATTGAACAACAGTTGCGCGAGCTCACGTTACTGCCGCTAAATATTAAACACCTGACGATTCACAGTTACCAAAAAGAGGGGGCACCGAAAGAAGTGGTGTTGGTGATTACACCCTATTCCACCACCTTACCACTTTACTCACCGCCACTGATTCACGTAACGCTGCCGCTGGGTGAACACCAGCAGCAGCAGATCCGTAAGATTATTGAGTGTTAACGCAATATGAGACTGGGCGTGGCCGAATGAACAATGCTGGAACGGCCACCAACGCCATAATCCAGAACACCCCACCCTGCACATGCTGGTAAAGGTAGCCAGAGAACATCGTCATAATGGCGATACCACCGCCCATCGCCACCGCGGAATAGACGGCTTGTAAACGGATAACTTCATTGCCCTCGCGAGCCGAGATATAACGCATCGCCGCGAGGTGGCACACAGTGAAGCTGCCGCAGTGAAGGATTTGTGCAGCAATCAGCCACGGTAAATCGGTGGTGTACGCCATCAGGCTCCAGCGCAAAATCCCCGTCACACCAGAAAGCAGCAGCAAATCGCGCGCGCTCCAGTTGCGGAACAGCTTGTTGCTCAGGGCAAAAATCACAATTTCCGCTACAACACCCAGCGACCACAGATACCCGACAACCGACGCGGAATAACCCGCTCCTTGCCAGTAAATCGCACTGAATCCGTAGTAAGCCGCGTGTGCGCCTTGAAGTAATGTCACGCAGGCCAGGAATCGCCATGAACCGAGCACCAGTTTTTTCCAGGCAGGCCAACCCGCACCTTCTTTATGGCGTGTTTCACCTTGCGGCATCACGGATGGGCGCAGCATCATGCCGATTAGCATCGACGCGACACCAATACTCAGCAGCACCAGAATCGCCTGGTAGCTATACATGCTCACCAGCTTGCCCGTCATGGCGGAACCGATCACAAACGCCAGCGATCCCCACAGGCGCACACGACCATAATCCATGGTGATTTGCTTCTGCCAGGTGCCAGCCAGCGCATCGGTCAGCGGCACCAGGGGTGAGAAGAACAGGTTAAAACCGACCATCACAATCAATAGCCAGGTGGCGGTTTGCCCGAACCAAAAAGCGACGGCAAAAAGTAATGTGAGTAAGGCGAGGATTCTGAGGGCCAAGACAAGTCGGGAGGGGTCGGTAACTCGGGGTGCCAGCAGCAAGCTGCCGAGGAAACGGGCGATTAATCCTGCCCCTAACAACAGCCCGATGGTTTCAGGCGGTAGTCCTACTCCAGCGAGCCAGACGCTCCAGAAAGGTAAGAAAATCCCGTAGCTAAAGAAGTAGGTAAAATAACTGAGCGCCAGCCAGCGCGTTGAATGCAAAACCATGATCCCTCCCGTTTTGGAGGCGTTAGTGTGTCCGAGCGTAGGCTGGCTTGCAAGCAATCATTAACAGACTAATAACACGCTGAAATTGTAGGGTTATGGTGATTGGATTGTCGGATGACGCTGCGCTGGTGGAGGAAAAAATTGACCTTCCAGGTGGTTAGCCACAAAGAGGGCTCGATTAAGCGTTTATACCAAATCATAGTTAGGCTCAATTAATGATAAACCCCTTAAGCCGATATGTTCTGATTTCACATTTTCTAATCCCCCTCTTCTTGATAACAGTCACAGTTTTCATTCCCGTCTGGTTCTACCCTCACACTCCCACCATCAAATATCTTCATGATTTTATTGTATTAATTTCAATGATGAGCGGAGTGAAATTACTTAGCCTGCTCAATGAGTCCATACACAGTTGAAGGAACACTGCATGATTACGATTAACGTCAACGGACTGACACTGTGCCATAAAGGCAGCGGTGGCGTGACACACAATACCTTGCCCGATGTCTGCAAAACTCCGCCACTCGCCATTCCGGTCCCTTTTGAAAACGAAGCCTATTCAGCCGATCTGATAAAAGGCACCAGCAGCGTGTTTGCCGATGGCAGCAACATGATTGCCAATTTTGGCTCGTGTTTTGCAAAAAGCGTATTTGATGAAGCGGGCAGCATGGGAGGCGTAAAATCAGGCACCTTCAAGGCCGAGGCGGACTGGATAAGCCATTCGTTTGATGTGTTCTTTGAAGGCAAGCCTGCGTGTCGCCTGACAGACAAAATGTTTATGAACCATCGTAACACGGTGAATATGGCCGGTTTGATTCAGCCACCGCTTCCGGAACTGGATGTTGCCAGCGATATGAACGACACCGGCAGTGCTGCCGGTGATGAAAACGCAAATAAAAATGCGGCTGGCAACACTTCTGCTCAAAAGGGTGGGAAGGATAAAAAACCGGCTGACAAAGCGCCTCAAACCAAAGAAGACAAGACGGATGACGAGGAAACCCCTCTGCTGCCCTGTATTGTTATCCTTATCCATGGTGTGAATGACGTGGGCGAAGCCTATGAGAATCAGGATAAAGGCATTTGTACCGGGTTAAATAACCGACTCGGGCGTGGCGATTTGCACCCGCATGACTGGATCCCTGAAAAGTTTATGATTTCGGACACCGATGGCAATCCTACGAGTAAAAGCGATGCCGCAATGAAACAAACTTGTAAAGGCACCATCAACCGCTCGCCGATTATTCCGTTCTACTGGGGGTACCGCCCTGTCGATCATGATACCTGGAAAGCAGATCAGGTGCGTTACCGCCAGGACGTGGAAGACCTGAAAAAGAAAGGTCAAGAAAGTAACGCCGATATTCCTTATGACACCTACCTCGAAGATGACGAAAAAAGAAAGGTAGAACACAACAATGCGAACATCGATAACCTGGATAACTGGGTAGACAGTGCAAACGTCAAAAACGGCGGCACATTTGCCAATGCCACCACCTGTATTCCCGATATGTTTGGCCCGGGAGCTGCCGGTAAAATTCTGGAAAAAATTGCCGAACTCAGTTCCCGTGGTGGGCCATTTAGCGACAAGGAAGACTGGAGCCACCCCATTTATCAGAACCCGCACCGGATTTACCAGGCTTATGCAGCGCGGCGTTTAGCGGATTTGATTATTGATATCAGGCAAAACCCTGACACGGAGAATGACACGATTAATATCGTGGCACACAGCCAGGGCACCATTATCACCATGCTGGCAAATATGTGGGTCAATGCCAAAGGGCTTGCACCGGCGGACTGCGTTATCTTCAACCATTCACCGTATGCGCTGGAAAACCGCTGGCTGGAAAATTTCCTGCCGGGAAACCAGCAAACCACCAATGGCCGACTGCATACACTGACTCATTTTTGTGCATTGATGGCCAAAAACCCGCTATACAGTGCGGGAAATATCCCACATACCCCTGATTACAGGCAAAAATTGAAAGAGAGCGGTTGCCTGTCAGAAGGCGCTGATAAATCACTGTGGAACAATCCACAATACAGCCGCAATAATTTTGGCATGGTCTACAACTATTTTTGCCCTAATGACCAGATTGTATCCATGTCACCTATCCAGGGTTTTGGCTGGCGAGGAATACCAGATGAGTACAAGGCGCAAATCGGTAATAACCTCTGGCAGCGTGTATTTTGCCGGGGCGTTACAGTTGGTGACAGAACGGGGTTTCATTTTGAAATGCCAGCCCACAGGAATGATGATTCGAAAAAAACCGGTTTTAACTACCAGGATATCACCATCAACGCCCCTCTGTTACCCGAGCCGTTCATCTTTAAACTGATGGGTGAAGGGGAAAATTATAAAGCACCGCTCAGTGGTAACGATCCGGCTATTGCCAAAGCAGCAATGAAAGCGGAAAAATTTATTTCCCAAACTATAGACGCCCCCAAGACCCGCAATTTCAATTATTTAACTAATAACCAAACTCTTAATGAAGTACAGTGCAAAGAAATAAGCAATTTAAAAAACTGGGAAGTCATTAATGGGGTTGCGGTGGGCCAACGCGGCACACCTCAAATGCTGGTGGTGAAACGCAGAATGACCGACAAAGAACTAGAGACAGCAGTACAAATTAAAATTCCTTTTAGTCAGCATTCATCTATTGTCGCCAGTAAAAAAGCACCGTCCAACTCAATGACCTATGATTTGGCGATCGGCAAGTGTAAGGCATTTGAACAGCCGGAATTCTGGAAGCGATTATTATTACGCGCTGACTGGCGCAGGGCAGAACATCCAATAGCAGATGAAAGAAAATATTATCAGGAAGGTATTTTGCCAAGTAAGTTCAAAATATTTATGAATAAACCGGAAACTACCCATGGAATGCCGCTTGGCAATTTGGGGGTTGAGAATGATTATGGTGCCCGTGAAGCAGTTGTGATTGTTGACAAGCGCGCAACAGAAAACCCTACCAAACCCATATTGCAGTGGGATATGCCTGCAACACTGGATGACAAGGAAATTATATGAAATGGACAAGGTTAGCAGTTATATTTATGGCGAGTGCAATAAGTGCCTGCCATTCAACCCCAAAATCGCCACCGACTCAGGTGGTATATCGTTTTGACGACCATCGTTATCTTGAGTTAGTTGGTTTTAACTGTGAAGGAGCATTGTGGTATACCGATACATCCATGAATATCCACACAGAAGTTACCAGCCAGTTTTATCGCATATTCACAAAAAAATATATCCATCCTTCCCAGAGATATATTTCCATTACTGGTTATGAAGGTGGTGGATTCCTGATATCTAAAGATTATGGTCGTACCTGGGATCGGGCCAGATATTCACCAGGTACTGGTGCTATTAAATATGGTGCATCCTACCCTGTGCGAGATGAAATTGATTCATTCACCGTCGTCAATGACCAGGGTTATATGCTGACAAAAAATGGTGATCTCTATTTAAGTTCCAAACCCTTTGATGATCCACGCCTTGAACCGGGTGGTAGTGGGATTGATTATGTTCGAACATCGAAAAAAGGGATCGATGAAACTATGCATCTTCTTCGTCCGGGAGAAGGTGGTGGAGCCTGGGGGAAAAACTACATTTCATGGAATTCAATTCAAGGTACTATGCCATGGACAATCTATGCATACCGCTCCAACTTCCAGGATATCCCCAATAAAGTCCCCGAAGTTAAAAATTACACCGGCTGGGATCATATGCGCTGCGATATGGATTCAGGACTTTCGACATCGGAAAAACAAAAATGAAACCGATAAAATGCACGCTTTTAATACTGAGTATTGTATTAATTACCGCCTGCCATGCAAAACCAAAATCCCCTCCCACGCAGGTGGTATATCGCTTTGACGACCATCGTTATCTTGAGTTAGTTGGTTTTAACTGTGAAGGCGCATTGTGGTATACGGACACGCAGCAAGGAATTCACTCCGAAATAGTTGATCAATTTTATCAAGTTTTTACAAAAAAATATCTGCACCCTTCGGAACGTTACATTGCAGTTCCTTTTTATGATGTATCTGGTTTTTTGATATCGAAAGACTATGGAAAAACCTGGGATGGTGCTAGTTATTCTCCAGGTAGTGGTGCAGTAAAATATGGTGATGATCGACCACAGCGAGATGAAATTGATTCATTCACCGTCGTCAATGACCAGGGTTATATGCTGACAAAAAACGGTGATCTCTATTTAAGTTCAAAACCCTTTGATGATCCACGACTTGAACCGGGTGGTAGTGGGATTGATTATGTTCGAACATCGAAAAAAGGGATCGATAAAACTATGCATCTTCGTCCGGGAGAAGGTGGAGGAGCCTGGGGGAAAAACTACATTTCATGGAATTCAATTCAAGGTACTATGCCATGGACAATCTATGCATACCGCTCCAACTTCCAGGATATCCCCAATAAAGTCCCCGAAGTTAAAAATTACACCGGCTGGGATCATATGCGCTGCGATATGAATTTAGGGCATGAAACCTCAAAGTAAGGATACAAGATGCTTAATAGTATTAAAGGGACTCAGCTGATAATACTCTCAGTATTACTGGGAATAGCTCCTCCTCTACTGGCCTGCCCGGATATGCAGGGGAGCTATGGAACTGAAAATGGCGGAATACATTTTTATCTACAAACTAACAGAATAAAGGAATTTAAAGCAGTAATAGATATTGCTGATTATCCCTTAACAATTAGATCGGCTGTGTTCGTCAGCGAGGAAGATCGCCATGCACAACCTTACCAGCCGTTGCCGGATTGTACATTGTCGATTGATGGGTTTGGATATCTGCTCCCCCATAACAAAGGCCAGATATTACGTCTGCACTTTGACTCGCAAGATTTTGAGAAAATATTTAACACGTCATATATTTTAAAACTCAGTGATGCTCCATCCGAAAATCTTGGTGTCAATAAAACCTCATTGATTATTCCCGTTAAGATTCTCACCACGTTGAATAATCATTAATTTCCATAGGCAACTAATCTAATAGAAGCCGCGGTTCTGCAATATAAAAAAACCCCGGCGAGCCGGGGTTTCTCATATCAGGTGCGATTATGCGTAAACAGGCAGACGCGCGCAAATATCCAGAACTTTTTGCTTAGTACGTTCGATAACCGCTTCGTCGTTGATGCTATCCAACACATCACACATCCAGCCAGCCAGTTCACGGACGTCTGCTTCAGTGAAGCCACGGCGCGTAACAGCAGGCGTACCGATACGGATACCGGAAGTCACGAACGGGCTCTTAGGATCGTTTGGCACGCTGTTTTTGTTCACGGTGATGTTTGCACGGCCCAACGCTGCATCCGCTTCTTTGCCGGTCAGGTTTTTATCAACCAGGTCCAGCAAGAACAGATGGTTATCAGTACCGCCGGAAACCACTTTGTAGCCACGTTCCAGGAACACGGCAACCATCGCTTTCGCGTTTTTGGCAACCTGGTGCTGGTAAGTTTTGAACTCAGGTTCCATGGCTTCTTTCAGTGCCACAGCTTTACCCGCGATGACGTGCATCAGTGGGCCGCCCTGCGCGCCTGGGAATACCGCGGAGTTCAGTTTCTTGTACAGCTCTTCGCTGCCGCCTTTCGCGAGGATTAAACCACCGCGTGGGCCTGCCAGCGTTTTGTGCGTTGTGGTTGTCACAACGTGAGCGTGCGGAACCGGGTTCGGGTAAACGCCAGCCGCAATCAGGCCTGCAACGTGCGCCATATCGACGAACAGCTTCGCATCAACCATGTCAGCGATTTCACGCATTTTTGCCCAGTCAACCACGCCGGAATAAGCAGAGAAACCACCGATGATCATTTTCGGTTTGTGTTCTTTGGCTTGTTTTTCCAGATCTGCGTAATCAATGTGACCGGTTTCATCGATGCCGTAAGGAACGATGTTGTACAGCTTGCCGGAGAAGTTAACCGGGGAGCCGTGAGTCAGGTGGCCGCCGTGCGCCAGGTTCATACCCAGAACGGTGTCGCCTGGTTCCAGCAAAGTGGTGTATACCGCGAAGTTAGCCTGTGAACCGGAGTGCGGTTGCACGTTAGCGTAATCAGCGCCGAACAGCTCTTTTGCACGGTCGATAGCCAGTTGTTCAACGACATCAACGTATTCGCAGCCGCCGTAGTAACGTTTGCCTGGGTAACCTTCGGCATATTTGTTAGTTAACTGAGAACCCTGAGCCTGCATCACGCGCGGGCTGGTGTAGTTTTCGGAGGCGATCAGTTCAATGTGCTCTTCCTGACGTACTTTTTCTTGCTCCATGGCCTGCCATAAATCGGCATCGTAATCGGCAATGTTCATTTCACGTTTTAACATTCGCATCTCCAGACTCAGCTAACAGTAAAAATTCGAACAGCTTTGAGGGCTCTCTCAAACAACGGGCAACAGTGTAAACCGAATTGGTATCAGGTGATAGGTCTTGACAGAGGTTTTTACGCAAACGATTGGCTCGGCGTCCTGCAAGGGTTTGAAGCCAAAAGTGGCAAGCTATTTCTGCGGATATTAATTCATCATCAACATGCAGAAATTTCACGTTCTGTGAGCCGAATCGACTCAGTAAGTATCCATTTACAATGTAGTGCTTTTTTTTAATCCGATAATTTTATAAGATGCATTTAAAATACATCAATTAGAAAACCCTAAATAATTCGAGTTGCATCTATCACCCCTGCGGCTTGAAATATGACGGGTATAAAAGGAGCCATACCATGCTTGACGCACAAACCATCGCTGTTGTGAAATCCACCATTCCCCTGCTTGCCGCAACCGGCCCAAAACTTACCGCTCACTTTTACGATCGCATGTTCAGCCATAATCCTGAGCTGAAAGAAATCTTCAATATGAGCAACCAGCGCAATGGCGATCAGCGTGAAGCGCTGTTCAATGCCATCTGTGCATACGCGGCTAATATTGAAAATCTGGCGGTGTTACTGCCAGCGGTAGAAAAAATCGCGCAGAAACACACCAGCTTCCAGATCAAACCGGAACAGTACGACATCGTCGGCGGTCACCTGTTAGCAACGCTGGATGAAATGTTCAGCCCGGGCCAGGAAGTATTGGATGCATGGGGCAAAGCGTATGGCGTGCTGGCAGGCGTGTTTATCAATCGTGAAGCGGAAATCTACCAGCAAAACGCGGCGAAAAATGGCGGATGGGAAGGCACTCGCGCCTTCCGCATTGTGGCAAAAGAGCCGCAGAGCTCACTTATCACCAGCTTTGAATTTGAACCGTTGGATGGCAAACCAGTCGCTGATTACCAGCCAGGTCAATATCTTGGTGTATGGCTGAAACCTTCAGGTTTCCCGCACCAGGAAATTCGCCAGTATTCCCTGACCCGCAAGTCAGATGGCAAAAGCTATCGCATTGCGGTGAAACGCGAAGATTTAGGCCAGGTTTCAAGCTGGTTACACAACCACGCGCAGATGGGCGATGAAGTGCATCTGGCTGCGCCTGCTGGTGATTTCTTTATGGATGTGAACGGGCAAACGCCAGTTACGTTGATTTCAGCAGGTGTTGGCCAAACGCCGATGCTGGCAATGCTCGATACGCTGGCGAAAAATGGGCATAACGCGCAGGTGAACTGGCTCCATGCCGCTGAACATGGTGACGTACATGCATTTGCGGATGAAGTGAATCATCTGGGTAAACAGTTGCCACGCTTTGAGCGCCATGTCTGGTATCGCACACCATCCGAAAGCTGCCGTGCACAGGCAAAATTTGATAGCGAAGGTTTGATGGATTTACTGACCCTGGAAAGCAAAATCAGTGCACCAGATATGCAGTTCTATCTTTGCGGCCCGGTGAGTTTTATGCGTTTTGCGGCGGAGCAGTTGGTGAAGCTAGGCATAGGGCAGGACCGAATTAATTATGAGTGTTTTGGCCCGCATAAAGTGATGTGATTTTTACTCTTCATACTTCGAGTTGCAGGTGCGTTGGCTGCACCCGTTCGCCCCAGTCACATAGTTATCTATGCTCCTGGGGACTTGCGGCCTGGCCGCCTTCCTGCGACTCGAATTATTTTGAGTATTGAAAATGGCGAGTAATATCAATTTAACTCCCGCCATAAAGGCCAGTTAAATCGCGGCGTCGTCTTCTTCGCCAGTACGGATACGCACCACACGTGCCACATCAAAGACAAAGATTTTACCATCGCCGATTTTACCAGTTTGCGCAGTGCGAATAATGGTGTCCACACAGGTATCAACGATGTCGTCTGTGACGACAATTTCAATTTTTACTTTTGGCAGGAAATCCACCATGTACTCGGCACCACGGTACAGCTCGGTGTGCCCTTTCTGACGACCAAAACCTTTAACTTCAGTTACCGTCATGCCGGTGATGCCAACTTCTGCCAGCGCTTCGCGCACGTCATCCAGTTTGAACGGTTTAATAATCGCATCAATTTTTTTCATGGTATTTCCGGTTCCCGCACAACTCAAGTGTGCTGCCTGGTTACAGTAATCGTGGTTTCAAATTACCACAAACTACTCTTTAAAGTCATTGGCATCGAGTTCATGCCTTGAGAGTAATTTGTAGAATTCAGTACGGTTACGCCCCGCTACGCGCGCGGCCTGGGTAACATTACCTTTGGTCATTTGCAGCAATTTTCGCAGATAGTTCAGCTCGAACTGGTTACGTGCTTCAACGAAAGTAGGCAGCGCAGTATTCTCACCTTCCAGAGCCTGCTGAACCAGCGCCTCGCTGATAACGGGAGCGGATGTCAAAGCTACGCACTGTTCAATCACGTTAACCAACTGGCGCACGTTGCCAGGCCAACTTGCCGCCATCAGGCGCTTCATGGCGTCGGTCGAAAAACTGCGCACAAACGGCTTATGGCGATCGGCAGACTGGCGCAATAAATGATTTGCCAGTAAAGGCACATCTTCCGCGCGTTCTTGCAGCGCCGGGATCTTCAGGCTCACCACATTGAGACGGTAGAACAAATCTTCACGGAACTCACCGCGCTCCATCGCTTTGGGTAAATCACGGTGGGTGGCAGAGAGAATACGCACATCAATATCGAGATCACGGTTGCTGCCTAGCGGACGCACTTTGCGCTCCTGCAACACGCGCAGTAATTTGACCTGCAAGGGAATCGGCATATCACCAATTTCATCAAGGAATAACGTTCCGCCTTCTGCGGCCTGGAACAGCCCTTCTCTGCTGCTGACTGCACCGGTAAAGGCACCACGCGAATGGCCAAACAGTTCAGATTCCAGCAACTGTTCTGGTAATGCTCCACAGTTAATAGCGATAAATGCCTTCTTGCTGCGCGGACTGGCGTTGTGAATGGCCTGCGCAAGGATCTCTTTGCCGGTTCCGCTTTGCCCGTTAATCAGCACGCTGACATCCGACTGGGCCACCATGCGCGCCTGATCCAACAAGCGCAGCATCGTCGGGCTGCGTGTAACAATAGTGTCGCGCCACATATCATCACCGGCAGTGACTGTATGCTCGAGAGCATCGTCAATCGCCTTGTAGAGCGCATCTTTATCAACCGGTTTCGTCAAGAAACTAAACACGCCCTGCTGTGTTGCAGCCACGGCATCAGGAATAGAACCGTGAGCGGTAAGAATGATAACCGGCATTCCCGGTTGTGCTTTCTGGATTTCGGCAAATAGCGCCATGCCATCCATCTCATCCATCCGCAGGTCGCTAATCACTAAGTCGATTTTTTCTCGCCCCAGGAGACGCAACCCTTCAGCACCACTTTCCGCAGTGGAAACGGTATAACCTTCACTGGTCAGGCGCATACCGAGAAGTTTAAGCAGGCCCGGATCGTCATCAACCAGCAGTAATCTGGCGGGTTTACGTTGCGTCATGGTTTCGCCTCCTGCGCGGGTTTGGTATTGTCCGGCAATTCGGCACCGGCAGGTTTGCGGCTGGAAAGCTGGCGTTCGATGTCCGTCAGGTTTTCTAGTTTGCGAGTCGTCAGGCTTAGCTGGCCTCTGAGGCGTTGCTGTTGTTCACGCAACGTATCCAGCTCGTTGTCTGACGACTGTTGTAATTTGCTGTAGCGGGTACGTTCATCTGACAGCGCCAGTAACGACGCTTGCCCATCACGCCACACCTGGAATAACGAGCGCACCTGTGAAGGCACTTCTGTCGTCATCGCATCCAGCTTAACCATGTAACGGCGGCGCTCGGTTGGGCTAATTTTGGCATTCGCCAACAAAATCCCTCTTTTGAACGTGTCGGGCCAACTATCAGATGGCCAGCGGCGTGCTTCAGCTCGCGCCTGAATCGGCGCTAAACGTTCTGCGCAGTCCATCGCCCGAAGCCAATACAGAGGGTTACTCATTGAGTCGTGGCTCTGATTTTGCCAGATATCCTCACAATCCGTAGACAAGTAATCGGCCAGTTGCTGTTCCGGCTCTTCTGCTAGTTGTGGGTGTTTAACATCTTTCGGCACAGTACTCTGAACACAACTCGCCAGTAGTAATGGCACAAGTAATGCGGACAGCGGGCGAATTGAAACTGGGCTGCGTAGGCATGGGATTAAGCCGTTACGCAACACGTGAAAAATAGTCGCTTTCATTTTTTATTTGTTCTCGGGAAAGACAGGTAACTCGATTCGGAAGCAGACATCTGCCGTTTCATCATCAATCAGGTGCAATTCGCCATGCATACGACGGATACAATCCTGGGCGATACTCAATCCCAGGCCGCTACCTTTAACTGCACCTTTACGCTGATGGCTTCCCTGATAAAAAGGTTCAAAGATCATCTCTCGCTCCGCGGACGGAATGGGGTCGCCTGTGTTACAGACATCAATAAAGAGCAAGTGACCCACCTGCGAGCTTCGTAGATAAATGGTACCGGATTCAGACCCATAGTGCACCGCATTGGAATAGAGATTATCCAGCACGCTCATTAACAACATCGGCTCAGCCAGGCAAGCAACCGGGCTAATATCACACTCGGTACGCATCATTTTAGCCCGCGCAGGCAAACTGTGAGCGGCGATAATGACATCCACCAGCGGTGCCAATTCAACTTTACCCATCTCGAGTGGGACATCGGCCAGTTTACGGTTGTAATCCAGTAACTGCTCAATCAATTTTTGTAAGTGGCGGCTACTATTATCAAGAATTTCCACCACCTCTTTTTGATCGTTGGTCAGCGGCCCAACAACCTGATCGGCAAGCAATTCGGTACCTTCACGCATACTGGCTAGCGGTGTTTTTAATTCATGGGAAATATGGCGCAAAAATTCGTGGCGCTGGGATTCAAGCCAGGAAAGACGCTCACTGAGCCAGACAATTCGCTGCCCAACAGAACGTAGTTCACTCGGCCCTTTAAACAACACCGAATTACCTAATGAACGCCCTTCACCGAGTAAATTAATCATCTTCTCGATACCTTTAACCGGGCCGATAATCATGCGCGTAAAGATAATGACCAATGCAAAGCTCAGCAGGAATAACACCAGCGCCTGCCAGCCAAAAAACTGTCCGCGCTCGGCAATCTCTTGTTGAAGTTGCTGTCCACGGGAAAACACCACCGCGCGCGTCGCTTGTACCATTTCAGCATTTTTGGCCGCGAAGTTTTCAAGGTGTGCAGCAGCAGCGGTATCTGGGCCGCTATTTTTGCATTGTATATTGGCAAGGTCTGTTAACGACTGGCTGAGGTCTTTATAAAGATGGTTATCAGGCAAAACTCCGGCATGCGCTTCAAGCATTTGCGTGTAACGCTTACGCTGCCCCTGGTAGACAGTCTCAAGCGTTGCATCATCCAGCACACAATATTGGCGATAACTACGTTCCATTTCCAGAGCAACATTTGTCATAGCTTCACTGCGGCGAGCATCCACCAGCGTGGTGCGATTTGTTAACGCAGCCTGGTCGCTGAGCGCATTAAGGCTTTGCCACGCTTGCCATGCCAGAACCAACAGCGGAACCAGCACCAGCAAAAAGGCCATCATGACGAGCTGACGTAAGGATCGCGGGAAAAAATGCCACTGGTTCAATAGACTTATCTCATTGGGATTCTGGATAATTTGATGCTAGCGGGGATTGGCGGGAGTTTAAAGTCTTGAACGCAGAAACAACAAAGGCAGAGAATAATCTCTGCCTTTGTTTTGGAATCAGGCGGTGCCTTACTCAACGTTTCGCCCGGAGCATGATAAAGCAGTACAAGACTGGCAATAATCAAAAGTCGGACGGCAGGCACCTTGAGTGCATCATTCTATGGTTTATGTAGCACAACCCTTGCGGGGGCAGACATAAGGAGGTGAATGAGCCACTGCGCAGTATTATGCATTATATGTGCCACAGTTGCTACAAGTTATATATACCAATGTTTCTATTATGTTTATTTGCTATAACACACATGAATGATGCAGGCTATTTTTTGCACACACTGTCGCTATTCAGCAACACCATAAGAACCCCATCTCACACACCTTTAAAATCAACAAGTTAAACGTCTCCATTTGGAGACAGTAAAAATAGTGAATGTCGGGTTTTAGTGACAAAAAAATCCCTGCCGTAGCAGGGATTCTATTAGAGCTTAACCAAGTTGCTTACGCGCATTGCGGAAAATACGCATCCACGGGCTATCTTCGCCCCACTCGGCTGGGTGCCAGGAGTTGCTAACAGTACGGAACACACGCTCCGGGTGCGGCATCATAATCGTGACGCGCCCGCTTTCGTTGGTGACCGCAGTAATACCATTTGGCGAACCATTCGGGTTTGCCGGGTAGTTCTGCGTGACCTTGCCGAAGTTGTCGATAAAGCGCAGCGCCACCAGGCCTTTGCTTTCAAGCGCCGCAAGATGTGCCGCATCGCGCACTTCCACATGCCCTTCGCCGTGAGAAACCGCGATTGGCATATGCGAACCGACCATGCCTTGCAGCAGCAGCGACGGGCTTGAAGTCACTTCAACCAGGCTGAAGCGCGCTTCAAAGCGGTCTGAATGGTTACGCACAAAGCGTGGCCACAGGTCGCTGCCCGGAATCAGTTCACGCAAGTTCGACATCATCTGGCAACCGTTACACACGCCCAGAGCCAGGGTTTGCGGACGGTGGAAGAAGGTTTCGAACTCGTCACGGACACGTGAGTTAAAGAGAATGGACTTCGCCCAGCCTTCACCTGCACCCAACACGTCACCATAAGAGAAGCCGCCACACGCCACCAGCGCCTGGAAATCGTCCAGACCACGGCGACCCGCCAGCAAATCACTCATATGCACGTCGATGGCATCAAAGCCCGCACGGTGGAAGGCTGCCGCCATTTCAACGTGAGAGTTAACACCCTGCTCGCGCAGTACAGCAACTTTTGGACGTGCACCTTTAGCGATAAACGGTGCCGCGATATCTTCTTTGATGTCGAAGCTGAGCTTAACGTTCAGGCCAGGATCGTTGTCATTGGCTTTCGCTTCATGCTCTTGATCGGCACATTCTGGGTTATCACGCAGGCGCTGCATCTGCCATGTGGTTTCTGCCCACCACATACGAAGCGTGGTGCGGCTTTCGCTAAACACCGCGTGCTTATCAGCGGTCAGCGTGAAACGGTCACCCACAACAGCTTTACCGAGGAAATGAACGCAATCTGCCAGGCCGTGGTCTGCCAGTGTTTTCTCAACCGCTACGCGATCTGCCGCTTTAACCTGGATTACTGCACCTAACTCTTCATTAAAGAGGGCCGCCAGATGGTCGCTACCCATTGTGGCGATATCCGCTTCCACGCCACAGTGACCAGCAAATGCCATCTCTGCCAGCGTCACTAGCAGGCCGCCGTCAGAACGGTCGTGGTAAGCCAGCAGTTTCTGCTCAACCACCAGCGCCTGAATCGCGTTAAAGAAGCCTTTAAGCTGCTCAGCGCTGCGAACGTCAGCAGGTTTGTCGCCCAGTTGGCGGTATACCTGAGACAGCGCAGTGGCACCCAGCGCGTTGTGGCCAACGCCTAAATCGATAAGCAACAAGGCGTTGTCTTCAGTTTGCAACTGTGGCGTAACAGTACGGCGAACATCTTCAACACGGGCAAATGCGGTGATAACCAGCGACAGCGGAGAGGTCATCTCGCGTTGCTCGGTGCCCTCCTGCCAGCGGGTTTTCATCGACATAGAATCTTTGCCGACCGGAATGGTCAGGCCAAGCGTTGGGCAAAGCTCTTCACCCACCGCTTTTACCGCTTCATAAAGACCAGCGTCTTCACCCGGGTGACCCGCAGCAGACATCCAGTTAGCAGAAAGTTTAATACGATTTAACGCGCCGATTTGCGTAGCTGCAATGTTAGTCAGTGCTTCACCCACAGCCAGGCGGCCCGATGCTGCGAAATCGAGCAGCGCAACAGGTGCGCGTTCGCCCAGAGACATCGCTTCGCCGTAGTAGCTATCGAGGCTTGCCGTGGTGACCGCACAGTTGGCAACCGGGATCTGCCACGGGCCAACCATCTGGTCGCGAGCAACCATGCCGGTCACCGAACGGTCACCGATAGTCACGAGGAAAGTTTTTTCTGCAACCGTTGGCAAATGCAGCACACGGTTTACCGCATCAGCAATCGTGATATGGCGGCAATCCAGCGCATCGCCCTTCGCTTTCAGGGTTTCAACGTTACGTTCCATTTTCGGCGTTTTGCCGAGCAGCACGTCCAGCGGCATATCAATCGGCTGGTTGTCGAAATGGTTGTCGTTAAGCGTCAGGTGTTTTTCTTCGGTGGCTTCGCCGATAACGGCATATGGCGCACGTTCACGGCGGCACAGCTCGTCAAACAGCGGCAACTGGTCTGGAGCAACCGCCAGAACATAACGCTCCTGGGATTCGTTACACCACACTTCCAGCGGGCTCATACCCGGCTCGTCGTTCAGAATATCACGCAGTTCGAAACGGCCACCGCGCCCACCGTCGCTCACCAGTTCAGGCATTGCGTTGGAAAGACCACCCGCGCCCACATCGTGGATAAACAGAATTGGGTTGGCATCACCCAACTCCCAACAGCGGTCGATAACTTCCTGGCAGCGGCGTTCCATTTCTGGGTTGTCACGCTGTACGGATGCAAAATCCAGATCCGCATCGGACTGACCGGATGCCATAGAGGATGCAGCGCCGCCACCCAGACCAATGTTCATTGATGGGCCACCGAGCACGATAAGTTTCGCGCCTACGGTAATTACGCCTTTCTGAACGTGGTCAGCACGAATGTTTCCGATACCACCCGCCAGCATGATTGGCTTGTGGTAACCGCGTAATTCTTCGCCGTTATGGCTGTTTACTTTCTCTTCGTAAGTACGGAAGTAGCCAGTCAGAGCCGGGCGACCGAATTCGTTGTTAAACGCCGCACCACCCAGAGGGCCGTCAGTCATGATGTCCAGCGCGGTAACAATACGGTCCGGCTTGCCAAAATCTTCTTCCCACGGCTGTTCAAAACCAGGGATACGCAAGTTTGAAACGGAGAAACCAACCAGGCCCGCTTTCGGTTTAGCACCACGGCCCGTCGCACCTTCATCACGGATTTCGCCACCGGAACCGGTCGCAGCACCCGGCCATGGGGAAATGGCTGTTGGGTGGTTGTGGGTTTCAACTTTCATCAGGATGTGCGCATCTTCCTGGTGATAGTCGTAACGGCCCGCTTCGTGGTCGGCAAAGAAGCGCCCTACCTGTGAGCCTTCCATCACTGCGGCGTTATCTTTATAGGCAGATAACACGTAGTCAGGCGTTTTCTCGAAGGTGTTTTTAATCATTTTGAACAGCGATTTAGGCTGCTCTACGCCGTCGATAATCCAGTCGGCGTTGAAAATTTTGTGGCGGCAATGTTCGGAGTTAGCCTGCGCGAACATATACAGCTCGATGTCGTTCGGGTTGCGCCCCAGTTTGGTGAACGCATCCTGCAAGTAGTCGATTTCATCTTCTGCTAAAGCCAGCCCTAAACGGATGTTGGCTTCAACCAGTGCTTCGCGACCTTGTGTGAGCAGGTCAACACTTTGCACCGGCGCAGGCGTGTGATGAGAGAACAACTGCTGTGCATCATCAAGAGAACCAAATACGCTTTCCATCATGCGGTCATGCAGCAATGTGGCAACGTCCTGGCGCTGTGCGTCGGTCAGTTGGCTTGCAGTGACGTAATATGCCACGCCACGTTCCAGGCGCTTAACTTTCGCCAGGTCGCAATTATGGGCAATATCAGTCGCTTTAGAGGACCAGGGTGAGATGGTACCAGGACGCGGCGTTACCAGAATCAGGTGGCCTGTCGGGGCGTGGTCGGCAAGGGTTGGACCATATTTCAACAACCGTTGCAGACGGGCGTGCTCATCAGAGTCGAGCTGCGCGTCGAGATCGGCAAAGTGAACATACTCGGCATAAATGTCGCTGACCGGAAGGTTGGCGTCATTAAAGCGGGCCAGTAATTTGTTAATACGAAATGCCGATAAAGCGGGCGAACCACGCAGAATTTCCATCATCAAAGATCTCTCGTCTTCGAAACGCCAGGGGGACGCTTCAGTGGGCGCAAGGGGAAAACGGGCGCCATTATAGATAATCCATCGCCGTGACGAAACCGTTTGCGTATAAATAAGTGGATTACTTTTCATTGCTTAAAATTCAGCCAGAAATGTTGAATAAGTTGCGCGGTGGCGTTTTGTTAAGCAAAATGCGCCACACCTTTTTGTATAACCTCAACTTTTGAAGCCTGTTGTTAGCGAAGACTCGACGCACCGCAGAAGATTAACTATTTGAAAAGATTTAAGATTAATTATCTGCTCATCGGTGCCGTAACCGTGTTGCTGGCAGTGGCGCTCTGGCCCTCCATACCCTGGTTCGGACAAACCGAAAACCGTATCGCCGCTATTCAATCGCGGGGGGTTTTGCGCGTCAGTACTATTGAGTCACCGCTGACCTACACCCTTTATCAAGGCAAAAAAATAGGCCTTGATTACGAGTTGGCTCAGCAGTTTGCTGACTATCTTGGCGTGAAGCTGGAAGTCACTGTTCGTCCGAATATCCAGGAACTGTTTGATGACATTGATAATAACGATGCCGATGTGATTGCGGCAGGACTGGTCTATAACGCGCAACGCGGTCAGCGTTACCAGGCTGGCCCGGCATACTATTCAGTTTCCCAGCAGATGGTTTATCGCATCGGGAGCCCACGCCCCAAAACGCTGGCAGGTGTCAAAGATAACCAGCTTGTACTGTCGCCAGGCGTAACTTCACTGAATGCTTTGAACAAGCTGAAAGCAGAAAAATTCCCGGATTTAAGCTGGCGAGTTGATGATCAACACAGCAGCACTGAACTGATGCAAAAAGTGGTTGATGGAGAGATTGCCTTTACCATTGCAGACTCTGTTGCCATCAGCACCTTCCAACGCGTCCATCCACAGCTTGCTGTCGCTCTGGATGTGACCGACGAGCAGCCGGTCACCTGGTTTAGCACGTTAGATAATGATGATAGCCTTTCCGCGGCTCTACTCGATTTCTATAACCGCCTTAATAGCGATGGCACCTTTGCGCGTCTTGAAGAGAAATATCTCGGTCACGTTGGGGATTTTGACTACGTAGATACACGTACCTTCCTAAAAGCGGTTGATACCGTGCTACCAACGTTTCAGCCGTTATTCGAAAAATATGCCACTGAAATAGACTGGCGTTTGCTGGCGGCGATTTCGTATCAGGAATCGCACTGGGATGATCAGGCCACCTCACCAACTGGTGTGCGCGGGCTTATGATGCTGACCAAAAACACCGCACAAAGTCTCGGTGTTACTGACCGGTTAGACCCAGAGCAAAGCATTGAAGGTGGGAGTCGTTATCTGAAAGATATGATGTCAAAAGTCCCTGATAGCGTGCCAGAGGAAGAGCGTATTTGGTTTGCTCTGACGGCATATAACATGGGGTATGCTCACATGCTTGATGCCCGTCAGCTTACGGCGAAGCAGAAAGGTAACCCGGACAGCTGGGCGGATGTCAAAACTCGGCTACCGTTACTGAGTCAAAAACAGTATTACAGCAAAACTACTTATGGTTACGCCCGTGGCCATGAAGCGTATGCCTATGTAGAAAATATCCGTAAGTATCACATTAGTCTTGCGGGATATTTGCTTGAAAAAGAGAAGCAGGTGGCACAAGAAGAAAAATATGCCGAAGCTTACCCGGCGGTAGCCCCTGTAGAACTTGCTACTCCGAGCTACGGGCCTTTTCCTTTAGGGCCTTTTTCTCCAGACGGCGGGCTCGAAAAAAAGCACTTAACATTGCCGAGCACTCTTCTGCCAGTACGCCCTCAGTCACCATAACCTGGTGATTCATACCAGGATGCCCTACCACGTCCATCAGAGATCCAATCGCCCCGGTCTTAGCATCACGCGCGCCAAACACCAGGTTTCCGATACGTCCATGCACCATCGCACCTGCACACATAACGCACGGTTCGAGGGTGACATAAAGTGTTGTTTCCAGCAGACGGTAGTTTTGCAGCACCAAACCGCCCTGACGCAACGCCATAATTTCAGCATGTGCTGTCGGATCGTGTCGCCCGATAGAGCGGTTCCAACCTTCACCAATCACCTGGTTGTTATGGACCAACACTGCACCGACCGGAACTTCACCTTCTTCCCACGCACGGCGAGCAAGCGTCAACGCATGGCGCATCCAGTGTTCGTGATTCAATTCGCTTTCTGACAAGGGATTCTCCGGCCTATATTCGGGCGCGCATTATACACAGTCGTTATGCCAGACGGAATTATTCGAGCTGCTGTAACTGACCCTGTGGCGTAACCCGCCAGCGGTGCTGACAAAAATAGAGCAGAGGGTTGTCCTGATTGCTGTCGCTGTAACCACTGTAGAGTTGCAAAGGTGTGCCGATTTGCTGTTCCAGCTGTGAGACTTTTTCATGCCCAAGGCAGCGTAATGTGAGCACCCACCCACCGTGGGAACGCTTGATTTGGCTGGCAATCAGCTTCACTTTCGGTAACCACGGCGTATCGAAATAAACCTGCTGAACAAGCGGTTGCGGTGAGCCAGTAATCAGCCAGACATCAGCATCTGAACTTGTCAGATAATCGGTAAGGCGCTGCTGCACAACCGGAAAAGCTGTAACTTGCCCACGGAACCAGGTGACGAAGTTTGCTTCCAGCTCTTTGAGGCGCTTTTCACTGTGGCCGAAAGTCGCGCCCCACAGCAACAGGCTCATCGGCCAGCGGGCGGCACGCCCTTTAATCAGCAACGTGCCCCCGATCACCGGCAAAAGCGGGATGACAAGTAACAGATTGAGTGGTTGATGGCGCAGCAGGTAGCGCAAGAAGCTGCCAAACATATCCTGCTGATGCAGCGTGCCATCTAAATCGAAAAATACTACCCGACGCTCACTCTGAGTTGTCAAACGTTACTCCTCTGGATCGTTAAAGCCCATAAACCATGTAAATAAGAACCCTGCGATAACCGCTATCAGAAAGCCTAACAGATAGAGCATCACTTTTCCGGTAACAATGGTTAATGCCAGCGGCAAACCTGAAATGCCAAATGTAATAACCGTCGCCACTTTCCAGTAACTGATCAGCGCCCCGCCAACCGCACCACCCAAACACGCGCCGATAAACGGCTTGCCCAGCGGTAAAGTCACACCAAAAATGAGCGGTTCGCCAATACCCAGCAGCCCGACCGGCAACGCCCCTTTGATAAGTTTTTTCAGGCGCTGATTGCGCGTTTTCATGAAGACCGCGATAGCTGCACCCACTTGCCCGACTCCTGCCATGGCCAGAATGGGCAGCAATGCGTTCTGGCCATGAGTCTGGATTAGCTCGACATGAATGGGCACCAACCCCTGATGCAAACCGGAAAGCACCAACGGCAAGAATGCACCGGAAAGCACTGCACCAACCACCAGGCCACGTTTGTCGATTGCCATTGTTGCGCCGTGAGCAATCGCGTCAGAAATCAGGCCACCTAACGGCTGCAAAGCAACAATCGCAATCGATGCAGTAATGAGCGTCGTCAGAAGCGGATTGAGGATCAGCTCAATCGAACCAGGCAACAACTTGCGTAAACGTTTTTCAATCCAGCACATCAACGCCACCACCAGCAACACGGCGATAACGCCGCCACGACCTGGCTGGAGGTTTTCACCAAACAGGTGGATTTGCGCGAGTTGCGGGCTGGAAAGTATCCCCGCCATCACGCCACCCATCGCCATCGAACCACCGAATACTTTGGCGGCATTGACGCCGACCAGAATATTCATAATAGCAAACACCGCACTACCAAAGATGGCGAGTAAGCCGAGAATGTTCGGGTACTGGGTTGCAAGGTCACCCACAATATCCGGGCGTTTGAGGATATTAATAATCCCGGTAATCAGCCCGGAAGCAATAAAAGCCGGAATCAATGGAATAAAGACGTTTGCCAGTTTACGCAGCGCTTCGCTCATCGGCGCCTGGTAACGCGCTTTGGCCTGAGCCTTATTCTGCGCAATATCATCTTCACTTGAGGTAGTCTGGCCATTGCTTTGCAGCAGCTCGCGCATGGCATCCACCACTTGTGCGGCACGCCCTGGCCCGACAATCAGTTGATGCTGCGCACCCTGCTTCACATAGCCGCTGACACCTGGCAGTTTTTTCAGACCAGCAATATCCAGCAGTCCATCGTCATTCACTTCTACCCGCACGCGGGTCATGCAGTTTTCGAGACGGGCGATGTTTGCCTGCCCACCGATGCCAAGCAAAATCTCACTGGCCAGAGCCGCTGTCTTATCCATGATTCAGTACCTTTATTTTAAGGCGGAGCGGAGGTAACCGTGGCTAACTGCCAGGCGCACTTGCGCGGTTTGAGCATCAACACCGGTGAGTAGCATGAGAATGGCGGGCTTAACTTCATAATCCGTTTGTTTCAGGGCGTTTTCTGCGTCTTCACGGCTGGCACCGGTCGCTTCAACAACAATACGGCAGGCGCGGTCTACCAGCTTGATATTGGTGGCTTTCATGTCCACCATCAGGTTCTGGTAGACCTTGCCCAGTTTGACCATCGAGCCTGTGGAAATCATATTCAGTACCAGCTTCTGTGCAGTGCCAGATTTCAGACGAGTGGAACCGGTCAACGCTTCCGGGCCTACGACCGGAGAAATGGCAATTTCAGCTTCCAGCGCAATAGCGGAACCCGGATTACAGGAAATAGCAGCAGTACGGCAACCGAGGTTACGGGCATAACGCAGGCCGCCAATAACGTATGGCGTACGGCCTGATGCAGCAAGCCCAACCACCATATCGTTAACCGTCAGGTCTAACGCTTTCAGGTCGTCTTCACCCAATTGCTGATTGTCTTCGGCACCTTCGACAGCTTTCAGCAATGCCCCAGGACCTCCGGCAATTAAACCAATCACCAGACCGTGTGGCACACCAAATGTGGGTGGGCATTCGGAGGCATCCAGAACCCCAAGGCGCCCGCTGGTTCCCGCGCCCATATAAATCAAACGCCCGCCAGCCTTGAGTGATTCACTTGCGGCATCGACGGCAAGGGCAACTTCCGGCAATGTTTTTTCAACTGCCCCCGCCACCAACGCATCTTGTTGATTAAAACGCTCAACCATTTCGAGCGTTGAGAGGCAATCGAGATCCATTGTTTGTGGATTACGAGTTTCAGAAACGAGTGAGCCGAGATTCATCATGCACCTTTGAATATTTAATTCCTTAAAGTTTCCACATAATGGAATATAAAATTCATTCAGGCGAGCGTAATTTACGTTATTATGGAGCGGCTCACATTATTGATCCGGCAGACTGGAGAGGACATGAACTGTTTACTGCGTATTCGAAGCCGCTACTCAACGCTTGCACAGAGTGACCGTAAACTGGCCGACTTTCTGCTGGAGAAACCCGACTACGCCCGTCATTTAAGTTCGCAACAGCTTGCTGTTGAAGCCGGAGTAAGCCAGTCGAGCGTAGTTAAGTTTTCCCAAAAATTAGGTTTCAAAGGCTTCCCTGCCCTCAAACTTGCCATCAGTGAAGCTCTCGCCAGCGGCCAGCAACCACAATCAGTCCCGGTGCATAATCTTATTCTGGGTGATGATCCGCTGCGCCTGGTTGGTGAGAAACTGATCAAAGATAATATGGCGGCGATGCATGCAACGCTTGACGTCAACAGCGAAGAAAAGCTGCTGGCGAGCGTGAACATGCTGCGCAATGCGCGACGCGTTCTGCTAGTTGGCATCGGTGCATCCGGGCTGGTTGCCAAGAATTTTGCCTGGAAGCTGATGAAAATCGGCATTAACGCGGTGGCTGAGCAAGACATGCATGCGCTACTTGCGACGGCGCAAGCCTCAAGCAGTGACGATGTATTACTGGCGATTTCTTATTCTGGTGAACGGCGTGAGATAAACCTCGCGGCAGATGAAACCCTGCGCACTGGGGCGAAGATCCTTGCCATCACGGGCTTTACGCCAAATGCTTTACAGCAACGCGCGACACTGTGCCTGTACACCATCGCCGAAGAGCAGGCGACACGCAGTTCGGCGATTTCCTCCACCAGCGCGCAAATGATGTTAACCGACTTACTGTTTATGGCACTGGTACAGAGGGACTTGGAGCACGCACCGAAGCGCATTCGTCACAGTGAAGCACTGGTAAAAAAACTGGTTTGATCGGAGATTGGGCGTATAATGCCCGCCCTGTTTCTGATGTTATCGAGATCTTCCCATGGCGCTACTTATCACTAAAAAATGTATCAACTGCGATATGTGCGAGCCAGAGTGCCCGAACGAGGCAATTTCCATGGGCGATAGTATTTATGAGATCAACGCCGATCGTTGTACCGAGTGCGTTGGGCATTACGAAACGCCAACCTGCCAGAAAGTCTGCCCGATCCCGAATACCATCATCAAAGATCCGGCACGCATTGAGAACGAAGAGCAGCTGTGGGACAAATTTGTTCAGTTGCATCACGCCGACAAGCTTTAGCTCTCAATAATGACTGTTGCGCACGCATAGTGCCGTTCATCGGCAAGCGTAACATGTACTGATCGCACGCCCATTCTTTGCGCCACTCGCTCCGCCTCTTCCCAAAAACGTAGCTGCGGCTTACCCAACGGATCGTTAAACACTTCGAATTGGTTAAACGCCAGGCCGTTACGAATACCGGTGCCAAACGCTTTAGCCGCCGCTTCTTTTACCGCAAAACGTTTTGCAAGAAAGCGCACCGGTTGCTGGTGCGCCTGATATTGCAACCATTCGTTGGCGCTGAGCACACGCTTTGCCAGGCGGTCGCCGGAACGCGAGATAACGCCTTCAATACGCGCTATCTCTACGATGTCGGTGCCAAGGCCAAGAATCGCCATTAGCTACGCGCTTCCTGCATCAGGCGTTTCATTTCTGCAACCGCCTCTTTCAAGCCACTCATCACCGCACGGCCAATAATCGCGTGACCAATGTTCAGCTCATGCATTTCTGGCAGGCGAGCAATGGCTTTCACGTTGTGATAAGTCAAACCGTGTCCCGCATTCACTTTCAGGCCTTTGCCAGCAGCGTAAGTGGCAGCTTCTGCAATACGCGCCAGTTCTTTGGCCTGAGTCGCTTCGTCTTCGGCATCTGCGTAGCAACCGGTATGAATTTCGATATATGGCGCGCCAACAGCGACAGCCGCATCAATTTGCGCGTGGTCAGCATCAATAAACAGGGAAACCAGAATACCGGCATCAGCCAGGCGTTTGCAGGCATCACGCATTTTATCCAGCTGACCAGCAACATCCAGACCACCTTCAGTGGTCACTTCCTGGCGTTTTTCCGGCACCAGGCAGCAGAAATGAGGTTTGGTTTCGCAAGCAATACCAATCATCTCTTCGGTTACAGCCATTTCCAGGTTCATGCGTGTATCAAGTGTCTGACGCAGGATACGAACATCACGGTCGGTGATATGGCGGCGATCTTCACGCAAGTGAACCGTAATACCATCAGCACCAGCTTGTTCACAGATAAATGCTGCTTGTACTGGGTCTGGGTATGCCGTACCGCGCGCATTACGTAAAGTTGCGATGTGATCGATATTGACGCCTAACAGTAATTCAGCCATGCCTTTCCTCGGGGTCAGAACGGTTTTAGTTGAGGCAGTTTACACCGGGTAAGGAAAGCGTGGCTACGGGCCTTGCGCTATTGCGGGTCTTGAGGTGATTTGAGTGGTCGAATTTTGGGCACAAACTGGCGGAACAATTCGCGGCTTTTGAGAGGTTTGCCGCCAAGATAGGGTTTTAATGCCATACGCGTAAAGCGTTTAGCTGCTCGCAACGTGGCGACGTCAGGAAACTCACGGTTAGCAAGCGCTCTTAATTCATGGCCGGTGAAACTGTAATGATCGACAACAAGGCTTGCGATAAACCCTTTTTCTTCACGGTATCGATAGGTCATGGTGTCGCTGACTTCTTCGCCGCTTCCTGCGCAATGCAGAAAATCCACGCCATACCCCAGATGCCCAAGCAGAGCCAATTCAAAACGGCGTAAAGCAGGTTCGGGTGAACCACTCGTTCCAGCGAGAGCCTGAATACAGTGGAGATAATCGAAGAATAATTCGGAGAAACGGGTTTCGTCTTCCAGCACGCGTGAAATCAGCTCGTTGACGTACAGGCCGCTGTAAAGCGTGATACCACTCAAGGGAAGTGCAAGAGAGACAGCTTCGGCGCTACGGAGTGTTTTAACTTCACCACGTCCGCCCCAGCGAACCAGCAAAGGGGTAAAGGGTTGTAGAGTCCCTTTGAGATTAGAGCGGCGAGAACGAGCTCCTTTCGCAATTAAACGAACGCGCCCGGACTCTTCAGAAAAAAGATCAAGTAGAAGGCTGGTTTCGCTCCAGGGGCGACTATGCAGGACAAAAGCCCGTTGCCAGCCTTCCATTCTCTTATTTCAGATCGTCGGTATAACCCAGGCTACGCAGCGCGCGCTCGTCGTCTGCCCAACCGGATTTAACCTTAACCCACAGTTCAAGGTGGATTTTGGCTTCAAACATCTCTTCCATGTCTTTACGCGCTTCGATACCGATGGTTTTGATTTTGGCGCCTTTATTGCCAATAACCATCTTCTTCTGGCCTTCACGTTCAACCAAAATCAGGCCATTGATGTCGAAACCACCACGAGCATTCTCTACAAACTGTTCAATTTCAACGGTAACGGAATATGGCAGTTCCGCACCCAGGAAACGCATCAGTTTTTCACGGATGATCTCAGACGCCATGAAACGCTGTGAACGGTCAGTGATGTATTCTTCCGGGAAGTGATGAATTGCTTCTGGTAGACGCTTGCGAACAATGCTTGCGATGGTGTCTACGTTCATACCGTGTTCCGCAGAAATAGGCACGATATCAAGGAAGTTCATCTGGCTGCCGAGGAATTGCAGGTGCGGCAACAGAATGCCTTTGTCCTGAACGTTATCGACTTTGTTCACCGCAAGAATTACCGGCGCGCGCGCATCACGCAGTTTGTTGAGCACCATCTCATCGTCGGCGGTCCACTTCGTGCCTTCTACAACGAAGATAACCAGCTCAACATCACCGATGGAGCTGCTGGCAGCTTTGTTCATCAGGCGGTTGATGGCGCGCTTTTCTTCCATATGCAGCCCCGGGGTATCGACGTAAATCGCCTGATACGGGCCTTCAGTATGGATACCCATAATGCGGTGACGAGTAGTCTGCGCTTTACGGGAAGTGATAGAGATTTTTTGCCCAAGCAACTGGTTTAGCAGCGTGGATTTGCCGACATTCGGGCGACCAACGATGGCCACGAATCCGCAAAAGGTTTGTTCTTCGCTCATTATTCCAGCTCCAGCTTGATAAGCGCCTGCTCAGCTGCAGCCTGTTCCGCTTTACGGCGGCTTGAACCAGTACCAACGACCGGTTCAGGCAGGCCACTCACCTGACAGTGAATGGTAAATTCCTGATCGTGCGCTTCACCACGAACCTGTACCACCAAATAAGATGGTAGCGGCAAGTGGCGACCCTGCAAATACTCTTGCAGACGCGTCTTAGGGTCTTTTTGCTTATCGCCTGGGCTAATTTCATCCAGACGAGATTGATACCAGGAAAGAATTAAACGCTCAACATTCTGGATATCGCTGTCGAGGAAAACACCACCAATTAAGGCTTCGACGGTATCGGCCAGAATAGATTCGCGGCGGAAACCACCACTTTTCAACTCACCCGGCCCAAGACGCAGACATTCGCCTAATTCAAATTCACGGGCAATTTCTGCCAGAGTATTTCCACGCACAAGCGTTGCACGCATACGACTCATATCACCTTCGTCTACACGAGGAAAACGATGGTAAAGCGCGTTTGCAATAACGTAGCTAAGAATGGAGTCACCCAGAAATTCCAGACGCTCATTGTGCTTGCTGCTGGCACTTCGATGCGTTAATGCCTGCTGTAACAGATCCTGATGTACAAAAGTGTAGCCCAGCTTACGCTGCAGCCTATTAATTACGATGGGGTTCATGCGATACCAATTAATGAATGCGTCAATTATTCAGCACACGGAACAGACCTGAAAAAGAGAACCAACGCTGTTTCGTTTGCCGTGGCTCCCTTATGGGAGCCAACCTTAATACGGGGGGATATTCTATAGATAACGACATAGAAAGTCGTTATCTGAATAGATTTAATTGATCAATGAATTCCGCCAATACGACTTAAACGAACACCCGTTGGCCATTCACCCTCTTGTTTCTCAAAACTCATCCAGATAGTGGTTGCTTTACCGACCAGATTTGCCTCAGGAACAAAGCCCCAATAACGGCTATCAGCGCTGTTATCGCGGTTATCACCCATCATGAAATAATGGCCCGGTGGCACAATCCACGTGGCAAGTTGCTGGCCCGGTTGCTGGTAATACATACCCAGTTGGTCTTGAGCGATTGGCACAGTCAAAATGCGGTGGGTTACATCACCCAGTGTTTCTTTGCGCTCAGACAGGCGAATCCCGTCTTCTTTGGTCTGGTTCAGAGGCAACTGGAAGAAACCAGAATTAGCTTCACTACCATTACGACGCGCAAAAGTCTGCACAAAATCACTTGGCTCTACATTGCTGTAGGTAATTGGCAGAGCGTTATCACATGCCTGGCCCGAACTGCAATTTGGCTGAATAGTGACTTCTTTTGCAACTGGATCGTAACTGACGCGATCGCCCGGTAAGCCAACAGCACGCTTGATGTAATCCAGACGTGGATCTTGTGGATATTTGAACACCACAATATCACCGCGTTTTGGGTGACCCGTTTCAATGAGCGTTTTCTGGTAAATCGGATCTTTAATACCGTAAGCAAATTTCTCCACCAGGATAAAGTCGCCAATGAGTAACGTTGGCATCATTGATCCTGATGGAATCTGGAACGGCTCATAAATAAATGAACGTACGATCAAAACAATAGCGAGCACCGGGAATACGGATGCCCCCGTTTCTAACCAACCTGGCTTAGGTGCGACTTTTTTTAGCGTTTTGCTATCAAGTGCATCACCAGTGGCAGCTTGCGCTGCCGCCTGTTTTTCATGACGCTTTGGCGCAAAAATAAATTTATCAATACACCATAAAAGGCCCGTTACCAGCGTCGCTATCACGAGGATTAGCGCAAACATATTCGCCATGCCAACTCCTTAATTTATTTGCTGTCTTTGCCGACGTGCAGAATGGCGAGGAACGCTTCTTGAGGCAATTCGACGTTACCGACTTGCTTCATACGCTTCTTACCGTCTTTCTGTTTCTGCAACAGCTTTTTCTTACGGCTGACGTCACCGCCGTAGCATTTTGCCAATACGTTTTTACGCAACTGTTTCACAGTAGAGCGCGCGATGATATGTGCGCCGATAGCCGCCTGGATTGCAATATCAAACTGCTGGCGTGGGATCAGCTCTTGCATCTTCTCAACCAACTGACGACCACGGAACTGCGAGTTACCACGGTGCGTGATCAATGCCAGGGCATCAACACGATCGCCGTTAATCAGAACATCTACACGCACCATGTCAGAAGTCTGGAAGCGTTTGAAGTTGTAATCCAATGAAGCATAGCCACGGGATGTTGATTTCAGACGGTCGAAGAAGTCGAGAACCACTTCAGCCATTGGAATTTCATAAGTCAATGCAACCTGGTTACCGTGGTAAACCATGTTGGTCTGCACACCGCGTTTTTCGATACACAGAGTGATAACGCTGCCCAGATATTCCTGTGGCATCAGCATATGACATTCTGCAATTGGCTCACGCAGTTCTGCGATGTTATTCAGTGCTGGCAGCTTAGATGGGCTATCAACATAGATAGTTTCGCCGGTCGTGGTTTCGACTTCGTAAACTACCGTAGGTGCTGTGGTAATCAGGTCAAGATCGTATTCGCGCTCCAGACGTTCCTGAATGATTTCCATGTGCAACAGACCCAGGAAGCCACAGCGGAAGCCAAAGCCCAATGCGGTGGAGCTTTCTGGCTCATAGAACAGGGAAGCATCGTTCAGGCTAAGCTTACCAAGCGCATCACGGAAGTTTTCGTAATCGTCAGAGCTAACCGGGAACAGACCTGCATAAACCTGCGGCTTCACTTTTTTAAAACCTGGCAGCGCTTTATCTGCCGGGTTACGCGAAAGGGTCAGGGTATCGCCGACCGGTGCACCAAGAATATCTTTGATTGCGCAGACCAACCAGCCAACTTCACCACAACCCAGAACATCTCGATCAACACGTTTCGGTGTGAAAATGCCCAGACGGTCAGCGTTATAAACCTGGCCGGTGCTCATTACTTTGATTTTGTCGCCTTTTCTCATGGTACCGTTTTTGATACGCACCAGAGAAACAACGCCAAGATAGTTATCGAACCATGAGTCAATGATCAGAGCCTGCAATGGCGCTTCCGGATCACCTTCAGGGCCTGGGATATCACGCACCAGACGTTCAAGAACATCAGTCACACCAAAACCAGTTTTTGCCGAGCAACGCACTGCATCGGCAGCATCGATGCCAACGATGTCTTCAATTTCTTGCGCAGCACGTTCAGGATCAGCTGCTGGCAGGTCAATTTTGTTCAGAACTGGAACCACTTCCAGATCCATTTCCATCGCGGTGTAGCAGTTTGCCAGAGTCTGAGCTTCTACACCCTGCCCGGCATCTACCACCAGCAACGCACCTTCACACGCTGCAAGAGAGCGGGAAACTTCATAAGAGAAGTCAACGTGGCCTGGGGTGTCGATGAAATTCAGGTGATAAGTTTCACCATCAGATGCTTTGTAATCCAGCGTAACGCTTTGCGCTTTGATGGTAATACCACGTTCACGCTCCAGATCCATGGAGTCAAGAACCTGGGCTTCCATTTCACGGTCGGACAAGCCGCCGCAAATTTGGATAATACGGTCAGACAGCGTCGATTTGCCGTGGTCGATGTGGGCAATAATAGAAAAGTTACGTATATTCTTCATAGTTAGAGGTTTTATGCCTTACAAATCCGGGAAAGCTCGGCGCAATGCGCTGTACAGAGCATGATGTCAATGGCTGTCTTTTGCCTGAAACGCCGCATTCTACACTACAACGAGAAAGCGAGGAAACAGGTCATCATGCAAGCGTAGCTGAGTGATGAAAAGCCGGTGGAATGTGTGTCAAATAGATAGTGGGCAGAAGAGGCTTCACCGATTGTCCGCAGAAGTAACAGTTTCGACTCTTAATGCGTCAGGCGGCAGAGCAACGCTTAAAATAACAGGCTGCCAGGTTTCACGACGACTGAGCTTCAAAGAGAAGCCGCGCGCGATAAGAAAACCACCAACCCCACCCAGCAACGCACCACAAATCGCCGCAAGGTTTGTCCCAAACAGCGCCTGGAAAAGGGCTGATACCAGAAATAAACCGACTAACGGTGACATATAAACCAGCAATGCTGAGCCGATCAGACTGCCTTCCGTAATACCCAACTCGACTTTTTGACCCACCACCAGCGGTGTATCGCAAGCAACCGATAAAGTGTGGCTAGTCTGTGGGCCGAGTTTATTGAGTATGCGACTGCCACAGCCTGCGCGGGAAGCGCAGCTGTTGCAGGAGGTTTTCACGTCGCAGCTAAGTTGCGCTTCACCATTATGCCAGGAGACAACGGTCGCCCACTCTTTGATCATTGCGCAGCCTTGAATTTTATACTGTCAGCAATACGTTTTGCAGTTTGCGGAGGCAATTCACCCACAATGGTGATCTCAGTTTTGTCACGAACCTCAGAACTGACCGTACGGCGCCCCGTGCGTAATAGCTGATCGGTACTATTACTTACAGCGCGGCTAATGTTTACCGAGAAGCTAAACAAGCCATCAGAATAGAGACGTGATTCAATCGGGACATCAACAGTTGGCAATGGACGACGGCTGCTGGATACCTCGCTAAAACCTTGTGGCAACCAAGTCGGTGCCCAGGAGAAATTCACTTTCTCAGCACCTGGAACCGATAGCAAAGGCGGTAAATTTGCCTTTGCCAGAGTTTGCATCATGGTATTTGCTTCTTTGCTAACGTTGAAAGAAATAACGCGGAATTGTTCCAACGTTTCGCCATCACGATCCAGCAAATCAACGCGCAGTGGTAATTTGGTTTCAGAGTCCATCCACACCATGTAGCTGTAACGCGTACCGTCTCGTGCCACAACACGAATGACTTCACACAGGCGATCGGCTATACGCGTACGACCAACAGAGATGAAGTCGTAATAAGGGGTAAGACGTTTGAAATCGGTGTAGACGATTGATGGGAGCGAATCAACGATGTAATCCCCAGTGAGCGTAAACGGCTCAAGTCCTGGTTCAAAATAGCTGATTTCACTGCCACGCTGGACAACCTCACGACGTGGGCCATCCATCTGAAGCAATTGTGCAAGTGGACGATTATCAAGCCTTGCATGGCGATAGCGTAAAGACTCTATCCCCTGCTTATTAATGCTGATAAATGCCAACTCATAATTGAGTGACTGACTTGCCTGGTTCATCTGCTGCAACAATGCCCCGGACGAAACAGTGTCCGCCGAGGCATTTGAGGTGAACAACAGGCTGCTTGTCATAAGAGACAGGGCATACCAAAGTTGCTTCATTACTGCGATTGAGTTCCTAAAGTTTGGTTTCCTGGCACTTGTACCGCAGCTTGCTGGGTTTGTGCCTGTTCAAACTGGAGTTGCTCGGCGTGTAAACGACGCTGCAATTCGTAATCTTGCAACATAGCATTGATACGTCGACGCTGTTCCTGTACCTGCTGCTGACCTGTGCTGGCTGTGCTGTCAGACGGCACACCCAAACTTACCGGACTTGCTTTACCCATCATTGGCAAAGTGTTAAACACCGGAGCCTCGGGCTGAGCAGGGTTGTCAGACTGGCCATTATAGTGCTGCACCCCGACGATTACCGCAAGCGATACGCATGCTGCAACGCCCATTTGGGTGAGTTGGCTTGCCCACGGGCGAACCTTATTCCAGAATGACATTTTCTGCCATTGCTGAGGTTCGGGCTGCTGTTCAGTAATGAGTGGCGTGACATTACGCACTGGCTCATTTTCAATTGCGGCCATGACGTTGGCTGCAATATCAAAATGAAGTAATTCACTGGTATCGCCGCGCATAGTATCGCGGATTAGGTGGTAGCTCTCCCAGCTGTTCTGCAATGTTTTGTCTTTCGACAAAGTACCGAGCAGTTCGCTATCCAGAGTTTCCCCATCCATTAAAGCGGAAAGCTGTTCTTTCTGCATGCCTAATTACCCTTCCAGTAACCCGCTATCGTCAACGCCTGATAAGCGGTTGAACTTTATTATCAATAGCTTCCCGTGCACGGAAAATACGAGAACGTACAGTCCCTACTGGGCAATCCATGATGACGGCTATTTCTTCATAGCTCAAACCATCCAACTCCCGCAACGTAATTGCCATGCGTAAATCTTCCGGGAGTGACTCAATAGTACGGAAAACTATTTGTCTCAGTTCTTCAGACAACATTAAGTTCTCAGGGTTCGAAATTTCTTTCAATGCGCTGCCACTTTCGTAGTTTTCCGCATCAATTGCGTCCACATCGCTTGATGGAGGACGACGTCCCTGAGCAACCAGATAATTTTTTGCCGTGTTGACCGCTATTCGGTACAACCATGTATAAAACGCGCTATCGCCGCGGAATGAATCCAGCGCACGATAAGCTTTAATGAAAGACTCCTGCACCACATCAGGAACATCTCCTGAAGGCACATAGCGGGATACCAGACTCGCCACTTTATGCTGATAACGAATTACCAGTAAATTGAATGACTTCTGCTCTCCCTTCTGGACCCGTTCGACGAGGACTTGATCCGTTAACTGCTCGCTCATCCGAGGTAATGTCTCCCCAAACCTATTTCCACGCGTAATTGAAAAGCCACCCGAACTCTGCATATTTGAGCAAGTTCACGGTTGGAGCGCTCGATTTGAGCAAAGTTCCGTTACGCCTTTGTTTTCCTGATCTGTTCCACGAATTATCTCTTCTTGATTATAAGTTTCGTGGCACAAACCGTAACACCTTTTTTATCCTAAAAGGCGATCGCTAAACTGCTTGCAGAGTATCGCATGAATCATGATTTTTCATCAGAAAATCTGCCACCAACATCGGACCTGTAACAAATATGGCTTATCCAGCACATAATTCAGATGAAACTGAGAGCTTCAGCTCTTTTGTTTAGTTCATATAACACTGAATTAAAAAAAGCGTGTTAGAGCCCACATCGGATGATATGCTGGCCCAACCTTTGTTTAGTAAATTAAACACGATGAACGCAAATTCCGAACTAGCTTGTGATGTATTAATCGTCGGTAGCGGAGCTGCTGGCCTCTCTCTTGCTTTACGGCTTGCCGAAAACAGCAAAGTTATTGTTCTGAGTAAGGGCCCAATCAATGAAGGCTCAACATTCTATGCTCAGGGCGGTATTGCCGCCGTGTTTGATGAAACGGACAGCATCGATTCACATGTTGAAGATACGCTTATTGCCGGAGCCGGGATTTGCGACCGGGATGCGGTAGAGTTTGTCGCCAGCAATGCACGCCATTGCGTGCAATGGTTAATCGACCAGGGTGTATTGTTTGATACCGAAATTCAGGCAAATGGTGCGGAAAGTTATCATTTGACCCGCGAAGGTGGGCACAGCCATCGCCGAATTCTCCATGCCGCTGATGCAACGGGTAAAGAAGTTGAAACCACACTCGTCGGCAAGGCACTGAGCCACCCTAATATTCGCGTCATTGAACGTAGCAATGCAGTCGATCTTATTGTCTCGGACAAAATTGGCCTGCCGGGCACGCGTCGCGTTGTCGGTGCCTGGATTTGGAACCGCAACCGCGAAAAAGTAGAAACCTGCCGTGCAAAAGCGGTCGTTTTAGCTACCGGTGGCGCATCAAAGGTTTATCAGTACACCACAAACCCGGATATCTCTTCTGGCGACGGTATAGCCATGGCCTGGCGTGCGGGTTGCCGTGTCGCCAACCTGGAATTTAATCAGTTCCACCCTACCGCTCTTTTCCATCCGCAAGCGCGCAATTTCCTGCTGACCGAAGCATTGCGCGGTGAAGGTGCCTATCTCAAGCGCCCGGACGGCTCGCGCTTTATGCCTGATTTTGACGAGCGTGGTGAACTGGCGCCGCGAGATATCGTGGCACGCGCCATCGATCATGAAATGAAGCGCCTGGGTGCAGATTGCATGTACCTGGATATCAGCCACAAACCGGAAGATTTTGTGCGCCACCATTTCCCGACTATCTATGAAAAGCTGATGGGACTGGGTATCGATATCACCAAAGAACCGGTACCTGTCGTTCCTGCTGCGCACTACACCTGCGGTGGCGTGATGGTCGATGAGAATGGGCGTACTGATGTTGACGGGCTTTATGCTATCGGCGAAGTGACTTATACCGGCCTGCATGGCGCAAACCGTATGGCATCAAATTCACTGCTCGAATGCCTGGTTTATGGCTGGTCAGCGGCAGAGGATATTATCAAGCGTATGCCATACGCCCGCATTTCCAGGTCATTACCCGACTGGGATGATAGCCGCGTCGATAACCCAGATGAGCAGGTTGTTATTCAGCATAACTGGCATGAGCTGCGTTTATTTATGTGGGATTACGTCGGTATTGTGCGATCGACGCGCCGCCTGGAACGCGCATTGCGCCGTATCACCATGTTGCAGCAAGAAATCGACGAGTACTACGCCAACTTCCGTGTCTCGAACAATTTGCTGGAACTGCGCAACCTGGTGCAGGTTGCAGAGTTGATTGTGCGCTGCGCCATGATGCGGAAAGAAAGCCGGGGTCTGCACTACACGCTGGACTACCCGGATTTAGCCGAAAACTCCGGGCCAAGCATTCTCTCGCCGCTCTACATAAATAAGTAGAAATCCTGGGTCAGGCTGCAGTAGCCTTCTGAATACTGCTGGTCTGGCCCACGAATCGTTAATCGATCGGTATAATATTCACCGTCTGTCGGTGACAGCGCAAGCATGACACGATGCGGCAAGCGCGTTTCGTTATCAGCAACGTCGGTACGATAACGAACATTCCATCCCTGCTTTTTAGCCAGTTCAGTAAACGCCGTTCCCGCCGTTTCAGGCATGATTACACAGAAAAAACCGTCTTCCGTAATTAACTGCGTTGCGCTGTTTAACAACGCGCTATGATCCAATGTCGTGGTGTAGCGCGCCTGTGCACGTTCTGCCGATGCACAATTGCTGCCCTGTTCAAAGAATGGCGGATTACTGACAATCAGCGAATACCGCTGTGTTGCCTGCTCAGCCCATTCGCGGATATCTGCACAATGCACTGTTATGCGCGGGGCCCACTGGCAACCTTTGGCATTTTCCGCAGCTTGCTCAGCGGCAACGGGATCAAGTTCCACAGCATCGATCGTGACATTATCCGGAGTGCGTTGCGCGAGCATCAGCGCCAACAAACCACTACCTGTGCCGATGTCCAATACGCTAGTCACGTTTGCCACAGGCACCCAAGCGCCAAGCAGTGTGCCATCTGTACCGACTTTCATTGCGCATCGATCGTGCGCGACAAAGAACTGTTTAAAGGTGAATCCATCACGACGCAATACTGCTTTTTGACTGCACATCTTAGCTACCCTATAGAGAAACGGGTGTAGCATAGGGGAAACTCGCTGCCAGGAAAAGCGTCAGTTACCCACACAAACAGATGAAGATCGCAGCCATAACGTCTATAATCGGCGCCCTACATAGAGGAAGACCATGACTGTAACCACTTTTTCCGAACTGGAACTTGACGAGAGTTTGTTACTCGCGCTCCAGGACAAGGGCTTTACCCGCCCGACAGCTATTCAGGCTGCCGCCATTCCACCTGCACTTGAAGGGCGTGATGTCCTCGGTTCCGCGCCAACCGGTACCGGTAAAACAGCCGCTTATTTGCTGCCTGTGTTACAGCATTTGGTCGATTTCCCGCGTAAGAAATCTGGCCCACCACGTATTTTGATCGTCACGCCAACGCGTGAACTGGCAATGCAAGTGGCCGATCACGCTCGTGAACTGGCAAAACATACACATCTTGATATCGCAACCATCACCGGTGGCGTGGCTTATATGAACCACGCGGAAGTGTTCAGCGAAAATCAGGATATTGTTGTTGCAACGACGGGTCGTCTGCTGCAATACATCAAAGAAGAAAACTTTGATTGCCGTGCGGTAGAGACACTGATTCTTGATGAAGCCGATCGCATGTTGGATCTGGGCTTTGCGCAGGATATCGAAACCATTGCTGCTGAAACACGCTGGCGCAAACAAACCATGTTGTTCTCCGCAACGCTTGAAGGCGACGCGATCAAGAATTTCGCAGAGCGTTTGTTAGAAGATCCGGTAGAAGTTTCTGCAACCTCCTCAACTCGCGAGCGCAAGAAAATCCACCAGTGGTACTACCGCGCAGACAACGTTGAGCATAAAACGGCAATGCTGGTGCATTTGCTTAAGCAACCAGACACTACACGTTCAATCGTGTTTGTCCGTAAACGCGACCGTGTGCATGAACTGGTTGCGTGGCTTCGTGAAGCGGGTATCAACACCTGCTACCTCGAAGGCGAAATGGTGCAGATGAAGCGTACCGAAGCTATCAAGCGTTTGACTGATGGCCGTGTGAGCGTGTTGATTGCGACAGATGTTGCCGCTCGAGGTATCGATATTCCAGAAGTGAGCCATGTGTTCAACTTCGATATGCCGCGTACTGCTGACACTTACCTGCACCGTATCGGGCGTACAGGCCGTGCGGGCCTCAAAGGTATCGCTATTTCCCTGGTTGAAGCGCACGACCATTTGCTGCTTGGCAAAGTTACGCGTTACATGAAAGAACCAATGAAAGCGCGCATTATCGAAGAGCTGCGCCCAACGACCCGCGCACCAAGTGAGAAACTCACTGGTAAGCCGTCGAAGAAAGTACTCGCTAAGCGCGAAGAGAAGAAGAAAGACGATAAAGAAAAACCGCGTGTGAAAGTTCGTCTGCGCGATAAAAAGAATGTCGGGAAGCGCCGTAAACCAAGCAGTGCGAAAACCGATTCAGCTGAATAAATCGTCAGCGATCATAAAAACCGTCTCTATGGAGGCGGTTTTTTTACGTTCTGAGTTAGTATTTTAACCGTTTCATAACGGTTACTGACTCAAAGCCATAAAAAAGCCGGTGCAATGAGCACCGGCTTTTTAAATCTTAAATACTGTATACCCGAAATAATTCGAGATGCAGGATATTAGAGGCTTGCAGTAAAAGTACGTGCAATAACATCACGCTGCTGTTCTGCAGTCAGTGAGTTGAAACGTACTGCATAGCCAGACACACGAATGGTCAACTGCGGGTATTTTTCTGGGTGCTTAACTGCATCTTCCAGAGTCTCACGACGCAGAACGTTCACGTTCAGGTGCTGACCACCTTCTACACGAACTTCAGGTTTTGCTTCAACTGGGATTTCGCGATATTCGATTTCACCCAATTTGCTCACTTCTACAACTTCGTCTTCTGCAAAACCAGCTTTAGCACAAACACAACGCGCTTCGCCTTTCTCGCTGTCCAGCAGCCAGATAGAGTTCAGGAGTGAATCATTTGCAGCTTTAGTAATTTGGATACCAGTAATCATTTTATTTCTCCCTAAGGGCTAATTTTGTGATTCTATTTCGGGCCATAAACTGGCTCATTGGTAAAACCATTGTTGCGTTACTGATCTTTATACTAGCCAAACCAGCTTCAAACTTTGATTTAAATCAATTAAATCCATGCCTTCTATGTGCCTATGATATCATTTATTTGTTTTACATCAACTTAGCTAAGCTAGTGAAAATTAAAAATTATGTAAATTTTCAAATTTTTTTAGGTTTCACGCTTATCCGCCGTTCATCCATTTTGCTTAGAAGAAAGAAGTGGTTAAGCTAGTGGCATTCCGAATCGCAGGAGAGCGAGATGACAACCCCCCTCACATGGCACGATGTGCTGGCGCAAGAAAAGCAGCAGACCTATTTCACAAACATACTGGCGACAGTTACTGAACGGCGTGCTGCTGGAGTCACGGTTTATCCTCCGCAGAAAGATGTGTTCAACGCATTCAGGTTTACTGAGCTGGGTGATGTGAAAGTCGTGATCCTTGGTCAAGACCCTTACCATGGGCCAGGACAGGCGCATGGGCTGGCCTTTTCTGTGCTTCCCGGCGTTGCAGTGCCGCCATCATTAGCCAATATGTATAAAGAGCTACAGACCGATATTGCTGATTTTACGCGGCCAAACCACGGCTATCTGGAAAGCTGGGCGCGCCAGGGCGTATTATTGCTCAATACCGTACTGACTGTTGAAGCAGGCAATGCGCATTCGCATGCGAAATTAGGTTGGGAGACGTTCACGGATAAAGTGATAGCGCTTATCAACGAACACTGTGAAGGTGTGGTCTTTTTGCTTTGGGGTTCGCACGCGCAAAAGAAAGGTAGCTTTATCGATCGCAATCGCCACCATGTTTTACAAGCTCCCCATCCTTCGCCTTTATCAGCACATCGTGGGTTTATGGGCTGCGGTCATTTCTCTAAAACTAATGAGTATCTGACTGAGCGCAACCAGCCAGCGATTAACTGGACGCCTGTATTGCCAGATTAAAGAGACAAAAAAGCCAGCTTTCGCTGGCTTTTTAAAGCAGTCATTAACAAAGCATCACGCTTTGTTTTGACGCCACCATTCCGAGAGCAACACACCGGTTGCTACTGATACGTTCAGGCTTTCAACATTACCAGTACCGGTAATCGCCACGCTCATATCAGCATTTTCGAAGGTTGCATCGGAAACGCCTTCGCGTTCCTGACCTAACACCAGAACCATTTTCTTCGGCAACTCAGCTTTGAAAAGCGGAGTTCCTTTGTGGCTTGATGTTGTGACAATCGCATAACCGGCTTTACGGAATTGCTCCAGACCGTCTTCGAAAGTCTCGCCGCTGATGGCTTCAACATGCTCCGCACCGCCTTCAGCAGTACGAACAGCAGCACCAGACTCCAGCATTGCTGCATCTTCCACCAGCAAACCTTTCACACCGAAGTGTGCACAGCTGCGCATAATGCCGCCGAGGTTGTGCGGGTTAGCCACGTTTTCCAGCGCCAGTACACAATCTTCTTCACCAGCTTTAGAAAGCCAGCTATCCACTGTGATACCACGACGCTTTTTAATGATGAAGCAAACGCCACCGTGGTGCTCAGTACCTGATGCTTTAACTAACTCAGCATCATCTACCACATGGTAGGCTTTACGGTTTGCTGCCATCCAACGTAATGCTTCTTTGAAACGCGGAGTCACGCTCTGGACAAACCAGGCGCGTACGATGCAATCAGGGCGGCTCAAGAACAGCGCCTGGCAAGCATTTTCACCGTAAACACGAGTTTCTTCCGCACGTTGGCGGCGAATCACTTCAGGGTCAACAATTGGTCTGCCATTGGCACCCATTTGTTCGCCTGCTTCAACTACTTCTTCTCTTGGCGGTCGTGAAACCGTACGCCACGGGTTATCACCGCGATCGTCACGATCATCACTACGATTCCGATCACGCCCGGCGCCAGGCTTATCATCACGACGTGGACCACGACGGCCCTCACCACGTGACGGTGCCGCCGGACGCCCACCACCTTTACCTGTGCGCGGGTTTTGGCTGCGTTTTTCGCTGTCATCGTCACCGCGGACATACATCACTTTGACCTTGCCGCTTTTACCTTTAAATTCGTCGTTCATTCTTCTCTCCACCTGGCTGAGCGCGTGGCGCGCAGATTACCCGATGTGGCACGGCTTAGCCATTAACTTTGGTCGAAAGCCAATAACTATTATATCCATCGAATAAATCACTTGGCTGGTACTCTATTAATCGCCGATAATATTTAACATATAAGAAACATTACTGACGAGTTGACTGTTTTCAGACAACGTATCCTTTAGAGGTTAGCTATGAATACCGTTTGTGCCGCCTGCCAGGCGATTAATCGCATCCCCGATGAGCGTATTGATGACGGTGCGAAATGTGGCCGTTGTGGCCATGAACTATTTGATGGTGAAGTGATTAATGCCACCAGCGAAACGCTGGATAAACTGCTGCAAGATGATTTACCCGTAGTCGTGGATTTCTGGGCGCCGTGGTGTGGGCCATGCGTGAACTTCGCGCCAATCTTCGAAGATGTGGCGGAAGAACGTAGCGGCAAAGTGCGTTTTGTAAAAGTGAATACAGAAGCAGAGCCGGCACTGAGCGCACGTTTCCGTATCCGCAGTATTCCAACCATAATGGTGTTCAAAAAAGGTGAAATGGTCGACATGCTAAACGGTGCGATGCCTAAAGCACCGTTTGATAGCTGGTTGAACGAAAACATCTAACTTCACGGGTACGTTTATTGTGCCCGAATGCCTCATCTACGTTAGAATGGCGTTTTTAAGCTTGTTTATCTGATGACTGAAAACGCCGTCTTACGTCTTCGTGCCGAACGCCTGGCGCGTGCAACCCGCCCTTTCCTTGCTCGTGGTAACCGCATCCGCCGTTGTCAGCGTTGCTTGCTGCCGCTAAAACAATGCCTGTGCGAAACACTACAGCCACAAAATGCGCGTAGCCGTTTCTGCCTGGTGATGTTCGACACCGAACCGATGAAGCCGAGCAATACCGGGCGACTCATTGCAGATATTTTGCCGGATACCGAAGCTTTTCAGTGGTCACGAACCGAACCACCGCAGGCCCTGCTCGATTTAGTCAGCTCCCCGGATTACCAACCGATGGTCGTATTCCCCGCTTCTTATGCAAGCGTTGGGCGAGAAGTGCTGACCGTGCCGCCCAAAAGTGGCAAACCACCGCTTTTCATCATGCTCGACGGCACATGGACTGAAGCGCGTAAAATGTTTCGCAAGAGTCCTTACCTGGACAATCTTCCGGTCATTTCAGTGGACTTGAGTATTGTCTCTGCTTATCGGCTCCGTGAAGTTCATGCTGACGGGCAATACTGCACCGCAGAAGTCGCTGCAGCCTTGCTCGCACTGGCCGGCGATGAACACGCAGCTGTTGGGCTAACCGAACATTTCACGCTGTTTCGTGAGCGATATCTGGCAGGCAAACCCCATCATCAGTCCAGCATCACAGCAGCGGAACCAGAAAGCGTTTAAACTCACTGAGTTAATTCTCAGGGGAGAGAGCAATGAGTCAACGTGGGCTGGAGGCGCTATTGCGTCCCAAATCAATCGCTGTTGTCGGGGCTTCTGCGAAAACCGATCGCGCAGGCTACTTAATGATGCGCAATCTTCTGGCTGGAGGTTTTAATGGCCCGGTCATGCCTGTAACGCCCAGCCATAAAGCGGTTTGCGGCGTTCTTGCCTGGCCTGATATCGCAAGCCTCCCTTTCCCGCCCGATCTTGCCGTCATTTGCACAAACTCAAAACGTAATCTCGAACTGCTACAAGCTCTGGGTGAAAAAGGCTGCAAAGCCTGCATTATTCTCTCTGCCCCATCTGAGCAACTCCCTAAATTATTAGCCTGCGCCACCCAATGGCAAATGCGTCTGCTGGGGCCAAACAGCCTCGGCTTGCTTGCGCCATGGCAAGGTCTGAATGCGAGTTTCTCACCCGTCCCAATTCAAAAAGGTAAACTGGCCTTTATTTCGCAATCAGCGGCGGTTTCGAACACTATTCTGGACTGGGCTCAGCAACGTGAAATGGGCTTCTCATGGTTTATCGCGCTCGGTGACAGTCTCGATATTGATGTTGATGAGCTACTGGATTACCTGGCTCGCGATACCAAAACCAGCGCCATTTTGCTTTACCTGGAACATTTGAGCGACGCTCGTCGCTTTGTTTCAGCGGCGCGAAGTGCTTCGCGTAACAAACCGATTCTGGTGATTAAAAGCGGCCGCAGTGCCAAAGCACAAGAACTACTGAAAACCCATATCGGACTCGATGCCGCATGGGATGCCGCCATTCAACGTGCTGGTCTATTGCGCGTTCAGGACACTCATGAGCTGTTCTCAGCGGTAGAGACGCTAAGCCATATGAGGCCATTACGCGGTGAACGCTTAATGATTATCAGCAATGGTGCAGCTCCCGCCGCCCTGGCATTGGATGAGCTATGGCTGCGCAACGGCAAACTGGCGACACTGAATGATGAAATACTCGATAAGCTCAGGAGCGCTTTGCCTGTCAGTGTTGAAAGTGGTAATCCGTTAGATTTACGCGACGATGCCACTCCGGAACGCTACCTGCACGCGGTTGAAACGCTACTTGATAGCCAGGATTATGATGCCCTGATGATCATCCATGCCCCGAGTGCTGCAGCCCCTGGGACGGTAAGCGCCACCGAGTTAATCGACTTAATCCACAAACATCCACGCGGCAAATACATCACGTTAATAACCAACTGGTGTGGCGAGTTTTCCTCTCAGGAAGCCAGGCGATTGTTCAGTGACGCGGGTATCCCGACTTACCGCACACCTGAAGGTGCGGTAACCGCATTTATGCATATGGTGGAATATCGTCGAAATCAGAAACAGCTGCGTGAAACGCCAGCGTTACCTGCCAATCTGCAAGCCAATGCCAGTGAAGCTCATGCTCTTCTGCAACAAGCACTGACCGAAGGAGCCACCTCTCTCGATACCCATGAAGTGCGACCTATTTTACAAGCGTACGGGCTAAACACGCTGCCAACCTGGATTGCCGGTGATAGCGCGGAAGCCGTGCATATTGCCGAACAGATTGGTTACCCGGTCGCCCTGAAATTACGCTCCCCTGATATTCCCCATAAATCTGAAGTTCAGGGTGTCATGTTGTACCTGAGAACCGCCACTGAGGTGCAACAAGCCGCTGATGCCATCATTGATCGAGTGAAAATGACCTGGCCACAGGCACGTATCCACGGGTTGTTGGTCCAAAGTATGGCTAACCGGGCAGGTGCACAGGAGCTGCGGATAGTGGTTGAGCATGATCCCGTCTTTGGCCCTCTGATTATGCTGGGCGAAGGCGGCGTCGAGTGGCGCCCCGATCAGCAGGCCGTGGTGGCCTTACCGCCACTCAATATGAATCTTGCCCGTTATTTGGTTATTCAGGCGATCAAAAGCGGCAAAATACGTGGGCGCAGCGCATTACGCCCGTTAGATGTGCCCGGTATCAGCCAGGTACTGGTACAGGTCTCAAACCTGATTGTGGATTGCCCGGAAATCCGGCGTCTGGATATTCATCCGCTTTTAGCCTCCGGTAATGAATTCACACTTCTGGACGTGACTTTGCAGCTCGGTAAATTTGACGGAGATGCAGAAACACGATTAGCGATCCGCCCCTATCCGTACCAACTTGAAGAAAATGTGACTCTCAAGAACGGCGAGCAATGCCTGTTCCGCCCGATCCTTCCGGAGGATGAGCCCTTGCTTCAACAGTTTATTTCTCTGGTTACCAAAGAAGATCTCTACTATCGCTACTTCAGTGAGATCAACGAATTTACCCATGAAGATTTAGCCAATATGACCCAGATCGACTACGATCGAGAAATGGCATTCGTCGCAGTGCGCCAACAAAATGGCGAGAGTGAGATAATCGGCGTCACGCGCGCGATCTCTGATCCCGACAATATCGATGCGGAATTTGCTGTGCTGGTTCGTTCTGACCTGAAGGGTTTGGGATTGGGGCGGCGATTACTGGAAAAACTGATTTCCTATACCAGTGATCATGGGCTGCAAAGATTAAATGGCATTACGATGCCGAACAATCGTGGCATGGTCACTTTGGCCAGAAAACTCGGATTTGATGTCGATATACAACTGGAAGATGGCATCGTAAGTCTGGCTCTTCCATTGATAAAAAGCATAGATTCGTGAGTAAGGTACTGGAAAACTTACTCACTTTGCGGGTCAGTAGTGGTATTATCAGCAGGTTCTGACGTCTGGATTTTGCAGAAGGCCATCCAATGAATAGAGAAGATACGCACTGTGATGTTGTCTAAATTTAAACGTAATAAACATCAACAACACCTTGCCCAATTGCCGAAGCTTTCTCAGTCAGTTGATGATGTAAAGACCCTTTTCTCCCCAGCGGATTTCCGTGAAGTTCTGCTGCAAAAAATTGCGAGCGCAACTCGCCGCATCTGTATTGTCGCATTGTATCTTGAACAAGATGATGCTGGTAAAGCCGTGTTAACCGCGCTCTACCAGGCAAAACAGCAACGCCCGGAAATTGAAGTAACCGTTCTGGTGGACTGGCATCGCGCGCAGCGAGGACGCATCGGAGCCGCCGCGACCAATACCAATGCTGACTGGTATCATCGTATGACCGAGGAGTATCCCGGCGTAGATATTCCAGTGTACGGCGTGCCAGTGAACACGCGCGAAGCATTAGGCGTTCTGCATTTCAAAGGTTTTATTGTTGATGATTGCGTGATTTACAGCGGTGCCAGTGTGAATGACGTCTATCTGCATCAGCATGATAAATATCGTTATGACCGCTATCAGGTCATCTGTAACCCTCAGCTTTCCGACATCATGTATAACTGGATGCTAGAAAATCTGGTACATGGTCGTGCGGTACATCGCCTGGATAAACTACACAGGCCAAAAAGCCCAGAGATCAAAAATGATATTCGTTTGTTCCGCCAGGAACTGCGAGATGCCAGTTTTCATTTCCAGGGTAATGCCGATAACGAACAGCTTGCCGTTACGCCATTAGTCGGGCTGGGTAAAGCTAGCCTGCTCAATAAAACCATCTATCATTTGATGCCTTGTACCGAGCAGAAACTTGTTATCTGTACGCCTTATTTCAACCTTCCAGCGGTGCTGGTGCGTAACATTATTACGCTCTTACGCGAAGGGAAACAGGTCGAGATTATTGTCGGTGATAAAACCGCGAATGATTTTTATATTCCGGAAGATCAACCGTTTAAGATTATCGGTGCCTTACCTTATCTCTATGAAATAAACCTTCGTCGCTTCCTGAGCCGCTTACAATACTACGTTAACAGCGGGCAATTAATTGTTCGCCTGTGGAAAGATGACGATAACAGTTACCATCTGAAAGGCATGTGGGTCGATGATGAGTGGATGCTGCTGACCGGTAATAACCTCAACCCGCGAGCGTGGAGACTGGATCTGGAGAATGCGATTCTTATTCACGATCCAAAACAGGAACTGACGGCGCAGCGTGACCATGAATTAGATTTGATTCGGACTCACACCACGGTCGTTCAGCATTATCGTGATTTGCAGAGCATCGCGGAATATCCGGTTAAAGTGCGCAAGCTTATTCGCCGCTTACGCCGTATCCGTATAGACCGTTTGATAAGTCGTATTCTGTAATTCATCGCTATACTGAAAAGCCCTGCTTGCAGGGCTTTTCAGTAGCCAGAGGATCATGAATGCTGCGTTTTTTACCCACCTCAATATTCCTTCTTAGCGGTTGCAGCCATATGGCACAAGACCAATGGCATGGTCAGGATAAAGCACAGCACTTTATCGCATCGGCTATTTTATCCGCAGCAGGGAATGAATATGGCCAGCATCAGGGCTGGAGTGACTCCCGCAGTGTGAATTTTGGTTTCTTATTTTCGGTAAGTCTTGGGGCCACGAAAGAATTATGGGATAGCCGCCCGGCTGGAAGTGGATGGAGCTGGAAAGATTTCACATGGGATGTAGCCGGTGCAGCCACCGGCTATGCAATATGGCAATTCGCTAAATATTAGAGTTTGATGCCCTTCCCTTTGCGGTGTAGCAATAGCGATACCAGAAATGCCAGCGCCCCCATTCCTGAGACATACCAGAAAAATGCAGTCTCCATTCCGATGGATTTAAGTGAGAGTGCAACATATTCAGCCGACCCGCCAAACAAGGCATTTGCAACCGCATACGAAAGGCCAACACCTAATGCACGTACCTCAGGTGGAAACATCTCGGCTTTCAAAATACCACTTATTGAAGTGTAAAAACTGACGATCAGCATCGCGAGAATGACCAGACCGAATGCGGCATAAGGTGAGCTAACGCTTTGTAAAGCAGTCAGAATTGGCACAGTCATCACCGTTGCCAGGCCACCAAAGCAAAGCATCGAATTTCGACGACCTATTTTGTCGGACAACGCACCAAAGAAGGGTTGCACCAACATAAAGATAAACAATGCGAAGGTCATTAATGCGCTGGCTGTGTTGGCATGCATCCCTGCGGTATTGACCAGGTACTTTTGCATGTAAGTTGTGAAGGTATAGAAGCTAAGTGACCCACCGGCTGTGAACCCGAGTACCATAATAAAGGCTCTACGGTTTTTCCAAAGCCCACCCAGAGTCCCTGCATCTTTGTGTTCCCGGGTCGCTTTATCTGAAGTTTCATCTAATGAACGGCGTAAATAGAGGGCGACAACGGCAAGTACTGCGCCCAGTGCGAAAGGTATCCTCCATCCCCATTCACGCAACTCTCCATCACTGAGAACTTGTTGAAGTACAACCACAACGAGTAGCGCTAAAAGTTGCCCACCAATGAGTGTTACGTATTGAAAAGACGCATAAAAACCTTTCCGCCCTTCTACTGCAACTTCACTCATATAAGTTGCACTCGTACCGTATTCCCCTCCAACAGATAGCCCCTGAAATAAACGAGCAAGCAACAAAAGTGCCGGTGCCCAAGTGCCAATCGAGGAATAACCGGGCAAACAGGCGATTACCAGAGATCCAAAACACATCATGCAAACAGAGATGAGCATCGAGTTTTTACGCCCGTGCTTGTCGGCAATATAACCAAACAGCCAACCACCAATCGGGCGCATTAAAAAACCTGCGGCAAATACCCCGGCAGTTTGTAGAAGTTGTGTTGTGCTATTGCCCGAAGGGAAGAAGATATGTGCAAAGTAGAGTGAACAGAATGAGTAGACATAGAAATCAAACCATTCAACCAGATTCCCCGATGAGGCTCCCACAATTGCCCAAATACGACGACGTGTATCTGAACCTGTCAGCGTTCCGCTGTCCTGATGTGTTGTTGCTGTTTCAGTCATTTTTTAATCCCCTGTCTTCCTGAATAAGCATAAAGCCCAAAGATTCAGTAAAGCAGGTGATTATTTAGATGCTATTCAGAGTTGTCTGTTTTGAGGTAGTTACGTCAAGAATTGTGAGCAAGCTAATCTTTTTATCTGCACGTCGGTGAATTTTCATAAATGG